>NZ_JBTZBT010000003.1:0-553036 GCF_054880955.1 Stappia sp. ICDLI1TA098
GCGCAAAACCAAAATCCCTCCAACAAAACAAGCCCGATAGCCCCACCCCCAAAATCACTCAAACACAAACCCCAAAACGTCATCCAAGCGTCAAAGCCAAAACCTAAAGTCTCAACCCCCTGCCCCGACACGCCCGCCAAACCCAGTCGCTTTCGCGCGCTCAGATGGCCAATACCCCCTTTGCCGAGCCCCCTCCCCACGATCCTTGCCCGCCAGAGTGGCGTGACATTCCCCTCGGGCTGCTCCCCCCCTCTCACAACGCAGCGCCTCCTGCAGTGGCGCGAGGCCGGGACGGCGTCCATACGGCTCCCTTCCCGCCTCGCGCCACAAATACGCCGGATTGCTCCTGTCCTTCGTGGCCCCTAGTATAGCTCGCGCGCGCACCTGCATTCGGAAGGGCCGGATCGGTGCGCTCGCCAGGATCGATGACCGACACCCGTGCGCTTCCCGCGTCGCGACAGTCGGGTTTGCGAACAGGCTGGTTCTTCCGGCCGGTTCGCAAACCTGGCGGCCGCCCGGCGCGCACCACAAGGTCGGCGACAACGAGGTGACCGGGCAAGCGTTTCGCGCAGGGCTCGGCGGCTACCGGCAGGACCAGGGGCGGTTCTTCGGAAGCAGGTTTGCAGGGACAGCAGGGTGACATGCATCTAGGCGGACAACCGCACGGACGCGACGACGTGGATCTGGGCGATGAACCGCCCCTCATGGTCTATGATGGGCGCGCGCAACTTCCCGACAGACGGCGGGTCAGCCTTCGCTGGCTGACTGGGTCGATCCTGACCGGCTTCACGTCGGTGACGCTGATGGGCGGCGCTCTCTTCGCCGCGCTCGACGGCCAGTACCAGGTTGCCGCCGCCCCCGCGCGCGGCGAGCCGGGCAGCGGAACCGTCCTGCGCCCGCTTGGCCTCGGCTCGGCAAAGGGAGACCGGGTCACGCGCGCGGCGGCGCAATATTCCTCCCGCCAGGTGATCCCCGTCTCCACAGTGCACCGCCTCGACGGACGCGACCACATCAAGGTTCGTCCCTATGCCTTCATCACCGCAACGCTGGCGACCCGTCAGTCGCGCGAGGAGGCGGAGGAGATCCCGCCCTTCAACCCGCTGAAGCTCTTCTCCGACAACACGATCATCCCGGCCCGCGCCGCCAGCGACGCGGTCTATGATGCCCGTGTCGAGGGCGAGGTGACGATCAGCTCCCGTGATTTTCCCTATGACGATCCCGATGCCGTCACCGACGCCGGTTATCAGGAGCTCGAGATCGAGCAGTTCGTGCGCCAGTCCGCGCGCTTCCTGTCCGGCAATGCCATCGACGCGGCAGCCGGACCGGTCATCGATCCCGGTCGCTTCGATTTCAACCTGGCTCAGCAGCCGGATCTGTCACGCCTGTCGGTGCGCATCACGCCGGAAAATGTCTCCTTCGTCTCCAAGAACGACACGCCGGAAGGCTTTGCCGGCATGGAGGAGAAAATCGTTCCGGTTACCGGAGAGCTGACGCTCGCGGAGACCCTTCTCGACAATTCCGCCAGCGAGAGCGAGGCCAACGCCATTTCCGATGCCTTCGCCCGCGAGTTCGGCATCGAAAAGATCGAGCCCGGCCAGCGCGTGCGCATCGCGCTGGCCCCGGCGCGCGACGACAGCGAGCGCATGCAGCCGCAGCGCATCAGCCTCTATACCGACACCGAGCATCAGGCGACCGTCGCCCGGTCGGACACCGGCGACTTCATCCCGGCCGAGGCGCCGGACACCTTCCTGGCCGATGCGTTCGCAGAGGCAGATCGGGTTGGCTACGCAGGAACCACCCCGACGCTCTACGACAGCCTGTATCAGACCGCGCTGGAGCAGGACGTCAAGCCAGAGCTCATCGCCGACCTGGTCCGGATCTTTTCCTTCGACGTTGACTTCAAGGCGCGGGTCAAGCCAGGCGACACGCTGGAGATCTTCTACAGCCTCGAACAGGACGATGCGGAAGCACCCGCCGAGATCCTCTATACGGCGCTGACGACCGGCGGCACCACACGCCGCTTCTACCGTTTCCGCACGCCCGACGACACGTCCGTCGATTTCTATGACGAGACCGGCAAGAGCGCGAAGAAGTTCCTGATGCGCAAGCCGGTCGCCGGCGGCCGGTTCAGCTCCGGCTTCGGCCTGCGCCGCCACCCGATCGTTGGCGTCATGCGCCCGCACAACGGCGTCGACTGGTCGGCCCCGCGCGGCACGGCGATCATGGCCGCCGGCGATGGTGTGATCGTCCGCGCGGACTGGATGTCCGGCTACGGCCGCCATACCGAAATCCAGCACGCCAACGGCTACACGACCACCTACAGCCACCAGTCGAGCTTCGCCGACGGAATTCGCGACGGTGTCCGCGTCCGCCAGGGCCAGGTGATCGGCCGCGTCGGTTCGAGCGGCCTGTCGACGGGCGCCCATCTCCACTACGAGGTCAAGGTCAATGGCCGCTTCGTCGATCCCATGCGTATCCGCCTACCGCGCGGACGCACCCTCGACGGAGAGATGCTCGAGGCCTTCAACCGCGAGCGTTCGCGTATCGACACCCTGATCGAGCGGGCGACCGGCCCCTCCCGCGTGGCCTCGCTCGGAGAGAAATAGACCGCCGGCACCGCCCGCGTGGCCTCGCTCGGAGAGAAATAGACCGCCGGCACCGCCCGCGCGGCTCCGCGAAAACGAAAAACCCCGGACGGGTGACCGTCCGGGGTTTTCTTTTATGCAGCCAGGGCCGCGCTCTGCCTCAGGCAGCGGCGACCTTTTCGCCCGCAACGGTGAAGAGCAGGCGGTCGGAGCCGGCGGACACTTCCACCAGCGCCCCGTCGGTGACCTTCCCGGCCAGGATGAGCTCGGCCAGCGGGTCCTGCACCTGACGCTGGATCACCCGCTTCAGCGGACGCGCGCCATATGCCGGATCGTAACCGCGATCCGCCAGCCAGCCGCGCGCGCTGTCATCGAGCGCGAGCTCGATCTTGCGGTCGACCAGCAGTCCCTGCAGCCGCTTGAGCTGGATGTCGACGATGGCCGCCATCTGCGAGCGCTGCAGCCGATGGAACAGGATCTGGTCGTCAAGCCGGTTCAGGAACTCCGGCCGGAAGGCCGAGCGAACCACCGCCATCACCTGATCGCGAACCGCCGAGGAATCCTCGCCGTCCGGCTGGGCGACAAGATATTCCGAGCCCAGGTTCGAGGTCAGGATGATCAGAGTGTTGCGGAAGTCGACCGTCCGCCCCTGGCCATCCGTCAGACGACCGTCATCAAGCACCTGCAAAAGCACGTTGAAGACATCGCCATGGGCCTTCTCGATCTCGTCGAAGAGGACGACCTGATAGGGCCGACGGCGCACGGCCTCGGTGAGCGCGCCGCCCTCCTCGTAACCAACGTAGCCCGGAGGCGCGCCGATCAGCCGGGAGACGGAGTGCTTCTCCATGTATTCCGACATGTCGAGACGCACCATCGCGGTTTCGTCGTCAAAGAGGAACGACGCCAGCGCCTTGGTGAGCTCCGTCTTGCCGACGCCGGTCGGACCGAGGAACAGGAACGAGCCGATCGGCCGGTTCGGGTCCTGCAGGCCGGCGCGGGCGCGCCGCACGGCGGTCGAGATGGCGTGCACGGCCTCTTCCTGGCCGACCACGCGGCGGGCCAGTTCATCCTCCATGCGCAGCAGCTTGTCGCGCTGGCCCTCGAGCATCTTGTCGACCGGAATACCGGTCCAACGCGACACCACCTGGGCGATGTGGTCAGTGGTCACCGCCTCCTCGACCATGGCGCCCGCGACGGCTTCCTTCGCATCGGCCTCGGCAAGCTTCCGCTCCAGATCCGGGATGACGCCATAGGCGAGCTCCCCGGCCTTAGCCAGATCGCCGGTACGCTGCGCCTTCTCCAGGTCGATGCGCGCGGCCTCGAGCTGTTCCTTCAGCTTCTGCTCGGAGGAGAGCTTCTCCTTCTCGCCCTGCCAGCGGGCGGTGAGCGCGTCGGACTCTTCCTCAAGCCCGGCAAGCTCACCCTCGAGCCGCTCCAGCCGGTCACGGGCGGCCGCGTCGGTCTCCTTCTTCAGCGCCTCGCGCTCGATCTTCAGCTGGATGATGCGCCGGTCGAGTTCGTCGAGTTCCTCCGGCTTGCTGTCGACCTGCATCCGCAGTCGGCTTGCCGCCTCGTCCACCAGATCGATGGCCTTGTCGGGCAGGAAACGGTCGGTGATGTAGCGGTTGGACAGGGTCGCCGCCGCGACAACGGCCGAATCCGTGATCCGCACGCCATGGTGCAGCTCGTACTTCTCCTTCAGGCCGCGCAGGATCGAGATCGTGTCCTCCACCGTCGGCTCGGACACGAAGATCGGCTGGAAGCGACGGGCCAACGCCGCGTCCTTCTCCACATGCTTGCGGTACTCGTCGAGCGTGGTGGCACCGACGCAGTGCAACTCGCCGCGCGCCAGTGCGGGCTTCAGCAGGTTGGAGGCATCCATTGCCCCGTCCGCCTTGCCGGCGCCGACCAGCGTGTGCATCTCGTCGATGAAGAGGATGATGCCGCCCGCCGCCGATTCGACTTCGGAAAGAACGGCCTTCAGCCGCTCCTCGAACTCACCGCGATATTTCGCGCCGGCGATCAGCGACCCCATGTCGAGCGCAAGCAACTTCTTGTCGCGCAGGCTCTCCGGGACGTCGCCATTGACGATCCGCAGCGCCAGCCCTTCCGCGATCGCGGTCTTGCCGACGCCCGGCTCGCCGATCAGCACCGGGTTGTTCTTGGTGCGACGCGACAGAACCTGCATCGTGCGCCGGATCTCGTCGTCCCGGCCGATGACCGGGTCGAGCTTGCCGTCGCGCGCTGCCTGGGTCAGGTCGCGGCTATATTTCTTCAGCGCGTCATACTGGTTTTCGGCCGTGGCACTGTCGGCGGTGCGGCCCTTGCGCAACGCGTTGATCGCCTCGTTGAGCGAGGCAGGCGTCAGCCCGCCACGCGCCAGCGCCTTGCCGGCATCGCAGTCGGAACTCATGGCCAGCGCCAGAAGCAGCCGCTCGACGGTGACAAACGAGTCGCCCGCCTTCTCGGCGATCTTCTCGGCCTGCTCGAACACCCGCGCCAGCGCGGGGGCGAGATAGAGCTGACCGCTGCCGCCGGAGACCTTGGCCATGGCGGCAAGCGCGGCATCATTGGCCGTGGCTATGTCGGCGGGACGACCGCCAGCGCGCTGGATCAACCCGGAGGCCATGCCTTCCGGATCGTCGAGAAGCACCTTGAGCAGGTGTTCCGGCGTGAACTGCTGGTGAGACTGGCCGAGCGCGTAGCTCTGCGCGGACTGAACAAAGCCGCGGGCGCGTTCGGTGTATTTTTCGAAATTCATTCTGTGACCTCCTGATCCGGCGATCACCCGAAGCGAGATCGCCTTTTCGGACTGCGGGCCCGAGCCGGCACCCGCACGGCCCTGTCTTGGCCGCCCTCTGCATATAGTGTTGCATTTCGACAACAAAAGAGCAAAGCAAGCCTCGGCACGAAAAAAGGGACCACGCCAGGCGCGGTCCCTTCTCGATGTCGCATCATGCCAGCCCTGCAGCCGGCACTCCGGCCCGCTAACGGGCCGAAGATGTTTCTTTGTCAGGCGTCGCTGGCCGCCGGAGCCTCGGGGCTCTCGGTCTTGCGGGCCCGCGGCGCACGACGGGTGCGCGGCTTCTTCACCTCCCCCTCGTCGCCGGAGGGCTCACCGGCCGTCTCGGCCTTTGCCTCGGAGGGGGCTGGCGATGCAGGGCTGTCCGCGGCATCGGCCGGACCGGCCTCGGAACGACCCTCATCGCCCAGGCTGGCGCGCGTCCGGCGCATTCCACGACCCCGGGCGCCACGCGCCCGGCGGCGTCCGCCGGCATCGTCATCGCCTGCGGCATCGTCGGACTTGCTCTCGCCGTCATCCTTGGCGACCGCCGGTCCGGACTTGCCGTTCAGCACGGGCATCGCATCGACGAAAGGCTGCGGTGCGTCCATCGGCATCACAGGCTTGGCATCGGCGGACGCATCCCGGTCGCGATCGCGATCACGGTCTCTATCCCGATCCCGGTCGCGGCGTTCGTTGCGTTCGCTCCGCTCGGCGCGCTCGCTTCGTTCCGAACGCTCCTCCTGCTCGTCCATCTCGTCGAGCTCGTCCTCGCCGCGCGGCAGAACCACCGGCTGGTGCATGCTCTGCTGTGCCGAGGCGATGATGCGCAGATAGTGCTCCGCGTGCTGGAAATAGTTCTCCGACATCACCCGATCACCGGCGGCGGACGCGTCACGCGCGAGCTGCTGGTACTTCTCGGCGATGTGATGCGCGGTGCCGCGGATCTTCACGTCCGGGCCGTTGGACTCATAGGATCGCGAAAGGGGATTCGGTCCCTTGCGGCCACCCCGCCCCCGGAGGCGCTTGTTGTTGTTCTGATTTCCTGGTCTCATTCTGCCGTTTTCTCTCACGAACGGCGACCGGCGTAGGCCAGTCAAAACAGTCCGGCCGCCCGAGGGGTGCCGGCGCCATGAAACGCAACGGAACGAGTCGATGTTGCGCGGTCGGAACAAGCCGATTGGGTACGGAATACGCACGGTGCTATCGCACCGATCTTTCCGGAATCCTGAAAGGTTCTTCTTGAACAGACCAGTGCCGAGCTAGTCCCAGACCTGAAGGTCGTCGGTGCATCTTCGTAGACGGCCGGTAAATGCCGCGCGATGCGGTGTTCGGCCGAAACGAAAAATCTCTGAGGAGACCTCGATCCGCCGACCCGTCGATCACGATGCCACCCCCGTCGGGCCTCGGCGAGCTGAAACTAGCCGGTTCCGAACGCTTTTCCAAGCTTCTTTTTCACAAGCTGGCGGGTTGGCGTGTTTTTGCCACACCAACCCCTCCCAGGACCCTGTCCCTACCCGCAAGATCTTGACGCAACGTCACTTCCTCGAAACCAGCCGCAACGAGAAGGTCGCTCACGTCCGCGCCCTGGCGCCAGCCGATTTCGACAAACAAGGCGCCATTGCGGCACAGCGCCCGCGCCGCGTCCGGCAGGATCGCCCGATAGGCGTCGAGGCCGTCGTCTCCGGCAAAGAGCGCCAGCGCCGGATCGTGCAGACGAACCTCGCGCGCAAGCGCCTCCGCTTCCCCCAGCGCGATATAGGGCGGATTGGAGAGGACAAGGTCCAGACCGGGCGCCAGCGCGGCGGCGAAATCACCCTGAAAGCAGAGAAGCCTGTCGCCGACCCCATGCGAGCGGGCGTTTTCGCGCGCACTCGAAAGCGCGTTTGCGGAGAGGTCGCAGGCGAGCGCGACGGCATTCGGCAGTTCGTGCAGGAGCGCCACGGCAATCGCACCGGTTCCCGTGCCAATGTCGGCAAGGCGCAGGCGGCGAGCGCGTCCGCCCGTCGCGTCGACCCACTCGAGCGCGGCTTCCACCAGCGTTTCCGTGTCCGGTCGCGGCTCCAGCGTGTCGGCGGAGAGCCGGAAGCTCAGGCCCCAGAACTCGCGCTGGCCAAGGATACGGCCCACCGGCATGCCCGCAAGCCGGGCGTCGAGAAACCGCGCGAGCCGCGCGCCCGCCGCCGCGTCGATCTTTCGATCCGGATCCAGCACCACGTCCTGAGGCTCGAGTTCGCTTGCCGCAGCGACGAGGAGACGCGCCTCCAACGCGGCATCGGCGATACCGGCCTGCGCGAACCGGGCACGCAGTGCGCGTGCCGCCGCGCCCAGCGTCGCGGGAAGCGGTGGCTCCGCCGCGGCCGGCACCGTCACAGGCCCTCGGCGGTAAGCAGCGTCGCCTGGTGATCGAGCACCAGCGCGTCGATCACCTCGTCGAGCGCCTCGCCGGACAGGACTTCCTCGAGCTTGTAGAGGGTCAGTCCGATGCGATGGTCCGTCAGCCGACCTTGCGGGAAATTATAGGTGCGGATCCGCTCCGACCGGTCGCCGGAACCGACCTGTAACCGCCGCGCCTCGGTACGCTCGCTGGCGAGCCGCGCCCGCTCGGCGTCGAAGATGCGCGTGCGCAACACCTGCATGGCCTTGGCCTTGTTCTTGTGCTGCGAGCGCTCGTCCTGCACGGCGACGACCACGCCGGTCGGAATATGCGTGATGCGCACCGCTGAATCGGTGGTGTTGACATGCTGGCCACCCGCGCCCGAAGCGCGGAACGTGTCGATCCGCAGATCGCTGTCGGCAATGTCGACATCGACGTCCTCAGCCTGGGGAAGCACGGCGACGGTGGCGGCGGAGGTATGAATGCGCCCACCGGATTCGGTTTCCGGCACCCGCTGCACCCGGTGCACGCCCGACTCGAACTTGAGCCGCTCGAAGACGCGCTCGCCCGAGACCGAGGCGATGACCTCCTTGAAGCCGCCGACCTCGCCCTCGCTGGCCGAGACGATCTCCACCTTCCAGCCGCGAAGCTGGGCATAGCGCTGGTACATGCGAAAGAGGGTGCCGGCGAACAGCGCCGCCTCGTCACCGCCGGTGCCTGCGCGCACCTCGAGGATGACGTTGCGCGCATCGGCGGAATCGCGCGGCAGGAAGCCGATCCGCACGGCCTGGGCCAGATCCTCGACCGTCTCCTCGAGCGCTGTCCGCTCGTCCTCGGCAAGCGCCCGCATCTCCGCATCGGCCTCGGGGTCGGCGATCATCGCCTTGACGCCGGCAAGCTCCTCCTGCGCCTGCAGCAGCGCCCGCACACGCGCGGCCAGCGGCTCGAGCTCGGCATAGTCGCGCGACAGCCGGACATAGGTCTCCGCGTCCGGGTTCTGGGTCATCCCGTGCTCGATTTCCGCGACGCGCGACAACAGGCCTTCGAGTTTGTCCGCCGATATCATGCGTTGCTGCAGTCCCTTGCGTTTCGATGTTTCGGTGTCGTGATGTCCCGACGCGGCGGCTCGGACCCGGCGCCCCGCAGGCGGCAGCACTTCCGCGTATCCTGAAGGCGCGCGCTAGAGCGGGATATCGATGTCCGTCGCCAGCTTGCGCAAGGTCTCGCGCAGGCTGTCCAGCTCGCCCGGCTCGGCAACCAGCGGCAGCACCTGCTCCGTCACCTTGCCAAGGTCAAGCCCGCGCACCATGGCCTTGACCGGCCCGAGGGCGGAGGCGGACATGGAGAGATTCCGGTAGCCGAGGGCGGCCAACGCCATCGCCTCGAGCGGCCGGCCGGCGATCTCGCCGCAAAGCGTGACCGGCGTGTCGTGGCGCGCGGCCGTGTCGACGATGTGCTTGAGCGCCCGGAGAAAGGCCGGGCTCATCGTGTCGAAGCGCCCGGCGACCCGGGTGTTGCCACGATCAACCGCGTTGAAGAACTGGAAGAGGTCGTTCGAGCCGATCGAGGCGAAGTCGACCAGACCGAAGAGTTCATCGAGCTGGAAGAGAAGCGAGGGCACCTCGATCATCACGCCGAGCTGCAACCGCTCGGGCAGCGGGTGTCCATGCCGCCTGAGATGGGCGATCTCGCGTTCGACAACGGAGCGCGCACGGCGGAACTCGCTCACCTCAGCGACCATCGGGAACATGATCTTCAGGTCCCGCCCGGCGGAGGCATGGAGCAACGCGCGGATCTGGGTGCGCAGCACGCCCGGGCGGTCAAGCCCGAAACGGATCGCCCGCCAGCCCATGGCCGGGTTTTCCTCCTGGATCGCCCGCAGATAGGGGAGCACCTTGTCGCCGCCGATATCGAGCGTGCGGAAGGTCACGGGCCGCCCGCCAGCCGCCTCGATCACCTGCCGGTAGTAGTCGGTCTGCTCGCTCATCCGCGGAAAGGACGAGGCGACCATGAACTGCAGCTCGGTGCGGAACAGGCCGACCCCGGATGCGCCCGACTCCGACATCGCCGGAAGGTCGACCAGCAAGCCGGCGTTGAGCTGAAGCGACATCTCCACGCCGTCGCGCGTCACCGCCGGCTTGTTGCGCAACCGCCGGTACTGCGCCTGGCGGCGGGCGCGGAAGCGCACCTTCTCCGCATAGGCATTCTCGATGTCGGAGGCCGGGCGCAGATAGACCTGCCCGCTCTCGCCGTCGACGATCACCGCATCGCCCGATTCGGCCAGGCTCACCAGGTTCTCGGCCAGACCGACGGCGGCAATGCCCAGTGCCCGCGCGACGATGGTGACGTGGCTGGTCGGCCCGCCCTCCTCGAGCGCCACGGCGCGAATCCGGTCACGACCGTAGTCGAGCAGTTCCGCCGCACCCATGTTGCGCGCCACGATCACCGCGTCCTGCGGCAGGCCATCGTGCACGGGCCCGTGCTTGCGGCCCATCAGCTCGCGGATCAGCCGATGGGCGAGATCGTCGAGATCATGCAGCCGCTCGCGCAGATAGGGGTCGGTCTGGCGCATCATGCGCGCCCGTGTGTCCGACTGGACCTTCTCCACGGCGGCCTCGGCCGTCAGGCCGTTGTTGATCGCCTCCTCGATCTTGTGGATCCAGCCACGATCATGGGCGAACATGCGATAGGCCTCGAGCACGTCGCGGTGCTCGCCGCTTGGGGCCATGTCGCCGGAATTGAGCAGATCGTCGAGCGAGATCCGCAGACGGTTGATCGCCCGTTCCAGCCGCTCGAGCTCGACGCCGGCGTCCTCGGCGATAAGGTTGGTAACGACGACGCGCGGCTCGTGCAGCACCACGTGGCCGAGACCGACGCCATCCGACAGCGCCACGCCCTGAAAGTGCATCGGCCGCGACAGATCGAGCTTCGTGCCCTGCTGGACGATGGCCTCGAGTTCGCCGGCGGCGACCATTTCGGCGATCACCATCGCCGTGGTCTGCAGCGCCTCGACCTCATCCTCGAAATAGGTCCGGTGAGACTGATTCTGGACGACGAGCACGCCCAACGTCCGCCCGGCGCGCAGGATCGGCACGCCGAGGAAGGAATTATAGGCTTCCTCGCCCGTTTCCGGGCGATAGGCGAAGGCGGGATGGGCCTGGGCGTTGGGCAGGTTGAGCGGGCGGGCGTCCGTCGCGATCAAGCCAACGAGACCCTCGCCCACCTTGAGGCTGGTCTTGTGGACCGCGTCGCGGTTGAGGCCTTCGGTGGCATAGAGTTCCAGCACGCCGTCGGCGCGCAGGATATAGACCGAGCACACCTCGGCGACCACGTTCGCCGCGATCAGCACGACAATCTTGTCGAGCCGCTCCTGCGCGTTGATCGGCTCCGCCATGACCTCACGGAGGCGCCGAAGCAGAACGCGCGGCCCTGCGAGAGTGCTCCGCATCACCCTTCAAGCCCTTTCCGCATCACCGGCCCGGGCGCGGGCACGACAGGAGCGCCGCACCCGGTGGGGACGAAGGCCATGGGGCCGACCGTCCGCTTACCCGTCCAGATCGTATAGCGAATGGAGAGTCCGCACCGCAAGCTCGGTATAGGCGGAATCGATGAGAACCGAGATCTTGATCTCGGATGTAGTGATCGCGCGGATGTTGATGCCCTTCTCCGCCAGCCCCTGGAAACAGCGCGCGGCGATGCCCGCGTGGGAGCGCATGCCGATGCCGATCACCGAAACCTTGACCACGTCGCGCGCGCCCTCGATGGCCTGGTAGCCGATCGCATCCTTGTTTTCCCGCAGCACCGTGAAGGCGCGATCATAGTCGCTTTCCGGCACCGTGAAGGTGATGTCGGTGGTGCGCCCGTCCGGCGAGATGTTCTGGACGATCATGTCGACGTTGATGCTCGCGTCGGCCAGCGAGCCGAACACGGCGCTGGCCACGCCCGGCTTGTCGGCAACGTTGCGGATGGACACCTGTGCCTCGTCCTTGGCAAAGGCAATCCCGGTAACGACTTGCTGTTCCACGATCTCGTCCTCGTCGCAGATGAGAGTGCCCGGCGGCAGTCCGCCCGCGCCGAGCTGCGGCGCATCCGGGTCGTCGAAGCTGGAGCGCACGAAGGTGCGCACACCATGAACCATGGCCATCTCGACCGAGCGCACCTGCAGCACCTTGGCGCCGAGCGAGGCCATTTCCAGCATCTCCTCGAAGGCGATGCGGTCAAGCCTGCGCGCCTTGGGCACGATGCGCGGGTCGGTGGTGTAGACCCCGTCCACGTCGGTGTAGATATCGCAGCGGTCAGCGCCGATCGCGGCCGCCAGCGCCACCGCGCTGGTGTCGGAGCCGCCGCGCCCGAGCGTCGCGATGCGGTTGTCGGGCGCCACGCCCTGGAAGCCGGCGACCACCGCCACCTGCCCCATCTCCAGCCGCTGGATCAGCAGATCCGACTCGACATCGGTGATGCGGGCCGCGCCATGCTGGGAATCAGTCTTCAGCGCGATCTGCCAGCCCTGCCAGGAACGCGCCTCGATGCCCATGTCCTGAAGCACGATGGCAAGCAGTCCGCTCGTCACCTGCTCGCCGGAGGAAACGATCGCGTCATACTCGCGCGCGTCGTGCATCGCCGAGGCCTCGCGGCACAGGCCGACGAGCCGGTTGGTCTCACCCGCCATCGCCGAGACGACGACGGCCACCTGGTGGCCGGCCTCCACCTCGCGTTTCACATGGCGCGCCGCGTTGCGGATACGCTCCAGGTTTGCGACGGACGTACCGCCGAACTTGAGAACCAGTCGGGCCATGGGGTGCTTCGCGAGATCTCGAACATCTGTAGAAGGATAGGCGGCAAGGAAACCACCTTCCCGGATCGGCGCAATCCATACAGATTGCGACGAGGGATCGCAACAGCCATGCTTGACAAAGCCCCCGGGACGTTCGACCTGTCAGCGAGGCAGGATAAGGACCGCAGCATGACCCCCGCCAGCACAAGCAACACCGACAGCGCACCCGCCACCGACACGGAGCGGGCAAGCACCATCGATCAGGCGGAAGTCGACCGCTTTTCCGCCATGGCGGCCGAATGGTGGGACCCGGCGGGCAAGTTCCGGCCGCTACACAAGTTCAATCCCGTGCGTCTCGGCTACATCAAGGAGCAGGTCTGCGCCCGTTTCGGCGCCGACGACCGCGCCTCCGATGCGTTCAAGGGGCTTCGCCTGCTCGACATCGGCTGCGGCGGAGGCCTCCTGTGCGAACCGATGGCCCGGCTCGGCGCCGAGGTCGTCGGCGCCGACGCATCGGCGACCAACATCGAGGTCGCCCGACTGCATGCCGCCCAGTCCGGCCTCCCCATCGACTACCGCGCGACGACGGCCGAGGACCTGGCCGCGGCAGGCGAGCAATTCGATGTCGTGCTGAACATGGAGGTGGTCGAACACGTCTCCGACGTGCCGCTCTATCTCTCCGCCTGCGCGAAGCTGGTGAAGCCCGGCGGCATCATGTTCATGGCCACCATCAACCGCACGCTCAAGGCCTATACGCTGGCCATCGTCGGCGCGGAATATGTGCTTGGCTGGCTGCCGAAGGGCACCCACACCTACGAGAAGCTCGTGCGTCCCGCCGAGATCGAGGGTCCGCTGACCGAGGCTGGCCTGATCCCGCTCGACCGCTGCGGCGTCAGCTTCAATCCGCTGGCCGACAGCTGGAACCGTTCCCGCGACATGGACGTCAACTACATGATGCTCTTCGGCCGCGACCGCACCTGAACCGAAGGACAAAATGCCGATGGATCCGCTTGTCCTCGTCCCGGGCCTGCTTTGCACCCGGGCGCTCTACGCCCCGCAGATCGCGGCCCTGTCCGCCGATGGCATGACGATCGACGTGGCCGATCACCGCAGCGACGACACGATCCCGGCCATCGCCGCGCGCCTGCTCGAAAACGCCCCGCCCCGCTTTGCCCTCGCCGGGCTTTCCATGGGCGGTTATGTCGCCATGGAGGTCCTGCGCCAGGCGCCGGAGCGGGTCGCCAGGCTTGTCCTGCTCGACACCGCCGCGCGCGCCGATGCGCCCGAACAGACGGAAAACCGCAAGCGTCAGGTCGCGCTTGCGGCCGCCGGGCGCTTCGACGACGTGATCGGCGCCCTGTTCCCGCTCTTCGTGCATGAGCGCCACGAGAACGATGCCGGCCTGCGCGCCACCGTCTTCGCCATGGCCCGCGACACCGGAGCCGAGGCCTTTGCCCGCCAGCAGGCGGCGATCATGGGCCGGATCGATTCCCGCCCGGGGCTGTCGGCGATCACCTGCCCGACGATGATCGTCGTCGGCGATGGCGACCGGCTGACCCCGCCGGAACGCGCGCGTGAAATGCAAGAGCGCATCGCCGGCAGCCGGCTCGAGATCATCGCCAACTGCGGCCATCTGCCGACGCTCGAGGCACCGGACGAGACCTCCGCCCGGCTTGTCGAATTCCTGAACTGCTGACCAGCGCACCCGATCAGACGGAGCCAGGGGCCACCGTCCCCCGCTGCCACATGCGTGTCTCAGCACCTTGCCAGACTTGAACCCTCCCCCTCCAGGGCCAGAAGGAGCAACTGCCATGACCACCCGCCACAGCATCGCCGTGAGCCTTGCAGCCCTTTTCCTGGCCGGTGCCGGGGAGAACGCCGGCGCGGCCGGAGCTTCGCCCACGCAGGTCGAACCCGTCGACTATGTGCGCGTCTGCGACGCCTATGGCAGTGGCTTCTTCTACGTGCCTGGAACCCAGACCTGCCTGCGTATCAGCGGCCGGGTGCGTGCCGAATACCGGGTGCGGGGCTTCGGCGACATGGCCAGTGCCTGGGATGACCGCACCGACAATTCCACCCAGACGCGGGCGCGCGGCTATGCCCGCTTCGACAGCCGCAGTGACACGGAATACGGCCTGCTGCGAACCTATGTGGAAGCGTTTCTGACCGCCGACAGCGGTGCAACGGCCACGACGACCGTCGGCATCGACCATGCCTTCATCTCGCTTGGCGGTTTCACCATCGGCAAGACCCAGTCCGTCTGGGACTATTGGACGGGTTATGCCTATGGCGCAATCTTCACCGACTATTCCAACACCAAGCTGTGGTCGGTCTCCTATACCGGCGAGCTTGCCGACGGCCTGAGCGCGACGCTCGCGATTGAGGACAATTCCAAGCGCCGCACCAATCTCGTCCAGCTCGGCGCACCAGCCACCGTGATCGCCTCCGGTGGGCCGCGCATGCCCGACATCGTCGCCAGGCTCAAGCATGATGGCGACTGGGGTGGCGCACAGGCGATGGGCGCACTGCACCAGGTGATGTTTGCAGCCGGTCCCGGCAAAACCCGCATCGGCTACGCGCTTGGCGCGGGCGTCGAGGTGAAGCTGCCGGTGATCGGCCCGAAGGACCGCCTGATGCTGCAGGCCATCTACACCCATGGCGCGAGCCGTTATGCGGTGGACAGCTGGGACGGACGCATCTCCGATGCGATCACCGATGGCGCCCGCACCAAGCTGACCACCACCTGGAACCTGGTCGCCGGCCTCCGCCACGAGTTCAACGCCCATTGGGCGGCCAACCTGGAAGGCGGCTGGCACAAGGTCGATGCGCTCGGGCAGGCCTACGACTTCCGCCAGATCGGCGTAAACGGCAACATCGAGTGGCGACCGGTCGCAGGTCTTGCGATCGGCCTCGAGGGCGAGTTCCGCAATGTCGACTATCGCGCCGCCGGCCTTGCCGACGGCAACCAGTTTGTGACCCTGGTGCGCGTGCAGCGCGACTTCTGATCAGGCCCGCAGGTCGACCAGCCCCTCGAACCCGCCGAAGATCATGCGCTTGCCGTCGAATGGCATCTCGCCGATCTCCCCCATGCGCGGATCGCTCATCATCTTCTCGAGGGCCGCATCTCGAACCTCCCTGGACGGAAACTCCATCCAGCTGAAGACAACGACCTCGCCCTCCTCCGCTTTCACCGCGCCGCGAAAATCGGTGACCTTTCCCTCCGGCACGTCGTCGCCCCAGCACTCCGTCACCCTGGTCGCGCCGAATTCGAGAAACAGCTTTGCCGCCGCCTGCGCGTGGGCGCGGAACGCCTCCTTTCGGGCTTCCGGCACCGCCATGACAACCCCTGTCACATAGCTCATTTCAAATCCCTCCTCTTTCCTCAACCCGCAGCACCCATCGCCGCGGTCGCGGCCTCCATGTCCATCCAGACCAGCTCGAAGATATGCCCGTCCGGGTCCTCGTAGCTGCGGCCATACATGAAGCCGTAGTCCTGCACCGGCCCCGGATCCTTGCGCCCGCCCCGAGCGCCGGCGCGTTCGGCGAGTTCGTCCACCTCGCCCCGACTCTCGGCCGAGAAGCAGATCAACACCTGCGCCTGGTGCTTCGCGTCGACGCGATCCTTGTCAGTGAAATCCGCGAACCGCGCGTGGGTCAGCAGCATCAGGTGGATTTCGTCGGAATAGGTCAGCTTCGCTGCTGTCTCGTTGCTGAACATCGGATCCTTCACCGCCCCCATGGCTTCGTGAAAGGCAACCGACCGGTCGAGATCGGCGACCGGCAGGTTCACGAAAATCATCTTCCTCATTTCACCTCTCCTCCCGACGCTGAATGCGCCCCAGCAACCTCGTCACAGCCACGCCCCTGGCGCGCAAAAGCCCCTCAAGATCCTGACTTTCCTGTTGGAAAGAGCCGGATTTAACGAGCGTTCGATTGCTTTTTAGGTTGATATCAACATATTTAGATCATGTCAAAGAAACTTCCGTTCGACGCCACGATCGAGGTGCGCGACAACTGCCTCTGCCTGCACGCGCAACGTGCCGCACGCGCGCTCGCACGGCGGTTTGACGAGGTCCTGCGCCCCTTCGGTCTGACCAACGGCCAGTTCTCTCTGCTGATGTCGCTGAACCGGCCCGAACCGCCGACGCTGGCTCCGGTCGCCCGCCTGCTCGCCATGGACCGCACGACGCTCACCGCCGCGCTGAAACCGCTGGAGCGGCGCGGCCTGCTCACCATCGAGCCCGATCCGAAGGACCGCAGGAGCCGGCGTCTGGCGTTGACGGAAGAGGGACATGCCGCACTGATCGCCGCCCTGCCGGTCTGGCGCGAGACCCATGCGGAAATCGACCGCGAGCTTGCGCCGATGGATCCGGAAGCCTTGCGCCAGGCACTGCGGCGCATCGCCTGAGGCGGCGAGCAATCGAGCCCGAGCCGGCGTCGAGGTCCGGCGAGCAATCGGGAAGAACGCCCGGAAGACGTCAGTTGCGGTCTTCGGGCAGCACGGGAAGCGGCAGAACCTGAATGCCCTCGTCGAGGAGTTCACGCACCTCCTCGCCAGAGGCCGCGCCATAAATGCCCCGCGCCTCCGCCTCGCCGTAGTGGATCTTGCGCGCTTCCTCCGGAAAGGCCGTGCCAACATCGACGGCACTGGCGAGCATCTCCGCCTTGAGCGCCCGCAGTCTGGCGGCAAGATCGGCCGCCTGCGGCCCGCTCGGGGACACCGCGGGCGCTGCAGGTGCTTTCCCCGCGGGCGCATCCACCGACGCACCGGCCTGCGCCATGGGAGCGCGGGAAAGCTGTTCGGCCCGCTCCTCGCGCTTGCGCGCGGTCGCGACCGACGGGGCCATCAGCGCCTTCTCGACCGCCGCGGACCCACAGGCCGGACAAGTAACGAGGCCGCGCTCCTTCTGGCCGTTGAAATCATCGTTGCCGCGAAACCAGCCCTCGAAACCGTGGCCGTTGTCGCAGCGCAAGGAGAACCGGATCACTCGGCCGCCTCCGCTCGCGCGGCGACGACCCGCAACGCGAAGTCGCGCTGGTTGGCAATCGCCGGAATGCGCTGGCGCGCTGCAAGCGCCGCCTCCAGGTCGATCTCGGCGCAAAGATGTCCGGGCGCATCCCCGTCGATCTCGGCGACCACCTTGCCCCAGGGGTCGACGACGAGGCTGTGGCCGTAGGTCTCGCGCCCGTCCTCGTGGACACCGCCCTGCGCGGCGGACAGCACGAAGGCGCCGTTTTCGATGGCCCGCGCCCGCTGCAGCACATGCCAATGCGCCGCACCTGTCTGGCGGGTAAAGGCGGCTGGCGCGGAAAGTGCCAGCGCCCCGGCGCCCGCCTGCATGCGGAAGATCGCCGGGAAGCGGATGTCGTAGCAGATCGCCACGCCAAGCCGCATGCCGGCGAGGTCGATGACAAGCGTCTCCCCGCCCGGCCGATAGGTGGCTGATTCGCGCCAGCTCTCGCCATTGGCGAGGTCGACGTCGAACATGTGGATCTTGTCGTAGCGCGCCAGGATCGCCCCCTCGGGCGAGAACAGGAAGGCCCGGTTGACGGCGCTCTCCTCGCCGGCGCGGATCGCCAGCGAGCCGATGTGCAGGTGAATGCCGAGTTCGGCGGCAAGCGCCGCGAAGGCGGCAACGGAGGTATCCTCCGCCTCGGGGCGGATCTTGGCGAAGAGATCGGAGCGGCTGCGCTCCAGCAGATTGGTCATCTCCGGCGTCTGGACATAGGTCGCCCCGTCCCTCGCCGCGGCGCGGATCATAGCACTCGCGTCGGCGATGTTCGCCGCCACGTCGCGGCCGCTGCGCATCTGGACCAGTCCGGCTGTCAGCTTGCTCATGACAATCTCCGCGTTGTCCCGTCCTATGCGTCCAGCAGCGCTGAGAGCTTGCCGGAACGTTCCAGCGACATCAGTTCGTCGCAGCCGCCCACATGGGTATCGCCGATGAAGATCTGCGGAAAGGTCGCCGCGCCCTTGGTGCGCTGGATCATCTCCTTGCGCATCTGCGGATCGAAGGTCGCGTCATACTCGCGAAACGCGACGCCCTTCTTCTGGAGAAGCGACTTCGCCCGCGTGCAGTACCCGCACATCTGACGCGTATAGATCTCGACCGCCATGGTGTTGTCGTCCCTTGCTGATCCGTGCGACGCGCATCTTTTCGGCCAGTGGCCGGCACGTCGGAAATTGCCTTGCCGGCGATATATTGATCTCCGCGCGGCAAACGCAACCCCCGACGCCGGCTAGCTGATCGGCGCATCCGCCCCGGCATGGGCGAAGGCCAGCACATCGACGCCCGAAGCTCCCGCCCTGAGCAAGGCGCGCGTCGCCGCCTGTACCGTTGCGCCGGTGGTGAAGACATCGTCCACCAGGATCACCCGCCGCGCCGCGATCCGCAACACGCCGGAGGCGCTGACGGCAAAGGCGCCGCGCACATTCGTCGCCCGCGCCTTTGCATCGAGCCCGACCTGCCGTTTCGTCGCGCGCACGCGCTCAAGCAGCGCCGGCGCCACCTCGAGGCCGCTGCGCGCGCCCACTTCGCGGGCCAGCAGTGCCGCCTGGTTGTAGCGTCGGCTCCAGTGGCGCAACCGGTGCAGCGGCACCGGCACCAGCAGCGGCGGCGGCACCCCCTCTTCCCGCTTCAGGAGTTCCGCACCGGCGAGTGCCATCAGCCGCCCCATCATACGCGCCGCCGTCGGGCGGTCGTGATACTTGAGCCGCGACACCAGCGCCCGCGCAGGCCCCTCATAGGCGGCGACCGCCCGCAGCCGGTCGAAGACGGGCGGGTGGGCAATGGCCCGGGGCGACAGGGCGCCTTCACCGAGATCATAGGCGAAGGGCAGCCCGAGCCGCGCGCACCAGGGCGGCGCGAGAAAGGTCATGGCGCTCCAGCACTTCGCGCAAAGGGCCTGATCGGAAGCGACGAGCCGGTCGCAGGCAAGGCAGGTCGGCGGCAGCGCCAGCCGCAAGGCAGCGCCGGCGACACGGGAGGCGACAGCGGCAAACCGGACCAGCGCCGGCCCCGGAGAGAACGGCGCGCGCGCCCGCCCGCCGCCGCGCGTTTCGCTCAGGTGCAGGGCCGCCATCGGATCCGCATCGTCCCCGTGCAGGGAGGGAACGCCGCAGGGGATCCATTCCCTCTCGCTCTCCACTCCTCCCGTCCCGGACATGTGCCTCCCCTTGCCGCCAGATGACCGTTGACCATTGACCATTGACCGTGACCGTCCGGCATGGTTCACCGGCGCGGAACCGTCGCCACGGCGACGATAGCACGGCATAACCACAGGTTGCGATCAGGTTGCACGCACCGCGCGGCCCGACGCAAGCCCACCAGGGAACGATACGCCATGGCCTCGCAGGATCCGACGGCGCCGACGCGGCCCGACCTCTTCGACCGGCCTCTGCTGGCGCAGCGACGCGCCCGCGCCCTGCGCCGCGCCGTCGAGGGAGCGGACTTCCTGCTCGCCCACGCGGTCGCCGATATGGCCGACCGGTTGCTTGCGGTGACCCGCGACTTCTCCACTGCCGTCGATCTTGGCGGCCACACCGGGCGTCTTGCAGGAGTTCTCGCGACACATCCACGCATCGGCCGCGCGCTTCGCGCCGATCTCTTCATCGCGGATCCCAACGTTCCCGGTGCAGATCTCGTCGTCGATGACGCCCTGCCACCCTTTGCCGAGGCGAGCGTCGACCTCATTGCCTCCGCGCTGTCGCTCCATCTGGTCAACGACCTTCCCGGCGCGCTGATCCAGATCCGCCGGTCGCTGAAGCCGGACGGCCTGTTTCTGGCAAGCGTGCTTGGCGGCGACACGCTGTTCGAGCTGAAGGACTGCCTGATGCGGGCGGAGCTGGAGATCTCCGGTGGTGCCGCGCCGCGCGTCGTCCCCTTCGCCGACACGCGTGGGCTGGGGGCGCTGCTGCAACGCGCCGGCTTCGCGCTTCCCGTCGCCGACGTCGACCGGGTCACGGTGCGCTACGACAGCATGTTCGCCCTGATCCGCGACCTGCGGGCCATGGGGGCAACCAACATGCTCGCCGAGCGCGCGCGCACGCCGCTTTCGCGCGCGATCATCGCCCGCGCCGGCGAGATCTACGCAAATGAGCACGCGGACGCCGACGGACGCATCCGCGCCACATTTGACATCGTCTCGCTATCGGGATGGGCGCCGCATGAAAGCCAGCAGAAGCCGCTGAAGCCAGGCTCGGCAAAGGTCAGCCTGGCCGACGCGCTGTCGGCTTTCGATACAAAAGGCAAAGGTGGGAAAGAGGACTGACGCGTCCTGCAGCGGCCGCGCCCGGCGCGGCAACGTCGCGGACGCACGCCTGAGCGCGCCCGCATCCGAAATGATGGTCAGATCGACGCAGCCGCCGAGGCGATGACGCCGAAGACATCATCGTTCAAAACCGTGGCGATGCTGGAGAGCGCGGTGAAGATGGCGAGCGAGATGAGCCCCACGATCAGCGTGTATTCAACGGCCGTCTCGCCGCTCTCGTCGCGCAGGAATGTCCGCACGGTCCCGCTCGAAAGCCCGCTCTGTCCGCCCGAAGCGTCGCGATGAAACTGCATGACCCGGTCCTGTCCCTGACTGCGTCACGCTGGCGGTTTCTCGTTATTTCAGGTCTAGCCCAGATCGATCAGATGCGGAATGAGAGGTTCGTCCGCCGGCGGCATCGGATAGTCCCGAAGCTTCACCGCTCTCACCCATTTGATCGCCTGGCCTTCCCGGCCCGCCACCGTGCCCGACCATCGTCGGCACACATAAAGTGGCATCAGCAAGTGAAAGTCCTCATAAGCGTGGCTCGCGAATGTGAGCGGTGCGAGGCACTCTTTCTTAACCGTGATCCCGAGTTCCTCGGCCAGTTCTCGGATGAGCGCCTCTTCCGGCCGCTCGCCCGGTTCGACCTTTCCGCCCGGGAATTCCCACAGGCCGGCCATCGCCTTGCCCTGCGGTCGCTGGGCAATGAGCACCCGGTTGTCGACATCAAGAAGCGCGCAAGCCGCGACGAGCAGAAGTTTCATGCGTTGACCCCGTTTCGTTTCGGCACGCCTGGCTAAGGTTTCGCTCACCATGACCGCAAACCGCAGTCAGGCGACCTCCGGCGAGCGCACCGGTTTCGCGTCCCCGGCCGGCGGGTGCCGGTAGACATAGTCATAGACATGGGAAAAGCCGAGGCCGGCATAGAGCGCCCGGGCAGGGCCGTTCTCCGCCGTCACCTGCAGCCAGGCGGTGTCCGCGCCGGCCGCCCGGCCGGCTGCGAGGCAGGCCTCGACCAGCCGTGCGCCAAGGCCCTGGCGGCGAGCGCCGGGAGCAACCGCAACATCATAGATACCGAGAAGGCCGCGATCCGCGATCGCCACCGCAACGCCCGAGGCACGCCCCGCCTCATCGCGCGCGACAAGACACACGCGCGGTGAAACCACCCGCGAAAGCGCCGACCCGAGTTGTTCCAGCGCCACCGGCGTCACCGTCTCGGGTCGGGTTCCCCCTGTCTCGGCGAAGGCCGTCAGCCACGAGGCGAGATCCGTTGTCTGGATCGTCGCGCCCGCTGCATCCGCCGCCACGACGCCGCACGCAGGCGCATCCGCGATCCGCCGCGCCCAGACGTCGCTCCGCCCGGCTTGCGGCCAGCCGCGCCGGTCGCAGAGGTCGAGCACCGCCGCAGGCGTCAGCGGCGTGCGGCGCAAATGGAAGGGCACGCCATGACTGGCGAAGAGCGCCTGCGCCGCGGCAAGCCGGTCTCCGGCGTCCGCATCGTCGGATGCGTCGTAGATGTTGAGCGAGTTCACCCGGCGCGCCGGATTTCCCGGCGAAAGACGCAGCATCCAGCGACCATCGAAATGCGCCATGGCGCTTGGAAAGGCGTTGACATTCGCCTCCTCGATGGCCGCGACGAGACCGCCCGGCCAGGCAGTCTCGTGGCTCACGAGCGATAGTCGCCGTTGATCGCGACATATTCCTTGGTGAGATCGCAGGTCCATACGGTCGAGCGTCCCTCGCCGAGGCCGAGGTCGACGCGCACCGGAATGAACTCCTCGCGCATGACCGCCGAGGCGGCTGCCTCCGAATAGTCCGCGTCGCGCTCGCCGTCGACGGCGACGCGCACGTCGCCGAACCAGATCGCCAGCCGGTCACGGTCGGCCGGCTCGCCTGCCTTGCCGACGGCCATGACGATGCGGCCCCAGTTGGCGTCCTCGCCGGCGACCGCCGTCTTGACCAGTGGCGAATTGGCGATGGAAAAGCCGATACGCCGCGCCGACGCGTCGCTTTCGGCACCCGTCACGGTAATCTCGACGAACTTGCGCGCACCCTCGCCGTCCTTGACGATCATCTGTGCCAGTTCGCGCATCAGATCGCCAAGCGCGACCTTGAAGTCGGCCAGCCGCGGATCGTCGGCGCTTTCGATGCGCGCCCCACCGGCAGCCCCGGTGGCGAACAGCAGGACCGTATCGGAGGTCGAGGTGTCACCATCGATGGTGATGGCGTTGAACGTGTCACCGACCGTGCCCGACAGCAGCGCCTGAAGCGCGGGTGCCGAAATCGCGGCGTCGGTGACCAGGAAGGACAGCATCGTCGCCATGTCGGGCGCGATCATGCCCGCTCCCTTGGCGATGCCGTTCAGCACCACATCCGTGTCGCCCACCTTCACCTGGCGGCTCACCGCCTTGGGATAGGTGTCGGTGGTCATGATCGCCCGGGCCGCCTCCTGCCAGCTTCCGGCCGTCGCGGCGCCGGCGAGCCTGTCGACCACGCCGGAAAACCGCTCCGCCGGCAGCGGCTCGCCGATGACGCCGGTCGAAGCGAGGAACACCTCGCCGGGCGCACAGCCCGCGGCGGCGGCGGCCAGGCGCGCCGACAATTCCGTCGCTTCCTTGCCCTTCCTGCCGGTGAAGGCATTGGCATTGCCGGAGTTGACAAGCAGCGCGCGGGCGCGCCCGCCCTTCAGGCTGTCGCGACACCAGTCGACGGCAGCCGAGGGGCAGCGCGAGCGGGTGAAGACGCCAGCGACATCCGCGCCGGCATCAAAGAGCATCATCAGCACGTCCGTGCGCCCGGCATACTTGATGCCGGCCTGCGCGGTCGCGAAGCGCACGCCGCCGACCTCCGGCAGTTCGGGATAGGATTTCGGCGCGAGTGGCGAGACGGCGCTGGACATCGGGCACTCTCCTGAAGTGCTGGGGGAAAATCGATCCGGGCGAGCCTTGCCCGAACCCCCGCCGCGACGCAAGTCCTAACGCCCGGCGACGCACCGCTCGGGATGGATGAAGGAAAAGAACCGACCGTAGAGGAACGGGATCAGCCTCGCCTGGTGTCGGCTGCTGACCGGACGGCTGGACATGGAAACGGCCGCCGTGAAGGCGGCCGTCTCGCTGTTCGTGGAAAGCTGGCGAGCCTGAAGGCAGGCCCGGGGCCGTCCGCTCAGTCGGCCTTGGGCGCTTCGGGCGTCTCGCCGGCCTTGGTCGCATCTTCCGCCTTGGCCGGGTCCTCGGCCGGAGCGATGATCTCGATCTTGGTCTTCGCCTTGAGGTCTTCCATCAGCGCGGCGTAGCGCTCGCGCAGCAGATCCTGACGGATCCGCTCGCTCACCGCGTCCAGCTCCGGCGCGGCCTGCTTGCGGGCATCCTCGACCTTGATCACATGCCAGCCGAACTGGGTCTCCACCGGCTCTTCGGTGAACTTGCCGACTTCCAGGTTGAAGGCCGCATCCTCGAATTCCTTGACCATCCGGCCCTTGGTGAAATAGCCGAGATCGCCGCCGTTGGGACCCGATGGGCCGGTCGACTTCTCCTTGGCCAGTTCCTCGAAGTTGCCGCCGTCCTTGAGCGCCTTGATGACCTCCTCGGCCTCCTCCTTGGTCTTCAGCAGGATATGGCGCGCATGACGCTCCTCCTCGCCGACGTAGTTGGAGAATTCCTTGTCATAGGCAGCCTTGACGTCCGCCTCGGTGACCTTCTGCTCCACTTCGCGCGCCAGATAGGCGTTGCGCAGGGCACGGGTCTTGAGGAATTCGAGCTGACGCTCGAAGTCGGGCTCCTTGTCGATGCCGGCCGCGCGCGCCGCATTGGCCATCACTTGCATGTCGACCATCACGTCGGTCAGCACCGGGCGCCACTGGGTCGGCGGAACCTGGCGCAGCTGGTCGGCGAAGTCGCGCGAGGCGAAGGCGAGATCGGCTTCGGTGATCGTCGTGTCGCCGACCTTGGCGACAGCATCGCCCGGATCCTGTGCATGCGCGATGCCCGCGACGCCGATGAACAGGGCCGTCATGACGCCGCCAAGCAGGGCCTTGCCGCGTGCTGCGCTAAGATGAAATGTCATTCTCTCTCCTTCCGCTCCATGATCGCGGTCCGCTCGGGTGGTGAGGTCGCGAAGGGCCCGGATCGCGTCGCCGGCACACTGGCGCAAAAGACGCGGCGTTGACAACCTTCGGACCCCCTCTTATCTGTCGAACGGCCCGGCCGTGCGGCCGGCCGACCCCTTTTGTCGAGCGTGCGTCCCTCTCCCTTCGCAATGCGGCGGATCTGAGGCCGGCACGCGCCCGTATCGTCAATATGATCAGTGGATCGTCGCCTGCGCTGACTATCGGGCGGCTGCCCAGTCAAGGATAAGGACCGCCACATGGCCGGCCTCGGCGCAATCGCCAGAAAGCTCTTCGGAACCGCGAACGATCGTCGCGTCAAGCAACTGCGGAACCGGGTTGCGGCCATCAACGCGCTGGAGGACGATCTTCGCAAGCTCAGCGACGACGAACTGCGCGACCGCACCCGCGTCTTCCGCGAGGAACTGAGCGCGGGCAAAAAGCTCGACACCCTCCTGGAACCCGCCTTCGCCACCGTCCGGGAGGCGGCGCGCCGCGTCCTCGGCCAGCGTCACTACGACGTTCAGCTCATCGGCGGCATGGTTCTCGACGCGGGCCAGATCTCGGAGATGCGCACCGGCGAGGGCAAGACGCTCGTCGCCACGCTCGCCGTCTACCTGAACGCCCTGGAGGGCAAGGGCGTCCACGTCGTCACGGTCAACGACTATCTCGCCTCGCGCGACGCCGACTGGATGGGCCGCATCTACCGCTTCCTCGGCCTGACCACGGGCGTCATTGTCCACGGGTTGACCGACGAGGAGCGCCGCGAGGCCTATGCCGCGGACGTGACCTACGGCACCAACAACGAGTTCGGCTTCGACTACCTGCGCGACAACATGAAGTACGAGCGCGGCTCGATGGTGCAGCGCGGGCATCACTTCGCGATCGTCGACGAGGTCGACTCGATCCTCATCGACGAGGCGCGCACGCCGCTGATCATCTCCGGCCCGCTCGAGGACCGCAGCGAGTTCTACAACACCATCGACGCCTTCATCCCGGCGCTCGAGGCGGGCGACTTCGAGCTGGACGAGAAGCAGCGTTCGGCGAGCTTCACCGAAGCCGGCAACGAGAAGCTCGAGACGCTGCTGCGCGAGGCCGGCCTGCTCAAGGGCGAGGGCCTCTACGATCTGGAGAACGTCTCCGTCGTTCACCACCTGCAGCAGGCGCTGAAGGCGCACAAGCTTTTCCAGCGTGACAAGGACTACATCGTGCGCAACCGGGAGGTCGTCATCATCGACGAGTTCACCGGCCGCATGATGCCGGGCCGACGCTACTCCGAGGGCCTGCACCAGGCGCTGGAGGCCAAGGAGAAGGTACAGATCCAGCCCGAGAACCAGACGCTGGCATCGATCACCTTCCAGAACTACTTCCGCCTCTATGACAAGCTCGCCGGCATGACCGGCACCGCCGACACCGAGGCCGAGGAGTTCGCCAACATCTACGGGCTCGAGGTCGTCGACATCCCGACCAACCTGCCCGTCCGCCGCATCGACGACGACGACGAGGTCTATCGCTCGGTCGCGGAGAAATACGACGCCATCGTCGAGCTCATCGACGACTGCAAGACGCGCGGCCAGCCCGTGCTCGTCGGCACCACCTCGATCGAGAAGTCGGAACTGCTCGCCACCCGCTTGCGGGAGGCCGGCTACAAGCAGGTCGACGTCAACGATCTGAACGCCTTCGAGCCGTTGTTCTCCGCCGGTGGTGCCACCACGGCGAAGATCTTCGCCGTGCTCAACGCCCGCTACCACGAGCAGGAAGCGACGATCATCTCGCAGGCCGGCCTGCCCGGCGCCGTGACCATCGCCACCAACATGGCCGGCCGCGGCACCGACATCCAGCTCGGCGGCAACTCCGAGATGCGCTTCGCCCGCGAGCTCGGCGACATGCCCGAGGGGCCGGAGCGCACCGAGAAAGAGGCCGCGATCCTCGCCGACATCGAGGAACGCAAGACGATGGCCAAGGAGGCCGGCGGCCTCTATGTCATCGGCACAGAGCGCCACGAGAGCCGGCGCATCGACAACCAGCTGCGCGGTCGCTCCGGCCGCCAGGGCGATCCCGGACATTCCAAGTTCTTCCTGTCGCTTCAGGACGATCTGATGCGCATCTTCGGCTCCGACCGAATGGAAGGCATGCTGCAGAAGCTCGGTCTCAAGGATGGCGAGGCGATCGTCCATCCCTGGATCAACCGGGCCCTGGCCAAGGCACAGCAGAAGGTCGAGGCGCGCAACTTCGACATCCGCAAGAACCTGCTGAAGTTCGACGACGTCATGAACGACCAGCGCAAGGTCGTGTTCGAGCAGCGCATCGACCTCATGGACGGCGAGGCGGTGGCCGAAACCGTCACCGACATGCGCCACGATGTCATCGAGGAAATGGTCGCCCGCCACATTCCCGAGCGGGCCTATCCCGAGCAGTGGGACACGGAAGGCCTTGAGGCGGAGGTGCGCCAGTATCTCGCTCTCGAGCTGCCGGTGGTCGACTGGGCCAAGGAGGAAGGCATCGCCGGCGAGGAGGTCATCGAGCGCCTCAAGACGGCGGCCGACGAGGCCATGGCCCGCAAGGTCGGCCAGTATTCCCCGCAGATCATGCGCCAGGTGGAGAAGGCGGTCCTTCTCCAGACCCTCGACCACCTGTGGCGCGAGCATCTGGCCAATCTCGACCACCTGCGGTCGGTCGTCGGCTTCCGCGGCTACGCCCAGCGCGATCCGCTGCAGGAGTACAAGACCGAGGCCTTCACGCTGTTCGAGGTGATGCTCGCGAACCTGCGCCAGGCGACCACTGCCCAGCTCATGCGCGTGGAGCTCGTCCAGGAGGAGGCGCCGTCGCTGCCCTCCGACAGCGACCTGCCGCAAATGCACGCCGAACACCGCGACCCGCTCACCGGCGAGAACGAGTTCGACGAGGGCAATGCCGCCGGGACGGCACCGGGCGGACCGCGCGACCCGAACGTCCCCTCGACGTGGGGCAAGGTCGGCCGCAACGAAGCCTGCCCGTGCGGATCGGGCAAGAAGTACAAGCACTGCCACGGCGCGCTCACCTGAGCGCGCCCGAGGGGCGACGCGGGGCGCGCGCAGGATCGCGGCCCGCGTCCGATTGAACTGATGCGCGCCCGGCAGACGTCTGAAAGGCAATTGCAGTGCGCACCAACCCCGAACTCGAACGGATAGAGGACTGGCTGATCCGCGAGGCCCTCGGCAGCCCGGACATGACAGCCATGTTCTCCGGCACCTGCGAGCGTCTCGTCGCGGCCGGCATCCCCATTGCCCGCGCCAATCTGGCCTGGTCGACGCTGCACCCGCTGGTCAATGCCGAGGCGGTGCTGTGGGTGGCCGGCGAGGACGCCCTCTTCGAGCAGTACCCGCATGACCGGGAAGACGAGGAGGACTGGCTGCAAAGCCCCATCCGCGCCATGCTGATGACCGGTGAGGACAGGCTGCGTCGCCAACTCGCCTCGGGCAACTCGGATCCCGGCTTCCCCATGCTGCGCCGCCTGCGCGACGAGGGCTACACCGACTACATCATCCTGCGAACGCCCTTTGACCTGCCCACCACCAGCGAGGTCGGCCCAACGGGCATGATGGTGAGCTGGGCGACGCGCGCGCCGGGGGGCTTCGATACCCGGACGATCGACCAGATCGACTATCTTCAGATCCGCCTCGCGCTCGCCGCAAGGGCCACGATCCAGACCCGCATCGCCCACACGATCGCCGAGACCTATCTCGGCCGCCATGCCGGCCGGCGTGTCCTGTCCGGCTCGATTCGCCACGGCGACGGCGAACGGCTGGACGCCGTGATCTTCTATTCGGACCTGCGCGGTTCCACGGCCCTTGCCGACAGCCTGTCGGAAGACGCCTATCTCGCCCATCTCAACGCCTATTTCGACGCGGCGGCCGGCGCGGTGATCGCCGCAGGCGGTGATGTGCTGGACTTCATCGGCGACGCGATCCTGGCCGTCTTTCCCATTGACGAAGACGGACTCGATGCAGCCTCCCTGCGCGCCCTCGAGGCGGCGGAACACGCCCTCGCCCGGCTCGAAGCGGCCCGCGCCCTGACCCCGTATCCGCTCCATTGCGGCATCGCGCTGACCTGCGGCGAGGTGATGTTCGGCAACATCGGCGTCGCCGACAGGCTGACCTTCTCGGTAATCGGCCGCACCGTGAACGCCGCCGCGCGCATCGAGGCGATGACCAAGCACCTGGCGACACCCGTTCTGGTGACCTCGGAAGTTGCCGCTGCGGCCCCCTCGGCCTTCCTGCCCAAAGGCAGCTACACGCTTGCCGGCTTCGGTGCCGAGGTGGAACTTTTCGCCCCTCGGGCAACGTCCCAGCGCCCCTGAACCGACGCCCCGCGCACGCCACCTCGCGCACAGGTCGAACAGCCGTTCGGCAGCGCAACCTGACGACGTGTTCATATTTTTGTTATTCACCCGCAAGCCTTTACGAACGTTACGTCACTTGCCATCACGTCAGCACAGCTCAACACTTGGCCTTGTCACGCGCGACGGCGCCAGACATGATCGGAATGGTTGAGGGAGGATCCATGCTGTTTCGTGCCATAGACGGTTTGAACGAGGTGGTGGGGCGTGTCGTTAGCGTTCTTGCCATCATCTTCGCCGCGATCATCATTTACGACGTCGTCATGCGCTACGCGCTGAACGCCCCGACCCGCTGGGCGTTCGACGTGACGAAGCAATTGTTCGGCTTCTATTTCATCCTGCTCGGCGGCTACGCCCTGCGCCATCAGGCGCACGTACGGGTCGACCTGATCACCGCCGCGCTGAAACCCCGTGCGCGGCGCATCGTCGAGGCCGCCGGCTACCCGATCTTCTTCTTTCCCTTCGCCTGGGTCTTCTTCGACCAGTCCTGGATCTTCGCCGAGCGCTCGTGGAGCCAGGGCGAGACCACCTACGGCTCCATCCAGCTTCCGGTCTATCCGCTCAAGATCGCCATGTGCGTGGCGGCGGGCCTGCTGCTGCTGCAAGGCATCTCCGAATTCCTCAAGCTGGTCCTGAACCGGGAAGACCCTGCACGCCATGACGCCTGAGATCATCGCAGCCGCCATGTTCGCCATGCTCCTGCTGGGGCTGTTCATGGGGCATCCGCTCGCCTTCGTCCTCGGCGGTGCCGCGGTCGCGGGCACCCTTCTCGCCGGCAAGCCCATGCTTCTGGGCATCATCGTCAACCGCATCTACGGCGACGTGCTCGACAACTACACGCTGATCGCCATTCCGCTCTTCGTGCTGATGGCGCGGTTCCTGTCCGATTCGGGCGTCACGGACCGAATGTTCGAGACGCTGCGCCTGCTGATGTCCGGCATTCGCGGTGGCCTGGCGCTGGCGGTGGTGTTCATCTCCATCCTGCTGGCCGCCACCACCGGCATCATCGGCGCCTCGATCACCGTCATGGGTGTCATGGCGCTGCGGCCGATGCTGCAATATGGCTACAGCCCGCGGCTGACGACCGGCGTCATCGCCTCGTCCGGCTGCCTCGGCATCCTCATCCCGCCGTCGATCATGCTCATCCTGATGGCGAGCTATTCGCCGCTATCGGTGGGCGAGCTTTTCGCCGGCTCCATGGTGCCGGGCATCCTGCTTGGCTTCCTCTATGCCGGCTATGTCGCGCTGATCGCCATCCTGCGTCCCGATCTCGCGCCCTCCGTCGAGCCTGACGAGAAGGTCGGGCGCGGCGAGTTGCTGCGGCTGCTGGCGCTTGAGGCGGCGCCGCCGCTGGTGCTGATTCTCGGCATCCTCGGCAGCCTGCTTGCCGGCATCGCCACGGCGACGGAAGCCTCCGCCATCGGTGCGGCGCTGGCGCTCGCCATCGTCGTCCTGCGCGGCAGGTTCCAGATGAAGACCTTCTACGGCGCCCTGATCGAGACGGGCCGCACCTCGGCGATGATCCTGTTCATCGTCATCGGCGCCACCGCCTTCACCGGCGTCTTCAACATCACCGGCGGCCTGCGCGCGGTGCAGGAGATCATCCGCAGCCTCGACATGGAACCCTGGCTGCTGATCACCATGATGATGGCGATCGTCTTCCTGCTCGGCGCCTTCCTCGACTGGACCGGCATCGTGCTCCTGTCCTTCCCGATCTTCCTGCCGATCGTGCAGGAGATGGACGTGAGCCTGCTGTGGTTCGTCGTGCTGATGGCGGTGGTCCTGCAGACCTCGTTCCTGACACCCCCATTCGGCTACGCGCTGTTCTACTTGCGGGCGATAGCCCCACGCAGCGTGTCGACAGCCGACATCATCATCGGCGTTCTGCCCTTCGTCGGGCTGATCGTGCTGATGTGCATCCTCGTCGCCCTGGTGCCCGATCTGGTCACCTGGCTGCCGAGTGTTCTTTATGCAAGCAACTAGACGGGAGGAGACGTCAATGCTGAAGACATCCCTGAAATACGCCGCAAGCATCGCCGTACTGGCGACGATGGCCGGTCCGGCGCTGGCCGCCGAGACCTGGACGATGACGAGCACCTGGCCGTCGTCGCTGGAGCTGATCGAGACCGACAAGCACTTCGTCGAACTCGCCAACAAGCTCACCGGCGGCGATCTGAAGATCGACTTCTACGAAGGCGGCAGCCTTGTTCCCGCTGGCGAGGTCTTCGGCGCGGTCGAATCCGGCACGATCCAGGCCGGCGGCGACTGGCCCGGCTACTGGGCCGGCCGCGACCCGGCGTTCTCGCCGCTGTCCACCACCGCCAGCCTGTTCAACGCCGTCGACTATGTGAACTGGATCAAGCAGTGGGGCGGCGACGCGCTCTACATGGAAACCTACGGCAAGTTCGGCATGGTCTACCTGCCCTATGGCGTGACCAACAATGAATCCGGCTTCCGCAGCAACACCCCGATCCGCAACCTTGAAGACCTGAAGGGCAAGCGCCTGCGCCTGTCCGGCCTCGAGCAGGGCCGTCTTCTGGAGAAGCTCGGCGGTAGCCAGGTTTCCATGGCCGGCGGCGAAATCTACCAGTCGCTAGAGCGCGGCGTCATCGACGGGGCGGAGTTCTCCACCCCCAACGTCGACTATTCCGGCGGCTTCCAGCAGGTGACCAAATACTGGTCGACACCGGGCTGGCATCAGTCGGCCTCGGTCTTCGGCGTGATGATCAACAAGGCCTCCTGGGACGCACTGACGCCCGAGACGCAGGAAAAGCTGAAGATCGCAGCCGACGCCACCCTGCTCTGGTCGCTCGCCTTCACCGAGAAGCGCGCCAACGAGGCCTACGGCAAGTTCAAGGAAGCCGGCATCGAGATCACCCGCATGGATGACGAGACGCTGGCCAAGATCCAGGAAATGGCCAACGAGGTGATCGTCGAGACCGCCTGCGAAACGCCGTCCTCGGCCAAGGTGTATCTCAGCCAGCTCTCCTATCTGGCGGACTACAGCGGCTGGCGCGAGGCCTCGGCCCCCTTCAATCTCGGCCGCACGCCGAACGGCCCGGACATCGAGAAGATCCGCGCCTGCGCCGAGAAGTAAGCAGCGTCCTGCCGCGGAACGATCCGCCGGCAGGGCATGCGCCCACGCAAAACGGGAAAAGCCGGCCCATGGCCGGCTTTTCTTGTCTTCGATCACCTGAACCGGAAGCCCGCCGTTACTGGCGCACCACCACCGTCGCGCCGACGTTGACGCGCTCATAGAGGTCTTCGACGTCCTCGTTCAGCATGCGGATGCAGCCGGAGGACACCGCCTGGCCGATGGACCAGTCCTCGTTGGTGCCGTGGATCCGGTATTCGGTCGACCCCAGATAGAGCGCGCGCGCACCCATCGGGTTCTTCGGCCCGCCCGGCATGTGGGCCGGCAGCTTGCGGCCCTTCTTGCGCTCGCGCACGATCATCTCCGGCGGCGGCGTCCAACCCGGCCACTTGGCCTTGCGCGTCACCTTCTCCGCCCCCGACCAGCCGAAGCCCTCGCGTCCGACGCCGATGCCATAGCGCATCGCCTTGCCACCCGGCATGACGTAGTAGAGGTAGCGCTCACGCGTATCGACCACCACAGAGCCCGGCTTCTGCTGGGTGCGGTAGCCGACCACGGTGCGCTTGTATTTCGCCCGCGCGATCTTGCCGGCGGCTTCCGGCGTGATGCGGTATTCCTGCCAGCTCCGGCTGACCGGATCGTAATAGCGCCCGGTCTGCGCCTCGGCCGCGCCAGCGGCCACGGCAAGCGCCATCACCGCGCCTGCAAGTCCTGCCCAAAATCGCATGTTCGCTCCTCGTCGCCCGCACCGGCCCGCCTGCGCGCAACAGTCCCCGGAAGATCCGGGCCGGCCATCCTGCGGAAAATGCATGACGCGAATTTACATCGGGCTAACGCCCGGCGCCGCTCCTGCTTTCGAGCAGCGCAAGGACGGCGTCGCGCTGTGGCAGCGGCGCAACAGCACCGAAGCCGCAAACCGCCAGCGCCGCCGCCGCATTGGCGTGATGCGCCGCCGACAGGCCATCCCCCGTCCTGAGGAACTCCGCCAGGAACGCCCCGTCGAAGGCATCGCCCGCCCCGGTTGCGTCAAGCGCCTCGACCGGATGCGGCGCGATACGCGTGCGCGCGCTTTCGCCGGCGTAGAAAACCCCGTCGGCGCCGAGCGTCAGCGCCACGTGCTTCGCGCCGAGCGCCAGATAATGGTCCGCGATTTCCTCCGGCCTCGTCAGTCCGGTCAAGAGCCGCGCGTCGTCGAGACCGGGAAGCAGGATGTCGGACATGGCCGCCGTCGCCTCGACAACCGCCCGGGCACGGGCCAGCGGCCACAACTTGAGCCGCAGGTTGGTGTCGTAGGAAACCAGCCCGCCGGCCTTGCGCACGATGTCGATCGCCTCGAACACCGTGTCGCAGGCGGTTTCGGAGATCGCCTGGCTGATCGCCGAGACATGCAGCACCTTCGCCTGCTCCAACACCGCGCGCGGCAGGTCGGCGGGGCGCATCAGGCTCGCGGCCGAGCCCGTGCGCCGGTACGAAAAGACATGCCCCTGCGCCCCGTGGGTGACGAAATAGAGGCCCGTCGGCGCGTTCTCCATGCGGATCACGCCCCGCGTGTCGACGCCTTCCGCGCGCCAGAGATCGTCGAACAGATCGCCGAAAACATCCGTTCCCGTCGCGCTGAGATAGCCGACGGAAGCGCCCTGCCGCGCTGCCGCGATGGCCGCGTTCGATGTGTCCCCGCCAAAGCCCTGCACATAGCTGCCGCCCGGCGTCGTCTGGTTGAACTCGATCATCGGCTCGCCGAGGCACAAAAGCTCCATCGGATCCGGCACTCCCATTGCTTTCAGACGTTCGGCGCATCGCGCGCACACGCCATTTCAATCGATTTAGTTTCCCATGCGACGCCATTCTCCTGCTGTCAAGGGTACAGCCGGCCGGCGTTGCCGCACCAGGGCTCTCGCCAGCGCTGTCTTGCCGTGCGACAAAGTGGAAAACTCGCCTGACGGAGATTCCCGTGACGCCACCTCCCATTGCCCTCCCCTTCTTCGAACGCGGCCCGCTCGCGGACGCCCCGGAAAACGCCGGCGCGCCCGTGCTGCTGCTGCATGGCTTCGGCGGCGATGCCCGCGGCTGGGTCGACCTGCAGGAGGGGCTTGCCGGCCTTCGTCGCACGCTCGCCGTCGACCTGCCCGGCCACGGACGGGCGCTCGGCTGGCCGCGCATAGGCGGCGCCGGCGTCGCCGCGCGCGCCGTGCTCGGCACGCTCGACGCGCTGGAGATCCCCCGCGCCCATCTCGTCGGCCATTCCATGGGCGGCGCGACGGCGGCATTGGTCGCGTTGAAGGCGCCGGAGCGCATCGCCAGCCTGACGCTGCTCTCTCCCGGCGGTTTCGGAACGCAGATCAACCACCTGCTGCTCAGGCGCTTCGCCGCCGCCACGCAAGCGCAGGAGCTGCATGTTCTCTTCGAACAGTTCTTTGCCTGGGACTACGAACTCGCTCCCCTCGTCTCGCGCCAGATGGCCGGAGAGCGCGCCCGTCCGGGCGTCGTCGAGACGCTTGCCGAGATCGCCGGCGCGATCCTCGACGGAGCGGGCCAGGCGACACTGCCGCTCGAAGATCTCGCCGCCCTCGGCATTCCCGTGAAGCTTGTCTGGGGCACCGAGGACCGGGTGCTGCCGGTCGACCAGACGCGCGGTGTTCCAGGCGCCTTCGCCGTCCATGTCTTCCCGCGTGTCGGCCACATGCCGCATCTGGAGATCCCCGAGGCGGTGCAGCGCCTCGTCACGGAGCAGATCTCCGGCCGCTGAGCGCGGCGAAAATGAAAAGGGCCGCGCCGGAATGCCGGCGCGGCCCCTTTTTTCGTTTCGGTATAGACCCGTAACGCGGTGTCTTACTTGGCGGCCTTGGCGCGCTCAATCGACTCCAGAATGATGCGCTTGGCCTCGTCCGGACCACCGAAGCCGGTGATCTTCACCCACTTGTTCGGCTCCAGATCCTTGTAGTGCTCGAAGAAATGCTTGATCTGCTGGATGGTGATGTCCGGCAGGTCCTCGTAATGGTTCACGTTCTCGTAGCGGCGCGTCAGCTTGGCCGACGGCACGGCGAGGATCTTCTCGTCCTGGCCCGCCTCGTCTTCCATGAACAGCACGCCGATCGGGCGGCAGCTCATGATCGCGCCGGGAACGATCGGGCGCTGGTTGGCGACGATCACGTCAACCGGATCGCCGTCGCCGCACAGCGTGTGCGGAACGAAGCCGTAGTTTCCAGGATAACGCATCGGGGTGTAGAGGAAGCGGTCCACGTACATGGCGCCCGCATCCTTGTCCATCTCGTACTTGATGGGCTCGCCACCGACCGAGACCTCGATGATCACGTTGATGTCTTCGGGCGGGTTCTTGCCGATCGGCACGGCATCGATGCGCATGAATGGGGCTCCTCGGACAGGCGGCGGGACGTCATCGCCCGACCGCGGACCTTGCGTGAAATATCGCCGGCTGTATCGCAAGCCGGGCGCGCGAAGGCAAGACGGAATTTGTGCGCTGCACCTTTGCGCGCGCTGCCGTTCGCGGGCAAAACCCGCCGTTCCGTCTCCCGAAGGCCGAGCCTGGCCCCGCGCCTGCCGCTACCAGTGGTCGGCCGGTGCGCCGAGCCAGTCGTCGGGCGCAACGCCGCCCGCCCCGCCGCTGGTCTCCCTGCCAAGCGGGTAGGTTTCCTCGACCAGATAGGGGCCCCCGCCCACGCTTGCCCGCGAGGACAGCAGCACGAAGCGCTTGACGGTGAAGGTCAGGTCCTGAAAGTCGCCATGCTCGGCGAGCCATCTGGCCACGTCCTGATTGGTCGCCGAACGGCAGCGCGCCAGTGTGACATGGGGGATGTATTTGCGCCGCTCCGGGGAAAGCCGCAGGCGCTGCATCAGCCGCTCCTGCTCCGCCTGCATCTCCATCAGCTCCGGCGTCGGCTCCACCCGCGCGAAGATCGCGTGCGGCTTGCCGTTGGCAAAGGCGCCGAGGCCGGTCAGGCGAATTTCCACCGGGTCGCGGCGAACGCGCGACAGGGCGTCGGCGATCTCGTCGGCCATGCGGTCGTCGATGTCGCCGATGAAGCGGAGCGTGATGTGGTAATTCTCGGGATCGATCCAGCGCGCGCCGCGCAGGCCGCCACGGAGAAGGGAGAGCATGAGACCCGTTTGCGACGGAATCTCAAGCCCGGTGAACAGTCGAGGCATGGTGTGACCCTCCTCTGTCGCCGATGACTTCATCAGGACGAGAAACACACCGCACTGCAAGAAAAAACGGTTTTGCGCGCCACATCAGGATCTTGCGCGCGCCACCCGTCGCCTCGCCGGCCCGTCCGCGTGTGACGTGGCGGGCCGGCGAGAATCAGTTTCGCACGAAGACCCCTTGCCGGCTTACGGGCAGGGGCTGCCGTGATTCTGGTAGATCTCGTTGATCCGCGTCTCGATCTCCTCGGTGATCTTGAGATCCTGCGCGCCGAGATCGTGCTCGAGCTGGGAGAGCGATGTCGCGCCCAGGATCACCGAAGTGGTGAAGGGGCGGGTCTCGGCAAAGGCGATGGCGAGCTGCGAGGGCGACACACCAAGTTCCGCGGCAAGATCCACATAGGCGTTGATCGCTGCTTCGGCGCCCGGCTTCTCATAGCGCTGCAGACGGTTGAACAGCGTCTTGCGCGCGCCTTCCGGCAGCGCCCCGTCGCGGTACTTGCCGGTCAGGTACCCCTGGCCCAGCGCCGAATAGGCGAGCAGGCCGACCTGTTCGCGGTGGGCGATCTCGGCAAGGCCGGTCTCGAACGTCCGGTTGACGAAATTATAGGCGTTCTGGATCGAGGCGACGCGCGGCAGCCCCATCTTCTCGGCAATCGCCAGATAGCGCATGGTGCCCCAGGCGCTCTCGTTGGAAAGCCCGATGTGGCGCACCTTGCCGGCCTTCACCAGGTCGGCGAGCGCGGCCAGCGTCTCCTCGATGGCGATCTCGTCCTCGAGCGGCGCCGGGTCCTGCCAGATCGTCGGATTGGAGCCGAAGCCGGAGACGTTCCGGTCTGGCCAGTGCACCTGATAGAGATCGACATGGTCGGTGCCGAGACGCTTCAGGCTCTTGTCGATGGCCTCTTCCACATGGGCGCGCGAAAGATTGGCCTTCACGCCGCCATCGCGGAACCAGGTGTTGTCGCTGCGTCCGACGATCTTGGTGGCGAGCACGACCTTGTCGCGGGTGCCGCGCGCCTTCATCCAGGTGCCGATGATTTCCTCGGTCCGCCCCTGGGTCTCCGCCTTGGGCGGGATCGGATAGAGTTCGGCCGCGTCGATCAGGTTGATGCCGCGATCGAGCGCGAGGTCGAGCTGGGCATGACCTTCGGCCTCGGTGTTCTGTTCGCCGAAGGTCATCGTTCCGAGCGACAGGCTCGAAACGGTAATGTCGGTGCGTCCAAGACGGCGCTGTTCCATGGGGGTCTGTTGTCCTGACTGGGAGTGTCTTGCTTGGGAGCAATACGTAAGGGGCGACAATTTGACCCCGCCCCGGCCACAGGTCAACCGCGCGAGGCGGCCACCTCCTCGACAATTTTCACAAGACCGGGAAGGATGCCCTCGACGATGATCGCAACCCCCTTCGCGGTCGGATGCATGCCGTCAGGCAGCACCGTGTCCGCGGAGACCGGGATGCCGGCCAGAAAATATGGATAGAGCGCTACATCGTACTTCTGCGCCAGTTCGGGATAAATCGCGTCGAAGCCGCTGGCGTAGTCTTCGCCCATGTTGCGCGGCGCCTTCATGCCGGCGAGCAGCACCTTGATGCCGCGCTCCTTCAGCCGCACGATGATGGCATCGAGATTGTCACGCGCCGCCTCGACCGGCAGCCCGCGCAGCGCGTCGTTGGCGCCAAGCTCGACGATGGCGATCTCCACCTCGTCGCCGATGGACCAGTCGAGCCGCGCGCGCCCGGCGCCGGTCGTGTCGCCGGAGACGGAGGCATCGATCACCCGCACGTCGTGGCCCCGTGCTGCCAGCGCCCGTTCGAGCTGCGCGTAGAAGGCATCCTCCGCGGGAAGCTGGTAGCCCGCCGACAGGCTGTCGCCGAAGGCCGCGATCACCACCGGCTCGGCCCGCGCCGCCCCGGTTGCCGCCGGCAGCAGCGACAGGGCGAGGCAAAGCGGCGCGAACGGTCTGAAAAGTGTAACGAAGCGTATCACCTGAAGCCTTCCTCTGGACGTCTGCGGGGGCATTCCCCATATCGCATGAAACCGCAAGCGGCGCCGGCACCCTTCGGCGCGCATCCGCCGTACCCGAGCGACATATAGGGCAGTGCATGACCGACCGGCCAGCTTCGGCGCCCCTGATTTCCCTTTCCGACGTGTATCTCAGCCTCGGCCATGGTGCCGGGCGGGTCGATATTCTCAAGGGCGTGGACCTCGAGATCGCCCGCGGACGCTCGCTCGGCATCGTCGGCCCCTCGGGCTCCGGCAAGTCGACGCTGCTGATGATCATGGCCGGCCTCGAGCGGGCCGACCGGGGCGTCGTGCGCGTCGGCGAGGCGGATCTCACCGCGCTTGGCGAGGATGACCTCGCCCGCTTCCGCGGCCGCGAGATCGGCATCGTCTTCCAGTCGTTCCACCTGGTGCCCAACATGACGGCGCTCGAGAACGTCGCCATTCCGCTGGAGCTTGCCGGCCGGCGGGACGCCTTCGTGCTCGCCGAGGCCGAGCTTGCCGCTGTCGGCCTCGCCGCACGTGCCCACCACTATCCCGCGCAGATGTCGGGCGGCGAGCAGCAACGCGTCGCCATCGCCCGTGCGCTCGTCACCCGCCCGCCACTGCTTCTGGCCGACGAGCCGACCGGCAACCTGGACGAGACGACCGGTGCACAGATCGTCGAGCTGATGTTCGCCGCCTGCGCCGAGCGCGGCATGACCATGGTGCTCGTCACCCATGACGCGGCCCTTGCCCGGCGCTGCGACGAGACGATCCGCGTGCGCGCCGGCCATATCGAGCGCCTCGAACCGGCAGGATCTCCCGCCGGAACGGAGGCGTGACAATGCACGGCACGGCGAGCCCGCCCGCCCCGCGGATCCCATCCCCCGCGCCCCGCAGGTCGCCACCGCTTTCCCTGGCGCTGCGCTTCGCCCTGCGCGAGATGCGCGGCGGCCTCAAGGGGTTCTATGTCTTCATCGCCTGCATCGCGCTCGGCGTGGCGGCGATCTCCGGCGTCACCTCTGTATCGCGTGCACTGGTCGAGGGCATCGCCGCCGAAGGCACCTCGATCCTGGGCGGCGACATCTCCTTCCGTCTCACCCACCGCCAGGCCGACGAGGCGGAGGCCGCCTACCTGCAAAGCCTTGGCCAGGTCTCGCGCGTCGCCACCCTGCGCGCCATGGCCCGCGTTCCCGCAAGCGGCGACCAGACGCTGGTCGAGCTCAAGGCCGTGGACGACGCCTATCCGCTCTACGGTGCCATGCGCCTGTCCGACGGCGGAGACTTCCGCGCTGGTCTTGCCAGGCGCGACGGCGGCTTCGGCGTGCTCGTCGAGCCGGAGCTTCTTGTCCGCCTCGGGCTTGCCGAGGGCGACACGCTTCGCCTCGGCCGCGCCGACCTGAAGATTTCCGGCACCATCGCCGCCGAACCCGACCGGCTCAGCGACGGCATCAATTTCGGCCCCCGCGTCATCGTCTCGCAGCAGGCACTGGCCGAGACCGGGCTCGTCCAGCCCGGCAGTCTGGTGCGCTGGACCTACCGGGTGCGCCTTCCCGAGGGCACCGGCCTCGACGAGATCCGCACCCTGAGCGAGGAGGCCAACCAGCGCTTCCCGCTTGCCGGCTGGCGTATCCAGTCGCGCGCCGAGGCCGCCCCGGGTCTCCAGCGCAACATCGGACGGCTTGCCCAGTTCCTCACCCTCGTCGGCCTCACCGCGCTCGTCGTCGGCGGCGTCGGCGTCGCAAACGCGGTGCGCTCCTACCTCGATGCCAAGCGCCCGGTGGTCGCCACCCTGCGCTGCGTCGGCGCCGATGGCGCCTTCGTCTTTCGCGTCTACCTGATCCAGATCCTGCTGCTCGCACTCGCCGGCATCGTCATCGGGCTTGCCATCGGCGCACTCATTCCCTTCGCCGCCGCCGGCGCGCTCGCCACGATCCTGCCGATCCATGCGGTCGCGAGCATCTACCCGCTGGAACTCGGTCTCGGCGCGCTCTACGGCGGGCTGACGGCGGTCACCTTCGCGCTCTGGCCGCTCGGCCGGGCCCATGACGTGCCGCCGCGCCTGCTGTTTCGCGACGACGTCAGCGGCGAGAGCCGCTGGCCCCGCGCGCGCTACGTCGTGGCAACCGGCGTCGCCGTGCTGCTGCTCGCCTCCCTCGCGGTGGCGCTGTCGGGCGACCTGCGGGTCTCACTCACCTATGTCGGCGCGACCCTTGCGGTTTTCGCGCTGCTTGCCCTGATCGCCCGGCTGATCATGGCGCTGGCCCGCCGCGCCCCGCGCGCCCGCTCCACCGGGCTGCGGCTTGCCGTCGGCAACATCCACCGGCCAGGCGCGCTGACGCCCTCCGTCGTGCTGTCCCTCGGTCTCGGCCTGTCGCTGCTGGTCACGCTGGCGCTGATCGACGGCAACCTGCGCCGCGAGCTCGGCGAGACCATCGCGGCCCAGGCGCCAAGCTTCTTCTTCCTCGACGTGCAGCAGAACGAGCGCGAGGCCTTCGACGCGCTCCTGGCGCGCGAGGCGCCGGGCGCGAAGATCGACGGCGCGCCGATGCTGCGCGGCCGCATCACCGCTGTGAACGACGTGCCCGCCGACGAACTCACCCCCGCCGAGGGCGGCGCCTGGGTCCTGCGCGGCGACCGGGGCATCACCTATTCCACCGACATCCCGGCCAACTCCAAGCTGACGGAAGGCGACTGGTGGCCGGCCGGCTACGGCGGCGAGCCGCTGGTCTCCTTCGAGGCCGACGCCGGCCGGGCGCTTGGCCTCAAGCTCGGCGACACGCTGACGGTCAATGTGCTCGGCCGCGCCGTCACCGCGCGGATCGCCAACTTCCGCCAGGTGGATTGGGAATCGCTCTCCATCAACTTCGTCATGGTGTTTTCGCCCAACACCTTCGCCGGCGCGCCACACACCCATCTGCGCACGCTGACCTACGCTGATGGCGGCGGCGAGACGCGGGAGCTGGCGCTGCTGAAGACGCTCTCCGATACCTTTCCGACCGTGACCGCGGTGCGCGTCAAGGACGCCATCGATCAGATCAACGGGCTCGTCGCCCAACTCGCCTGGGCGATAAGGGCGGCCGCCTCGGTCACCCTCGTCGCCTCCGTGCTGGTGCTCGCCGGGGCGCTCGCCGCCGGTCACCGGCACCGGGTGCATGACGCGGTGATCCTCAAGACGCTGGGCGCGACGCGGGCGCGGCTGATCGGCGCCTTCGCGCTGGAGTATGCGCTGCTCGGCCTCGTCACCGCGGCCTTCGCGGTGCTCGCCGGAACGCTTGCCGCCTCCTTCGTGCTGACCCGCGTGATGAACACGGGCTTCACCTTTCTGCCGGCCACCGCCGTCGGCGCGGCGCTTGCCGCGCTCGTGCTGACGGTCGGCCTCGGCCTTGTCGGCACCTGGCGCGTACTCGGCCGCCGCCCCGCGCCGGTGCTGCGCAACCTCTGAGCTCAAGGCAGGGGCCCGCACCCTACCCTTGCAAATTGCACACACCGGCAAGTTTCGGGCAAGCATGTCGCCGCTTTCCCCGGAAACCTGGCCAATTGGCGGATAGCAAGGGTTTTCACAGCGTCTCGGACGGTTAAGATCGCGACCGGAACAAATGTGTCCCTCGAACGGGGGGGCCGACCGACGCATATCGACCGGGAGACACACCAAATGACGACAGTCCGAAACCCGCTTCGGCGCCTTGCCGTGGCCGCCGCCCTCGCCGCGACCGCCTGGGCCATGCCGGCGCAGGCGGAATCGCCCTTCCACACCGGCGTCTGGCAGGTGAACGCTCCCACGGGTTCGCAAGGCCTTGTCGTCAGCGACTGGCTGGTCTTCGAGGAGGGCCTGCCCAAGCGCTGGCTCTACCGCAAGGCCGGCACCAACGACCAGAACCAGTTCGACTTCCTCACCCGCACCATCGGCGAGAGCGTCTATGCGCCGGTCGAGATCCGCGTCTACCGCACCGGCGAACACGAGATGAAGTACACCGTCTTCATCAAGGGCCAGGAGCCGGTCGAACTGTCCGCCAACCGTCTCTCGATCCCCAACTACAAGAACTCCTGCCTGTCGGTCGAGAACAAGAGCGAGCGTCTGTTCGGCAACTGGACGGGCACCACTGCCTCGTCGTTCAAGCGCATGCGCCTGACCAAGTCGAAACTCACCATCGACGGCCAGAGCCGCACCATCGAGGCCATGCCCGTGCGCGTCGGCCGCCTCGGCATCGTCGAGAACGGCCAGCCGATCGCCTTCCTCACCGACGGCGGCGGCGACTATGCCGTCGTCCAGTGGTTCAAGCCGGGCGTCGACGTCGCCACGATGCGGGATCCGAAGAAGGAGATCCTCGACTTCGCCCGCGAGGAGATCGTGCGTCAGCCGGGAGGCACCTGCGACAGGCAGATCAAGTCCCGTCTGAAGGCGATGAAATAACACGACACGGCGGGGCGAATGCCCCGACCGCGAGGCAAGGCCGCCCGGATCATCCGCTCCGGGCGGCCTTCGCGTTTTGCGCGAAAGGTCACGGTGCGTTTACCCCGCGCGAAACATGACGGCACCGGAATGCGAAAACGGCTTTTCGCCTCTTGTTCATGCCATTGAGCGTGTCCATATTCGGTAAGACGTGTGGGTCTTCGCGCCAGCGGTGTCCCTTGGGGCTGCGCGGATGACGCGAAAGCCCGGCATGTCGGACCCGCGATGGCGGGTCGAAACGCATCATGGCCATGGTTTTGCGGGTACGCCGACGGCGATCCGCGAGCATGGCGACGAGAGGGACAGAAAGGACACTCGATGTCGACCTTCGACCGCAATTCGAACCTTCGGTATTCTGCGGCCGGCGCGCGTGCCGAGGCCGGCGTCTATGATGAAGGCCTGCGCGCCTACATGCTGGGCGTCTACAACTACATGGCGCTGGGCCTCGGCATCACCGGCCTTGCCGCGCTCGCGACCTTCTATTTCGCGATTGACCAGTCCTCGGGCGGCATGGCGCTGACCCCGTTCGGTCAGGCGATCTATCTGAGCCCGCTCAAGTGGGTGGTCATGCTCGCACCGCTCGCCGCGGTGTTCTTCCTGAGCTTCCGCATCCAGAAGATGAGCGCATCGGCCGCGCAGACGACCTTCTGGGTCTATGCCGCGATCATGGGCGTATCGCTGTCGTCGATCTTCCTGGTCTTCACCGGTGGCTCGATCGCACGCGTGTTCTTCATCACCGCCGCATCCTTCGGCGCGTTGAGCCTTTATGGCTACACGACGAAGAAGGATCTGTCGGGCTGGGGTTCGTTCCTGTTCATGGGCCTGATCGGCATCGTCATCGCGTCGATCGTGAACATCTTCCTCGCCTCTTCGGCGATGCAGTTCGCCATCTCCGTGATCGGCGTCCTGGTGTTTGCGGGCCTCACCGCCTACGACACCCAGCAGATCAAGGAAATGTACTACGAGGGCGACAGCTCGGAGGTTTCGATCAAGAAGTCGGTCATGGGAGCGCTGCGCCTCTACCTCGACTTCATCAACCTCTTCCTGATGCTGCTGCAGCTCTTCGGCAACCGCGACTGAGGATGCCGACAGCCGCACCGCACGACGCGGTCTGGCACCGAATGCAAAAAAAGGGCGCGAGGGAAACCTCGCGCCCTTTTTCATTCTCCCGACGATTCATCACGCTGCCGGGGCATCGCGGCGACCGCTCGCCAGCCAGCCGAAGGCCCGCCGCCTGCCCCTTTCGCACCTGCGCTTTTGCCGCTCCGTCCAGCCGGATCTGCACTCCGTCCATTTTATTAAACCGTTGATTTTCATGGGCCGTTTCGCAATTGACGGGCCCTGAGACGCGCGCAATATCGCCGCCATCGCATTATCTATGGATGGATCGACATGTCTCGCGTGTTCCCCTTGCATACCCGGCGCGCTGCCGGCGTGGTTTCCCGCCGCGCGGCCGGCCTCCGCCTCGGCGTCAGCGCCGCCGCGGCCATGGTCCTGCTGCTTCCCGGCCTTGCCGCCGCCGAACCGATGCCGCCCGTCGACGAATACGCCGCCCAGTGGGGCCTCGGCATGATCGGCGCGAAGGCTGCCCATGACCGTGGCTACACCGGCTCGGGCGTCACCGTCGGCGTCGTCGACAGCGGCGTCCTGCCCCTGCATCCCGATCTTGTCGCCAACCTGTCCGATCTGTCCTATTCGGGCGTGACCGGCCTGCCGGTCGCAGCCGACGGCAACGGCCACGGCACCCATGTCGCCGGCACCATCGCCGCGACGCTCAACGGCGTTGGCATGGTCGGCGTCGCCCCGGGCGCAAAAGTCGCGCCGCTGCAGCTTGCCAACGACGCCGGCAACATCGATCAGGCGACGCTCGATCAGGTGGTCTCCAACGTCTATGCCTATGGCCTGGCCAACGGCATCGAGTTCTACAACAACTCCTGGGGCTCCGATCCGGTGATGCCGGCGTCCGGCCCCGATCTCGAGGCGGCGCGCCATTATTTCGAGGTCGAGAACCCGAATACGCTCGCCGCCTTCCGCTCCGCCGCCAACGCCGGCTCGGTGCTCGTCTGGGCCGCCGGCAACGACGGACTGGCAAGCGTTGCCTACGAGCCCGGCCTGCCGGTTCTCTATCCCGAGCTCCAGGCCAACTGGATCGCCGTCGCCGCCGTCGGCCAGACCGGCGAAGTCACCGACTATTCCAACCGCTGCGGCATCGCGGCCGCCTGGTGCCTTTCCGCCCCCGGCGGCGATGACGACCAGGAGAATGGCGGCATCTATTCGACCGCCAATGACGGCACCTACGTGCGCATGTCCGGCACCTCCATGGCCGCGCCGCATGTCACCGGCGCGCTCGCCATCGCCCGTCAGATGTTCCCCAACGCCAAGGCCACCGATCTGGCCCAGCTCGTGCTCGCCACGGCGACCGACGTGGGTGCCGCCGGCATCGACGACGTCTACGGCTGGGGCATCCTCAACCTCGACAACCTGACGTCGACGAGGGACGCGGCCACCGGTGCCGTCTATTCGCAGGGCGCCTTCGCCCAGACGCGCACCCTCGGCCAGATCGCCGACATCGCCGGCAACCTGTCGGGCAGCCTCGGCGGCGGCGATCCGGCGCCTGGCGGCGTCACGCTGTCCACCCACGGCGCGGCCCCGACGGCTGACATGCGCATGCGCTGGTGGTTGGCGCCGATGGCGGGCTTCACCCAGACCTCGGCAAGCGCCACCACCGCCTCGGCGATCACCCGCACCGGCGGCGCCATCACCGGCCTCGACTTCCGCCCCTCCGAGGAAGTGCGCTTCGGCTTCGGCGTCGGCTTCAGCCAGTCGCGCACGGGCAGTGCCGGCAACAAGGTCAGCTCGACCGGCGTGCACGGCCTTGCCTATGCTGGCTATTCGACGGATGTCTGGTTCACGGACGGCGGCTTCGGCGTCAGCCGCTTCGAGACGAAGACCACCCGCTCGGGCATCGCCGGCCTCGGCGGCGCCGCCGCCGGCCTCACCGGCAAGAGCTCCGGCACCGATGTCGGCGCCTGGGGCAACGCGCGCGTCGGCATGACCTTCGCGACGCTCGCCGCGACGCTTCAGCCCTATGCCCAGGCGCGTGCCGTTCACCAGTGGCTCGGCTCCCAGTCCGAAAGCGGCGCCGGTATCTTCGGCCTGAGCGCGGCCTCCGCCACCACGATGCAGACCGACCTCGGCGCCGGCGTCCGCGTCACCGGCAATGCCCTCGCCCTCGGTGCCGGCGCGGAGCTGCGCCCGGTGGTCGATGTCGCCTACGCCCGCGCCATCGGCTCGCTCGGCGACAGCCGCTCGGTGACCATGCTGGGCTCGCCCGTCGCGGCAAGCGCCGTTGGCGTCGGGCGCGACATTGCCCGTCTCGGCGCAGGACTCACCTACACCGCCATGGACGGGCGTCTGAGCGGCAGTCTCGGCTACGCGGGCGAATTTCGCGCCCGGGCCACATCCCATGCCCTGAACGCAAGCATCGGCCTGCGGTTCTAGGCATTGCCGGCCGCTTCAGGCCGGCGTGCGTGACGTGCAACACCTGAAGCGGCGCATGCGCCGCTTCCTTTTTTTCATGTCCTGAAAAAGCCTCAGACCAGCGATAGGTGCCGCTTCTTCTCGAAGACCCGCAACACCTGGGCAAGCTCGCCGCCGCGTTTCAGGAGCGCCCCGCCGGCGCCAACGACCGCATAGGCTCCCTGTCGACGCGCGTTCCGCGGCACCTTCTCGATGCGATAGAGCGGCATTTCCGAGCTGCGGCGGAAAATCGAGAACACCGCCCGGTCCTTCAGATGGTCGATCGCATAGTCGCGCCACTCGCCGGCGGCGACCTTCTGTCCGTAGACACGCAGGATCAGATCGAGCTCCCGCCGGTGAAATGCGGTGATGGGCAGGGGTGCCGGTCCCGACCGGTCGGGCGCGCCGTCGGCCCCCCGTCGTGCGGTTTCATCCTCGACCTCGCTCATGGCGCCTCCCGCATTTCGCCGCGTCATCCTCCCGTCATGATGGGCCGCGCCGCGCCGGCAATGCAAGCCTCGTTCTGGAATCCCCGGATTCAGCCGTTTCCGCCGGTTTTCGCGGCTCCTTCAAATTTCACAGTTTCGCCCCATTGCAGCCCATACCGCGCCATCTTGAGCGACGAAAAAAGCATGGTTGCAGAAGGAACCGCCGTGGAGCTTCGGAACGCAACAGCCCCCCAGCCCCCCGGGGTTTCGCGGCACAAGGATCCGGTTCTCCGACTGTCATGCAGTCGGTCAGGACACTGAATGCAACCGGAAGGGCCGGCCTTGAGCCGGCCCTTTTCCGTTTCCCCACCTCCCCGCTGTTCTCCTGGACAAAATTTCGCACCGTGGTTTCCGCAGCTTTTGTCGCGGCCCGATCGGCGCTATCATGTCCTCATGACCCTCGGCCTGACCTCCCTGCGCCCAGCGCGCGACAATGATGCCGAAGCGCTCGCCACCATCCATGAGGAGACCTGGCGGGCGACCTATCGCGGTGTCATCGACGGGCTTGAGCTGGAACGGATGATCTCCAAGCGCGGGCCGAAATGGTGGCGCACGGCGCTGGCCCGCGGGGTCCGCATCAAGGTCCTCTATGTGGCGGGCACGCCGGCCGGCTATGCCACCTTCGGCCGCAGCCGCATGCGCGAGCTTCCCTTCGAGGGCGAGATCTACGAGCTCTACGTGCGGCCCGACCACCAAGGCATGGGCTTTGGCACCGAGCTGTTCCAGGCCGCCCGCGCGGCACTGGAACGCACGCGGCTCTCCGGCCTCGCCGTCCGGGTCGTGCGTGACAATGAGGAAGCCGTGCGGTTCTACCACCACCGCGGCGGCCAGGTGCTGATGACCAGCCGCGAGCGCATCGCCCAGACCGCGCTCGACCTCACCGTCTTCGGCTGGTTCCCCGACGATCTGACCTGACGATCTCCCGCAAGGCCCCCGGGCACTTGCGGTTGAGGGGACGGACGACCGACCGCCCGTCCCGTGCTTGCGGTCGTCCGCCAACTCAGTCCTTTGGCATCGCCTGCCGGCTCTCAGTCCTTTGCGTCGCCTGCCGGCTCAGTCGCGCCCGTCGAGCAGACGCCGCGCGATCACCTGCGCCTGGATTTCGGCGGCGCCTTCGAAGATGTTGAGGATGCGCGCGTCGCAAAGCACCCGGCTGATCTGGTATTCCAGCGCGAAGCCGTTGCCACCATGGATCTGCAGCGCATTGTCCGCCGCCGCCCAGGCAACGCGGGCGCCGAGCAGCTTGGCCATGCCCGCCTCCAGATCGCAGCGCCGGCCGGAGTCCTTCTCCCAGGCGGAAAAATACGTGAGCTGGCGCGCGGCCATCAGTTCCGCCGCCATCAGCGCCAGCTTGTCCGACACGCGCGGGAAGGCGATCAGCGGCTTGCCGAACTGGATGCGCTCCTGCGCATAGCGCAGCCCCAGGTCGAGCGCCGCCTGCGCGACGCCAAGGGCCCGCGCCGCGGTCTGGATGCGGGCCGCTTCGAATGTCTGCATGAGCTGCTTGAAGCCCTGCCCCTCGACCCCACCGAGCAGGTTTTCATGCGCCACCTCGAAGCCGTCGAAGGCGATCTCATATTCCTTCATGCCGCGATAGCCAAGAACCTCGATCTCGCCGCCGGACATGCCCGGCGCGGGGAACGGATCCGCGTCCGTGCCGCGCGGCTTGGTCGCCAGGAACATCGAAAGTCCGCGATAGCCCGGCTCGGAGGGGTCGGTGCGCGCCAGCAACGTCATCACGTCGGCGCGCACGGGATGGGTGATCCACGTCTTGTTGCCATAGATCTTCCAGACATCCCCCTCGCGCACGGCCCGCGTCTTCAGCGAGGCAAGGTCGGAACCGGTGTTTGGTTCGGTGAAGACGGCGGTCGGCAGCACCTCGCCAGTGGCGATCTTCGGCAGCCACTCCCGCTTTTGCGCCTCCGTTCCCCCGCACAGGATCAGCTCCGCCGCAATTTCCGAGCGGGTGCCGAGCGAGCCGACGCCGATATACGCGCGGCTCAGCTCCTCAGAAACCACGCACATGCTCTCCTTGCCGAGCCCCAGACCGCCGAACTCCTCGGGGATGGTCAGGCCGAAGACCCCAAGGTCGGCCATCTCGCCGATCACCTCGAGCGGGATGTAGTCGTTCCTCAGGTGCCAGTCATGGGCGAAGGGCTCGACCCGATCGGAAGCAAAGCGGCGCATCTCGCTGCGCACCTGCTCGTAGGTCTCGTCGAGCCCCGTGGCGCCGAACACCGAAACGCCCTGCTGCTGGCGGATCAGCTCGGCAAGCAGCGCGCGCACCTCGACCGTGTTGCCGCTCGCAACCAGCGTCGCGACCGCATCCGTCTCGAAGCCGGCCGCCTCGCCGCGCGAGATGCCGAGATCGGCAAGACGCACGGTCTCGCCCTGGTTCATCGGGATGCCGCCGAAGATCTGCGCCAGATATTCCGCGAAGGCGAGGCGGACGATGCAATCTTCCGTCGCGCCGAAACGACCCGCCTCCCGCAGCCGGCCGGCATAGGCGTCGAGCTGCCGCAGCGCGCTCACATAGGTGGCAAGCCAGGCAAGACCATGGGCGGCACGCTGCTCGCGCTCCATCGCCTCGCCCGAGATCCGGCCGTTCTCGACGACACGGGCGCGTACGCGCTCCACCGCCAGCTCGAGAAGATCCGACACCGCGCCGACAGCCTCCGCCGTCAGCGTCTCCATCGGCCTGTCGGCGGCGTTCCCGGCCTGTCCGGCACTGTGCATCCTCTCACTCCCTCTCACCGCCCGGCGATCGTCGCGCCGCAACGCATGTCCGCTCGCGGCCCGGTTCGCCGATGCCGCTGGTGCTGCACCGCCCTCCGCGATGGTGCAGCGCACACAATATCGCGCCGACGCCGCGAAGCAATCCTCCAATTGACGAAGGCTCCGAGAAACTTTGTTGCGCGCCCGACGGTTTGGCCGGCACGACCGGCCGCACCGCCTTGACGAGACCGGTCCGGCGCTTCAAAAGCCGTTGCATGCGCGTTTTTGCCCCCCTGCGTGCGGCCGCCACCATCCTGTGGGATGCGGTCAGCCACATGACCAACGACGATGGCTTCGCGCTGGCGAGCCACGTCGCGCTGTCCTCGCTTCTGGCGCTGTTTCCATTTCTGATCTTCGTGGCCGCGCTCACCGGTTTTCTCGGCATGGCCGACATGGCCGACAGGATCACCGCGCTGCTGTTCGACACCTGGCCGAAGCAGGTGGCCGGCCCCATCGCCAGGGAAATCCGCGTCGTGCTGACCGAGCCGCGCGGCGACGCGCTGACCTTCGGCATCGCGGTCACCCTGTGGTTCGCCGCCAATGGCGTCGACGCGCTGCGGGTGGCGCTGAACCGCGCCTATGGCGTGCTGGAATGGCGCGGCTATTTCCGGCTGCGGCTGCTGGCGATCGTCGGCGTCCTCGTCGGCTCCATCGTGCTGATCGTCTTCGGCTTCATGATCGTGCTCGCTCCGCTGGCCATCAAGGCGGCGGTGGCCGCCGCCCCGGTGCTCGAGGCCTTCATCTCCAGGCTCAACCTGTCGCGCTACGTCATCGCCACGCTGATGACCTTCGGCGGCCTTCTCGCGGTGCATCTGGTCCTGCCCGCCGGACGGATGCGCCTCATCGACGTGCTGCCCGGCATCGGCGTCACGCTGGCGCTGTGGCTGGCCTCGGGCGCGGCCTTCGGCGCCTATCTGGCGAGCTTCGCCAACTATGTTTCCACCTACGCCGGTCTTGCCGGCGTGATGACAGCGCTCGTCTTCCTCTACCTCGTGTCGCTATGCTTCGTCTTCGGCGGCGAATTCAACGCCGCGATCCTGCGCTGGCGGCGCGAGCGGGCCAAGACCCGCCTCGCCCCCGCGCCCTGAAACACCGTATCCCGGACTCCGCGGCCCGGGATACGACGAGGGCGTGGCTCACGCCGGCGCGCGGCGCGTGCCGATGCGCCTTTCGCGGATCATCAGCAGAGCCGCGACGACGAGCCCCGTGCCCAGGATCTGCAGCGGCACCAGTGTCTCGCCAAAGAGAAGGTAGCTTTCCACCGCGGTCGCCACCGGCACTAGGTAGAACAGGCTCGCCACCTTGGCGGCGCTGCCCTCGCGGATCAGCACCATCAGCAGCAGGATCGCACCGAGCGAGAGAACCAGCACCAGCCAGGCCATCGCGAACAGCAGCTCTCCCGACCAGGTGATCTGCCAGCTTTCGGCAAGCGACAGTGGCGCGACCACGGCAAGCGCGCCGACATACTGGATCGCCGTCCCCGCGACGAGATCGACGCCGCCGGCAAAGCGCTTCTGATAGACCGTACCAAAGGCAATGCCGGCGACCGCGAGAAGGCAGATGCCGATGTTTTCCACGCTCAGCCCCGAGGCGACCGCGCCGAGCTTCGGCCCCATCACCAGCACCAGCCCCGCCGCGCCGACGGCCAGCCCCGCCCAGTGCCGCCCGCTAACCCGCTCGCCCAGCATTGGCCCGGCGAGCAGTGCCGTCATCAGCGGCTGCAGGCCCAGCACCAGCGCCGTGATGCCCGCCGGCATGCCATGGGCGATGGCATAGAAGACGCCGCCCAGATAGACGCCGTGAATGAGCACGCCAGCGACCAGCCCGTGCAGCCAGCCACGCCCCGTGCGCGGCCATGTCACGCGGAACGCGACGGCAAGGCAGACGAGCACCGGCAGCACCAGCAGGAAACGGACCGTGAGGAAGGTGAAGGGCTCGATATAGGGCGCGCCGAGCTTCGAGCCGATGAAACCGGTCGACCACAGCAGAACGAAGATTCCGGGAGCTATCTTTGTGATCAGGTTACGCAAGGAAACTAAAGTCCTGTTTTATTTGACGTAGCGGCCGATAATTAAAAACTGCCAAGCTCCGCTGTTGCCGATTTGATCGGCAGGATTAAAGCAATGGCAATATTCAAGACGCACAGTTCTGTCGAGATTGAATTCCCGACCGCGAGGATTTGGGTGTGACGAGATTGAACGTTCTCGCAGGGGCCGCCACCATAGTGGCTCGACTGACCGTCCGCATCAGGATTTTCCTGCTCATTGCCATCACCATGGCCGGCCTTGCCGCCATCGGCGGCGTGTTCTGGTGGAGCCAGGAAAGCGTCGAGGCAGCCTTCGCCCGTGCCGACGGCTTCACCGGCCTTGCCAGCGATGTCGCGGCGCTTGAGACCGCATCTGCAAATCTGCGCATGATCGAGAAGGCCTACCTCGGCGCGCCGACCGCCGCCCGGTTCGAGGAGTTCCAGGACGGGATCGCCCGGACCCGCGCGCAGATCGCCGAACTCGCGGCCCGGCCGGCGGCAAGGCCCTACGCGGAGGAGATCGACAAGGTGTCCTCCGTCGTCGGCGAGATCGGGCAGGTTTACGGCGAATTGCACGCGGTGCAGCAGCGCCTCGGGCTCGCCGACGCCGATCCCGACACCGACGCCGGTGCGCTGGCGACGCTTGCGCGCGCCGACCACGATCTCGTCACCCGCATCCAGAAGGAAGCCCGCTTCGCCCGCAACCCGGCCAACGACAAGCTCGCCTTCGCAGTGGTCGACATGGCCCGCGCCGGGAAGGCGGCGATCCTGCACATGGACGACGTCACCATCGGCGCCTTCGAGGTGACCGCCGGCCGTTTCGAGCGCTCCCTTGCCCGCGCCGCGTTCGAACAGGCGACGAAGGACGACCTCGCCGCCACGTTCGCCGTCTTCCGCAAGGCCATCGACGTGCTTGTCGCCGACGACAAGACGCGTGGCGCGATCACCGAGCGGCTCGAGGCGCATTTCGACGTGCTGCCGCCCTATCTGGCCGAACTTCGCGCCGCCGCCGCCGCCGGCCTTGCCGCGGCGAACGCTGATCTTGCCGGCAATCGCGCTCTCGCCTCGACGGTGATGACCGCGATCATGGTCGCCATGGTCGCCATGCTGCTGGTCGCCGGCCTTCTCATCGGCACCTCGATCGCCGGCCCGCTGGCCGTTCTGCGCAAGGCGATGGACCGGCTGGCACAGGGCGAGACCGACATCGACCTGCCGCACGCCGCCGGGCGCACCGAATTCGACGCCATGACCGCGTCCGTCGCCGTGTTCCGCGACAATGCCCTCGACCGGGAACGGCTGACGGCCGCGCGCGAGCAGGAAAGCGCCGGCCGAGAGGCCCGCATGGGACGGCTCGAGACCATGATTTCCGGCTTCGAGGACACCGCCAGCGCAGTCCTTGCCCGCCTCGACGAGGCGGCCGACGCGCTGGCCGACGCATCCGGCGCGCTCGGCGAGGCCACCGGCCGCGCCGCCGAGGAAGTTGGCGAGGCCGGCAACGCCGTGCGGATCGCCACCGACAATGTGACCTCCGCCGCCTCCGCCTCGGAAGAACTCAACGCTTCCATCGCCGAGATCGCCGCGCAGGCGCGACGCTCCACCGACGTCGCCGGCAGGGCCGTGGCCAGCGCGCGCGAGACCGGAAGCTCGATGACCGAGCTCTCCCGCACGGCCGACCGCATTGGCGAGGTCATGAGCCTCATTCGCGAGATCGCCAACCAGACCAACCTCCTCGCCCTCAACGCCACCATCGAGGCGGCGCGCGCCGGTGAGCACGGCCGGGGCTTCGCGGTCGTCGCGGCCGAGGTCAAGGACCTCGCCGGCCAGACCGCCAAGGCGACCGAGGACATCGCCCAGCAGGTGGAAGCGATCCAGTTTGCCTCCGCCACCGCCGTCAGCGCCATCGGCGACGTGGAAACCGTCATCGGCGAGATGAGCGACATCGCCGGGGCGGTCTCCGTCTCCGTCGAGGAACAGAGCCAGGCGCTCGACGCCATCGTGCAGAACACGGCGCGCGCCTCGGAACGCTCCGGCGCCGGCGCGGCGGCGATGGAGCGCGTCTCCGGCGCGACCGAGCATGCACGTGGCACCGGCACCCGTGTCGGCGAGCTCTCCGGCACGCTCGCCGACCAGGCTCGGGTGTTGCGCGCGGAAATCGCGGTCTTCCTGAAGGACGTGCGCGCCGCCTGAACACGCACGCTCGGCGCGCAAGATCGGCACCTGTGCACAGGCCCTGGCCTGCCTCGCGACACGCTTCAGATCGGCCTCGTCCTGGGATAGAGAAGAGTGCGCGATTGGCGCGCCTATCTTCTCGCAGGTGGTAATATGAGAAAGCTCAACTTCGCCCTGGCGGCGTCGGCAGTTGTCATGTGCGTATCGGCCCCCGCACAGGCCGAAGATCTCGTTTTCACGCTCAAGAACGGAACGAATTCCGTTCTGACCCACTTCTACACGTCTCCCGTCGGCGTGGAGAACTGGGAAGACGACGTGTTCGGGCGCGACGTGCTGGCTCCCGGCGAAAGCATCAAGATCACCATCGCCGACGGGCGGGAGGTCTGCGAATACGACATGAAATTCGAGTTCGAGGACGGCTCCGATCTGGACACCACCACGGACTCCCAGGATTTCTGCGAGATCGATTCCTACACGATCCACGAATGATCTTCAGGCGGGAGGCTCAGGTGCCTCCCGCCCTTGCCCTGCCCGCGCAACGCCATGCTGCGGCCTTGGCGCGGCCTTCGCTGCGTGCTACGTCCGGCCGGTCGCAACATGCAAGACGGGGATAGAATGGCCGACAGCATCGTCATTGTCGGGGCCGGTCAGGCCGGGGCGCAAATCGCCCATTCGCTGCGCACCGGCGGCTACACCGGTCGCCTCACCCTCATCGGCGACGAGGCACATCCGCCCTACCAGCGCCCGCCGCTCTCCAAGAAGCACCTGTCCGGCGAGATTGACGACGCGGGCCTGCACCTGCGTCCCTCCGCCTTTTATTCCCAGAACGAGATCGACTGCCGCTTCGCTTCCCCCGTGACCGCCATCGACCGAGCGGCGAAAACAGTCGCGCTGGAGGACGGCGAGAGCGTTTCCTACGACAAGCTGGTGATCGCCACCGGCACCCGGCCGCGCACCATTCCCCTTCCCGGGGCCTCGCTCCCCGGGGTTGTCACGCTGCGCAAGATCTCCGACATCGAGGCCATGCGCCCGCTTCTTGCCACCCCGGGCCGCATCGCCATCGTCGGCGCCGGCTATATCGGCCTGGAGGTCGCCGCGGTCGCGCGCGCCATGGGCCACGAGGTGGTGGTGGTCGAGGCTCAGGACCGGGTGATGAAGCGCGTCGTCACGCCCGGTGTCTCCGCCTGGTTCGACCGGATGCACCGCGACAACGGCGTAGAACTGCGGCTCGAAACCGGCGTTGCCGGCTTTACCGGCGACGACCGCGTTCGCGCGGTGACGCTCGCCGACGGGCATGAACTGGCCTGCGACATGGTGCTGGTGGCCGTCGGCGCGGTGCCGAACGACGAGCTGGCGACGGCCGCCGGCCTCGAAACCGACGACGGCATCCTCGTCGACGGCGCGGGACGCACCTCCGACCCGGACATCTTCGCCGCCGGCGACTGCACCCGCTTCTTCTCCACCCTCTACGGTCGCTCGGTCCGGCTGGAGAGCGTGCAGAATGCCATCGACCAGGGCAAGGCGGTCGCCGCCACCCTGCTCGGCGGCGAGGTCGACTACGACCCGGTGCCCTGGTTCTGGTCCGATCAGTACAAGACCAAGCTGCAGATCGCCGGCCTGTCGCAGGACTATGACGACGCCCGCACCTTCGGCGACCCGGCCTCCGGCAGCTTCTTCGTCGCCTATCTGAAGGAAGGTCGGCTGATCGCGGTCGACAGCATCAACCACCCGCGCTCGCACATGATGGCGCGCCGGGCGATCGGCTCACAGTTCCGCGAGGACCTGCTGCCCGCCGCCTGATCCGCACCGGCTGGAAAGAAAGACGGACCGAAAGAAGACGGCGACCTACTCGGCCGCCGCCTCGATCTCTTCCATGTCCTCGTCGCTCAGGCCGAAATGATGGCCGATCTCGTGCACCAGCACATGGGCGACGATGTCACCGAGCGGCTCTTCGTAGGCGGTCCAGTAGTCGAGGATGGCGCGGCGGTAGAGCCAGACCCGGTTGGGCATGCGCCCGCTCCAGCTCGCGCCCCCGCCCTGCGCCAGGCCGACGCCCTCGAACAGCCCCATCAGGTCGAAGGGGTCCTCGATGCCGAGGCTGTCGAGCGCATCGTCGTCGCCGAAATCCGCCACCCGGATCTCGATCTCGCCGCAGAGCGCGCGAAACCCCTCCGGCAGCGAGGCGAAGGCGTCGCGCGCCATGACCTCGAAATCGGCAAGGCCCGGCGCTAGCATGCCCGACCAGTCGACCGGCCTCGGCAGTCTCTCGCTCGATCCCATCTATAGCTCCCGCTTCGTCCGTTTCGCTCCACCGCTCACAGATAGGTCGCGATCAGGTAGATCACGAGCCCCACGGCGAAGACGGCCCCGGCCGTGCGCCCGATCTTGCGGCCGAGCCTGACGACCGGGTCGTTCGCGTCGTCGCCGGCTCCCGACCGCGACGCCCCGGCGAACCCGGCGCGCAGCACCGTCTCGCTCTCGCGCTCCGCCCGTCCAAGGGCGATCTCGGCCTCGCGCTGGCGCAAGGCCTCGCGCGCACGCGCGTGATCTCCTCCGCCGCCGTCCTTGTTCTCGCTCATCGCCGGCCCTCCCCGCCGTCTCGCTGGTTTTCAGCCGGCCGCGCGCCGGCCGCGAACCAGCGCGAACAGCGCCAGAACCGCGAGCCCGGCCGAAACGACCGCGTTCCATCCGGCGAACGACAGGCCGAACATCCGCCAGCTCGCCTCGGTGCAGCTCACCACGCGGGTCGACTTCAGCGCGTTCAGCATGTTGGCGGCCGATCCCGGGATCGCCGCGCCGCCGCCGCAGTCGGAAGGTCCCGCCCAGAAGTCCCATTCGGCGCCGGCCTGATAGACACCAAGTCCCGCGCCATAGGCAAAGATCGCCGCGACGACAACGAGCAGCAACGCGGTCAGCCCGCGCACCCGCCCCCTGGCGACAAGCGCCAGCGCCACGAGCGCCACCGGAAGGCCGATGTAATAGGGCACCCGCTGCTCGAGGCAGAGCTTGCAGGGCGCATAGCCGCCGATGAGCTGGAAGCCCCAGGCACCGAGAATGGCGGCCAGTCCGCCGACCAGAACCAGAAGAAGCGCCGCCATCGCGGACTTGCGTGCGGAATCCATGTCCGGGACCCTTTTCGTCACAGATACTTGATCACGACAAAGCCCCCGACCAACCCCACGACAAAGACAGTGAACACGAGCCCCAGCCGCTTCTCGATGAAGTCGCGGATCGACGGTCCGAACAGATAGAGCAGGCCCGCAACGATGAAGAAACGCAACCCTCTGGCAAAGACGCTCGCCAGCATGAACACGGCGAAGTCGAGCCCCGTCGCGCCACTGGCAATGGTGATAACCTTGTAAGGGAAGGGCGTTACGCCGGCGATGAAGACGATCCAGGCGCCATAATCGTTGAACTGCTCGCGAAACAGCTCGAACTTGTCGAGATATCCGTAGAAGTCGAGGATCGGCTCGGCGAGCTGCAGGAACAGGAAGGCGCCGATGGCGTATCCGGCCGCGCCGCCGACGACCGAGGTCACCGTGCACAGCGCCGCATAGGCGAAGGCCTTGCCGCGCCGGGCGATCACCATGGGGATCAGCAGGATGTCCGGCGGGATCGGAAAGAACGAGCTTTCCGCGAACGACACAGCCCCGAGCGCCAGCGGCGCGCGGCGTCCCGAGGCAAGCGACATGGTCCAGTCGTAGAGGCGGCGCAACATCCCCGCTGATTAGCCGCTTGCGGGGCGCTTGTCATCCGTTTCCGCGCGCCCGCGCCCGCGTCAGCGGGCATGTCGCGAAAGCCCGATGTTTCAATTGACGCAAGAAGCGCCTTGGCTATGATCGCGCCCGTTCGTGCGGAGCGGCCTCCGCGCCGAATGCCCCCGTGGCGGAATTGGTAGACGCGACGGATTCAAAATCCGTTTCCCTAACCGGAGTGTCCGTTCGAGTCGGACCGGGGGCACCACATGACGGCAGGCCAGGCAGAGCGCCGGCGCGCCGCGATGCTGTTCTCCACGCCTGTTTCCGGTTCCGTTCCGGGCGTCGACGCCGTTCCGGCCCGGGTGCAGGCCCCTGCAACTGGCCCCGACCGCCTCCGCCGCGCACCCCGACCTCCGCCAGGCGGTGATCGACACCTGTCTCGCGATGAACGCCTCCGGCCTCAACCAGGGCACCTCCGGCAATGTTTCGGTGCGCGTCGGGGACGGCTACCTGATCACCCCCTCCGGCGTCGCCTACGCGGCGATGACGCCCGACCAGATCGTCACCATGGCGCCGGACGGCAGCCATTCCGGCAACTGGGTTCCCTCTTCGGAATGGCGCATGCACCACGACATCTACGCCGCGCACCCACAGGCCGGTGCCGTCGTTCATGTGCATTCGACCCACGCCACGGCGGTGTCCTGCCTGCGCCGCGACATTCCCCCGTTCCACTACATGATCGCCGTCGCCGGCGGCGCGACGCTGCGCTGCGCCGACTACGCGACCTTCGGCACCCAGGCGCTGTCGGACCACATGCTGGCAGCGCTTGCCGGCCGCAGCGCCTGCCTGCTCGCCAACCATGGCCAGATCTGCTTCGGCCCGACGCTGGAAAAGGCACTGTGGCTGGCCGGCGAGGTCGAGGCGCTCTGCCACCAGTACACCGTCGCCTGCCAGACCGGCACGCCGGTGATTCTGTCGGAGGCGGAGATGGCGGAGGTCATCGAGCGCTTTGCCACCTATGGCAAGCAGCCGGAGCGCAAACCGATTTCAGATTGACCCAAGCCTCGCGCCTCAGGGCGCGGATGCCGGCTCCTGCCGCCGCTGCCCTTCCGGCGCCGGCGCGCGGTTGTAGCCAGGCCCGATCGTGAGCGGCCGGTCCGGCACCCGCGCCGGGTCGACATCGCTGCGGATCGTCGTTTCGTGGGTTTCGAGTGGCGTTGTCCCGCCATAGTCGTAGAGGTCGACCCTGACCCGATAGGGCTGGTCCTTGACCACGCCATGAACCGCCGGCGTCTCGAGGCCGTAGCGGGTCAGCCCGTGGCGAATGCGCCGCTCAAGCACGATGTCCGCGCCCCCGGCCGGATCCTCGAATGTCGCCACGATCCGCGACTGCGACGTCGTCGCCTTCTGCACCAGCACGGTGATGCCGGCGCGGATCTCGCCGAGCCTGTAGTAGACGAGAAAGCCGCCACCGGCGATGCGGACATGGGTCAGCGCCTGCTGATGGGCGCGCTGGTAGACGATCACCGTCACGGCGATGAGCGCCAGCGCCAGCACCAATGCGCCCGCCGCGACACGAAACCCCCGCGTTTTCTCGAATTCGACCACAGCCGCCATGGCGCGGCTCTCCCGCATCGCCTGCGTCCTGGCTATCAGCCTAGCACCGGCAGCGCCGGCGCGCGAGCGTGCTGACGCAGCGGCCCGCCGGTAGCCGGCAAAGCAAAGCGCACTCAGCGCGCTTTTCTGGACAGCCCCCGGAAAACCGGCTAGAGCATTGGCATGACCGAGAAAACCCAAGAGACCGAGCTCAAGCTCGAACTGGACAAGGCCGACCTGCAGCGCCTGAAGAAAGCTGCCGCACCGGCCGGTTTCTCGGTGGCACGAGCCGTGACGCGGCCGCTGGCGTCGATCTATTTCGACACCCCCGACCTGGCGCTGAAACGCGCGAAATGGTCGCTTCGGGTGCGCAGGGTCGGCAACGACTGGATCCAGACTGTGAAGGCGGGCACCGGCGTCGTCGCCGGCCTGTCGCGACCGCGCGAATACGAGGTCGAGGTCGCCGCCCCTGTTCCCGACCTGACCCGCATTGCCGACGAAACGGTGCGTGAGGGGCTTTGGAAGCTCATCGACGGCGCGCCGCTCGATCAGGTCTTCGAGACCCGCATGACCCGCACGACGCGGGTTTTTTCCGCAGGTGAAAACACCGAGATCGAACTGGCGCTCGATGCCGGGGAAATCCACGCGGGCGCCAGCGCCCATCCGCTGTTCGAGGCCGAGTTCGAGCTGATGGCCGGCCCCGTCGAGGCGCTGTTCGACCTTGCCTCGGCACTTCCGGGACTGGACCGCGCGCGCCTGTCGCCGATGAGCAAGGCCGGGCGCGGCTATGCGCTTCTGGATGGCGGCCTGCCGCAGCCGGCCCCTCTCAAGGCCGACGACGTGGCGCTGACCCCCGGGGACACAGCCGAGAGCGCCTTTCGCGCCATCCTGCGCTCCTGCCTGACGCAGATCGCCGCCAACCGCGACGCCGTGCTCGCCGGCGAGGCGCCCGAGGCCCCGCACCAGCTTCGCATCGGCCTGCGGCGTCTGCGCAGCGCGCTCAAGATCCACGCCCGGCTGCTTGACCCACCGACGCGCGAGGCGCTCGACAACGCCGCCCGCGCGCTTGCCACGACGGTCGGCGCCCTGCGCGACCTTGACGTTCTGGCGACCGATATCCTGGCTCCCGCCCTTGCCGAAGCGCCCGATGAGGTTCCAGCCCGGGCGCTTGCGGAAACCATCGCCGCCCGGCGCATCGAGGTGCGCGGAGAGGTCCGCGCCGCGCTCGAGGGCGCGCAGGTCAACGCTCTTGTCTTCGCGCTCGCGCGTCTTGCCGAGGGTGAGGGCTGGCGGGCGCGGGCGGTGGCCGCCCTCGGTCCGGAAATCGACGACGCCTGGCGGATGCCGGCGCGCGAGTTCGCCGCGCGCGCCATGCACAAGCGCTGGAAGGCGGCCGCCCGCCTCGGCGCGCGCATCGACGATCTCGACCTCGAGGAACGCCACGACATGCGCAAGGCGCTGAAGAAGCTGCGCTACACCTTGGAGTTCTACCGCCCGCTGTTCCAGCGCAAGACGATGAAGCCCTTCCTGTCGAAGCTGAAGCGGCTGCAGGATGTCTTCGGCTATCTCAACGATGTCGCCATGGCGCGTGGCCTCGTGCGGCTGGTCGGCGAGACGGCCGGGGGCGACGCCGACCGCGCACTCGCCGCCGGCTTCGTTCTCGGCTGGCACGAGGCACGCGCCGCCCGCGCCTGGCAAGACGCCCGCGCGCTGTGGGACGACACCCGCGCCGCCGACCGTTTCTGGAAATCCTGACGCCCCCGCCGAGCGAGATGGCCAAGCAGAAGTGCGCGCCAGCCGGGCAGGAGAGCCCAGCGGCCGGGCGTGAGTGAGAAGCCGTCAGGCGAGGGCAGCGGCTCAGCACGTTCCGCAGACACAAGACGGGCCCCTTGCGCCCACCTGCAACCCATTCGCCCCGACAACAGGCCGCCCTCGACACAAGCGGCCCGCACGGGCGCCCCCCGGCACAGACCGACCGCGCCTCCCGCACCGCCGTCACCCCGGGCTTGACCCGGGGCCTATTGGATCCCCGAGCGCTGGCGGTCAAGACACCGGGCATGCGGACCGCTGCGGGCGAACCGACCCCCGCCCCGCATGCCGCGACGTGGATTGGATCCCGGGTCAAGCCCGGGATGACGCCGAGGAGAACGAATCGCGGCGCACGCCAGCGCGGGCGTGCGGCCTGCCTTCGGCCTGATCGGAGGCTGGCCGCGCCGCTGTTTTGCCGCCGGCGCTCGTCGGATCAGGGGCTCGGTTGCGCCGGCGTCGCGGTTCCGCCGCTGTCTCGCGGCTGCTTTTTCCGGCCGCCGAGCGAGCCGAGGAAGCCCTGCGGCAGGCCGAAGCCCTGCTCCACCGCATCGAGCACCTCCTGGTCGTCGACCTCGCCGTCGATCACCTTCTGCACGTCGATATGGGTGGAGCCGCCGGTGGCGCGACCGATGGCGTCGTTCGCGGCGTTGGTCAGCGCGTCGCCGACGGATCCGCCGCCCTTGCCGCTCTCGCGCGCCGACGACAGCGCCTTGACGAGGCCCCCGCCAAAGCCGTCGAGCTGCTTCAGCGCGGCTTGCGGGTTTTCGAGAATGCCCTGGATATCCGGATAGATTTGCGGCCGGGCCCAGGGGCCGCGCACGATCACCGGCACGCCAAGCCCTTCCAGCGCATGGCTCTCGCCCTTGCCGAGCGGCACCGGCGGCGCGCCCTCGAGCGTCGCCACCACGCGCGGCTCCAGCCGCCAGTCGAGCAGCTTCTCCGGCATGTCGATGCGGCCCGAGCCGGTCATGCGCACCAAGGGCCCGACCAGCGCCAGATCATCCGAGGTGGCGATGCCACGGGCAATCTCGAAGCCCGCGCCCAGTGCCGAGAAGTCGGTCTTCTGTTCCGGGTTCGACGCCCAGCCAAGCAGGGTGTCGACGGTCAGCCCGCGCACCATGCGCGGAATGTTGATGCCACGGATCGAGCCGTTGGCGAAGTCGAAGCGCGCCGTGCCGGCCAGGCTCGAGACCAGCTCGAAGGTGCTGGTGCCGCGCGCGAGGAGATCCGTGCCGACGGTGAGTTCGCCGTCGATCCAGTCGAAGCCGGCAAGGGCTGCAAGCAGGCTGCGGCCGCCGACGCCGGCAAGATCGAAGGACGCGGCGAGCTCCGGCACCGCGCCGCCGCCGTCGAGCATCAGCCGCCCCTTGCCGGAACCGCCGTAAAGCGCCATTTCGGCCAGCGTCGCCTCAAGCTTGCCGCCGGAAAGCACCACCTTGAGCCGGCTCGGGCCAACCTCGACGCCATCCCAGGAAATCGCCTTGGCGGTCAGGTCGAGGTCGGCGGCAAAGGCCTTGAGGCCGGAGAGATCGATGGGGGCGCGGCTCCAGCCGCTGCCTTCCGCGCCGGGCACGCGCGGCGCGGACTCGATGCCGCCGCTGCGTGCGGCCTGCATGTAGGGATCGACCGCCAGCCGGTCGAGGGCGAGCGTGCCGGTGAGCTTCGGCGGGCTGGAGAGCGTCAGCGTGCCCTCGCCCGTGCCCGTGGTCTCGTCGAGCCGGATATGCGCCTGGCGGAAGCTGACGGCCGTCTCGCTCGTGTCGAGCTTGCCGGAAAACGCAAAGCGCTTCAGCCCGCCGTCGCCGGAAAGAGGCATGCCGAGCCAGCCGGCAAGACCGCGCAGATCGGCCGTCTCGACGACGACGTCGCCGTCGAGGCCGCTGGCCGGCGAGAAGGCGCCCTCATAGCCCAGCGTCACCCGGCTGCCGGAAATCCGCAGCGAGGTCGGGGCCGGCATGCCCGCCATCATCAGCGCCGGCGTCGCCGATCCGTCGACGCGGAACGCCTCGCCACGCCATGTCAGCCCACCGTTCAGCGTCACCGGCGCATCGAGACCGGAGAAGCTGACGGCCAGCGCCAGGTTCTCGATCTTCGAGGCCGCCGGATCGTCGCCAAGCGGCGCCGGCAGCGCCAGTCCGGAGATGCCGCCGCCGGCGAGGCTGAGCTTGCCGGCAATGTCGAGCGTGCCCATGAGCCGTGCCATGTCGCTGCCCGAGGCCGACAGGCGCACGTCACCCGCCAGCGTGCCGCGCGCTTCCTCGCTTCGCCCGGCAAGGGCAAGAAGGTTCGACAGGCTCGCGTCGGCAAGCGCCAGCCGCGCCTCGACGGCCGGCTCGCCGCTGGAAAGATCCGCGCGGCCGTCGCCGCGAAGCTGCGCCTCGCCAAGCCTGGCCGTCAGCCCGGCGACGTCGACCGCGTTCCTTGTCAGGCGAAGCTGCGCCGTCATGCCGAAGGAGCCGGGTTCGGGGCCGGTGGCGACGCCGAAGACGGCAAGCGTCTCGCCCAGCGCCGCGCCCTCGGCCGAAACCCTGAGATTGCTTTCGCCCGACATCGACGCATCACCGGTGACGCCGGCCGTGACGCCGGCACCCGTCAGCGTCAGTTCGACGCCGCTGGCCTCGCCTTCCGCCAGCGCCAGGGGCGCCGCGATGTCGCCGGCCACCTCGATCTCGACGCCGCGGTGGACGAAGCTGCCGGAAAGGTCCATCGGCCCGGCGAGCGAGGGCAGCGACACCTGCATGTCGATCTTCTCGATCCGCTGACCGCCCTCGACCGGGCCGATCACCAGCGTGCCGTTGGTAACGGTGAGCCTGTCGACGCCGATGCGCGCCAGCATCGCCGCGCCGCCGGCCGCTTCCGCCGCCCGGCCCTCATCCGCCGTCTCGACCGCGCCGGGTCGCTCGGACCGCGCGGCCTCGGAATTGCTCTCGGAAATCGCCTCGGTCGCCGCGCTCCAGCGGTCGAGCGGAAAGCCCTCCGCCGCCTTGACGGCTTCCGTGCCGGTGTCGCCGCCGACCTGCACCTGCGGCCTGTCGAGCGCGATGTGGGTGAGTTTCGCCGACCCGCCGAAGAGCGTGCCCCAGGCGAGACCGAAGTCGACCTCGCCGACGCGCAGGAACTCCATGCCGTCCGGCCCGGCGACGCCGACGTCGCTGGCGGTCATGCGCAAGCCCGGCAGCAGCGACAGGCCGACCGCCCCGTCGAGCCGCAGGTGCCAGCCGGTGCGGGCCTCGATCTGCGCGATCAGCTCGGCCCGGATGGCATCCTTCGGCAACAGCAGCGGCACGACCATCGCCAGCGCCAACAACGCCACGAGACCGCCGACAACACCAATCGCAAGCCTTTTCACGCAAACACCCCATCATCGAATCAGCCGCCAGTTTACGACAAAGCATGTCGACAGCATGGCCGAAGACGCTGCTTTGCTGCCGTGCGGCATGGACTTTTTCGGCAAGATTGCCAATGTTGCTCGTCTGGGGCCTGTCGTGTCGCGCCCGTTGGCGCCCCGGCCAAGGGCGCCGGGCGGCGGCGGCAGAGCGCGTTAAGCGGCGGGGCTGCCCCGCGGCCGGACCTGAGGAGGGCACATGTTTCCAGCGTTGAAGCGTTTCCTGAAGACCGTGGTGACGGGGGAAGCGGACGACCTGACCTTCGCCGAGGACGACCATCGGCTCGCCGCCGCGGCACTCCTTGTTCACATCATCGCCGTCGACGGCGTCGTGGACGATGCGGAGCGCGAGATGCTGTCGCAGGTGCTGCGCACGACCTACCAGCTCACTCCCGAGATGACGGCGGAACTGATCGAGGCGGCGACGAAGCGCGACGCCGAGGCTGTCGATCTTTACGGCTTCACCTCGGTGCTGAAGCGCACGCTCGACATCGACGGCCGGCTCAAGGTGCTGGAGATGATGTGGGAGCTTGTCTACGCCGACGGCACGGTGCACGAGTTCGAGGACAACACGATCTGGCGCGTCGCCGAGCTGATGGGCATCTCCTCGCGCGAGCGGCTGGCGCTGCGCCGCAAGGTCGCCGCCCATACCCATGTCGACAGCGGCGACGCGGACGAGGGCGAGGCCTCCTGAGTTTCGCTCAGCCGGACACGACCGAACGCCCCTCGACGGCGGCCCCGATTGCACGCTAAACTCAAGATCATGATCATAGATCCGAAGCAATTTGCAGATCGCCCGAAGGTTCTGATCGTCCTGCATCAGGAAACCTCGACGCCCGGCCGCGTCGGACAGGAGCTTGTCCGGCGCGGGTTTGCTCTCGACATCCGACGCCCGCGCTTCGGTGACCTTCTGCCGGAAACGCTTGCCGATCATGCCGGCGCGGTGGTCTTCGGCGGCCCGATGAGCGCCAATGATCCCGAGGCCTTCGTCTCGCGCGAGATCGATTGGATCGGCGTGCCGCTGAAAGAGAGGAAGCCCTTTCTCGGCATTTGCCTTGGCGCGCAGATGATGGCCCGCCACCTCGGCGCGCCGGTCTATGGCCACGACGACGGCCTCGTCGAGATCGGCTATTACGACCTCCACCCGACCAGCGCGGGCAAGACCTTCATGCCCTGGCCGCGCAAGGTCTACCAGTGGCATCGCGAAGGCTTCGGCCTGCCCCATGGCGCGGAGCTTCTGGCCTCCGGCGACACCTACCCCAATCAGGCGATCCGCTACGGGCCGGCCGCCTATGCGATCCAGTTTCACCCGGAGCTCACCTACCACATGATGGTGCGCTGGACGACGCGCGGCGCGCCGCGCATGGCGCTTCCCGGCGCCCGCCAGCGGCGCGACCATTTCGCCGGGCGCTATGTGTTCGATCCGGAGGTCAAGGCCTGGCTCGACGGTTTCCTTGACCGCTGGATCGGCCGCGCCGACGCACCCGCCCTTGCCGAGGCTGCCGAATAGGCCTTCGCCGCAGCTCTCGCCTTCCTCTCGTCGCGTTTTCCGGTAAAACCCGGACCTCTCGCCTCGTCCTTTTCAGCCGCGCCAACGTGCTTTAAGGGTCGCAAGGCGACCTGGGCCACGACCTGTTCGGCCAGAGACGGAGCGTGACATGTGCGGCATTGCCGGGATTTTCAGGCCGAACGGCCTCAGCGACGCGGACCAGGGCCTTCTTGACGCCATGGGCGAGGCGATCGCCCACCGGGGGCCGGACGCGCACGCCACCTGGACGGATCCGCGCGCCGGCATCGGCCTGGTTCACCGCCGCCTGTCGATCCTCGATCTGACCGAGGCCGGCGCCCAGCCGATGCACTCCGCCTGCGGCCGCTACACGATCTGCTACAATGGCGAGATCTACAATTACCTCGATCTGCGTCGGGAGCTGGAGGAGGAAGGCCATGCGCCCGTCTGGCGCGGCCATTCCGACACCGAGGTGCTGCTTGCCGGCGTCGTCGCCTGGGGGCTGGCGGCAACGCTGTCGCGCACCAGCGGCATGTTCGCCATCGCTCTCTGGGACCGGGAGACCCGGCGCCTGACGCTGACCCGCGACCGCTTCGGCGAGAAGCCCCTGCATGTCGCGGTCTTCGACGGAGAAATCGCCTTCGCCTCGGAAATCAAGGCGTTGAAGCGGCATCCGCGCTGGCAGGGCCGCATCGACCGGCAGGCCATCGCCCAATGCCTGCGCCACGGCTACATTTCCGCCCCCCTCACCGCCTTCGAGAATGTGGTGAAGATCGAACCGGGCGCCTGCGTCGAGATCGACGCGGCGGCGATAGCGCCGGAGCAGTGGCGCAAGACGCTCTTCTGGGATGCGCTCGCCGAGGCACGCGACGCCCGCGCCAACCGCTTCTCCGGCTCGCCCGAGGCCGCGGTCACCCGGCTCGACTCGCTGCTGCGCGAATCCGTCGCCCGCCAGATGATCTCCGACGTGCCGCTTGGCGCTTTCCTCTCCGGCGGCATCGACAGTTCGACCGTCGCCGCCATGATGCAGTCGCTGAGCAGCGTGCCGGTCGAGACCTTCTCGCTCGGCTTCGACGACAAGGCGACCAACGAGGCGGAGTTCGCCCGCGCCGTCGCCGCCCATCTCGGCACCAGCCACAACGAGATCTACCTGTCCGGCGAAGAGGCGCGCGACCTGGTGGCGAAGATGCCGGAGGTCTACGACGAGCCCTTCACCGACCAGTCGCAGCTGCCGACCTATCTGGTCGCCCGTTTCGCCCGGTCCAAGGTGACGGTGAGCCTGTCGGGCGACGCCGCCGACGAGCTTTTCGCCGGCTACGGCCGCTACCATTCCATCGCCCGGCAATGGTCTGGCTCGCCCTTTTCAGCGCTCGCCCGCGGCGCCCAGCGCGCCTGGATCCGGGCGCAGCTCGCGCTTCTCGTCGCCCCGGCGGAAAAGCGCGGAAGCGCCCGCGTGGCCGGCGGCCGTTCGCCGGCAAGCCTGCGGCTGCGGCTGGAGGAAAAGCTCGCCCGTTTCGACACCCCATCGGCCACCGCCGCCTATGAGCGCAAGTTCACCCTGCTCGACGGCGCCGACCGGCTGGTGCCGGGAACCCGGCGCCTCACCCACCCGCTGCTGGAAACGGTGGCCGCCGAGACGGACTGGACACCGCTCGAGCAGGCCAGCTTCCTCGACCTCACCCACTACCTGCCGGACGACATCCTGGTGAAGGTCGACCGCGCCGCCATGGCCCACAGCCTGGAAACGCGCGTTCCCTTCCTCGATCCGGACGTCGTCCGCTTCGCCCTGTCCCTGCCCGACGACATCCGGCTGATGGATGGCCAGCGCAAGGGCGTGGTCAAGGCGGTGCTCGACCGCTATGTGCCGGCCGCGCTCTGGGACCGGCCCAAGCGCGGCTTCGGCATTCCCTCCGCAAGCTGGCTGAAGGGCCCCCTCAGGCCGCTGGCCGAGGACATGTTCGCGCCCGACACGCTGGCGCGCACCGACGTCCTCGACCCCACGCTGGTGCGGCTGTTCTGGGAGGATTTCCTGGCCGGCGACAAGCGCCGCGCCAACATCGTGTGGGCGATGTTCGTCGTCCAGCTCTTCCTGGAACGCGAAACCCGCGGCTGAAGCGAGCGCGGACCCGCCCCGCCTCAACAGCGGCCTCGGTGCCGGCCCCGCCTCAGTCCAGCGTGCCGAAGAGCCTCAGCCGGCTGACGCCGCCATCGGGGAAGATGTTGAGCCGGACGTGGGTGAGCGGACCGATGTCCTGGACCTGCGCGGCGGGGATATCGTGGATCGCATCGGCGGTGAGCGGCGTGCGCGCGATCAGCTCCGGCCAGAACATCGACGAGGTGACCACGGCCCGCTCCAGATCGCCGGCGAGATCGCCCAGATCCGCTGCCTGAATCGAGAAGCTCTCCGGGAAATTACCCTTGTAGAAAGCGGTGTCGAGCGCGGCGCGGGCGATGCGACCACGCGCCCCGAGCTCGACGATGATCCAGTCGTTGCCCGGCTCGCGCCGCCGCCGGGTTTCCCAGCCGTCGCCCATATTGAGGCCGCGTCCCGGTGCCAGCAGCCGGTGATAGGCGCCGTAATGGGCGTCGGAGAAGGCAACGATGCGCGCGCCGTTGAGCGCCGAGGCAAGGTCCAGCTCGCCGCCGCCGGCCGCCTTCGGATCCAGCGCCGGCCGGCCGTAGACACGAAAGCGCGCCACGCCGCCATCGGGATGGATATGCAGCCGCACATGGGTGAATGCCGTGTCGGCGGCGCAGGCGAAAAAGTGATGCGCGCTCGCCCCCAGCGGCGACATCGGCACCAGCTCCACCCAGTCGCTCGACCCGTCCGGGTCGCCCTGCGAGACGCAGGCCTCGATGCGGCAGGCGGGGGGATAGTTTCCGGTGAAATGGGATGTGTCGACGTCAAACCCGGTGATGCGCCCGCGCGCCGCGAGCCGCACCACGGCGCTGTCGTGACCCGCCCCCCGGCGGCGGCGCGATTCCCAGCCGTCCATCCACTTTCCGTGGTCGTCATAGCGGTCGGGATAGAACACCGCCTCGCTGTCGTCGAGCATGCGCGCGACCGGAGCGAAGAAGTCGTCGGTCGCCGAAAGCGCCGCCGCGCCGAGGCCGGCTGAGGCAAGATTGATGTCGCGCAGCGCGAAAGCCGGGCGGTCGGAAGCGGGAACGGTCGTCATGGCGAAGGTCCTTCGGGAACAGCGGCTGGAAAGAAAGAAAGCCGGCTTCGTATTTGTCTGAAAGTCAGTCGGGGAGCAGGTCGGCAAGGCGAAGGCCGGCGATCCGTTCGACCTGGGCACAGGCCGTCTCGAACTCGCTCTCCCGGTCGCTGGCGACCCGCGCCTCGAAATTCTCGAGAATCTCCGCCTTGGTCCGCCCCTTCACCGCGAGAATGAAGGGAAATCCGTAGCGGGCCTTGTAGGCCTCGTTGAGTTCGCTGAAGCGCGCCCGCTCCGCGTCGGTAAGCGCGTCGAGCCCGGCCGACGCCTGCTCGGCGGACGAGGAGGCGGTGAGCCGCTTCGCCGCCGCCAGCTTGCCGGCAAGATCCGGGTGGGCGAGGAGCACGCCGAGACGCTCGTCGGCGCTGCCCGCGCGAAACGCGGCGCAAAGAGCACCATGCAGCCCGCCGGCACGGTCGGCCGCCTCCGGCAGGCCGGCATCGAAAGCGCGTCCGGCGACCCAGGGCGAATGTTCGAAGACACCGCCGAAGCGGTCGACGAAGGCCTCGCGGGTCATCGTGCTCGGTCGCTGGTGTCGATCGTCGCTCATGGTCTCGTTCTACGCTCCACTGCCGTCTCCGCAGCACGGGCGGAGCACATTTGATCTATTGATAATCCAGAATAATAGCCCTGATTATCAAAATTCCATTGAAAGACATTTCGTCTGCCGCCGCCTGTCCCCGCTTCCAGGTGCCCGCGGCGTCGGGCTCAATCCCCGCCTGCACACCGGTCACTGGCGTGTCGCGGCCCTGCACGCCAGCGGGCCGGAGACGCACAAAATGACGTCATTCAGGCCTTCGATTTGCACGAATTGCAGCAATCGAAGCAGATTTGTCAGGCAGCCGGCAAGGTCCCGAGCCGCGCCGACACCTCCGCCCGGCAGCGCTCGACGACGAAATCGAGAAAAAGCCGGATCTTCGGATCCTGGTAGCGCTTGTGCGGATAGAGCGCGGCAAGCCGCACCGGCGGCGGCGGCGTCTCGGCGCAGACGACCTCCAGACGCCCGGCGGCCAGATGGTCGGCGACCTCGATCAGCGGCTTGTTGACGATCCCGGCCCCGGCAAGCGCCCAGTCGGTCAGCACGTCGCCGTCATCGGACTCAAAGGGCCCGAAGACCTCGTGGCGCTGCGGCCCGTCGGGCCCGACCAGGGTCCAGTGAAATTCGCTGGACCCGGGAAAGCGCAGCAGCAGGCAGTCGTGCCGGTCGCGCACCAGCGCCGCGCCGCTTTCCGGCCGGCCACGCCGGTTGAGATAGGACGGGGCGGCGCAGAGCACCCGAGGGCAGTCGAAGACGGGGCGCATCCTGAGCTCCGAGTCTGCCGGCGTGCCGAGGACAAAGGCAATGTCGAGCCCCTCGCCCAGCACGTCGAGCCTGCGATCAGAGAGCCGCAGCCGCACGTCGATTTCCGCAAATGCCTGTTTGAACCGGGGAACCAGCGGCGCGATCAGCCGCCGCCCGATGCCGAGCGGTGCGGCGACGAAAATCGAGCCCCGGGGATTGCGCGACACGGCGGCGACCGCGGCTTCCGCCTCCTCGATCGCCTCCAGGATCTTCAGCGCCCCCTTGTGAAAGAGCGTCCCGTGCTCGGTCGGCGCCAGCTTGCGGGTCGTGCGGTTGAAAAGGCGCACGCCCAGATGCTTCTCAAGTTCAGCGATCCGGCTGGAGACCACCGCCGGCGACACCCGTTGATCGCGCGCGGCCGCCGACATCGAGCCGAGATCGACCACCCGCACGAACACCCGCAACATGTTCACATAGGACATAGACCCCGCCCAACCTCCTGGCGTCGAAGGGCATTTGCCACACGCCGGGCCTCAGGCTGTGGCGCGATACGGCAATTATCAAGTTGAATTTGAGAGTGCTGGAAAAATATGCGGCATTATTTGTAAATCGCCGGTCTGTCACTTTTGCGGCGAAGCTGGCTGGCGGGATCGCTCAGGCTCTGGCACGTTTCGTGCTCGCCACTTGGGCAGGCATCTCGCCGCCCGGCACATCCGGCGCGCGATAATCGAGGGAGAACGGGAATGGAACTGGCGATCATGTGGGACTGGCTCGCCTTCGCCGTGCGCTGGCTGCATGTGATCACGGCCATCGCCTGGATCGGATCATCCTTCTATTTCATCGCGCTGGACCTTGGCCTGCGCAAGGCGCCGGATCTGCCCGAGGGCGCACACGGCGAGGAATGGCAGGTCCACGGCGGGGGATTTTACCACATCCGCAAGTATCTGGTGGCCCCGGCGACGATGCCCGAGCACCTGACCTGGTTCAAATGGGAGAGCTACGCCACCTGGCTTTCCGGCTTCGCGCTCCTGTGCGTCGTCTACTACGCCAGCGCCGATCTCTATCTCATCGACCCGAACGTGCTCGAGATGTCACGCGCGACCGCGATCGCCGTCTCGATCGCCTCCATCGCGCTTGGCTGGATCATCTACGACCTGCTGTGCAAGTCGCCGCTCGGCAGAAGCACGACGGGCTTGATGCTGCTGCTTTATCTGGTTCTGGTCGCCATGGCCTGGGGCTACACCCAGGTCTTCACCGGCCGCGCCGCCTTCCTGCATCTGGGCGTCTTCACCGCGACGATCATGTCGGCAAATGTCTTCATGATCATCATCCCGAACCAGAAGAAGGTCGTCGCCGAGCTGCTGGCCGGAAAGACCCCTGACCCGGCTCTCGGAGCGCAGGCCAAGCAGCGGTCGCTTCACAACAACTATCTGACATTGCCTGTCATTTTCCTGATGCTGTCGAACCACTACCCGCTCGCCTTCGCCACTCCGTGGAACTGGGCGATCGCCTCGCTGGTGTTCCTGATGGGCGTCTCGATCCGTCATTTCTTCAACACGATGCACGCCGGCAAGGGCAAGCCCTGGTGGACGTGGCTGGTCACCGCGGCGCTGTTTGCAGCCATCGTCTGGCTCTCGATGCAGCCAGCCCCGGGCGCCGATCCGGCGGAGCTGGCCGAGGCCCGTCCCTCCCCGCGCCAGGCGCGCTTCATCGACGACCCGCATTTCGAGGCGGTGCGCGACACCGTGCTGTCGCGTTGCTCCATGTGCCACGCCCGCGAGCCACTGTGGGAGGGCATCGCCGCCGCGCCGAAGGGCGTGCTGCTGGAGACCGACACCGACATCGCCGCCCATGCGCGCGAGATCGCGCTGCAGGCGGGCTTCACCCACGCGATGCCACCGGCCAACATCACCTACGTCGAGCCCGAGGAGCGCGCCCGCCTCGTCGCCTGGTACGAGAGCGCCACCCGCTGAGGGCGGCATAGGTGCAAGGCTGCAACAATGGCACAAAATCGCATCAGCGTTAGGATTCGCGGGTCATTTTGCAGCTATAAGAAAGGCAATCGAGCCAACGACTTTTCCGGAGCGGTCGACCGACCATGCGCAAGACACTGAAGAACGTTCTCCTTCTCGCCGCTGCCAGCCTGCTCGCTGGCGCGACTGTCGCCAGTGCACAGGACAGCCTGACGCCGCCGGAGGACATGCCTGTGCCGTCGCGTCAGTACGTCGTCGACCTCGGCGTTGGTGCGCTCGTCCAGCCCAAGTACGAAGGGTCGGACAAGCTGATGATCACGCCGATGCCGATCATCAACTTCGCCCGCTTCTATTTTCCCGGCTACGGGCAGGTGACCGATGGCGAGATCAAGAAGCGCGGCTTCTTCTTCTATCCGTCCTTCAACTACGTCGGCGAGCGCAAGGCTTCCGACGCGGCCCATCTGACCGGCACCAACAAGGTCGACTGGGCGCTTGAGCTCGGCGCCGGCGCCGGCTTCCGCTATGACTGGTTCCAGGCCTTCGTCGAGGTTCGCCAGGGCATCAACGGGCACTCCGGTCAGGTCGGCCGCCTCGGTGCGGACGTGATCTTCAGCCCGATGGAGCGCCTGCAGCTGAGCCTCGGCCCGCGCGCCGACTTCGCCTCGGGCGACTACATGCGCACCTATTTCGGCGTCAGCGCCGCCGAGGCCGGCGCCGCCGGCAGCGTGCTGACCGCTTACCGTCCGAGCGGCGGCTTCAAGACCCTCGGCCTGCTCGGCCGCGCCAGCTACGCCATGAATGACACCACCTCGCTGCACCTTCAGGCCGGCTGGGACCGCTATGTCGGCGACGCCGCCAAGAGCCCGATCGTCAAGACCGGCGAGCGCGACCGCTTCACCATCGGCGCCGGCGTCACCTATCGCTTCGCCTTCGACCTCTTCGACTGAGGCCGGCTGACGGCCGCACGCAACGAAAAGGCCCGCCGCTTCCGATGAAGCGGCGGGCCTTTTTGCGTCGAGCCTGGCGTATCCGGGTCGCCTACTCGTCGTCCTCGGGCATCATGTCGTCGCAGGTCTTGAGCGAGATCCCGTAGGGAAGCTTCGTGCTCGCGTCCCCGCAGGCGCCGACCAGCCGGGCCTGCAGGAGCCCGCGCGCGCCGGAAAGGTCCGCGCCAACCAGCCGGGTGCGCCGAAGCAGCGCACCTTCCAGCACCGCCCCGTTAAAGTTCGCACCGGAAAGGTCCGCGCTTGAAAAGCGTGCACCCGAAAGATCCGTGTTGCTGAAGTTCGCTCCAACCGCCCTCACCCGATCGAAATCGGCGTTCGGCAGGCGCGCGCCGGAAAGATCCGCCCCCATCAGATCGGCGCGCTCCAGATTTGCGCCATCCATCTTCGCGCCCCGGAACGAGGCCTCGCCGGCGGCCATGCGGATCATCAGCGCGCTGCGCAGATCCGTCCCTGAAAGATCGGCTCCGGCAAGCGACGTCTCGATCAGATCCGAATCGCGCAGATCCGAGCCGGAGAGATCGGCGCCATCGAGCATCGCCTTCTCCAGGTCGACGCCGCGCATGGAGGCGTTCGAGATGTTGGCGCCGGAAAGGTCGGCCCGCTCCAGTTCGGTGCGCCGCAAATCCGCTCCGGAAAGATCCGCGCCGCGAAGCTCGGCCTGCTTGAGGTCGGTCTCGCGCAGGTTAGCCCCCGCGAGCCTTGGAGCATCGAGCTTGAGGCCGCGCAATTCGGACAGGCGAAGATCGCATCCCTCGCAGGCACCCTCGCGCTTCAGCTGCTCCAGATCCCCGGAGGCGCGGGCGACGGGCGTCTGGCCGGTGGCCAGAAACGCCAGCGCGACGCCCAGCGCAGCGGCGGCGGGAACCATATGGCGGGCACGAACGTCAGTCATGGCAAGGATCTCTCGTATGGGATGGCGCATCGTGGCGGGAACCCCTCCGGACGCGGCACACATCTTTCAACGCACCCCTTGATTTAAGGTTCCCGGCCCGACTTTGTAAGAGCGTTGACACAATCGTCCGACACGCGGCCGCTGCCTCGGCCGCAATCGCGCCGAGACTCTTCCCCTGCGGCATGATAGAAATAGCAAGGTCTCATTAACGAATTCAGCGAGACCTTTGCATTTTGCGAAAGGGGGGCCTTTCAGCATGTCCTTGTGGAAGCGGTTTGCCGCCGCTGGCGTTCTGGCGCTGGCGCTTGGCGTCTTCTCCGGATTTTTCTCCAGCGCCGACGCTGCCAGCCTTGTCGCGCGCATCGACATTTCCCGCCAGCGCATGATCGTCTATGTCGACGGCCGACACGCCGCCTCCTGGCCGGTATCGACCGCCCGGCGCGGCTATCGCACGCCGACGGGAACCTTCCGCCCCGGACGCATGCACCGCCGCTACTTCTCGAAGAAGTACCACGGCTCGCCGATGCCCTATTCGGTGTTCTTCCTGGGGGGATACGCCATCCACGGCACCAACGCCGTGCGCGCGCTCGGGCGGCCGGCCTCGCATGGCTGCGTGCGCCTGCACACCGAAAACGCCCGGCGGCTGTTTTCGCTGATCGAACGTTACGGCAAACGGAATGCGCGAATCGTCATTACCCGGTAACCTTGACCGGCGATCACGGCATTGCCCCCCTTTTCCAAAGGGGCCAGCTCGCCTAGATTGCATGAGAAGTCGCTAGGGTGCCTGGCGGGACGAAGGAAGACAGCGGGGTCGCATTTGCCGCCTTCCCTCGTCCGCCAATCGCTGACGACGCACTACCTGACTATCAGCGTGCCAATGATGACGGAAAACCGTTGCCAAATCGTTGGCACGCTGATGGCACAACATGATGTGCGCCCTAATGTCGGCCTACGACATCTTGACGAAATTAACCTTCCCCTAACCCTTCCTGCGTCGCATTTCGCAAGCCGCGGGCCGCGCGCGCCCCGCACGGTAAGGTAACGCAAGAATGTGTTAACCATGTTTTCGATGTAGGTGGAATTTGGACGCGCCGCGCATGTGTGATTCGCATCGGTGGCGGCAGGTGATTCGCACCCGCCGCCACCGATGGTTTCACATGAACTCGGCCTTCAGGTCGATGCTCGAGTGCTCTCCGACCAGGTGATAGTTCTCGTCCGCCCAGGCGGCAGCGGCCTCGCGGCCGATGTCGCGCAGATGCGTCAGGAACCGCCATTCGGCGTTCATCTTCGACGACGACTGCAACGGCTTGAGGTCGTCCGCCGCGATCCGGTGCAGATGCACCTTCTGGTAATGCGTCGCATCGAGCTTGCCCTGATGAATCAGCCGGGTGACGAACTCGATGGCGCGCATCTCGCGAAGGAGCGTCGAATTGAAGGTGATCTCGTTGAGCCGGTTGAGGATCTCGCGCGCCGTCCGCGGCGTCTCGGCGCGTTCTATCGGGTTGATCTGAACGAGCACCGTGTCGGACGTGCCGGTGGTCCCAAACAGCGGGAACAGCGGCGGATTGCCCATGTAGCCGCCGTCCCAATACGGCTCACCGTCGATCTCCACCGCCTGAAAGACGTGCGGCAGGCAGGCCGAGGCCATGACCGCATCAAGCGTGATCTCGTCACCCTCGAACACCTTGATCTTGCCCGATCGCACATTGGTGGCGCAGACGAAGACCTTGAGATGATCGCAGGCGCGCACCGCGTCGAAGTCGACGGCCTTCTCCACCACTTCCCGCAAGGGATTGATGTTGAGGGGATTGAACTCATAGGGCGAGGCAAAATGGGTGGCCAGATCAAGGGCAATGAAGCTCGGCGAGAGATCGAGGCTCCACTGGCCGAGGATCATGTCCAGAGGCGAGCGGCGGATCGGGCTGAACCACGCCCCGTCGCTCACCGCCTTCCAGAAGTTATGAAGCGACTCGCGCGCTCCGTCCTCGCCACCGCGATGCAGCCCGTCCGCCAGCACCACCGCATTCATCGCACCGGCGGAGGTTCCGCTCAGCCCCTTGATGACGAAACGACCGCTTTCCAGCAGCCAGTCGAGCACACCCCAGGTGTAGGCGCCATGGGCGCCTCCACCCTGAAGCGCCAGATTGATCGGCTTGGGAGCTTCGGTTTTTCCGCTCATCTCCGGCCGATGCTCCGCGGACCCGGATGCGCGCCCGTCACTGCGCCACCCAGCCGCCGTCCATCTGCATCATCGAACCGGTGATGCAGGAGGCCGCGTCGCTGGACAGATAGAGCGCCATCTCCGCGACCTGATCGACGGTGACGAACTTCTTGGTCGGCTGCGCCGCCAGCAGGACGTCGCGCTTGACCTCTTCCTCGGTCATGTGGCGAGCCTTCATCGTGTCGGGGATCTGGCGCTCGACCAGCGGCGTCCAGACATAACCCGGGCAGATGGCGTTGGCGGTAATGCCAGCTTCGGCGACCTCGAGGGCCACCGTCTTGGTCAGCCCGGCGATGCCGTGCTTGGCCGCGACATAGGCGCTCTTGAAGGGCGAGGCGACGAGCGCATGAGCCGAGCCGGTGTTGATGATCCGGCCCCAGCCCTTCTTGCGCATGCCGGGAACCGCGGCATGGATGGTGTGGAAGGCGGAGGACAGGTTGATGGCGATGATCGCGTTCCACTTGTCGATCGGAAAGTCTTCGATCGGGGCAACGTGCTGGATGCCGGCGTTGTTGACGAGAATGTCGACCGCGCCGAACTCCTTGGCCGCATCGGCCATCATGTCGGCGATCTCGTCGCCCTTGGTCATGTCGGCGCCGCTGTAGACGCATTTAACGCCGAATTCCGTCTCGATACCGGAACGTTCCTTCTCGATGGCATCGCCGTCGCCGAAGCCGTTGATGACGACGTTGGCGCCGTTCCTGGCCATGATCCGGGCGATAGCGAGCCCGATGCCGGAGGTCGAACCGGTGACGAGAGCAGTCTTGTTCTTGAGCATGCGAATGTCTCCTGTCTTGCCGGCGGTTCGCGGCGTGCGTCCCGAGCCGTCAGCTCTTCTGAATTGAGCGCGCCCCATTCAACATAAGGCGGCGCTGCACTGCAACAAGGTCGCGCGACCGGACGTCGCATGCCCTAGCGGCAACCTTACGGCAGGCTTTCCGCTTCCTTGACGAGCAGCCCCAGGCGGGCAGACCGAGCGGCGGCAACCTCCGGCGTGTTCAGACGTTCTGGCGCTTTCGAAAAGTCTGGCGCTCACGGAAAATATAATAGCCACCGGTGATCAGCGCGCCGTTGAGAAAGACGCTTCCCGCGTGCCAGACGGGCGGCAGGAGATAGGGGGCCAAGGTGGAGAGTCCGTCCCGGTCCGATAGGATGGCAACAACCAGCAACGCCAGAAACATCGCACAGCCAAGAACGAGCGCGAAACAGAGCCAGACCAGCGTCATGGGCAGGCCGAGCCCTGAGCCTGCGACAAACGCCTCGCCGGGCGCGAGCGGTTCATCGAGGGCGGCGGCCGGCAGGATCAGCAACACCCGGTTCAACGCCGGCAGGATCAGGAAAATCGTCAATACGGCGAAAACGCCCAGTCCGCCGGCCCGGGTCGCGACAAAGCGGTTGCTCACGTAGACAGCGGTGAAAAGCGCGATGACCGTCGCGACGGCGATCAGAACGTAACGCAACCCGTAGCGCAGATGCCGCCGCTCGAACGGCGGCCGAAAAGGCGGAACGCCCTCACGCAGGAGCAGATGCCGGTGCCAGGGAACCGCGACCGCCATGCCGACAAGCGCCGCCATGGCGAGATGGACCAGATTGCGCGGGCCGGCGCCCGGCACGGGGCTGATCGCCAGCAGCACCAGACCCCAGATCGCGTACCAGCGCCAGGCGATGCGCACGAAGACGCCCCGATCCGCGCTCAAGGCCGAAAGCGTACCGAACAACAGGCGGCGAAGATAATCGAGAAACATCGACCCGACCTCCCGGCCCCTCCGCCGGGCGTCAGCTCCGCCTGGTATCCGGCCCCGGCGCATACCGCTCGCAAAAGATGTAATAGCCACCCGTGAGCACACCGATCTGCAGCGCCGTGGTGGCGATCTGAAGGGCGATGGAGAGGATGAAGACGGCAATCGTCCCGATGATCGATCCGCCGCCCAGAAGGCCGGCGAGAAGCGAAAGAGCATAGTCGAACACGCCAACGACGAGCGCCAGGCCGATGCCGGCCAGCGCCATCGGCAGGCCGAGCCCCTGGCTGTTGCCGAAGGCTTCGCGGAAGCCGAGGGGCTCATCGAGCGCGGTTGCCGGCAGGACAAGCGACAGCCGCATGAGAAGCGGGATCAGCAGGAGCAAAACCACCGCCACAACGACGATGATGAACACGGTGGCGCCGGCGCCTTCCGGCGAGCCCAGGAGGCTGGCCGCGAACACCCCGGCCGCAGCGCCAACCAGGGCTGCCGGGATAACCAGCATCAACGCCACAAGGAACATTTTCAGGACATAGCGGAGCTCGCGGCCGCCGAAACGCAGGTTCATGGCGGCCGGGCTTTCCCGCAACAGAAGATTGCGGTGCCAGGCAACCGCGATCGAGCCACTCGCGCACAGCCAGATCAGAACGATCGGCAGGGCGATCAGCTTGCTGTCGCCGAAGAGCAGCGTTCCGGCAACGGAAAGAACGGCAATCAGCGCATACCATGCCCAGCAGATCCGGAGGAAGACGTCGAAATCAGCGAAGAGCGCCTTGAACGAACCGGTAAAGAGCCGGACGGTGGTGTTGACGAACATTGTGCCCCCTTGACGATCAAACCCGCGATGCTGCAGCCATTCTGACCTAACCGCAGAGGCCCGGGATTGCAATCAGCAGATGCGTGGCCGTCCCGGCCCATCGGCGCCGCTCAGCCGTTGCCCCCGCGCCGACGTCCGCGTGACAGATCGCGCACCGAGGAGACGGCGGCCGCGGCCCGCTGCTTGTGCGCCCGTGCCCGCACCGCTTCCGCCCGCTCCCGTTCGGCAAGTTCAAGGCCGACCTTCTCGGCGAAGCGTTCGCGTGCCAGCGCGTAGGAGGTCGCCAGCAGCGAGCTGTAGAGCCAGGTGACGATGACCATCGCCCCCATGGGAAACAGCGCCGAATGCAGCACTGCCAGCGTCTGCGTGTCGGGCGCGACAAGCCCCAGAACGCCCAGCAGGAAATACCAGGTGAAGCCAAGGACCGCGGCAAGCAGCCAGATCGCGATGGCCGCGACCATCAGCGCCAGCCCGAAGCCCTGGCTGAGCCGCCAGGCATCGCCAAGGCTCAGGTCGTCGTCGAGCGCGATCGCCGGCAGCACCAGCGACAGGCGCTGCACCACGAGGATGACCAGGAAGGGGCTCGCCAGCACCAGGATCGCGGCAAGGGGCCCGACGAGTGGCGTCAGCAGCAGAGCGGCGAACAGGATCGGCAGGAACAGCAGCGCCCCGATCAGCCCGAGCACCGCGAGCTTCCAGGCGACCCAGACATTGCGCGCGCCGAACGCGAGAAAGAACTCCCGCCGCCCGAGCAGGACACGGCGCAGGTAGGCAACGCCGATGGAAAAACCTGCCAGCACGTTTGCAACGATGGCGAGGCCGCGCAAGGCCACTGTCCGCACCTCGTCGCCGGCGGCGATGGGCTCGACCATGTAGGAGCCGGTGGCAAAGCCCGCTTCGGGCATCAGCGGCAGGGAGATCGCCGCGTTGAGCGCAACCAGCAACAGCATGTAGCCCCAGCCAGCCGCGAACAGCGTCGCCAGTTCCTTGCGCGCCAGGGCCAGCGTTCTGCTCAGGACGATCAGGAACATGGGCTCATCCGTGCATCTCGCTGTCGTGGATCGCGGGCGGACACGCGCCCCGTCCCCGGAAATGAGGTCGGGCCGCCCCCCGGTCAAGGGCGCGATCCGCCGGATTGGAGCGCGAATGCGCCGATGCCGCAAGGGCCGGCCTTGCGAAAGAAGCCGGCGCGCCCTATTCAATCGACGGGAAGGCGACGCCCGGGGAGCGGTCGCGCAGACGCGCGCCGCGGAACGGAAATCGCCTCGCAGGGGGCCCGCCCTTTGAGGCGCGCGCCCCATCGCAGGCACGAGACGAACGGATCGGCGGCATGGATTTCACCGGCATGGACAGCGTGAGCGACGACGGCTTCGGCCCGGCACGACGGCGAACCTCGGTACCGGTCGCGGTCGGTTCCGTCACGGTCGGCGGCGGGGCGCCGGTCGTCGTGCAATCGATGACCAACACCGACACGGCCGACATCGACGGCACGGTGGCCCAGGTCTCGGCGCTGGCGAGCGCCGGCTCCGAGCTCGTGCGCATCACCGTCGACCGCGACGAGGCCGCCGCGGCCGTGCCGCGCATCCGCGACCGGCTGGCACGCATCGGCGTCAACGTCCCGCTTGTCGGCGACTTCCACTACATCGGCCACAAGCTGCTCGCCGATCACCCCGACTGCGCCGAGGCGCTGGCCAAATACCGCATCAATCCGGGAAACGTCGGCTTCAAGGACAAGCGCGACCGCCAGTTCGGCGAGATCATCGACATCGCGCTGAAGCACGACAAGCCGGTGCGCATCGGCGTCAACTGGGGCTCGCTCGACCAGGATCTGCTGACCCACCTGATGGACGAGAACGCCGCCAGCGAACGCCCGGTCTCCGCCGCCGCCGTCATGCGCGAGGCGATCATCCGCTCAGGATTGCTGTCGGCCGAACGCGCCGAGGAACTCGGCATGGGCCGCGACAAGATCATCCTGTCGGCCAAGGTCAGTCAGGTGCAGGACCTGATCGGCGTCTACGCCGACCTGGCGCGGCGGTGCGACTACGCGCTGCATCTCGGCCTCACGGAGGCAGGCATGGGCACCAAGGGTATCGTCGCCTCGGCCGCCTCGATGGGCATCCTGCTGCAGCAGGGTATCGGCGACACGATCCGCGTCTCCCTGACACCCGAGCCCGGCGGCGACCGCACCCGCGAGGTGCAGGTCGCCCAGGAACTGCTGCAGGTGATGGGTTTCCGCGCCTTCGTGCCGGTGGTCGCCGCCTGCCCGGGATGCGGGCGCACGACCTCCACCGTGTTCCAGGAGCTGGCCCGCGACATCCAGGACAACATCCGCGAGCAGATGCCGGTGTGGCGCGAGAAGTACCCCGGCGTCGAATCGCTGAACGTCGCCGTCATGGGCTGCATCGTCAACGGCCCCGGCGAGAGCAAGTTCGCCGACATCGGCATCTCCCTGCCCGGCACCGGCGAGACGCCCTCGGCCCCGGTGTTCGTGGACGGCAAGAAGGTGACAACCCTGCGGGGGCCCTCCATCGCCGATGACTTCAAGGTGATGGTCGACGACTACATCCGCACCCGCTTCGGCGGCCAGAGCGGGACGGCAGGCCAATGATGCCCGGCGCGATGCCGCCGGCGGCCAGACCGGACGTTCTCGTCATCAACTCGCAGGTCGTGCGCGGCACGGTCGGCAGCCGCGTCTCGGTCTTTGCGCTGGAGCGCATGGGCCACGCCGTCTGGCTGCTGCCGACGATCCTGCTACCCTGGAACCCGAGCCAGGGGCGCGGCGAGCGCATCGTCGCCCCGGACGCCAGCTTCGACGCCCTCGCCAACGACGTCGCCCATGCCGACAATCTGGCGAATGTCGGGGCCGTGATTTCCGGCTACCTGGGCAGCGCCGCCCAGGCCGAGGCCATCGCCCGGCTGGTGGCGGCGGTGCGAAAGGCCAACCCGGACGCACTCTATCTCTGCGACCCGGTCGTCGGCGACGAGGGCGGGCTCTATGTGGCGGCCGAAACCGCCGCCGCCGTCCGCGACCTGTTGCTGCCGCTGGCCGATATCGCCACGCCCAACCTGTTCGAACTTCGCTGGATGACCGGCCAGACCATCGAGACAGAAATGCAGGCAATCGCGGCCGCCCGCGGCCTCGGCCTGCCGAGGGTGCTCGTCACCTCCGCGCCGGCGCTTCGCCGCAACTCGGTCTCCAACCTGCTGGTCACCATGCGCGGCGCGCTGGCGGCAGAGCACGGGCTGGTGCCGAATGCCCCCAATGGCACGGGCGACCTGATGTCATCCCTGCTCACCACCAATCTGCTTGCCGGATACGACGACGAGACGGCGCTGAAACGGGCCGCCGCCGGCGTCTTCGAAATGGTCGCGCGCTCGGTCAAGCAGGGCGCCCGCGACCTGCTCATTTCGAGCGAGCAGGCCTCGCTGGTGCAGCCGATGGCTCTCGTATCCTGCCGGCGTGTGCTCGACGCGCCGATGCGCGCCTGAAGGCGGTCGCGACGATGCGGGTCGCCGGCATCGACGGCTGCCGCGCCGGCTGGGCGGTGACCATCCGCGAACGCACCACCGACGGCCTGCTTCGCCACGACTTCCGCCTGTTTGCCGATTTTTCGGAACTCCTCGCCGACGAGAGCCTGTCCGTCCTCGCCGTCGACATGCCCATCGGCCTGCCGGATCGCGCCGGGCGCGGCGGCCGTGGTCCGGAAACGGCGGTGCGCCCCCTCCTTGGCGCGCGCCAGTCCTCCGTCTTCTCCGTGCCCTCTCGCGCCGCCGTCGCCTGCACCGATTACCGCGAGGCCTGCCGGGTCGCACTGGAAAGCTCGGATCCGCCGCGCAAGGTCTCGAAACAGGCGTTCAACCTCTTCACGCGCATCCGCGAGATCGACGCGCTGATGGCTCCGAGCCTGGAAGACCGCGTCTTCGAGGTGCACCCCGAGCTTGCCTTCTGGCGGTTGAACGGCGAACGGCCGATGTCCCTGCCCAAGAAGCAGAAATCGGCAGGCCACGCGCCCGGCATCGCCGAACGCGCCGAACTGCTTGTGCGCCATGGCTACGAGAGGGATTGGTTCGAGCAGGCACGCCCCTCCGGGGTCGGGCGCGACGACCTGCTCGATTGCGCCGTCAACGCGGTGATCGCCGAACGCATCGCTGGCGCGCGGGCGCAGCCCTTCCCCTCCCCGTTCGCACGCGACGGCAAGGGCCTGCGCATGGCGATCTGGGCCTGAGACGCGGGCCGGCCTAAGGCTTGGCGGGAGGGATCGGCGCCGCCGGATCGGCGATGCCGGCCGGCTGTTCGGTCTTGGAGCCGCCGGAGAAGAGACGACCGAAGAAACCGCCGGATTCCTTTTCCTTCGGAGCCGCGAAGGCCTGCTCGTTCGCGGGCGAGTTCGACGGGATCGGCGTCATTGGCGCGGTTGCCGTCTGCGCGGGAGCTGCCGGCGCAACCGCTCCGGCCGGAACGCTGCCCGTCGGAGCCTCGTCCGCAGCCGCATTCTTCGTCTCGTCGTCATTGCCGAAGAAGGCGGCGATCTGTGCCTTGCGCTCCTCGGAGCGCTTCTCCGCCTCGACCAGACGGGCAATTTCCGCGTCGTCCTTGCGCTCCTTGGCAAGCACCGCCGTCTCGATGCTCGTGGGCACCTGGAAGGCCGGGCACTGCGCGGTCGCGCGGAAGGGTGTTCCCTCCACCAGCGGAACGGCGTCGAACACGTAGCGCTTCTCGCAGACCTCGATCTTCGGCGGTGTCTTCGTCACTTCGAAGTGATCGTAGCCACGCTTCATCATCTTCCAGAAGTCGTAGTGCTCGCTGTCGCGATGCTTGGCCATGTTCTCGGCCGTCATGTGGAACGGGAAGGCCTGGACCTGGAAGGTGCGCTGGCCACCCTTGAAGCTCTCGCGCGCCAGCGCGTAGATGTCCTGCACCTGCGCGTCGGTCATCGCGTAGCAGCCGCGCGACGAACACGCGCCATGCACCATCAGGTTCGATCCCGTGCGCCCGTAGGCCCGGTCGAACTTGTTCGGATAGCCCATGTTGAAGGACAGGTGATAGCTGGAATTGGGGTTCATCAGGCCAGGCGTGATCTCGTAGAAGCCTTCCGGCGCCTGACGGTCGCCTTCCTTCTTCTTCGGCCCGAGGTCGCCGGACCATTTGCAGATCTCGAAGGTGTCGAGCAGCGCGTAGCGGCCTGACTTGGTCTGCTTCCAGACCTCCAGCTCCGATTCCTGCTTGAAGATGCGCAGCATGATCGGGCTGGACATGTTCATGCTCAGCCGGGTCATCTTCGCCTTGATCTCGCTGCTGACGGGGCGCATGTGCTTGGGGCCGTAGCCCAGCTCGTCCGCCTGGCATCCAGCCAGCACGGCCGCAAGCGCCAGCGCGGCAAGCGCCTTGCGCGGACCGCGGGCCATCCGCCCGAGGTCAAAGCCCGCGAAACTCCGCGCCATGCCGCTCGTCATGCTCATGTCGTTCCTTGCGCCTCTCGCGCCGATCAGCTCGCCTGCCCTGCCACGCCACGCACTGCAGACCAAGGGTCCGGGAGTTTGGTTGACGCAAGGTTACCAAGCCGCAATCATCTGGAGGCCGACGCACTGACGGGCAGGCGTCGCCGACTACCTGCTGCCTGATGATTCTGGCGTTTTGGCGGCAAGGCGCAACCGAAGCCTCACAGGCTCCGGCCGATCTCCAGAAACTTCTTGCGCCGATGCGCCCGGATCGCCGCCGCGTCCATGCCGTCGAAGCCCGCCAGCGCCGCCTCGATGGCCGCTCCGGCCCGGTCGACGACAATCTCCTTGGCGCGATGCGCGCCGCCGAGCGGCTCCTCGATGATCTCGTCGATGACCTTGAACTGCAGCAGGTCCTGGGCCGTGATCTTCATGTTGGTGGCCGCATCCTGCGCCCGCGCGCCGTCGCGCCACAGGATCGTCGCCGCCGCTTCCGGCGAGGCAACGCTGTAGATCGCATGCTCGAGCATGGCCACATGGTTCGCGGAGGCAATGGCGATGGCGCCGCCCGATCCGCCCTCACCGATGATCATGGCGACATTCGGCGTTCCCAGCGCCAGGCAGGCGTCGGTCGAACGTGCGATCGCCTCGGCCTGACCGCGCTCCTCGGCGCCGATACCCGGATAGGCGCCGGCGGTGTCGACGAAGGAGAGCACCGGCAGGCCGAAGCGCTCGGCCATCGCCATGATGCGCACGGCCTTGCGATAGCCTTCCGGCCGGGCCATGCCGAAATTGTGCTTGAGCCGCGACTGGGTGTCGGAGCCCTTCTCCTGGCCGAGGATCGCCACCGAGCGGCCGCGGAACCGGCCGATGCCGGCGATCACCGCCGCATCCTCGGCATAGTTGCGGTCGCCGGCCAGCGGCGTGAAGTCCTCGATCAGGCCGGTGACATAATCGAGCGCGTGCGGCCGGTCCGGATGGCGCGCCACCAGCGTCTTCTGCCAGGGCGTCAGCCGGGAATAGATGTCCTTGAGAGCCTGATCTGCCTTCTCTTCCAGCCGCTCGATCTCTCCCGCGATCTGGACTTCCTCGCCCGAAGCGGCGACGGAGCGCAATTCGTGCACCTTGCCCTGAAGATCGGCGACGGGCTTTTCAAACTCAAGGAAACTGTGCATCTGGGGTCGGGTCCGGGCGCTGCTTCTGCGGTATCTGGCGGTCGACAGGCCCAGGAAGGCCCGCCCGCCGATTGCGGCGCGACACTGGCGAGACCGGCCGGCCGTGTCAAGCCATCCGCGCAAGCATCCGCGCGCGAGGGTGCCGGAAAGGCCGCCTCCTCAGCGCGTCGCCTGGTCGCGCGCACCGCTGAGATCGAGCTTGCGCGGCTCGACGACGAGCGTGCCGCTCTTGGTGCCCATCTCGATGCGATAGGGGACATAGACATTGCCCGCGCCGAGCGGGGCAAGCCACGCCTCCATCTTCCGGTTCTCGGCCATATACTTGACAGACGCCACCGACGGGCGGTGGCCGGCAACCGGAATCCAGCGCGCCGAGCAGACGATCACCTGCCCGTCATACCCCTTTCCGGAGACCTCTCGCGTCTCCTTGTAGGAAAGCTGGATATCGAAACGGGTCCAGCCGTCGAAAACCGGGATCTTGCGCGCACACACGCTCTTCCCGTCGCCGCGCCTGGCGCTGATCGGCATCAGAATGGCGCTCAGCGGATCGACCACGCCGCGCGTGTGCTTCTTGGTGACCTTGATGCGCTCCGCGTTGGGCTTGAACTTCGGCGTGACGCGCATGGAGCGCACCTTGCCGGAGCCCTGCTCCAGATCGACGAAGAAATCGCGGTCGGCGGCGCGCGACGCCATCTTGTAGCGCGCCGGACGTACCGACTTGCCGGAGAGCCAGCCTGAGGCTTCCGCCCCACCCTTTCCGGAGGAAAACAGCGTACCAATGCCCGCCGGCTCCATGCCGGCCTTGGCCGAATAGGCATTGCCCTGAACGACCAGCGACAGCGATCCGCGCGCGATCGTCAGCCCGGAAACGGAAATGTCGTAGACACCTCCGAGCCGCGTGGTCTCCGCCGCCGCCGGTCCGGCCGGCAGGGAACACAGCAGGAGGCCTGCGGCAACAGCGGCCGTCGCCCGCCCGGCGCGGCGCCCCTTCGCGAAGACATCTTTGAACATCGGACCCTCATCCGGGCCGCGCCCCGGTGGGGCCGACCGCTTGAAACGCGATGAAACTCGAGACGCCCCGCCGCGACGGACAGCCGTGACACCGGGGAACATTTCACGGCCATTGTCCCGTGGCACGGTAACCGCATGGTTAATGGACTGCAAATGATTGCCGCCAAATGCAGGCCAACTGGCACAGAAAGGCCGGCGACGCAGAGCCGGGACGGGAGGATCCCTTGCCACGCCGGCGCGTATCGCTCTTGACGGCGCGGTGGAGGTTCCTTATAGCAGGCCGACTTTTCATCCATTGCCGCGAGCCTTTTGCCGGACCGGATCGGGTTCGCGAGGGAAGCGGTAGTTGTGTATGGCGGGATCTCCCGCAATCGAACCGCCCGCAGCAAGCCTTGCAAGCTGCGAACAGACGACCAACGATCGGCAACGATCAGACGAAAACAAGAAGGTGTCCCATGGCCCGCCGTTGCGAACTGACCGGCAAGGACGTGATGACCGGTAACAACGTCAGCCACGCCAACAACAAGTCCCGTCGCCGGTTCCTGCCGAACCTGTGCAACGTGTCGCTCATCTCCGACGCCCTCGGCGCGACCTACAAGCTGCGCATTTCCGCGCATGCCCTGCGGTCCGTCGAGCATCGCGGCGGCCTCGACGCCTTCCTTCTGAAGGCTGCCGAGAGCGAGCTGTCGCCGAAGGCACGCATCCTGCGCACCGAGATCCGCCGCCGTCTGGCCGAGACCTCGGCAGCAGCAGCGGCCTGATTGCGCTTCTCCGCGCCCGACGACGGCGCGGAGGCGACAGGACACACGAACAGCCGTGATCGCGTGATCGCGGCGACTGCCGGAGGCGCCATGGCGCCTCCTTTTGGCGTTTGCGGTGCGCCTCGCGCCGGCGGGTTGCCGGCCTTTCGCGCTACCCTGCCGGAGACAGACCCCGCATGACCCTGGACCAGCCCATTTCCCGCTTCACCGCGCCCCGCGCGCTGGTGGCCGTGGCCGCCATGGCCGTCGTCGTCGTCGCCTCGAATATCCTGGTCCAGTATCCGGTCATCGCCACATTTGGCGGCCTAGAGCTTGCCGACCTGCTGACCTGGGGCGCCTTCACCTATCCGGCCGCCTTCCTGGTCACCGACCTGACCAACCGCCGTTTCGGCCCCCAGGCGGCGCGCAAGGTGGTGCTGGTCGGCTTTGCCCTCGCCGTTGTCCTGTCGGTCTGGCTCGCCACGCCGCGCATCGCCATCGCCTCGGGCTCGGCCTTCCTCTGCGCCCAGATGCTGGACATCGCCATTTTCAACCGCATGCGCCGGCAGGCCTGGTGGAAGGCGCCGGTCGCTTCCTCGCTGATCGCCTCCGTGCTCGACACGGCGCTCTTCTTCGGCATCGCCTTCGCCGCCGCCGCGACCCCGCTGCTGGGCTTCGGCGACGCGTTCGCCACCGGCACGGCCCCCTTCCTCGGCGTGTTCGCCCTCGAGGTGCCGCGCTGGCTGTCCTGGGCAGCCGGCGACCTCTCGGTCAAGCTGCTGGTCGCCACGCTGCTGCTCCTGCCCTACCGGCTCCTGCTGGCCTGGCTTTCGGTCACGCCCGCCCCCAGCAACGCCTGAGGCGACACCGCGCGTGCGCACGAAAAAGGCCGGCCCCGCAAGGGACCGGCCTTTTCTCTTTCCGCGCGCCGCACGGGCTCACATTTGCGGAACCGGCAGCTTGCGCCGGCGGCAGGCGGCGACCACCGTGTTGGCGAGCAGGCAGGCAATCGTCATCGGCCCGACACCGCCAGGCACCGGCGTGATCGCGCCCGCAATCTCGCGCGCCTCGGCGAAGGCGACATCGCCGACGAGCCGGGTCTTGCCCTCGCCACGCTCGGGCGCCGGAATGCGGTTGATGCCGACGTCGATGACGGTCGCGCCCGGCTTGATCCAGCTCCCGCGCACCATCTCCGGCCGGCCGACCGCGGCGACCAGCAAATCGGCACGGCGGCACAGTGCCTCGACATCGCGGCTGCGCGAATGGGCCATGGTCACCGTGCAATTCTCGTTCTGAAGCAGCAGCGCCACCGGCTTGCCGACGAGAATGGAGCGGCCGAGCACCACCGCGTCGAGACCGGTAAGATCGCCGCCGAGCGCTTCCTTGGCGAGGATGACGCAGCCCTGCGGCGTGCAGGGCACGAGCCCCGAGCGGCCGAGCACAATGCGCCCTGCATTCTGCGGATGGAGGCCGTCGACATCCTTCGCCGGATCGATGGCCAGCACCACCTCGTCGGCGTCGATCTGGGCGGGCAGCGGCATCTGCACGAGAATGCCATCGACGCCCTGATCGGCGTTGAGCTTGTGCACGAGCGCCAGAAGATCGGCCTGGCGGGTGTCCGCCGGCAGCCGGTGCTCGATGGAGCGCATGCCGCACTCTTCGGTCTGGCGCACCTTGTTGGTCACATAGACCTGGCTTGCCGGATCCTCGCCGACCAGCACGACGGCAAGGCCGGGGCGCAGCCCCTCGTTCTTGCGCAGCTTGGCCACGGCATCCGCCACGCCGGCGCGCAACCGGGCGGCTCGTGCCTTGCCATCGATCAGGGAAGCGGTCATGGAACCTCCGGGTATCGCATGTCGGAAAGAAAAGGGAACGGGCCTCGCGCGGACGCCGGCAAGGGGGCGACCGGGCGAAGACTAGCCGGATGGATGCGCGAAATCGGCAAGCAGAGCGACAAGACGTTGCCGCTCCGCGTCATCGCCGGCCTCGAGACGGAATTGCTTGAGCCGCGCCGTGGATCCGGACGAGAGACGGACGGCGCTCTTGGCAAGCCCCAGGCGCTTCGCCAGCAGAGCGCCGACGGCCGCATTGGCCGCACCCTTGTCGGGCACGGCGCGCACCTTCACCTTGAGCACAGCGCGCCCGTCGGCCAGCACCGAAACGCCCTCGATTTCGTCGCGCGAGGCATTGGGCGTGGCGCGCACGCTGAGCCGCACTCCATCCGGAAGCGTCTCCCAGGGGCACGGCTCGCCGGTCATCGCGGCCTCAGTAGACGTAAGGATAGACGTAATAGGCGATCACCCGCTGCAGCAGGAATATGCCGAGAAGCAGAACGATCGGCGAGATATCGAGGCCGCCCATGGAAGGCACGACGCGGCGGATCGGGCGCAGAAGCGGCTCGGTCAGATTGTAGAGCGCCTGACCGATCATCGCCACGAACTGGTTCCGCGGGTTGACGATGTTGAACGCATAAAGCCAGGAGAAGATTGCGCTTGCGATGATCACCCAGGTGTAGAGATTGAGGATCACGAAGACGACGTCGAGAATGGCGCGCATGTCGGGAAGGGCTCCGGCTCGGATCGTGAAGGGTCTGCCCTCATGTAGCCGCCCCGGCCCGCGCCCGCAAGCTTGCAGCTGCGCCAACCGGCCCAGCGGACGCAGAGGCAGCGGATAAAGCGGGGCTCGGTTAACGCCCCCTCCCCGGCCCGCGTGCGTTCTGCACAGGAAGCCGGTGACGGGCCTTGACAGCCCCCCTTCGCCTCCCCTAAATGCCGCTCACGCTCATAGAGCGGGGCCGTAGCTCAGATGGGAGAGCGCTGCAATCGCACTGCAGAGGTCAGGGGTTCGATTCCCCTCGGCTCCACCAATTTCCTGACGAATTATATTTTCATTTCAATTCAATAGCCTGACACGGGGCTGCCGCCCTGGCGCGGTCGGTTTGACTGTCTCCCGACATGAACCGGAAGAACCCGCCCGATCATCTCAAGGCCGTGCGCAGCTCTGCTCTCTCTTTGCCACCTTGTGCTTCGAAATGAAGCCCTTCCACCCCGATGGCCTCGCGACGGGCCGCGCGCCATGTGTGGCGCCAGCCAACCACAGGCTCGGGCCTGCCCGGTCGCGCCCGATGCGGGCTTGAAACGCAACAGGCAGCCATTGGAAACGAGAACCGTCATGCAGACGCATGTGAGACCCGCCACGGCTTTCGATGTTGCCGGCATCTTCCACGTGAGAACCTCCGTGACCGAGAATGTCCTGACAGCCGCCGAACTGACCGACATGGGCATCACGGAAGCCTCGATCACGGAGATGATCAATGCTTCGACTTGCGCATGGGTCGCGGTCGAGAATGGTCAGATCGTCGGGTTTTCCATGATCGATCCGGACGAGGGCTCACTTTTCGCGGCCTTCGTGCTCCCGTCCCATGAAGGCCGGGGGATCGGCAAGGCGCTCGTGCGGTTCGCGGAAGAGGCCCTGTTTCAAAGTCATGCGAACATTTGGCTCGAGACGGGCAGGACAACCCGCGCCGCCGGCTTCTATCGCCGCCTTGGCTGGGGAGACGAACAGGATCTTGGCGCGGGCGACATCCGGCTTGTGAAGCAGCGCGCCTGGCAACAGCAGGGTTCGCAAGGCGCAGACCGCCTCATTCCGCCTACTCGTAATCGGTGAAAGTCGGAGACGGAAGCCGGGTGCTGAGCCGCCGTCGATGGCGCATGACGAGCGGATGGAAGACGTCGCCGAAGATATGCGTCCAGGGCACCGGATAGCGCGAAGGCACGCCATCAACCAGATCGCCGGGGCGCTCCTTTGGCAGGCGCGCCGGATTGGCCCGAAGTGCCGGCAGCAGCCGGTCGAGCCGCCGGTTCATCTCCGCCCACCAGCGTTCGCACAGCGGCGTGCCCGGCCGAAAGACGAAGGCGCCGCCACCGATCAATTCCCGATAATGAAGCTGCAGCCACTTGCGGTGCAGGTAGGCGCGCGCCGACCGGTCGAACCGCTCCCCCAGCTGCTGGCTCGAACTGTACATGTTCGAGATGACGCCCGGGTTCGGCTCGCTGTAGCCAACCGCCCAGAGCCGGTCATTGCGCTCCAGTTCCGCAAAGCCCGGCTCCCAGGAGTGCTGGCAGGGCTTGATGTCCGCATAGCCGCCACCGTGGCGCAGCATCGCGTAGCAGCGCAGGAAGTCGGCCCGATGCGCCAGATTGAGAAAGGGATAGGCCGGATGCAGATCGGCGGCAGGAACAAAAGCCGCAAGGTCGTCGCCGGTGACAAACTCGACCTGGCATTCCGACACACGGATAAGCGTCTCAAGCCCGCGCCGCCGGTTCTCGGACATGGCATTGGCACCGGTCCAGAAGCAGAAGATGCGCCGCTTCATTGCGGTGCCCTCATCCCGTGGGGTTCGTTCAGGCGACGTCTCCACTGCCCCTAGGGCAGGTGCCTCACATAATCCTGATCGCCGACAGAAAACAACCACCTGCCAAATGACTTGCCGGCAGGATCCCCCGGGAATGTTGCAGCCCCACCACATCGCCCAGGAAAATTACCCCAGGAAAAGCCGGAAAAAGACAAATCTCTCACGCGCAAGTCGGATAGGACGCCTGCCTCAGGTCCGCATCGCGCCGCGCATGCGCCAAATCCGCTACGTCCAATGGCATCCCGACTTCAGCGACCTGCCTCCCGTGCGCACCGCAACGTGAAATTCATTCAACGGAGCCGAAATCAGCCACCGATTGTGCAGCCATCCCCTGTCCTTTAAGCGAAGGGGGTGCATGCAAAACGCCTGTTGCGATCCCCGGTTCGGGTTGCCGGCGGGTCGCCCTCCTCCGATTACGGAAGCGAGACGGCCGGGCGTTCGCTCATTGGGGGGAAACAAGATGTCGCTGGAATTCCGCACCGCCTGTACCCGCACGTACCGGCCGACGGCGCGAGACATGATACGCGCCCGCCTGCTCACCGGCACGGCGCTCGCGGGGATCGCGCTGGCAATGTCGGCCGGGCTGCCGGTGCAGGAGGCGCGCGCCCAGGCCGCGACGCCCGACCTCGAGGTCGACACGGCGATTGTCGGCCAGTACTTTCTCGAGCAGGAACACGCGGGCGGTGGCGTCTTTCATCTGAGCAACACAGGGTCCATCACCGACAATGGCCCCTCGCAGGCCGCACTTTCCTCCGATGCGTATCCAGCGGCGGCCGTGGGCTGGACGATGAACATCGACGGGCAGATCAGCGCGACCGGATCGAACGGCGTGGGCATCGGCTCCTACGCCGACGAAACGATCACCATCGGCAGCTCGGGCGTTGTTCAGGCGAACAACGCCAACGGCGGTACCGGCATCTCCTCCATCAACGGCGTCAGCATCGACAACTCCGGACGGATTTCCGGCGGGTTCGCCGCGATCATGGCCGGTTCCGGCAGTCTGTCGCTGATCAATCGGGAGGGCGCCTCCATCCAGGGCATCACCCAGATGACCTCTGTCTCCGGCGGCACTGTCGACAACGCCGGCCTGATGAACAGCACATCCTCTCTCGGCCACATCGTGCTTCAGGGCGACGCCACCGTCTACAATCGCGCCACCGGCGTGATCACCTCTGACAGCAACGCGCTTTTCATCAAGGAAGGCAGCGGCAGCGTCGAGAACTGGGGCGAGATCACGACGCGCTCGCTGCATGGCGCGAACAGCGCCGTCTATCTTTACAACAGCGGCTCGGCCATCAACCACGAAGGCGGTACGATTTCCGGCGCCATAGGCATTCGCTTCGGAAACAGCGCCGGCCAGACAACACAAAAGGCGACGTTCACCAACAGCGGCTCGATCACGGGCACCGCCTACTACCCGGTCCTGTTCCAGAAGCTCGACGAGGCGAGCCTTACCAACACCGCGACGGGGAACCTCGAAGGCCTGCTTCACGGCGTCTTTCTCACCGACGTGACAGCCGGCGAGATCATCAACGCCGGCACGATCAAGGGCGCCACCGCGATCACACTGTCGGGCACGACCAAGGCCACCATCCACAATTCGGGCAAGATCGAGAGCACGGATGAATATGCCATCAACAAGAGCGCAACCTCATCCTACGACCTGACCCTCGACACCGGCTCTAATATCGTCGGCAAGGTGAAGGCGGACAGCGGCGACACGCTCACTCTGAAGGGCAGCGGAAGTGAGGACGAGGATCTCCAGGGCTTCGGAACGCTGACCATGGCCGGCGCGGCCTGGACGTTGTCGGGCGCGGTTCAGGCGGACACGCTCGATCTCACGTCTGGCGCGCTGACCCTGACCGGCTCGAACATCGACTTTGGCAGCATCACCGTCGCCAACACGGCCAAGCTCATTGTCAACGGCAGTTTCGCGTCTCCGGTGACGACAACGCTGTCCGGAGGCGCCCGGCTCGGTGGCACCGGCACGGTGGGCGAGACCACGGTGAATTCGGGCGGCATTCTCAGCCCGGGTAACTCCATCGGCACACTCAACGTCGCCGGCGACGCAACCTTCAATGCCGGCTCCATCTACGAGGTGGAAGTCGATCCCGCCGGAGCGGCGAGCGACAAGACCATCGCCTCGGGAGCCATCATCATCAATGGCGGCACCGTGCGGCACATCGGCCTGTCGGGAACCTACAGCCCGACAGCGACCTACCGGATCCTCGAGGGAGGAACCGGCCTGTCCGGCTCCTTCGACAACGTTGCATCGGACTATGCGTTCCTGACGCCGGAGCTCATCTACGACCGCGCGAACTATACGGTGGACCTCAAGCTCGCGCGCAACGACATCAGCTTCGCGGACAAGGTCGCGACGGCAAACCAGATGGTCGCGGCCGCCGCCGTGGAAACACTCGGCCTTGGCAATGCCGTCTTCGACGCAGCCGCCGTGCTGCCCGACAACGCCGCCGTTCTCGGGGCCGCCTTCGACAGCCTCTCCGGTGAGATTCACGCCAGCCTTCAGTCGACGATGATCGAGACGGGCAGCCAGCTTCGCGACGCGGTCAACGACCGGCTGCGCACGGCCACTGCCGGCGGTGTCCGCCCCTCGGCTCCGCTGCTCGGCTACGCGCCGACGGCGGGCAGCAGCTCGCCGACAGGCAAGGTGCTCGCCGCTTCCGCGGACGCGACCGGCTGGGCCGTGTGGGCGCGCGGCTTCGGCGGCTGGACGACGAAGGACGGCAACGGCAATGCCACGGCGCTGACCTACAGCAACGCCGGCGTCCTGATCGGCGCCGACCTCGACGCCTTCGACAGCGTCCGCCTCGGCGTTTTCGGCGGCTACGGCCGCACCGACATCAACGTCAGGGCACGCGGCTCCTCGGGAACCGTCGACAGCTATCATGTCGGCGCCTATGGCGGCACGTCATGGGCTGCGGGGAGCGGCCTGCTCGCCCTGCGCAGTGGCCTCTCCTACACGTGGAACGACGTCGACACCTCCCGCAATGTCGCCGTCGGAGCGCTCGGCGGAACGCCCACGGCCGGTTACAGGGCGAGGGCCATGCAGGCCTTCGGCGAGGCCGGTTACAGCTTGGACATGGGAGCGGCAAAGGTCGAGCCCTTCGCCGGCCTGGCCTATATCGGCCTGCGCACCGACGGCTTCAACGAGGCCGGTGGCGCGGCCGCGCTGGCGGGTCAGAAGTCCGACATGGACACGCTGTTCTCGACCCTGGGCGCGCGCGGCGCGACCAGCGTCACGCTCGGCACGCTGCCGCTGGAGCTGACCGGCGCCATCGGCTGGCGTCATGCCTTCGGCGACGTGACGCCGGTCGCCACCAACAGCTTCGCAGGCGGATCGCCCTTCTCCGTCGCCGGAACGCCCATCGCCCGTGACGCGGCTCTGCTTGAAGCCGGCATCGGCGTCGCCCTCGCCGAGCGGACCCGCTTCGCGCTCGGCTACAAGGGGCAGATCGCCGAGGATGCCCGCGAGCATGCCGTCACCATGCGCATCAGCGCCAGCTTCTGACATCAGGCGCCACGACAAGCAAAAGCCCCGCTTCCGGGATCCGGAAGCGGGGCTTTTTCGTGATTGGCGAGCCTTTCAGGGCCGCAAGACGCGGCCTGGTCTCACGCCGTCCGCTGCTTCGCCAGGATCTGGCGAAGGAAGACGGGAACGACCAGAGCAACGCCGATCAGCGTTGCCACCAGGTGCGGTGCCACAAGCAGGACCGCCGCCAGCACCAGCAGCACCCGTTCATAGGCGTGAAGCGGAGCGAACAGCCAGTTGGCGAAGGCCGCCGACAGCATCCAGATACCCGCCATGGCACCAAGCGTCGCCAGGAAGAACTCGTTCCAGGTGAAGCCGTCGACGACGATCAGCAGCGACGGCGAGAAGGCGAAGACGAAAGGCACCAACGCCTTGCCCATGCCGAGCCGGAAGGCCGTGTTGCCCGTCTTGAACGCGTTCGCCCCGGCGATGCCGGCCGCCGCATAGGCGGCAAGTGCCACCGGTGGCGTGATATCGGCAAGCACGCCGAAATAGAACACGAAGAAGTGGGCGACGAGCGGCTGCACGCCGAGCATGCCGAGGATCGGAGCCGCGACCGCGATCATGATCAGATAGTTGGCCGTCGTCGGAATGCCGCAGCCCATCAGGATGCAGACGACGGCCGTCATGATCAGCGTGAACAGCAGCGTCAGCGTCGAGACCCCCATCAGCTCGAAGGGCAACACCGCGAACCAGCCATGGACGTTCTGCGCCCAGTCGGCAGCGACCGTGGTGACCATATAGGCAATCTTGAAGCCGACGCCGGTCAGCGTGACCACGCCGATGATAATGCCGACCAGCGCCGCCGCCGCCGTCACCGACAGCGAGTATTTGGCGCCAACGACAAACCCGTCCCAGGCCTCGCGCACGCTCTCGCGCACCGCGGTTTGCAAGTCATGCCGAAGCAGGTTCTGGATCGCCAGAACGAGAAGGCAGGCGGTGATGCCCCAGAAGGCGGCGAGATAGGGCGTGCGGCCCGAAAGCAGGATCGCGACGAGCACGAAGAGCGGCAGCGTCGTCAGCCAGCCGGCCTTGAACACGGCCCAGGCAACCGGCAACTCCTCCTTGGTCATGCCGCGCAGGCCGCGCGCCTTGGCCTCCAGGTGCACCTGCACCAGAACGCCGAAGAAGTGCATGAACGCGGGCACCAGCGCCGCCGTCAGGATCGTCGTCAGCGGAACCCCGAGATACTCGATCATCAGGAAGGCGACGGCGCCCATCACCGGTGGCGTGATCTGGCCGCCGGTGGAGCTCGCCGCCTCGACGGCGGCCGCGAAATGGCGCGGATACCCGATGCGGATCATCGCCGGAATGGTCAGCGAACCGGTCGTCACGGTGTTGGCGATGGAGGAGCCGGAGATCGAGCCGAGCATCGCCGAGGACAGCACCGACACCTTGGCCGGCCCGCCCGCATAACGCCCGGCGACCGCCGAGGCGAGGTCGATGAAGAGCTGTCCAAGGCCGATGCGGGTGGCCAGGACGCCGAACAGCACGAAGTGGAAGACATAGGTCGAGATGACCCCGAGCGGCGTTCCGAAGATGCCCTGGCTGGTCAGGTAGAAGTGGTTGACCATGCTGGACCAGCTCGCGCCGGGATGAGCCAGGATCCCGGGCATCGACCGGCCGAAATAGGCATAAGCCATGAACAGCAGCGCAATCACCGGCAGCGGCCAGCCCATGGCACGCCGCGTCGCCTCGATGAGGACGACGATGAGGGTCGTGCCCATGATCACGTCGATCGGCAGCGGATCACCGACCCGGAAGGCAAGCTCGTTGAAGATCCAGGGCACATAAAGCGCAGAGACCGTGCCGGCGATGGCAAGCACCCAGTCGATGAGCGGCAGGCCAAGCGGTCGAATGGCACCGGCCTTGGGCTCACGCTGAGTTCCCCAGGCGGCGAAGAGCAGGAAGATCAGCGCCATCGTGAAGGCAAGGTGCACGCCGCGATGGGTGGTTGCCTGCGGAATTCCGAAGCCGGAAGTGTAGTAGTGATAGCAGGACAGTACGAAGAGCACTGTCGCGGCGAAGCCCGACAGCAGCGGTGGCAGCGGTCTGAACCGCACCTCCGGGTCGAAACGCTCCTCCAGCGCCTGCATTTCCTGTTCCGTCAGCGCCTCGGCGCGGTCGGTGTCCGGTGTCGCCCCCATCGTGCGTCCCTCGTGATGATCGCGAAACTCGCGTGAAGATGCCGAAAACAGCACGACCCGGTTCGTCCGGAACCGGGTCGTGCATTGTCATCGTTCAGATCGAGCCCTCGAACCGTCAGTCGGTCTTCAGGCCGGCCTCGCGGTAGAACTTCTCCGCGCCCGGATGCAGCGGGATGCCGACGCCGTCGAGCGCCGTCTCCAGCGTGATCTGGCGGCCCTTCTGGTGACCGGAATCGAGCAGCTTGCGGGTGTTCTTGTTCCACAGCGCCTTGGTGATCTCGTAGATCAGCTCTTCCGGCTGATCGGCGCTGGTGATCCACTGCGCACCGACCGAAAGGGTCGTCACGTCGCCGTCGACACCCTCATAGGTGCCCGCGGGAACCGTGTTGGGCGCGAAGAACGTGTACTTGCCGGTGATCGCCGTCGCCTCATCGCCGGAGATCGGCACGAGGGTGATCTTGTGCTGGCTGGCCAGCTCGGCGATGGCGCCCGCCGGGAAGCCGCCGACGAAGAAGAAGGCGTCCATGGCGCCGTCGCGCATGCGCTCCGCGGCCTGGTCCGGCTTCAGGAAATGCGCCTCGACCTTGTCCTCCGACAGGCCATAGGCCTCGAGGATGAGACGGGCGTCGACCAGCGTGCCAGAGCCCGGCTCGTCGAGAGAGACGCGCTTGCCGGCAAGATCGGCAACGCTCTTGATGCCGCTGTCGGCGGAAGCGACCAGATGGATCGTCTCCGGATAGAGGTTGGCGATGGCGCGCAGCTTCTCGACCGGGGCGCGGTCGGTCCAGATGCCGGTGCCGGAATAGGCCCAGGTGGCAACGTCGGACTGGGAGAAGCCGGATTCAAGCGTCCCGCCGGCAATGGCGTTGACGTTGGCGACCGAACCGTTGGCGGAAAGCGCCGTGGCGATCAGACCCGGAACGCCGCAGGAACCGCCCTGGTCGCACGGACGCGAGCCCGGAGGGCTGGAGATCGCGTTCGCGATCAGTCCGCCGATCGGATAGTAGGTCCCGGCGGTGCCGCCGGTGCCAATGCGGAAAAACTGCGGCTGCTGGGCAACCGCAAGGCCGCTGACGAGGAGACCGCCGATTACGGCTCCGATAAATGCTAGGCGACGTGACTTCACTTCAGCCTCCCTAAAGGAAAATATTAACGGAACCTTTCCGTTAGCATTCCTGTGCGCGCGCATCAACGGAAACCGCGCCGCTCTTCCCCAGTCACGCGAAACCCGCGGAGACGACACGCCAGGGTGCATCGCCTCCGCGGGTTCCGGCGAAAGTCAGGCGAGACGCAGCAACAGTCCGGAAATCAGCTGCGCCCGCTCGACGAGGCTCTCGGTGTAGATGTGCTCGTTGAGCGTGTGGAGATCGCGCCCGCGCACGCCGATGGAATCGATGGTCGGAATGCCCATCGCACCGGTGAAGTTGCCGTCGGAGCCGCCGCCGGCCGAGCAATGCGAAAGATCGAAGCCGACCTCCGAGGCGACCTGGCGGGTGATCTCGTAGAGCGCCATCGTGCCCTCGTCCGGCTCCCAGACGGGACGGGTAACGCCGCGCGTTACCTCGACGATAACGTCGTCATACTCGCCGGAAAGCGACAACATCCGCTCCACGCCCCGGTCCAGGTCCTCCTGGCGCTTGGCCATGGACAGCACCTCCGCGTCGCAGAACGAGGAAACGCAGTTGACCCACTGGCCGGCGTGAACGACGCCGACGCTGAAGGTGCAGTCCTCCGTGGTCATCGCCTCGATCTCGAGGATCTTGCGCGCCATGGCCGCAATTGCCGAGCGTCCGTCGGCGAGTGCCCAGCCGGCATGGCTCGGGCGACCCGTGGTCCGCAGGTTGAAGCGGGCGATGGCGTAGCGCCCGGTTACAGCCGAGCCGTCACGATGGGCGGGCTCGGGGACGAGCACGTATTTGTTCTTCGCCGCCTCGCGCTCGATCAGATCGCGCGTCGAGGGGGTGCCCACCTCCTCGTCGGGGGTGAACAGCACTGTGACGGGAAGCGGCGTCTCGAGGCCGGCAAGCGCGATCTGGCGAAGCGCTTCGACGGTGACGTAATTGCCGCCCTTCATGTCCAGGATACCCGGGCCATAGCACCGATTCTCCTCGATGCGGAACGGCAGCTTCTCCAGCGTTCCGAGCGGATGCACCGTGTCGAGATGGCCGGAAACGAGGATGCCGGGCTTGCCCGCGTCCTTGTGCGGGAAGGTGGCACGCACCGAGCCGCCGAAGCCCATGCGACCGGGAATGCGCTCGATGCTCGCGCCGGCGACGGCGAGATCGTAAGCGGCAAGATCCATCATCCTGTCGACGGCGGCCGCGTCGAAGGTCGGGCTCTCGCATTCCACCCAGGGCTTGAGGCCGGCGAGGATGGCGTCGGTGTTGAACGGCAGGTCCTTGAAGGTCATGGCGTGCTTCCGGTGTGACAGGGATCGGTGCCCGCCTCCGATGGAGGCGGGCTCGGACCGCGCGCGCTGCGCGCCGGCCGGCTGGATGCGGAAGGGGTCAGGCCGCCTCGAGGCGGCGCTCGACGATGCGCGCAAGAATGCTTGCACCCACCGGCAGCATGTCGTCGTCGAGGATGAACCCCGGATTATGCACCGGCACGCCACCCTTGTGACCAAGCGTGCAATAGGCGCCCGGCACGACCTGCAGCATGTCGGCGAAGTCCTCGCTCGCCGAATTGACCTGCTTCGTGTAGGTCGCCTTCTCTGCCCCGACAATGTCGCGAGCGGCCTCGAGATAGGCATCCGACAGAGCCGCATCATTGTTGAGCACGGAGAAGATCGGCCGCAGGTCCGGCACGATCTCGACGCCGTAGCTCTGCGCCATGCCGGCACACATGGCGCTCACCCGGTCATGGATGAGATCGCGCACCTCGTCCTCGAAATAACGGATCGTGCCGGAGATCACGGCCTGGTCGGGCACCACGTTGTAGGCCGAACCGGAATGGATCTGGGTAACCGACAGCACGGCCGCGCTGGTCGGCGGCACGTTGCGGCTGATGATCGACTGAAGCTGCTGCACCAGCGCGGTGGCGATGACGATCGGATCCTTCGAGTGGTGCGGCGCCGCGCCATGGCTGCCAACGCCGTTGACCGTGATGTCGAAGAAGCTCGCCCCCGCCATCGCCGGCCCCGGCTTGACGCCGAATTCGTTCTCGGCCGCAAGCGGGTTGTTGTGCATGCCGTAGATCTCGTCGCATGGGAAGCGATCGAAGAGACCGTCGGCGATCATCGCGCGCGCGCCGCCAAGACCTTCCTCGGCAGGCTGGAAGATAAAGACCACCCGGCCGGTGAAATCTCGGTTCTCGGAGAGATAGCGCGCCGCGCCCAGCAGCATCGTGGTGTGCGCGTCGTGGCCGCAGCCATGGAACTTGCCGGGCGACTGCGAACGGAAGGGCAGGTTCGTGTGCTCGTCCATGGGCAGCGCGTCCATGTCGGCGCGCAGTCCCACCGATCGGCCCGCCCCGCCGGTTCCCTCAAGAATACCGACCACGCCGGTCTTGCCGATGCCGGTGTGCACCTCGATGCCCCAGGAGGCGAGCAGCTCAGCCACCTTGCCCGAGGTGCGAACCTCCTCGAAGCCGATCTCCGGATGCGCGTGAAAATCCTGGCGGATGGCGGTGAGTTCCGGTGCGAACTCGGCGATACGGGAAATGACTGCCATTTTTCTTTCCGTCCCTTTGCGACCTCAGGCCTCAGCCACGGCCAGTTCCTTGAAATTCGCGAAATCCCAGCCACGCCCCGGAGCAGCCTCGATCAAGGCCTTCGTGTAGGGGTGTTTCGGGTGGGCGAGCACACTCCTGGCGGCGCCGTGCTCGACGATCCGCCCACGCTGCATCACCACCACGTCGTCGCAGATCTGGGCGGCGACGCGCAGGTCGTGGGTGATGAACAGGATGGCGATGCCGAGCTTCTTCTGCAGGTCGTCGAGCAGATCGAGAACCTGCGCCTGCACCGAAACGTCGAGCGCCGAAACCGCCTCGTCGGCGACAAGCACATCCGGCTCCATGGCGATCGCCCGGGCAATGGCGATGCGCTGCCGCTGGCCACCCGAGAACTGGTGCGGATAGCGGCCGAGCGCATCGGCGGGAAGTCCGACGATTTCCATGAGCTCTCCCGCCCGGGCAAGCGCCTCGGCCCGCGGCTGGCCATAGTTGAGAGGCCCCTCGATCAGGCTGTCGCCGATGGTCCAGCGCGGATTGAGCGAGCGGAACGGATCCTGGAACACGATCTGGATGTGCTTGCGCACGCCGCGCAGCTCGCGACGCCCGATGCTGGCGATCTCCTGGCCGGCCACCTTGATGCTGCCGTCGGTCGGATCGATCAGCCGCATGATGCAGCGGGCGACCGTCGACTTGCCGGAGCCGCTCTCGCCGACGATGCCGAGCGTGCGTCCCCGCGAGATCGTGAAGGAGACGTCGCGCGCCGCCCGTGTCGGCTCCCGGTTCACGAACCAGCCCGACTTGCCGTAGTTCTTCTGCAGGTCGTCGACGACGAGAACCGTCTCGCTGCCGCCCTGCCGCTCGTCGCGCGCATGCCGGGGAACGAGGCTCGGCACGGCGGCGAGAAGATCACGGGAATAGGCATGCTGCGGATTGCGCAGCAGCGTTTCCACCGGTGCCTGCTCGACGATCTCGCCGTGGCGCATGACATGCACGGTGTCGGCGATCTCGGCGACGACGCCCATGTCATGGGTGATGAACAGCACCGCGGTGCCGTGCTTTTCCTGCAGCTCGGCGACGAGGCCGAGGATCTGCTGCTGGGTGGTCACGTCGAGCGCCGTAGTCGGCTCGTCGGCGATCAGCAGCTTCGGCTCCAGGATCAGCGCCATGGCGATCATGATGCGCTGGCGCTGACCGCCGGACAGCTCGTGCGGGTAGGAACCGAAGATGCGCTCGACATCCGGCAGATGCACCTGCTCCATGATGTCGAGAATGCGCTGGCGCCGCTCGCGGGTGCCAAGCTTGACGTGGGTGTCGAGCATCTCGCCGATCTGGTCACCGACCCGCATCACCGGGTTCAGCGCCGTCATCGGCTCCTGGAAGATCATCGACAGATGGACGCCGCGCATGTCGCGCATTTCCTGCGCGCTGAGGCCGAGCAGGTCGCGCCCCTCGAGCAGGATACGCCCGCCGGCGGTCTCCAGCGCTCCCTTGGGCAACAGCCCCATGGTGGCGAGCGACGTGACGGACTTGCCCGACCCGCTCTCGCCGACCAGGCAGACGGTTTCGCCGGCGCGGATCTCCAGGCTGATGCCCTTCAGGACCTGATGTTCGGGACGGCCGTCGATCTGGACGACGAGATCCTCGATGGACAGGACGACCGGTGCGCCCTCAAAGCTCCTGGACTTGAACTTCATGTCACGCCTCCCGCTTCTTGAGCCGCGGATCAAGCAGATCGCGGGCGGTATCGCCGAGCAGGTTGATCGACAGAATGCAGAAGGACAGCATCAGGCCGGGCCAGAAGATCAGCATCGGCTTGATCTGGAAGTAGAGACGGCCCTCGGCCATGATGTTGCCCCAGGTCGGGATCTCGGTGCTGACGCCGGCGCCGAGGAAGGACAGGATCGCCTCCGTCAGGATCGCCGAGGCGCAGATGTAGGTTCCCTGCACGGTGAGCGGCGCCAGCGTGTTGGGCATCAGGTGCTGCCACAGGATCTTGGGTGTCGAGGAGCCGAGAGCGATGGCCGCCTCCACATAGGGCTCCTCGCGTGCCGACAGCACGACCGAGCGCACCAGGCGCACGACGCGCGGAACCTCGGGAATGGTGATGGCGCAGATCACCGACCACAGGCTCGGCCCGTTGAGAGCGACCAGCGCGATGGCCAAAAGGATCGAGGGGATCGCCATCAGGCTGTCCATCACCCGCATGATGATCGCGTCCGCCATCCGGAAGAAGCCTGAGACGAGACCGATAGCAAGGCCCAGGAACACACTGACCAGCGCGGCGCTGATGCCGATCAGCAACGAGATCTGACCGCCCATGAGAACGCGGGAGAAGATGTCACGACCATAGGCATCGGTGCCGAGCATATAGGTCTCGCTCGGCCCCTTGAGCCGGTTGAGCGCGTCGATCGACAGCGGATCATGCGGAATGTAGAGCGGCGCGAAGGCGCAGGCGATAACGATGAGGACGAGCACGAGTGCCGCGATCGTCGGGCCGACGCCGAGGCGCCAGGAGCCGGGCAGCGACAGCAGGCCGAGCGCCCGCTGCATGCCGGAAACGGGTTGCGGTGTCGCGGCCATCAGTAGCGGATCCTCGGATCGATGAGACTATAGGAGACGTCGATCAGGAGATTGATCATCACGTAGAGGCCGCTGGTCAGCAGGATCATCGCCTGGATGACCGGATAGTCGCGGGCCAGGATCGCGTCGACGGTGAGCCGGCCGATGCCGGGGATGTTGAAGACGCTTTCGGTGACCACCACGCCGCTGACGAGCAGCGCGAAGCCGGTGCCGATGATCGTCATGATCGGGACGGCGGCGTTCCTGAGGGCATGGCGGAACAGCACCCCTCGCTCGGCGACGCCCTTGGCACGCGCGGTGCGGATGTAGTCCTCGCCGAGAACCTCCAGCATGCTGGCCCGAGTCATGCGCGCGATAAGCGCGATGTAGATCGTCGCGAGCGTCAGGCTCGGCAGGATCGCCTTGGAGAGAAACTTTCCGAAGTCCTTTGACGGAGCGGTGTAGCCCTGCACGGGAAGCCAGTGCAGCTCGATCGAGAACGCCTGGATGAACAGATAGCCGATGACGAAGACCGGCACGGAAAAGCCGAGCACGGAGAAAGTCATCACGGCGTAGTCGACGGCAGTGCGGTGACGCCAGGCGGCGAGCACGCCCATCGGCACGGCGAGCAGCACGGACAGCGTGATGGTCAGCAGCGCGATGTTGAGCGTCGGCCAGATGCGCTGGCCGATCATGCCCATCACCGGCGTGTTGGAGATCAGCGAGATACCGAGATCGCCGCGGGAGAGCTGCCCCATCCAGGTGCCGAACTGCACGAGCAGCGGATCGTTGAGGCCGAGCGAGGTGCGGATCCGCTCAAGCTGCGCGGGCGTTGCCGCATCGCCGGCGAGGATCGCCGCCGGATCGCCGGGCGTCAGCCGCAGGAGCAGAAACACGAAAATCGCAACAATGACCATCACCGGAATGACGGCGAGGCATCGCTTGAGGATGTAACCGATCATCGGAGGAATGATCCCTTCCCAGTCTGGTTCGCGAAAGACCGCTCGAACGACCGGCGGCCGGCCCGGGAGGGAGCCGTCGCTGTCCGGTCGGATCGGCCGGCGAATTGGCCCGGCGCGAGGCCGGGCCAATCGTTTTTTGGGATCACTCGGTCTTGTCGATGCCCCAGAACACGGGCACCGGCGACGGGATCATGTCCACCAGCTTGTTGCTGCGGGCCTGCGCCGTCAGGTACTGGCCGAGCGGGATGTAGATCACGTTGTCGAGCGTGTGAGCCTGGATCTTCTTGGCGACTTCAAGCTGCTCGAACGGCGTGGCGGCGGCGATGAACTCCTCGCGAAGCGCCTCCAGCTCGTCGTCCTTCGGCCAGCCGAACCACGCCTCGTCACCACGGCCGTTCAGCATGGCGCTGACCAGCGGCGAGCTGATTTCCGGCACGCCCCAGTTGGTGAAGAACAGGTTCCAGCCGCCCTCCGAGGGCTTGGCCATCGACGCGCGGCGGGTGACCAGCGTCTGCCAGTCCATCGGCTGCATGTCGACGTTGAAGCCGGCCTCGCGCAGAGCCTGGGCGGCAACAACCGGCTGAGCGGTCAGCGTCACCACATCGGTCGGCTGCATGAGAACGACGGGCGTGCCGTCATAGCCGGATTCCGCCAGGAGCTTCTTGGCGCCCTCGACGTCGCCGCCGTTGACCAGCGTCTCCGATCCGGTCGGATCGGCCAGCGGTGTGCCGCAGCCGAAGATCGCGCCGCAGATCTTGAAGTAGTCCGGGTTGCCGACCAGCGTGCCGAGGACATCGGCCTGGCTCATCGCCATCATCGCCGCCTGGCGCACCTTCTTGTTGTCGAAGGGCGGATACTTGAAGTTCATGCGACCCATGGTCTGGAAGCCGAGCGGATCGCGGACCTCCGTGGTGACCTCGTCCGAGGACTGAAGGATCGGCAGAAGATCGATCGGCAGCTGCTCGATGTAGTCGATCTCACCCGACATGATCGCGTTGACCGCGGTCTGGGCGTCGGGCATGCTCACCCACTTGACCTTGTCGACCTTGACGACCTTGCCGCCGGCCATCCAGCTCGCCGGCTCGTCGCGCGGCACGTAGCCATCGAACTTTTCGTAGGTGACGCTGACACCGGGCTGATATTCGCTGTCCACGAACTTGAACGGCCCGGAGCCGATGTATTCCGTGATCGCGCTGTCGACGGAGGTGTCGGCAATCCGCTTCGGCATGATGAAGGGCGGCAGCGCCGACTGCTTCGACAGAGTGTCGAGGAACGGCGGGAACGGCTCCTTGAGCGTCCAGACCAGCGTCTTGTCGTCGGTCGCGGTCAGGCTCTCGGTGCGGTCGAAAATCAGCTGGCCACCGGAGTCCTTCTTGCCCCAGCGCTTCATCGAGGATTCCGCGTCGGCCGCCGTCACCGGAGCGCCGTCATGGAATTTCAGGCCATCGCGCAGCGTGAAGGTGTAGACGAGCTTGTCGTCGGACACCGTCCATGAGGCCATCTGCGGCTGCGGCGCGAACTTGTCGTCCTGCGCGATCAGCACGTCATAGATCATATAGGCGTGATCACGCACGATATGAGCGGTGGTGAGCACCGGATCGAGCACGCGCAGGCCCGAGTGCATCACCGCGGTGATCACCTTCTCCTCGGCCGAAGCCGGCGACCAAAGCCCGGTCGAGGCCAGCATGGCCGCGGCCATGACCCCGCCGACGGCCCGGCGCATGCCCGGCGTCTTTCTTTTCGCGGTCCCCTTGCGGACCCCGGTCTTCAAATCCAACATGCCTGTTCCCCTTTTTTGGTTCAGTTGCTGCCATGTTCGTGCCCCTGCCCCGGCCTTGTTTCTGCCGGTGATCGAAGCAGCTCCTCCCGGCGCCTCCTAGGAGACCATGGGACCCTCCTGCGCCACGCCGCCGGCCGGCGGCGTGAAGCTGGGTCCCTGCGGCGACAGCCGCAGTCCCGCCTCGAGATTCCGGAACGGAAGATCATATGCGTTGAGAGCCATCGGCCCCGGCGCGGTGCACACCAGCACCGTTTCGGCGATCGGCTCGAAATGCGCACGGAAATGCACCGAGCTCTTGTTGACCAGGATCGCCTGCTCCAGCGGCTCGATGCCGACGTAGCGATACATTTCCTGATCGGCGAGCTGCACCTTGCGGCTCGCCAGAACGACCTTGACGCCACCGATGGAGACACAGGCGCTCGGTCCGAGATCCATCTCCGTGTCGCCGTAGAACGGCCCGCTGGTGCGGAAGCGCCCATCGGAGAGCTTCTCGACCCGGAAGGTCGCCTCGAACGGCTCGTCGCCGGCAACCCCGCTCTTGCCGCCGAGCGACAGGCGGACGTCCGCGCCCTCGCCCGCCGCATGAGCGGCGGCGGCCGCCTGCGGATCGACCATCAGGCCAAGCGCGGCCCGCTCCGCCCCTTCGCTGACCAGCGCGCGCAGCATGCCTGCGGTGTTTGAATCGCCGCCGGCTCCAGGATTGTCCTGCGTGTCGGCGATCACCACCGGCTTTGATGCGCCAGCGGCGATGCGCATGGCCTCGCGCACCCCTTCCTCGGGCGCATAGGCCCTTCCGGCAAAGGCGCCCTCGCTTGCAAGAAACAGGTCGCGAAGCTCGTCGGCGGCGCGATCCGCCGCCTCCTGGGTGCGACCGTAGGCCAGCACCACGGGCGAGCATTCGTCGAAATCGGCAGCCGGAAAGCCCATCAGCGCGGAAGCCGAGACGACGTCGCCGCGCTCCATCTCCGCGACCCGCGCATAGAGACTGCGGGCCGGCTCGATGGTCGTGCACTGCCAGGGGATGGGGATGAGATAGGGCACCCGCCGCATCGCCTTGGCAAGCCGGCCGTGGTTCATCACGTGGTCGAGCATTTCCGCCGTCAGCCGGCCAGTCTCCGCCATGTCCACATGCGGATAGGTCCGATAGGCGACCAGCACGTCAGCGTTGTCGACCATCCGGCGGGTGGTGTTGCCATGCAGATCGAGGCTCGCGGCAAGCGGCACATCGGGCCCGATGGCGCGGCGGATGCGCTCCAGGATCTCGCCCTCTCCATCGTCGACATGCTCGCAGACCATGGCGCCGTGAAGATCGAGATAGACGCCGTCGAGCGGACCTGCGTCGGCCAGTCGCGCGAGAATCTCGTCGGCGATCGCCTCATAGGCGTCCCTGCGCACATGTGCCGAGGGGATGGCCACGGTCCACAACAGCGGAACCACCTCCCACCCCCTGTCGCGGGCAACTTCGAGCGCACCGGCAACGCCGATGTTCACACCCGGCGCGCGCTCCAGAATTTCCTCACCACGGCTGATGGGAATGTGTCCGCCGCCGTGATTGAAATCCTCGATCGTCGCCTTTGTCGGAGCGAACGTATTGGTCTCATGAAGAAAACCGGCAAACGCCACACGCTTTGTCACGCGCTCTCCCTCCCATCGAGAGGGTATCGGCGTGCGCCGGAGCCGGGTGCCCCGATCAAGGCGAATCCTTGGAATGTCAGGAAATCCATGGCCAAGTTCACTCCAGCGCGGTATATCGTTATGCGATACAGTTGTATTGATTTCAGGTTAGGACGCCCTTGCTACTTTCGTCAATGCCTTTGCGCGGCGACGAGAGGCTTTCGAGCCAAGACGAACGGAACCAGATGACGATAAGCTCCGAACCGACCACCGCCGACGAACAGGCCGATAGGGACAATCCGCTTTTCGTCCAGTCCGTGGACCGTGCCCTGCGTGTGCTGTCCGCCTTTCGCGGCGCCGAGCACCCGCTGTCGCTCGGCGAACTGGCCGACCGCGCCGGCATCGGCCGCAGCGCCGTCCAGCGGCTTGTCTTCACCCTGCGAGAGCTTGGTTATATCGACCGGGATCCGGCGGATTCCGGCTACGTTCCCGGCATCCGCATCCTCGACCATTCGCACGACTACCAGCGCCTCAACCCGGTCATCGTGCGGGCTACGCCCGTGCTCCTCGAACTGCGCCGGGCCGTGCGTGAACGCGTCGATCTCAGCCTGCGCGACGACCTGCGCCTGGTCTACGCCCAGCGCCTGCAAAGCAAGCGCGAGATCCTGACCTCGACGCTCGTCGGTCATGCGGTGCCGATCCACGCCACCTCCGGCGGCTGGGCGATCCTGGCAAGCCTCGAGGAGGCCGAGGTCGACGACATCCTGGCGCGCAGCGACCTGCGTGCCATCACTCTCAGGACACTCACAAACCCCGACGCGATCCGCACCAAGGTGGCCGAAGCGCGCCGTGAGGGTTTCGCTCTCGCACAGGAACAGGTGCTGCTTGGCGAGATCGTCATCGGCGTCGCCATTCGCGGCCTCGACGGAACCCCCGTCGGCGCGATCCACGTCGCCGGCTCCCTGTCCGAATGGCAACCGGAAGATTACGCCCGTCACGTCGCCCCGCTCGCCATGGCCGCCGCCGCCACCATCAGTCGGAGTTGGCCGGAACGGCCGGCTCGCTGAACAAGAAGCAGACTGGCGCACCACGGCGAGACGGGTCATGACGGTCAGAGCTCCGGCCACTCGGTGATCGGTCCCACCCAGCTTTCATAGGCGCGGGCAAGCCCCAGCACTGTCAGATCCTCGAAACGGTTGGCCACGATCTGCAGGCCGATCGGCATGCCTGACGACGAGAAGCCGCAGTGCACCGAACAAGCCGGCTGGTCGCCCATGTTCCAGGGCATCGTGAAGCCGATGTGGTCGAGCGAACGCTTGGGATCGTTGGTCGGTCCGGCCCACTCGGCCGGGAAGCCGACGATCGGGTTGACCGGAGAGAGGATCGCCTCGACCTGCATCAGGGCGCGGGCTCCGGCATCGCGAATGGCAAGCATCTGGTCGAAGCCCGCCGCGACGCTGGCACCGTCATAATCCTTGGCCGACGCCGCCCATTCGAGAATGAAGGGCAGGATCTTCGCGCGCCGTTCCGGCGACATGTCGCGCATCCTCGACCAGAACCGGGCCTGCCAGAACGCATCGACGCCGTTGAGCATCTGGGGCGTCATGAAGGGCGAGAGTTCGACGATCTCGGCGCCTTCCGCCTCGAACCGGCGTGCCGCCGCCTCGATGGCCGCACGCACCTCCGGATCGACGGCGATGCCGCAGCCGGCGTCGAGCATAAGACCGATCTTGCGCCCCTTCACGCTCTCCGGCGCGACGTTCCAGTCGAGATTCTCATGGCGCACCGAGGTGGCGTCGCGCGCGTCCGGCCGGGTGAGCGTCTCCATGACGACAAGGCTGTCGTCGACCGTGCGCGACATCGGCCCGTGGCAGCGGCCGGGGTAGTAGGGATAGACCGGCACGCGCCCCTGCGTCGGCTTGAAGCCGAAGAGCCCGCACCAGGCGGCCGGAATACGGATCGAGCCGCCAATATCCGTGCCCATGTGCACCGGGCCGTAGCCTGCCGCACCTGCCGCACCGGCACCGGCGCTGGAGCCGCCCGGATTCTGACCGAGGTCCCAGGGGTTGCGGCTGAGATGGTGAAAGCTCGACAGACCCGAGCTCAGCATGCCGTAGTCCGGCGCCGTCGTCTTGGCGAAGAAGATGGCTCCGTCCTCGCGCAGCCTTGCCGCCGCCGGAGCGTCTTCCTGCTCGGGAACGAGGTCCACGGCCGCCGTGCCGTTGGGAACCGGATCACCCTTCGTCGCGATCATTTCCTTGATGCTGATCGGCAGGCCGTCGAGCGGCCCGACGGGCTCGCCCTTCTTCCAGCGCGCGGTCGAGGCGTCCGCCTCCGCGAGAGCCTGCTCGGGGCGATACAGGTAGAGCGCCGCGACCTTGGGTTCGACCGCATCGACACGCTCGACCAGCGCACGCATGTACTCGCTCGGCGAGAACGACCCCGACGCATAGGAAGAAAGGATGTCTCGGGCGGAAAGGGATAGCAGGTCGCTCATGTCGCTCCACTCGGCTGGAAAGGCAACCGGATGGCTGCCTGCAGGATCATGTCGGGACCGCGGCATGGCACGGTCGGCACCTGATCGCCAGGAAGAGAAGGCCCTCCCCGACCATCACGAACGTCAGCCTGCACAACCTGGCAGTGTCAATGCAACGTCATTTTTGTGAGCATAGTGCAACGGAAACCGGAGCACTTAATCAAGAATGCCGCTTTCCCGATAGGCGCGCAGCCGGGATTCCAGATGAGAGGCCAGCCGTTCGGCGGCAAACGTCAGTGTGCGGCCTTTGCGCAGGCTAAGCTGCAGGCTCGTATCGATGACGATGTCCGACGCAAAGGGCCGCGCGACAAGCGCCCCCGCGGTGATGTCACGGGCCACGGAAAGCCGCGGCAGCACCAGGATTGCCGCCCCCAGCCGGGCGAGCTCCTTCTGCACCGTGATCGACGCCACGGAGAAGGTGACGCAAGCTGGCGGGAGGCCCGATTGCTTCAGCCGCTCCTCGATCAGCCGGCGTACACTGAAGGAAGTGTCGGGCAGGGCCAGAGGGTAGCGCGCCAGGTCCTCGAGACCGATCTCGGCCTGCCGCGCCAGGGCATGATCCGGCGACAGGATCGCGGAATGCGAAAGCGGAAACCGGCAGCGGCAGACGACCTGCGGGTCGTGGGGCGAGAAGATCGTCAGGGCCAGATCGCTGTCGCCGGCGGCCACGGCCCGCAAGGCCTCCGTCGCCGACCCCTCCTGCACGGAGACCTGCACAGCCGGATAGAGCTTGTGGAACTCTGCAAGGCCGGCTGCAAGGATCGCCCCGCCGGTCGCGCCGTTGACATGCACGGACACATCGCCACGCTTCAGCCCGCGCATGTCGTCGATGAACTGTCGAGCCTGGTCGAACTCGCGCATCGCCGTGCGCGCATGCACGGCCAGTTGCTCGCCAGCCGCCGTCAGCACGATACCGCGGGCCCCACGCTCCACCAGCGGCGCGCCGAAGTGATACTCGAGATTCTCGAGCTGCCGGCTCACGGCAGTCGGCGACACGCCCAGGTTCTGCGCCGCCCGACGGATCGACCGGCACTTCACAAGCTCGTTGAAATAGGCAATCGCCTGCAGCTGCATGACACCCCGCTCCGCAGTTCCGCTCATTCCATGGCAGAGCCGGCGTGCAAGCGCAATTCAGGGCGTGACAAGCATGCGGAGGAAGGAAAGTGGTGATCCCGACAGGATTCGAACCTGTGACCCTCAGATTAGGAATCTGATGCTCTATCCTGCTGAGCTACGGGACCCTGAAGCCAACGACCGAAAACCCGGCCTGCAACCGCATTCTACCGCGTCGCCACAGGGGGCGACACAGGCGCTTGATAGCAAATCGGTGCAAAAAATCAATTTCCTTGGTCGCACATCCCACAACGCACACGAGATACGAAAGCATCAGCCCGCACACGCAAACGCGCCCTGATTTAATTTTCAGCACAAAAAAGCTGCTTAATAAAAGCGAAATGTATCGTAGGGTAAGAATGAGAAAAAATTTCAAAGAACACAAAAATACGTACAACAGGCGAATTGAGCCAACTGTGCACCTGCGCGCTTCATCGGCTCACCGAGAGATTTTGACGCATGAGCCCAGCATCGCAAAGTATCAGGACGGGGTACGACGGCCCATCTGACCACGCCCGCCTGCTCGCCGCGATAGATTGCCTCCCCCAACCCGCCTGGATGTTCGACACGGACGGGCGCTACCTTGCGCAAAGCAGCGTCGACAGGGAAACCCACGGCCCCTTGATCGGACTCTTGCCAACTGAGGCACGCGTCGGCCCCGACGAGGGCCGTGTCTGGCTCGATCTTCATCTGCGCACCATTGCGGGCGAGCACATCCGCTACAGCCGCGAGCTCGACACGGCGCACGGGCGCATCATTTCCGAGACCTCCATATCGCCAGTCTGGCACAATGGCGCGATTGTCGGCGGCGTTGGCATTTCCGTAGACCAGACCCAACGCGCGACAGCCGAGAAAACGCTCCAAGAAACCCACAAGAGGATCAGCGATTTTCTGAAGATCTCCTCGGACTGGGTCTGGGAAACCGGACCGGATCTGCGGTTCAGCGCGGTCTATGGCGACGACACCCGCTTCGGTCTCGACTTCTCCCGCTGGCTCGGCAAGACCGGCTGGGAACTCCAGGGCGTCGACCCGGCCCACTATCCGCTCTGGGCAAGCCTTGTCGCAAAGGCGATGTCTCGACAGCCGATCAACGATTTCATCCATCCGCTCCAACTTCCCGACGGCAGCCGGCGATGGATCGAGATGAACGCAGAGCCGATGTTCGACGACGCGGGCACCTTCACCGGCTACCGCAGGGTCAGCCGCGATGTCACCGACCGCGAACGCCTCAACCGGATGCTGCGCCGCTCCGACCTGGTGATCAATGCCACCGGCAACCTGATCGTCCTGTGCGATGTGCAAGGCCGCATCGAATGGGTCAATCCCGCCTTCAGCAAGTTCACCGGCTACTCCCTGGACGACGTGGTCGGGCAACGCCCTTCCGAGTTCCTGGAAGCCCCCCGGACGAATACGAAGGCAGAAGCCACCTCCGAGATCGACGCGGCTCTCGCGGAAGGCCGCGAGATACGAAGCCAGGTTCTGAACCGCAAGCGCAACGGTGATCGCTACTGGGCGGACATCCAGGTTCGCCCCTTGTTCGCTGCCGACGGATCGATCGCCGGATCGATCGGCGTTCAGACGGTCATCACCGACCTTGTCACGGCGCAGCAGCGGCTCACCGCCACGCTCGACGGCGTCGCCGCCGGCATGCTGCGGGTCAGCGAGAACGGTCAGATCATCGAGTGCAATGCTGAAGCATGTCGCCTTCTCGGCCAGACCGAGGAGCAACTTCTGGGGCGTGAGCCGCTCGACGACACCTGGATGACCCTCTTCGCTGACGGCAGCCCACGCTCGAAGAGCGACATGCCCGCTGCCATGGCCCTAAGTTCCGGAAAGCCGATGAAAGGGGAGATCATCGGCGTGCGACTGCCCGACGGATCGACCCGCTGGCTTCGTCTCAACGCAAACCAGATCGTCTATCAGAACACCGACGTTTCCGAGGTCATCGTCAGCTTCATCGACGTGACCGGCGACGAGGAACAGAAGCGGGAATTGGAAACGGCCCGCTCGCTGCTGAACGATGTGATCGAAACCATCCCAGACGCCATCGCCGCCTTCGACACGAACGACCGGCTGATCCTGTGTAACGAGGCCTACCGCGACTTCTACGCTCTCAGCGAGCCGGAAATTCTCCATGGAGCCACCTTCGAGGAAATCCTGCGGCACGGCGTCGAAGTGGGACAGTTCGAGGGCGTGGGTGCAAGCGCCGACGAGCGGGAAGCCTGGCTGAGAAAACGCATGGAGGAGCATCGCCAGGCAGACCTGGCGCCTTCCATGCACCAGCTTGCCAACGGTCGCTGGATCCAGGTGCGCGAGCGCCTGTCCGAGAGCGGCGTTTCCGTCGGCGTGAGCGCCGACATCACGGCGCTGAAGACGGCCGAGTTTGCTATCCGCAACATGGCCGAGACCGATTCTCTGACCGGCCTCGCGGACCGCGCGGTGATGATGCGCGACCTTTCTTGCGTGCTGTCAGGCACGCGCGGACAGGACGAGGGCGGTGTTTTCGCGCTGCTCGATCTCGATCACTTCAAGTCGATCAACGACACGCTCGGTCACGACGGCGGCGACCAGCTGCTCTGCGTCATCGCCAACCGGCTGCGTCGCAACACCCGACGAACCGATGTCGTGGCGCGGCTCGGAGGCGACGAGTTCGCGGTCCTCATCCATGGCGTGTCCGACGAGGCCGTCGCCAAAGCAGTGATCGACAAGTTGCACCATGCCCTGACGGCCCGTGTCACCATCAACGGCACGACGCTCCTTCCCGCCGTGTCTCTTGGCGTGACACTGCTTCCCAAGGATGGGGCGAGCGCCCGTGAACTTATGAAGAATGCGGATATCGCGCTCTACCGAACCAAGGATTCCGGTCGCAACGGCTGGACATTCTACGACGTAGACCTGCGCCGGAGGCTCGAGACGCGGCGCGACCTGGCCGAGCAGCTCCAAAGCAATAACGCCAACGATCAGGTCGACATCATCTTCGAACCGAAGCTCGAGCTCGCGACCGGCCGGATCATCGGCCACGAGGCCCGCGCCCGACTGTTTCACCTCGGCGAGGAAATTGCGCCGGAAACGGTCCTCGCCATCGTCGAGGAAAGCGGCCTGGGGCTCCACCACGCCGAACTGCTTCTCAACCGGGCGCTGACCAATATTTCCGCGGCCCTTGCCGCGGGCGAGGATCCGGGGCATGTCGCCTTCAACCTGACGACCGAAGCGCTGCGGGATCAACGGTTCATCGAGATCGTGCGCCTGGGGCTGGAGCGATACTCGGTCCCGCCCGAGCGGCTGGCGTTCGAGATCACCGAAACATCGCTGCTCGACCGGTCGGTCAGCCGGGTGTCGGAGACGCTCGACGGACTCCACCGCCTCGGGGTGACGCTGACGCTGGACGATTTCGGCACGGGTTATGCCTCCCTCACCCACCTGAAGCACTTCCCGGTGTCGCGGCTGAAGATCCATCGCTCCTTCGTCGCCAACGTCGACAATGACAACGGCGACGCGGTCATCGTGCGCATCCTCATCGAGCTTGCGCACCATCTGGGGATGACAGTCACGGCGGACGGGGTGACCACCGACGCGCAGATCGACGCGCTCAAGGCCCTGGGCTGTGACTATATGCAAGGCACCCGCGCCGGATCACCGCGCCCACACCTCGGCCCCGCCGCTCCGCCCGAGGGAGCCTGACCGCAACTCCTTCGGAACCGGCTGTCCGGGCTTTCAACCCGTGCGGTTGGCCTTGTACCAGGCGATGGTGGAGCGAATCCCCTCTTCCAGCGAGATCCGCGGCGCCCAGCCAAGCTTGGCGAGGCGCGAAGACTCCATCAGCTTGCGCGGCGTCCCGTCAGGCTTGCCCGCATCGAAGGCCAGCTCGCCCTGATAGCCGGTCTCGCGGGCGATCAACCGTGCCAGATCACCGATCGAGATCTCCTGGCCGGAGCCGACATTGAGCGGCTCCGCGCCATCATAGGCGTCGAGAAGGAAGACCACCGCGTCGGCGAGATCGTCGACATGCATGAACTCGCGCAAGGGCGTGCCGCTGCCCCAGATCTCGACATGAGGCGTGCCCGCCTCGGCGGCCTCGAGGAACTTGCGGATCAGCGCCGGCAGGACATGGCTCGTCTTGAGGTCGAAATTGTCGTTCGGGCCGTAGAGATTGGTCGGCATGGCCGAGATATAGGCAAGTCCCTGCTGCTGGCGGTAGGCCTGGCAAAGATAGATGCCGGCGATCTTGGCGACCGCATACCACTGGTTTGTCGGCTCAAGCGGCCCGGTCATCAGCGCATCCTCGCGGATCGGCTGCTCGGCATGCTTCGGATAAATGCAGGACGAGCCCAGGAAGACAAGGCGCTCGACCCCGGCCCCGGCCGCCGCATCGATCACATTGGTCTCGATCAGCAGGTTGTCGCGCAGGAACTCCACCGGTTGCGTGGAGTTCGCCATGATTCCACCGACCTTTGCCGCGGCGAGGATCACCGCGTCGAGCCGCTCCCGGGCGAAGAAGGCGCGCACCGCGCTCTGATCGCACAGGTCGAGTTCGGCACGGCTGCGCGTAACGACCTCGACCGGCTCACCCGCCAGCCGGCGATGGATCGCCGAGCCGACCATGCCGCGATGTCCGGCCACGAAGATCCTGCGCCGCCGGCCGTCCTGGTTCGCTTCACTCATGTCCTACTCGTCCCGTCCGTAAGCGCGCCGCGCGTGGCGCTCGGTCCTCAGAAGCTCCATGTCGGCATCGACCATCTCGTCGACCAACGCCGAGAAACCGGTCGTGTGGCGCCAGCCCAGCCGCTCGCGCGCCTTTGTCGGATCACCAAGCAGGAGCTCGACCTCGGTCGGACGGAAATAGCGCGGATCGATGGCAATCAGCGTCTTGCCGCTCGCCTTGTCGCGGCCGGTCTCGTCCACCCCCTCGCCCGACCAGACGATGTCGCGCCCGGTTCGCGCGAAGGCGCGTTCGACGAACTCGCGCACCGAATGCATCTCGCCGGTGGCGAGCACGTAGTCGTCGGGCATGTCCTGTTGCAGCATCCGCCACATGCCCTCGGCATAGTCGCGGGCATGGCCCCAGTCGCGCTTGGAATCGAGATTGCCGAGGTAGAGCGTTTCCTGCAGGCCGAGCTCGATCGCCGCGACCGCGCGGGTGATCTTGCGGGTGACGAACGTCTCACCGCGCAGCGGGCTTTCGTGGTTGAACAAGATGCCGTTGCTGGCATGCATCCCGTAGGCTTCGCGGTAGTTCACCGTGATCCAGTAGCCATAGAGCTTGGCCGCGCCGTAGGGCGAGCGGGGATAGAAAGGCGTCGTCTCGCGCTGCGGGGTTTCCTGAACCTTGCCGAACAGCTCCGAGGTCGAGGCCTGGTAGAAGCGGCAGTCTTTCTCCATGCCGAGGATGCGAAGCGCTTCGAGCAGGCGCAGCACGCCGATGGCGTCGGCGTTGGCCGTGTACTCCGGCGTTTCGAAGCTCACCATGACGTGGCTCTGAGCCGCGAGGTTGTAGATCTCACAAGGACGAATCTCGCCGACGAGGCGGATCAGGTTCGAGCTGTCGGTGAGATCGCCATAGTGCATGAAGAAGCGTGCGTCGGCGTCGTGCCGGTCCTGCACGATGGGGTCGATGCGCCCGGTGTTGAACGAGGATGAGCGCCGCTTGAGGCCATGCACCTCATAGCCCTTGTCGAGAAGCAGGCGGGCTAGATAGGCCCCATCCTGTCCGGTCACGCCGGTGATGAGGGCGCGTGGTGCTGTCATCGACTGTTCCCCTTGAGCGCAGGTCGGCGGACGACCCGATGGAGGTTCCTCCTACTGCACTCAACGAAGACAGGCAACCGCGGGCAGGCCGCAATGGCGCGCCCGCGGGCAGGTGCCTCTTTACCCGCAGTAGGCGATCTTGTCGGGCTGCACCTTGAGGAGCGCCTGGCGCAGCTTCTCCAGTGCCCGGCTCTCGATCTGGCGTACACGCTCCTTGGAGATGCCAAGCTTCTGCCCCAGCGCCTCCAGCGTCGCGCCATCCTCGCTCAGTCTGCGCTCACGCACGATCCTGAGTTCGCGCTCGCTAAGCACGGCGAGGGCATTCTCCAGCCAGCGCGACCTGCGTTCGGTATCGATCGCCACGCCGACAGCCTCTTCGGGAAGCGGATCGGGCGAGACGAGAAAATCCTGTCGGTCGGAACTCGAGCCGTCGCCCTCCATCACCGGCGCATTGAGCGAGGTGTCGGGCCCCGACAGCCGGGCGCTCATGGTCTCGACGTCGGTAGTCTTCACGCCCATCGTCTCGGCAATCTGGCCGACAAGTTCGGACTCGGAGATCTGCGTGACACCACTCGACAGCTTGGCCCGCAACCGCCGAAGATTGAAGAACAAAGCCTTCTGCGTCGACGAGGTGCCGCCACGCACGATGGACCAGTTCCTGAGGATGTAGTCTTGAATCGAGGCGCGGATCCACCAGGTGGAATAGGTAGAGAAGCGAACTTCGCGCTCCGGATCGAAGCGCGCCGCAGCCTCGAGAAGCCCGATATGACCCTCCTGGATAAGGTCGCTCATGGACAGGCCAAAGTTGCGGTACTTGGCGGCAACCGCGATGACGAGGCGCATGTGGGCAAGGCTCAGCCGCTCGAGGGCACTCTCGTCGCCATCGCTTCGCCAGGCGACCGCGAGATCATGTTCCTCTTCGCGGGTGAGATAGGGCGCATTCATGGCTGCGCGAACCAGTTGACGACGGTTGCCGGAAAGATAGCTCACGGTCAGTTCCTCCGCGTCTTGCGTTCTCTGTCTTGTATACGCCTGGCCCCGGCGTTCGGTTCATTTCACAATCTTTGAAACAACCGGAGACCGCGTGATCTTGAGCGGTTGCCTGTCGCCATCCAACTGTGTGCGAGGCACAAGACAGTTCCCCGTTTTCCGCAGGAGCGGACACCAATCCATGGTGAGGGCGCACGCAGCAGGCCGTGGCATCGACAGGCACCACATCAGTTGGTCTGAGAATGCAGCACCTCATCGATCAGCGCAAATCGCACTTCCGTTACCCTGAGATCAGATTTTCTTATGAGGACGTCACACCGGGCGACGAGGCCTCGCCAGCGCGGGCCCCAAAAAAAAGCCCGGCGCATGCGCCGGGCCTTCAAACAATCCAACCGGAGTACCGGGCGGAAGCCTCCGCAACAACGTCCGAAAACGCGCGTGCGGGGGCTCCTGTCAGGCAGCCTCGGTCTGTTCCGCGTCGCCATCCTCGCCGTCGCCTTCCTCGGCGGCCGCGGCCGCTGCCTTGCGGCTGGCGGACTTGGCGAGGTTCTGTTCGATCTGGCGGATCGCCTCGGTGTCGGAGCACTTCTGGACCGCAGCGATCTCGCGCGACATCCGGTCGAGAGCGGCCTCGTAGAGCTGACGCTCGGAGTAGGACTGCTCGGGCTGGCTGTCGGAACGAAACAGATCGCGCACGACTTCCGCGATGGCAATCAGATCGCCGGAATTGATCTTCGCTTCATATTCCTGGGCGCGGCGGCTCCACATCGTGCGCTTCACGCGCGGACGTCCACGCACCGTCTCGAGAGACTTTTTCACTTCGACGGGCTCGGCGAGCTTGCGCATGCCCACGGAAGCGATCTTCGCTACCGGAACGCGAAGCGTCATCTTGTCCTGCTCGAAGTTGATCACCAGAAGCTCGAGCGCATAGCCCGCGACATTTTGCTCCTCGATCGCCGTGATCTGGCCGACGCCGTGAGACGGATAGACGATAAACTCGCCCGTCTTGTAACCCTGTCGCTGCGCGGTCTTCTTCATCGTTGTTGCCATACGCCTATGCTACTCCTGCGCAGTTGCGGCCAATTGCGGCCGTCGGCGAGTCCGGCCCTGCGCCGTCCCACCCTTCCACGGAGAAACGCACGTCCACGATCCCTGTACGATCCAGGGCCGCCGGCGTCCGTTATTCGCTGATCAGTCGACCGAACATGTAACCCCAGTCGTAAAGGAGAGAAGCCGCGGACCGCTCAAATCGAGACTGGACCGCAACCATAAAAAAACCTCCACCGGGAGGGAGAGAGACCGGACGATCGGTAACTGAGGAAAATACTATATCACGAAATCTTCCGATTTCAAAGCATCGCTCACAGGCACACGCGTTCGTCGGGGCGCGCGCGCCCCGGACGTGGCAGTTCCCGGCACCAGTCCGGGACATCTGGAAGCAGAGCCTGCCGGCCCCGCGAAGACACGAGATCAGTCGCCCGAGCCGGGTTCCGCAGAGAAATACTGCTCGAACTTTTCGGTCTTCCCGTCGAACTCCTCCGCTTCGGGCAGCGGATCCTTCTTGACCGTCAGGTTCGGCCACTTGGTGGCATACTCGGTGTTCACCTCGAGCCACTTTTCAAGGCCAGGCTCGGTGTCCGGCTTGATCGCATCGGCCGGGCATTCCGGCTCGCACACACCGCAGTCGATGCACTCGTCCGGATGGATGACGAGCATGTTCTCGCCCTCGTAGAAACAATCCACCGGGCACACCTCGACGCAGTCGGTGTACTTGCACTTGATGCAATTGTCCGTGACGATATAGGTCATCGTTGTCCTTTCAGCGAGACCGCCGATCCGGGAGCGCATTCTCCGGACCCGTCACCACCGCCTTCTTCCTATCCGAGCCGACGACGACCGGCCACATGACCCGCCAGACCGCCTGCCACACGGCCGGCGAAATGCTCCGCCCGTCTGCCTTTGTGTCTGCCTACCGGGTTTGCCGGAACGCATCAAGTTCGGAATATGTTGCGAACCATAGCCATCGGAGAACAGATTTCTCCGCTTTCCTTTTGCGGAAAGGGACATGGCCGATGCGACGGCTGGTGCGGGCCGGTCAATCTGTCGCAAGGAGGGCACACGCGCAGCGCCCCGGCGCCCGACGAGCCCCCTTGGCCGCCGTCAACCTTGATCGGGCCAGTCGTCGCGAAGCCGGTCCGTCTGGCGCCGGTCGCGCTTCGTCGGTCGCCCCGCCCCCGGATCGCGCCGCCCGGCCGGCGGCCCGTCGACGACAAGCACGGTCTCACCCTCGTCCGTTACCCGCGTTACCGCAGGCCTGGAGGGCTCCTGTTGCTCGACAAGCTCATAAAGGGTAGCTGCTTCCGGCGCCGGTCCGCGCCGTGTTCCCGGCAGGACGATCTTGAGCGTCCGGACCCGGTCCGCGACAGTGATCGTCAGCGTGTCTCCCGGCCGGACCGTCTTTGCTGGCGTCGTCGTCTTCTCGCGGTTGACTCGCACATGGCCGCTGGCAACGAGCTTCTGCGCGAGGCTGCGCGACTTCACCACCCGGGCGAACCAGAGCCACTTGTCGAGCCGCTGTGTGCCGGCGCCTGCTGCCGGCGCCTTGTCGTCACCCGCGCCCAAAACACCCTCGCGATGCCTGCGGGCGACCCCGCATGTCGCGGGATCGCCCGAAGAAATGTCAGTCCTTCGGCTTCTTTTCCAGGTCGGCCTTCAGTGCCGCCAGCTTGGCGAAGGGCGAGTCCGGGTCGATCCGGGCGGGACGATCATTGCGAGGAGCCGCCGGCTTGCCGCTGCCTCCCCGCTTGCCGCCGCCGTCCGGACGCGGCCCGCCGCGCCCACCGCCCTCGCCGCCGCGCGCGGCGCGGCCCTTGTCGAAACCGCCGCCCGGAGCGCGATTGCCCTTGCCGCGCGGCTTGCCACCCGACCGGTTACCGCCCTCGCCATCGCCGGCTGCACGATTGTTCTGGCCGCCGTTCTGGCCACGACGCGCGCCGCCGCCCTCACGCGGGCGCCGGTCACGACGCCCCGGCCGCCAGATGTCGATGGTGACCGTTTCCAACTCGGGCTGGCCAAGCGGCAGAACCGGCGTACCGGCCGCGTCGATCGACGCGGAAATTCCGTCGGCATCAACCGAAGTCAACGCACCGGCATCAGCCTGTGCCTCACCTTCACCGGCAGCCTCGGCCAATGTCGTTTCGCTCGGCGCATCCACCTCGGCAGGCGCCTGCTCGGCCGGAGTGTCCTCAGCCGGCACATCGCCGGCAACCAGCGCTGCGCCCGCCTCCGTCGCGTGCTCGACCGCCGCCGCCTCGCCAGAAGCGTCAGGCGCGGGCACAGCGGGTGCCGCTGCGTCGACGGCAAGCGTCACCGGCCGCTGGATTTCACGCGTCTCCGAGCGATAGCCGAGCGACTTCAGAACGGCGGAGAAATCCTCGCCGGCACAGCCGAGCAACGACGTCATCGCCACGGTCACGGTGAAACCGCCGCCTTCGGGGATCGCCCCCTCGGGAGGAGAAACCGTCGGATCGAGCGGCTTCCAGGCAAGAAGCGGGCGGATCAGGTCGGCAAGGCGCTCGAGAATGTCGATACGCACCGCCCGCGGCCCGCAGACGCGGAAGCCGACGACCTTGTAGAGAGCGGGGGCGATTTCCGGATCGACCGCGATCGAGGTTCGGCCGGAGGCCGAAAGCTGCGGCAGCTCGGCCAGCCCCGGCATGTCCGGATCGCCGTGCTTCAGCGCCCAGAGCTGAGCGATAAGACGGCTCGGAGCAGGCTTGAGAAGCGCGGGAACGAAGATGTGATAGGCGCCGAAACGCACGCCGAGCTTGCGCAGTCCCGCGCGCATCGTCTGGTCAAGCTGGCGAACGTCCTCGGAAATATCGCCACGCTCGAGAATGCCGAGCGCCTCGACGAGCCGGAACGCGATGCCCCGCGCCAGACCCTCGAGCCCTTCGCCGGTTTCAAGGTCGCGCAGCGGCTTGACGAGCGTGTCGATATGCGCCTTGAGCCACAGGTTCAGCCGCGCCTCGACCTTCTCGCGGTCCGCGGTCTCCACCCCCTCGTCGACAAGCAGCAGCAGGCCCGGAGCAAGCTCGCTCTCGCCGGCGATGAGCCGGCCAACGATCTCGCCCTGCCAGCGCAGGGCTCCGTCGGAGGCCAGAGCGAAGGCCTCGTTGCCGGCCCGTGACAGCCGGTCGGCACGCGCCGACAACTCGCTGGCAAGCGCTTTCTGGGCAACCGCCTTCAAGGCCTTTCCGTCAGGACCATCCGCTGCCGGGTCCGGCGCGAAGCGGAAGCCTTGCAGCTTGCCGACATGCTGTCCCTCGACAAGCACATCTCCTGCCGTCGTGATTTCCGCTTCAAGCATGGCGTTCTCTCTCAGCCGTCGCATCAATACACTGGTACGCCTGTCGACAAATCGCTGTGTCAGCCTGTCGTGCAGGGCGTCCGATAACCGGTCTTCTACGCCGCGCGTGACCCCTTGCCAATGGGCAGGATCTGCAAGCCAATCCGCACGGTTGGCGACAAACGTCCATGTGCGGATGTGGGCAATACGGTTGGCGAGCGTGTCGATGTCCCCATTCACCTTGTCGGCGAAGGCGACCTGACGCGCGAACCAGTCGTCGGGAATGACCCCATCGCGCGTCAGATGTCCATATATTCCTGCAATAAGATCCGCGTGGTTCGCCGGCGCGATCTTGCGATAATCCGGCACCTGGCAGACTTCCCAAAGCAGTTCCACCCTGCCAGCGCTGGCCGCGACCCGGCGAATTGCCTCGTCGCGCACCGCGTGATCGAAGGCCGTTTCGTCGGCCGAGGGCGGCGCGCGCGTCAGCCCCGGCTCGCGCGGTGCCTCGTCGAGCGCATGGCGCAGCGCCTCGATGGAGGAAAAGTCGAGGGCGCGATTGCGCCACTGGAAAACCTTGTGCGCCTCGAAGCGATGGCTCTCAAGCGCTTCGACCAGATCGTCATCGAACGGATCCACGCGCCCGGTCACGCCGAAGGTGCCGTCGCGGGTGTGCCGGCCGGCGCGGCCGCCAATCTGGCCGATCTCCGAAGGCGTGAGCATCCGGTACTGGTAGCCGTCGAACTTGCGGATGCCGGCGAAGGCGATGTGATCGACGTCGAGATTGAGCCCCATGCCGATCGCGTCGGTGGCGATCAGATGCTCGACGTCCCCATTCTGGAAAAGTTCGACCTGCGCGTTGCGCGTGCGCGGGCTCAGCGAACCGAGCACAACCGCTGCCCCACCGTGCTGACGGCGGATCAGCTCCGCGATCGCATAGACCTCGGCAGACGAAAAGGCGACCACGGCCGAGCGCGGCGGCAGGCGGGTGATCTTCTTCTGGCCTGAATAGGAAAGAACCGACATGCGCGGCCGGGTGACCACATTGAGCCCGGGCAAAAGGCGCTCAAGCAACGGCCGCGCGGTCGCGGAGCCGAGCAGCAGCGTCTCCTCGGAGCCACGCATGTTGAGAAGCCGGTCGGTAAACACATGGCCGCGCTCGAAATCGGCGGCGAGCTGCACTTCATCGATGGCAACGAAGTCGACCTTCAGGTCGAGCGGCATCGCCTCCACGGTCGCCACCCAGAAAACCGCGTCCGGCGGCACGATCTTCTCCTCGCCAGTGACGAGGGCAACCTTCTTCTCGCCGACCCGCTGGACGATGCGGCCATAGACCTCACGCGCCAGCAGCCGCAGCGGCAGACCAATGACACCCGATCCGCGCGCAATCATGCGCTCGATGGCCAGATGCGTCTTGCCCGTGTTGGTGGGCCCGAGCACGGCGGTCACCGTACGCGCACGCACGCTGGTCGGGAGCTGCGTGCGAGACGACTGCAAATATCCGGATTGAACCATATCGTGCGACGACGCGAGGCGGCCTTCTGGCGACGGCTGTCCGGACCGCTCCTCCACCGGCACGCCAGCCAGCGACGGGGGGCGGCCCCCGGAGAACTCGAACCCGGCAAGCCCGGGACCCTGTAACTGCCCGAAACACGAGGTCCGCAAACGATGCGGACCAAGTCTCGGCCTGATTGTCTGGTAGCACAGAGCCGCTGCGGCTGTCCCCCCTCTTTTCACCGGCCTCGACCAAGCCCGGGCGACGCGCCTCCAGACCCGATACCCGCTCCCCCTTCACCGGAAAATCTGTGCGAGCGACAGACGGAATCAGGGTGAATGGAACGAGTCCCGAACAAAGCCAGATCGAATCGATGCCAGTCGAATGTTCTCTATTTGTTTTACACAAGATGTTGGGGAAATCGCACGCACCCACGCGAAATGCTGAATCACAACAGGATCTTGGCTGGCATGATGACCTACAGGTCGCCCGGCGGCGAATGTTGGGAAAGAATTGAGATTTCGTAAACCGAACACCTAAAATTCAATTGATACGGTTAAGCATTCGACGAAACCACGAACGAAGCCTGTCCGAATCGCTGACCGGACGATGTTCCTGATTTACCCCAACCCGATCTCGTGCTTCGGCCCGCCAGCGACACAAGATCTGCCTGGCATTTTTCAAAGATGACCGCCCGCCCTCCGCTGGAGTTAGGACTTCTGTCTCGTTTCGACACGCATCGAGGCGACCCGGGTCCGATAGGGCGATGCAATGACGACGATTGCAGTGCAGCATCTTTCCATGGCTTCGGCGGACCTGTAAAACGCACATAGCAGCAGCCATGCAGGAGGGGTAAACGTGGCCATTCGCAAGATCCTTGTCGCCAATCGCTCGGAAATCGCCATCCGTATCTTCCGCGCCGCCAGCGAGCTGGGGATGAGAACGGTCGCGGTCTTCGCCGAGCAGGACAAGCTGGCGCTGCATCGCTTCAAGGCCGATGAGGCCTACCAGATCGGCAAGGGACCGCATCTGCCGGAGCCGTTGGGGCCCATCGAGGCGTATCTGTCCATTCCCGAAATCATCCGCGTCGCCAGGGCCGCGAATGTCGACGCCATTCATCCCGGCTACGGCTTCCTCTCCGAAAGCCCGGAGTTTGCCGAAGCCTGCGCCGAGGCCGGCCTCATCTTCATCGGCCCCTCGCCGGACACGATGCGCCGGCTCGGCAACAAGGTCGCCGCGCGCAATCTCGCCATTGAGGCGGGCGTGCCCGTGATGCCAGCGACCGACCCGCTTCCCGACGATATGGGCGAGGTGAGCCGGCTTGCCGGGGAGATCGGCTATCCGCTGATGCTCAAGGCCTCCTGGGGCGGCGGCGGCCGCGGCATGCGTGTCATCCGCGACGAGGAAACCCTTCTGCGTGACGTGGACGCAGCCAAGCGCGAAGCCCGCGCCGCCTTCGGCAAGGACGAGATCTATCTTGAAAAGCTCGTCGAGCGCGCGCGCCACGTCGAGGTACAGATCCTCGGCGACAGCCACGGCAATCTCGTCCACCTCTTCGAGCGCGACTGCTCCATCCAGCGCCGCCACCAGAAGGTCGTGGAGCGTGCGCCGGCCCCCTATCTCTCGCCCGAGCAGCGCGCGGAGATCTGCGAATACGGTCTGAAGATCGGCAAGGCTGTCGGCTATTGCGGCGCCGGCACGGTCGAGTTCCTGATGGACGTCGACACCGGCTCATTTTACTTCATCGAGGTCAATCCGCGCGTCCAGGTCGAGCACACAGTCACCGAGGAAGTGACTGGCGTCGACATCGTCAAGGCGCAGATCCGCATCAGCTCCGGCGCGATGATCGGCGACCCGGCCTCGGGCGTGCCACCCCAGCAGGAGATGCGCCTCAACGGCCACGCGCTTCAGTGCCGCATCACCACCGAGGACCCGGAACAGAACTTCATTCCCGATTACGGCCGCATCACCGCCTATCGCGGCGCGACCGGATTCGGCATCCGGCTCGACGGCGGCACCGCCTATTCCGGCGCCGTGATCACGCGCTACTATGATCCGCTTCTGGAGAAGGTCACAGCCTGGGCCCCCTCGGCCGAGGAAGCCGCCCAGCGCATGGATCGCGCGCTTCGCGAGTTCCGCATCCGCGGCGTCGCCACGAACCTCGTCTTCCTCGAGAACGTCATCGGCCATCCGGACTTCCGCGCCAACAGCTACACGACCCGCTTCATCGACGAGACGCCGGCGCTCTTCGAGCAGGTGACGAGGCGTGACCGCGCCACCAAGCTCCTGACCTATATCGCCGACGTATCGGTGAACGGGCACCCGGAGACCAAGACCCGCCCGCGTCCGCCGGCGGACGCGCCGGCGCCCGTATCGCCCGTCTACGACACCCCTGTCGCCGACGGCACCCGCCAGCTTCTCGACAAGCTCGGCCCGACCGGCTTCGCCTCCTGGATGAAGGAGCAGACGCGCCCGCTCGTCACCGACACGACGATGCGCGACGCCCACCAGTCGTTGCTCGCCACCCGCATGCGCACCTTCGACATCGCCCAGGTGGCGGAAGCCTATGCGCGCGGCCTTCCGCAGCTGTTCTCTCTGGAATGCTGGGGCGGAGCGACCTTCGACGTCGCCATGCGCTTCCTCACAGAGGACCCCTGGGAGCGACTGCGGCTGGTGCGCGAGCGCGCGCCAAACATCCTGCTGCAGATGCTTCTGCGCGGGGCTAACGGTGTCGGTTACGCCAATTATCCCGATAATGTGGTGCGGGACTTCGTCGCCCGCGCGGCGGAAAACGGCATCGACCTGTTCCGCGTCTTCGACTGCCTCAACTGGGTGGAGAACATGCGCGTCTCCCTCGATGCGGTGATCGAGGCGGACAAGCTGTGCGAGGGCGTGATCTGCTACACCGGCGATCTCAATGACAGCGCCCGGCCGAAATACGACCTCGCCTATTACATCCGCCTGGCCAAGGACCTGGAAAAGGCGGGTTGCCACATCCTCGGCGTCAAGGACATGGCCGGCCTGATGAAGCCGGACGCGGCGAGGACCCTCTTCACCGCACTGAAGCAGGAAGTGGGGCTGCCGATCCACTTCCACACCCACGACACCTCGGGCATTTCCGCGGCAAGCGTGCTGGCGGCGGTCGAGGCCGGCGTCGATGCCTTCGACGCGGCGATGGACGCGCTGTCCGGCCTGACCTCCCAGCCGGCACTCGGCTCATTGGCCGCGAGCCTTGCCGGCGGCCGGCACGACACCGGGCTTGATCCCCGCGTTATCCGCGAAATCTCCTTCTACTGGGAAGCGGTGCGCACCCAGTACCGCGCCTTCGAGAGCGACCTAAAGTCGCCCGCCTCGGAGGTCTACCTGCACGAGATGCCGGGCGGCCAGTTCACCAATCTCAAGGAGCAGGCCCGCTCGCTCGGCCTCGAAATGCGCTGGCATGAGGTGGCGCAGGCGTATCACGACGTCAACATGCTGTTCGGCGACATCGTCAAGGTGACCCCCTCCTCCAAGGTCGTGGGCGACATGGCGCTGATGATGGTGAGCCAGGGCCTTTCCGTCGCCGACGTGCTCTCGCCGGAAAAGGACGTCGCCTTCCCCGACAGCGTCGTGCAGATGATGCGCGGCGACCTTGGACAGTCGCCCGGTGGCTGGCCGCAGGAGATCCAGTCCCGCGTGCTCAAGGGCGAGACGCCGATCACCGTGCGGCCGGGCTCGCTGCTCACCGACGACGATCTCGCCGCGCGTCGCGCCGAGGCGGAGGAGAAGACCGGCACCACGCTCGATGACGCCGAACTCGCCTCCTACCTGATGTACCCGAAGGTCTTCACCGACTTCGCTGCCGCGCGCGACCTCTATGGCCCGGTGAGCGTGTTGCCGACCCCGGTCTATTTCTACGGCCTTTCGGTCGGCGACGAAGTCCTGATCGAACTCGAGCCGGGCAAGACGCTGGTCGTCCGCTGCCAGGCGATCGGCGAGACGGACGAGAACGGCGAGAAGAAGGTGTTTTTCGAGCTGAACGGCCAGCCGCGCATCATCAAGGTTCCGGACAGGGCGCACGGGTCGACAGGCGCGGCCGTCCGTCGCAAGGTGGAGCCGGGCAACGTTGCCCACGTCGGCGCGCCGATGCCCGGCGTGATTTCGACCGTTACGGTGAAGGCGGGCCAGCAGGTGACCAGCGGCGACGTACTCGTCTCCATCGAGGCGATGAAGATGGAGACCGCACTCCATTCGGACCGTTCCGGAACCATCGCCGAGGTGCTTGTGACACCGGGCCAGCAGGTCGATGCCAAGGACCTGCTCGTCGTCTTCGAGGCCGCGGCGGACTGAACGGAAGACAAGGGAAGACGCGACGTGACGCTGACCATTGCATCCGCCGACCTGCGCCGCGTCTTCCTTCACCTTCAGGGCCTGTCCGATCAGCCGGGGCGGCGGATCGACAGGAATGGCGTGCATGAAATGATCGACCGGCTCGGCTTCGTGCAGGTCGACAGCATCAATACGGTCACCCGCGCTCACCACCAGATCCTGTTCTCGCGCAACCAGACCTACCGGGAGGACCAACTCACCGGCCTTCTCGAGCGCGACCGCGCGTTGTTCGAGAACTGGACGCACGACGCCTCGATCATTCCCGCCGCTGCCTACCCCTATTGGCGCCACCGCTTCGCGCGCGAACAGAAACGGCTGAAGGCGCGCTGGACCAACTGGCACGGGCACGACTTCCACGACGAAATTGAGCGGGTCCATGCCCATGTACGCGACAACGGACCGTCGCGGGCGCGCGACTTCGACAGCGAGCGCGACCGAAAGGAGCCCGGCTGGTGGAACTGGCAGCCGGGCAAGACCGCGCTGGAATATCTCTGGCGCTGCGGCGAGATCGCCGTTACAGCCCGCGAGAATTTCGCCAAGATCTACGATCTTTCCGAACGCGTGATCCCGTCAGGGCACTTCGGCGAACAGGTCTCGCAGGCCGATTTCATCGACTGGGCCTGCCGCTCCGCGCTCGAGAAACTCGGTGTTGCGACCCATGGCGAAATCGCCGCCTTCTACGACCTGGTCACACCCGATGAGGCAAAGGCCTGGTGCACGCAGGAAAGAGGGCGTTCGATCCTGCCCGTGGAAATCGCGACCGAAGCGGGGGGAAAACCGCGCGCGGCCTTCGCGCGAGCGGACATCCGCGAGGTGATTGACGCGGCTCCGGAGCCACCGGCGCGCATGCGCGTTCTCAGCCCCTTCGACCCGGTGCTGCGGGACCGCAAGCGCGCCGAACGGCTTTTCGGCTTTGCCTACCGCATCGAGGTCTTTGTCCCGGCGCCAAAGCGCACTTACGGCTACTATGTGTTTCCGCTGCTGGAGAAAGACCGGCTCGTTGGACGCGTCGACATGGTCTGCCGGCGCGCCGAAGGTGTTCTTGAGGTCACCGCCTTCTGGCCGGAAAAGGGTGTGCGCCTGGGGGAAGGCCGGCTCGCCCGCCTCGAGGCGGAACTCGCTCGCATGGCCCGCTTCACCGGCATGGACCGCGTGCGCCTGGCCGATGGCTGGCGCCGCGATCCCGCCGGCTAGAGAGCAATCGGGATCAGGAGCAAAGCACCTTCTCGATACTGTCGGGCGGATGACCGGTCAGCGTCTTGTCGACCTCGGCAACGACCCGGCTCGACACTTCCTTGTGGAACGCCTTGCGCAGGTCTCCAAGTGTTGTGGGAGGCGCCACGACAACAAGCTTCGAGAATTTCCCCTTGTGCGCCAGCACGTAGAGCCGGTCGGCGATATCCTTGGCGAAGCGGTGCTTCTCCATCAGGTGCCAGTCGGTCGGCTCCATGGCACTGCGATGGGGACCGGGGCCATCGCTTCGGCGGCCCGGGGCATCCGTTCCCTGCTCGGAGGTCGAAGGATTGTCCTGTTCGAGCACCTCCAGAATCTGCAGGTTCGGATAATCTGCATCGCCTTCATTGCGGAAGAACAGGGCTTTTTCGCCATCTCCGACAAGCACCCAGGCGTCGTGTTCGATGCGGCAACCGCTCATGGTCGTCCTCCTGTACAGGTCGCTTCGGGCCTTCGCGAACCATCGCGACGCCCGGCGGCCACCCCTCCATGCCCCACCTTCCTAGATAGTCCGTCCGGCAGGAATTTAAACGGCTTGCGCGACGATCACCCTGTCGCTGACGGCGCCCCGCGCCGCCTTACGCTCCCCTTGGTGCCGGCTCACGATCCGAGGATCTCGTCCGCCAGGGCAGAGGCTCCGCGTTTCAACATCTCGTAGACACGTTCGAACCCGTCCGCTCCCCCGTAATAAGGGTCGGGAACGTCGCGATCGAGAAACCGGCGCAACCGCCCCTCGGCCCGCAGCGTCGCCGCCGAAGCACCTGCAAGCCGGAACAGGTTGGCAAGATTTTCACCGTCCATCGCCAGCACGAGATCGAAGCGGGAGAAATCCTCCGCCCTCACCTGCCGCGCACGCTGCCCCGAGATATCGATCCCGTGCCGCATGGCAACCTCCACCGAGCGCGGGTCGGGCGGATTGCCCACATGCCAGGAGCCGGTGCCGGCGGAAGCGACCATGATCCGGTCGCCCGCCCCCCGGCCGACAAGTTCGGCGCGCAGGATGCCCTCGGCCAGTGGCGAGCGACAGATATTGCCGAGACAGACAAACAGAACGGATGTCATGGAAACTCCCGTGTTCGATTTTGCCGAAGCACCGCGCTGCACCCGGAGCGGTTGGCGACAAGTGCCACAGGCGGGGTTTCAGGGCGCGGCCGGCGACCTATCTTCAAAAGAGAGCCGGGACAGGACCGGAAACCGCAAGAAGTGCCCGCGGTCACATCCCGGGCGCAAGGAGGACAGATGGCCAGGAACCTTGACGAGGCAGCGCGCAACGCGGCGCTCGCGGAACTGACGGGCTGGAGCCTGGGCGGCGAGGGAAAGACGATCACCCGCCGGTTCGCCTTCGCCGATTTCACCGCCGCCTTCGGCTTCATGGCCCAGGTCGCGCTCATCGCCGAGAAGATGAGCCATCATCCCGACTGGTCCAATGTCTACAACCGCGTGGAAATCACCCTGACCACCCATGATGCCGGTGGTCTGACCGAGCGCGACATTGTGCTGGCTCGCGCGATCGACGGGCTGGTCGGGGGCTAGAGGAAGACGGCTCAGTTGCCGCACTCGATCAGAAAGACATGCGCCGTACCTTCCTGCGCGCGTTCGACAAGCCTGTGCCCGGCCTCCTGGCAATAGTGCGGAATGTCGATGACCGACATCGGATCGGTGGCGACGACCCTGAGCCGCGCGCCGGCAGCGAGCCGCGACAGGGCCTTGCGCGTCCTGAGCACCGGAAGAGGGCATTTCAGTCCCTTCAGATCAAGCTCCTGTGCGCCCTCGCCGTCCACCATCGTCGTCACCCGTTTTCATATCCGTCATCAGACGGCATCATTCACCACCGGCCGACACCCCGCGTGCCGGTTTCCTTCGCCGGGTCCGTCGGATCCGCAAGGTTGCAGGAGCATAAGCCGCAAATGACCATGGACAAGCCCACCCCTTTCGACGTTCTCGATTTCTGGTGGACCGCCGGACCGCAGAAATGGTTCGCCCGCAGCGATGCCTTCGATGCCGAGATCCGTGAGCGGTTCGAGACGGCGAGCGCCGCGGCCGGCAGGGGCGACCTCGACGACTGGGCCACGACGCCGCATGGCGCTCTTGCCCTGATCATCCTGCTGGACCAATTCCCCCGCAACCTCTACCGCAACGACGCAAGGGCCTTCGCCAGCGACCAGCGCGCGCTGAAGACGGCGGAACGGGCGCTCGAACAGGGTTTCGACAAGGCATTTCCGACGCAGGCCCGCACCTTCTTCTACCTCCCCTTCGAGCACGCCGAGGACATCGCGGCGCAGGAGCGCAGCGTCGATCTCTTCCGCCGCCTCGCAAATCAGGAGACCTATTTCTACGCACTCCTGCATCTGGACGTGATCCGGCGCTTCGGCCGCTTTCCGCATCGAAACCCCGTGCTTGGTCGCGAAACGAGCCCGGCCGAAGCCGCCTATCTCGCCGACGGCGGTTTCGGCTCCTGATGCGCTCTTATCCATGCCCGCTTTTTGTGCACATGATTTGATCATACGCAAAGCCACGAAGTGACTATTATTTAGGCATAAATATAAATCGCTCCCGGCTTGCCCAAGCCGGGAGCGCCGGCCTCGGCACTCGGCGCTTCGCCTTTGTTTTTCCTTGTATTTTCTTCCCAAAAGACGCCCGTTTTCCGGCTCTTTTCGCACTGCAATACGACTTGGCACGCTCCTTGAAAAGGATGGGACGGCGTCAATCGGACCCGCGCGTCCCAGCTTCGGGATCGCGCTCCGGTTCGGGTCATTCCGTCGAGGGGGCATTTGGCCTGAGGCGGACACGCAGCAGGGAAAGGAACGGAACCGAGCATGAAAATCGTGATGGCCATCATAAAGCCGTTCAAGCTCGACGAGGTGCGCGACGCCCTCACGAGCATCGGCGTTCAGGGACTTACGGTCTCGGAAGTCAAGGGCTACGGGCGCCAGAAGGGGCACACCGAGATCTATCGCGGCACGGAATACGCCGTGAGCTTCCTGCCCAAGCTGAAGATCGAGGTCGCCGTTGCCTCGGACCTCGCCGACAAGGTCGTCGAGGCGATCGCCGCAGCCGCGAAGACCGGCCAGATCGGCGACGGCAAGATCTTCGTCTACGCGCTCGACCAGGTGCAGCGCATCCGCACCGGCGAAACCGACGCCGCGGCGCTTTGATCCATTCGAGCAAGGGAAATCCCGATGAAACTCAGCTTTGAAAAAGTCGGCCTGGCATCGCTTGCGCTCCTCGCGGCGACCGGCTCGGCACTGGCCCAGGATGCTGCTCCGGCAGCCGAGGCCCCTCAGTATGCTCTCGCCAGCGACACCGCCTTCATCTTCAACACCCTGCTGTTCCTGATCGGCGGCTTCCTGGTGATGTGGATGGCGGCAGGCTTCGCCATGCTCGAAGCCGGCCTCGTTCGCACCAAGAACGTGTCGATGCAGTGCCTCAAGAACATTGCGCTCTATTCCGTCGCGGGCATCATGTATCTGCTCGTCGGCTACAGCCTGATGTACACCAACGTCAACGGCGGCTACATGGGCACGTTCGCCGTCTACGGCTGGCCGGCGGCCGGCACCGCCAACGAGGGCAGCTACGCTGTCGCCTCCGACTGGTTCTTCCAGATGGTCTTCGTCGCGACCGCGGCCTCGATCGTCTCCGGCACGCTCGCCGAGCGCATCAAGCTCTGGCCGTTCCTGTTCTTCACGGTCATCCTCACCGGCTTCATCTACCCGATCGCCGGCTCCTGGCAGTGGGGCGCCGGCTGGCTCTCCGAGATGGGCTTCTCCGACTTCGCCGGCTCCACGCTGGTGCACTCCGTCGGCGGCTGGGCGGCTCTTTCCGGCGCTCTCATCCTCGGCGCGCGCCGTGGCAAGTACGTCGATGGCAAGGTGATCCCGATGCCGGGCTCCTCCATGCCGCTCGCAACCCTCGGCACCTTTATCCTGTGGCTCGGCTGGTTCGGCTTTAACGGCGCATCGCAGCTCGCCATGGGCACCAACTCCGACGTCTCCGACATCTCGCGCATTTTCGCCAACACCAATCTGGCCGCTGCCGGCGGCGTGGTTGCCGCGATCATCCTGACGCAGATCCTCTACAAGAAGGTCGACGTCACGATGGCTCTGAACGGCGCGCTTGCCGGTCTCGTCTCGATCACCGCCGAGCCGCTGATGCCCTCGCCGATCCTTGCCGTGCTGATCGGCGCCGTCGGCGGTGTCATCGTGGTCTTCGCCGTGCCGCTGCTCGACAAGCTGAAGCTCGACGACGTGGTCGGCGCAATCCCGGTCCACCTGCTGTGCGGCATCTGGGGCACGATCATCGTCCCGCTCACAAACCCCGAGACATCCTACGTCACCCAGTTCATCGGCATTGTCGCCTATGGCGTGTTCACCTTCGTGGCCAGCGGCGTCGTCTGGTACCTGCTGAAGGTGACCGTCGGCATCCGCGTCACGGCCGAGGAAGAGGCCATGGGTCTCGACAAGGCCGAAGTTGGCGTCGAGGCCTATCCCGAATTCGGCCAGGGCAGCCAGCGCGCCTGACCCGGCTGGACACATCTCCCGAACGGCTGCCGCACCGGCGACCGTGACTACAGGGCCCGGAGCACCGCTTCGGGCCCTTTTTTCTCGTCCGGTCTCCCAGTCTCTTCCGGCCTTGCCGCAAGGCCGGAGACACATCATTGTGCGGCGGCGCCGGCGAATCCCTTTTCGGGACGATCTCCGGGCGCAGCAAACGGACGAGGATCCCCGGCATGCCGATGTTCATATCCATTCCGCTGACCGTCGCACCGCTTCTGGTCTACAACCTCCTCGCCTACTCGCTGCTCGGCGACACCGGCGGCGACCCCTGGGCCGCCCCGATCGTCACCGTCGAGCTGGTCTCCGGCGCCCGCTTCACGCTCGTCATCGGCGACCTGATGATCATCGCCGGCCTGGCCCTGCTGTTCGTCGAGCTGCTCAAGGCCACGCGCACCGGCGTCGTCGCGCTGACAGACCACATCCTCTCGACCCTCGTCTTCATCGCCTATCTGGTCGAGTTCCTGACCGTGCGCGAGGCGGCGACCTCGGTCTTCTTCATCCTGATGTTCATCTCGCTGGTCGATGTAATCGCCGGCTTCTCGATCACGATCACCGGCGCCCGCCGCGACTTCGGCGTCTCGCCCGGCGACCACATGCACTGACGCCTCCGCGCCGACGCATAACGTCGGGTTTTCCAGAGATTTCCCACCCCGAATCAACCTTCCGTTACGTTAGTCGTTAACAAAAAGTTATCGACTGGCACGGCATTTGCGCTAAATTCCTCGGCAATACCGCCAGTGTCTCGAATTGGCACGCCGAGGAGGCGACGATGCGGATCGTAGCGGCAAATCGTACGGGGAAGGGACCGGGGCGCACCGAAAGGACGCAGCGCACGGGCGCTCGCCCTCACAGGAACGGCGCATCGGCGGGAACGGCCGGTGCCGGCGGCAGCCGCAATGCGCTCGTCGTCACCGCCGTCGAGCCTGTCGTCGAGGCGACGGCCAACCGCTTCGCGCGGATCTACCGTCCCAGCGCCATGCTGATTGCCCAGCTCATCGCGCTTCGCGAGAACATGCCCCAGCAGCGCGCGCGCCGGCGCGCAGAGCCGGCTGAAGCCATTGACGCTTATCGCTCGGCCGAGCGTCGTCCCCGCACCCAGGAAACAGGGCGCGTGTTGTCCGTGAGCCGCTGAGGCTGGCCACGGGCAACGCCCCCGCAGGACAGAAAACGCCCGCCGAACGGCGGGCGTTTTCATGAAGGGCGACCGGGCAGCCGACCTCAATAGCCGATTGCGCAGCCGTCCTTGCGCGGATCCGATCCGCCGACCAGCATGCCATTCTCGCGGTCGATCAGGATTGCCTGCGCCCCGCCGATCGGTTCATCGACAAGCATGATCTCGTGGCCAAGCGCCCCAAGGCCGGCAAGTGTCTGTTCCGGCACGCCTCGCTCGGCCTGCAGCACATGCGTCTTCTCGTTGAAGAACATGCGCGGCAGATCGATCGCCTGCTGCGGGTCCATGCCGAAGTCGACCATGTTGGACAGCACGTGGGCATGGCCGCAAGGCTGGTAGCCGCCCCCCATCACTCCGTAGGAAAGATGCGGCAGGCCGTCCTTGAGCACCATGGCAGGGATGATCGTATGCAGCGGCCGCTTGCCGCCGTCGATGCAGTTCGGATGGCCGGGCTCGAGGCGGAAGCACGCCCCTCGGTTCTGCAGCAGCACCCCACTCTCCCGGGCGCAGATGCCCGAGCCGAAGCCCTTGTAAACAGAGTTGATGAGCGAAACGGCGAGACCGTCCTTGTCCACCACCGACAGATAGATCGTGTCGGAGGACGGCCCGAGCAGTGCCGGCGGAATGTCGCCCATGCGCGCCCCCCGCGACACGCGGGACGCGAGACGATCCAGATAGGCATCGCTCAGGAAAGCCTCGGGCCCATGCGGCATATGCGCCGGATCGGCGAGATACATGTCGCGTACCGAATAGGCGAGACGGCCGGCCTCGAGCTCGAGATGGAACCGCTCGACGCCTGTCGGATCGAGACCGGAAAGATCGAAGCGCTCGAGAATGCCAAGCAGCACGAGCGCGATGAAGCCCTGGCCATTGGGCGGCAGTTCCACGACCTCGACCCCGCGATAGGGATGGCGCACCGGCACCATGTCGAGCGTCTCCATGCCGGCGAGATCATCCAGCGTCATGAGCCCGCCGCGCGCCGAAAGCGTTGCAACGATATCGCGCGCCACCTCGCCTTCGTAGAACCCTTTCGCACCCTCCGAGGCAATGCGCTCCAGCGTGCGGGCAAGCCCCGGGTGGCGCATGACGGTGCCGACCGCCGGCGCCGCGCCGTCCACCAGATACTCCGCCCGTGCGCCCGCGTCGGCGGCGAGTTTCGCCACGTTGCGCGCCCAGTCGAAGGCGACGCGCGGTGCGACCGCATAGCCGTGGCGGGCATAGCCTATGGCGCGCGTGAGCACCTCTCCGAGGCCGCGCGTGCCATGGCGGGCCAGCAGCGTCTCCCAGGCCCGCACGGCGCCGGGCACCGTCACCGCATGGGGACCGCAGTCGTCGATCGCCGTCATGCCGATCTCGGCAAGCTTGGCGGGCGTCGCGGCCTTTGGTGCCGGGCCGGACCCATTGAGGCCGAAAAGCTTTCCGTCCGGACGCGCCACAATGGCGAAGCAATCGCCGCCGATGCCGGTCATCTGCGGCTCGACAACCGCAAGAACGGCCGCCGCCGCAACGGCCGCGTCAACCGCGTTGCCCCCGCCCTGCAGGGTCTCGAGAGCTGCCGCGCTTGCCAGCGGATGGGACGTCGCGGCCATGACCGTGGGGGCGTGGACGCTCGAGCGTCCGGGAAAATGGAAATCGCGCATTGCGTGAAGATCCTGTCGGTTGTCGGAGATCTCGCCGGGCTCGCGGCGCAGAGCCCGCGCCCGGTCCGGGGCGGTTTCTGCATGGCCGGGAGCGTGTCGAGACGCGGGAATGACGCCGGCGCGGCCCTCCATTTTTTCCATGCCGGCACGAGTATTTGTCGTTTTTGCCCGTTGGTCGACAACCACCGGACTGATAGCGATAGGTCCACGGTAACCCGACGACGCACAGGAGACTTTCGCCAATGGGCAAACTCACCCTTTCCCTTTCGGAGAAGATCGTCCAGGCAGCCTTCGCCAAGGGCGCGGAACTGAGCCTGAAGCCGCTGACGGTCGTCGTTCTCGACGCCGGCGGCCACACCATCGCCCTGCTCCGCCAGGATGGCGCTTCGATCCTTCGCCCGCAGGTCGCCACTGGCAAGGCCTTTGGCGCGCTCGCGGTCGGGGCCGGATCGCGCTGGCTTGACGCCAACGCCCAGACCCGCCCCCATTTCATCCAGGCGCTGAATGGCGTCGCAGGCGGCAACATCGTTCCCGTCGCCGGAGGCGTGCTGATTCGCGACGGCGAGGGCGGCGAAATTCTCGGCGCTGTCGGCATCACCGGCGACAGCTCGGACAATGATGAGGCCTGCGCCGTCGCCGGGATCGAGGCGGCGGGCTTCACGCCCGACGTCGGCTAGGCAGACAATACGAGACAAGGGAAAGGCCGGCGAAGGAGCCGGCCTTCTTGGTCGTGCGCACGCCCGCCAGCGACACCCTATTTCTTGTCGGTGGCAATCGAGTCGAGCTTCTTCTGCATCTCCACAAGCTGCTTCTTGAGCTGATCAAGATCCTCGGCGCTCGCCGCTTGCGGGGCTGCGCCCGGCTCCCGGATCGCGCCCTCATCGCCATCGGCACCCTTCGCTGCGCCAAACGGCAGGAACATGCGCATTGCCCGGTCGAAGATCTCGGCATTGCGCTTCACGTGATCCTCGATCACGTCGAACGCGCCCGTTCCGAAGGCACCCGACATCTGCTCGCGCAGCTTGTCCTGCTCTTTCGTCAGCGAGTTCATGGAAAAGTCGAGATAGCTCGGCACCACGTTCTGCATGCTGTCGCCATAGAAGCGGATGAGCTGGCGCAGGAACGTGATCGGCAGAAGATTCTGCCCCTTGTTTTCCTGTTCGAATATGATCTGGGTGAGTACGGAACGGGTAATTTCCTCGCCCGACTTCGCATCGAAGACCACGAAGTCCTCCTCCCCCTTCACCATCAACGCGAGATCCTCGAGCGTCACATAGGTGCTCGTGCCCGTGTTGTAGAGGCGGCGGTTGGCGTATTTCTTGATGATCGTCGGCTCGGTCGTCTTGCCCATATCGTCTTCCGGCTTCCGGCTTTGCGCTGCGCGATACGCGCGCGCTATCCTCCCCGGCGGCCCGTCGTCGACCCGGCGCGCCGCCCCTTCTGCCTTGTACGATAAGCCAATTGTCGCCTCCGGTACCACCGTTTTGTCTGCCCGCTGACAGGCGTGCCCAATCCGGCCTCCTCAGACCAAATGATGAGCAGGCGAAGCCGTCTTTTCGCGCCTCCGTCCCATGCGTTGCGGTTGACTAAGGTCGGGCGAGCGTCTCTAGTTGGGCCAAAGCGCGCGAAAAAACATAAGCATGAGGGGCGCGTTTCCGGGAGGTCCGGATTTCGGAGGCATCATCATGAGCGCAAACACCGACGTCGTCATTGTCAGCGCCACGCGCACACCCGTCGGATCCTTCAATGGATCCTTCGCCAATACCCCCGCCCATGAACTGGGCGCCATCGTCATCAAGGCGGCCATGGAACGCGCCGGCGTTACCGGCACGGAGATTGACGAGCTCGTCTTCGGCCAGGTTCTCACCGCCGGCCAGGGCCAGAACCCGGCACGCCAGGCGGCGATCCTTGCCGGCATCGATCCGGCCGCAAGCGCCTGGACGCTCAACCAGGTCTGCGGCTCGGGCCTGCGCACCGTGGCCATCGCCATGCAGCAGATCGCGGCCGGAGACGCCTCGATCGTCGTCGCCGGCGGCCAGGAAAGCATGTCGCTCTCGACCCACTGCGCGCATATGCGCTCGGGCTACAAGATGGGCGACTTCAAGATGATCGACACGATGATCAAGGACGGCCTGTGGGACGCCTTCAACGGCTACCACATGGGTCAGACGGCCGAGAATGTCGCCGAGAAGTGGCAGATCTCCCGCGACGAGCAGGACGCCTTCGCCGTCGCGTCCCAGAACAAGGCCGAGGCTGCCCAGAAGGCCGGTCGTTTCAAGGACGAGATCACCCCGGTGACCGTCAAGGAGCGCAAGGCCGAACGCGTCGTCGAGGATGACGAGTACATCCGCCACGGCGCCAGCCTGGAAGGCATGGCCAAGCTGCGCCCCGCCTTTGCCAAGGACGGCAGCGTCACCGCCGGCAACGCCTCGGGCATCAACGACGGCGCCGCGGCGCTGGTGGTGATGAGCGCGGCCGAGGCCGAGCGCCGCGGCCTGACACCGCTTGCCCGCGTTGCATCCTGGGCCACCGCCGGCGTCGATCCCGCGATCATGGGCTCCGGCCCGATCCCGGCTTCGCGCAAGGCGCTGCAGAAGGCCGGCTGGAAGGTCGAGGACCTCGATCTCGTCGAGGCCAACGAGGCCTTCGCGGCACAGGCTTGCGCGGTCAACAAGGACATGGGCTGGAACCCGGACATCGTGAACGTCAATGGCGGCGCGATCGCCATCGGCCATCCGATCGGTGCGTCCGGCGCCCGCGTTCTCGTCACGCTTCTTCACGAGATGGGCCGGCGTGACGCGAAGAAGGGCCTCGCCACGCTGTGCATCGGCGGCGGCATGGGTGTCGCCCTCTGCGTCGAGCGCTGAGCCGACAGGCTCTCGCAGCGGACGGCCCTTGGGCCGTCCGCATTGCGGCGCAAGCCGCCGCGCCAGGAGACACCACACCTCCACCGCAACACTCGAAACGCCCCGCGAAAGAACGGGCGAAGCACAACCATAAATTGATATAGATCATTGAAAGCCAGCAACCGCTGGGGCATCACCGCGACATCTGGAAAAGATCATGAGGGCTTTTTCAGCTTGTCTGAGCCGGCAGAGGAGACGACGTCCATGAGCAATGTGGCAATCGTGACGGGGGGCACGCGGGGCATCGGCGCCGCTATTTCAAAGGCGCTGAAGGATGCCGGCTACACGGTGGCGGCGACCTACGCTGGCAACACCGAGAAGGCGGAAGCCTTCAAGGCCGAGACCGGAATTCATGTCTACAGGTGGGACGTTTCGGATGCCGAAGCCTGCAAGGAAGGCGTGGCGCAGGTCGTATCCGACCTTGGCGCGGTCGAGGTGCTGGTCAACAACGCCGGCATCACCCGCGACGGCTGGTTCCACAAGATGGACTACGAGCAGTGGTCGGCGGTGATCCGCACCAACCTCGATTGCATGTTCACGATGACCCGTCCGGTCATCGACGGCATGCGCGAGCGCAGCCACGGCCGCATCATCAACATCTCCTCGATCAACGGACAGAAGGGCCAGCTCGGCCAGACCAACTATTCCGCCGCCAAGGCCGGCGTCATCGGCTTCACCAAGGCTCTTGCCTCAGAAACGGCGCGCAAGGGGATCACGGTCAACGCGATCTGCCCGGGCTATATCGATACCGACATGGTCGCCGCCGTGCCGGAGAAGGTCCTTGAGGGGATCATCGCGGGCATCCCGGTGGGACGCCTTGGCCAGGCCGAGGAAATCGCCGCGGCGGTGGTCTATCTCGCGTCCAAGCAGGCAGCCTTCATGACCGGCGCGGTCATGACCATCAACGGCGGTCAGTATTACGCCAACGGCTGACCACCCGAGCCGGTCTCCATACAAACGAAAACCCCGGATGCGTCGCCGCATCCGGGGTTTTTCAGTGCCGCCGCGCAGATGCTACGGCAGCGCAAACACGCAAAAAGGTAAAGGGACCGGCGCAACCGGTCCCTTTACCGAATATTCTTGTCCTGCAGGCGTCGGACCTGCAAGCGCGCATTGCGCGCCGCGTCGGATCCGTCCCTGCGGGTCTTCATCCGCGCGGCAAGCCCGCTCAGACGCCGTCCTTCGGCGCCAGGATCTGACGACCGCGGTACATCCCGGTCTTAAGGTCGACATGATGCGGACGGCGCAGCTCGCCGGAATCCCTGTCTTCGACATAGGACGGCTGCCGCAGGGCGTCGGCGGAGCGACGCTGACCGCGCTTCATGCGCGAGGTTTTTCTCTTCGGAACGGCCATTGTTCTTCTCTCCGTCGTGCAATATCCCGCGAACCCGGACCGGGTCTGCCCGGGGCGTGGGTCCACGCGGTGTGCAGGAATGGCGGGCTTATACCGAAACCCGCAAGCATTTGCCAGCCCGAAAGCGATTTTTTTGCGCTCCGCCGCTTCGTTTATTGGCCCGAGGCAAAGCCGGGCAGGCAATCGAGGTGCGGATCCATTCCCAAAGCCCGCCCCCGGTTGATCCGCGCCAGCCGCGCGTGCCCCGGTTTCGGATTGGCCGGATTGCGCGCCAACGGGTTCGGAAGGGCGGTCGCAAGGCGTGCGGCCTCGCTGCGCGAAAGCTCGGACGCGGGCTTGCCGAACCATGCCTGCGACGCCGCTTCCGCGCCGAAGACGCCCTCGCCCCATTCGGCGACATTGAGATAAATCTCCAGGATCCGCCGCTTTGAGAGCATCGCGTCGAGCATCAGCGCCAGCGGCAGCTCCATGCCCTTTCGCACGTAGCTGCGCCCGTTCCACAGGAAGAGGTTCTTGGCGACCTGCATGGTGATCGTCGAGGCACCGCGCACGTCATCCCCCTCGCCGAGCGCATCGATCTGCTTGTCCAGCGCCTGCCAGTCGACGCCGCCATGGTCGCAGAAACGGCCGTCCTCGGAGGCGACAACCGAGCGCACCAGGGCCGGAGCAATGTCCTCGAGCCGGACATAGGTCCGGTCGACCCAGAGCCCCTGTGCGTAGCGCGTCAGCATCAAGGTGCTGACCGGCGGCGCGACCGCGTAGACGATGGTCAGCAGCGGCGGCACAAGCACCAGCGCGAGAACGACCCTGAGAAGGATCCTGCGGATGGACACCCGCCGCCTGGACGGACGCGTATCGCCACTCGCCTCGCCTCCCGCCCTGCCCCGTCCGCTCACGCCATCGTCTCCGCGTCCCCGTCGTCATCACCATTCTTGCCAGCCTTCGCCGCCGGCGTCGAGCGCCCGGCAAGGTGGTCGCGCAGCGCCGCCGCAAGGGTGCGCGCATCGGCCGTATGGGCGGACCGCCTGCGCCAGACAAGCCCGAGTTGGCGCACCGCCTGCGCGCCCTCGATCGGCACGATCGAAAGCCGCGTTCCGCGCGCCACCCCCGCCCTCACGGCAATTTCGGGAACGAGCGTCAGGCCGAGACCATTGTCCACCATCTGCACGAGCGTCGTCATCGACGAAGCGCGAATGTCATCGGCCTCCATCGGAGCCCCTCCGTTGAAGGCCAGCAGCACGTGCTCGCGCAGGCAGTGCCCATCCTCCAGCAACAGCAGCGGCTCGCGCCGCAACCGGGCCAGATCCACCGGTGCCTGCGTGGCCAGCGGATGGCCCTCGGGAAGCGCCAGCAGCAGCCGGTCGGAGCCGATCACCTCGCTTTCCAGATCTCCCGTGTCATAGGGCAGCGCGATCAGCAGGACGTCGAGGCGGCCATCCTTGAGGTCCTGCACGAGCACCCGGGTCAGATCCTCGCGCAGCACGAGACGCAGGTCGGGGTGCGCCCTGCGCAGCGCCGGCAGGGCCTGGGGAAGAAGGAAGGGCGCAATGGAGGGAATGACACCAAGCCTGAGACGCCCGGAAAGGGGCTTGCGCGCCGCGCGTGCCAACCCGGCGAGGTCCTCGGCCTCGCGCAGGATCAGGATCGCCCGGTCGAGAACGCTTTCGCCGGCCTCCGTCAGCGACAGTACCCGTCCCGACCGGTCGATCATTTCCGCCCCGAGACACTCTTCGAACTGGCGGATTGCGCCGGACAGCGTCGACTGGGTGACATGGCAGGCGCGCGCCGCGCGCACGAAGGAGCGATGCTCCGCGAGCGCGACGAAATACTGCATTTGCCGAAGCGTCGGGAGCATTCGCGGGTTCCATTCAACCGGTGCCGGAGCATCACGCCGCGGCGTTTTGACAGGCCTCCGACAAGATGACGCAGGGGCGCCCTGATGTATCGACAATACCGATGCACTACATCGGATTTATCGGTTTGACCGAACGTCGTTTCATTTGCATACCCGGTGTCATTGCACTGCACAACAGGCAGGGCAAACCGCTTTTCAGGCACCGCGCGCAAGAGCGCGCGCCGGGCCTCAACTCAGGAGACACACCATGATCGGTATTGGCGACAAGCTGCCCGAGTTCGAGATCGTCGGCGTGAAGCCGGGCTTCAACCACCACGAGGAGAACGGCGAGAGCGCGTTCGAGACGCTGACGGAGACCAGCTTCGAGGGCAAATGGAAGGTTATCTTCTTCTACCCGAAGGACTTCACCTTCGTCTGCCCGACCGAGATCGCTGAGTTCGCCCGCCTTGCCGGCGACTTCGAGGACCGCGACTGCGTCGTCCTCGGCGGCTCCACCGACAACGAGTTCTGCAAGCTCGCCTGGCGTCGCGATCATCCGGATCTGGACAAGCTGCCGATCTGGTCCTTCGCTGACACCAACGGCTCGCTGGTTGACGGCCTCGGCGTGCGCTCGCCCGACGGCGTCGCCTATCGCTACACGTTCATCGTCGACGACGAGAACACCATCCAGCACGTCTATGCGACCAACCTCAACGTCGGCCGCAACCCGAAGGACACGCTGCGCGTTCTCGACGCCCTGCAGACCGACGAGCTGTGCCCGTGCAACCGTGAGGTCGGCGGCGCAACGCTCGCGGCCTGATCGGCGCGAAGCAGAAACAGGGCGGCGGGACGTGTCCCGCCGCCCCTTCGATCCGCAGTATCGCGTGCCACGGCACGCGCACCGGCACCCTTCGCCGGAGACCCGTTCCAGGAGACCGTTCATGTCTATTGATGCCCTGAAGGCCGCGCTGCCGGATTTTGCCAAGGACACGCGGCTGAACCTGTCTTCGCTCGCCAGCGACGAGACCTTCACCGACCAGCAGAAATACGGTCTGATGGTCGCCTGCGGCATCGCCAGCCGCAATCCGACGGTTCGCGCCGAGCTGATCGAGGAAGCCGGCGCGCATCTGAGCGCCGAGGCACTTGCCGCCGCAAAGGCGGCAGCGGCGATCATGGCGCAGAACAACGTCTACTATCGCTTCGTCCACCTGGCCTCCAATGACCAGTACAAGACCATGCCGGCGAAGCTGCGCATGAACATCATCGGCAAGCCCGGCGTCGACAAGGTCGATTTCGAGCTGTGGTCGCTTGCGGTCTCCGCCATCAACGGCTGCGGCATGTGCATCGACGCCCATGAGGACATCCTGCGCAAGGCCGGCATGTCGAGCGAGCAGATCCAGACCGCAATCCGCTACGCCGCCATCATCCAGTCGGCCGCCGTGGCGCTGGAGGCGGATCTCGCCGCCTGAGCGCAGCTCGCGCGGCTGTCCCTTGGCGCGTTTCGCGCGGTTGACCTTTGGCGCGTTTCGCGACACTGAGGTGGAGAGACAAGACAACGGGCGGTGCGGTCTCCGGCAGCACCGCCCGCAGCGTTTTCGGAACAGCACGGAGGGGCCCCGCCCAGGCGGGACCGTGCCTGGCGAAAGACAACCAAGCGGAGGCAGAGCTTGACCCACCAGGATGCGTCCGGCGGCGATCCCGTCCGCCTGCTTGCCGATTGCGCACGACGTGTAGAGGCGGCACTCGATAACGCCCTTGCGACCTCCGCCCTTGCCGGTGAGCACCCCCGCCCCGAACGCCTTGTCGCGGCCATGCGCCATGCGGCCCTTGGCGGCGGCAAGCGCCTGCGCCCCGGCCTCCTTCTGGCCACGGCAAGGCTTTTCGGTCGCGACGACGAGGGGGTGATTCTTGCCGGCGCGGCGCTGGAATGCATCCACTGCTACTCGCTGGTCCACGACGACCTGCCGGCCATGGATGACGACGACATGCGTCGAGGCCGTCCGACGGTGCACAGGGCCTACGATGAGGCGACCGCCATCCTTGCCGGCGACGCGCTGCTCACCCTCGCCTTCGACCTGATCGCCGCGCCGGCCGTTCACACCTCGGCGGTCGTGCGTCTCGAGGCCTCGCGCGAGCTTGCCCGGGCCGCCGGTCACGGCGGCATGGCGGGTGGTCAGATGCTGGACCTCGCCTCGGAGCACCGTGACCGCAGCGAACAGGAAATCCGGCTCCTCCAGGCCATGAAGACCGGCGCGCTGATCCGTTACGCCGCACGTACCGGCGCGCGCCTTGCCGATGCAAGCGGCCCCGATCTCGAGCGGTTGACCCGTTTCGGCGAGATCATCGGGCTTGCATTCCAGCTCGCCGACGACCTTCTGGACGTGGAAGGCGATGCCGCCCGCCTTGGCAAGGCCGCCGGCAAGGATGCGGACGCCGGCAAGGCGACCCTCGTCGCGCTCAAGGGCGTTGCCGAGACACGGGCCGAACTCGCGGACCTTGTCGCGGAGGCCGAGGCCTTGCTGGCGCCTTTCGGCGCGCGGTCAGCCGAACTGGTGGCGCTCGCCCGTTTCGTTGCCGACCGCGACCGCTAGAACCAGCGCATGTCCGGCCGGCAATGACGACTCTCCTCGATGTCTGGGATCATACCGTCACCGCGCGCGGTTGCGACCTTGTCCTGCCGGACGGGTGCCGCGACCTGATCCTGGTCACCAAGCCCGGCTCAAGACCCACGGCTTTCGTCAGCGACCTGCACACGGCCCCGGTTCTGACCACCGACTTTCCGCCCGGCACCCGGCTGACGGGTTACCGTCTTGCGCCGGGAACGCGGATCGACACCCCGCGCCTTCTGACGCGGATCACGCAAGCCAGGGACAATCCGGCCTCTCCCCTTTCGCTGATCGACGAACACTGCGGGCGAGAAATCGGAATCATCGAGGCGTTCGCCGCGATCGAGGCGGCTCCCGCCGCAACGGCTGCAGGGCTCGCTCGACGCCTGTCGCTCACGCCCCGGACCTTGCAACGGCTGTTTCAGGCCAACGAGCTGCCCGCCCCCGGCTTCTGGCTTCGCCTGGCCCGTGCACGGCATGCGGCATCGGGACTGCGCGAAGATGCGCCGCTTGCCGACATCGCCGCCGACGCGGGCTATGCGGACCAGGCGCACATGACGCGCGCCTTCCGCCACTGGTTCGGAGCGACACCGGCGCGGCTCAGGACCGACCCGCACCGGCTCTCGCTGCTGGCTCAGTCCGGACTCGCGGTCCCGGCAACGGGTGAGCAGATCTCGACCAGATAGCCGTCGGGATCGGACACATAGGCCGTCGTCTGGCCCCAGTCCTCTTCACGCGCATCCTGAACAAGCTCCGCACCGGCGGCGCAGGCCCTGGCCAGCGCACCTGCGACATCATCGGTCTCCAGGGCGATCTCGAAGACGGGCGCGCCCGGGACCGCTCGTGCAGGCGTCTTGCCAAGCTGCGTCATCAGGGAGCGCGCGGAAAACGCCAACTTCGTCCCGCCTGTCGCGAGTTCACCGTAGGTGCCGCTGTCATGCAGGAAAGCGGTCTCGAGACCGAAGGCACGCTGGTAGAACGCCAACGCGCGGGCCACATCCTCCACGTAGAGGATGGTGTAGCGAAATTTCATCGAAGGACCTCCTGATCGACTTGTCCGCCCTTCGCATACTCCGTCGCCGCAAGCCAGTCTTGAAGATTTGCGACAAGCTAGAAGGCCGCGCTCAGAAAGCTGCGCATGTGAAAGCTGGCCTCCTCGGGCCCTTGCGCATGCGCGCGTCCGAAGGGGCAGGCACGCCGCGCCAGACAGCCCCGGTGGCAGTCGGCGGACGGATTCGCCGAAAGCCACGCCAGGCAGCGGGGTACGTCGTAGCCAGTGCTGTCGAGCGCACCGGCGGGACAGGCGGAAATGCAGGGGGGATCGGAGCACGTCGGGCACGGGCCGTCGCCGGAGCGCCCGGTCGCCGGCAGCGCCTCACGGGACAGGAGCGCCGCACGCAGCCCCAGCCAGGGGCCATGGAGCTCGTCGGCGAGAACGCCCAGGGGCGAGCGCGAGAAGCCACCCGTGCGAAGCGCCCAGCGCTGGAAAGGATGCCAGGGCGGCCCATCGAAGGGAAAGACGACGCCAAGCTGCTCGTCTTCCGCGACAGCCGTGAGCGCGGCACGGGTGTAGCGGTCGAGCGGATCGGACGCGCCATCGCGCCACTCGGGGCGCTCCTTCAGGATCGGGAGAACGGTGTTCGACAGGCTGCCGACGACGAGAACCGCGGCAGCGGGTGCCCCGTCCGGCAAGGCGGGCACGTTGTCGTCAGGTTCGGGAGCAAACCCGCCCGCGACAAGAAACCCGGCGCGGGCGAGGCGCCTGCCAAGACCGGCAAGCCACGCCCCGTCCCGCGCCGGGTCGCTCATTACTTCACGCGGTCGCGCTTGGCGAGCGTGCGCAGGCGCAGCGCGTTGAGGCGGATGAAGCCGGCCGCGTCCTTCTGGTCGTAGGCGCCGTGGTCATCCTCGAAGGTGACCAGGTCCTCAGAGTAGAGCGAATGGGGCGACTGACGGCCAACCACGATGACATTGCCCTTGTAGAGCTTCAGGCGAACCTCGCCGGCCACCTTCTCCTGGCTCTTGTCGATCGCCGCCTGCAGCATCTCGCGCTCGGGCGAGAACCAGAAGCCGTTGTAGATGAGCTCCGCATAGCGCGGCATCAGCTCGTCCTTGAGGTGAGCGGCACCGCGATCGAGCGTGATCGACTCCATCGCCCGGTGGGCGGTGAGCAGGATCGTGCCGCCCGGCGTCTCGTAGACGCCACGCGACTTCATGCCGACGAAGCGGTTCTCGACGAGATCGAGCCGGCCGATGCCGTTGTCGCGGCCATAGTCGTTGAGCTTGGCAAACAGCGTCGCAGGCGACATCGCCTCGCCGTTGAGGGAGACGGCGTCGCCCTTCTCGAAGCCGATGGTGATCTCGGTGGCAACATCCGGCGCGTCCATCGGGGAAACTGTGCGCTGGTGCACATACTCCGGCGGCTCTTCCCACGGATCCTCGAGAACCTTACCCTCCGAGGAGGAATGCAGCATGTTGGCGTCGACCGAGAACGGTGCCTCGCCGCGCTTGTCCTTCGGCACCGGAATCTGGTGCTTCTCGGCGAAGTCGATCAGGTCGGTTCTGGACTTGAGCGTCCAGTCACGCCACGGCGCGATGACCTTGATGTCGGGATCCAGCGCATAGGCGGAAAGCTCGAAGCGGACCTGGTCGTTGCCCTTGCCGGTGGCGCCATGGGCGATGGCGTCGGCGCCGGTCTCATGCGCGATCTCGATCAGCCGCTTGGAGATCAGCGGACGGGCGATCGAGGTGCCGAGCAGGTAGACGCCCTCATAGAGGGTGTTGGCACGGAACATCGGGAAGACGAAGTCGCGAATGAACTCCTCGCGCAGATCGTCGATGTGGATCTCCTTGATGCCAAGCATCTCGGCCTTCTTGCGGGCCGGCTCAAGCTCCTCGCCCTGGCCGAGATCGGCGGTGAAGGTCACCACCTCGCAGCCATATTCCGTCTGCAGCCATTTCAGGATGATCGAGGTGTCGAGGCCGCCAGAATAGGCAAGCACCACCTTTTTGATATCTTTGTGAGCCATGAGGTCCTGAGTCCAGTAGATCCGGTGTCGAAGTCCCGGCGATGCGGGATCGGGGAAGATGCCAGGAAGATCGAGACCGATCCTCCCGCTGCCCTGGAACCCCCGAAAGGGCAGCCGAAAACCGGGCGCACTGTAGCCCGTGCACCACGAAGCGCAAGCCGGGAAATCGGGAGCTTCGCCCGCCGTCAGCCTTGCGACGGCGGCTCGAAACCGGCAGGCGCCATCTCGAAGCCGGCGAACTCGAAGCCCGGCGCGACGACGCAGGAGACCAGCGTCCACGCCCCCAGACTGCGCGCCGCCTGCCAGGCGCCCGCCGGCACGATGCCCTGTGGTGTCTCGCCGCCGACAAGGTCGCCGCCGAGGGTAACGGTCTTGCGGGCCGTCCCCTCCCCGGCGACCTCTAGCGCCAGCGGCGCGCCGGCATGCCAAAGCCAGATCTCGGCCGCATCAACCCGATGCCAGGCGGAGTGTTCGCCCTCGGCGAGCAGATAGTGGATCGTCGTTGCGCGGGCTCGGCCGGAGGCATCCACCGCGTCGTCACGAAAGGTCTCCCGGTAGTGCCCGCCCTCGGGGTGCGGGCTGAGTTCAAGAAGCCGAACGACCTCGTCGGCAGACATGTTCGAAGCGGTCATCGCATCCTGCGGCATCTCAGAAACTGTCCTTGCGGCGGCGGATCTCGGCGAAGACCTCGGCGTCGCTAGCGGTCTCCATCCCCAGACCCGCGCGGATCGCCGGATCGCGGGCGCGCAGGAAGGGATTGGTGGCAAGTTCCTGCGACATGGTCGTCGGCAGCGCCGGCCGTCCGGCCGAGCGCAGCGCCTCCACCTCCTCGGCACGGGCGACAAGCGCCGTGTTCTGCGGATCGATCGTCAGCGCGAAGCGGGCGTTGGAGAGCGTGTATTCGTGCCCGCAGTAGATCCGCGTGTCGCCGGGAAGACGGTCGGCAAGCTTGTCGAGCGAGGACCACATCATTGCCATGTCGCCCTCGAACACACGACCGCAACCCAGTGAGAACAGCGTGTCGCCAGTGTGGGCGAACCCGATCTGCGGCGCGAACCAGGAGATCTGGTCGAGCGTGTGGCCCGGCGTCCCGATGGCCTCAAGCAAAAGCCCCCCGATCTCGAGCCGCTCCCCGTCGCTCACACCCGCGTCGAGCCCGACGATCCGATCGCGCGACATCTCCGGCCCCGTCGCCCTGGCGCCGGTCTCCGCCTTGAGGGCCTCAAGCCCCTGGACATGGTCCCAATGGTGATGGGTGATCAGGATGTCGGTGAGACGCCAGCCCGTCTCCGCCAGCACCGCGAGATAGGGCGCCGCATCCGGCACATCGATGGCAATGGTCCGCTCCGACGCAGGGAGATGCAGGATCACGCCGAAATTGTCGTCGAGACACGCAAACTGCCGGATATCCGCATCCATGCCGCCACCGTTCATTCTCGCTACCCCGTTGCCGCCGATTGTCGATTGTCCGCGCCGCTCCGCGCGCGGCCAAGACTGCACCGGGGACCCGAACGAGACAAGACCCCAGGCCGCTCCGCCGGCGTCATATTGAGCGGTTGCATCGCGCGTCGCGGAAGGGTTCAATCGGCCGGCGGCTACCGGGTCGGGACAATCCCTGAACCCCGCCGTCCGACACGCGATGGTCCGGGTGTCCCTGCCGAAAGTGCTCTCAGGTTGCCCATGTATCTCGACGCCGCGCATCAACGCACCTTCTACGACCTGCCGCTTGGATTGATGCTGCGTGTGCTTGTTGGCGCGCGCGTGCGCGCCTTCTGGCCATCCCTCGCCGGCAAGCGGCTGGTCGGTATCGGCTATGCCGGCCCCTACATGCGCCCCTATCTGGACGAAGCTTTGTGCTGCATCGCCGCCATGCCGGCGCAACAGGGCGTCGTCGCCTGGCCGCGCGGCGGGCGAAACTCCGCAACGCTCGTGGAAGACGACGACCTGCCATTTCCCGATCACGTCTTCGACAACGCGCTGATCGTCCACGCGCTCGACCACAGCGGCGACCCGGAGGCGCTCCTGCGCGAGGCCTGGCGCGTGCTCGTTCCAGGCGGCCGGGTGCTGGTCGTCGTGCCGAACCGGCGCGGCCTGTGGGCGCGCTCGGAAATCTCCCCCTTCGGCTACGGGCGCCCGTTCTCGCGCGGCCAGATCGAGGCGCTGCTGCGTGACTGCCAGTTCGAGCCACGCGGCCGCGGGGAGGCGCTGTTCCTGCCGCCGACGCGTTCGCGCCTGCTTCTGCGCGGCGCGCGTACCTGGGAGCGGATCGGGCGACGTCTCTGGCCGGCCTTTGCCGGATTGCTGGTGATCGAGGCGGAAAAACAGGTCTATCGCGGCGCGCCTGTGCGCCAGCAGCGCGTGTCGCGCAGTTTCCGACCGCTGTTCATTCCCGACGGCGCCACCACAGGATTGAGCGGTCACACCCACATGCGTTTCAACGCTTCAGCAGAAACAGCGCCTGCTCGCCAATCAGGTTCCACACCCACCAGGGTGCCGTGAAGCCGACCGGCTCACCGCGGGCGTTGAGCGCCATCGCCTTGACCATATGCGCATCCACCTCGCCGCACATCGTGACGAAGTCGCGGATGGTGCAGAAGTGGATATTCGGCGTGTCGTACCAGGAATAGGGGAGATAGTCCGTCACCGGCATCCGCCCCTGAAACATGAGCTGCAACCTGTTGCGCCAATGCCCGAAGTTGGGGAAGGAGACGATGACGTTGGCGCCGATGCGCAGGAGTTCGCCCAGCACCTGGCGCGGCGCATAGGTCGCCTGCAGCGTCTGGCTGAGGATGACGAAGTCGAAGGCATCGTCGGGATAATCGGCAAGATCGCGGTCCGCGTCGCCCTGCACGACCGAGAGCCCGCGCGCGACGCAGGCGTTCACGCCGGCCTGGGACAGCTCGATACCGCGCCCGTCGACATGCTTCTCGCGCACCAAAAGGTCAAGCAGCGCCCCGTCACCGCAGCCGATGTCGAGCACGCGGGATCCGGATGTCACCAGATCGGCGACGAGCCTGTGGTCGCCGCGCGCCTGTTCATGCCGCGTCCCGCTCATGCCTGATCTCCCTTCACGGTCTCGCCCGGCGCGGGAATGCCGCGCGCATGGGCGGCCCCGGTGAGGAAGCCCGTCACCGTGCGGAACATCTCCGGCTCGTCGAGCAGGAAGGAATCATGCCCCCGGTCGCTCTCCACCTCCACGAAGGAGACATTCGCCGCAGCCGCATTGAGCGCGCGCACGACCGCCTTGCTCTCGGCGGTGGGAAACAGCCAGTCCGAGGTGAAAGACATCACGCAGAACCGGGTCGGCGAGTGCAGAAAGGCGCGCGCCAGCGAGCCGCCGTAGTCGGCGGCCAGATCGAAATAGTCCATCGCCCGCGTCACATAGAGATAGGAATTGGGATCGAACCGGTCGACGAAAGTCATCCCCTGGTGGCGCAGGTAGCTCTCGATCTGAAAGTCCGCGTCGAAGCCGAAGGTCACCGCGTCCCGGTCCTGCAGGTTGCGGCCGAACTTGCGGTGCAGCGCCGGGTCCGAGAGATAGGTGACATGCGCGGCCATGCGCGCCACCGCAAGCCCCTTGGACGGGCGCACGCCGCGCTCGAAGTAGCGTCCGCCGCACCAGTTGGGATCGGCCATCACCGACTGGCGCCCGACTTCGTGGAAAGCGATGTTCTGCGACGAATGACGCGCGGCGGAGGCGATCGGCACGGCGGCGAAAACGCGTTCGGGATAGCTTGCGGCCCATTGCAGGACCTGCATGCCCCCCATCGAGCCGCCGACGACCGCAAACAGTGTCTCGATGCCCAGGTGATCGAGAAGAACGGCCTGCGCGTTGACCATGTCGCGAATGGTCACCAACGGCAGGTCGAGCCCCCAGCGCATGCCCGTCGCCGGGTTTGTCGACGCCGGTCCCGTGGTTCCGAGACAGCCGCCGAGCACATTGGCGCAGATGACGAAATAATGGTCCGTGTCGACCGGGCGGCCGGGGCCGACCAGAAGCGACCACCAGCCAGGCTTGCCGGTCAGCGGGTTGGCCGAGGCGACATACTGGTCGCCGGTCAGCGCATGGCAGACGAGCACCGCGTTGGAGCGCTCCGCATTGAGCGTGCCGTAGGTTTCATAGGCGATCTGCCAGGGATCGAGCACAGGCCCGGAATCAAGCTTGAGTGCACGCTCGCCGCCGAACCGCGCGAACTGGCTGGAGGGGGTGTCCGCCTCGCTCGCAGGCGACATGCGCAATTCTCCGCCCGTTGCCGCCGCTTCGGCCACTTCATCCGCCCGTCCGGCGTCCTCGCTTGTCTGGTCCGTCATCGCGCCCCGGCGCTCCTGCCTGCCCCTTGCGAACCCGCCGGCGGAACGGCATGCCGACCGGCGGACGCCGCATAAACCCCACCATTCGGGAGGGTTGAGAGGTAGGAGGCCGGTTCGGTGAGGTCAATGTTTTCTTTTGCCTTAGCCCTTCCGACTGCCTATGAATGGCGCGGATCCGGGGCGCCGGGGGCAGCGTTGCTGCACCGGAGGCGACCAGCGGGTCTCCTTCCAAATCGCGTGAACCGGTCCAGAAACATGCAGCCGACGAACTCCAGCGCAAAACCGACCCCCGCCCTCCGTCCGACGCCCCGCCCGGGCATCATGGAGATCGCGCCCTATGTGCCCGGCCGCACCAAGTCGACCGGTGGCGGCAAGCTTCACAAGCTCTCCTCCAACGAAACACCGCTCGGCGCGAGCCCGGCCGCGATCGAGGCGTATCGCGGTGAGGCCGGGCATCTGGAGCTCTACCCCGATGGCGGCTCCGTCCGTCTGCGCGAGGCGATTGCCGACGTGCACGGGCTCAATGCCGACCGCATCATCTGCGGCAACGGCTCCGACGAGATCCTCGAACTCGTCGCGCGCGCCTACATCGGCCCCGGCGACGAGGCTGTCTTCAGCGAATACGGCTTCATCGTCTACCGGATCGCGATCCTGGCCGCCGGCGGCACGCCCGTCGTGGCGCCGGAGAAGGACCTGACCACCGACGTCGACGCGATCCTTGCCTGCGTCACCGACAAGACGAAGGTCGTCTTCCTCGCCAATCCGAACAATCCGACCGGCACCTATCTGCCGTTCGACGAGGTCCGCCGTCTTCAGGCCGGCCTGCCGCCGCAGGTGCTGCTCGTGCTCGACGCCGCCTACGCGGAATACGTCCGGCGCAACGACTACGAAGCCGGCATGGAACTGGCCGCGACCTCCGAGAACGTGCTGATGACCCGCACCTTCTCGAAGATCTACGGCCTTGCGGCGCTGCGTATCGGCTGGGCGTACGGTCCCGCCCATTTGATCGACACGCTGAACCGCATCCGCGGGCCCTTCAACGTCTCCTCCGCCTCGCAGGCGGCGGGCGCTGCCGCCGTGCGCGACCGCGCCTTCATCGACGCGGCCATCTCGCACAACGAGACCTGGCTGCCCTGGGTGACGAAGGAACTGGAGGCGCTTGGCCTCAAGGTGACGCCGAGCGTCGGCAATTTCCTTTTGCTGCACTTCCCCGAGGACACGGGCAAGACGGCTTCGGATGCAGACCGATATCTGAGCGACCGTGGTTGCGTGCTGCGCGCGGTCGGCGCCTATGGCCTGCCCAACGCGCTGCGCATGTCGATCGGCTCGGAAGAGGCCAATCGAGACGTCGTCGCCGTGTTGAAGGAATTCCTCGCGGCCTGACCTTCCAGGACCCGTGCCGCGCCTGCGGCCGGGTCCCAAGTCAAAGCCTGCATTCATGTCCAATCCGAAGTTTCGCCGCCTTGCCCTGATCGGCATCGGTCTGATCGGCTCTTCCATCGCTCACGTGGTTCGCCGCGAGGGACTGGCCGAGGAAATCGTCATCTCCACACGCTCCGCGCACACGTTGCGGCGTGCCGAGGAGCTTGGCCTCGGTGACCGCTACTGCCTTGATGCGGCGGAAGCCGTCGAGGGCGCCGATCTCGTCATCCTCTGCGTGCCCGTCGGCGCCTGCGAGGCCGTGACCCGGTGGATCGCCCCGGCGCTGTCCCCAGGCGCCATCGTTTCCGATGTCGGTTCGACCAAGGCCTCGGTCGTGCGCCAGATGGCGCCTCACCTGCCCGACAACGTGCATTTCATTCCCGGACACCCGATCGCGGGCACGGAGGAATCCGGCCCCGACGCAGGTTTCGCGGACCTGTTCCGCAACCGCTGGTGCATCCTCACCCCCGTCGAGGGCACCTCCCCCGACGCGCTGGAGCGCCTTGCCGCGTTCTGGACGGACTGCGGATCCATGGTCGACACGATGGATGCCGAGCATCACGACCTCGTGCTCGCCATCGTCTCGCACCTGCCGCACATCATCGCCTACAACATCGTCGGCACCGCCGACGATCTGGCAGCCGTGACGAAGTCCGAGGTCATCAAGTATTCGGCCTCCGGCTTCCGCGACTTCACGCGCCTCGCCGCATCCGACCCGACCATGTGGCGCGACGTATGCCTGCACAACAAGGATGCGATCCTGGAGATGCTGTCGCGCTTCTCGGAGGATCTGGCCGCCCTGCAACGCTCGATCCGCTGGGGCGACGGCGACGCGCTCTTCGACCTCTTCACCCGCACCCGCGGCATCCGGCGCTCGATCATCGCCGCCGGACAGGAGACCGCGACCCCCAACTTCGGCCGCGACAAGCCGGACGAGAGCGAGCGGCGCTGACCCCATAGCGCCCGCTGCGAACGAAAAAGGCCCCGACGGATGCCGGGGCCTTTGAATTTCTGCTGCACGAGGAAGCTCGCCCTGTCAGGGCAACTTGACGATTTCCTCGCGCCCCGGGCATTCGGCGAGAGCCTCGGCGACTGTGCGACCGTCCCCGAGCGGCGCGTCCGGCCAGATGTCGGCCAGCGGTACCAGCACGAAAGCCCGCTCGCCCATACGCGGGTGCGGGATCGACAGCCCGTCCTCCTCGACGCGCGCGGTTCCGTAGAGCAGAACATCGATGTCGATGAGACGCGGGCCCCAACGCACATCGCGGACGCGCCCGATCTGCTGCTCCACCTCGAGGCAGCGGTCGAGCAGGGCACGCGGCGACAGCATCGTTTCGATCACGGCACAGGTGTTGCGGAAATCATCCTGCGGCACCGGCCCCCAGGGCGGCGTCCGGTAGTCGGCCGAACGCGCCAGAACCTCGATGCCCGGCGTGGCGGAGAGTTCCGCCAGGGCACGGTCGAGGTTGGCGCGGCTGTCGCCCATGTTCGAACCCAGCCCGAGTGCGGCGCGCACCGCCCGCCCCGCGCTCACAGCGCGCCCTCGCTCAAAGTGGCGTGAACGATGCGGGCGGCGTCCGCATGGGGCTGGACATTGTGGACCCGAACCATGCCCGCTCCCTTCATCATCGCAATCGTGTGAAGCGCGAGTGAGCCGAAGAGCCGGTCATCGGCCTCCACGGCCAGGACGGCTCCGATCAGGCGCTTGCGCGAGGCACCGACCAGCACCGGCCGTCCGTGCCGGGCGAAATGCTCCAGCCGGTTGACGATGGCGTAGTTCTGGCGAAGCGTCTTGCCGAAGCCGATGCCCGGATCGAGCATCTGGCGCTCGGCTGGAATGCCGGCACGCTCGGCCAGTTCAAGAGAGCGTTCGAAGAAACGGTCGATGTCGGCGAAGATGTCGACAGTCTCGTCCGCGCCCTCCCGGTTGTGCATCATGATGACGCCTGCACCGGCTTCAGCGACCACATCGGCCATGGCCGGGTCCTTCTGCAGGCCCCAGACGTCATTGACGATGGCCGCGCCCACCGCGCAGGCCCGCCGTGCGATCCCCGACTTGTAGGTGTCGATGGACACCGGCGGCGACAACCGGCACATCTCGGAAATCACCGGCGCAAGCCGCCGCCACTCCTCGTCCTCCGGCACCGGTTCGGCGCCCGGCCGCGTACTTTCGCCACCCAGATCGATCACATCCGCATGATGGGCCGCCATCTTGTGGGCGCTCGCCATCGCATCGTCCGGATCGAGAAAGCGGCCGCCGTCCGAGAAGGAGTCCGGCGTCACGTTGACGATCCCCATGACATGCGGGCGCGACAGGTCGAATGCGCCGCCCGCAAAAGCAAACCGGGTCGGGAAAGGAGTTTCTGTCATCGCAAGTGCATCGCTCGCTTACGCTGGGTGATCCGGCGAGCGCGTCAGGTGCACGCCTCTCCCGGTGCATCGGCGGGGCCAACGTCTCTGCTTGCCTCGCCGTTCATCCAGCGTCTTGCGCGCTTTGCCTTTGATCGTCAAGCCGGCACGCACGACACGAACCGGCGAAGTTCCGGCAGCCGGACATCGAGCGCCCCGCGTCCCCGCCACGGCGCGCCGGGGCAGGCCTTGGCTAGGCGCCCTGCCGGGCATTGTGAATGCCGAGACCGATGTGGGAAAGGACGGCGATGGCGATCATCGACGGCGGAATGATCGCCATGCTGAGCACCGGATCACCGATCGCCGCGGCGACCAGACTGCCCAGAAGTCCCGCACCGAACTGCAGGAACCCCATCATCGCCGAAGCCGAGCCGGCGATCCTGGGGAACCCCTGGAGCGCCGCCGCAGTCGGGGCCGGCAGCGAGACGGCAAGGCAGAACGCGAAGAGGCCGACCGGCAACATCGTGTTGAGGAAACTCGGCTCGGACAGGACCACGCCGCAGACCATCGCCACCGCGGCAATGACCATGCCCGGCAGCGAGAACGGCAGCAGCCGCGACGCATCCACCCGGCCGAGCAGGTAGCTCGTCAGCACCGTGCCGGAGATGAAGGAGCCGGATTGGAGCATCATGCCGAAGCCGAACTGGATCGGCGTCAGTCCGACACGGTCGATGAGGACAAAAGGCAGGATCGAGGCAAGCGTGTAGATGGTTCCGATGCCGAAGCCGACCACCAGGCTCGGTTGCAGATAGCGCGTGTCGGACAAGAGCAGCGCATAGTTCGCGGCGAAACGCCGGGGATGGGCATGGCTGCGGTCCTTGTAGGCATTCGTCTCCGGCAGATAGGCGGTGACGACGACATACAGAACCACGCCGTAGAGCAGCATCGCCCAGAAGATCTGGTGCCAGCCGAACAGTTCCAGCGTGATGCCGCCGATTGTCGGGGCGAGCGCCGGGCCGACCGCCAGCATCATCGCGATGGTGTTCATGATGCGCGCCGAGGACTGCCCGGTGAACTGGTCGCGCACAATGGCGCGCGAGGCTGCGACGCCAACGGAGGCGCCGATGCCCTGCAGCGTGCGCGCAGCGATCATCCAGTCGATGGTCGGGGCAAAGGTCGCGACCAGCGTCGACAGCAGATAGAGCACCAGAAAGACCTGCGTCACCGGCTTGCGCCCGAAGGCGTCGGTCAGCGGCCCGCACATGAGCTGCGTCAGCGCGAAGCCGGTAAAATAGGCTGTCAGCGTCAGCTTGACCATGGACTGGCTGGTCGAGAAGGCCTCGGCAAGAACAGGCATGGCCGGCGTATAGAGCGCCATCGTGATCGGGCCGATGGCGACAAGTGCGGCGCCGAGAATGGCCGTGCGCCGCTCGCCCATGAGCGGCCCTCCGCCCGGGCTTCCCGGTGCGGGCGCGGCGGCGATGCCACCAAGGGCGGCGGAAGACTGTATGGGGGGTGTCATCGTCTGTCGTTTTCGCTGCAGAGGGAAAGATTGCCGAGCATGCGCGTCAGGAGGTCATAGGCCGCGGCCGCCTCCGCATCGCTCATGCCGCGAAGTGTTTCGGCGCGAATGCCGATAGCTACGGAGTGGATATGGTCCAGCACGGGCGCGGCGGCCGAGGTCAGGACGACGCATTTCGCCCTGCGATCCGCCGGATCGGTTCGTCGCTCGACAAGGCCAGCCCCCTCGAGACGGTCGAGAACACCGCTCAGCGTCATCGGCTCGACGCCGAGCCGCTCGGCCAGCGCGGCCTGCCTAAACTCCGGATAGTGCTCGATGAAGGCCAGTGTGCGCGCCTCGGACGCGGTCAACCCGGTGTCCGCCTCCGCCAGCGCACGCTCGAACCGGCGGCGGAGAAGACGAGCGATGTCGCCAACGAGAAATCCGACCGGCCGTGACAAGAGCGCAGGATCCATAAGATCTCCATATTATATGGCATCCTTATCAATTATCCCGAACCTCTGGCGTGTCAAGAGGCGCGGCAACGCCCGTTGCGGAATGCTGCGTTGCACGAAACCGGCCTGAGGTTTATAGAGGGGCCCGAAAAAGCCGCGGGTGCCTTGCGCCCGCGGAAACTGTTTCCGGAGCACCTCACTTATGGATTTGCGCAACATCGCCATCATCGCGCACGTCGATCATGGCAAGACAACCCTTATCGACGTGCTTCTGAAGCAGTCCGGCGCCTTCCGCGACAATCAGCGGACCGAAGAGCGCATGATGGACTCCAACGACCTGGAGCGCGAGCGCGGTATCACCATTCTCGCCAAGGTCACCTCGCTGACCCATGGCGACACGCGGATCAACATCGTCGACACCCCGGGCCACGCCGATTTCGGCGGTGAAGTGGAGCGTATCCTTCACATGGTCGACGGCGTGGTGCTTCTGGTCGATGCCGCCGAAGGCCCGATGCCGCAGACCAAGTTCGTGCTTGGCAAGGCGCTGAAGCTCGGCCTTCGCCCGATCGTCGCCATCAACAAGATCGACAAGCCCGATCAGCGCGCGGAAGAAGTGCTCGACGAGGTGTTCGACCTCTTCGCCGCACTCGACGCCAACGAAGAGCAGCTCGACTTCCCGGTTCTCTACGGCTCCGCCAAGCAGGGCTGGATGGCCACGGACCCCGCGGGCCCGAAGGATTCCATGGATCCGCTTTTCGACCTCGTGCGCGCCCATGTGAAGGCCCCCTCGGCAGAGCCTGGCGCCTTCCGCCTGCTGGCCACCACCGTGCAGTCCAACCCCTTCCTCGGCCGCATCCTGACCGGCCGCGTGGTTTCGGGCGAAGCCGTGCCGAACATGGCAGTGAAAGCCATCTCGCGCGATGGCAAGGTCGTCGAGACCGGCCGCATCTCCAAGGTTCTCGCCTTCCGCGGCCTTGAGCGCCAGGCCATCGAAAAGGGCGAGGCGGGCGACATCGTCTCCATCGCCGGCCTGTCCGAGGCAACCGTCTCCGACACGATCTGCGCTCCGGAGTTTTCCGATCCGCTCCCCGCCCAGCCGATTGATCCGCCGACGCTGTCCATGACCTTCCGCGTCAACGACGGTCCGCTCGCCGGAACCGAGGGCGACAAGGTCCAGTCGCGCGTCATCCGCAAGCGGCTGATGGACGAGGCGGAAGGCAACGTCGCGCTCAAGATCGAGGACGCCGCGGACGCGGACGCCTTCGTCGTGGCGGGTCGCGGCGAGCTCCAGCTTGCCATCCTGATCGAGAACATGCGCCGCGAAGGCTTCGAGCTGTGTGTCGGCCGGCCCCGTGTGGTCTTCCAGACGGGCGAGAACGGCGAGCGTCTCGAGCCCATCGAGGAAGTCATCATCGACGTCGACGAGGAGCATTCCGGCGTCGTCGTGCAGAAGCTCTCCGAGCGGAAGGCCGATCTCCTTGAGATGCGTCCCTCCGGCGCCGGACGCACGCGTCTTGTCTTCCACGCCCCGACCCGCGGCCTCATCGGCTACCAGTCGGAGCTTCTGTCCGACACGCGCGGCACGGCCATCTTCAACCGCCTGTTCCACGCCTATGCGCCGCACAAGGGCGATATCCCGGGCCGTCACACCGGCGTTCTGATCTCCAACGGCGACGGCGAGGCGGTGGCCTACGCGCTCTTCAACCTCGAAGACCGCGGCCCGATGCTCATCGATGCCGGCGTCAAGGTCTACCGTGGCATGCTCATCGGCGAGCACACCCGCGGCAACGACCTTGAGGTCAACGTGCTGAAGGGCAAGCAGCTCACCAACGTGCGCGCCTCCGGCAAGGACGAGACCGTGCGCCTGACGACGCCGATCCGCCTGTCGCTGGAAGCCGCGCTCTCCTACATCAACGACGACGAGCTCGTCGAGGTGACGCCGCAAAACATCCGTCTGCGCAAGGCCCTGCTCGACCCGCATGACCGCAAGCGCGCCGAACGCGCCGCGAACAAGACGGCCTGACACGGCGATCTGATACGGCGATTTGGCCGGCAACGGTCGCAAGCAGACAGCCACGGAAACGCAATCGGGCGGGAGCTACTGTTCCCGCCCGTTTTCATTTGCCCCGCCTGAACCGCCGATGCGGCTGACGAGAACCAGCCCGGCGCAGAAAAAGACGACGATCACCGTCATGCCCGCCGCCTGGCTGGCGGTCAGTGCCGTGACGATGCCGACGAGCGCCGGCGCCATGAAGCTTGTCACCTTGCCGGAAAGCGCGAAGAGGCCGAAATAGCGCGTCAGCGAGGCCGGCGGCGCGACATCGACCAGAAGCGTGCGCGAGGCCGCCTGCAGCGGACCGGCCGCCGCGCCCAGGATCGCGCCAAAGGCCAGGAACACCTGCTCGGAAACGCTGCCGAAAAGCGCATCTCCTGGCTGAGGCGGGGCGACCTCGACCACGAAGAACACCGTGTCCGCGTCCACCGACACGAGCCCCAGCCCGCAGGCGATGAGAACGACGAGCGCTCCCGCGATCACCCGCTGCGGCCCTATCCGGTCGTCAAGCCGGCCCCCGATGAAAGCGCCGAGCGTCCCGGTGACCGTCAGCAGAATGCCGAAGGTGCCGATCTCGATGCTCGACCAGCCGAGCACGCCTGCGGCATAGATCCCGCCGAAGGCAAAGAGCGCCACGAGGCCGTCCTTGTAGATCATGTTGGCGGCGAGGAAGACGGCAACGGTCCTGTTCGAGCGGACCTCGCGCAGCGTCGCTCCAAGATCTCCGAGCCCTGCCCGTGCCGCGTCGAGAAGACGGACCGGGCGGTGCGGCATATCCGGCACGAAGAGAAACAGCGGCAGCACGAAGGCGACGTACCACAGCGCCGCGAACGGACCCGAAGCCCGGTCTCCGGCGCGTGTCGCCGGGTCGAGACCGAAGAGCGGATCGAACCCGAGCAGTGTGCGCCCCGTGTCCGGACTGGCGGCCATGAAGCCGAGCACCAGCACCAGCGAGATCAGCCCGCCGACATAGCCCAGCGCCCAGCCGCTGCCCGAAAGCCGCCCCAGCTTCTGGCGCGGCACGAGGTCGGGCATCATCGCATTTGTGAAGACCGTCGCGAATTCCGCCCCCAGCGTCGCCACGGCGAAGCCTGCGAGCGCGAACGCCACCGCATGAGGCGTATCCGGAGAGGCCAGCCCAAGGACCAGCGATCCGAGAACGAGCGGAACGGAAAAGGCGGCGATCCAGGGTTTTCGGGCGCCCGTGCGGTCGGCGATGGCGCCAAGCACCGGCGCCAGCACCGCGATGCAAAGTCCCGCCGCCGCCGTTGCGTATCCCCACAAGGCCTGGCCTTCGGCAGGCGTGGCGGCAACCGCGGAGGCGAAATAAGGCGCGAAGACGAAGGTGGTGACAAGCGTGAAGAAGGGCTGCGCCGCCCAGTCGAAGAAGAGCCAGCTCCAGATGGCCTTTCGCCCGACCGGAGCGAGGCCGAGAGCGGCGCCGCCCCCGGCAAGCTGCTCGACGCCGACACCGGCCGCGATCGGCCCCTGCGTACCGGCCGGGGAAGGAAGCTCACCCTCCCCCGGCCGGGTACCTGTCATCGGGCAAGTTCGGCGAGAAGGCCCGCCGCGACGGAGAACTTGGACACCGACAGTTCACCCTCGATGATCTCGTTGGCCGCGCGCGCGGTGCGCATGACCCGCGCCTCATTCGCCCCGAGCCAGTTCTCGAACCCGTCGGCAGCCAGCGCCTCGACCGTCACCTCGCGGTGAGCCCGGTCAAGCGTTGCCTTGGCCCGGTCGAGCGCCAGCCCGTCATAGTAGTCGGAGATGCTCAGGTCGCGGGCCTTGGCCTCCATCACGCCAAGGCGGAAGTGGCCGGCGACCTTGAAGAACACCTCGGCCACCTCCCTGAGGTCGCGGCCGCTCTGCTCCGCGATCAGGATGATGTCCGGGATCTCCGTCTCTATCGGCAGCCGCGCGATGCGCGCGGCAAGCGGACCGGGCACCCCCGCCTCGGCGAGGCGCACGGTCTCGGCCTCGATCTCAGCCTTCGCCGAAGCCTCGACGACAGAACTGACCGTCGGCGCGAGCGCGTCGATGCCGGTCCGGAAGCGCGACACGACGCTCTCCAGCCCCGCCTCGAACGAGACGTTGCGCAGGAACCAGACCGTCTGCTCCAGGACCAGATCCTGCACCGCGCGGTAGAGCTCGATCTGCAACGCCCCGTCGATGCGCGCGTCGAGGGCATCGATCTCGCCGTTGAGGGTGGTGAGCTGATAGGCATCGCGCACCGCCGCGAATGCCTGGGCCACCTGCGCCGGATCGGCGCCGGTCTGGTCGGCGATCCGGGTCGGGAAGGTCGGCCCGCCCCGGTTGATGATCGAGTTGGCAAGCATCGTGGCGATGATTTCGCGCCGCAGCCGATGGCCGCGGATCTCGTCCGCATAGGCCTCTTGCATCTCCGGCGGGAAGTAGCGGAACAGCTCGCGCGCCAGATAGGCGTCATCCGGCACCGGGCTGTCCAGCAGCCGGTCGAACAGCGTGATCTTGGCGTAGGCGAGCAGCACGCCGATTTCCGGCCGTGTCAGCGCGCAATCGGACGCCGCCAGCTCATCCAGCGCCGCCTCGTCGGGAAGCTGCTCGACCACGCGATCAAGCAGGCCCGCCTGTTCGAGCTGACGCATCATCCGCCGCTGGTAGCCGAACTCTTCCATCCCGCGCGATTCCGCCAGCGAGATCGCCAGCGTCTGCAGGTAGTTGTTGCGCAGGACCAGGCCCGCGACCTCGTCGGTCATCCGTGCCAGAAGCGTGTTGCGATCGGCAACGGACAACGCGTTCGCGCGCACAGCCGCGCCGAGCGCGATCTTGATGTTGACCTCCATATCCGACGAGTTGACGCCCGCCGAATTGTCGATCGCATCGGAGTTGCAGCGTCCGCCGCGACGGTTGAAGGCAATGCGGGCCTTCTGGGTCATGCCGAGGTTGGCGCCCTCGCCAATGACCTTCGCCCCGACCTCGCCGGCCGTGACGCGGATCGCTTCGTTGGCGCGGTCACCGACGTCGGCGTCGCTTTCCGAAGCCGCCCGCACATAGGTGCCGATGCCACCGAACCAGAGCAGGTCCACCTGCATCTTGAGGATGGCGTTCATCACTTCCTGGGGCGTCGCCTTGGCCTTCGCGATGCCGAGCAGCTCCTGCAACCGCGGCGACAGGTCGATCGACTTGGCCTGGCGCGAGAAGATACCGCCGCCCTCGGAGATGAGCGAGGCGTCATAATCCTTCCACGAGGAGCGGCCGAGTTCGAAGACCCTCTTGCGCTCGGCCCAGCCGGTCTCCGCGACCGGATCCGGATCGAGAAAGATATCGCGGTGGTCGAAGGCGGCGACCAGCAGGATCTCCTTCGACAGCAGCATGCCGTTGCCGAAGACGTCGCCCGACATGTCGCCGACGCCGGCGACCGTGAAGGGCTCGCTCTGGATGTCGCGGTTCATCTCGCGGAAATGGCGCTTGACCGCCTCCCAGGCGCCCCGCGCGGTGATACCCATCTTCTTGTGGTCGTATCCGGCCGAGCCGCCCGAGGCAAAAGCGTCGCCGAGCCAGAAATTGCGGCTTTCGGAGATGGCGTTCGCCGTATCGGAGAAGGTTGCGGTTCCCTTGTCGGCGGCCACCACCAGATAGGGGTCGTCGTCGTCGTGACGCACCACCCGCTCCGGCGGCCAGACCTTGTCGCCGCTGAGGTTGTCGGTGATGTCGAGCAGCGACGAGACGAAGATCTTGTAGGCCTTGGTGCCCTCGGCGAAGATCTCGTCGCGGGTGCCGCCCGCCGGCAGATGCTTGGGCACGAAGCCGCCCTTGGCGCCGACAGGCACGATCACCGCGTTCTTGACCTGCTGGGCCTTGACCAGGCCCAGCACCTCGGTGCGGAAGTCCTGCGCCCGGTCGGACCAGCGCAGGCCGCCGCGCGCCACCTTGCCGAAGCGCAGGTGCACACCCTCGACCCTCGGGCTGTAGACGAAGATCTCGCGGTACGGACGCGGCCGCGGCAGGTCCTCGATGCGCTGCGGATCCAGCTTGAAGGCGAAGGTCTGCTTCGGCTTTCCATGCGCGTCGTGCTGGAAGAAGTTGGTGCGCAGCATCGCTTCGATGATCCCGCCAAAACTGCGCAGGATGCGGTCGTCATCGAGGCTCTCGACCTTGTCGAGACTGGCGGTCAGCTCGCTCTCCACCCGCGCGGCGCCGAGCGAACGGTCCTTGCCGTCGAGATCCGGGTCGAAGCGCAGGTGGAACAGCTCCACCAGCCGCGTCGCCACCTCATGGTAGCGGTTGAGCGTGCGCCACATGTAGTCCTCGGAAAAGCGGATGCCGGCCTGCCGCAGATAGCGCGACAGCGCCCGCAGCATGGCGATGTCGCGCCAGGCGAGCCCGCCGTTGAGGGCAAGAGCGTTGTAGCCGTCCGATTCCGTGTCGCCCCGCCAGATGGCCAAAGACAGCGCTTCCAGCCTCTCGCGCAGATCCTGCGTCAGGTCGATGGGATCGCCCGAGGCCGGCTCCAGCGTCAGGTCGTGCAGATAGGCGAGAGGCCTGTCCGCCGGCGTGATCCGGTAGGTCCGCTCGTTGATGACCTTGAAGCCCATGTTCTCCAGAATCGGCACCCGCGCCGACAGCGGAATCGGCAGGACATGATGAAAGACCTTGAGGAAGATGCGCTTTGGCGGATCCTGCTCGCGGCGCGAGAACCTCAGAGCGGTGTCGGCCGTCTCGCTCAGCGTCTCGACGATGCGAATGTCGGCAAGCGCCGCATCCGCGTCGTAGACCTCCCGGTAGCCCGCCTGGAAGGCATCCGCATACCGGTTGGCGATGTCCATCGCCTTGTTGCCGCCATAGGCGCCGCGCAGGGCCTCGCGGAAGCCATCGGCCCAGGTACGCACAATGCCGGCAACCGCCTGCTCCAGTGTCTCCTGGCTCGGATCCGGGGTCTCGCCCTGGTCGCGACCGATGATGAAATGCACCCGCGCCAGCGGCCCCTCGGGATAGGACACGTACCAGGCCGAGAGCCGGCCGTCATAGACCCCGGCAAGGAAAGCGCCGATCTTCAGGCGCACCTCGGTCGTGTAGCGGTCGCGCGGCACGTAGCAGAGGATCGACACGAAACGGTCGAACTTGTCGCGCCGTGCAAGCACCCGGATACGCGGCCGCTCGTCGAGCTGGAGGATGGCCGTGGCGAAGTCGTAGAGAAGATCCGGCTCGATCTGGAAAAGCTCGTCGCGCGGATAGCTCTCCATGACGTTCATCAGGGCCCGCCCCGAATGGCTGTCAGGGTCGTAGCCGGCGCGTGCGAGCACGGAATCCACCTTGCGGCGAAGGAACGGAATGCTCTTGGTCGACAGCGTGTAGGCCGTCGCGGTGAAGAGGCCGACGACGCGCAGCTCGCCGACGAGTTCTCCCGCGTCGTCGAAGAGCTTCACGCCGATATAATCCATGTGGACGCGACGATGGACCCGGCTCTTGACGTTGGCCTTGGAAACGATGAGCGGCTCGGGCTTCATCAGGAAGTCGCGGATCTCGGGGGTGATCACCACGAATTCCGATCCGCGCCGCAGCACCCGAACCTCGGGGTCGGCCAGAAGGCCGAGGCCGGAGCCTTTCTTGTGCGACAGCTCGCCGGCGGCGACACCGCCCTCGAAATAGTATTCCCGCATGCCGAGGAGGATGAAGTTGTCGCCCTCCACCCACTCGAGAAACTGGATCGCCTCCGCCAGCTCATCGACGGAAACCGGCGGCGGGCTGTCCTTGTAGGTCGCGATGGCGGCGTGCAGGCGCTCGCGCATCGGCGCCCAGTCGCGCACCGCCGCGCGCACGTCGTGCATCACCAGCTCAAGCCGCTCGGCCAGCTGGTTGCGCTCGATGTCCGCGTCGATGCGCGCAACATGGATGTGAATGAGGCTCTCGCGACGGCCGCCCTCGATCCTGGACTTGCCGCCGCCATGGCACGAAACGAGGGCGCCGTTGCCGTCACGGGTCACTGTCAGGATCGGGTGAAGCACGAGACGAACCTCGAACCCGCTGGCCTGCAGCTCGTCCATGACCGAATCCACCAGAAACGGCATGTTGTCGTTGAGGATCTCGACGACGGTCACGTCGCCGGCATGGCTCCCCTCCCCGGTTGGGGCGGGATTGTAGACCGTGATCCGATGCGTGTCGGAAGCATGCTTTGTCAGTTGCGCCCAGGCCTTTCGCGCGATCTCCGCGAGATCGGCGGCCGTGTAGCTGACAACGTCCTCGGCCGCGCCGCGCGCGAACAACTCGCGCGCGAATGCACCGGGCTCGGGCTCCATACCCTCCACCACCGCGTTGATCAGGCTGATTTTCGCTTGCTCTCGTGCGTCGGGCATTGTTCCCTCACCATCCAGCCCGGCCGGTGCCGGCCAGGTTCTCCTTGGTCCGTCCGCGCAGCCGGGCGCGAGTCGTGGGACACCCCTGGCTGCGCGACCATGCTAGGACGATACTATTGAAGAAGAAATGACTTCCAGTGGCGATCGGCACGAAACCCGTCCCGAGCCGCGCGCGAGGCACGGAAGTCGCATGAAAAGGGGAGGAGTTTCACCATGAATGACACAATCACCGCCGCCGCCCGGCCGATCGCGCTCGACCTCGAGCAGGAGACCCCTCTGAGCCCGCAGACCGAGGCCTATTTCGCCAAGTGCCGCGAGAAGCTCGGCATGGTCCCCAACGTGCTCGCGGCCTATGCGTTCAACGAGGACAAGCTCTCCGCCTTCACGGCGATGTACAACGACCTGATGCTCGGCGACAGCGGCCTGTCCAAGCTGGAGCGCGAGATGATCGCCGTCGTCGTCTCGGCCGTGAACCGCTGCTTCTACTGCCTGACCGCCCATGGCGCGGCGGTGCGTCACCTGTCCGGCGACCCCGAGCTCGGCGAGCTGATGGTCATGAACTACCGCGTCGCCGACCTCTCGCCGCGCCATCGCGCCATGCTCGACTTCTCCGTCAAGCTGACCGAGAAGCCGCAGGAGATCCTCGAGGCGGACAGGCAGGGCCTGCGCGACGCCGGCTTCTCCGACCGCGACATCTGGGACATCTCCAGCATCGCCGCCTTCTTCAACATGTCGAACCGCGTCGCCGCGGCAACCGACATGCGCCCCAACGCCGACTATCACGCGATGGCGCGCTGATCCAAGGCCCGACGTCTCCAAGGCCCAACGTCTCCACGGATCGACGTGCGACGGACATGACAAGCGGGACGGGTCTGGTGTAGAAAGCCGGTCTTGCCGGCGGGCAATCCGCCGGCGATCCCTCAACTGGAGTTTGGAGCCATGGTCGCGAAAGTGTTCATCGACGGCGAAGCCGGCACGACGGGTCTGCAGATCCGCGAGCGCCTCGGCCGCCGTCGTGACATCGAGCTTCTGTCCGTCGCCCCGGAGCGGCGCAAGGACATCGGCGCGCGCGCCGAGCTGCTGAACTCCGCGGATGTGGCCATCCTCTGCCTGCCGGACGATGCGGCGCGCGAAAGCGTCAAGCTGATCGAAAATGACACCACCCGGGTGATCGACGCTTCCTCGGCGCACCGCGTCGCCGAGGGATGGGACTATGGCTTCGCCGAGATGGCCGCAAGCCAGACCGCCGCCATCGCCGCTTCGAAGCGGGTCACCAATCCAGGTTGCTATCCGCAAGGGGTGATCGCCTGCATCCGTCCGCTGATCGAGGCCGGCCTGCTGCCGGCGGACTTCCCCGTCACGGTGAACGCCGTTTCCGGCTATTCGGGCGGCGGCCGGCAGATGATCGAGGCCTATGAGGCCGATGGCGCGCGCAATCCGGCCTTCCTGCCCTATGCGCTGACGTTCCGGCACAAGCATCTGCCGGAGATGACGCGCTATGCCGGCCTGGCCTCGACGCCGATCTTCGTGCCGAGCGTCGGAAACTACGCGCAGGGCATGGTGACGGCGGTTCCGCTGCGCCTCGAGACCCTTGCCCGGGTGCCGAGCGCGCAGGAACTCCACGCAGCCCTCGATGCGCATTACCGTGCGCTGGAGGGCTCCTTCGTCGACGTCGCCCCGCTCGGCCAGGCAGACCGCGTCGCCGAACTCGACCCGGAGACCTTCAACGGCACCAACCGCATGCGCCTGCATGTCTTCGCCAGCGAGGATCGCGCGCAGGTCGTCCTGATGGCCGTCTACGACAACCTCGGCAAGGGCGCGTCCGGCGCCGCCGTGCAGAACCTCAACCTGATGCTCGGCGTCGCGGCCGACGAGAGCCTCGCGGCCTGAACCGCCCCTTATTTTGCAGGAGACCACAAGAGATGGAAAAATTCGACAAGCTTGAGGGCGTGGCCGCTCCGATGCCGATCATCAACATCGACACGGACATGATCATCCCGAAGCAGTTCCTGAAGACGATCAAGCGGACCGGTCTCGGCAGCGCGCTGTTCCACGAGATGCGCACCAATGACGATGGATCCGAGAACCCGGATTTCATCCTCAACAAGCCGGCCTACCGCAACGCCAGGATCCTTGTCGCCGGCGACAACTTCGGCTGCGGATCGAGCCGCGAGCATGCACCATGGGCGCTGCTCGACTTCGGCATTCGCTGCGTGATCTCCACCAGCTTCGCCGACATCTTCTACAACAACTGCTTCAAGAACGGCATCCTGCCGATCGTGGTCTCCGAGGAGAACCTCGAGAAGCTGATGGATGATGCGCGCCGCGGCGCCAACGCGACCATCACCGTCGATCTCGAGGCCCAGGAAATCCGTGGCCCCGATGGCGGCGCCGTCAGCTTCGACATCGATCCCTTCCGCAAGCACTGCCTGCTGAACGGCCTCGACGACATCGGCCTGACGATGGAGAAGGCGCCGATGATCGACGGCTTCGAGAAGCAGATGGCGGAGACCCGCCCCTGGGCCTGACCGGCTCTCGCGACAAATCGAAAACGCCCGGCCAATGGCCGGGCGTTTTGCATTTTCCGGAAGCTTTGCCCACGTCCCTCAGAACTTCGCCGTCACCGACGCGTAGACCGTCCGCCCCGGCGAAGGCTGCTGCACCAGGCTCAGCGGATCGACGTAATACTGGTCCGTCAGATTGTCGACGCGCAGGGAGCCGGTGAGCGTGTCGCTGAACTGGTACTCCGCGAACACATCGACCAGCGTATAGGGATCCCACTGGATCGCGCTGATGAAGGACGTGAGACCGCGCGCCGTTTCCTCGCCGTGGGAAATCGCCCGCGGCCCGACATGGGTGACGCGTCCGCCGACCGTGAGCTTGTCCTCCAGCAGCTTTTGCGACAACGTCAGACCGACCATGTACTCCGGCGGCACCTGGTTGGTGGCGTAGTCCGCGTAGAGCGAATTGTTCTGGCAGGTGCCCGACGTCGGGCAGAAGGCGACGTTGAGGTAGTAGTTCGCCGAAAGCTCGGCCGAGAAGCCGGCCCATTCGTAGCGCCCCGAAAACTCCAGGCCTTCGAACTTGGCCCGATCCAGATTGTAGACGATCAGGGCGGAGTAGACGAAGCCACTAGATGCCACCAGATCCTCGCGCCATTGGCGCGCCAGATAGTTGGTCACGTTCCAGTTGAAATAGCCGAACTTGAACATGCCCCGGTCGTCATCGGCGAAAAGCCCCTCCTGAACGACATTGGCGCCGATCTCCCAATTGTTGGAGCGCTCCGGCTGGAGGTTGGGATTGAAGCGTGTGCTGTATCCGGTGAGCGCCTCCATGATCGACGGCGACCGCAGCGCGCTGGAAAAGCGCGCATACAACTCCACGCCGTCCAGCGGCCTGACCGTAACCCCCACCTGCGGGCTCCAGCCGCCGACCGACAGGGACTGACCGTGGAAATCGTCGGCGGTGAGCGTCGGGTCCCCCTCGGTCCGGTCCTTGGTCCACAGATGCTGGTAGCGCAGGCTGCCATCGACCGTCAGCCAGTCCGTCAGGTCCCACTTCGCCTTGACGAAGGCGGCGGCCTCCTCACGCGTGCCATTTCGGACCTTGAGCCAGTCTTCCAGGACGATCGTATAGGGGCTGGGCTCGGTCTCCTCATGCAGGAGGGAAAGACCATAGGTCAACGAAAGCGCGCCAAGGCCCGTATCCACGCGCGAGGTATTGGCGAGATCCGCGCCCCACATCAGATTGTCGGTGCCGACACGAAAGTCGGACGCCAGGCCGAGGTCCTCGGGCTGCACCGGCGACCATTGCGTCCCTGCCCGGCGGGGGTTCCGCAACTGCAGCCAGGTCACCCAGAAATTGGCTTTCAGATCCACGTAGTCGTTGTCGAGCGGATCATAGTGATAGGACGACGTCACCGTGTCGAGCTGACTGCCGACCGTCTGGGCCTGCTGCTTTGCCTGGCTGGCGTCCGTGGCAAAACGCGATGCCAGCGTGTCGCCGGCCTCGCTTTCGAAGCGGGTGTAACCGAGCTTTACCGTGTGCTCATCGCCGAAACGGAACGTGCCCTTGGCGATGACCGACTTGGTTTCGAGCTGCGTGTTCAGCACCTCCTCGCCGGCGCGATAGTTGGCAAGCCCGGCGTTCTGGACATAGTCGCGGTAGTCGAAGGAGTCGGGCCAGCAGTTGCCGTTCGGGCAATAGGGCGTGCGCCCCAGGTGTTCGAGTTCGGCGGAATCCCCGTTCTGGCCGGCATGATAGTTGCCGCGCTTGCGATAGGCATAGCCCAGCAGCAGGTCGACATTCTCCGTCTGCATCGCGCCGACGATACTGCCGGAGCCCTGAGTGGGCATCAGTGCCGGCGGCCTGTCCATGCCGGTCGTCGATGTGGAGACGACCGGATTTCTGCCGAATAAGTTAAGGATGGAATAGCCTGCGGCCGTGCCGGCAACAGGGGTACTCGTGTTGGTGCCCATCGTGCCTTTGAGGCGCACGCCAAAAGTCTTGCCGTCCTCGACGATATCCGAGGCCTCGATCGTGGTCATCTTGACCGAACCGGCGATGCCGTTGGAGGCGGCGTCCGATCCCTTGGTGATATCGACGCCACCGAGAAAATCGGGATCGACGAAGGTGCGGTTGGAGACGCCCTGGTAGCCCTGGTAGACGTTGACGGAATTCATCGCGCCGTCGACGGTCACCGCGACACGCCCCATGCCCTGCATGCCGCGAATGTTCACATCCACGGAACTGCCGCTGTTGCGGGACTCGCCCGACAGAACGCCCGGCGTTCCGCGAAAGATGTCGGCCGGGCTCGACGTCCCGAAGCGCTCGATCTGCTCCTCGGAGATATAGTCGGTGGGCGCCGGGTCGAAATAGGGGGCATCGACGCTCGCGCCACTGCCGCCGATGACAATCCGGTCGAGGCGCGAGGCCTCCTGTCCACCGCCGGCCACGGCGGGAAGCGCCCCCATGTCGGTGATCGTCACCGACGTCGGACCCGTGAACCCGTAGCTCAGGCCCGAACCGGCAAGCGTCGTGGCGAGAGCCTCCTCGGCCGTCATCGTGCCGCGAAGCGCCGGGGCGCTCGCCCCCGAGGCGACCGCGGTGCGATAGGCAACCTGCAGGCCGGCCCGATCGGCGATCCTGCGCAGCGCCTGGCCAAGCGGCATCCCCGGCTGGTCGAAGTCGATGGAGCGCGCCGATTGCCCCAGCGCGACCGGCATTCCGGAAAACCCGGGAAGCGCTCCCGGCCAGAGAGCGGTTCCCATCAACAATGTCATGGCTACCCGACGGCAAGCACGCCGGGTGGACTGTCGTCCAGTTTCGTTGGTCGGCATCTGACCCCAAACCTCGATTTCGGAAATTACCCGTGCGGGCGATCGCGCGAAGGGTTTGGGTGGTGCTCGCCTGGACCCTTCATCACATTGACGCGCAAGAGGCGCGACTGCCTAAAGAGGAAGGGTGCTTTTTTCGCGGAACCGATCAGGAGAGCAGGATGAGCACGCCCGGAACACGGCTGGTCGACAGGCCCATCGTTCCGGCAAGCGTACGCAGGGCGACGAGCGGTTCGCCGGTGGAGACCACCGCGCTGACGGGAATGTCCTGCGCCACCGTGGGCGCAACGACAACCCGCTCCGGCAGATAGCGCGCGATCTCCGCGACCGCCGTACCGAAGGACTGTCCCTCGAAGATCAGGCGCCCCGAGCGCCACGCAAGAACCGCATCCATGTCGACGGGGACCGCCGGCCGCGGCCACTCCCCGTGCGCGTAGCACGTCTGCTGGTCGGCCCCGACCGCGACGGACGCAGCGCCCGCCAGATCGGAGGAACGGCGTGACCCGCTGACGTGCACCCACCCTTCGCTCACGGAAACAATCGTGTCGCCCGCGAGTTCCTTCACCGTGAAGAGAGCGGCGAGCGTCTCGCTTTCCCCGCCAAGCGAGGCGACCTGGAAGGGACCTTCGGAAGCGCCGGCGATCCGAAACTCCGCTTCTCCGCGCAACAGCGCGACGCGGCGCGCCCCCCCCTGGAAATCAAGCGCAAGCGCGCTGTCGGTGTTGAGAAGAACGGTCGACCCGTCGGGCAGGGAAAACTCCGCCTGCTCGCCGACGGCGGTCGCGAGATCGGCGTTCCACCACACCTCGAGCCTCGGTGCGGCGAGGAGACCGACGGTGGCAGCCGCGAGAGCGCCGCTTCCGGCGAGAAATGCCCGCCTGCCAAGCCGCGCGTCGCGCAAGGGCGCTGCTGGAATGGCGCCTCGGCGCCCCCCGGCCCGCCTCTCCAGAACCTGAAGTTCCTGCCAGAAATCGCGCTCGCGCTCGAACGCCACCCGATGCGCGGGAGCCGCGTCGCGCCACGCCTTGAAGCGGGCCATGTCCTGTGCGTCGACCTTGCCGGACGTCAGCCGCACAATCCAGTCGCGCGCTTCCAGCGCCGTGCGGCGGTCGCTGTCCGATGGTGTCACGGGCTCGAACATCTCGTCGGTGCCACTTCCCAAACAAGTGGGCGCTCGCTCGCGCGCCCTGCTACCTTATAGACGGGTCACGGCGCGCGGTGCCTAATCACGTCGGCCAGGATTATTCGTCGAACGTATCGCGCACCTTGGCGAGCCGCTCCAGCGCCCGGCGGATGTGGTAGTAGACCGCCTCGTCGCTGATGCCCAGCTTCTCCGCGATCTTGCGGTGCGAGATATGCTCGATCCGGTTCATCAGAAAGATGCGCCGCGTCTTCTCGGGCAGATTGTCGAGCGCCAGGCACACGGCATGAAGGCGCTGGCGGGCGATCAGCGTCCGTTCGGGCGAGATCTCTTCCGCCCCTTCCCACAACACCTGGGAAAGCTCCGTATCGATCTCCCCCCGGCGGCGTTCCTTGCGCAGGTGATCCGTGACCGTGTTGCGCGCAACCCGCGTGACGAAGCCCACCGGGTTTTCGATCGGGGCATCGAGAGAAGCCGCCTCGAGGCGAAGCCAGACATCCTGCATCAGGTCCTCGGCAATCGCCCGGCTGCCGATGCGCGCCTGGGCGACGGCCTCAAGGCGCGGACGCGCCTTCACGAAGGCGCCGATCAGATTTGCAAGCTGCAACCGTTTCACAAAATTCACTGCCGGCTCCGGCACGCCCCATGCGCCGCCACATACGCGCCCTAGACGATGTCAAAATTCGCCGCAATGGCAATGATTTAGAGGCATTCAAAACTATAGGGATAAACATGTGCAAAATACTCATGTTTAGTCCTTGATTCCCTTGGCCTGTCGCGCCGGCGCCTCTGGCCCGCGCAGGCTCTGGATCCGGGACCGTCCCAATGGCATTTGTGAGAATATGTTGCAGTTTCGCAACATCACGGCACAGCCCGCGGTCCGTTTGCCTGTGTCGTGTTCAAAGCCGCCCTCAAGGCTTCAAGGTCTTCCTTGAAGCGGGCGAGATCGACACCCGATGCCATGCAGGCCGAAGCGATGCGCTCCGGCACGCCGCGCGCCTGGAGCTTCAGCCTGGCCCCCTCCTCGCTCACGCTCACCAGAACCCGTCGTTCATCCGCCGTATCGCGGCGACGCAGGACGAGGCCCGCCGCCTCCAGCCGCTTGAGCAGCGGCGTCAGCGTGCCGGAATCGAGAAAGAGGGCCTCGCCAAGGCCTTTCACCGATGTCTCGCCGCGCTCCCACAACACAAGCATCACCAGATACTGGGTGTAGGTGAGCCCCAGCGGAGCCAGCACTCCCTGGTAGACGCGGCCGAGTGCCAGTGTCGCGGAATTGAGCGCGAAGCAAAGCTGTCGCGAAAGCCGAAGCGGCTCGTCAGCGTCTCCGAACCCAGGTGTTTCGTCCCGATCCTGTTCCATCTCGGACCTTTCTTGCGCGTCGACCCGGTCTTTCCCTCGAGCGCAGCCGCGCCATATGGGCGTTGAACGCCCGCTCTCACATGCTGCTGCATCCCCACTGCGGGACTGTGTGTCAAGTTTCTTGCAAATAATTATATTGTACAAAATTCAATTGCGCACTATCTATTGGTGACAAACGGGCGATCCTACGCCGACTGCATCAGGCTTCGGGGCACCCGCGAATTTGACTGAACGGACGGAAAAGGAGACCGACATGGCCATTCTCTACACAGCTCACGCCTCCGCCACCGGCGGCCGCACCGGCACGGCGAAGTCCGACGACGGTCGGCTCGACCTGACGCTCTCGACGCCGAAGGAACTGGGCGGCGACGGCGGACAGGGCACCAATCCCGAGCAGCTCTTTGCCGCCGGTTATTCCGCCTGCTTCATCGGCGCGATGAAGGCCGTCGCCGGCAAGGAGAAGATCAAGCTTCCCGCGGATCTTTCGATTGCTGCAGACGTCGGCATCGGACCGCGCGAGGACGGCACCGGCTTCGGCATCGCCGTGACGCTCAACATCTCCCTGCCGGGAATGGAGCCAGATGCCGCGAGGGATCTGGTCGACAAGGCCGATGTCGTCTGCCCGTATTCCCACGCCACCCGCGGCAACATTCCGGTCGAGCTGAAACTGGTCTGACGCACCTGTCGGCAACGCCTGTCGGGGCGGAGGCCGCAAGGCTTTCGCCCCGATTGCGTTCAGCGGGCTGGCGGCCCGGTGTCCGCGAGGATGGCAAGAGAGACGGGGGAAATGACCGGCCTCAGCCGACGGTGTCGGTGTCCGCAGCGTTCCGCAGATCGCGCGCCGCGCGGATCTCCAGGCTTTCGCGCTCGATCTGCTCGAGAACCGTGCCGACACGCCCCAACGCACCGACGGTCTTGCGGAATTCGGCCGCGCGAGCATCGAAAAGCCGGCGAGCGATGTCGGGAAACTCCTGCAGCATGCGCTTGAACAGCGCCCGACGGATGCGGATCACCTCGGTCGCCCCGCTTGCCACGGCACGGGCCGGGCGGCGCGTTTCGACGAGCAGAGCCGTTTCACCGATCAGGCTGCCGGGACCATAGGTGGCGGCCTTCACGCCCTCCTCATCGGTCTCCAGCCTCACCGCGCCGCTGGCAATGACCAGTCCGGCGTCGGCGCGCTCGCCGGCGATGAACAGCACTTCTCCATCGCGAAAGGACACATTCTCGGCCGAGAAGGCGAGCAGCCGCAACTGCTCGTCCGGGAACTCGGAGAGCAGTGGTACCTGACGCAGGAGATCCATATCCCGGGCTAGACTCATGCCTTGAGAAGTACGCCGAAGCCGGCGACCTGCACAAGGCTCTTCTGGCCCGCACGGCCCCTGCCTGGGGATGCCTGAGGAAAGGATCCCCAACCAGGGCGCGGCTCAGCGCTCGCGCTTGCCCTTCAGCCAGTCGCGCCACTGCGAGCGGGACCCGTAGAAGACATTGCGGTCGACATTGCCGGCAACGCCGTCCACCCGACCGGTCGCGGTATACTGCCAGAACACCCAGTTCGTGCGTTTCTCGTATTTCCGGTCCGGATGGCTCGCGACCGAGCGCAGCCAGAAGTCATAGCCGTGCTTGGCACCGACAAGCCGGTCGCGGTGAAAGTCTACGGACGAGTAGATCACCGGACGCTTGCCATAGTGCGCCTCGACCGCCTCCAGGAAATGGCGCATGTCGCGAATGACCGACTCGCGCGGCGGGCGCTCGCGGCAGGTCTTGGAGTGCGCGTTCCACTCCATGTCGAGCACCGGCGGCAAGGCGTCGGGATCGACCGGCACATTCTGGATGAACCAGGAAATCTGCTCTTCGACCGGACGGCAGAAATAATAGAAGTGATAGGCACCGCGCGGAACGCCGGCGGCCTTCGCCTTCAGCCAGTTGGTCATGAACTCCGGATCGACGTAGTCGCCGCCCTCGGTCGCCTTGATCCAGGCGAACTCGGTGCCGGCCTGCCTTACCCGGTTCCAGTCGATGTCGCCCTGATAGCGCGATACATCGATGCCGTGGATTGCGAAATCCTCCGGCGTTGGATCGGGAAAGTCGAATGCCGTGCATGCCGTTAGGAACAGACTGCAAATCAGGCTCAACACGCGCGTGGACATCGCTCTCTCTTCGGTCCGGCCCCCTCAACTGCGCCGCACCGTATGGGCAAACCGTTAAGGAAGCGCTTACCAATGAACCGCAGCGGAAATGCGGAGACGGAAAAGTCCGCGGAAGCGGTCACGCAAACGTGATCGCCCCGCAGCGGAGGTCCCGCGCGGCCGGGCTGCGAACAGCCCCTTGCAAGGTGATGCCGTCGCCGACCCGCTCGGCCCTTGCCCCGCCGCCGCTTTGCTGGCATTCCAGCCTGACAGCCTGTTCACCCGTCTCCCCCGTGCAGTTCGCGAGCCCGCCATGACCGACCGCCTGACGATCGCCACCTGGAACATCAACTCGGTGCGCCTGCGGCTGCCGATCGTCGAGAAGCTCATCCTGGAGCATGCTCCGGACGTGATCTGCCTGCAGGAAACCAAATGCCCTGACGGGAATTTCCCGCTCTCGCCGCTGCGCAAGCTTGGCTACGAGCACATCGCGCTGAACGGGCAGAAGGGATATCACGGGGTGGCGACGCTCTCCCGCCGTCCGTTCACGGACGAGGCCCGCGTCGACTATTGCGCCAAGGGCGACAGCCGGCATCTCGTCACCGGCATCGAGTTCGCCGGCAACCGCTTCGCGCTGCACAATTTCTATGTTCCCGCAGGCGGCGACGAGCCCGATCCCGCGATCAACGACAAATTCACCCACAAGCTCGCCTTCCTCGACGAGATGGCGGAGCGTTTCGCCGCCGAAACCGGCCCGCGCATCGTCGTCGGCGACCTGAACGTCGCCCCCTATGAGGAGGACGTGTGGTCGCACAAGAAGCTGCTGAAGGTGGTCAGCCACACGCCGCTCGAATGCGAGAAGCTCGAGGCGGTGCGCCACGCGGCAGGGCTTGACGACGTGATGCGGCGCTTCGTCCCGATCGATGAGAAGCTCTACACGTGGTGGAGCTACCGCGCCCGCGACTGGTCCGCCGCCGACAAGGGGCGACGCCTCGATCACGTCTGGGCAAGCCCGGAACTCGCCGGCGCGGCCACCCGCATGGAGGTTCTGCGCGACGCACGCGGCTGGGAGAAGCCCTCCGACCACGCCCCCGTTCTGGTGCGCCTAGAGGCGTGAGACCGACGCCGGGTTGAAGCTGCCCGGCGTCCCTCGTTCTTCGCGCCTCGCCCTCAGGGGCGGATGATCACCTTGCCCTTCGCCTGCCTGTCGGCAATGCGGCGCAGCGCGGCCGGCGTCTCCTCAAGCGGATAGATGCCGTCGACATGCGGAACGACGCTGCCCTGCGCCACCCATTCGAGCAGTTGGGCCATGCCGTCGCGATGGTCCTCGGGCTCACGCACAATCGCCTCGCTCCAGAAAACGCCAAGCACATCGCAGCCCTTGAGGAGCAAAAGATTGAGCGGCAGTTTCGGGATTTCGCCGGCGGCGAAGCCGATCACGAGATAGCGCCCCCGCCAGCCGGTCGCCCGCAGCGCCGCCTCGGCATGGGTCCCGCCGACGGGATCGTAGACCACATCGACGCCGCAGCCATGGGTGAGCGCCTTCAGCCGCTGCTTCAGGTCCTCTTCCTCGTAGTTGACCAGTTCGTCCGCGCCGTGCGCCTTCGCCAGCGCCAGCTTTTCCGCGCTGGAGGCGCAGGCGATGACGCGCGCGCCCATTGCCTTGGCGATCTCCACGGCGGCAAGGCCGGTGCCACCCGACGCCCCGAGCACCGCGACCGTCTCGCCCGGCTCGAGCCGCGCGCGGTCGCGAAAGGCATGCAGCGCCGTGCCATAGGTGACGGTCAATCCGGCCGCGACCTCATCGGCAACCCCCTCGGGCAGCGCGACCAGATCCTCCTCCGAGGCAATCACCGCCTCGCGCACCGCGCCCCACTTGACGTAGCCCATTACCCGATCGCCCGGCTCGAAGAGCTCCACCCCCTCGCCGATGGCCAAGACCCGTCCGGCGAACTCGGCGCCCGGCGAGAATGGCAGCTCCGGCCGAAACTGGTATTTCCCCTGCAATATCAAGGTATCGAAGAAGTTGAGGGCCGCCGCGCCAACCGCGACAAGCACCTCACCGGGTCCAGGCTCCGGACGGGCGATCTCGGCAATCACGAGATCTTCCGGCGGTCCCAGACGTTCGCAAAGAACGGCTTTCAATCCTGTATCCCCCCAATGGGCAATACGCCAGAGTGGCGCAAACAGACCCCGTAAAAGTGCCTAGCACATCGCCATCATGGTTAAAAGTTCGTGAAAGCCCCATCGCTTGCCTTGGCGGCTTTGCGGGGGTATGCCCCGAGCATCCATTCTCAAGACAGGGCAGGTGAAATGCGCGGTTACTTCGCCGTCGGTGCCGAAGGCATCTCCAAGCCGATGAACCTCGGCAACCTGATGCGCTCGGCACACGCCTTCGGCGCAAATTTCTTCTTCACCATCGATGCCCATGACCGCATCCGCAAGGCGCCGCCCTCCGACACCTCCAAGAGCTCAGGCCACCTGCCGCTGTTCCACTGGCCGAGCATCGACGCCATGGACCTGCCGCACGGCTGCCAGCTCGTCGGCGTCGAGCTGACCAGGGACGCGGTTGACCTGCCGAGTTTCATGCACCCGCTCCAGGCCGCCTATGTACTGGGCCCCGAGCGCGGATCGCTGTCGCCCCGCATGCAGGCCGCCTGCTCGCACATCATCAAGATCCCGACCAAGTTCTGCCTGAACATCGCGGTCGCCGGCGCCATCGTCCTCTACGACCGGCACCGGGTCCATGGCCAGTATCCCGAGCGTGCCGTCTCCAGCGTCAATCCCAGAACGGAACGGCCGGTGCACCGCCACGGCGGCCCGATCATGCGCGTGACGCGCAAGCTCTATCAGGGAGAAGACGCGCCGGAATAAGGCGCGCAGGCGATTTTCAGCGCCGCGCGCCGCGGGCACGCGACCGCGCGACCCGCGCAAGCGTGAGCAGCACGTCGCCGACAAGCGCGGCGGCAAGCGCCGGCGACTGACGGGCATCGGCCACCACGCGCCCCAGCCGCTCGCCGGCGCGCGCCAGATCCTCTCCCGACCACAGTCCAAGCTGCCGGGAGACCATGTCCTTGCGCTTGTAGAAGACCGGCGGCCGGGCGCCATCGACCACTTGGGAGGGCGACTGCCCCCGGTCGACCGCGGCCCGCCCGCGGGCCAGAAACTGGAAATGGCGCAGCGCCGAGCCGGCGATCACGTCGACGCGCTGCCCGGTCGCCTCCAGCCGCTCGAGCCCGTGGTCGAGCGTGACCAGATCGCCAAGGGCGGCGGCGTCGATCAGTTCGTCGACCGCGAAGGCGGAGGCGTCGCCGATGATCGCCTCGACGTCGGCGGCCTCGATGCGCTCCCGTCCGTGGGCATAAAGGCAGAGCTTGCGCACCTCGCCGCGGCTTGCCAGCCGGTCGGCGCCCAGAAGCCCCATCAGCGCCTGGCGCGCCTCGCGGGAGATCGAAAGTCCGGCCTCGCGCAGCTCCAGGTCGATCACCCGCTCCAGATCGCGCTCGGCATCGGCATAGCAGGCGATGGCCACCGCCTTGCGGTCGCTCTCGACCTTCTTGCGCAGGCCGACGCCCTTCTTCAGGTCGCCAGCTTCGATGACGACAAAGGCGGTTTGCGGATCGATGGCGCCAAGCAGAGGGTCCACGGCAGGCGACAGGTTGCGCCCGGCGCCGTCGCGCACCCACACGACACGGCGGCCGCCGAACAGCGGCACCGTCATGACCTCGTCGATCAGCCGTGCAGGATCGGAGACAACGTCGCCGCCGTCCAGCTTGACCAGCGAGAACGGATCGTCGACGCCCCCGGAAGCGGCGTCGACAAGCATGCGGGCACGTTCCGAGACCAGCCCGACATCCGGGCCGAACACGAGAACGAGCGGCACGTCCGCCGGTGGACTGGCGACGAAGCGTTCGACCTCAGCCGCCTTCAGGGCCACCATGAGCGGTCAGCCGCGCGTGGCGAAAAAGCCCGCGAGCCGTGTCTGCAGATCGCCGGCGACCATCTTGGCCGCCCGGTTCTCCGCGTCGCGCTGGGCCCGCAGGTTGGCGAAACGCTGGCTGGAGAAGTCGAAGGACGCCGAGCCGAAGGCCTTGCCGGTCTTCAGCGTCTTGCCCGTCGCGGCATCGCTCAGCACGTAGCTCGCGTTCACCGTGACCGTATAGGCCGAGGGAACATCGGCAAGGCGCTCGACACCGATCTCGTTGAGAGGACGGTCGATCAGGATCTTCAGCCGGTAGCGGGTCGGTGCCGCCTCGCGACCGCGCGTGAAGCCGAAGATCAGCTCGTTGCGCAGCACCTGACCGACCCGGTCGAGATCCTCGTCGGAGGCCGTCTCGACAGGGTCGATGTCGATGGCGGCGAGCTCTTGCACCAGCGCCGGCGATCCCGCCGGCATCGACAAGGTGCCGTAGAGCGGACGCACCTGGCAGCCGCCAAGCGCAAGCGCGGCGACGACAAGCGCCGACAGAGCGACATGTCGCGCCAGGCGACGGGAAGCGAGATCAGACGACGACATTCACGATCCTCTGCGGAACGACGATGATCTTGCGCACCGGCTTGCCCTCGAGCGCACGCTGCACCGCCTCAAGCTGCAGCGTAGCCGCTTCGACCTCCTCTTTGGAAGCCTCGCGTGCGACGGTGATGTCGGCGCGCTTCTTGCCGTTGATCTGCACTGGCAAGGTGATGCTCGCCTCGACCAGCAGCGTCTCGTCGACCTCCGGCCATCCGGCCGTTGCCAGCAGCCCCTCGCCGCCCAGCGCAACCCAGCATTCCTCCGCCAGATGCGGCGTCATCGGCGCCATCATCTTGGCCAGGAAGAGCGCGCATTCGCGTACGGCGAAGGCCATGTCATCGTCCTGCGCCCCGCCCTGGAACGCCTTCGACAGCGTGTTGACGAGCTCGTAGAGACGCGCCACCGCCCGGTTGAAGGAAAGCGCCTCGATATCCGAGGAGATCGCCGCACAGGACTTGTGCGTCGCGCGGCGCAAGGCGCTTGCCTCCGCGCCGATGGTCGCCGGACGTTCCGCCGTCGGCACCGCCTCGGCGATCTCGGCAAGCAGGCGCCAGACACGCTGCATGAAGCGCCAGGCGCCCTGCACACCATCCTCGGTCCACTGCACATCGCGCTCCGGCGGGCTGTCGGAGAGCATGAACCAGCGCGCCGTATCGGCGCCATAGGTCTCGATGATGTCCGTCGGATCGACCGTGTTGCGCTTGGACTTCGACATCTTCTCGATGGAGCCGATGGTCACCGGCGAGCCGTCGGCGGCAAGAACGGCGTGCCGCTCCTCGCCTTCGCTCTCGATGCGCACCTCAGCCGGCGACGCCCATGCGCCGCCTGTCGTGCGGTAGGTCTCGTGGGTGACCATGCCCTGCGTGAAGAGCCCCTTGAACGGCTCCTTGACGCCGAGATGCCCGGTCACGCTCATCGCCCGCGCGAAGAAACGCGAATAGAGAAGATGCAGGATCGCGTGTTCGATGCCGCCGATATACTGGTCGACGGGCAACCAGGCGTCGGCAACCGCCTTGTCGGTCGGCGTCGCCGCCTTCGGGTCGGTGAAGCGGACGAAGTACCAGGACGAGTCCACGAAGGTGTCCATCGTGTCCGTCTCGCGCCGCCCCGGCTTGCCGCAGTTCGGGCAGGCCACGTTGCGCCAGGTCGGATGACGGTCGAGCGGATTGCCCGGCTTCTCGAAGTCGATGTCGTCGGGCAGGCGGACGGGCAGGTCGGCGACCGGCACCGGCACGACGCCACAGTCGTCGCAGTGGATGACCGGGATCGGGCAGCCCCAGTAGCGCTGGCGCGAGATGCCCCAGTCGCGCAGCCGGTAGTTCACCTGGCGTGCGGCCTGCGGCGCGCCGTCGATCTCCCGCGCCTCGAGGCGCGCGGCGACGGCCTCCTTCGCCTCGGCGATGGAGAGCCCGTCCATGAAGGACGACTTGTAGATGGTGCCCTCTCCGGTGAAGGCCTCTTCGCCGACCTCGAAGGTCGCCGGATCCGCCCCCGTCGGCAGCACCACCGGACGCACCGGCAGCCCATACTTGCGGGCAAAGTCGAGATCGCGCTGGTCATGCGCCGGGCAGCCGAAGATGGCGCCCGTGCCATAATCCATCAGAATGAAGTTGGCGACATAGACCGGCAGCTCGATGGAGGGATCGAGCGGATGGGTCACACGCAGCCCGGTATCGACACCGGCCTTCTCGGCCGTCTCGATGGCCTCGGCCGAGGTGCCGATGCGCCGGCACTCCTCGATGAAGGTGGCGATCTTCGGATTGTCCTCGGCCAGCTTCGCCGAGATCGGGTGATCCGGCGACAGGCCCATGAAGGACGCGCCGAACAGCGTGTCCGGCCGGGTGGTGAAGATCTCCAGCGTCGTATCGCCGGTCGGTGCGGGCTGCGTGAAGGCAAAGCGCACGCGCAGCCCCTCGGAGCGGCCGATCCAGTTCTTCTGCATCAACCGGACCTTCTCCGGCCAGCGATCGAGGTCGTCGAGCGCTGTCAGCAGCTCTTCCGACCATTCGGAGATCTTGAAGAACCACTGGGTCAGCGCGCGCTGCTCGACGAGCGCGCCGGAGCGCCAGCCGCGTCCGTCGATCACCTGCTCGTTGGCGAGCACGGTCATGTCGACCGGATCCCAGTTGACCTTGGAATTCTTGCGATAGGCGAGCCCGGCCTCGAGCAGATCGAGGAACAGGTGCTGCTGCTGGGTGTAATACTCCACGTCGCAGGTCGCGAATTCACGATTCCAGTCAAGCGACAGGCCCATGATCTTGAGCTGGCCGCGCATGGTCGCGATGTTCTCGTAGGTCCAGTCGCGCGGGTGCACCTTGTTCTGCATGGCGGCATTCTCGGCCGGCATGCCGAAGGCGTCCCAGCCCATCGGATGCAGCACGTTGAAGCCGCGGGCCCGCTTGTAGCGGGCCACGACATCGCCCATGGCGTAGTTGCGCACATGCCCCATGTGGATGCGCCCCGACGGATAGGGGAACATCTCAAGCACATAGTATTTCGGCCGCGGATCGTCGTTCGAGGTGGAGAACACCCCGGCTTCGTCCCAGACCTTCTGCCAGCGGCTTTCCGCCTCGCGGGCGTTGTATCGCTCCGTCGCCATGATTGTGGTTGCTTTTCTCGTGACCATTGCGGGATAGACGTGGCGCGACTGTCACCAGAAATCCGGCCCCGGGTCAACCTGCAAGGCACCCGCCGCCTGCAAGGGCCGTGCCGCGCGCGTCGCCCGCAACCTCCGGATCCGCCCGCCCCCTTGCCCCTGCGACCGGGATGGGGGTATCGGGGAAGGTGGAACGGCACGTTCCCTTAGCCCCCGCGCGAACCCTGTCGAGGTCTTCCAATGAACGCGATCCATTCCGCTGACGATCCGAACCGCCCGGCCGCAGACGACGACGCCGTCGCGCATCTGGCGGAGATCCGGGAGGCGCTCGCCACAGCAGAGCGCGAGGCCGGGCGCAGCGCGGGATCGGCGACGCTGATCGCCGTGTCCAAGACCTTCGAACCGGAGGCGATTCGCCCGGTTCTGGCCGCCGGTCAGCGCGTCTTCGGCGAGAACCGCGTCCAGGAAGCGCAGCGCAAGTGGCCGCAGTTGCGCGAGGAGTTCGACGGCGTGGAGCTTCACCTGATCGGCCCGCTCCAATCCAACAAGGCGAAGGAGGCGGTCGCCCTCTTCGACGTGATCCACACGATCGACCGGGAGAAGATCGCCCGCGCGCTGAAGGCCGAATGCGAGGCGCAGGGCCGCAATCCGCGCTTCTTCATCCAGGTGAACACCGGCGAGGAGCCACAGAAGGCAGGCGTCGCGCCGGGCGAGGCGGACGCCTTCATCGCCCTGTGCCGCGACGGGCTCGGCCTCGACATCGCCGGCCTCATGTGCATCCCGCCGGCGGATGAGGTCGCCGCGCCGCATTTCGCGCTGCTGGCGAAGATCGCCGCGCGCAACGGTCTTCAGGGCCTGTCGATGGGCATGTCGGCGGACTTCGAAAGCGCCGTGCAGTTCGGCGCGACGCATGTGCGCGTCGGCTCGGCGATCTTCGGCACCCGTCCGAGGCCGTAAGCCGGCGTCCTAGCGTTCCGACCAGAAATCCGGCGTCAGCAGGATGATGCCGGAGAGGATTTCCAGCCGCCCCAGGATCATCTGGAAGGTCAGCAGCAGCTTGACCACATCGGGAAGCGACTGGAACGTGCCGGCCGGCCCGATGATGTCGCCGACGCCCGGGCCGACATTGGCAAGCGCCGTGATCGAGGCGCTGAGGGCCGTCTGCACATCGAGCCCGGCCACCGCGTAGAACAGCGCGAAAATGGCGAATGTTCCCGCGTAGAGCAGCCCGAACACCAGCACGCCCTCGATGATCGACGGGCTGACGGGCTTGCCGTCGTAGCGCGCCTCGACCACCCGGTGCGGGCTCAGCATGCCTTTCAGCAGCGCGCGGATGAAATTGATCAGCAGCAGCACGCGGAACGCCTTGAAGCCGCCCGAGGTCGAGCCGCTGCATCCGCCGAGGAACGTCAGCAGGAAGAACAGCGCGATCGCCAGATTGCCCCATTGCAGGTAATCGCCGGCGGCGTAGCCCGTTGTCGTGATGATCGACACCACATGAAAGACGGAGAGCGTCAGGTGGTGGAAGGGATCGCCCCTGTCGTGCAGGTGCAGGGCGATGAAGGCGCCGATGCTGAAGGCGGCGACCAGCCCGAGGAAGAAGATCACCTGGCGCGAGTCGCGCACCTCCCGCCGCTCCGCGAGCTTGATCAGAAACAGGAACGGCAGGCTCGACAGCAGCATGAAGACGCTGGAGATCCAGTAGATCGTCAGGCTGTTGAACTGCCCCATGGAGCTGTCCGACGTAGAGAAGCCGCCCGTCGAGACCGTCGACATGGCGTGGTTGATCGCCTGGAACGCCGTCATTCCGGCGAGGTAGTAGAGCAGCGTGCTCGACAGGGTGAGCGTTCCGTAGAGCAGCAGCAGGCGGATCAGGAAGGGCTCGAAACGGCCGTAGGGCTTGGAGTTCGTCTCCGAGGATTCGATGGAAAAGAGCTGCGACCCGCCGACCCGAAGCCCCGGCAGCAGCCAGATGCCGAGCACGACGATGCCGATGCCGCCGATCCATTGCAGCAGCGAGCGCCACAGCAGGATGCCGGGCGGCATGGAATCGAGACCGCTCAGTACCGTCGCGCCGGTCGTCGTCAGGCCCGAGGTCGCCTCGAAAAGCGCATCGATGAAGGAGATCTGCAGCCCGCTCAGCCACAGCGGCAAGGCTCCGGCGATGCCGAAGGTGATCCACGCCGCGTTGACGAAAATCAGCGTCTCGCGGACGGTGAACCGGCTCTGGCCGCGCAGGAACGCGGCCGTCGCCACGCCACCGGTGCAGCCGACGACGAGCGCCGACACGGTGAACACGACCCAGTCCGGATTGCCCGACATGAGATCGGCACCGGCGGGAATTAGCATGAAGAAGGCAATCAGGATCATCAGGCGCCCGATGGGCAGCGCGACGGCTCTCAGGTCCATAACGGGGTTCCCGGATCCCTGCGTCTCGAAGCGAACCGCACCATCTGTGCAAGGCGCGGGCGCTCGTGTGCGAACGACGTTTCCCGACCTCCCCCCGGGCACAAGATACGCGGCGCGCGCTTTATGCCCGTGCGCAACAGGTGCCGGTCACGGTGGCCGCATCATCCGCTTTTCGCGTCCGAATTCAAGCGGAATGCACGCGGTGCCCGACGGCAACCATCGCCGCGCGATGGCGACGGCGGCGGCGGCCGGGTAACCGGGATTGCGATCAGGCGCCGCTTTTTCTTGACTTCACGCGGCGTATGCGCCTATCTCGCACCGAAAATTTCGAAAGATTGTCCAGATTTCGATCCGCCTACCGGGACCCGCGAAGGTCTAAAGAGTTCCCGGAGGTCAACACCCGACAGCGCGATGCGCCCTCGGGTGTCACTTCGCTTTGCGCGATCGGAATGGGCGTCTTTTTCCGAGCGACGGCGGCGGGCCCCGGTCCGGCCAATGTCAGACACCAACGACGCCAGGTCATCGGGGCCGGGCCGACACGACGGGATCCAAGGACCGCGACATGTTCGAAAGTCTGTCCGATCGCCTGAGCGGCATTCTCGACAAGCTGACCCGGCGCGGCGCGCTGTCGGAAGCCGATGTCTCCGAGGCGCTGCGCGAGGTTCGCCGCGCCCTGATCGAGGCCGACGTCGCGCTGCCGATCGTCAAGTCCTTCACCGACAAGGTGCGTTCGCGCGCCGTCGGCCAGGAAGTGCTCAAGTCGGTCACCCCCGGCCAGCAGGTCGTCAAGATCGTCCACGACCAGCTCGTGGAGATGCTGGGCTCGCAGGCCGAGCCGCTCGACCTCAACGCGCCCGCTCCCTTCGCCGTCATGATGGTCGGCCTGCAGGGGTCGGGCAAGACCACCTCCACCGCCAAGATCGCCCTGCGCCTGACGAAGAACGACAAGCGCAAGGTTCTGATGGCCTCGCTCGACACCCGCCGTCCGGCGGCGCAGGAGCAGCTCAAGGTGCTCGGCGAGCAGAACGGCATCGACACGCTGCCGATCGTCGCCGGCCAGAACCCGGTACAGATCGCCAACCGCGCGATGACGGCGGCCCGCCTCGGCGGCTACGACATCGTCATGCTCGACACCGCCGGCCGCACGCACATCGATGAGCCGCTGATGCTCGAGATGGCGGAGATCAAGGCGGCGACGACGCCGCACGAGATCCTGCTCGTCGCCGACAGCCTCACCGGTCAGGACGCGGTCAACCTCGCCACCTCCTTCGACGAGCGCGTCGGCATCACCGGCATCGTGCTCACGCGAATGGACGGCGACGGCCGCGGCGGCGCGGCCCTGTCGATGCGCGCGGTCACCGGCAAGCCGGTCAAGCTCGTCGGCACCGGCGAAAAGTCGGACGCGATGGAGGAATTCCATCCCTCTCGCATCGCCGACCGCATTCTGGGCATGGGCGACATCGTTTCCCTGGTCGAGAAGGCCGCCCGCGAGATCGACCAGGCCGAGAGCGCCCGCATGGCGGCGAAGATGCAAAAGGGCATCTTCGACCTGCAGGACCTCGCCGACCAGCTTCGCCAGATGGAAAAGCTCGGCGGCATGTCGGGGATCATGGGCATGATGCCCGGCGTCGGCAAGATGAAGAAGCAGATGGGCGCGGCCAATCTCGACGACAAGGTGATCAAGCGCCAGGTCGCGATCATCCAGTCGATGACCCCGCGCGAGCGGAGCAAGCCTGAGCTGCTCAAGGCGAGCCGCAAGAAGCGCATCGCCGCCGGCTCCGGCGTCGACGTCGCCGATGTCAACAAGCTGCTCAAGATGCATCGGCAGATGGCCGACATGATGAAGCAGATGGGCAAGGGCAAGGGTCTGCTCGGCAAGATGATGGGCGGCATGGGCATGCCCGGCGGCGGTGCCGGCGGCGGCATGCCCCAGATCGACCCAAAAGAGCTGGAGAAGCTTGCCCAGTCCGGCCAGCTTCCCGGCGGCATGCCCGGCCTTCCCGGCGGCCTCGGCAAGATGCCGGGCCTTGGCGGCCTTCCCGGCTTTGGAGGGGGAAAGAAGAAATGACCGACAGCGCCGAGACCCTGCTCGACACAAAATCCGATGCGCTTGAAGAGCTCCAGCGCCTGCGCGGCTCCATCGACAACATCGATGCGGCCCTCGTGCACATGCTGGCCGAGCGCTTCAAGTGCACCCAGAAGGTGGGCGTCCTCAAGGCCCATTACCAGCTTCCGCCCGCCGATCCGGCGCGCGAGGAAAGGCAGATCGAACGTCTGCGCTCCCTGGCAAGGGACGCCAATCTCGATCCCGACTTCGCGGAGAAGTTCCTGACCTTCATCGTCAAGGAAGTGATCCGCCACCACGAAGCCATGCGCCGCTGATCGGCGTCTTTGATCAAACAGGAGAAACCCAGATGGCCCTCAAGATTCGTCTCGCCCGCGGTGGCGCCAAGAAGCGTCCGTTCTACCGCATCGTCATCGCCGACGTCCGCTCGCCGCGCGACGGCCGCTTCATCGAGAAGGTCGGCGCCTACAACCCGATGCTGCCGAAGGACGACGCCAACCGCGTCCAGCTCGACGTCGAGCGCATCCAGCATTGGATGAGCCACGGTGCCAAGCCGACCGACCGCGTGCTTCGCTTCCTCGACGCCGCCGGCCTGCTGAAGCGCGACGCGCGCAACAACCCGCAGAAGGCCGAGCCGGGCCAGAAGGCCAAGGAGCGCGTCGAGGCGCGCCGCCAGGCCGAGGAAGAGGCCGCAGCGGCCGCCGCCGAGGCCGCCGCAGCACCGGCCGAGGCCGCTGAGGAAGCCGCCGCCGAATAAGGCGGACGCACAGCATCCGCACAAGCGCAGCCCCGGCCGGTCTCACCGGCCGGGTTTGCCGTTTTCAGGGCACAGGGCCACGCGGCCCGCGCGGCCTCCTGGCCAGCGAGCCCGTTCCGTTCCCTATCTCGAAGAAGAAGTGAGACGCCGGTGTCCACCGACCGCATCCTGATCGCCCGCATCGGCGCCGCGCATGGCGTGCGCGGCGAGGTCCGGGTCAAGCCCTTCGGCGACGACCCGCTCTCCTTCGCCGACTATGGACCGCTGGAGACGGCGGACCGCAAGCGCACGCTCGAGGTGGTCGCCGCCCGCGTGCAGAAAACCGTGGTCGTCACCCGTTTCGCCGGCATCGACGACCGCAACGCCGCCGAGGCTCTCAACGGTCTCGACCTCTACGTTCCCCGCTCCGCGCTTCCCGAGCTCGACGACGAGGACGAATTCTATCATGCCGACCTGCTCGGCCTCACGGCGGTGACGCCGGAGGGTGAAACGCTCGGCCGGATTGTCGCCCTGCCCGACTTCGGCGCGGGAACCCTGCTGGAAATCCGCCCGGAGGCGGAAGTCTCCTATTATGTGCCCTTCACCCGCGCCGTGGTGCCCCGGATCGACCTGGCCTCAGGCCGCGTGACCGTGGTCGCGCCGGACGATCACGCTGACGACGAGGAAGACGGCGAGGCGGCGCGCGACTGAGCGGGCTCGGCGGCATGCGGATCCGCGGTCTGGGCGTCGCTCAGCGCGGCCCGCGTCTCGGACCGGATCAGCAGGATCGCCACGACGACGATCGTCACGCCGACCGTGTTGGCCGCGATATCCAGCAGCGAGGCCTCATGGTTCGGCATCAGGCCCTGAAGCCCCTCGCCGACAATGCCCATCGCCATCGCGGCGCCGGCGGAGATCCGCAGCCGGCAGCAGAAGAAGGCATGGATCGCAAGCGTCAGCATGCCGAAGAAGATCAGGTGCTGAACCTTGTCCCAGGGATGGGTGATGCCGGTGTTGAAGACGAGACCGGCGAGCAGCCCGTATCCAAGGAGCACGGCCAGCGGCAGGACCCGCGACAGCGACAGGTCCATGTAATGGCGCTCGACGGCGCGACGGACGAAGCGCGTGAGCGCGAAAATGGACGGCATGGAAGGCTCCCTTGGCAGAGCCGGAGAATACCGGCCGTACCGTTAATCAAAGGTATCGCGACGGCCTGCGGCCCGCGTATCGGGAAGGCCATGAAAGGGTGACCATGGGTTTCGACGCCACCGTGCTGACGCTCTATCCGGAGATGTTTCCCGGCCCGCTCGGCGCATCGCTCAGCGGCCGCGCGCTGGAGCGTGGCGACTGGTCGCTCGCCGCCCGCCAGATCCGCGATCACGCGCACGACCGGCACCGCTCGGTCGACGACACCCCGGCCGGCGGCGGTGCCGGCATGGTGCTGCGCGCCGACATCCTCGCCGCCGCCATCGACGCGGAAAGTGCCGCCGACGATCCCCGTCCGCGCCTGCTGATGAGCCCGCGCGGCAAGCCGCTCGACCAGGCCCGCGTGCGCGCGCTCGCGTCAGGACCGGGCGCCGTCATCGTCTGCGGCCGGTTCGAGGGCGTCGACCAGCGCGTCATCGAGGCGCGCCGGCTGGAGGAAGTCTCCATCGGCGACTACATCCTCTCCGGCGGCGAGATCGCCGCCATGGTGCTGCTCGACGCCATCGTCCGGCTTCTGCCCGGCGTCATGGGCAATGCCGAGAGCGGCACGCACGAGAGCTTCGAGACCGGCCTGCTCGAGCACCCCCATTACACCCGCCCGCGCGACTTCGAGGGGCGCGGCATTCCCGAGATCCTGACCTCGGGCGACCATGCCCGCATCGACGCCTGGCGCCGCCAGCAGGCCGAGGAGCTCACCCGCGAGCGCCGGCCCGACCTGTGGGCGGCGCATCAGGCCCGCGCGCACGCGCCGAAGCGCTGAAATCCGCGCCTTTCCGGCAAAAAGGGCATGACAAGCGCGCCCGTTTGCGATAGAGAGCGCACCACTCGGGTGCCGTTTGGTGCCGCGTGCCGTTTTTCCTGTGCAAGGAGTGATCGTCGAGATCCCCTCCCTGGACCGGAAGGGAGTGTCGAGACCTCGCCGCAAGGCTGATGGCCCGGCCGACCCGCAGCCCGGCGCGCGCGACAAGCGACAGACCGGAACTGATTTCGCTCCCGGACACGATCCGGATTGGCCAAAACACGGTGAATTCGCCCCCGCGGCTTGATCGCAGGCGGGCGCTCTGACCGCTCAAAAGCAGAAGGCAGTGCCATGAACATCATCGAGCAAATCAACGCCGAGGAAATGGCGAAGATCGAAGGCGCACGCAAGCTCCCTCCGTTTTCCCCGGGCGACACGATCCGCGTCAACGTGCGCGTGACGGAAGGCACCCGTACCCGTACGCAGGCCTATGAAGGCGTCTGCATCGCGCGTTCGGGCGGCGGCATCAACGAGAGCTTCACCGTCCGCAAGATCTCCTACGGCGAAGGCGTGGAGCGCGTGTTCCCGATCTTCTCGCCGATGCTCGAGGGCGTCGAGGTCGTGCGTCGCGGCAAGGTGCGTCGCGCCAAGCTCTATTACCTGCGCGGTCGCCGCGGCAAGTCGGCCCGTATCGTCGAGGCCACCAACACGCGCGCCCGTCGCCTGAACGACGACATGAAGGCCGAGCTCGCCTCCGCCAAGGCCGCCAAGGAGGCCGAGGCCGCCGCTGCCAAGGCCGCCGCTGCCGAAGCCGCTTCGGAATAAGCCGCAAGGCGCTTCTCCGGAACCTTCCGGAAAGCAGAAATCGCAAAGCCCCCCGCCTCTGCCGAGGCGGGGGGCTTTTTTGTTTCCCTCGAAGTTTCACGAAGACCGGCGGGCGCGCTCAGTCCAGCCGGGCGAGATGGGTGCGCACCGCAATCCGCGAGGTTGCCGCCGTCAGAACCGTGACGAGGAAGATGATGGCCAGCACCCCGAGATAGCCCGCGACCCCGACCGAGAGGTCGCCGAACAGGCCCACGGCCTGGGAGACGCCGGCCGAGGTGGCCCCGTCCTCGGACACGAGACCGAGCACCAGGAACACCAGGCAGGCGGCAAACCCGCCGGCGACGCCGCCGCGCAGGCCGAGCAGCAGAAAGTGCCGCTGGAACTCGCGTGCGATGAAATTGTCCTCAGCGCCAACGAAATGCAGCACCTCGACCACGTCGCGGTTTCCCGCCATGGCCGCGCGCGTCGCGAAGACGACGGAAAGAACCATCGAGGCCAGCACCAGCACCAGGATCGCCACGCCGCCGGCGACGACCGCATTCGCCATGGCCGCGAGGCGGTCGGTCCACAGGGCGTGATCGTCGACGCTGGCGCCGCGCACGTCGGCGGCGACCGCCTGGCGCAGGGCGGCCAGGTCGAAGGCCCGTCCATCGTCGATCTGCACCTGGATCAGGCGCGGCACCGGCAGGCTCTCCAGATCGAGCCCGGAGCCGAGCCAGGGCTGCAGAAGGTCGCGCGTCTCGCCATCGGACAGGGCGTGAACGCCGCCGACGCCCGGCTGCGCCTTGGCCGCGGCGATGGCCTTCTCGATCTCGCGCAGCATGTCGACGCCCTCGGCCGGGCGGATCTGGATCGTCACCTCGCGAAGCAGGTCGTTCGACCAGGCGTTGGCGGCATCGTTGACGACGGTCACCGCGCCAATCGTCAGGCAGGCGAGGAAACTCATGATCGCGACCACAAGGGTCAGCGCCCGTCCGGCGACCGCCTGCGGCGGCACGATCTGCGCCGGCGCGCGCAGCGCCTCGGACTTGGCGCGGGGCTTGCGCCGGCGCACCCCGGCGCGCGGCAGCGTGCCGCGGCGGCCCTGGCCGGACCGCTCCGGGTGCTCGTCCTTGCGCGTCGGCGGGGGGATCTCGTCAGTCATTGATCTGCAGCCGTCCTTCGCGCAGTTCCAGCCGGCGGGCCGACACCTGTTCCATCAAGGCAAGGTCGTGAGTGGCGATGACAACGGAGGTGCCCAACCGGTTAAGCTCGATGAACAACCGGAGCAGGCGGCGGGCCAGCGGCGGATCGACGTTGCCGGTCGGCTCGTCCGCAAGCAGCACCTCGGGCCGGGTGATGAGCGCGCGGGCGATCGCCGCGCGCTGCTTCTCGCCGCCCGAAAGCACCGGTGGCAGCACGTGCATGCGCTCGCCCAGGCCCACCCACTTCAACAGCTCGACCACATCTCCGCGATATTGCCCCTCCTCCTGTCCGAGCACGCGCAGCGGCAGCGCGACATTCTCGTAGGTGGTGAGATGGTCGAGCAGGCGGAAGTCCTGGAAGACGATGCCGATGCGCCGCCGCAGAGCCGGAAGCTGGCTCTTCTGCAGCGCCGAGGTCTCCTTGTCGAAGGCCGTGATGAGACCGCGCGTCGGGCGCAGCGACAGGAACAGAAGCCGCATCAGACTGGTCTTGCCGGCGCCGGAAGGACCGGTCAGGAACTGGAACGACTGCGGCGTGATGTCGAAACTCAGGTCCCGCAGGACTTCCGGCCCCATGCCGTAGCGCAGGCCAACATTCTCGAAACGGATCACGGCAACCTCTCGATGGCGGATCGGGCGACGCTATCGCGGCGCGATTAACGCTTCATTAACGATATGCGGGCGTCATGGTGACATGTCGGCGAACGCCGCGTGGCGTGGCCCGCGCGGCGGCGTGCCTGTCGCCGTTTGCGGTGTGTTTACGGTCCATAGGCAGAATGTAGCGGATCGTCGGGGCATTGGAAGGCGAAGTCCCGGCCTCCCGCTTTGTGGATGATACGAGGCCGTTTCCACAATGAAGATCACCTGCCCCGACTGCGCAACCTCCTACAGGGTGAGCGACATGCTCATCGGACCCGAAGGGCGCAACGTGAAATGCGCGCGCTGCGGTGCGCGCTGGACCGCGCACGAGGAGGACGACACCGCGTCCATCGAGACGGATCTGCCGGCAACGGCAAGCGACGCGCGCGTTCCGGAGATGGCCGAGGCGATGGCGAGCGCCGCGGCAAAAGGTCCCTCCGCCGACGATCCACTCTCAAGCGACGATGACGACGACGGCGTGTCGGACGACGACTGGGGTGCGGCCATGGCAGAGGCCGCGCCAGCCGACACCGACACTTTCGACATCGACAGCGACACGCAGGAAAACGGCACGCCTGGCGGCGATGATGCCACGTTCGACAGCGGCGACGCCCTCATGAGCGTCGACTTCGATGCGGATGGCGGTCCGGGTGATGGCGCGAATGTCTCCGATGGCGACGACGACGACGGGAACAAGCCGGTCGACATCGAGACCCTTGCCCGCCGCCCCAAGATCCAGCACAGGCCACGTGAGGACGAGCCGGCGCTGCGCCGCCTGGCGAAGGGCGCCGTTGCCCGCGCCCGCCACGTCCACCCACGGCGGGTGGTTGGCGCCGGCATCCTCATCGCCGCGCTGTCGCTGTTCGCACTGGCCGTCGTGCTGCGCACGCCGATCGTCGCGCGGTTCCCCGACCTCGCCGGCCTCTACGCGCTCGCCGGCTTCGAGGTCAATCTGCGCGGCCTCGAGTTCCGCGATCTCAGGACGTTCCGCGAGCTCGACAATGGCGCGATCGTCCTCGTCATCGAGGGCACCGTGGCCAACGTCACGGACAAGGACGTCTATGTTCCCGCCGTCCGCTTCGCACTGCGCAGCGAAGACGCGCAGGAGATCTACGCCTGGGTGGTCGAGCCCCGCGCACGCCGCCTCGACAAGGGCGAAACCACCCGTATCAGAACCCGCCTCGCCTCCCCGCCGGACCTCGCGGCCGGCATCCTGGTCCGCTTCGTGGACCGCGGGCGAGCCCAGAACGCAAAACTCAGGTAGCAATGAACGCAGGACCGGATATCCGCACGCTCTTCGACGAGAAGGCCATCGCCACCCGCGTCGAAGCCATCGCCGACCAGATCGCCGCCACCCGGCCGGACCGGCTTCTCGTCGTCGCCGTGCTGAAGGGCAGCTTCATGTTCGCCGCCGACCTCGTGCGGGCCATGCACCGGGTCGGGCTCGAGCCGGAAATGGAGTTCATCCACCTGTCGAGTTACGGGGCGGGAACCGAGTCAAGGGAAATTCGCGTCCTGCGCGACGTGGAGAGCGATGTCGCCGGTCGGGATGTGATTCTCGTGGATGACATCCTGGAAAGTGGAAGAACGTTAGCATTTGCACGGGACCGACTCACCGAACGGGGCGCAAGATCCGTTCGGGTCGCGGCGCTGCTCGACAAACCCATGCGCCGCAAATCCGCCATTTCTGCGGATTATCTCGGATTCGAGTGTCCGGATCGATTCGTTGTCGGATACGGGATGGATATGGGCCACAAGTGGCGCCAACTTCCCTTTATCGGCTACGTCGTCCAGGGCGACGAACCTGACGCGGACGCTTGAGAACCGGAGAGGGACATGGCTCACATTCTGATTGCCGAGGACGACGAAGCCGTTCGCAGCTTCGTGAAGCGCGCGCTGGAGCTGGACGGTCACTCCGTCGTCGCCCATGAGGACGGGGCTGCGGCGGCCGACGAGCTGACACGCGAGAAAGGTCGGTTCGACCTGATCCTCTCCGACATCAAGATGCCGGTCATGGACGGCATTGCCTTCGCGCTGATCGCCGCCCGCGACTATCCGCAGATCCCGATCCTGCTGATGACCGGCTTCGCCGACCAGCGCGAACGCGCCAACGGACTGGATGCGCTCATCCACGACGTGGTGACCAAGCCCTTCTCGCTCGCCGAGATCCGCCGGGCGGTTTCCGATGCACTGCAGGGCATCCTGCGCGAGGAAAGCCTCAGCACCGGCGCCATCCGCCGCTACGCCTGACGGCCGCAAGGCCCCAGGGCCGGGACCGGGGGGACAAGACAGGAATTGCGGGCAGGCGCCCCTCTCCGCGCCGCCCGGGCCCCTGTCTTTCCGTCTCTCGCACGTCTTGCCAGCATGCCGACACGACAAGGCCGCCACAGCACAAGCTGCGGCGGCCTTGTCGTTTGCGCTGTCTTCGCGAGGCCCCCTGGGCTTCAGCGAAAATCAAGCGTGAACGCTCCCCGCCGGTGCCGGATCAGTAGCGCCGAAGCAAGCGCTCCAGATAGTCGAGCTCCAGCGGCGGCCGCCCGGGATCGGAGAAGCGGCGCCGCAGCTCCTCCAGAATGCGGCGCGCGCGCTGCACGTCGATCTCGTCGGGAACCTTCACCCGGTCGCCGAAGTCGGGACCGTCGGTGCGACGCGGCCGGCCGAGCGGATCCTCGTCCCTCGGACCGCCCGGACGCCCGGCCATGCCCTGTCCCTGGCCGAGCATCTGCTCGGCAAGACCCTGCGCGCCCTGCCGGAGCGCGTCGAGGGCATTGCCCTGCTGGCCGACGGCATCGCCGGTCTGCCCCTTGCCGAGACTGTCTCGGGCATTGCCCATTTCCTCGCCCGCCCGGCCGAGCGGCTCATTCTGCGTCATGCCGTTCTGGGCCATCTGGTCGAGCAGTTTCTGCAGCTGCTCGCCAAGCTCGCCCTGTCCCTGCTGGAGCTGCTTGAGCGCCTCTGCCAGCTCCTCGGGCGACATCTGCCCGTCGCCGCCCTGCTGGGCCTGATCCTCGCCGTCCTGCCCCTGCCCCAGCCGCTGTTCGCCCTCGCGCTCGCCGTTCTGGCGGTCGGCGCGGCTGGTCTCGTCCATGAGCTGCTGCTGGCGCTGGATCATCTCGCCCAGCTGATTGAGCGCCTCCATCATCTCCTGGCTCATGCCTTCCGGCATCCGCTGCGGCCGGCCGGCCTGCAGGTTCTCGAGCATCTGCTGCATCTGCGCCAGAAGCTCGCGCGCCGCGTCGCGCGAGCCGGTGCGCGCCAGCTCCTCGATCTTGTCGAGCATGTTCTGCAGGTCCTGCGGACGCATAGTGCGCGCGTTCGGATCCATCGGCTGCATGGCCTGCGGCGACTGCTGGCGCATCTGCTCGGCGAGCGCCTGGAGATAATCCTTGAGCGCCTCGCGCAGCTCCTGCGTCAGGCGGGCGATCTCTTCCTCCGGAGCGCCTTCTTCCAACGCCTTGCGAAGAGCCTCCTGCGCGTCGCGCAGCGCCTTTTCGGCAACGGACAGATCGCCGTCCTCGATGGTCAGCGCAAGCTCCCACATCAGGTCGACCAGCTCGCGCAGGGAGTCGTCGGTCCGCGCCCTGACCAGCAGGCCGCGCACGAACTTCATGCCGAGATAAGTCTTGGCACCGTCGTCGAACACTTCGGGCGCCAGCATCAGCGCATCGAAGGCGTCCACCACCCGCACCTGCGCATTGGCATCGAGGGCGAGATTCCGTCGCTGTTCGACGACCGCCCGCGCCAGCGGCTTGGCGAAGCGGCGCTGCGGCAGGGTGAAGCGATGTGGAGGCGACTGGCCGGTCTGGCCGGCGTGGTCGCGCGCATTGAGCAGGATCTCGACTTCGGACCCGGCGAACGGGTGGCTCGTCAGGTCGCGGATGGTCTCGCCCGTACCCGAATGCCGCTCGCCGGCCGGCAGAGACAGGGGAAAGGCCGGTGCCTCGACCAGCGGCCGGGGGCGTGTCGTGCTGTCAGGCACGCGCGGCCGCACCGGGCTGATCTCCGCATCCGCCGCCACGATGCCGTTGTCGTCCTCGGCAAGATAGGTGAACTTGACCGCGCCGCTGAGCTGCTCCTCCGGGTCGTTGAGAAGACGGATCGTCGGCGCTTCGTCCGGTTCGACAGCGATCTGCCAGGTCTCCACGACCTTGCCGCCATCGCGGATCTCGAGATCCGCCGATGCCTCGAGCCGCTCGGCAAAGCGCAGGGCTCCCACGGCATCGCCCGGTTCCGCGGCAAGCGCGCTGCGCGCGCCGCCAGCGACCGCCGCCGCCGTCACCAGCGCCACCTCGACATCGGGTGCGCCAAGCGCACGCACGGTGAGTTCGCTGCCCTCCGGCACGCTGATCGCCCCGGTCCGGTCGCGCAGCGAGGCGGTCGCGCCGGTCAAGAACACCGGAGCGCGGCCGGTATAGGCTGGCGGCGTGATCCAGGCATCGATGCGCAAGGGGGCAGCCGGCACGGCCGCGCCGGCCATGCCCAGCGGTGACAGCCGCTGCCAGCGCTCGCCCTCGGCGACGAAGAAGCCGACAAGCAGCAGCATCGCCGCGACCGCGCGAAGCCCCCAGGGATCGCCGCGAAAGGCCTGCGGCTCTGGAAGTCCGGCGCGCAGCCCGGCAAGCGCCGCGCGCGCCCGGCGCCGATGGAGCTGCCAGAGCGCCTGTGTTTCCGGCGTTGCCTCGGTGGAAAAAAGCCGATCGTCGAGCGCCGTCAGCGGATGATGCGAGAGCCCGGAAGCGCGTTCGACCCGGGAAAGCCCCTCCGCCCGCGCCGGCCAGCGAACGCGCGCCATCGGACGGGCCAGCCAGACGGCGGCCGCGATAAAGGCAAGCGTTGCGGGAAGCGAGAGCCAGACGGGAAGAAACGACCAGAGGCCGACCCAGCCAAGGCCGACGTAGAGCGCCACGACGATGGCGACATTGTGCAGCGGCGGCCAGACCCGCTCCCACCATAGCGCCGCGCGCGCGCGGGCAACGGCCCACGCGATGCGATGCGTCGTCGTGTCGTCAGCTGGGGCGTTTCTCGCCTCGTTCACCTGGCATGCCTCCGCGACCGAACCCGTTCGACCAGACTTCAGCCCCCGCCCGCATGCGCCCTTCCGCGCCAAACGCGCGAAAGGCCGGCCGGCCTCACCCCAGACTAGGGTGGTCCGTTTGCGGACGTTTGGCAAGGCTTGGCCGCCTGCCGGAGCTCACATCCGCGTGGCTTCAGGCCTTGTCGAGCCAGTCGGGAAGCCGGTCGGCACCGATCACGTCCTCATAGGTCGGACGCGGGCGCACCACCGCGAAACGGTCGCCGTTGACAAGCACTTCCGGCACCAGCAGGCGGGTGTTGTAGGTCGACGCCTGCACCGCGCCATAGGCGCCGGCGGAAAACACCGCAAGAAGGTCGCCGGCCGCGACCGCCGCCATCTCCCGGTCCTGGCCGAGGTAGTCGCCGGTCTCGCAGACCGGGCCGACGATGTCGGCGCGAATGCGGGTTTCGCCGACACCGCCGCGAACCACCGGGCGGATCTCGTGATAGGCCTCGTAGAGTGTCGGGCGGATCAGGTCGTTCATCGCCCCGTCGACGATGACGAACTTCTTCTCCGCCCCGTCCTTCACGTAGACGACCCGGGTGACCAGGATGCCGGCGTTTCCGGCGATCATCCGGCCCGGCTCGAAGATCACCTTGCAGTCGAGATGCGCGACATGCCGGCGGACGACCGCGGCATAAGCCTCCGGATGCGGGGGCGGCTCATTGTTGTCGCGGTAGGGAATGCCGAGACCGCCGCCAAGGTCGACGTGATCGATCGCGTGACCGTCGGCGCGCAGCTCGCCAATCAGCGTGCCAAGGCGCGAGAAGGCCGCGTCGAAGGGCTCGAGCTCGGTGATCTGGGACCCGATGTGCATGTCGATGCCCGAGACCTCGATGCCGGGAAGCTGTGCCGCCTCGGCATAGACCTCGCGCGCCCGGCCCCAGGGGATGCCGAACTTGTTCTCCGCCTTGCCGGTCGCGATCTTTGCATGGGTGCGGGCGTCCACATCCGGGTTGATGCGCACCGAAACCCGTGCCGTCTTGCCCTTCTCGCTGGCGACCCGGGAAAGCTGCACCAGCTCCGGCTCGCTCTCCACGTTGAAGCACAGGATGTCCTCGTCGAGGGCGAAGGCCTGCTCGGCCTCCGTCTTGCCGACACCGGAGAACATGATCCGGCTGCCAGGCACGCCGGCGGCGCGCGCCCGCCGCAGCTCCCCCTCCGACACCACGTCCATGCCCGCCCCCAGGCGCGCCAGCGTGGTCAGCACGGCCTGGTTCGAGTTGGCCTTCATGGCGTAGCAGACAAGCGAGGGAATGCCCGCGAACGCCTCGCTGAACACCCGGTAATGGCGCTCCAGCGTGGCCGTCGAATAGCAGTAGAACGGCGTGCCGACTTCCGCGGCGATCCGCTCGACCGGCACGTCCTCGGCGAGGAGGCGGTCGTTCACATAGGCGAAATGATGCAAGGGACCTGTCCTGTCCGTGCCCCGCGTCACGGCCGTGACGGCCGTCCGGGATCAGATAATGGCGTCGAGAATGAAATCGCGCTGCGGTTTGGCCGGGCGCTCGACCGCGGGAGCCGGGTTCGCGACGTCGCCGGCAACCGCCGGGTCGACCGTTCCCGGCCTCTCGAGACCGCCGCGACGCCCGCACCCGGCAACTGTCATCGCCAGCAGCGCCGCGACCAGGACACCGGTTCGCAACAGAGGGGAATAGCCACCCTTCGCCATGATCCGCGCAACTCCTTCACGCGCCATTCGTCACGGGCGCGGTTGTTCAGGGCTTCCCCGTGCAGGGGCGATCATCCACGGACGACCGCTGCTCGGGAGCAAGGCCGGCGACCTTCGCTTCGTCGGCACGAAGCGAAGGTCGCCGGCCTCGTTTCCTCGCATGCGGCGGGGCCGGCCGCAACCCTTTCAAGCCAGGCTCAGCCGCGCGCGGCGTCGCGCTCCAGCGCCTTCAGCCAGCGCCGAGCCTGCTTGCGCACGTTGACCGGCGACGTGCCGCCGTAGCTGGTGCGCGAACGCACCGACTTGTCGACCGACAGCACCGAGAAGATGTCGTCCGTGATGCGCGGCTCGATCTCCTGCAGCGCCTCGAGCGGCAGCTTGTGAAGCGCCACGCCCTTTTCCACGGCAAGCGCGACGGCGCGGCCGGTGACGTGATGGGCCTCGCGGAACGGCATGCCGACGACACGCACCAGCCAGTCGGCCAGATCCGTCGCCGTCGAATAGCCTGAGCCGGCCGCCGCCTTCATCGCCTTGGTGTTGGGCGTCAGGTCGCGAACCATGCCGGTCATGGCGGCAAGCGCCAGCGACAGGCTCGGCAGGCCGTCGAACGCCTGCTCCTTGTCTTCCTGCATGTCCTTGGAATAGGCCAGCGGCAGACCCTTCATCATCACCAGAAGCGCGGTCAGCGAGCCGTAGATGCGGCCCGTCTTGGCGCGCACCAGCTCGGCCGCGTCCGGGTTCTTCTTCTGCGGCATGATCGAGGAGCCGGTCGAGAAGCGGTCGGACAGGGTGACGAAGCCGAACTGCGCCGAGCACCAGATGACGATCTCTTCCGCCAACCGCGACAGGTGCATGGAGGCGATCGAGGCGGCGGAAAGCGCCTCGATGACAAAGTCGCGGTCGGAGACGGCATCGAGCGAGTTGGCGGTCGGCCGGTCGAAACCGAGTGCCGCCGCCGTCATCTCCCGGTCGATCGGGAACGAGGTTCCCGCCAGCGCGGCGGCGCCGAGCGGGCATTCGTTCATGCGCACCCGGGCATCGCGCACGCGCGAGCGATCACGGGCGAACATTTCCACATAGGCCATCAGGTGATGGCCGAAGGTCACAGGCTGCGCCGACTGGAGATGGGTGAAGCCCGGCATGACGTCGCCGGCGTGCTCCTCGGCCCGCTCGGCCAGAGCGCGGATCAGGTCGGTGAACTGGGCATCGAGCGTGTCGAGCGTGTCGCGCACCCACATGCGGAAGTCGGTCGCCACCTGGTCGTTGCGCGAGCGGGCCGTGTGCAGCCGGCCGGCGGCCGGGCCGATCAGCTCCGCCAGCCGCGACTCCACATTCATGTGGATGTCCTCGAGCGCGCGCGAAAACGTGAAGGTGCCCCCCTCGATTTCGCCTCGGATCGTGTCGAGACCCTCTGCTATCTTCGCCGCGTCTTCGGCAGCGACAATCTCACGCGCCGCCAGCATGCGGACATGGGCCTTCGAACCCTCTATATCCTGGCTGTAGAGCTTGCGGTCGTAGTCGATGGAGGCGTTGATCTCCTCCATGATGGCGTCGGGTCCTTCGGCGAACCGGCCTCCCCACATACGATTGCTCATGAACGTGCCCCTCTGGCGCCTCAAACGGACGGATACGTGACTAGATGACCAACGAAACGCAGCCACGGCCTCGCAGACGTCTCGCCCTTGCCGCACTGGCCGCCGCCGCGCTGGCGGCCGGATTGGGCGGGGTATACGTGATCGGCGGGGCAGATGGCAACACGAAGCAGGCGGCAAGCTGTCGGGGCGCGCTCGACATCGCCCGCGCCGTCGCCCCGATGGCGAAGGGCGAGCTTGCCGCTTTCCTGCCCGCCGAAAAGCCGATGTCGGTCGCCGACCTGACCTTCTCCGACGACGCCGGCCGAAAGATGAGCCTCGCCGACTTCTCCGGCAAGACCGTCCTGCTCAACCTCTGGGCCACCTGGTGCGCCCCCTGCCGCAAGGAAATGCCGGCGCTCGACCAGCTCGAGGCGGAGATGGGCAGCGACGATTTCGAAGTGGTCGCGGTCAGCGTCGACCAGAACGGCAACGAGAAGCCGAAGGCCTTCCTGAAGGAGATCGGCGTCGAGCACCTCGTCTTCCGCGCCGACCCGTCCATGAAGATCTTCCAGGACGTACGCGCGCGCGGCCGCGCGCCGGGCCTGCCGACGACGCTTCTGATCGACGGCAAGGGCTGCGAGATAGGCGCCGTGATGGGTCCGGCCGAATGGGCCTCGGGTGACGCCAAGGCGCTGATCCGCGCCGCGCTCGACGAAGGCCGCAAGACCGGGGCGTCCGGGGGAAGCTGAGCCGGCGGACGCACAGACAGCCGGCGAAATGAAAAGCGGCGCGGGGAGGCTCCTCGCGCCGTTCGCATGTTCTGATGTCGGGGCGGCCCCAAGCCGGGCCTGGACCCTCAGACGGAAACGTCGACCTTGCCGCCGATGCCCGCGCCCGCCGGCGCCTTGGCCGCCGTTGCGGCCGCGGCATCCGCATTCGCCTCGAGCATGGCGGCAATTCCCGCCTCGGCATTGGCGTTCTGCTTCATGAAGGTCGTGGTCAGGGCCATCTGTGTCTGGGACGTGGAGGCGCCGACCATTGCGGCAGCGACGTTGGACATGAGGCAGTCTCCCGACAAACGTGTGATCTTGCGCCCATTCTCGCCCGCCCCGCATTAACGGGCGGTTAAGAATGCCGACCACAGAGGCCCTGTCCGGCCCGGTCCCGCCTCATCAGCGGGTCGGAACCGGCGTTTCGCCACGGTAGTCGTAGAAGCCGCGCTGCGTCTTGCGACCGAGCCAGCCCGCCTCGACGTATTTCACCAACAGCGGGCACGGGCGGTACTTGGAATCGGCCAGCCCCTCGTAGAGCACCTGCATGATCGACAGGCAGGTGTCGAGGCCGATGAAATCGGCGAGTTGCAGCGGGCCCATCGGATGGTTCGCGCCAAGCCGCATGGCCGTGTCGATGGCTTCCACCGAGCCGACGCCTTCATACAGCGTGTAGATCGCCTCGTTGATCATCGGCAACAGGATGCGGTTGACCATGAAAGCCGGAAAATCCTCGGCCACGGCGGTCGTCTTGCCGAGCTTGCGGGTGAACGCCTTGGCAAGCTCGAAGGTCTCGTCCTCGGTGGCAATGCCGCGCACCAGCTCGACGAGCTCCATGATCGGCACCGGGTTCATGAAGTGAATGCCGATGAAACGCTCCGGCCGGTCGGTGGAGGCGGCGAGCCGCGTGATCGAGATCGACGAGGTGTTGGTGGCGAGGATCGCCTCCGGCTTCAGCAGCGGACAAAGCTGGCTGAAGATCTTGCGCTTGACCTGCTCGTTCTCGACGGCGGACTCGATCACCAGATCGGCGTCGCTCAGCTCTTCCATGGTGTTGGCGGCGACAAGGCGGTCGAGCGCCGCGCTGCGCACCTCTTCGGCGATCTGCCCCTTCGACACCTGGCGGGCCAGGTTGCCGTTGATCGAGGCGAGCCCCGACTGGATGCGATCGCGGGAAATGTCATGGAGAGCGACCTGAAAGCCGGCGACAGCGCAAACATGCGCGATGCCGCTGCCCATCTGGCCCGCACCGACCACACCGACTTTCTTGATCTCGATCACCATCATGCGTTCCGATTTCTTGTCGCGGGGGCGGAGCGCCCGCATCGCGGAGGTGTATTCATGGCAACTTAGCATGTCGCCCGCAAGAACCCAGGGTGCGGGCAAGGGCCTTGTCGCTTTGGCCGCTGCCCTGCCGCGTCTGCCCGGGAAGAGGCGAAAGCGGACGGGGGAACGGCAGCGCCCGCCACAAGGGGCGGGCCGGAAACGCCCGGCCCCGCGTCAGACGGCGGGACCGGGCAATGTTCATCGGGCGCAAACGGCGCGGCCGCACAGGCGGCGCGCCCGCCCGCGTCCTCAGCCCTTGGCGGCTTCGACGGCCGCCTTGAACTCCGGCAGGATGTCGAAGAGGTCGCCGACGAGGCCGTAGTCGGCCACCTGGAAGATCGGGGCCTCCTCGTCCTTGTTGATGGCGACGATCACCTTGGAGTCCTTCATGCCGGCGAGGTGCTGGATGGCACCGGAAATGCCGCAGGCGATGTAGAGATCGGGAGCAACCACCTTGCCGGTCTGGCCAACCTGCCAGTCGTTCGGAGCATAGCCCGCGTCGACGGCGGCACGGCTGGCGCCAACGGCGGCGCCAAGCGCATCGGCGACGGGAAGGATCACTTCCTCGAACTTCTCCTTGGAGCCGAGCGCGCGGCCGCCGGAGATGATCACCTTGGCCGAGCTCAGCTCCGGGCGGTCGGACTTGGAAAGCTCCTGGCCGACGAAGCTCGAGAGCTCCGAAGCCGTCGCCGTCGCATCCTCGATGGACGCCGAACCGGTCTCCTCGGCGGCCGCGAAGCTCGCGGTCCGAACCGTGACGACCTTCTTTGCGTCGGTCGACTTCACGGTCTGGATGGCATTGCCGGCATAGATCGGCCGCTCGAAGGTGTCCGCGTCGACGACGCCGATCACGTCCGAAAGCTGCATCACGTCGAGCAGCGCGGCAACCCGGGGCAGCACGTTCTTGCCGCTGGCCGTCGCCGGAGCGACGATGCCGTCGTAGCCATCGGCGAGCGACAGGATCAGGTCGGCAAGCGGCTCTGCGAGCTGCGCGGCAAGGCCGTCGCCATCGGCGAGGAGAACCTTGGTCGCACCGGCGAGCTTCGCCGCCTGCTCGGCGACCGCGCGGCAGTCCTTGCCAGCAACGAGCACATGAACGTCGCCGCCCATGGCCTGGGCCGCTGTCATCGCCTTGTGGGTCGCGTCGTTGAGCGATTTGTTGTCATGCTCGGCAACAAGAAGAATGGTCATCTTGTGTTTCTCCTTCCTGTTTTTTAGAGCACGCCGGCTTCGTTCTTGAGCTTGGAGACAAGCTCGGCGACGTCGGCGACCTTGACCCCGGCCGCGCGTGCCGGCGGCTCAACGGTCTTGAGCACCTCGAGACGCGGCGCGATGTCGACGCCGAAATCCTCGGGCGTCTTCTCGTCGATCGGCTTCTTCTTCGCCTTCATGATGTTGGGAAGCGAAGCATAGCGCGGCTCGTTGAGGCGCAGGTCCGTGGTCACCACGGCCGGCATCTTCAGGCTCACCGTCTGCAGGCCGCCATCGACCTCGCGGGTCACGTCGACCGTGCCCTCGCCAAGATCGACCTTCGAGGCGAAGGTGCCCTGGGCCCAGCCAAGCAGGGCGGCGAGCATCTGGCCGGTCTGATTGCAGTCGTCGTCGATCGCCTGCTTGCCGAGAATGACGAGGCCGGGCTCTTCCGCCTCGACGATCTGCTTCAGGATCTTGGCAACGGCCAGCGGCTCGGTCGTGGCATCGGTCTTGACCAGAATGCCGCGGTCGGCGCCCATCGCCAGTCCGGTGCGCAGGGTCTCCTGCGCCTGCTGCGGACCGACGGAGACGACGATGATCTCGTCGGCCTTTCCGGCCTCGCGCAGCCGGATGGCCTCCTCGACGGCGATCTCGTCGAACGGGTTCATCGACATCTTCACATTGGCGAGGTCGACGCCCGAGCCGTCGGCCTTGACCCGAACCTTGACGTTGTAGTCGATCACCCGCTTCACAGGCACCAGGATCTTCATCGGTTGTGCAACCTCCCGCTGGCGCGGCCGGGATATCGGCCGCCGGTCGTCATCGTGTCCTCGTCATGGTGTCGAGGTTCCCTTGGGGCACCCGAATTCGGCGAAATTCCGCCGATCTGGTATAGCGCGCCGGGACCGTACTGGCGCTGCCGAACCCTGTCAATGTCGCGTTGAAACTGCCGCGAAACGCGGCGGAATCCGCGCTTCGCGCGCCCGTTGCCGGCAAAGCGTCAAAGCCCCCGATCAAAAAGCGCGATGCCACGGCGGCGGAACGGCACGACCAGAGCCGCGCCGGCGAGCGCGCCCGCAACATGCGCCCACCATGCCACCTGACGGTCGCCGAGGCCCAGAGCCATGACGAGCTGGAACACGATCCAGGCGGCAAGCACCAGCGCCGCCGGAAGGCGCAGCGGCAACCGGCCGAAGGCCAGCACCCAGACGCGCACCCTGGGGTGCAGCACCAGATAGGCGCCGATCACGCCGGCGACCGCGCCGGACGCTCCGATCAGCGGCACGATGGACGCGGGGTCGAGCGCCGCATGGGCGAAGCCGGCCGCCGCCGCGCACAGAAGGTAGAAGACGAGAAAGCGCAGATGCCCCATCGCGTCCTCGACATTGTCGCCGAACACCCACAGGAACAGCATGTTGCCGCCGAGATGAAGCCAGCTGCCGTGCAGGAACGCATAGGTGACCAGCGAAGCGCCCTCGGGAAGCACCGCGAGCTGCGGCGCCAGCTCGCGCGTTTCGAACAGCACCGCCGGCACCAGCCCGAGCGACAGGGCCGCCGCCTGCATCGCCGGCTGCCACAGACCGCCGCCCTGGATCAGCACGAAGACCGCCACATTGAGCGCGATGAGCCCCCATGTGACAAATTGTCGCCGCACGTGCCGCAACGGATTGTGATCGTAGAGCGGGATGAACATGCGCTTGGCTCCGCGTCCGCGCCGGGAGCCCCCTAGCGGTTCTTGCCCGGGACCCAGAGCACGTCGGCCGCGCCCTTGTCGTTGGCATGACGGGCGGCGACGAAGAAGAAATCCGACAGCCGGTTCATGTAGATCAGCGCCTGGCGGTTGACCGGCTCGCGCTCGGCAAGCTCCGTCATCAGCCGCTCCGCCCGGCGCGACACGGTCCGCGCGAGGTGAAGATAGGCGGCAGCCGGCGAGCCGCCTGGCAGCACGAAGGACCGCAGCGGCGAGAGATCGGCGTTCATCCGGTCGATCTCCGCCTCGATGGCGCTCACCTGCGCCTCGGTGACGCGCAGCGGCGGATAGGCAGGGTTCTCGCTTTCGGGCGTCGCGAGATCGGCGCCGAGATCGAAAAGATCGTTCTGGATGCGCGCCAGCGCCATGTCGAGATCCGGGGCTGCCTCAGCCGTGGCGAGCCTGGCGAGACCGACGACGGAATTGGTCTCGTCGACCGTACCGTAGGCCTCGATCCTGAGATCGTGTTTCGGCCTGCGGTCGCCCGAGGCGAGCGCCGTGGTGCCGGCGTCTCCGGTCTTTGTGTAGATCTTGTTCAGAACAACCATATCACGTCCTCCGGCTGGATCAGGGCTTCGAGCCGGACAGATAGAGCACGCTCATGACGATGACGATGGCCAGGAACTGCAGAACGACGCGCCAGCGCATCAGGTTCTGCGAGCGCGACGAAGGGCCGCCGCGCATCATGTTCCAAAGCCCCATCAGGAGCACGAGCGCCACCGCCGCGAGCGCGAAGGGGATAGCCCCTCTCAGGATTTCAGCCATTTCCGATCCTTCCCGTCTGTCCGTTCCGCCGCGCCCGGGCCTCTTCGGCGGAGGCGCGCGCGGGTGTCGTCATTCTTCGCCGCGCGCCGCGCGCAGCAGCATCCTGTCGAGCATGCGCGCGCTCAGCACCCGCTTCGCCGCCGCCATCACGATGGTCGGCACGGTCACCCGGTAGCGCAGCTTCGGCCGTGATGCCTCCACCGCGTGAACCAGTTGGCGCACCACCGCGCCGGCCGGCAGTTTGAAGGGCGAGGGCTCGCCGGAGCGCATCCGCTCCAGCCGCTTCTCATAGCTGGCGCGAAACGGCGAGGCAGCCATTCCCGCGTCGCCGATCACCCGTTCGAAATTGGCCAGCGCATTCTCGGTGAAACGTGTGGCGATCGGGCCGGGCTCGATCAGCGAAACCGCGATGCCGGTGCCCGCGAGCTCGTTGCGAAGCGTGTCGCTATAGCCTTCGAGCGCGAATTTCGAGGCGTTGTAGGCGCCGCGATACGGCATGCCGATGAAACCGAGGATCGAGGAGCACTGCACGATCCGCCCCGTCCCTTGCGCCCGCATTGCCGGGATGACGGCGCGCGTCAGCGTGTGCCAGCCGAAGAAATTCGCCTCGAACAGATCGCGCAGGGCGGTCGTCGGCATGTCCTCGAGCGCCCCCGGCACGGCATGGGCGCCATTGTTGAAGAGCGCGTCGAGCCGCCCGCCGGTGCGCGACAGAACCTCCGCCGCCGCCGCCGCGATGCTGGCCTCGTCCGCATAGTCGAGACGCAGACTTTCGAAGCCCTGGTCGAGAAGCCGCTCCACATCCTCCTGCCTGCGGGCGGTGGCGAAGACACGCCAGTCGCGACCGCGCAGGGTGTGGGCCGCCGCCGCCCCGATGCCGGAAGAGCAGCCGGTGATCAGGATGACCCGCTGCCGCCGATCGCCGTCTGCCGGCTGGTCAGGCTGTGTAACGGCCATCGATGCGATCTTTCCCTTCCCCGGTGTTCGACACTCCCTCGTTCCTAAAGCAAATCAGGCCCGCGTTGAATCACCTTCTCGCACGAACCCTCAGATCGGGTCGCCGACGAGCAACCGGGGCGCCGGGCCCTCTAGGCCGGCGGCCTGGCGGATGAACATGCGCTTGAGCGAGGGCATCCGGTCGACCAGGCCGAGGCCGATGTCGCGCACCGCCCGCACCACATCCAGATCGTTCGAAAACAGGCGGTTCAACACATCGGTGACGGCCCCCATGCGCCAGGCGTCGAAGCGCCTCCAGCGCTGGTAGCGCTCCAGCACGTCGAGCGCGCCGATGTCCTCGCCCAGCCGCCGCGCCTCCACGATCACCTCGGCAAGCGCCGCGACATCCTTGAACCCCATGTTGAGCCCCTGCCCGGCAATCGGGTGAATGCCGTGGGCGGCATCGCCAGCGAGCGCAAAGCGCGGGCGCACGAAATCGCGGGCAAGCGTCAGGCCGAGCGGGAAGGCGTGGCGCGGCCCCTCCAGCTCGATCTTGCCGAGATGGTGGCCAAAGCGGCGTTCAAGCTCGAGCTCGAAGGTGAAATCATCACCCTTGACCAGCTTGTCCGCCTCGACCCGGCGCTCCGACCAGACCAGCGAGGAACGGTTGCCGACCAGCGGCAGGATCGCGAAGGGACCGGAGGGGAGGAAGTGCTCCTCCGCCCGTCCGTTGTGCGGCCGCTCATGGCGCACGGTGGTGACGATGCCCGACTGGTCGTACTCCCAGCGCACCGTGCCGATGCCGGCAAGGTCGCGCAGACGCGACTTGACGCCGTCTGCGGCGACCAGCAGGCGCGCCTGGCGCGTCGCGCCCGATCCGAGGCGGATCTCGACGCCGGCGCCGGCAACCGAGAAGCCGGCGACGCTGTCGGGCGCGATGTGCTCGACGCCGATCTCCGCGCCGCGCCGCGCCAGCGCCGCGACCATTTTGCCGTTCGGAACCATGTGGGCGAAGGGCTCTCCCGCCTCCACCGCGCCGTCGAAGGTGAGAAACACCGGGCGCACGGCGTCGCGCAGGCGCGAATCGGTGACGATCATCTCGGTCATCGGCTGGGCATGCGGCAGGATCTCCTGCCAGACGCCGAGCTGGTCGAGCATCCGGCAGGCGGCCGCGGCGATCGCCGAGGCGCGCGGGTCCTTCTCAAGGCTTTCCACCGGCCGCAGGTCGACGACGGCAACCGACATCGCCGGATCCGCCTGCTTGAGTGCCAGGGCAAGCGACAGGCCGACATAGCCGCCACCGGCGACGAGGACGTCCAGGGACCGGTCCCCTTTCGGGGTCTGTTTCGCGCTCATGCGAGCCTCCTTGCGCCCGGCTGAAGGGCTTTCGACGCCACACCGTCCGTTCGGACGGCCTTGACTTTCCGCTCCGGCGAAACACACGTTCCGGAAACCCGTTTCCGCCGAAGAGGACCCTCCGGATGCGTTCTGCCGTCGATGACCTGCTCTCGATACTCGATCTGGAGCCGCTGGAACACAATCTCTTCCGCGGCATGAGCCCGCAGGTCGGCTGGCAACGCGTGTTCGGCGGCCAGGTCATCGGCCAGGCGCTGGTCGCCGCCTCGCGCACCGTGCCGGAAGACCGCTTCGTGCATTCGCTCCATGCCTATTTCCTGCGCCCCGGCGATCCGGCGGTGCCGATCATCTACGAAGTCGACCGTATCCGCGACGGCGGCAGCTTCACAACGCGGCGTGTCGTCGCCATCCAGCATGGCAAGCCGATCTACTCCATGTCCGCCTCCTTCCAGCTGATGGAGGCCGGCCTCGAGCACCAGTCGACCATGCCGGACGTGCCGATGCCGGAGGACCTGCCGAGCGAAGCGGAGCTGAAGGAGAAATTCCTGGCGCACGCCCCCGAGCCGGTGCGCCGCTACTGGCAGCGCGACCGGCCCATCGAGCTGAGGCCGGTCGACCTCGACCACTATTTCAGCCGCAAGAAGCTGACGCCGGCGCAAAACGTCTGGGTCCGCGCCAGCGCCGCCCTGCCCGACGATCCGCGCATCCATTCCTGCGTGCTCGCCTATGCCTCCGACATGACCCTGCTCGACACCTCGCTGTTCGCCCATGGCACCAGCGTGTTCGATCCGGAGCTGCAGGTGGCGAGCATCGACCACGCCATGTGGTTCCACCGCCCGTTCCGCGCCGACGACTGGCTGCTCTACGCCGAGGACAGCCCCTCCAGCTCCGGCGGACGCGGCTTCACCCGTGGCGGCCTCTATTCCCGCGACGGCCAGCTCGTCGCCTCGGTTGCCCAGGAGGGGCTCATCCGCGTGCGCGACCGCAAAGCGGAGTGACCCGCCGCGCCGCGATGCTCAGCCGAAGCGACCGCTGAAGCCCGTGATCGCCAGCGGATTGCCGGACAGCGCCGCCGCGTCCGGCGTGTCCGTCGCGACATTGCCGACGAAAGCGTCGAAAAGCCTGCGCACGAAGCCCTCCGGCAGGTCGCGGGTGATGAACACGAGCCGGGTGCGGTGGTCACCGTCCGGCCAGGCCGGCAGCCTCACCGGCGGATGAAAGACATGCTGCACCCCGTGCAGCACCACCGGCCGCTCCGGGTCCTCGGCAATCCGCACGATGCCCTTCATCCGCAACAGCTTCGGCCCGTGCGCCGAACGCAGCAGGTCGAGGAACATCTCCAGCCCGGCCGCCGGCATCGCCCGCTCGGAGGTCAGCGAGAAGGCGCGAATGCCATCGCCGTGCCGGTTGACGTCGTGATGGTGATGACCGCCGCCATCCCCGTGGGAATGATCATGGTCGTGGTCGTGGTCGTGATGATGATGTCGGTGCTTGTCCTCATAGGCCTCGGCATTGAGCCAGCGCGCCACATCGGACGTCTTTGTCGCCGGATCGTAGAGGCCGGTACCGATCAGCTCCGCCACCGTTGCTTCGCCTTTCGCCGCAAAAAGGATCGGGGCGCCCGGGTTGAGTGCCGCGATCCGGCGGCGCAGCGGCGAGGACGGGTCGTTGGCCGCCGCCCCCTCGGCAAGGTCCGTCTTGGTCAGCACGATGCGGTCGGCCACCGCCACCTGCTTCACCGCCTCTTGCTGCGCGTCCAGGGTCGCCTCGCCATTGACCGCATCCACCAGCGTCACCACCCCGTCGAGCCGGTAGCGCATGACCAGATAGGGGTGCTGCATGACCGTGTGCAGGACCGGCGCGGGATCGGCGAGCCCGGTGGTCTCGATCACCACCCGCGACAGGCGTTCGGTGCGGCCATTGTCGAGCCGCCGCAGCAGGTCCTCCAGCGTCGTCACCAGATCGCCGCGGATGGTGCAGCACAGGCACCCGGAGGACAGTTCGACGATGCCCTCCGCGCCACCCTCGACGAAGAGATGGTCGAGACCGACCTCGCCGAACTCGTTGATGATCACAGCGGCGTCGGCAAGCGCCGGATCTCCCAGCAGCCGGTTGAGCAGCGTTGTCTTGCCGGCTCCCAGGAAGCCGGTGATGACGGTCAGCGGGATCGGCGGCTTCGGCTGGCGCGCAGGCGCGGGCGCGGGCGCCGGGGCGATATCGGTCACGACAGGTCCTTTCTCGCCCGAAGGCGATCTCTGTGACGCAGGACTGGGATCAGGGGCGCGGCGCGGCCAGGGGCCGCGGCACGAGAACGAGCGGCTTGCCGCGGAAGATCGCGCCGGGCGCTGCCTGGCCGGCGGCGGTGCCATGCTCGACGCTCCGGCGAATGCCCCCCGCGCCGGAAACCGCGGCGGAGGCCTCGATCAGCGCCGGCTTTGACTGGGGCATCGGCGCGCCGGGGATCGGAACGCCGACGGCGACAGCCGCCGCAGCGACGCCGGCCGCGATCTTTGGCGAATTCGCATCGGCAGGCACACCGAGCGACACGCGCAGCGGCTCGTCGACGCGCTGGCGCGGGCCGATCACCTCGTCCATTACCTTGGCCCAGTCGGTCTTGCCGCCGGCGGTCTGGGGAACCTCGTCGTCCTCGGCATCGGCGGCAGGCTGCGAAATGCCCTGCAGAGCAGGCGGGCGCGAGATGCCGCCGCCCACGAAGGCGAGCACCGAACCGCCGGATTTCCTATTGCCATAGGCGGCCAGGAGTTCCTCGGCCGTCGGCCGGGGATTGCGCTTGCAGTAGCCGTCGGGCGGCGGCCCGCCGGACACGCCGGTCAGCTGCTCCACCGAGCGGCCGCCGCGCTTGTCGAACCCGTCGTCGATGAGCTCGCGCGCCTTCGCCGCCCGCTCCACGCCCGAGGCGGCGCCGAGCACGACCGCAAGCACCGTGCGCCCGCCGCGCGTCGCGGAGACGACGACGTTGAGCCCGGAGTTGCAGACATACCCCGTCTTCATGCCGTTGGCGCCAGGCACCCGGGCGAGAAACTCCCGGTTCGCCGACTTCAGCACCTTGTTGCCGACCCGGATGCCCGCAACCTGGAAGTAATGGCGATGCTCGGGAAACTCGCGCCACAGGGTGCGCGCCAGAAGCGCCAGATCGCGCGCGGAGGAAATCTGGCCCGGGTCGGGCAACCCGTGCGGATTGACGAAATGGGTCGCCGACATGCCGAGCCGGCGCGCCTCCGCGTTCATCAGCTCGATGAAGGCCGGCTCGCTGCCGCCGACGGATTCGGCGATCGAGACCGCAACGTCATTGGCCGACTTGACGATGACCATCTTCAGCGCGCTGTCGAGCGTCAGCCGGGTGCCCGGCTTGAAGCCCATCTTGCTCGGCGGCATGGCGTGCGCATTGGCGCTGACGGTGACCACGGACCGGGCGCTCGCCCGTCCCTCGCGCATCGCCTTGAAGGTGACATAGGCGGTCATCAGCTTGGTGATCGAGGCCGGATACCACTGCCGACGCGCTGCTTTCTGCGAAATGACGCCGCCAGACTCCATGTCGACGACGATCCACGACGCCACCTCGGCACGCGCGCCGGGGCCCGGGAGCGCCGCGACCGCAAAACCGGCCAGCGCAAGCAGCATGAAAAACCCACGCAGGCGATGCCTGCCGGGCAGAATAGAACGGGCCATAGCGTTGATCTGCACGCCCAATCCTCCGGACGACGGGTCGAGGCGGGCCGCAGCGCAACCCCGCCTCATGCGGGACGTCGGTCGCACGGATCGATCCACGACACGACGCTCCCTTTGAATTCTCGCCCCTATCTAGCCGAAACCGGGGACGAATTGCAAAATCCGCGCAAGAAAATTCCGTTGCGGAAGATCGTTGCCGCTCAGGCGGAAAGCCGTGCCTTAACCTTCGCGCTCGCCATCTTCATGTCCATGGTGGCGGCGTGGCGCGCCTGCAGCGCGGCCATCACCTTGCCCATGTCCTTCATGCTGCCGGCCTCGAGCTCGGCGATGACGGTGCCGACCGTCGCATCGATCTCCGCCTCGCTCATCTGCGCCGGCAGGAAGCCCTCGATGAGCGCGACCTCGGCCTTCTCGCCCTCGGCAAGATCGGCGCGCCCGTTCTGTTCGTAGAGCACGATCGAATCCTGAAGCTGTTTCACCATCTTCTTCAGGACCTCGATGACGAGCGCGTCGTCGTCGGTCCGCGCCTCGCCGCCACGCAACTCGATCTCGCGGTTCTTGAGCGCCGACTGGACGAGACGCAGCGTGGAAACCGTCTTGGCGTCCTTCGCCTTCATGGCGGCAACGAGGGCGGACTTGATGTCGTCGCGGATCATCGGGGGAACTCCTGGAACGCTGGCACGGGGTCATTGGAAGAGGCCTCGCCCCATGTCGTCATCCGCGACCGGATGCACAAGGCGAGCGTCGTCCGGCATTTAGACGCAGGAGCGACGACTTTGCAAAGAAGACCGCACGGCCGTGCCCCGTCTTCTTCGCCCTCGTCTTGTGCATTTGCCCATTTCCTGGGCATGACGCCAGCCCTTCCCCCGGCGCATCGCCCCTTTCCCTGCTCCCTCCGGCACGCCCCGCAAGACTTCCCGCAAACTGGCCCCGCTCTTGCTAACACCGAGCCATACGAAGCAAGAAAGCCGAGCCCCATGCCCGCCGACCCCGCCCTGATGCACTCGACCAGCCCTCCGGCCCTGCAACGGGTGCGCGGCGCAGCCCGCGTCCGCTTCGTCCAGCGCGCCGAGGCGACGCGGCTCGCCGACCTCGAGCAGAGCGGCTCGGCCAAGATCCGGCTTCCCAAGACGCATGACGGCGTCCCCGTCGCCGTCTTTCTCAACACCGCAGGCGGCCTCACCGGCGGTGACCAGCTCGACTTCGACGCCGAGGTCGGCGACGGCGCCCGCGCGATCGTCACCACCCAGGCGGCCGAGCGGGTCTACAAAAGCCCCCATGGCGCCGCGACCCTGGACAGCCGCCTGCGCGCCGGGGATGGCGCATGCCTGGAGTGGCTGCCGCAGGAAACAATCCTCTTCGACCGCGCCGAACTGACCCGTTCCTTCTCCGCCGACCTTGCCCCGAACGCCGCCCTGCTGGCGGTGGAAAGCGTCGTCGTCGGACGCGAGGCAATGGGCGAGAGCGTCCATGCGCTGTCCTTTCGCGACCGCTGGCGCATCCGGCGCGACGGCCGGCTCGTGTTCGCCGACGAGGCCCGCATTTCCGGCGACGCGACCGACATTCTTTCCGGCCCGGCAACGGCCGCAGGCGGGCGCGCATTCGCCACCGTCATCGACTGCCGGCCGGGAGCGCCGGACGACCTTGGCAAGGCGCGCGCACTGCTCGACGGCCTGCGCGGCTCGGGCACGGCCTTTCGCTGCGGCGTCAGCGCGCTCACCGACTGTCTTGTCCTGCGCTTCGTCGCCGAGACCGGGCAGGACATGCGCGAGGGGCTTGTCGCCTTTCTCGAGACATGGCGCGGCACGGCGCTGCCCCGCACCTGGTACTGCTGAGCGCATGCCCGAAACAGGACGGACCACATGAAACTGACGCCACGCGAAAAGGACAAGCTGATCGTCGCCATGGCCGCAGAGGTGGCGCGCAAGCGCCTGGCGCGCGGGGTCAAGCTCAACTACCCGGAGGCCATCGCGCTGATCACGGACTTCGTCGTGGAAGGCGCGCGCGACGGTCGCACGGTCGCCGAGATGATGACCGCCGGCGCCACGGTGATCTCCCGCGACCAGGTGATGGAGGGCGTCGCCGAGATGATCCACGACGTCCAGGTCGAGGCGACCTTTCCCGACGGCACCAAGCTCGTCACCGTTCACGAACCGATCCGCTGACAGACGGAGGGCAACCATGATCCCGGGTGAAATCCTGCCCGCCGAGGGCGATATCGAGCTGAATGCCGGCCGCCGCATGCTGGAGATCGAGGTCGCCAACACCGGTGACCGCCCGGTGCAGGTCGGCTCGCACTATCACTTCGCCGAGACCAATCCGGCGCTGGCCTTCGACCGGACGGCCGCGCGCGGCATGCGCCTCGACATTCCCGCAGGAACGGCAATCCGCTTCGAGCCGGGACAAACCCGAAAAATCACGCTCGTCCCCTATGTCGGGGATCGCGCGGTCTACGGTTTCAATGGCAAGGTGATGGGGTCTCTCTGACACCACCACACAAGGCAGTTCGAAAATGACCCGCATTTCCTTCGCCACGCTGGCTCTCGCCGGCTTGTCCCTCTTCGTTTCGCTGCCCGCCTCCGCCGCGCAGCCCGATGTGGATTGCAACGATCCGCAAGTGCAGATGGAAATGACCTATTGCGCCGAGCAGGAATGGCAGGCGGCCGACAAGGATCTCAACGCAGCCTACGGCGAGGCGATGAAGACCATGCGCGGCCTCGACGCCAACCAGAGCGCCGACATGAAGGGCGCGGAAAAGGCGCTGAAGGAGGCCCAGCACGCCTGGATCGCCTATCGCGACAAGGCCTGCGCCGCCTACGGCTATCTCGCCCACGGCGGCACGATGGAGCCCATGCTGATCTACCAGTGCAATGCCGACCTGACCACGCAGCGCACGGAAGAACTGGAACAACTGGCCGCCGGCCTCGGTAACTGATCCGGGCCCGGCCGCTCTCGCTTTCGCCGGAGGGGACATGGCTTACAAACTGTCGCGCGCCGCCTATGCGGATATGTTCGGCCCCACCACGGGGGACCGGGTACGCCTTGCCGACACCGAGCTCTTCATCGAGGTGGAGCGCGACTTCACGCTCTACGGCGAGGAGGTGAAATTCGGCGGCGGCAAGGTGATCCGCGACGGCATGGGCCAGTCCCAGCGCACCCGCGCGCAAGGCGCCGTCGACACGGTCATCACCAACGCGCTGATCGTCGACCACACCGGCATCTACAAGGCCGACATCGGGCTCAGGGACGGACGCATCGCCGCCATCGGCAAGGCGGGCAATCCGGACATCCAGCCCGGTGTCGACATCATCATCGGACCGGGCACGGAAGCAATCGCCGCCGAGGGCAAGATCGTCACCGCCGGCATGCTCGACGTGCACATCCACTTCATCTGCCCGCAGCAGATCGACGAGGCGCTGACCTCCGGCGTGACCACCATGCTCGGCGGCGGCACCGGGCCGGCAACAGGCACCAACGCCACCACCTGCACCCCCGGCCCCTGGCACATCGAACGCATGCTGCAGGCGGCGGAAGCCTTTCCGATGAACCTCGCCTTCGCCGGAAAGGGCAACGCCGCCCTGCCGGCGGCGCTCGAGGAGCAGATCCTGGCCGGCGCCTGCAGCCTCAAGCTGCATGAGGACTGGGGCACCACGCCGGCGGCCATCGACTGCTGCCTGGCGGTCGCCGACGCCCACGACGTGCAGGTGATGATCCACACCGACACGCTCAACGAAAGCGGTTTCGTCGAGAACACCACCGCCGCCTTCAAGGGCCGCACCATCCACGCCTTCCACACCGAGGGCGCCGGCGGTGGCCACGCCCCCGACATCATCAAGCTGTGCGGCGAGGCGAACGTCATCCCGTCGTCCACCAATCCGACGCGGCCCTATACGGTGAACACCATCGACGAGCATCTCGACATGCTGATGGTTTGCCACCACCTCGACCCGTCGATCCCCGAGGACGTGGCCTTCGCCGAGAGCCGCATCCGCCGCGAGACCATCGCCGCCGAGGACATCCTCCACGATATTGGCGCGTTCTCGATCATCGCCTCCGACAGCCAGGCCATGGGCCGGGTCGGCGAGGTCGGCATCCGCACCTTCCAGACCGCCCACAAGATGAAGGTGCAGCGCGGCCGCCTGAAGGAGGAGACCGGCGAGAACGACAATCTGCGGGTTCGCCGCTACATCGCCAAGGTGACGATCAACCCCGCGATCGCCCACGGGCTTTCACGCCACATCGGCTCGGTCGAGGTCGGCAAGCTCGCCGATCTGGTGATCTGGGATCCCGCCTTCTTTGGCGTGAAGCCGGATCTCGTCCTCAAGCTCGGCACCATCGCCACCGCGCCGATGGGCGACCCCAATGCCTCGATCCCGACGCCGCAACCGGTGCACTACCGGCCGATGTTCGGCGCGTTCGGCCGGTCGATGACCGCCTCCAGCGTCACCTTCGTGTCGCAGGCCGCCTATGACGCCGGCATCAAGCAGCGGCTTGGCCTCGACCGGCTGGTGCTTCCGGTCGAGAACACCCGCGACGGCATCTCCAAGGCCTCCATGGTGCTCAACAACGCCACCCCCGCGATCGAGGTCGATCCGGAGACCTACGAAGTGCGTGCCGACGGCGAACTGATCACCTGCGAGCCGGCCGAAGTGCTGCCGATGGCCCAGCGCTATTTCCTGTTCTAGGATTGCCTGGCCGCCCCGGCGAAGACCGGCGGAGGGCGCTGTCCCGCCGCCTGGATGGGAGATGACGACATGTACACCGTATTCGGATTTCCGCGCACGCGGACGATGCGCGTGATCTGGATGCTCGAGGAACTGGGGGCCGCCTACGAGTTGGTGCCCTCCATGCCGCAAAGCGCCGAGATCCGCGAGATGAGCCCGCTCGGCAAGGTGCCGCTGCTGCAGGACGGCTCCGTCGTGCTGCGCGATTCCGTCGCCATCTGTCAGTATCTCGCCGACAAGCACGGCAAGCTGACCCATCCCGCCGGAACGCTCGAGCGCGCCCGCCAGGACGGCTTCACCCAGTTCGTGATCGACGAGATCGACGGCGCGCTGTGGACCGCCGCCAAGAACACGTTCGCCAACCCGCCCGACCGTCGCGCGCCCGAGGTCAAGCGCGTCTGCATGGCGGAGTTCGCCATCGCCCTCGACCGGCTCGCCCAGATGCTCGACGGTCAGCCCTATCTTATGGGCCACACCTTCACCCTGCCCGACCTGCTTGTCGGACATTGCGCCGGCTGGGCCGAGGCTGCCCGCTTCCCGTTGCCCGACAGCGGCCCGGTTGCCGACTACATCGCCCGCACCCGCGCGCGTCCGGCCTTCGCAGCAGCGGCGAAGCGGGCGCAGGAAGCGGCCCCGGCATGATCGCGGTGGCGGAAATCCTGCCGGCGGGAAGCTGGGAGAGCGCGCCCGACGACAGCGTCGTGCTCGACCGCGAGGACCGACACCGCCGCCGCGCGGTGCTCGACTGTGCCGGAGGAACGCGGGTGCTGCTCGACCTGCCAAAGGCCGTGCAGCTGCGCCACGGCGATGGCTTGCGCCTCCAGGACGGGCGCATCGTCGCCATTCTGGCGGCCGCCGAGGACCTCGTCGAGATCGAGGCGACCAGTGCCGACGCGCTGCTGCGCATAGCCTGGCACCTGGGAAACCGTCACCTGCCGACCCAACTCGTCCCCGGCGCCATCCGCATCCGCCGCGACCACGTCATCGAGGACATGGTCGAACGTCTCGGCGGCGGAATGACGCCGCTCGTCGCCCCCTTCGACCCCGAAGGCGGCGCCTATGGCCACGGCACGGTGCGGGGACACGACCACAGTCACGATCACACGCACGACCACAAGGGTCACGGGCATGGCCATGCCCACACCCATGGTTCCGCAGGCCATGACGGCGGCGAAAGCTGACGCGATGACCGTCCGTTTCGCCCCGCCCGAGGAAGCGCTCTACCTGCTGCTCGCATGGCTGTCGCCATCGTTCCCGGTCGGCGCCTACACCTACAGCCACGGGCTCGAATGGGCGGTCGAGGACGGCGCCGTCACGGACGCGGCAAGCCTGAACGCCTGGCTCGACGACGTGCTGTGCCACGGAGCTGGCCGCTCGGACGCGATCCTCCTCGCCCGGGGCATGGAGGCGGCCAGCGCTGCCGACGAGGAGACCTTTCGCGGCCTTCTCGACCTGGCGCTGGCGCTTCAGCCCTCGCAGGAGCGCCGTCTGGAGACGGGCGCGCAGGGCGATGCCTTCATCACCGCGATCCGTGCCGCCTGGATGCCGGAGTGCGGCTCGGCCGCTGCCCTGTTCGACCGGCTGACGACGGGAGGCGCGGCGATCCCGCGCGGCGGCTGGGCCTATCCGCTCGCCCTGGCGCTGGCCGCCAGCGCCTGGCGCCTGCCGGTCGCGGCCACGGTCGGCGCCTATCTGCATGCCTTCGTGGCGAACCTCGTTTCCGCCGCGATCCGCGCCGTCCCGCTCGGCCAGAGCGACGGGCAGCGGGTGATGAACCGGCTGCGTGCGACCACGCAGGCACTGAGCGCGGAGGCGATTGCCGCGCCGCTCGACGAGATCGGCGGCTGCGCCTTCATCTCCGACATTGCCTCCATGCGCCATGAAACCCAGTACACGCGGCTGTTCCGCTCATGAGCCACTTGCCGGCATTGGGCCTGCGCCAGCCACGCGGCCAATGGATCGCAACCCCGGCCGACGCGCGCTCGGCTCAGATCCTTGGCGTCGAGGCCTGCGCGGTGCTGCGCGACTTTCGGGACGGAAAATGGTCCTGGCGAGGGACGCCGACGCTCACCGACGAAGCCTTGACCTCGGGCGCTGGCGCCTGGTGGATGCTGCCGCGCCACGAGGTGTGGCGTTCACTGCTCAAGCCCGGCTCCGCCGTCGCCTTGCGCTGGGCCACAAACGCGACAGCGGACGCGCCGAGCGGGTCCGTGGGGGCATGGATCGGACTGTTCCAGCTCGGATCGATCATGCTCGCCCCCGACCGGATACATCTTACCCTGACGGATCGGATAGCGGAGATACCCCAATGACCTCACCGAACGGTCCCTTGCGCGTTGGCATCGGCGGCCCCGTCGGCTCCGGCAAGACGGCGCTGATGGATGCGCTGTGCAAGCGGTTGCGCGACGATTTCGAGATCGCCGCCATCACCAACGACATCTACACCAAGGAGGATGCGGAATTCCTCACGCGCTCGGGCGCGCTGGAGGCCGAACGCATCCGCGGCGTCGAGACCGGCGGCTGCCCGCACACGGCGATCCGCGAGGATGCCTCGATCAATCTCGCCGCCATCGCCGATCTGGAAGCCGCCTTTCCCGCGCTCGACCTGATCCTGATCGAATCCGGCGGCGACAATCTCGCCGCCACCTTCTCGCCCGAGCTCGCGGACCTGACGATCTACGTCATCGACGTTTCCGCCGGAGACAAGATCCCGCGCAAGGGCGGCCCCGGGATCACCCGCTCCGACCTTCTCGTCATCAACAAGACGGATCTGGCGCCGCTGGTCGGCGCGTCGCTGGAGGTGATGGACCGGGACTCGCGCCTGATGCGCAAGGAGCGGCCCTTCGTCTTCACCAACGTCAAGGAAGGAACCGGGGTCGAGGATGTGCTCGAGTTCATCATCTCGCGGGGCGGGCTGAGGAAGGCCGCCGCCTGATCTGGCACCGTCAGCCTAGCGCGGCGCGAGGTTCCGCCCCAGCGCCTCGAGCCCGGCATCGCGGATGCCGAGCTGGCGCAGGTGATCGAGCGTGTTGAGAACATACTCGGGGTTGGGGCCGGACTGGCCGGCGGCGTCGCGCACGATCTCCACCTGCCGCTCCAGCGACAGCACGCCCGCATATTGGGGATGGCGACGGTCGACCAGATAGGTCAGCGCGTCGATCGTCTCGCCGCCGCGCCCGTCGAGACGCACCCGACGCTCGGCCTCCACATAGACCATCGTCGCCTGCTCGCGCTCGCGCAGATAGGCAACGACCTCCTCCCGGTCGCTGGCGGCGACGCGAAACGCCATGCCCCGGCACGCGCCACCCCGGTCGAGGCCGAGCACCAGACCCGGGCGCTCCTGTGTGCCGCGATGGACCCATGAGTAGATGCAGAGCGAGCGGTGCACCCCGTGCAACAGGCCGGGAACCGCTTCCTGGAACCGAAATCCGGGCCGCCAGATCAACGACCCGTAGCCGAACACCCACAAATCCCGCATGTCGCCCCTCGTGCTGACCGGCCCCGCATTTAGCAACCGGCGAGCCGAAGGGCAAGAATTCGCCTTGAAACCGCCCCCCGACCATGCTTTTCACGCAACCGCGCCTCCCGGCGGGCCTGTCCGCCCGCCCGCGTCAAGACAAGAGGATCCCATGCCCGAGACGTCACCGGAAACGCCACGCGAGGCGAAGGCCGAGACAGCACGCCCGCAGCCCAGGCGCTCGACGCGCCGCCGGTTCATTCTCCTGATCGTTCTGGTGCTGCTGGTCGTGGGCCTGTGGAGCGCCTATTGGGCAACCGCACGCGGCATGGTCGGCGATGTGCTGCGCAATGCCACCGCCATCGCCAGCGCCGAGGGCGGCGAAATCTTCTGCGGCGAGGAATGGCTCGGCGGCTATCCCTTCCAGTTCGAGCTCACCTGCGCGCCGCTGCGGCTGCGCACGACGGACGGGCGCACGGCAACGACAGCCGGATTCCGCGCTGTGGCTCTTGCCTATAATCCCTATCACGTCATTCTCGAGGCCGACGCGCCGCTTGCCCTGGGCGGCCTGCTGCCGGGCCTCGACCAGAGCCTGGTCGCCAACTGGCGCATTGCCCAGGCCAGCCTGCGCGTCGGCGATGCCGGCCTGGCGCGCGGCGACATCGAGCTCACCGCGCCGCAGCTTCTCCTGAACGCCGCCCCGGAGGATGTCGCCCCCGGCCTGGCGCTTGCAGCGGAAACGGCGAGCTTTCACGTTCGTCACTCGCCGGACAGCGATGACGCGGCCGATGTCGCGCTGTCGGTGGCCCAACTCGCCGTCCCCGGCCTCGCGGCCCCCGTGGAGCTGACCGCGACCGCGACCATCGCGGGAGGCGCGGCGCTCCTGGGCAACGGCGGCCCGATCGACCCGAAGGCGCTGCTCTCCCCGGACGGGGCGATCCGCATCGCATCGCTGACGGTCGCGGGAGAAGGGCTGAACCTGTCGGCGCAAGGCACGTTGCACCTCGACGCGCGCGGCCGGCTCGAGGGTGAGTTGCCGCTGACGGTATCGGGCTCCGACCGGTTGCCGGCCCTGCTCGCGCCGCTGTTTCCGGAAGGATCGAACGTGCCGATGTCGCTGGCCGGCGCAATCGTCGCCTTCGGCAAGCCGACCACCCTCGACGGCGCGCCCGCGGTGATCGTGCCGCTGGCATTCCGCGACGGTGTCGCCCGCGTCGGCTTCATTCCCATCGCGCCGCTCACGCCCCTTTTCTGAAGGGGCGTGAGCGGCGGCGTGTCATCGTGTTGCGCCGGGGCGCGCCGTCAGGCGGACGCGCCCCGGTCGATCGGCAGGACGTAGCCTTTCCAGTCGGCCGGCTCGGCGATCTTGTCGTAGAGCGCCATCGCCGGCGCGTTCTTGCCCGGCACGATCCAGCGCAGCTCGGCCCAGTGGCGCCTGCCGCCCTCGCCGATCAGCCATTCGACCATGCGCCGGCCGACGCCGTTGTTGCGCGCGTCCGGATGCACGTAGATCTCGTCGAGCTGCCCGACCCGCAGGCCGGTGATGATTTCCGGCAGGTCGAAGAAGATCGCGAAGCCGACCAGCCGGCCGTCGAGCTCTGCCCCGATCACTTCCCCCGTACGGTCGCCAAGGATGCGCTCGGCGTAGAACTGGTCCGGGCGACGTGGCGCGCCGCGCTTCAGCGCCTGCGCGTATTCGGCAATCAGCGGCGCGAGGACGAGGGCATCGTCCGGTCCGAGCGTCTTGATGGTGATCTTGCTCATGAATTCTCCGCGAACAGTCTCGATGCCGGTCTCTCGCCGGCATTGGCCGTCACATTGCCCCGAACTCGCGCGCCATTTCAACCGCCGATAGCTCCGCCCCGAGGCAAGCCCTGCCGGCGACCGATTGACGCGGACCTGACGCGCGCCGCATAGTTCTCCCGGGTTCGCGCAGGCAAGCCGGCCGCTCCCCGTCTCCACCCCTGCCCGAAGAGCTCCTCGCCACCATGACAGAAGCCGTTTCGCAGGCCGCTCCCGACACCGCCACGGCCTCGGCACTGCGCTTGCGCGCCACGCTCGTCGGACTGTCCGCCGTGCTGATGTGGTCGACGCTCGGCCTCTTTGGCGCCGCCTCCGGCAGCGTGCCGCCCTTCCTGCTGAACGGGCTCTGCTTCGGGCTCTCCGGCGTCGCCGCCGTCATCTGGCTCGCCGCCCGCGGCCGGCTGCGCCTGATGCGCCAGTCGGTCGGTGTTCTTGCCTTTGGCACGACGGGCCTTTTCGGCTTCCACTTCTTCTATTTCACCGCGATCCGCAACGCGCCGCCGGTCGACGCCAATCTCATCAACTACACCTGGCCTCTGCTGATCGTGGTCTTTTCGGCGCTCCTGCCGGGCGAGCGGCTGAAGGCCCACCACATTGCCGGAACGGTGATCGGACTGCTGGGCGCGGCCCTTCTCGTTGCCGGAGACAAAGGGCTCGACCTCGACCCGGCCCATCTGCCAGGCTATCTCGCGGCGGTCGCCTCCGCCCTCTTCTGGTCCGGGTATTCGGTGCTGTCGCGCAGGCTCGGCAAGGTGCCGACGGAAGCCGTCGCGAGCTTTTGCCTTGCCACCTCGGCGCTTTCGTTTCTCTCCCACGCCCTGTTCGAGACGACGGTGTGGCCGCAAGGTGCCGGTGAATGGGGCGCGGTGCTGGCGCTGGCCGCCTTTCCCGTCGGCCTTGCCTTCTTCGTCTGGGACTTCGGCGTGAAGAAGGGCGACATCCAGGTCCTTGGCGCCGGGGCCTATGCCGCTCCGGTGCTCTCGACCCTTCTTCTGATCGCCTTCGGCTACGGCGACTTCACACTCAAGGTGACGCTGGCCTGCGCGCTCGTCACCCTTGGCGCGCTGGTCGCGGCAAAGGACATGATCTTCGCCCGCTCGCACAACAGACGGGCCCGACCCGCCGAAGCAGGACAGCCTAGCAAGGGACGCACTCCACGATGACCAAGACGACCACCATTCGCCCTCGCCGCAGCGCTCTCTACATGCCCGGCTCCAACGCCCGCGCCCTCGACAAGGCGCGTTCCCTCGACGTCGACGCTCTGATCCTCGATCTGGAGGACGCGGTTGCCCCCGACGCCAAGGAGATGGCGCGCGATCAGGTGCGCGCGGCGGTAGCCGCCGGCGGCTACGGGCACCGCGAGCTGGTCATTCGGGTCAACGGACTGGCCACGCCGTGGGGTGCCGGCGATCTGGAGATGGCAATCGCCGCACGGCCCGATGCGATCCTCCTGCCCAAGGTCTCCTCGCCCGCCGATCTCGACCGCGCCGCGCACAGCCTGAACGCGGCCCGCGTTCCCGCCTCGACGCGCATCTGGGCGATGATGGAAACGCCGCTTGCCATGCTCAACGCCGGCGCCATCGCCGCCGCCGCCGGCAACCCCGAGACCCGGCTCGCCTGTTTCGTCATGGGCACCAATGATCTCGCCAAGGAGACCCGCGCCGCCCTGGTGCCCGGCCGTGCGCCGATGCGCCCCTGGCTTGCGACTTGCCTTGCCGCCGCCCGCGCCCATGGCATCGACATCCTGGACGGCGTCTGGAACCACCTCGACGACCTCGAGGGCCTTGCCGCCGAATGCCGCGAGGGTGCGGAGATGGGCATGGACGGCAAGACGCTCATCCACCCCAGGCAGATCGAGGCATGCAACGCCGCCTTCACGCCCGCCGACGCCGACATCGCCTGGGCGCGCCGCATCATCGCCGAATTCGAAAAGCCGGAGAATGCCGCGAAGGGCGCGATCCAGGTCGAGGGCCGCATGGTCGAGCGCCTGCACGCGGAAATGGGTGCCCGGCTGGTGGCCATCGCAGACGCGATCACCGCCCGCCGGAGCTGAAGGACACGAACACGCAATGCCCAAGGTGCCCGCAGAGCACCGCCAGGACGGGCACGACCCAAGGAAACGACGCATGAAACTCTATCGCTTCATCACCGGTCCCGACGACAGCGCCTTTTGCCACCGGGTGACCGCGGCGCTCAACAAGGGCTGGACACTGCACGGCTCGCCGTCGCTGGCCTTCGACGCAACGAAGGGCGTGGTCACCTGCGGCCAGGCGGTCGTGAAGGAGGTCGACGGCATCGACTACACGCCCGACATCAAGCTCGGCGAGCACTGACGCGCACCCGCCGTCCCTGTTGGACGGCGGCAAGCCTGTCTCCGAGCGGCTCGGCGGCAGGCTTGCGCGTCCGGGCCGAAGCGGCTAGCGCGGCATCAGCACCCAGTAGTCCAAGTCGAGGATCACGGCCGGATCATAGGCGCCTGCCGCGTCGACGAGCGGGAAATCGGTGCACGGCCGATCCCTGGTCGCGATGGTGCGCAGGCGCAGAGCGCCAACATCCTCGCGCCCCGAGATCGTCGCCGCCTCGAGCACTTCGGACCAGGCAAAGACGGTATCGCCCGCAAACAGCGGTGCCACATGGCGGCCGCCGTTGATGCCGGCGACGTGGAACGCCGCTCCCAGACCGTTGAAGCTCAGCGCCCGAGCCAGCGAGATGACGTGGCCGCCATAGACGAGCCGCCGGCCGAAACGGCCCTGTCCCTCGGTGAACTGGTTGAAATGCACCCGCGCCGTGTTCTGGTAAAGGCGCGTCGCGAGCTGGTGCTCGCTCTCCTCCACGGTCATGCCGTCGACATGGTCGATCCGCTCGCCCACCTTGTAGTCGTCGAAGCGATAGGGCGTGCCGGCGAGCACGCCGTCCCAGCCAGCCTGGTCGATCAGCGGGCAGGCATCGCCGAGCCCGTCCGGCTCGATCGCCTCCGGCAGGTCCGGCACCACGGGCTCCGGCGCGGGCGACGCGGGATCGCGCTTCTTCACCATCACCCAGCGCACGTAGTCGAGCACCTCGGTGCCGTCCTGCCGGTACCCGGTGGACCGCACGTAGACAACGCCGGTCGTGCCGTTGGAATTCTCCTTGAGGCCGATCACCTCGGACACCGCCGACAGCGTGTCGCCCGGATAGACCGGGCTCAGGAAGCGCCCCCCCGCGTAGCCCAGATTGGCGACCGCGTTGAGCGAGATGTCGGGCACGGTCTTGCCGAAGACCAGGTGGAAGACCAGCAGGTCGTCGACGGGCGCGCGCGGGTAGCGCAGCGCCTCGGCGAAACTGTCCGACGACTGGACGGCAAAGCGCGATCCGTAGAGCGCGGTGTAAAGCGCCACATCCCCGGCCGTCACCGTGCGCGGCGTGGCGTGCCGCAGCACCTGCCCGACGCGGAAGTCCTCGAAGAAATTGCCCGGATTGGTCTTGCTCACCCTGTCTCCTTCCCGTTCGCTTGCAGCTCCCGGGGCGGAAGCCTTCGCACCCGCCGCCCCGTCCCGGCATAAGACCGTGGCGGCTGACCCCGTGCAAGCGGTAGATTGAAGAGATGGCAGCGCTGCAACATCTGAGGGTTGCCCTGGCGTCTAGTTGATTTTACGTAACGCGTGCCAGCCCCTCGCCACGAGGCGCCTTTTGGAGATCCAGACGCCATGTCCCGCAACGAATCCGAAAACGATCCGAAGGGCAGCGTGTTCCCTCAGGCCCTGCTCGCGGGATACCTGCGCTATCGCGAGGACGCGCACCGCCCGCAACGGCCGGAGTACGAGCGCCTCGCGGTCTACGGCCAGGAGCCAAAGGTGATGGTCGTCTCGTGCTGCGACAGCCGGGTCACGCCGGAAGGCATCTTCGGCGCCGGGCCGGGCGAGCTGTTCGTCGTGCGCAATGTCGCGAACCTGGTCCCGCCCTATGAGCCGGACAACGACTTCCATTCCACCAGCGCGGCGCTGGAATTCGCCGTCCAGGCGCTGAAGGTGCGCCATATCGTCGTCATGGGTCACTGCCAGTGCGGCGGCGTCAAGGCCTTCCTGGAGCAGGACAAGGTCCCGCTGTCGCCGGGCGACTTCATCGGCAAGTGGATGACGCTGCTCGAGCCCGCCTCCCAGTTTCGCTGCGACCCGGCCGAGCGCGGCGCCGACGCGCAGACCGCGATGGAATACGCCGGTGTGCGCCAGTCACTCGTCAACCTGCGCAGCTTTCCCTGCGTGAGCATCCTCGAGGAACGCGGCCGCCTGACGCTGCACGGCGCCTGGTTCGACATCGGCTCCGGCGAGTTGCGCCTGCTTGACGAGAAGTCCGGCGCTTTCAGGTCCGCAAGCTCGCTCGCCGAGGGGCTCGACCGCGCCTGAATTCCTCATCCTGCTTTTCCCAAACGCAAACGGCGCGCCCATTTGGCGCGCCGTTGTTGTTTATGACCCATGCGGTCCAATCAGTTGAAGAACCGATAGCCGGGCTTCGTCGGCGGCTCCTCATCGTCGCCATCGGGCCCCGGATCGTCCGGCATGTGCTTCAACGGAAACTCGATCGGGCGGGACAGATCGCGCGCCGGCTTCTCGCCGCTTGCGGTTCCCGCCGACCCGGCGGGTTTCCCGGTCTCCTGCTTCGCCGGAGCTTCCGCCGCCGGCCCGGCCTTCGCCGCGCCGTTGACCGGAGCGCCCACAGCGGGCTCCGCCGCGGGCTTCTCCGGCGGCTCCCCGGTCGCCGCGGCAGGCTTCTCCGCCTCGGGCTTATCCGGCTCAGGCTTCTCCGGTTCATGCGCATCCGCCGGCTGCACGGCTTCGGCCTCAAGCACCGAAACGCCGGTTTCGGCCTCGGTTTCAGGCGCGACCACTTCGACCTCCGCACGCGGCACCACGGCCGGCGGCATCGCGGGAAGCGCCTCCAGCAGCGCATCGTCGATGGTCTCGACAGCGTCGCGCTCCGTATCACGGGCGACAGGCGGCATCGTCCAGGCAAAGGCGTCGAGACGACCGTCGACCGGCGACACCGGTGACCACGTCTCGCTGACCGTGCCGTCGGCCACCCAGGCCGGATCGCCCGGCGCGCGCACCGCTCGCGACAGCCACTCGCGCACCCGGCCCCGGTCGCCGTTCTCCAGCTCTTCCAGATCCGCCATCAGCAGAAACACCCGGCGGGTCGGCGCAAGCCGCAGCGCGGCGCGCAGCTGCTCGCGCGCAAGCGCGTGATCGCCCGCATCGAGAGCGGCGCGCGCCAGTGCCAGCGCGCCTTCGACATTGTGCGCGCGGAGCGCGGCGAGCGCCTTCACCCGCTTCAGCCGGTCCAATGCGGAATCGCCGGTACGGGCGTGGGCATAGGCATCGGCAAGATCGGGATGCGGCGAGAGCTTCCACGTCGCCTCGACGATCTTCAGCGCCTTGCGGATATCGCCGCGCCGGGTCGCGAGCCGCGCGGCGATCACCGCCGCGGGCACCAGCGCCGGGGCAAGTCCGTGCGCCTCGCCGGCGAGCGCGCGCGCCGTGTCGGGATCCCGGTCCTCGGTCTCGATGGCCCGTGCGGTCAGCAGCACCGCTTTGTGGCGGCGGAAGGTCTTCTTGTCGACGAGCTTGGAGGCGTAATTCTTTTCCAGCGTTGCGATCGCCTTCTCCCAGTCGCCCGCAACCGCCTGGTAGCTGAGCACGGCGCGCCCGGCCCAGGGCAGGCCAGGCACCAGTGCGGCCGCCTCTTCGGCGTAATGGCGGGCGGCGACCGGCTCGCCGAGACGTTCCGCCTCGACGTAGAGGCCGTGCAGGCCGACAGCCTTCAGCCGCGCGTCGTCGAGCATCTCCTCGTAGCGACCGCGCGCCTCCTCGTGGCGGCCGGCAAGCTGGGCGCTCTGGGCCAGCAGCAGTCGGGCGGCGGGCTCATCCTCGAGCAGCTTGTCGGCATCCTTGCCGTAGCGCGCCGCCGTCGCCGCGTCACCGATACCAAGCGCCAGCAGCGCCTTCGACAGGGCGTCATAACCCCGGTCCTTTCGCCGGCGGCGGAAGAAGCGGCCGACGAGATCCGGCGATCGCAGCACAAAGAGCGCCAGGTTCCACACAAGGATGCACACGGCAACGATGGCCGCCAGCGCCACCACGGCGGTCATCAGGCCGACCTCGATGCGGTAGCCCTGCCAGTCCAGCGTCACCAGGCCGGGCCGATCCGCCACCCAGGCGGAGCCCAGCGCGGCGACAAAAACCAGGGCGATGAAGATCAAGAGGCGGATCATCGTGTCTCACTCCCCTCGGGACGTCTCCCGCAGGCTCAAGTCATGGTCTTGGCGGCCCGACCGACATGGCGGGCCCTCGGGCATTACCTGGCGGCGTCGCCAAGCGATTTCAGCACGTCGCGGGTGACCCCGTCCACAAGCGCATCGGCGGCAAGGCGCGCCTTCGCGTCGGCGACCCAGTCCGCACCGGCCGCCTTCGCCGGCTCCGGAAGGCCCTGATAGGCCTCAAGCGCGCCGGCGAGATCGCCGGCGTCGACGCGGGCTTCCATCCGCCCGAGCGCCGCATCCGGGGTCGCCGAACCCGACTCGCCCGGCGTGCGGATCGAAACCAGCGAGCGTGCGTTGGACAGGAGCGTGTCGACCATGTCGCCATCCGCCGGCCGGTCGAGCGTTGCGCTCATCGCCCGGGCAGCCGCGCCAAAGCGGGCGCGCAACTCGGTGCGTGTGGGAACGCCGGTCGCCGCCTTTGCCGCAAGCGGCGCAAGGTCCGTCCCCTCGGCAACCAGGCCGGCCACGGCGGCAAGCTCGGTCTCGAACGGCGCGCCACGGTCCATGGCCGCCTTGAGCTGCGTCACCGCGATGGCGCGCGAGGCCAGTTCGCGTGCGCCTGCATCCCCCATCTGCGCCTCGATCGGCTCGACACGGGTGGTCAGCGCGGCGAGAGACGATGACAGTTCATCCGTCTTCTGCGTCAGCGCCGTCTCCAGAGAGCCGAAGCGGGCGTCGAGCTTGCCGGTCTCCTCACGCGTCGTCGTGACCTCCCGGCGCAGGCCGTCGATGGCTTCCGGCAGGCTCGAAAGCGTCTGGCTTGCCGTCTCAAGGGCATCGAGCCGCGTCTCGATGCCGGACAGGTCCGGCGCCGGCGCGGGCTCGCCAAGCGCCTCCACCTTTGACCCGAGATCCGCAATCCGGCTCTCAAGCCCGCTCACGCTTTGCTGCAGGCTGGCAAGACCGGCGGTCTCGCCCGCTCCGCCCGAAGCGACGAAACCGCGAAGATCGGAAAGCCCCTTCTCGACGTCGCCAAGGCGTGCCGCTGCCGCCTCGGAGAGTTGGTCCGCACCCGAACTGGCCGCCGCCTTGATGTCGCCTTCCAGCGAGTCGAGCCGGTTCTTCAGGCTGCCAAGCTCGGGCGCGACGCCCGCGCTGGCGTCCTGCCGGTCGGCAAGGCTTGCGATCCGCTCCTCAAGGCCGGCAATCCGGCTCTGCGCCGCCTGAAGCGCCGCCCGCGCCTCCCCGCTCGCATCCGTGCCGCCAAGGAATCCGGCCTGCTGCGCGCCAAAGGCTCCGCCCAGCGCCACGACCGCGCCAACGAGAGAGGCCGCGAGCAGGCTGCCAAAGCCGGCGGAACCACCACGCCCCTCTTCCGGGGACGGCTTGGTCGGTGCCGGACCGGAGGCATGTGCCGCGCTCGTGGCACCTGCGGAAGAAGCCGCCGACGCCGAGGACCCGGCACCAGCCGTCACTCCGGCCTTCGTCTCCGATGCCTTCGCATCAGGCGTCTTGGTTTCAGTCGCCTTGGTTTCAGGAGCCTTGGTTTCAGAAATCCCCGCGTCAGCCTTTTTCGGATCGGAAGCCTTCGCTGCCGTCGGCTTCATGCCGTCGGCTTTCGCTTCGCCGGAGCCGGAATCGGCGGCCTTGCCGGCGCTCGCCGACGCGGCATCCGCACCGGTCTTCGCGCCGGAAGCACCCGCCCCGGCCTGTGCGGCCGTCGCGCCAGAGGTCGCCGAAGCGGCGGGCGCGGGTCCCGGCTTTTTCGCCTCGTCGGCCTTCGCGCCGGCGCTTGCCGCCGGTCCCGGACCGGCCGCGCCCTTCACCTCGCGGGCTTCCAGATCGATCGTCACGGGCTTGCGCGCGGTGCCGCCCGCGCCACGGGCACCCGGCTTCTCTGCCTGGCCCTTCGGGTCCGGCTTCTTGTCGTCGGCAGCCATCGTCGCTCTCCCTTGCACGCGCCCGGCGGGTTTCGCCGGGCCACGGGCCGTCCCGGCCCGGTGGTCAACCGTTCGGCCCCGGGAGGATTTCCCCGGCACCCGATTTCCTGGCGCGATCCCGGCCTGCCCATGGTGGCCGGTTTTGCGCTGCAAAACAAATTGGGCCTTCGATTAGCACGTCTCGCCAAGAAGCGCGACGAGCGCGTCCTCATCCGGAGCTTCGGCCACATGACACGGCCCAAGACCCGCAAGCGCGCCGGCGACCTGCTCCGACAACGCCAGGAAGACGAAATTCGGCCGCTCCGGCCAGGCACGCAAGGCCGCCGCCAGCGCCTCGGCCGACCGGCGCGAGTATGAAGGCGCGACGATCGGCCCCGGATCCGGAGGTGCGAGCAGAGCCATCCGCGCCGCCGCATCGAGAGCCGGCAGGGGCACCGCGTCGTAGACCTCGACCATGACAGAACGAATTCCACGGCCCGCGAGTTCCGCGACAAGATCGCCCGAGCGCTTGCGCCCCGCGAGATAGAGAACCGGCCCTTCGGGTGGTTCGCTGGCGATCAGGTCGACAAGCGTTCCCAGCGTGCCGCCGGCCGCACGCACATCGCCTGCCCCAGCGGCCCGCGCGACCTCGGCCGTCCGCTCGCCGACGGCGAAGACCGTCAGCCCGCGCAATCGGCTCCAGCGGGGATCGTCGCACACCGCCTCGACGGCGCGCTCGCTGGTCAGTGCCACGGCCGATATGCGCGCCGTCTCCGGCCAGTCCGCCGGAGGCAGCGCACGGGTTTCCATGAGAGGCGCGACGATCACCTCGTGGCCCAGCGCCTCGAGGCGCCGGGCAGTGCGTGCCGCCGCTTCTCGCGGACGGGTGACGAGAACGCGGGCCAAGCCGCTAGTCCCCGAAGAAGCCAGGGCCGCCGCGCTCCTTGAGCTCCAGCCCGGCGTCGCGCCCCATCTCGACCGCATCCGCGATCGAACCGGAGCGCGTCGTCTCGTGCACGGTCTGGCCGTCCGGTGTCAGGATCAGCCCTCGAAAGTCCAGACCGTCCGCCGAGAGCGTCGCCAGCCCGCCGATGGGTGTTCGGCAGGAACCGTCGAGAACCCGCAGGAAAGCCCGTTCCGCATCGAGGCAGATCTGCGTTTCGCGGTCGTGAATCGCCTCCAGAAGCTTGCGCGCCTTCAGGTCGTCGGCCCGCGCCTCGATGCAGATCGCACCCTGTCCGACGGCGGGAAGGAAGTCGCGCGTGTCGATCACCGAGGTCACCACATGGGCAAGGTCGAGACGCTTCAGACCCGAATAGGCGAGCAGCGTCGCATCCACCACGCCGTCGGCGAGCTTCTGCAGCCGCGTCTGCACGTTGCCGCGATAGGTCACCACCTCGATGTCGGGACGCATCCGCTTGATCATCGCCTGGCGGCGCAGGCTGGAAGACCCCACCACCGCACCATGGGGCAATTCGGCAAGCGTCTTCGCCTTCGGCGAGATGAAGGCGTCGCGCACATCCTCGCGCGGCAGGAAGGTGACGATCTCCAGCCCCTCCGGCAGCACGGTCGGCATATCCTTGGAGGAATGAACGGCGATGTCGATCTCTCCCGCCATCATCGCCGCCTCGATTTCCTTGGTAAAGAGCCCCTTGCCCCCCACCTCGGATAGCGGGCGGTCCTGGATGCGGTCGCCGGAGGTCTTGATCACGACGATCTCGAAGGCGCGCTCGGGCAGGCCATGCGCCGCCATCAGGCGGTCCCTGGTCTCATGTGCCTGGGCAAGCGCCAGAAGGCTGCCGCGCGTGCCGATGCGAAGGAGCGGGCGGGTCTCGTCGAAGTCTGCGGTTGGTTTTGTTTGCAAGAAGATCGGTCCCGGTGCTAGGCGGATGCAAATCGGTAGGCGAAGCTGAATGATAGTCCCTGAGAGCGCAACGGCCAATGCGGCCGGCACCGGATACACACCGGACGGCGAAAAGCCGGCCGGGGAACTGACCGTGCTCGGCATCGAGACGAGCTGCGACGAGACGGCGGCGGCGGTCGTCCGACGTGCCGTGGACGGCAGCGCGACGATCCTGTCGAACGTCATCCGCTCCCAGACCGACGAACACGCGGCGTTCGGCGGCGTCGTTCCGGAAATCGCGGCGCGTGCCCATATCTCCCTGCTCGACCGTCTGGTCAAGTCCGCCATGGAAGAGGCCTGTGTTTCCTTCGACGACATCGACGCGGTCGCCGCCACCGCCGGCCCCGGCCTGATCGGCGGCGTCATTGTCGGGCTGATGACGGCGAAGGCCATCGCCGCCGCATCCGGCAAGCCGCTCGTCGCGGTCAACCACCTGGAAGGCCACGCCCTGACCGCGCGCCTCGCCGACAGGCTCGCCTTCCCCTACCTGCTGCTGCTCGTCTCCGGCGGCCACACCCAGTTTCTCATGGTGGAGGGCGTCGGCGCCTACCGCCGTCTCGGCTCGACCATCGACGACGCGCTCGGCGAGGCCTTCGACAAGACCGCCAAGCTGCTGTCGCTTGGCTTTCCCGGCGGTCCGGCGGTGGAAAAAGCCGCCGCGTCCGGCGATCCGACCCGCTTCCGGCTGCCGCGACCGATGCTCGACCGGCCCGGCATCGAGTTCTCCTTCGCCGGCCTCAAAACGGCCCTGCGCACCGCCGCCCATGCGGCGGCGCCGCTGTCGCCGCAGGATGTTTCGGACCTGTGCGCCGGCTTCCAGGCCGCCGTCGGAGATGTGGTCGGCGAGAAGAGCCGCCGCGCGCTCGCGGTCTTCCGCGAGCATCACCCCGATGCCGAGCCTGTCCTTGTCGTCGCCGGCGGCGTGGCCGCCAACAGCGGGATCCGTCGCCGTCTGGGCGAGGTCGCGCAAGCCGCCGGTGCCCGTCTCGTCGCCCCGCCGCACAGGCTTTGCACCGACAACGCCGCGATGATCGCCTGGGCCGGCATCGAGCGGATGGTCGCGGCCCGCGCCGCCGGGGAAACAGTCGACGACAGCGCCGTGCCGCCACGCCCGCGCTGGCCGCTCGACAGGGAGGCCGAACCCGTCTTCGGCTCGGGCCGCAAGGGAGCCAAGGCGTGACAGATCCGCGTTTCGAGGAAGGCGTCGTCTGCGCCGAACGCCCCGTCGACTACGACAGGCTCAAGCACAAGGCCTATGTCTACCTGACCGCCGGGCGCGACCTTCTGGTCTTCCGCCAGCCGGACCAGCCCTATGTCGGCCTGCAGGTTCCCGGCGGCACCGTCGATCCGGGCGAAAGCCACCTGACGGCGGCCCTGCGGGAATTCGCCGAGGAAACCGGTCTCCACCTGCCCCATGCCCTCGAGATGATCGGCGCGCAGGTGCTTCTTTTCGACAATTCGCTCGGCCGCGACATCCACGACCGCAGGCTCTACCATGCCCGCACCCCGGTGAGCGGCGCGGCGCGACGGCGCCAGAGCTGGGAGCACTTCGAGATGAGCCCCTCGGGCGGCGGCGACCCGATCCGCTTCGAGCTTTTCTGGCTCGACCTCGGCGAGGCGCTGGCGATGGCTCCCGCCAATTTCTTCACCGGCTTCCACGCTCCGCTCACGGCCGTGGCGCAGCGCCTCGGGATGGCCCCGTGAGCGCCGCCGGCCAGGCCCGGCCCTTCGAGCGCGTCGCCGTCGTCGGCGGCGGCTCCTGGGGAACCGCCCTCGCCCTGGTCGCGCGCCGCGCCGGACGCGAGGTGCGGCTTCTCGCGCGCGATGCGGAAAGCGTCGAGGCGCTCTCCCTACGCGGCGAGAACCCGGCCTATCTGCCGGGGATCGCGCTCGGCGGTCCGCTTGCCGCCACCACGGATCCGGCCGAGGCGCTGCGCGATGCCGACGCGGTGCTGCTCGTCACCCCGGCCCAGACCACCCGTGCCATGGCCGGGCTCATCGCCGCCCATGTCGCGCCTGGAACGCCGCTCGTCCTGTGCGCCAAGGGGCTGGAGCGCGACAGCGGCCTGCTCCTGTCGGAGGTCGTCGGCGAGGCCGCCCCCGCCTGTGTCCCGGCCGTTCTCTCGGGACCGAGTTTCGCCGCCGACGTGGCGCGCGGCCTGCCGACCGCGGTCACCCTCGCTGCGGAAGACGGCGAACTCGCCGACCGGCTCTCCGCGACCCTTGCCAGCAGCCAGTTCCGCCCCTACGCGGCGACGGATCTCGTCGGCGTGCAGATCGGCGGCGCTCTGAAGAACGTGCTGGCGATCGCCTGCGGCGCGGTCGCCGGCAAGGGCTGGGGGGCAAGCGCGCTCGCCGCTCTTACCGCGCGCGGCTTCGCCGAACTTGCCCGTCTCGGCGAAGCGCTCGGCGCGCGCCCGGAAACACTGACCGGCCTTTCCGGCCTCGGCGACCTGGTGCTCACCTGCTCGTCCGCCCAGTCTCGCAACTTCGCCTTCGGCATGGCGCTTGGCGCGGGCGAGGGTCCAGCAGCGGCCGGCGGCAAGCTTGCCGAAGGTGTCCACACCGCCTCCGTCGCGGTGGCCTTCGCCGCCCGCCACGGGGTCGAGGTGCCGATTTCCGCCGCCGTCGCCGACGTGCTCGCACAGCGGATCTCGCTCGACGGCGCGCTGGCAAGCCTGATGGGCCGCCCGCTGCGCCGCGAGGCCTGATCGCCCGGCGCCGCCGGGCTCTTGCGGGAGCCGGACAAGCCTGTATCTATTGCCGGAACGACCATCGGCCGCTCCCCGTCGGGAGCCGGCCCATCCAGACCAGGAGGACCCGCTCATGCTCTATGCGCTGATCTGCACCGACAAGCCGGGCGCGCAACAGATCCGCCTCGACACCCGCTCCGAGCACCTCGCCTATCTCAAGGCGATGGGCGACCGGCTGAAGGCCGCCGGCCCCTTCATGGACGACGACGGCGGCATGACCGGCTCGCTGGTTGTGATCGAGGCGACGAACCGCGACGAGGCACTCGCCATCGCCGGAGAGGACCCCTACGCCCGTGCCGGCCTCTTCACGAGCGTCGAGATCCGCCCGTGGAACTGGGTCCTGAAGAACCCCGAGGCCTGAGATGCGTTACTGGCTGTTCAAGTCCGAGCCGGACAAATGGTCCTGGGACCAGCAGAAGGCGAAGGCCGATGCCGGCGAGCAGTGGGACGGCATCCGCAATTATCTCGCCCGCAACAACATGCGCGAGATGAAGCTCGGCGACCGTGGCTTCTTCTATCACTCCAACATCGGCAAGGAAGTCGTCGGCATCGTCGAGGTGTGCAAGGAGATACACCCCGATACCACCACCGACGATCCGCGCTGGGAGTGTGTCGACGTCAAGGCCGTCTGCGACATGCCGAGGCCGGTGACGCTGGCCGACGTCAAGGCCGAGCCGACGCTATCGCAGATGGCGCTCGTCACCTCCATGCGCCTGTCGGTGCAGCCGGTGAGCGAGGAGGAATGGGATATCGTCTGCCGCATGGGCGGCCTCGACCCGGCGGTCTCGAAACGCTGATGACGCCCCGCGCGGATCCGTCCGCCTTCATCCGCGCCAACACCCGCGTGCACCCGGTGCCACATGCGCCGGAGATCCGGCTCTACCTCGCCGACGAGGCGATGGACCTGTGGCAGAAGACCGAAGCGGAACTGGAGAAAATGAACCTGCCGCCGCCGTTCTGGGCCTTTGCCTGGGCCGGCGGCCAGGCGCTTGCTCGCTATGTCCTGGACAATCCTCAGATCTTCGCCGGGCGCGCCGTGCTGGATTTCGCCACCGGCTCCGGGCTGGTCGCCATCGCCGCCGCGCGTGCCGGCGCCGCCTCGGTCACCGCCTGCGACATCGACCCCTTCGCCAATGCGGCGGCGGCACTCAACGCGGCGCTGAACGGCGTCAGCCTGGCGATCCTCGCCGACGATCTTCTTCACGCTCCGCCTCCCGCCGTCGACGTGCTGCTGAGCGGTGACGTGTTCTACGAGAAACCGATGGCCGAGCGGGTGTTGCCGTGGCTCGATGCGGCGCGAAAGGCCGGCACGACCGTGCTTGTCGGAGACCCCGGCCGCAGCTACCTGCCGATGGACAGGCTGGAGCGCCTCGCCACCTATGACATCGAGGTGAACCGCTCGCTGGAAGACTTCTCCGTCAAGCGCACCAGCGTCTTTCGCCTGCGCGCGGAAGCCTGAAAGCTCCCTTAGCGGAAGGTCGGCCGTGACCCGCGTGCATGGGGAATCGGCGAGACAATTCGGCGATAGGGCTTGCGCCATCACCGCTTTTCGGCGTCAGATACGCCCCTCTCCTGTGGCGTGATCGCGTGCACCGAACGACACGCGGATCACGCGTTATCTCAAGAACGACGGTCAGAGGACGAACATGCCGATCATCAATCGATTCGCCGATTTCGCGGAGGAAATCACCGAGTGGCGCCGTGACATTCACGCCAACCCGGAGCTTCTCTACGACACCCATCGCACCTCGGAACTGGCGGCGGAGAAGCTCCGTTCCTTCGGCGTCGACGAGGTCGTGACCGGGCTCGGCAAGACCGGCGTCGTTGGCGTGATCCGCGGCAAGACCAACGCCTCCGGCAAGGTTGTCGGCCTGCGCGCTGACATGGATGCGCTGCCGCTGGAAGAGATCACCGGCAAGCCCTACGCCTCGACCGTTCCCGGCAAGATGCACGCCTGTGGCCATGACGGTCACACCGCCATGCTGCTCGGTGCGGCCAAGTATCTCGCCGAGACCCGCAATTTCGACGGCACGGTGATCGTCATCTTCCAGCCGGCCGAAGAAGGCGGTGCCGGTGCCAAGGCGATGATCGACGACGGCCTGATGGACCGTTTCGGCATCCAGGAAGTCTACGGCATGCACAACATGCCGGGCGCTCCGGTCGGCACGTTCCACATCCGCAAGGGTGGCATGATGGCCGCCGCCGATCACCTGCGCATCGAGATCGAGGGCGTTGGCGGCCATGCGGCCAAGCCGAACGAGGTCGTCGACACCATCCTGGTCGGTTCGAACATCATCCAGGCCATCCAGTCGATCGCCAGCCGCAACGTGGACCCGCTGAAGTCGGTCGTCGTGTCGATCACGGCCTTCAATGCCGGCTTCTCCGACAATGTGATCCCGCAGACCGCGGTCCTGCGCGGCACCGTGCGCACCCTCGACCCGGATGTGCGCGACCTGGCCGAGAAGCGTCTGAAGGAGCTGGTCCCGACCATCGCGGAGGCCTATGGCGCCAAGGCGGTCGTGAACTACAGCCGCGACTACCCGATCACCTCCAACCACGCCGAGCAGACCGACTTCGCAGCCTCCGTGGCGGCCTCGATCGTCGGCGCGGAGAATGTCGACACGGATGTCGCGCCGACCATGGGCGGTGAGGACTTCTCCTTCATGCTCGAGGAGCGTCCGGGGGCCTTCATCTTCGCCGGCAACGGCGACACGGCGAAGCTTCACCACCCGGCCTATGACTTCAACGACGATCTGATCCCGGTGGGCTGTTCCTACTGGGTAAAGCTCGTCGAGACGGCGCTGCCGGCCGACTGAGCCGACCCCGACCAGCCAATCGCGGCGGGCCGCCATCGCGGCCCGCCGTTCCGTTTCTTCATCGCCTCGCACGATCCGGGCGCGGCCGCGCTCTTCCCCTGGACTGGCACCGATGGACGCTTTCCTAGCCGCCTTGACCCAGGCGCTCCTTGCACCGGATGTTTCCCCTCTGGTGCAGCTCGGGCTTGTTCTGGTCAGCTTCCTCACATCGGCGGTCTCGGCAGCCTTCGGGCTCGGCGGCGGCGTGATGCTGATCGGCATCATGGCGCTGGTGATGCCGATCGCAGCGCTTGTGCCCGTCCACGGGATGGTCCAGCTCGGTTCCAACGCCGGGCGCGCGGCGGTGCTCCTTGGTCATGTGAACTGGACGGCGGCGCTGTGGTTCCTCGCTGGAGCCGTCCTCGGCGCCATCGCCGGCGGCGCGGTCGCGATCAACCTGCCAGGCGCGGTCATTCGCCTCGCCCTCGGACTTTTCATACTGTGGATGGTCTGGGGACGCCCGCCACGCTTCGCCAATACGCCGAAGCGGGCCATGGCCGGCGCAGGCTTCATCGCCACCGCGCTCAGCATGATCTTCGGCGCCACCGGGCCCATCGGCGGCGCCGTGCTGGCCGCACTCGGCCTGACACGCAAGAGCTTCGTCGCCACCCAGGCGGTCACCGCGCTCTGCATGCATGTGCTCAAGATCGCCGTCTTCGGTGCGCTCGGCTTCGCCTTCGCACCATGGGCGGGTCTCATCGTGCTGATGATCGCGAGCGGCTTCCTGGGCACGCTCGCCGGCACGAGGCTGCTGTCCGACATGCCTGAAAAGGCGTTCCGCACGGGCTTTCGCGTCATCATGTCGGCGCTGGCCCTGACCCTCATCTGGCGCGGGGCCGAGGCGCTGCTGTCGTGAACACGCGCGCCGCCCCCGAACGCCCCTCACCACGACCCGGAGTTTGCCCATGTCCCTTCCCCCGACCCGCGACGACGTCGCCAAGGCCGCAGCCCGCATCACCGATCATGTCCGCCGCACGCCGGTGATCGAAAGCGGCGCGGGCTCCTTCGGCCTTGACGCCTCGATCTACCTCAAGCTGGAACAGCTCCAGCACTCGGGATCGTTCAAGGCCCGCGGGGCCTTCAACACACTGCTCTCCGGCGGCGTTCCCACCGCCGGCGTCGCCGCGGCCTCGGGCGGCAACCACGGCGCGGCTGTCGCCTATGCGGCACGCGCCCTCGGCATCCCCGCCGATATTTTCGTGCCCGAAACCTCCTCCCCCGCGAAGATCGCCCGCATCCGCTCCTATGGCGCGACGCTCCACATCGGCGGCGCGCGCTATGCGGATGCCGCCGAGGCCTGCGCCCGCCACCGGGCCGAGACCGGCGCGATGGATATTCACGCCTATGACGCGCCCGGCACCATCGCCGGACAGGGCACGGTGGCGCTGGAGTGGCTGGAGCAGACGCCCGACCTCGACACGGTGCTGATCGCCGTCGGTGGCGGCGGGCTGATCTCCGGCTGTGCGCTCTGGCTGTCGGGCAAGGTCAAGGTCGTCGCCGTCGAGCCGGAAGGCTCCTGCGCGCTGCATGCCGCGCTCGAGGCCGGAACCCCGGTGGATGTGCCGGTCGAAAGCCTGGCCGCCGACAGCCTCGGCGCCAGGCGCTGCGGCGATCTGGTTCACACGATCTGCTCCACCCATGTCGCGGAAAGCCTGCTCGTCGCCGATGCGGCGATCGCCGAGGCCCAGACCCGCCTGTGGCGCGAGTTGCAGCAGGCCGTCGAACCGGGTGCGGCAACCGCCCTCGCCGCCTTGACGAGCGGCGTCTACAGGCCCGCTCCCGGCGAGCGCGTCGGCGTTCTGGTCTGCGGCGGCAACGTCGCGCTCGACACCATCGCCGCGTGAGCCGGGGCCGCCCGACGCTTGCCAACGGACGCGCGAGCGATTAGCAAAAAACTCCGAGTTTCGCCTTCAGAACAACCCCGAGGAAACGTTTCCCATGACCACGCACAAGCTCCTTCTCCTGCCCGGCGACGGCATCGGCCCGGAAATCATGGAGGAGGTGAAGAAGGTTGTCTCCTGGTTCGGCGCGCATGGCCCCGCGACGTTCGAGACCGAGACCGACCTCGTTGGCGGATGCGCCTACGATGCCCACGGCCAGGCAATCTCCGACGCGACCATGGAAAAGGCGATGGCGGCGGATGCGGTCATCTTCGGCGCGGTCGGCGGACCGAAGTGGGATGGCGTTGCCTATGAGGTGCGCCCCGAGGCCGGCCTGCTGCGCCTGCGCAAAGACATGGAGCTCTTCGCCAACCTGCGCCCGGCGATCTGCTACCCCGCACTCGCCGATGCCTCCTCGCTGAAGAGCGACGTGGTCGAGGGTCTCGACATCCTCATCCTGCGCGAGCTGACCGGCGGCGTCTATTTCGGCGAGCCGAAGGAGATCATCGACCTCGGCAACGGCCAGAAGCGCGGCATCGACACGCAGATCTACGAGACCTACGAGATCGACCGCATCGCCCGCGCCGCCTTCGAGCTGGCCCGCACCCGTCGCGGCAAGGTCACATCGATGGAAAAGCGCAACGTCATGAAGTCGGGCGTGCTCTGGAACGAAGTCGTCACCCAGACCCATTCCGACGGCTTCCAGGACGTCGAACTCGAGCACATGCTGGCCGATGCCGGCGGCATGCAGCTGGTGCGCTGGCCCAAGCAGTTTGACGTGATCGTCACCGACAACCTCTTCGGTGACATGCTCTCCGACGTCGCCGCCATGCTGACCGGCTCGCTCGGCATGCTGCCGTCCGCCTCGCTCGGTGCGCCGGATCCCGACACCGGCAAGCGCCGCGCCCTCTACGAGCCGGTGCACGGCTCCGCTCCCGACATCGCCGGCAAGGGCATCGCCAACCCGATCGCCATGATCGCCAGCTTCGGCATGTGCCTGCGCTACTCCTTCGGCCTCGTCGAACAGGCCGACCTGCTGGAGAAGGCGATCTCGGCCGCGCTCGACAAGGGCCTGCGCACCGCCGACATCGCCGCCAAGGGCGCCGAGACCATCGGCACCAAGGCCATGGGCGATGCCATCGTCGCCGAGCTGGAAGCGCTCAACGCCTGATCCTGGCCCAGGCCGGAGCTTGAAACAAAGACGCCCCGCCCGGTCTTCCGGGCGGGGCGTTTCGCATTTCGTGCCTGTATCGAGGCAGCGCGGGGATCAGCTTCGCGCGGCTTCGTCTTCCGTGAGCTTGCGCGCCTCGTCCGGCAGCATGATCGGGATGCCGTCGCGGATCGGATAGGCGAGCCGGGCAACACGCGAGATCAGTTCCTGCGCCGCCGCGTCATACTCCAGCGTCGTCTTGGTCAGCGGGCAGACCAGAAGCTCCAGCAGCTTGCGGTCGAGTTCGTGCGCGGGGCGGGCGGGTTCGGTGGTCATGTCGGCGGTCCTCGCGGCCGGCGCGGCCCCTGCCGCGCCCTTTTTTCGACGGTCGGGCGATCCTATTGCAGGATCACCCCATCGTCGCCCTGTTTGCGCGCCATATCCACCTCCGTCAACGCCACCAGCGTCTCGGCGCGGGTGCGCAGGTCCGGCGCCTCGAGCAGCGCCTGCTTCTCCGCCGGACCGTAGGGGCTCATGATCGACAGCGCATTGACCAGCACCTCCGTCGAAGCACGCTCTATGCTGCTCCAGTCGGCTTCGAGGTCATTGGCGTCGAGATAAGTCTTGAGCGTGCGGATCAACCCGTCGCGGTCGACCTCACCCTCGCCCCGGCCAGCCTCGAAGTCGCCGGGAAAGGCCTCGCTTGAAATCCGGCCGATGCGGAAGGGCGTCACCGTTTCCAGCTCCTCTTCCAGCGTGAAGCGGGCTACGCCGGTGAGCGACACCAGATAGCGCCCGTCGCCGGTCTCCTGCAGCGCGACGATGCGCCCGGCGCAGCCGACCGAAACCAGAGGCGGGGTTTCCTGCGCCGATGCGCCGCCTTCCTCGAAGTCCGGCTGGATCATGCCGATCATCCGGTCGCCGCGCATCGCCGCGTCGATCATCGCCACATAGCGGGGCTCGAAGATGTTGAGCGGCATCTGCGCCTGTGGCAGCAGCACGGTGCCCGACAGCGGAAAAAGGGGCAAGGTCGAGGGAATGTCGGCCGGGCCCGAGTAGCTCTTGTTTCCTGCGCGCATGACATGGCCCTCCGTTTCTCCGCGCGTCCAGCGCGCGGCGTCATACCGGACATATGGACACGGGCACCACATCCTGCCAGTCCACGCCGCCCCGAAGGGCGGTGGCCGACAGGACGAAGGCGCCTGCGCCCGCCCGCTCTCGCGTCAGGGTATACGTCTCAGCTGAACAGAACGGATGACAGCTTCCGCCGGCCATAGCCCGTCGCCGGCTCTTTCGCGCCCCAGGCCTCGAAGAACTGGAGAAGCTGCTTGCGCGCACCGTCCTCGTTCCATTCCCGGTCGCGGCGCACGATCTCGATCAGGTGATCGACGGCGAGCTTCTTGTCGGGCCGCGCGGACAGCGCCACCGCGAGGTCGAAACGGGCCTGGTGATCGCCCGGATCGGCCTCGATGCGCGCCTCCAACTCGGCGAGGTCGCCAAGACTGGCGGCCTGCTCGGCAAGCTCGATGGCCGCCCGCGCGGCCAGGATCGCCGGGTGGTCCTTGGCAACAGTCTCCGGCGCGGCCTCAAGCACCTGACGTGCCTGATCGAGTGCATCGGCGGCGACGTAGCACTGGGCAAGTCCGCCGAGCGCAGCGCCGTTTTCCGGCTCCTGCGTCAGCGCCGCGCCGTAAAGCTGGGCGGCGCGGCCGAGGTCGCCCGCCTCGCGCGCCGTCTCGGCTTCGGCGATATAGGTCTCTGCCTCGCTCGGGCCCGCGGGGCCGGTGAGACGCTCGATGAACGACTTGATCTCGCTTTCGGGCTGCGCACCCATGAAGCCGTCGACCGGCTGGCCATTCTTGAAGGCGATGACCGCCGGGATCGACTGGATACCGAGCTGGCCGGCCACCTCGGGGTGCTCGTCGATGTTCATCTTGGCAAGCACCACCGCGCCACGCGCCTCGGTCACCGCCTTTTCCAGCGCCGGGGTCAGCTGGCGGCACGGCCCGCACCAGGGGGCCCAGAAATCGACCAGAACCGGGCGCTCGCTGGAGGCATCGATGACGCTGGCGCGAAAGTCCTGGGTGGTCACGTCACGGATGACGTCGCCGCTGGCGGCAGGCCGGGCAGAAGCCGTGGGCGTCGGGGCGCCGCCTCCCATGCCACCGCCCATGCCGCCACCGAACGCGCCGCCAAAGCTGCCGCCAACCGAATATCCGTCATTGCTCATCTAAAGCATCCCCATGTCCCCGGTCCGCTCCGGGGCCGGCAACACGGGGCCGGGGCGGAGAAGACGCGCGTCGTTTTCGTGGCCCTAACATGGGCACCGTACGGCCCAAATTCAAACGTCGTTCCCCGCCTCCGCGGCGGCCTCTTCCCCGCTCACCGCGATCACCTGCGGATCGTGGCCGCAGGCGCGGGCGAAGACCAGCAGGTCATCCCGGCAAATGGTCGTGGTCGCGATGTTTTCCAGTGGATGAAAATTGAGCGGATCCACCGCCATCATCGCCGCGTCGAAGATCGGCGTCACCTGCTGTGCGTCGCGGTCGTTGTAGAGCGCGAAGGGCGTCACCGACCCCGGCCGCACGCCCAGCGTCTCCATCAGCAGCTCCGGCTTGCCGAAGGACAGCCGCCCCTGCGCGCCGATCCTGCGATGCAGAGACTTGAGATCGATCTCCGCGTCCTGCAACGCGACGACAAGAAAGATGCGGCCCTTCTTGTCCTTCAAGAAGAGATTCTTCGTATGCCCGCCGGGCATCCGGTGGTGGATCTCGGTGGACTCGCTGACCGTGAACACCGCCTCATGGTCATGTGTCGTCGTCTCGATGCCGAGGCTGTCGAGAAAGGCGAGAAGATCGGCGCGGCTTGCCGGCATGGAGCATCTCCGGACTGGACCGGGCGAGCCGGCCGGGCTGACAATGAAGGATCGGGACACGCCCTTTCCCCTCCGGTCTAGCGGCGCGGGACGCCGCGCACAAGACGCGATGCGACCTGCGGCAACGATCGCCCCGCCCGCGACGTCCCGCCCTCCGGATGACCGCCTTCCTGGCCGAAAGGGGCCTCCCAGGAGGCCGGGTCACGGCCGCTCCGGCTTGAAAAGACGCAAGAAATCCACCGGTCATCCACAGCAGGCGACCCTTGCGGGGGAGTTGAAAAAACACTGTTGCAATCCGTCGCGCGTTGGTTCATATACAGCCCACCTCAGGCGCCGGCCACGGCTGGCGCCACTGACTGATGCGGGCGTAGCTCAGGGGTAGAGCACAACCTTGCCAAGGTTGGGGTCGTGGGTTCGAATCCCATCGCCCGCTCCAGTCACAGAGGAAATAGCGGGACAGGCTGCCGAAAGGCAGCCTTTTTTGCGTTTGGCATTCGTCCGCACAGCCCCCCCCTTCGCGACCACCCTCGACACGACAACGGGCACGCGGTTACCCGCGCGCCCGTGCGTCGCAGATCGTTCTTCCCGGCATTCAGAGAAGCGAGGGAACCAGGGTCGCGAGCGCCGGGAAGATATAGACCAGAGCCGCGATGGCGAGGATCATCGTCCAGTAGGGCGCAAGCCCGCGGAACACCTCGGATAGCCTCAGCTCCTTGTCGGGTATCGCCGCCAGCACGACGAAGGCGCCGATACCGAAGGGCGGCGTCAGCACGCCCGCCTCGATGACCAGGATGCCGACGATGGCGAAGACCACCGCGTCGATCCCCATCGCCTGCGCGATCGGCCAGAACAGCGGCACCGTCAGCAACATGATGGAGATGCTGTCGACAAAACACCCAAGCACCAGCCAGATCGCCGCCATGACAAGGATCGTGCCGGTCGGCCCCAGCTCCAGCGTTTCGAACAGCACGCCCACCACCTGGGGAATGCCGGCGAGCGCCAGCAGCTTGGAGTACATCGCCGCACCGAGCAGGAGCAGCATGATCGGTGTCACGACCATGCCCGCCTCGCGGGTCGCATCGATGATCGCCGCCCGGCTCATGCCCTTGGCCAGCGCCAGCAGGAGCGCGCCGCACAGCCCGACAGCGCTGCCTTCCGTCGGCGTGAAATAGCCACCCCAGATGCCTCCCAGCGTGACCACGATGATCGCCAGCATGCCGCCGATGCCAACCGGGTCGGGCCGAGGCGCGCTGTCCGGCAGCGTCGCCGTCTCACCGCCGGTCACTTCCGGACTTCGGATCGCCCTCACCATGCAATAGAGACCAAAGAGCGTGGCCAGCGCGATCCCCGGCAGGACGCCGGCGGCGAAGAGGCGGCCGATCGACTGTTCCGTCAGGATCGCCCAGACGATCATGAAGACCGAGGGCGGGATCAACAGGCCGAGCACCGACGACCCGGCAATGCAGCCGGCGGCGAAGCTGCGTTTGTAGCCGGCCGCCTGCATCGAGGGATAGGCGATGTGGCTGAAGGTTGCTGCCGCGGCGACCCCGACGCCGGTGACCGCGGCAAAGAGCGCATTGCCGGCGACGGTGGCCACCGCCAGCCGCGCCGGCACCCGGCTGAAGCTGCGGTTCGCGGCGGAAAAGAGATCGCTTGCCGCTCCCGACCGGGCGATCAGCAGACCCATCACCGCAAACAGCGGGATGACCATCAGGTTGTAGTCGCGAAGGCCGTCGAAGGCCGTTTGCTCCAGCAGGCCGAGCGTCATCCACCAGTCCTGGAACAGCAGGTAGAGACCCACGGTCGAGCCGATCAGGAAGGAGAGCGCGATATGGACGCCGGCCAGCGACAGGATGAAGATCAGGCCGAGCGCGATCACCGCGGTTTGTTCGATCATCGGGAGGTCCTTTGCAGCGACATGCGGGCCTTGGTCAGGAAGGCGATGGCGAGCAGGCACCACAGCACGGCAACCGCGAGCCGTACCGGCCATGCCGTCACGCGGAAGGCGTCCGTCCCGAAGAATTCATGGGTGCGATAGGCTTGCATCGTCGGCTCGACGGCGATGGCGGCAAGGCACAGGAACAGGGCCGCGCCGACGAGATTGGCCGCCCCCATGGCAAGTGACAGGAGCCGTTCCGGCAGCTTTTCCAGAAGCAGCGTCATTTGCAGCAGCCTGTCCTGCAGCAGAGCCTTCATCGCTTGCAGGAAGGTGACGAGCACCAGGGCGATCGCCACCAGATCGGCGGTGCCGGCAAATGGTTTCCCGAAGGCGATCCGCGCGACGACGTCATAGACGATCAGCGCCGCCGAAAGGTAGACGACGAGGCTGCCGATATCCGCCAGCAGGCCGGCCGCCCGTTTGATGAAACGTTCCATGTCTCTCCCCCGTTGAACGGACTGCACCAGCGGATGGCCGACCGGGCACCGCCCGACCGGCCATCCAACGGCTCAGAAATGATAGTCCGTGGGGAAGGTGTAGCCTTCTTCTGCGAGAATGCGGATGTAGGCCTTGAGCACATCCGCCGTCGGATAGTCCCGGTCGGCGAGACCGGCTACCGAAGTGGCCGGGATCTCCGCCACCGCCTTGGCCCAGCGCGCCCGCTCCTCGTTGGAGAGATCGCGCACGGTGATGCCCTCGGCCTCGAGGCGTTCGGCCACAGCCTTGTCGCGCTCGGCGCTGCGTTCGGCCACGATGACCGTGGCCTCGGCCGCCACCTCGTCGATGATCCGCACCACGTCCTCGGGCAGCCGCGCGCGGGTGTCCTCGTTCATGAAGGCGACGAAGGTCGACAGCGATCCGAAGCCGGTGCGGGTGAAGGTCGAGGCCACTTCCTTCAGCCGGAAGGCCTCCATGCCGGAGATGAAGAACAGGCTGCCCTCGGCAAGGCCGGTCTGCATCGCCTGATAGTGCTCGCCAATGCCGAGATTGACCGGCACCGCTCCAATCGGCACGAACAGCGGCGCGTTGGTGCCGGCCATGGCGATGCGCCGCCCCTTCAGATCGTCGATGGACGTCCAGTCGAAATTGGTGGCAAGCCCGTAGGCTTCCGTCACCATCATCGCCAGCACATGCGCGTTGTAGGGCTTCATGCTATCCTGAAGGCTCGGCACCTCCTTGAGCATCCGTGTGGCGACACGCCCCTGCAGCACCGGATCTGCGGTGGTGAAGGGCACCATGGCGCTGTAGTTCAGCAGCGCCGCGCGCGATTGCTCGAAGCCAATGGGCGAAAGCCCGATGTCGAGCGTCCCGCGCTGCACCGCCTCGATGGCGCCGTCGACCTTGGCGACGCTGCCGCCCCAGGCCTTGATGAAGCGGATGTCGTGTCCAGTCCGCTCCTTGACGCGCTTTTGAACCTCATCGGCGAAGAAGCCGTCATAGGTCGCGATATAGGTGAGACCCGTCGTGTGACCGCCTCCCATGCGCAGCAGAAAGCTGTCCGCCTGCGCCTCCACTGCGGAGGCCGCCAGCAGCGCCACCCCGCACAAACCCTTGATCCACGTGCCCAGTTTCATGTTTTTTCCCTCCCAGGTAGTTCGGTTCGTCAGATCGACGCCAGCACGGCTTGCGCGAATTCCTCCGGTGCATTGACATAGGGATAGTGACCACCGCCCGTCCGCCGGTGGTCGGCACTGCTCCAGGTTTCCCGAAAGCGGGTCCTCGCCGGGGCCCTGACGATCGGATCGTCGTCGCAATCGATGACCGTCACCGGCCCCCGATAGCGCTCCGCCAGCGGCACCGGCGAGGAGGACGTGACCTCCAGCAGGCGCCCCTTCAGGTCTTCCGCCGCCAGCCATCCGGTCATCGCCGAGAGCAACAGGCCGGACAAAGCGGTCTTCGGCCCTGCCGCGGCGCGGTCACGCCATTGACCGCGCAGATCCTCCGCCGGCGTCGCCTCGATCGCCGCATGATCGAAAAGCGGGTTCGGCTTCAGGTCCTCCGCCTCGACAAAGCCGTTGCACAGGACGAGCCTGGAGAACGGCCCCGTGGCGAGGGCATATTGCAGCCACCAGGCGCTGTAGGAACAGCCGAGCCCGACCGGCGACACGAGCCCGAGTTCGCCGGCAAGGCTCTCCGTTTCGCGTGCCAGCTCCCGCGGCGCGAGCGTGCCTGGATAGTCGACCAGGATCGGATCGCACCCCCCGTCCCGCAGGAGCGGGGCGACATGGCAGAAGAACTCGGAGGTGCCGCTTGCCCCCGGCAACAGCAGGACGGGTCGCCCCGCCGGGGCGACACCGTGGCGATAGGACAGGCGCCCGCTCCGGCTGTGCGACTTGGGAAAAGCCGCATCCAGCTCGGCAAGCGGCGCGCCCGTCGGTTGCGTGGTCGCGTCGGCCATCAGCTTTCCAGCAGACCGCGCTCGCGCAGCTCGTCCATGGAGTCGGGCGAGAACTCCGCCTTCGGCTGATTGCCGCTGATCACGAACATGAGCAGATGCTCCTTGTCCGGCTCGTCGAAGGTGATGTTCTCGAACCGGCGCTGGACGCCCGGCGGGAAGGAGACGACATCATGCGGACCGAGCTCGAAAGCCTCGACCGCACCGTCGACCTCCCACGAACACCGCCAGCGCCCGGTCATCGGAATGAAGGTCTCGTTGGTGTCGTGATTGTGCATCATCGGTCCCTTGCCGGGCTTCGCATGGCAGTAGCCCAGGTTGAACCCCTCGGAGATCTTGATGGAGGCATTCTCCGCCGCCTGCGCACCGACCGGCGAGGTCGTCGCCACGTCCGATCCCTCGGGCGGCTGGAAGCCGACGACGTTGTAGAGCGTGCGCTTGCAGTCGGGATGATCGCTGTCCGGCAGGCCGCCGTCAAATCCCTTCAGTTCCGAAAACAGAGCCACGCGCTTGCGCATCTCGTCCCGGGTTACGCGGATGGTCTTCAGAGCCATTATGTCCTCCCTTGGCAGTCTGCTCACTCCGGTCAATTGCCGGAATTCCCCTCCGGACAAATGCGGAGAGCTATCAGGAAGAACAATGAAGGCTGTGGAATGTTTGCAGCAATCGGCTGCGCTTGATATGGACTATCAGGAAATCGAATAATTCAAGAGTATGAAATGGCTGGCTTCGATTACAGCCTGAAGGACCTGCGGGCGCTGGACGCCCTGCTGCGCGACCGGCACGTAAGCCAGGCCGCCGCGCGCCTCGGCGTCAGCCAGCCGGCAATGAGCATGACGCTCAAGCGCCTGCGCGAGGTGTTCGACGATCCGCTGCTGATCCGCCAGGGAAACCGCCATGTCCTGACCGACGTGGCGCGTGGCCTGCACGAGCGCGTGCAGATCCTCATTCGCGAGATGGAAGGCCTCGTCGACGACAGCGGCGGCTTCGACCCGGCACGCTCCCGGCGCACCTTCACGCTGATCCTGACCGACTATATCGACGCCATCCTCATTCCCTCGCTGCAGCGCCGTTTCCGCGAGCTTGCGCCGCACATCAGGCTGCGCATCGTCGGACCGGACCCGTTCCGCCTCGCCCGCGTCTTCGGCGAGGGCAGCGTCGACCTGACGGTCTCCTACTTTCCAGATGCGCCGGGAGACCTCATTTCCAGGCGCATGTTTTCGGATCGCATGGTCTGTCTGGCGCGCCGGGGCAATCCGGCAATCGCCGAGCCGCTGTCGCTTGCCCGCTTCTGCGAGCTTGAGCATGTGGCGATCGAACCCGCCGAGGCGACGATGTACCGTGCCGTCCTCGATGAGGCGCTGGCCAGGATGAACCTGGTCCGCCAGGTTGCCATTTCCAAGCCGGATTTCGTCGGCGTCCCCTTCCTGCTCGAGCGCTCCGACCTGGTCGCGACCATGCCGGAGCGTCTCGCCAAGCTCTTCACCGCCCGCTTCGATCTCGTCACCTTCTCGCCGCCCCTCGACCTGCCGCCGCTCGACATCCAGATGATGTGGCACAAGAGCACCCACCTTTCCCCCGCTCACGTCTGGTTCCGCTCGCAGGTGATCCAGGTGTGCCGCCCGCAGTCATCGGAAGGAGGAGACATGTTCTCTGGCCCGCTCGCCTGAAGAAAATCGGGAGACCGAGGGGGAAGGGACTGAGAGGAAGAATGGCCGGTCGACAACACCCCGCCGGAGCACGCTTGCGCGCCCCGGCGGGAGATGCGTGACGCCTGTCTCAGGCGGCCCGAACCGTCTCCAGGAAACGGTCCATGACCTGACGCAGGGTCGCCGATTGCGCCGCCAGTTCTTCCGCCGCGGATTCCACCTGGCTTGCGGCGGAGGTCGAGTCCGCGGCGGCGGCGTTGATCCCGACGATGTTTTCCGACACCTGCTGCGTGCCAGCGGACGCCTGGTTGACGTTGTGGGCGATCTCCTGGGTCGCGGCCCCCTGCTCGTCGACGGAAGCCGCAATGGCGGCGGCAACCGCGTTGATCCGCTCGATCACATCCGTGATGCCAACGATGGCCGACACGGAGGCCTTGGTCGATTCCTGGATCTCGCCGATCTGGGTCGCGATCTCGGATGTCGCCTTTGTCGTCTGCTCGGCGAGCTGCTTGACCTCCGCCGCGACGACGGCGAACCCCTTGCCCGCCTCTCCCGCCCGGGCTGCCTCGATGGTGGCGTTGAGGGCGAGAAGATTGGTCTGGTTGGCGATGTTGTCGATCAGGTCGACGACGTCGCCGATGCGGTTTGCGGCGTTCGACAGTTCGCGAACCTTGGTCGCGGTCATTTCGGCATCGCCGACGGCCTGGCCGGCAACCCGCGCCGACTCGTCGACCTGGCGCTTGATCTCGCCGATCGAAGAGGCAAGTTCCTCGGCGGCCGAGGCGACCGTCTGCACGTTGGCCGCCGCCTCGTTGGAGGCATTGGCGGCGGCGTTGGACCGTCCAGCCACCTTCTGCGTCGCCGACGCCATGGTGGAGGACGCGGCCTTGAGCTGGCCGGACGCGCCCACCACGCCGGTGACGACATTGCTCATGGAGCTCTCGAACTCGTCCGCCAGCCGCATCATCGTGCTGCGACGCTCCGTCTCCTGCTCCGCACGGGCCGCGGCGTCGGCGGCGGCCTTGCGCCCTGCCTCTTCCTCGGCACCGACCCGGATCCGATCGACGGCACGGGCGATATCGCCGATCTCGTCGCGGCGTTCCGCCCCAGTGATCTCCTTCAGTCTCTCGCCACTGGCGAGCCGACGCAGCGCGTCCGTCAGCTTGGCAATGGGTCCGGCGATGCCATGGGCGAGAAGCCCCATGCCGATGACCGCAACAACCGCGACGACGAGCGCGGCGACCATCTGCCAGATGACGTCCGTTGCCCTGCGATCGCCCAGCGCCTTCGACAGCTTGTCGGCTTCCGTCATCACCACGGAACGTGGCACGGAGATGATCACCGACCATGTCTTGCCGGTACGCCCCAGCGGGATCGGCGAGAAGACGTGCAGGACGCCGGCCGCCTCGTCGAAGCGGATCACGGCCTCGCCCTTGGCAAGAATAGCCTCATCGCGCGACGCCTCGGCGTCGATGGCGGTAAGCGGCCCGCCAATCGCCGCGGGATACTCGGAAGAGGCGACCACCAGGCCGTCATTGGAGACAATGGAGACATTGCCGGCGCCGTTGTAGACGGTGCCCTTCACCTTGTTCGCCAGGGTCTGGACGAAGGAGAGATCGAAATCCGCGCCCGCGACGCCCTTGAACGTGCCACCCACGAGAACCGGGACGGACATTGTGGCAAGGGAGACATGCTTGCCCTGGACCACATAGGGCAGCGGCGCGAGAATGCTTTCCTGCCCGGTGGTCTGCGGCCCGATGAACCAGCCGCCCTTCATTACACCGTTGGGATGAAGCTCACGGCTGTCGTACTCGACCAGCGGCTGCACGGCGATCTTGCCGGCTGCGTCGCGCGTCCAGTAGGGCAAGGCGCGACCGGTCGCGTCCGCGCCGACCGAAACCTTGTTGACGAAATCGGCGTCGGCGCCGTCGAGCGCATTGGGCATCCAGGCGCTGTAGGTGCCGTTGAACCGGTCATTGTCCTTGAGAACGCCAAGCAGGATGCCGTTGAGCTGGTCGCGGCGCAGTCCCTTCGGCGATCCGCCATCGCTCTCTTCCGCCGCAACGACCGCCAGGCTGTGCGCCATTGCGCGTGCCGCGTCGAAAGCGCTGTCGACCTCCGTGCGGATGATGCCTGCCTGCGTGGAGGCGAGGCGGCTCAAGGATTCCCTCGCGGAGGCTTCAAGCAAACCCTCCACGTTGTTGGTCACGAAAGTTGCCGTTTCACTCGCCGAATAGACACCATATCCGACAAGTGCTCCCGTGGCAGCAATAACACAAGCCGCTGACATCGAGACTATTTTAAACTTCACCGAGTGAATGTTCACTGAAATACTCCTAATTCCGGTTCGGCATTTAAGAGAAACAGGCGGAAATTCCTCGGCAAATCTGATGTCAATTGATTTACCCAGCGTAAATTTTGAAAGCTACAAGTAAAACTACGCAGAGGAAATACAACTCGGGAATTGAAAAATACCCTCCCTGATAGGGTGGCGGGATAAAATGTCGCAGGCAAAAGCGGCCGGGACGGACAAAGGGGAGCGAGTTGCATGAAACGAAGCCCGCGGGCCGAACGCAGGGCCAGGCTTCGGACAGCTGCGGGTATACGCTCGACCTCGCTGCGCCAGTTGTCAGCTCGACCCGCGCCGCAGAAGCTCGACCGGCACCAGGCGTTCCTGCCCCCTCGCGTCCTCGCCCCGCGGCGCGTCCAGAATGGAGACCACGGCAGCCACGAAGTCCGGGATCGACTGGGCGACGGTCGAAAGCCCGTGCGACGCCCAGGCCGCTTCCGCGATGCCGTCGAAGCCGACGACGGCGAGACGGTCGGGCACGCTGACACCGAGTTCGTGGCGCGCCGTGTTGAGAAAGCCGAGCGCCGTTCGGTCGGTGACGCAGAACGCCGCCTCCAGATCCGGCGCCACTCCGTCCGGGCCAAGCAGCGCACGGGCCGCCATGGCGCCGGCGTCGTAGTCCTCGCGCCCCTGCGCCCATTCGAGGGCCGTAAGACCCGCCTCCGCCAGCCTGTCGCAAAAGCCCGCCGCCCGCCTCAGGCGCGTTGGCGTCTCGGATCCGCTGCGAATGACGGCAAGACGGCGGCGCCCCCCCGACATCAGATGTTCGGCCGCAAGCCGGCTGCCCGCGATATCCTGCGTGCGCACGATGTCGACGGTCGCGCCCTGCGCCTCGCGGTTGACGAGGATCATCCGCTGCCGGCCCTTCAGGCACTGTTCGACGATCTCCGTCGGCGGTGCGCCGGACAGAACGATCACCGCGCGCACCCGGTATTCAAGCACCAGCGTCATCAGCGCGCTCATGTCGCGCGCGCCGGCGTTGAGCAGCAGTGTCGGCTGCCCCCGCTCCATCAGCGCGGCACTCAGCGCATCGAGCTGGCTGGCGATGAAGGGCTCGGCCAGGTTCGAAGCGACGATGGCAATGAGATCCGACCGGTTTGCATGCAGCCCCCGCGCCAGTCGGTTGACGCTGTAGCCGAGCTCCTCGGCCGCCTTGGTCACTTTTTCGCGCACCGCCGCCGACACGCTCGCCCCCGGCGTGAAGGTCCGTGACACGGCCGACCGCGAGACGCCGGCATGGCGTGCCACGTCGGCGGATGTCACGAAGCCGCCCTTTCCCGACACCCCATCCTCACTCATGACGCCCTTTCGTCCCCATTGAAAAGCCGGCTAATTACGTCCAACTCCCCGCCCCGCATCGTCACAAAACTGAAGCACGCATAGCCTAGTTTGCACACGAGTGCAGTCAAGCGAGAAATCGGCCGAAAAATATTTTTCTCGATAGATGACAATAGGTTAGGAAGAAATCCGTGGTTGGCATTGCCCTTGATAAGGTCACCAAGCGCTATGGCGGGACGGAGGTCCTCGGCGCCGTCTCGCTCGATGTTCGACAGGGTGAGTTTGTCGCCATTCTCGGCCCCTCCGGGTGTGGCAAGACCACGCTTCTGCGCCTGATCGCCGGCTTCGAGACGCTCGACGATGGCGCGATCCGGCTTGGCGAGCGGGAGGTCTCCACGCCCCGCTTCAGCCTGCCGCCCGAGAAGCGCAACGTCGGCATCGTCTTCCAGAACTACGCGCTATGGCCGCACATGAGCGTCGCCGGCAACGTCGGCTACGCGCTCAAGGTCGCCCGCCTTCCCAGCGCCGAGCGCAAGCGCCGCGTCGCCGTGGCGCTTGAAACAGTCGGCATGGTCGAGCACGCGGACAAGGCTCCGGCCGAGCTGTCCGGCGGCCAGCGCCAGCGTGTCGCCCTCGCCCGCTGCCTCGCCGCCGATCCGAGCGTGATGCTCCTCGACGAGCCGCTCGCCAATCTCGACGTCCACCTGCGCGCCTCCATGGAGCGCGAGTTCGTCGAGTTCCACGAGCGCACCGGCGCGACAATGATCTACATCACCCATGACCAGGCCGAGGCGATGGCGCTTGCCGACCGCATCGCCGTGATCGATCACGGCCGCCTGATGCAATTCGCCCGGCCCCGCGATCTCTACCGCGAGCCTGAAAACGAGATGGTCGCGCGTTTCATCGGCAACGGACTGGTGCTTCCCGGCGAGGATGTCTCCCTGCTGTCGCCGGGCACGGGCCGCGCCATGGCACGCGTCTTCGGCACGCCGCAGACCCTGCGCGCGAGCGCCAGGCAGCCCTCCTTCGCCCGCGCCGCGCTCAGCGTCCATCCGGACGACCTGCGCCTCGCCGAGACGCCCGGCGAGGGATTTCCCGCCACCGTCGAGCGCGTCATCTACCGCGGTGGCCACTACCAGATCGACTTTCATCCCGATGCCTCTCCCGACCTGGCGCTGACGCTGAACGCGCCGATCGACCGTTCGCTTGCCCCCGGAGCCCCGATCTCCGTGCGCATCGAAGACGGCTGGGTGATCCCCGCCGCAGCCTGACCCTCCTCCAAGCCTTGCAATCCGAGGAAAATCCCATGCGCCTTGCTTCCGCAACTGCCCTTGCCCTCGTGCTCCTCGCCGGCACCGCCCATGCCGAGAAGCTCGTTCTCTACACCTCCCAGTCGCCCGAAATCGCACAGGAAACGGTCGATGCCTTCCAGGCAAAGCACCCCGACATCGAGGTCGAGTGGACCCGCAACGGCACCAGTCAGCTCATGAACGTGCTGCGCGCCGAGATCGAGGCCGGCGCGGTCAAGCCGGACGTCCTCCTGGTCGCCGACACCATCAACCTCGGCCAGCTCAAGGCCGAAGGCCGCCTGATGGCCTATCCCGAAGCCCCGGTCAAAGGCTACGACAAGGGCACCTACGACAAGGACATGACCTTCTTCGGCACGAAGATCATCTCCACCGGCATCGCCTACAACACCAAGACCGCCAAGCCGGTGACGAGCTGGTCTGAGCTCCTCGACGAGGGCAACCGCGGCCAGGTCGCCGTTCCCAGCCCGCTTTATTCGGGCGCGGCGCTGAACCACCTGCACTCGGTCATCGCCGACCCGTCGATCGGCTGGTCGTTCTACGAGAAGCTCGCCGACCTCGACATCGCTCCGCAGGGCGGCAATGGCCCGGCGATCAAGGCGGTGGCGAGCGGACTGGCAAAATACGCCATCGTCGTCGACGCCAACGCGCTGCGCGCCAAGGCCCAGGGGTCGCCGGTCGACTTCGTCTTCCCGAAGGAGGGCGTCTCTTTCATCACCGAGCCGGTCGCAATCATGTCCACGGCCAAGGCCCCGCAGGCCGCCAAGGTCTTCGTCGACTTCCTGCTCTCGCGCGAGGGCCAGGAGCTCGCCGCCCGTCAGGGCAACCTGCCGATCGATCCGGACGTGACGCCGCCGGCCGGCTTCCCCAGGCTTTCCGAGATCAAGCTGCTGCCGCTCGACGCCGACAAGGCCGTGGAGACCGACGGTGCGGTGCGCGAGCAGTTCACCGAGATCTTCGGCGGCTGATCGCATGACCGACATGGCATCCGCTCTGTCGCGGGAGGGCCGGCGCCTGCCGGCCCTCACCGTTTCCACGCAAGGGATCGTGCTGGCGCTGATCATCGGCTTCGTCGGCGTTCTCTCGCTGGCGCCGCTGGTGCGGCTCGCCGTCACCGGACTGGCACCCGAGGGCACGCTCGATCTCGACCGTCTCGCCGATCTCTACCTGAACCGGCGGGTGATCGCCGCGACAGGCAATTCGCTTTATGTCGCCGCCGCCTCGACGCTGCTTGCCGTCGCCGTCGGCACCAGCGCCGCGGTGCTCGCCGCCCACACCGACATGCGCGCGCGAAGCGCCTGGGTCTTCGGCTTCGTGTTGCCGCTGATGATCCCGCCGCAGGTGACCGCGCTTGCCTGGGTGCAGGCCTTCTCGCCCTCCAGTCCGGTGCTCGGCGCCCTCGGCCTGTCGCTGCCGCCGGGCGTGCGGCATCCGCTGTTCTCGTCCTCCGGAATCGTCTTCCTGCTCGGCCTCTACAACGCCCCGCTGGTGTTTCTCACCGTCCGCGCCGCGCTCAACCGCCTGCCGGCCAATCTCGCCGAGGCGGCACGCGCCTCCGGGGCAGGCAGCCTGCGCCTTCTCTTCACCGTGCTCCTGCCGCTCGCCCGCGCCGGCATCCTCGCCGGCGCCGCCCTTGCCTTCGTCTCCGCCATCGGCAACTTCGGCATCCAGGCGATGCTCGGCATTCCCGCCCGCTATCCGACGCTGGTCACGCTGATCTACCGCAAGCTCAACAGCTACGGCCCGGCGGCACTGTCCGACATGGCCTCGCTGGCGCTGCTGCTGTCGACCATCACGGTTGCCGCGCTTGCCCTTGCCGGCTGGGCCAACCGGCGCGGTGATCTGCGCGTCGATGCCACCGGCGGCACCATCCGCCTGCCGCTCGGACGGGCGCGCCCCGTCGTCGAGATCGGCGCCTGGGCCTTCCTTCTCGCGACCCTGGCGCTGCCGCTCAGCGCGCTCGCGGCCACCTCGCTCGTCACCGGCTACGGGCAGGAACTCACCGCCGCCACGCTCACCCTCGAGAACTACGCCAACGCCCTCTTCGCGCACGCGGCGATCCGCGAGGCCTTCGCCACCAGCTTCACGCTGACCGCCGCCGCTGTCGCCGTGCTCATCGTCGTCTCCCTGTTCCTCGCCTACTTCCTGACATGGCGGAAGGGACCGGAGGTGCGTGCCGTCCACATGGCGGCCGAACTCTCCTATGCCCTGCCCGGCATCATTCTCGGTGTCGCCATGATCCTGTTCTTCCTGAAGCCTTTGCCCGTCCTCGGGATCAGCCTCTATGGAACGCCCTGGATCATTCTCGCCGCCTATCTGTCCAACTTCCTGGCGCTGGCGCTCAGGCCGATACTCGGCGGCTTTGCCCAGGTCGACCGCGCGCTGGAGGATGCGGCGCGGGTGTGCGGAGCCGGTTTCCTGACCCGGATGCGCGACATTGTCACCCCGCTGGTGGCACCCGCCGTCTTCGCCAGCGGCATCCTCCTGTTCATGACGATCCTCAACGAAATCCAGGTCTCGATCCTGCTCGTCTCCTCCTCCACCCGCACCATCGGGCCGATGATCATCTTCCTCGAGGAAGGCGGCTCCTCGACCCTTGCCGCCGCCGTCGGCTGTCTGATGGTGGTCATCGTCCTGCTGTTCATGCTGGGAGCCTCGGCGCTCTCCGCGCGCCTGCCCCGGGGGGCGCTGCCTTGGCAAGACTGACCAGTCTCAGCGGCCTTGGCGGGAAACTGCCGGCCGCCTTCCTGCTCGAGATCGCGAGCCGGCGCATCCTGCTCGACCTCGGCGAGGGGCCGGAGCCCGGCGTCTTTCCCGATCTCTCCGGCGTCGGTCCGGTCGATGCGCTGGTGTTGTCGCACGCCCATCAGGATCACTGCGGCGGACTGCCCCTGTCGCCATGCGTCGGCGATCCGCCGGTCTATGCGACAGCGGCAACCTTCCGCCAGATCGACGAGGCACGCCTCGCCGCCCCCCGCCGCCGCCTGCTGCCCGACGCGGGCCAGGCGCGCATCGCCGGGCTTCCCGTCACCCTCGGCCGGTCGGGCCATGCCCCCGGCGGCATCTGGATCCATGTCGATGTGGACGGCGGGTTTCTCTATACCGGCGACTGGTCGTGTGAATCCGCGCTGCTGCCCTTCGACCCGCCGCCGCCGGCCGGCTGCCTTCTCACCGATGCCTCCTATGGCGACCGGTCGGAGCCGCTTGCCGGCCAGATCGCAGCCGTCGCCGAGGCCGCCCGGGCGGGCGCGGTGCTTCCGGTGCCAGCCGGCGGACGCGGACCGGAGGTCGCCCTCGCGCTTGTCGGACACGGCCTGCTGCCGCGTCTCTGCCCGGTGATCCATGCCGAACTCGCCGGCATCGCAAGCGGCGCGGACGAGGTCGGAACGCCCCGCCAGAGGGCCCAGGCCGCCGCATTGCTTGCCGCCCAGCCGACCGGGAACTGGCAGGCGCGTGACGTCATCATTGCGACGGAGGCGAATGGCGAGGCCGGTCTTGCCGCAACGCTTCTCGCCCGCAGCGACGAAGGGTTCCGCTTCCTCTTTTCCAGCCATGTGCCCGACGGCACGCCGGCCGCCGCCCTGCTTGCCGCGGGCAGCGCGCGCTGGCTCGGCTGGAACGTCCACCCCCGCCTTGCCGACACGCTGGCGCTCGCCGAGGCGACCCGTGCGATCCATGTCCTGCCCGCCTTCGCCCGCCCCGAGGCGATGACCGCCTTGCGCGCGGGCCTGGGAGCGCGCATGACGCTCGCGCGCACCCTCGACTTCGGCCCCTCGTCCGCCACGCACCAGTCCTCAGCTTCAGAAAAAGAAACAGCAAAATGACCGAGCCGACGCCACGCACCGCCCCGCTCACCGAGGCCGAGGAGGACCGTCTTCCGGTCCTGATGCCCGTTTTCGACACGAAGGCCGCCCGGCTTTTCATCGGCAACAAGGTCGCCGCCGAGTCTCCCGACCTGCTGCTTGCCGGGGAGGTCACCTCGACCATGAACCTTGCCGTCAACATCGAGATGCGGCCGCTGACGCTTGCCGACGGCACCGCCGTCCGGCGCACCCACATCGGGCTCATCGACGGGCCCGGCAACACACCGACGCATCTTCTCGGCGCGGTGCTGACCGTTGCCGGCATCCTCGGTCAGGCGAGCCCGGGAAAAGCCCATTATCCGCCGCACCGGCCCGGCAACCTGCTGGTTCACTGTCGCGGCGGGCGCTCGCGCTCGGCAACCGTTCTGGCGCTCTATCTGACCCTTGCCCATGGCGAGGCCTTCCCCTCCTTCGAGGCGGCGATCAACCATGTCCGCGCCAGGCGCGGTCTCGGCACGGATCAGCCCCAGCCGGCGATGCTGGACCTGGCCGCCAGGGCGCTGGAACTCGTCGGATCCGCTCCCCTGCTTGGCCAGGGAAACGGCTGACCCGGCCGCATCGGGCAGGTCTCCCTTGCCAAGCATAGGCCGGCGCGGCGGCTAGTCGCCGGCGCGGGCGACCTTTTCCGGGCGCATCGGCCCGTCCGACGCGTCACCGGCGGCGCCCTCGCGCCGGGCAAGCATGCGCTCCGCCTCGCCGATATAGTCGCGGGTCAGCGGCAGCGTATCGTTCGCCTTGGCGATCTGGATCTGGAAAACCATCAGGTCCTGCCAGCGGAACGCCGCTTCCGACCCGGCCAGATAGAAGTCCCACATCCGGCAGAAACGCGCGTCGTAGAGCGCTTCCGCCCTCTCCCGGTTGGCGTGGAAACGCGCGCGCCAGTGGCGCAGGGTCTCCGCATAATGGAGACGCAGGATCTCCACGTCGGTGACCACCAGCCCCGAACGCTCGATCGCCGGCAGCACCTCGGACAGCGCCGGCATGTAGCCTCCGGGAAAGATGTGCTTGCGAATGAAGGGATTGGTCGCGCCCGGCACGCCGCTGCGGCCGATCGCATGCAGCACCATCACCCCGTCGTCGGCGAGCAGCCGCGCGCAGGTCTCGAAGTAACCGCGGTAGTGGTTGACGCCCACATGCTCGAACATGCCCACCGACACGATCCGGTCGAAGCGCGTGTCGAGGTTGCGGTAGTCGCGGATCTCGAAACGGACCCGCTCCGACAGGCCATCCGCCTCCGCCCGCGCCCGCGCGACCGCGTGCTGCTCTCCCGACAGGGTGACGCCCAGCACCTGCGCGTCGAAGCTTCGGCCAAGATAGAGCCCGAGCCCGCCCCAGCCGGAGCCGATGTCGAGCACGCTCAGCCCCGGCCGCATGGCAAGCTTCGCCGCGATATGGCGCTTCTTGGCGGCCTGCGCCTCCTCCAGCGTCTGCCCCGGATGCTCGAAATAGGCGCAGGAATATTGCATGTCGCCGTCGAGAAAGAGCCGGTACAGCTCGCCAGAGAGGTCGTAGTGGCGCTGAACGTTCCGCTTCGACCGGCCGGCGCCGTTGAGCTGGTGGAGCCGCCGCCCGAGGATCCGCAGCCGGTCGATGAGCCGGCTCCAGAAGCCCGGCGCGCTGTCGTCGCCCAGGTTCACGAACGCCAAACGCAGGAAATCGAGGACATCGCCCTCGAGGATCTCCAGATCGCCCTCCATGTAGGCCTCGGGCGCCGCGAGCATTGGATCAAGCGCGATCGCCCGTGCCGCGCGGGCGGAGCGAATGTGGATGTGCACCGGCTGTCCGGTTCCATCGCCAAAGGTTTCCGGCCGACCGTCCGGGCCGGAAACCGTCAGCGAGCCAACCTGGATCAGACGCGCCATCAGGCGCCGTAGCAACGTGTTCATGACGTCAGTCCCCTCCAACCAGGATACGCGCCACGGCCCTGCCCCGGCACGACGGCCGAACAGGGCGGCGGCACTCGATCAAAGTGTGAGGCGCGGCTCCGGAACGTCGAGGCCGGTGAAAGGCCTGGCGCGCGCATGGGGACCGGATGAAAGGGCGCGCGACCGCCAGGGCGGCGGCCCGCGTCGAAGGTCGATGCGCCGAAGCGCCCGCCGCTGAAGTGGCATGCCCGGGTTCAATCGTCTCCGTTCAATCGTCTCTGTTCAACCGGTTCCATCGACTTCGGGTTTGCGCGAGTGGATCCCGGACGCGGGAAGACCGGGTGCACGCGCCTTGAATCTGGCGCCCAGGCGAGAACGGTCAAGGCCCGCCCCCAAGGGGCTCCAGGCCTCCAGGGTGACGCCGATACGGAAGGTGTATGGAAAGGATAGCAGGCCTGGCCCGTTCCGCCTGCCCTGTTTTCAGGCAGCGGACGGCGGACCTATTCGCTCTCGCGCTCCAGCGTGTGCCGGTTGATGAGCGGCATTTGCGCAAGCGTGAAGACAATGGTGATCGGCATCACCCCGAACAGCTTGAACGACACCCAGAAGTCGGTCCCGAAGCCGCGCCAGACGACCTCGTTGAGCACGGCGAGGAAAAAGAAGAACACGCCCCACCGGAAGGTCAGTTTGCGCCACCCCTCGTCGTCGAGGTGGAAGACGCTGTCGAACACATAGCCGAGCAGCGACTTTCCGAAGAAAAGGCCGCCAAGCAGGATCGAGCCGAACAGCACGTTGACGATGGTCGGCTTCAGCTTGATGAAGAGGTCGTCGTGCAACCACAGCGTCAGCGCGCCGAAGACGAGCACGACGACGCCGGATACCACCGGCATGATCGGCAACCGCCGGGTCAGCGCATAGGACACAGCGAGCGACAGGGCGATGGCGACCATGAAGACGGCGGTCGCCAGGAAGATCGGATCGCCCAGCGCCTTCAGCGCCGGGAAGCTGGCTGCCAGATCCTCACCGCGCGCGTTGGCGAAAAAGAACAGCACCAGCGGCCCCAGCTCGAGCACGAGCTTGAGGAGCGGCGACAGGTCCTTGCGGTCCGCGGCATTGGGGCCGTGCTCGAATTCCATCTAGCGTGTCTCCCGTCCGGCGATCGCATTGGCGAAGTCCTCGGCCCGGAACGGCTCGAGATCCTCGATGCCTTCGCCGACGCCGATGAAATGCACCGGCAATCCGTATTTGGCGGCAATGGCGACGAGGATGCCGCCGCGGGCGGTGCCGTCGAGCTTGGTCATCACCAGCCCGGTGACCCCGGCGACGCGGCCAAAGATCTCGACCTGGCTCATCGCGTTCTGCCCGGTCGTGGCGTCGAGTGTCAGGATCACGTCGTGCGGCGCCGTCGCATCGTGCTTGCGGATGACGCGCACGACCTTTTCCAGCTCGGCCATCAGCTCGGCGCGGTTCTGCAGCCGGCCGGCGGTGTCGATCAGAAGCACATCCACCTGCTTCTCGTTGGCCATCTTCATGGCGTCGAAGACCAGGCCGGCGGCGTCCGCGCCGGTGTCGCGGGAAACGACCTCGACGCCGGTGCGCCCGCCCCAGATCCTGAGCTGCTCCACCGCCGCCGCGCGGAAGGTGTCGCCGGCGGCGAGCATCACCGTCTTGCCCTCCGCCGCGAGCTTGGCCGTCAGCTTGCCGATGGTCGTCGTCTTGCCGGTGCCGTTGACGCCAACGAAGAGGATCACCTGCGGCCTGTGCGCGCCGGAAACCTCCAGCGGTCGCGCCACCGGCTCGAGCACCCGGGCCACTTCCTCGGAGAGGATCTTCCTCACCTCGTCGGGCGAAACCTGCTTGTCGAACCGGCCATCCGCGATGCGCTCGGTGATCGCCATCGCCGTCTCGATGCCGAGATCGGACTGAAGCAGCAGATCCTCAAGCTCTTCCAGCGTCGCCGCGTCGAGCTTGCGCTTGGTGAAGAGCGAGGAGATGCCGCCGGTCAGCGAGGCGGAGGAGCGCGACAGGCCCGCAGTCAGCCGCGACAGCCACGAGCGGCGCGGTTGCGCCTCGGGCTCGGGCTCGGGCTCGGGCTCGGGCTCGGGCTCGGGCTCGGGCTCGGAAACAACATCAGTCTGCGGCGCAGCGGCCAACGGTTCCTCGGCCTCCACGACGGACACGGCCGTCACATCGTCGGCGAGAGGTGTAAGGCTGTCGACGCCATCTTGCGCCTCATCGGCGACGTCCGCTCCGGGCTCCGCCGCCCCGTCCGCGCTTGCCGGCGGCAGGTCGCGCGCGGCGTCATCCCGCGTGTCGTCGGCGGCGTCATGTTCGCGACGGGCGGCCTCTTCCCCGAGATCCTCGCCGGCTTCCGCCGGATGCTCCTCCGGTGTCTCGCGAACGCTCTCTTCCGGTCGCGGCGCCCCGCGTCCGCCGAACAGGCGTCCGAGAAATCCGCGCTTTTCTTCGCTCATGCCGTCATGCCGCCTGTCGGTTCGCCGGTTTTCCGATGAGATGACGCCCGGTATGCCCGGTGATCTCCAGGCTGACAAGACCGCCCGGCTCCAGGCCGGAGTGCCCCTGCGGCAGATCGAGGGGGCTGAACTCCACCTGGGTGAACTGCTCGCTGCGGCCGAGCCCCTCGCGCTCCACGAGCACTTGCCGCGTCCGGCCGACCTCGGCGTCGAGATGCGCCTTCAGCGCCTGCTCGCCCTTTTCGCGCAGCCGCGCCGCGCGCTCCTTGACCAGCGCCCGACCGACCTGCGGCATGCGCGCCGCCGGCGTGCCCTTGCGCGGCGAGAAGGGGAAGACATGCAGATGCGTCAGACCGCAATCGTCGACGATGGCGAGCGTGTTCTCGAACATCTCCTCGGTCTCGGTCGGGAAGCCGGCGATGATGTCGGCGCCGAAAACCACGTCCGGGCGCATCGCCCGCACCTCCTGGCAGAAGCGGATCGTGTCGCCGCGCAGGTGTCGCCGCTTCATCCGCTTCAGGATCATGTCGTCGCCCGCCTGAAGAGAAAGATGCAGATGCGGCATCAGCCGCTCTTCGTCCGCGATGGCGCGCATCAGCGCCGGATCCGCCTCGATGGAATCGATCGACGACAGCCTAAGCCGGTCAAGCGCGGGAACATACTTCAGGATCTTGGCGACGAGATCGCCGAGCTTGGGGCTACCCGGAAGATCGGCCCCGAAACTGGTGATGTCGACGCCGGTCAGCACCACTTCGCGGTAGCCGTTGTCGACAAGCCGGCCGATCTGGTCGACGACCGCGCCCATGGGCACGGAGCGTGAATTGCCCCGGCCATAGGGAATGATGCAGAAGGTGCAGCGGTGATCGCAGCCGTTCTGCACCTGCACGAAAGCCCTTGCACGCCCCTCCAGCCCGTCGATCAGGTGGCTGGCGGTTTCGCGGACGCTCATGATGTCGTTGACGCGGACCTTCTCGGTTTCCTCGATGCCGAATTGCGCCACCCGCCCGTAGGAGGCGCGCTCCAGCTTCTCGGTGTTGCCGAGCACGAGATCGACCTCGTCCATGCCCGCGAAGGTTTCCGCCTCGGTCTGTGCGGCGCAGCCGGTGACGATGATCCGCGCACCCGGGTTGTCGCGCCGCGCCTTGCGGATCGACTGGCGCGCCTGGCGCACCGCCTCCGCCGTCACCGCACAGGTGTTGATCAGGATCGCGTCCTTGAGGCCGGCCGCTTCCGCCTCGCGCTTCATCACCTCGGATTCATAGGAATTGAGGCGGCAGCCGAATGTGACGACGTCGACGCTCAACGGACCACCTCGAGGATCGGACGGTCGCCCGGCGCGGTCTTCTCGAAAGTAAGCGTCTGCCGGTCGAGAGCGCCCTCGTACTCGATTTCGGTGTCGCCGGTCATCAGGATGTGATCGTCGCTCTCGCGCCATTCGATGGCGAGAGGACCGCCGGGCAGGTTGACGGTCACGCGCCGCCCGGTGCGCCTGTCGCGCGCCGCCGCGACGCCGACGGCGCAGGCCGCCGTCCCGCAGGCGCGCGTCAGCCCGACGCCACGCTCCCACACCTTGACGTCGATCTCGTGATCGGAAAGCACATGCGCGAGCGAGATATTGGCCCGCTCCGGGAACATCGGATGGTTCTCCAGCATCGGCCCGATGCGCTCCATGTCAAAGGCATCGATGTCGTTCACCCAGAAGATCGCGTGCGGATTGCCGACATTGACCACCGACGGCGTGTGCAGGATCGGCGCGTCGATGGGGCCGATCTGAAGCTCGATGGCCCGTGTGTCGTGAAATTCCTCGGCGAGCGGAATCTCGTTCCAGGCGAAGCGCGGCACGCCCATGTCGACGGTGACCTTGCGCTCCTCGCCTGTCGAGCTGGCGACCAGCAGCCCCGCGTTGGTCTCGATGGTGACGCTGTCGCGCCCGCATTCCGCCAGCAGCAACCGGCCGATGCAGCGCGTGGCATTGCCGCAGGCGTCGACCTCGCCGCCGTCGCGGTTGTGAATGCGCATGAAGGCGTCAGCCCCCGCGCGTGCCGGTTCGACGGTGATCATCTGGTCGAAGCCGATGCCGCCGTCGCGGGTGCCGATCCGGCGGATCTCGTCGTCGGTCAGACGCACGGCTTGCACCCGCGCGTCCCACACGACGAAGTCGTTGCCGAGCCCGTTCATCTTCAGAAAGGGTATGCTGTCGCCGCTCATCGCCGCACCGGATCCATGTCGCCCAGAGAGTCTGCCAGGTGTTTGCGCTGCTTTCGCGCGCATCGCGCCCGACCGGTCGCGCGGGCCGTCGCCGCACCCGCCGGCAGCGGCACCTTGCCGGCACCCTGCCATCCCGTTCGTTTACACCGCCTATATGGCTGAAAAGCGCGCGCGGTTCCAGTGCTGCGCGCGCGTATCGCGGATCAGCGGCCGCAGGCGGCTCCGTGCTTCGCGCCTGTCTCGCGCCGTCAGAACGTCGCGCCCTCGCGGATGAAGGTGCCGTTCTGCAGGTCGCTCACCGCCTGGATCAACTCCTGACGGGTGTTCATGACGATGGGACCGTGCCAGGCGACGGGTTCGCGGATCGGCGCACCGGACACCAGCAGGAAGCGGATACCGTGTTCGCCAGCGGTCACCGTCACCTCGTCGCCGGTTCCGAAGCGCACCAGCGTGCGGTCGCCGCTTTCGTCGCGCACATGCACCTCCTGCCCGTCGACTTCCTTTTCCAGCAGCACGCCGCGTGGTGCCGAGGCATCGCGGAACGAGCCCGAACCGGCGAAGATATAGGCAAACGCCTGCCGATAGGTGTCGATGGCAAAGCGCCGGGTGCGTCCGGGCGGCACCGAGATGTCGAGATAGCACGGATCGGCGGCGATGCCGTCGACCGGGCCGCTCCGGCCCCAGAAGCTGCCGCAGAGCACCCGCACCGCCGTGCCGTCGTCGTCGATGATCTCCGGCACCTCGGCGGAGGGCACGTCCTGGTAGCGCGGACTGGTCATCTTCAGCGAGGACGGCAGGTTCGCCCAGAGCTGGAAGCCGTGCATCCGCCCGTTCGGATCGCCCTTCGGCATCTCCTGGTGCATGATGCCGCTGCCCGCCGTCATCCACTGGATATCGCCCGCCCCCAGCGTGCCACGGTTGCCGAGGCTGTCGCCGTGGTCGACCGTGCCGGACAGCACATAGGTGATCGTCTCGATGCCCCGGTGCGGATGCCAGGGGAAGCCGGCGCGGTAGTCCTCGGGGCGCTCGTTGCGGAAGTCGTCGAACAGCAGGAACGGGTCGAAGGCGGTCGGATCGCCGAAGCCGAACGCCCGGTGCAGCTTCACGCCCGCGCCCTCGAGGGTCGGCTTTGCGGACGTCAATTGCGTGATCGGTCTGACGGACATGGTCTCTCACCCCTTGCGGTGGCGCCCGCGCGGCAGGGCGGGTATCCCGCTACACAGATAGGCCATGAAAGCCGGCCCGCCATCGTCCCGCCTGCTGGACGCACCGTTCACGATGACGTGACCAATCGTTTCGCGACGTTCGCTCACGCTTCGACCGAAAGCACCGTCTCCGGGCCGATGCGGGCAAGCAGGTTGAGCATGTCGCGCCGGCTCACCGCCACGCAGCCTTCGGTTGGCGTGTAGCCGGGGCGCGCCAGGTGAAAGAACAAGGCGCTGCCCCGGCCGGGAATGGCGGGGGCGAGATTGATCTGCGGAACGACGACGACGTCATAGAGCCCATCGTCGCGCCACATCGCCTCGTGCGAGCCGGCGAAAGGCAGCGCCACGGGCCGGTTGTAGGCGGCGTCGCGCGGATCATCGCACCATCCAAGCCCCGGCTCGATCGCGACCAGCGGCAGGCGCGTGCGCGGTCGCGCCATCCGGTCGGCGCGGTAGAAGGCGAAAAGCAGCGGGAAACGACCGACAACGGTCTTGCCGTCGCCCTCCCGCTTGGCGACCGTGAGCCCGGCGCGGCCGAGCGCGCACGGGACCGTGATCGCGCCAAGCGTCAGCCGCCCGCGTGTCGCGCGCGGCGACAGCGCCCGCACGACCGCGCGGCCCTCCCCTCCCGCCGCTGCGTCGGCGGCGCGGGATCGACGGCGCGAAAGAAGCCGGATGCTTTTGAGCGGAACGGTTGTCATCGGCGGCTGGATCACCTTGCGGTCAAGGACGCGTGAACGAGATTTGTTGCCGAAACCCGGGCGCGGCGTCAATGCGTGCTCGCGCAAGCGTGTCGACTTGCCTAAGTGAGGGAAAGCGGATTTGAATGACACCATGCCCCTGAGAGAGGACCGACCATGAGCGCACGCAAGATCCTGATCGTCGACGACGACAACGATCTGAGGGACGCGCTGGTTGAGCAGCTGTCGCTCTACGACGAATTCGAGACCCAGGAGGCGGCCACCGCCTCCGCCGGCATCCAGGCGGCCGAGGCCGGCCATGTCGACCTCCTGCTCATGGACGTGGGTCTGCCCGACATTGACGGTCGCGAGGCGGTGAAGCTCCTGCGCAAGAAGGGGTTCAAGGCGCCCGTGATCATGCTCACCGGCCACGACACCGACAGCGACACCATTCTGGGGCTCGAGGCGGGCGCCAACGACTATGTCGCCAAGCCCTTCAAGTTCGCGGTGCTCCTGGCGCGCATCCGCGCCCACCTGCGCTCCCACGAGCAGAGCGAGGACGCCGTCTTCACCATCGGCCGTTTCTCCTTCCGCCCGGCGCAGAAGCTGATGACCGACGAGAAGGGCGGCAAGATCCGTCTCACCGAGAAGGAAACCTCGATCCTGAAGTTCCTGTATCGGGCGGGCGAGAAGCCGGTCACCCGCGACGTGCTGCTGACAAAGGTCTGGGGCTACAATTCCGGCGTCACCACCCACACGCTGGAAACCCACATCTACCGCCTGCGCCAGAAGGTCGAGCGCGATCCCTCGAATGCCGAACTGCTGTTGACGGAGGCCGGCGGTTACAAGCTGGTGCCGTGACGTCGCGCAGCGCGCCCCGGGATGACAACGAAAAAAGGACCGGCGCGGATGTCTCCGCCCGGCCCCGGTGACGCCTCTTCAAAGCCTGGTGACGCCTCATCAAAGGATGCGCCGCCGCCTCAGGCGGCCGCCTCCGCCCGTGCGCCGACGATCTCCACGACCTCGCGCATGATGTCGGTGAGCTGGAAGTTCTTCGGCGTGTAGACGGCCGCGACCCCCATCGCCTTCAGCCGGACAGCATCCTCGTCCGGGATGATGCCGCCGACGACGACGGGCACGTCGTCGAGCCCCTCGGCCCTCAACCGCTCCATCACCTCGCGCACCAGCGCCAGATGCGAGCCGGAGAGGATCGACAGGCCGATGACGTGAACGTCCTCCTCGAGCGCCGCGTTGGCGATCTGGGCCGGTGTCAGGCGGATGCCCTCGTAGACGACCTCCATGCCGCAGTCGCGCGCGCGCACGGCGATCTGCTCCGCGCCGTTGGAATGGCCGTCGAGCCCCGGCTTGCCGACCAGGAACTTGAGCCGGCGTCCAAGCTTGCGCGACACCGCCGCGACCGCCGCGCGCACCGGCTCGAGCTCGCCCGCATCGGCGCGCGCCGCCTTGCCGACACCGGTCGGTGCCCGGTATTCGCCGAACACCTCGCGCAGCGCCGCGCCCCATTCGCCGGTGGTGACCCCCGCCTTCGCCGCGGCGATGGAGGGCTCCATGATGTTGCTCCCCTCCGAGGCGGCCTGCCGGAGCGCGGCGATCGCCGCCTCCACGGCGCCGGCATCGCGCTCCGCGCGCCAGGTCTTCAGGTTCTCGACCGCCTCTTCCTCGACGTGCTCCGGCACGGTCAGGATGCCGCCATCCTCGCCGGCGGAAAGCGGCGACGGCTCGCTCTCGGTGAAGCGGTTGACGCCGACGACCACTTGATCTCCCGCCTCGATGGCGGCGAGCCGGTCGGCGTTGGCGGCGACCAGCGCCTGCTTCATGTAGCTCGTTTCGACCGCCGCGACGGCCCCCCCCATCTCGGCGATGCGGGCCAGTTCCTCGCGCGCCGCGCCCTTCAACTCCTCGACCTTCGCCGTGATCGCCTCCGACCCGTCGAAAATGTCGCCGAACTCCAGCAGGTCGGTCTCATAGGCAAGGATCTGCTGCATCCTCAGCGACCATTGCTGGTCGAACGGTCGCGGCAGGCCCAGCGCCTCGTTCCAGGCGGGAAGCTGCACGGCGCGCGCCCTGGCGTTTTTCGACAGCACCACGGCCAGCGCCTCGATCAGGATGCGGTAGACGTTGTTCTCCGGCTGCTGCTCGGTCAGGCCCAGCGAATTGACCTGCACCCCGTAGCGGAACCGGCGGAAGCGCGCGTCCGTGACGCCGTAGCGGGTGAGACAGATCTCGTCCCACAGTTCGGCGAAGGCGCGCATCTTGCAGATCTCGGTGAGGAAGCGCATGCCGGCGTTGACGAAGAAGGAAATGCGCCCGACCGCTTCGGGAAAGTCCGCCTCGGCAATGACGCCCGCCTGCTTGACCTCGTCGAGGATGGCAATCGCGGTCGCCAGAGCGAATGAAAGCTCCTGCACCGGCGTCGCCCCGGCCTCCTGCAGGTGATAGGAGCAGACGTTCATCGGGTTCCACTTGGGCATCGCCCGATAGGTCCAGGCGATGACGTCGCGGGTGAGCCTCAGCGACGGCGCGGGCGGGAAGACATACGTCCCGCGCGACAGGTATTCCTTGATGATGTCGTTCTGCGTGGTGCCCGCCAGCAGCGCCCGGTCGGCGCCCTGTTCGTCGGCGGCGGCCACATACAGCGCCAGCAGCCAGGGTGCCGTCGCGTTGATCGTCATCGAGGTGTTCATCTTCTCCAGCGGGATCTGCGAGAAGAGCGCGCGCATGTCGCCGAGATGGGCGACCGGGACGCCGACCTTGCCGACCTCGCCGCGCGCCAGCGCGTGGTCCGGGTCATAGCCCGTCTGCGTCGGCAGGTCGAAGGCGACGGACAGGCCCGTCTGACCCTTGGCGAGATTGTTGCGGTAGAGCGCATTGGAGGCGCTGGCCGTCGAGTGGCCCGCATAGGTGCGGAAGATCCAGGGCCGGTCCCGTGCCGGCCCTCCCGCCTGCGCGCCCGTCTTTGCGGCTTCGCCCTTGTGGCTCTGGCTCATGGATCGTCTCCTCGAACGTCTTTGCCCGTCCGCCGCCGGATCGCGCGCGCGGACGTCTCCCTTTTTTCGCCGGCCTGCCGCAGCGGTCGCAACCGCCCGCAAGCCGCCCTCCCGCGCGCCCTGCACACCGCCTTCCCCGACGGTCATTCTAGGTGCAATGCAAAAAACACTCTTGGGCAATTGCGAGAATTAAGCAATAGTCCAATAGCGGGGCACGTGTTTTTGGCACGATAGTTTCGTGAAGGCGACGAAGCGCCCGGCAAAGCACCGGAATCGATAATGCGTCGCAACATGAAACACATCGCGGCCAGAGCCCGGGAGGGGGCACGCCATCGTGCGACAGCGGTTGAAGAGAAGGACGGGAGGACTTCGGGAAATGGGTAATGCGGAGCAGGCGAACGACAATCGGGAGATGGGAGAGCGTCCGATGAAGGACCTTTACGAGATCGGCGAGATCCCGCCGCTCGGTCATGTGCCGAAGAACATGTACGCCTGGGCGATCAGGCCGGACCGGCACGGACCGCCGGAAGAGGCGATGAAGCTGGAGGTGGTTCCCACCTGGGAGCTCGACAGCAACGAGGTGCTTGTCCTCGTGATGGCCGCCGGCGTCAACTACAACGGCATCTGGGCCGGCCTCGGCGAGCCGATCTCGGTCTTCAAGGTGCATGATCTGCCCTATCACATCGCCGGCTCGGACGCCGCCGGCATCGTCTGGGCCGTCGGCTCCAAGGTGAAGCGCTGGAAGGTCGGCGACGAGGTCGTCATCCACTGCAACCAGGATGACGGCGACGACGAGGAGTGCAACGGCGGCGACCCGATGTTCTCGCCCACCCAGCGCATCTGGGGCTACGAGACGCCCGACGGCTCCTTCGCCCAGTACGCCCGCGTCCAGTCGCAGCAGCTCATGCCGCGCCCGCAGCACCTCACCTGGGAGGAGAGCGCCTGCTACACGCTGACGCTCGCCACCGCCTACCGCATGCTCTTCGGCCATGCGCCGCACCAGCTCCGCCCCGGCCAGAACGTGCTGATCTGGGGCGCTTCCGGTGGCCTCGGCGTCTTCGGCGTGCAGCTTGCGGCGGCTGCCGGCGCCAACGCCATCGGCGTGATCTCCGACGAGGACAAGCGCGATTACGTGCTCTCGCTCGGCGCGCGCGGCGTCGTCAACCGCAAGGATTTCGACTGCTGGGGCCAGATGCCCACGGTCAATTCGCCCGAGTACAACACCTGGCTCAAGGAGGCCCGGCGCTTCGGCAAGGCGATCTGGGAGATCACCGGCAAGGGCAATGACGTCGACATGGTGTTCGAGCACCCGGGCGAGGCGACCTTTCCGGTCTCCTGTCTGGTGGCGAAGCGCGGCGGCATGGTCGTCTTCTGCGCCGGAACCACGGGCTTCAATCTCACCTTCGACGCCCGCTATGTCTGGATGCGGCAGAAGCGCATCCAGGGCTCGCATTTCGCCCACCTGAAGCAGGCCTCCGAGGCCAACAAGGCGGTCATCGAGCGGCGCATCGACCCCTGCATGAGCGAGGTCTTCCCCTGGGAGGACATTCCGCGCGCCCACACCAAGATGTGGAAGAACCAGCATGCGCCTGGAAACATGGCCGTTCTCGTCAATGCCCCGGTGACGGGCCTGCGCTCCTTCGAGGACGTGCTTGCCGCCGGCCGCGGCTGACGCGCAAGGACCAGGCCCGGCGCGAGGGCTCCCCGCCCTCGCGCCGGGCCGTTCGTTTCGGACCCGGAAGCGGATGACGGTGTGCCGCGGCGTTCCCCGGCGGGCCCTACTCGCTCATGGCGAAGATGCGGACCTGCTTGGAAAAATGCGAGTGCCGCAGGCTGAAGAGGTGATGCAGGATGCTGTCCACGTCATCCGGGTAGAAGGGCTTGCGCAGGAAGGCGCGGGCGTTGACCTTCTGCGCCGACTGGTCGAGCGTGTCGTTGTATTCCGTCGACATCAGGATGACATCGGAGCCGCGCGCGAGTTCCGCCAGCCTGTCGGCGAGCTCGATCCCGGTCATGTTCGGCATGTTGAAGTCCGAGAAGATCACCCGGTACGGCCGCTCGCGGATCTTCTCCAGCGCCGCCTTGCCGTCCTCCGCCTCGACCACGTTGAGGCGGAAGATCGACCGGTCCAGGACCTTGCGCACGATGCGCCTCACGGTCGAGGAATCGTCCACCACCAGAACGTCGAAGCGCGTGTTGATCGTCTCGTGAACGTCGAGGACATGGGCCACCTGCGACGCGGTGAAGGGTTTGGGCAGGAAGTCATAGGCCCCGAAGGCCTTGAGCTGCTTTTCCGCCGCCTCGCTCAGCCGGTTGGACATGGCCACCGCGAAGGTCCGCGATCCGAGCACATGAATCGCCGCCATCACCTCGATGCCGGAAAGCTGCGGCATGTTGATGTCGAGGAAGGCAACGTCGAATTTTTCGCTGCCGAGCAACCGGACCGCTTCCTTGCCGTCGGCGGTGGCGACGATGTCGACTTCTCGGCCCGTTCCAGTGATGGCGCGGGCGATAAACTTGCAAACGACGGAACTGTCGTCGGCGATCAGGATCCTGATCCGGTCTTCGGATGTATCGGCCACGAGCAGTCCGTTTTTTGCTGCGTTCTGCAGCAGATAGCCCGGAAAACCTTGCGTTCTCGTGAATGGTCCCGTCACTCCGCCATCCGGCGGAAACGGATTTTCAATCCCGTCGGTGATAGATCTCCTCACCGCCGGCCCGCGTCGCCGCCGTTCCGACACGAGAACGGGTCAGTCTGCGCGCTTGCCGCCGGCCGAATCCGCGTGCCGCATCCCGGCCGACCGGCCATTCGACCCGTTTTCGCGAGGACCGCATGCCTTCCTTCCGCTCGCTTCGCCTCCCGGCCTCCGCCGCCGCACTTGCCCTTGTCGCCGGCCTCCTGGTCGCCTGCACCCCCGACCGGGTCTCCGTTCCGCCCTATTACGCCGATCTCGCCCGCGTCGACGCGCGGATCGACAGCGCCACGGCGGCGCAGATGATCTCGACCTACCGCGAGAAAAACGGCAAGGGCGCGCTCACGGTCGATCCCGTGCTCATGCAGGTGGCGCGTCGCCAGGCCGAGGCGATGGCCGCCGCCAACGACGTGCGCGCCTCGCTGCTGCCCGGCAACACGCTGAAGGCCCGCCTGGCCAGTACCGGCGAGACCAAAACCTACGCCGTCGAGAACGTCAGCGCCGGCTACCGCACCCTCGCCGAGGCCTTTTCCGGGTGGCGCGAGTCCCCGCGCCACAACGAGGTCCTGCTCGACGGCAAGGCCACCCGCATGGGCATCGCCACCGCCTACGCGTCCGGATCGAAGTACAAGGTGTTCTGGTCTCTGGTGCTGGCGGGCCCGGCGGAGTAAACCTGCCGCACCGCACAACACCGCCCGCGACACGGGCGATTGAACGGAACGCCCGCCATATGCTTTCGCCCGCAACCTCTCTCGCCGAACTGACAGACCGCTTCCGCTGGCAGATCCCGTCTGCCTACAACATCACGGAAGCGGCCTGCGGCCGTTTCGCCACCTCGCAGCCGGAGCGGATCGCGCTGCTGCACCAATGCGCCGACGGCAGCACCCAGCGCTGGAGCTATGGCGCGCTTCATGCCGCCTCGGGCCGCCTGGCCAACGCGCTTGCGGCCCTGGGGATCGTCCCCGGCGACCGGGTGGCGCTGCTGCTTCCGCAGACGCCGGAAACCCTGATCGCCCATCTTGCCATCTACCGCATGGGCGCCATCGCCGTCCCCCTCGCCAGCCTCTTCGGCGTCGAGGCGTTGCGCTACCGTCTCGAGCACTCGGGCGCCGCCGCGATCATCACCGACGCGCCCGGCCTGGCCAAGGTCGAGGCGCTCGCCGATGCCCTGCCGGCGCTGCGCCTGCGCATCCTCACCGGCCCGGTAACGGGCGCGCTGGCCGAGGGTGTCCACGGCTTCGACGCGCTGCTCTCGCGGGCCCGGGACGGGTTCGCCAGCCTCGCAACGGGTCCCGATGACCCGGCGCTGATGATCTACACCTCCGGCACCACAGGCCAGCCCAAGGGCGCGCTGCACGGCCACCGGGTGCTCGCCGGTCACATGCCGGGCATCCAGATGTCACAGAACTTCATGCCGCAACCCGGCGACATCCTCTGGACGCCGGCCGACTGGGCCTGGGCGGGCGGGCTGCTCAACGCGCTCTTCCCCGCTCTCAGCCTCGGCGTGCCGGTGGTCTCGTGCCACCTGGGCAAGTTCGATCCCGAGCAGGCCTTTGCGCTGATGCGCGATCATGGCGTGCGCAATGCCTTCATTCCGCCGACGGCGCTGAAGATGATGCGCGCCGTCGCCAATCCGCGCGCGCGCTACGACCTGCGCCTGCGCAGCCTCGGCTCGGCCGGCGAGGCGCTCGGCCGCGAGACCTACGACTGGGCACGCGAAACGCTCGGGCTGCCGGTCAACGAGTTCTACGGCCAGACCGAATGCAACGCCGTCATCGCCTCCTGCGCCGAAATCGGCGTGTCGCGCGCCGGCGCCATCGGCCGCGCCGTGCCCGGCCACGAGATCGCGGTGCTTTCCGCCGAGGGCGTGCCGCTCGCCGCCGGCGTGCAGGGGCAGATCGCCGTGCGCCGCCCCGATCCGGTGATGTTCCTCGGCTATTGGAACGATCCCGAGGCGACGGCGGCAAAGTTCGTCGGCGACTGGATGACCACCGGCGACCAGGGCCTCATCGATGACGACGGCTACGTCCATTTCGTCGGCCGCGACGACGACATCATCACCTCCGCCGGCTACCGCATCGGGCCGAGCGAGATCGAGGATTGCCTGCTGGCCCATCCTGCGGTGGCGCTGGCCGCCGCCGTCGGCAAGCCCGACGCGCTGCGCACGGAAATCGTCAAGGCCTTCATCGTGCCGGCCGCCGGCGTCACGCCCGACGACGCGCTTGCCGCCGAGATCCGCGCCTATGTGCGCACACGGCTTTCGGCCCATGAGTATCCGCGCGAGATCGCCTTCGTCGACGCGCTGCCGATGACCACGACCGGCAAGGTCATCCGCCGCCTGCTGCGCGACGAGGACACCGCCCCCGCCGCCATCGGCTGTTCCTGACCGGGGCCAGACGTCTCAGCGCCGGCGTAGCAGCGCCTTGACCACGGCCCGCGCCCGGTGCTCCAGCGCTAGATCGGCCCCCCCGAGCCACAGGCGCAGGTCGGCGAACCGCCCGCCCGCGACAAGCCCCGTCGCATAGGCGACCCGGCCCGGCCACAGCGGCTCGATCATAGAATGTCCTGGTATGGCCAGGGAATCGGCATCCACGATGCCATCGGATGCAAGCGTGTGGCGCATGGCGATCCGCGCGATCTGCGATCCCGGCGACAGACGTCCATGATCCTCGTCGAAGGCGATCTTCCACGACCACGCCCGCGCCCCGTCGCGCAGCACAGCCATCATCGCCACCGGCCGGCCGTCGAGCCTGAGCGCGTCGATGCGCAGCCGCCCGGCCCGCGCGCTTGCCTCTAGGAAATCGCGAGCAAAGGCCGCCCGTCCGGGATCGGCGACCAGCGCCGTGCCGGCCCGCCCCTTCCAGCCTGCCGCCTCCAGCTCGAGAAACGCCTCGATCGCATCGGGCAGCGTTTCCACCGTGTCGGCACGGGTGGCGGAGACCGCGCCAAGATCGGCAAGCCGGCGCATCTGCCGGTCAAGCTCCTTGACCCGGTGGCGGCTCACCGCCCGCTGCTGGGCAGCACCTTCGATGCCCGTTGCATGCCCGGCGCGCAGGCGTGCGCCGCAGAGCGCCAGTCGCGGGCCATTGCCGTCGCGCGTCGCCGCCATGCCCGAAAGCAGTGCCGCCACGGGGCCGTCGGTACGCAGATACGGAAAGGCGACGAGCCCCGTTCCCAGCGCCTCCGCCGCCGCCGCGCACAGGCTTGCCGCCGTCTCGGCATCGGCCTCGGGCGCGAACAGCGGCGTGCCGAGCGGGCCGTAGTCGCCGGCATGGGCGACGGCCGCCGGCGTCAGCAGGCCGACGCGCCGACGGCTGAAGGGAGCAAGCGCCAGGAAGGCGCCGTCCGCCTCGCGTCGGATCGCGACGACGCGTATCTCCCTGCGGTCGAGCCGTGCCGCCAGCGGCCGCAGGAACTCGGGGCGAAAAAACGGGTTCGGTTCGATGGCGCGGTCGGCGAGCCTGTTCCACGCGGCCAGAGGCGCGTCGGCGGCATCCACCGCGAAGATCAGGCTGCTCGTCCCGCTCACCGTGCGCACCCGCTCTCCCCCTCGTGCGGCGCCACGGTCGGCGTCTTGCCTCCCCGCGTCCCGCACCGTCGCCCTTTTGCCGGCAATTGCCATACGCACGTCCTCCGCCCGCCCGCGCGGCCAGGCGCGGGTGCGAACGCAAGTGTGCCACAACCGCGTGCCTTGCGCCTTCGCGGCGTTAGCATTTGGTTAACCCTGCGCGCGCCCCGTGTTGGAGCGCCAGACGAGAGGATCGATCCCCAGCCGCCGGCGCGCCTGCCAGGCCAGCGCCGCCGCCTCGAACACCATCGCGCCCGCCGTGGCGACCGCCGCGCCGAGAATGCCGAGCAGCGGGATCAACACGATGTTGAGCCCGATGTTAACGGCGAAGGCCGCCGCATAGACGCCCGCACAGGCCTTCTGCTGGTCGGCCATGGTCAGCAGCGCGTCGACCGGCCCGACGGCGGCGCGCGCCAGCACCCCGGCAAGCAACACCAGGATCACCGGATAGCCGCTGGTGAAGCCGTCTCCGAACAGCGCCAGCAGCAGCGGCCCGACCGCCGCCAGCAGGCCGGCGAGCAACAGCGTCGGCCAGAAGGTCCAGCGGGCGCTTTCGTCGACGAGCCGGGCCAGCTCGGCATGCTCGCCCGCGTGATAGAGCCTGGAATAGCGGTGCGCGGTGGCCGAGCGCACCGCGAAATAGACGAAATGGGCCAGCGCCGGCGTCTTCGAGGCAGCGAAATAGATCGCCACCTGGTCCGGCGGGCACCAGAAGCTCACCATCACCACGTCGGCGCTGGTGATGAGCTGGAAGAAGCCCTCGACAAGCAGGATCGGCACCGACAGCCGCAGCCACTCGCCGATGGTCCAGGCCTCGCGCGGCGGTCGCGCCAGCCGCTGCGGCGCGAGCATGCGCGCCAGCGCCAGCCCCTGCAGCAGCGTCACCGTCCAAGTGGCGACGATGGTCACGATCACCGCCGAACTCGCGGTTGCCGGCACGCCCGCGGCCACCGCCGCCGCCATGCCGGCGAGGATCGCCAGCGGCCGCCAGATGAAGGTCGGCAGCATGGCGGTCAGCGTCCAGTCGTGGGCGCGCGCGATGCCGTCCTGGATGCTGCCGATGGTGAACATCGGCAGGCAGACCGCGCCGAGCACCAGCGGCAGCACGTAATGGGAGGAGATCCGCTCGCCCGCCAGAACCACGACAGCGATGCCCGCGAGCGCCACCGCCGTCGCCGCGAGCCCGCCCGCCGCGCGGCTGCCGATCAGCAGCGCGGCAAGCCGCCCCTGCTCGCCGCGCGCGCGGTATTCGGGAATCAGCCTGAGAACGGAGGAGGAAAAACCGAGCGGCGTGAAGATGCCGAGAATGACGACCAGCGTCCACACGACCGCGTAGATGCCGTATTCGTGCCCGCCCATCAGCCGCGCCAGCACCACCTGCATGACATAGGCAAGCGCTGCGCCGAGCACCCGGGTGGCGAAGACGACAAGCGCCATGCGCTGCGCCCGCGCCGTGTCGGGCTCGCCGGAAACGATTCCGCGCAGGCGGTCGAGCATCGGCAGCACGCGACGCGAAGCCGCCTCCGGCAGCACCCATGCCGCCATCCGCTCGGTCAGGGCAAGCCCCCCGGCCAGAATCCGTGTCAGCATGGGCAGGCGCTGGACAGCGGCGCGCATCGCAGGGCGCATACCTGCGGCGCGGAGCGCGGGCGCAAACAGACCCGCGCCGGTTCGCGCGTTTCTGCCCCGATCCGATGGCCCCGGCGGTTCGTCACCTTGTTCCCCGTCCCTTGTCCCTTGCGACAACAACCATGTGCCACCATTCTGCCGCCGGGCAAAGTCCCTGGCGGCAAACGGCATGGCGGCGTGGTCCCAACCGTGCTTCGCGCCCGTGCGGGCGGGCCCGTCGGCGGGCCTCCTCAAGGCTGCAAGCCTAGCGGGCGACTTTTAATTTTCCGTCGCCCGCCGCCGGCGGCGCCGGGCGGCGCGCCGGTCACGTTTGCGTGAGGCGCCAAGCCGCTGACCGGCGACGGAATCGGGACGGCTGTCGAAAACCCGGGGCGGACACGTTCAATCCCTCTTGCGCACCGCCTCCTTGTCCGCTATCAAGCGGCCACCTCGGCACGGTTCCCGGTCAGGGCGGTTCGGCTTATGCCGCCGCGGAGCGGGCAGGATCGGGGCGGCGGATGCAAGATCCGCCCGGCGATACGGTCTTCCGCATCGCCACGACATAGCGGGCCGTCTGGACCCGCGTTTGGTGCGCCGGTGTAGCTCAGTTGGTAGAGCACGTCATTCGTAATGATGGGGTCGGCGGTTCGAGTCCGTTCACCGGCACCACTCTTTTTCTCCCGAACACATCCGAACCGCGCGTATCGCCTGTGCGCGCGGCGCGAGCTTGACCCATCCGGCATTCCGACGGAGGCTCTCTTCAGAGTTGAACCTGGGGAGGGGGTCATGTTGAAAAAGGCATGTGGAAGAGTGGCGCTTTCGGCTGCGCTGGCGATGTTTCCGGGGCTTTGCGCCGCAGCCGGCCAAGATGTCCGCGCTCAAGCCTATGACGCGGGAAACGACAACCTCTGGTACGCCTCGCCAAATGTGGCCGTCATTTCCCGGCTTCCCTTCGACACCCGCTATGTGATCCACCTTGCCGGGGCCAACGACTTTACCCATCGGGTCGAGATCCTGCGCGACATGCGCCGCCTCTCCTACGGCGGATCGGCGCTGGTGATCGAGGAAGAGGCAACCGCCCTCGTCGCGGGACGCGACATCGCCCTGTTCGCTCCCGCCACCGCACTGCCGCCGAACGTGCCTCTTGGCACCTACACCCTGCAAGGGCTCGACAAGGGACGCCTTGCCTTCAACCAATGGGGCGGAACACTCGGTGTCAGGCTTATCCACCACGACAGCACCACGGCGCCGGCGGATCTTCCGGTCCTGCGCTTCAAGACGGAGCAGTTCCTGCGGGTCTGCATCGACGGGGTGGTTGCGAACGCCGCTCCCGCAGGCACGCCAGACCCGCTCGTTGCCATTTCCGTCGACGGCAAGCTCATCCTGCGTTCCGCCCCGGGAGCGCCGCCGGAGCCGGCGCTCTGGCGGCGGGGCTGCGTCGACACGGTTGGTCGCAAGGTCGACGTCACCCTTGTCGCGATCGCAAGGCCGGACACGGACCTGCCGCCTCCCCAGGGCCTCCATCGCGTAAGCGGGAAGGTCTTTTTCGCCCCGCTTGCCGAGGTGCGGGCCGAAACGGACCTGGCGAACACGCCATTTCCGCATCGGCCACCGACCGGCCGCAGCTTCACCGCCACATGGAGCTCGACCCTTCGGCAATCGGTGATCGCCTCCGACCTGCCGGAGCCCGAGCGCTACCTGCTGACCATGGATGACGACTTCGATGGCGTGCCTGCAAACCTCGAGGTTTCGAGCACCGGCGGAACGCCCGATGCGCAGCTCCACGAAGGCGGCGGCCTTGCCCTCGAAACCGCAAACCTGCGGCTGGAGGGCCTTCCGGCCCTTGGCAGCTTCACGCTTCTTGGCTACGGCGAGGGCGACTTCCGTCCGGTCCGGTTCGCGGTCGAGGGAAGCCCTCGCAACGCCAACAGCTACATGCCGACGAGCATCGTCGCGCGCTTCGACAGGCCGCAATTCGTAAGGCTGTGTGTCGACGGCTCGCGCCGCACGGACACGGCCGACCCGGCCGAGCCGACGGCTGTCCGGAGCCCCCATCTCGTGCCTTTCCGAAACGGCCAGCCGCTCGGGCCATCTGGCAGGGTCGCGGCGATGGACGCCGGTTGCACGGATTTCGTCGCCTGCGACATCGACGCCGGCATGCTCGGCGACAAGCTGGTCCCGGGTCTCAGGCGCATTGACGCGACGCTCTACCACCGCCCCCTGCCCGCGCCATCGGCTGCCTGCCGGTAGCCCCCCTCACCTCGACAGGTACGTCGACTTGATCTGGTTGGCGATCCTGGCGAATTCGGCGATCAGGTCCTCGTCGCTGTCGGCGCGGTAGTAGTTGTCGGAGCCCGACGCGCAGTCGCTCATCACCTTGTCCGCGGCCGATCCCTTGGCGATCTGGAAGCCGACCGTGATGATGGTGATGCCCTTCGCCTTGATCGCCGTGCACAGCGCCCGGGCGCGCGTCGCGCTCTCGCTGCCTTGTTGGGCGATCCAGTCGTAATTCACCCGCCCGACCCGGTCGGGCGAAAACCAGGTGTTGAAATCGCCGTCGGTCATGACGACGAGATATTTCACCACGCGCTCGTCGCTTGCCGGCGCCGGCGCACTCTTCGACGGCCACAGCGACGACCAGTTCGAGGACAGCATGTACCAGCCCCAGGCAATGCCCGTCTGACCGGCGGTGTTGCCGCCTGCGCCCAGCCGCGCGACCTCGTAGAGCAGCGTGCCCGGCTTCTTCGTCGAGCCGGGATCGAGCGTCAGCGGCACCGCCACCGCCGTCGGACAGACATAGCCCGAGGAGGACCGTATCTTGCTGCCCTGGCGGTAGAAGGCGGTCATGTACCCGGCCTGCTGCGCGCCCGGGCCGATCGGCGCCACCATATGGGAGGCATCCGTATAGGCCTGCGCCCCGTCGCGCTCGCTCACGCAATAAGGATAGCTGGTGCGGCTCTTGCTGGCGCCTCCGGTTGCCTCCGCAGCCAGCGTCGCACCGATGTTGACGCCGGCGCTGTAAGGCACCAGCGCGACGCGCACCTTCTCGTTGGTGGAGACGCTCGCCGGCGGGATCAGCGTGTTGACGAAGCCGGCCGCCGCCTCGCGCAGCCCGGCTATCTTCGTGCCGGCCATCGAGCCGGTCACGTCGACGACCAGTGCCGCCTCGACGCTCTTCGGGTAGATCGCCTGCGCACCGCTGCTGACCGGGATCGTCTTCGGCCCCATGCCGGCAAGGCGGATGAAATAGGTCGGAACCTCCGAGCGGGCCGAGACAGCGATCCGCCGCGCCTTGGTGTCGATGGAGGGCATGTCCACCACGATCTCGACGCCGGGGATCGCCGACCCTTCCGCGTTGGCGCCGAAGTAGGCCTCATAGTTCTTCTTCAGGTAGTCCTGGATTTCCGTTTCGCTCATGTTGCGCGTCGACAGTTCGCGCGCCACCGCCAGCATCGCCGCGTCGAGACCGCGGGCAATCGCCTGGCGCTGGTTGATGGCGCGGGCAAAGTCGATCCCCGCCCCGGCGATGACGATGATCAGCACCAGCACGATGGCGAGCATGGGAACGATCGCGCCACGACGCTCGACGACGAGCGCCCGCGCCTGGACATTGAACCGGCGAAACAGACGAGACGGCATGTGGACCCCTCCACGCCGGCTCGCCGGCGCCTTTGACAGGTCCGATCATCCCATGGCGGTCATGCCGGAAGGTTAAGGCACGCGCCGGCATGCGGTGATTCGCGCGCCTCGGTTGACGCAGACTTAACGCGGCGGCGGGACCACCCGCTCACGGCTCCAGTTCGGTATCCCAGTAGAGGAAATCGAGCCAGCTCTCGTGCAGGTAGTTCGGCGGGAACAGGCGGCCGTTGTTGTGAAGGTCCTGGACATGCGGGGCGAAAGGCATGTGCATCGGCCACATGTTGATGTCGCGGCAGGACTTGTTGGCCTTGCGCAGGTTGCAGGGAGAGCAGGCGGTGATCACATTGTCCCAGGTCGTCTGGCCGCCCTTGGAGCGCGGGATCAGGTGATCGAAGGTCAGCTCCTCGCGGGAGCCGCAGTACTGGCACTGGAAACGGTCGCGCAGGAAAACATTGAAGCGGGTAAAGGCGGGGTGCCGGCTGGGCTTGATGTAGCTCTTGAGGGAAACGACGCTGGGAAGCCTGAACTCGCTGCTCGGACTTCGAACCAGCACGTCGTACTCGGAGACAATATTGACCCGGTCGAGGAAAACCGCCTTGAGGGCGTCTTGCCACGACCATAGCGACAACGGGTAGTAAGCCAGCGGACGGTAGTCCGCGTTAAGCACCAGGGCCGGATGAGCACCTGGAGAGATGGCGACGTTCACACCTTCGCTCCTCATGCCGATGCCTCGGAACCGCCTCGTGACGATCCCGGATGCCCGCATAGTGTAGAGCGAGAGTGACAGTCTTGTGAAGTCGCTTCGGACGCGACGTCATGCGAAAACGCGCGCGGGAAGGCTCTCCCCGCGCGCGGTCGTGTCAGTCGTCCGCGCCGATGCGGCGCGCGGCCGCGTTCAGCCCTTCGGCCACTCGCGAATGTCGACGAAATGCCCGGCAAGAGCCGCCGCCGCCGCCATCGCCGGCGACACCAGATGGGTGCGGCCCTTGAAGCCCTGGCGTCCCTCGAAGTTGCGGTTCGAGGTCGAGGCACAGCGCTCGCCGGGGGCGAGCTTGTCGGCATTCATGGCAAGACACATGGAGCAGCCCGGCTCGCGCCACTCGAAGCCGGCGTCCTTGAACACCTTGTCGAGGCCCTCGGCCTCCGCCTGGACCTTCACCAGGCCGGAGCCCGGAACGACCATGGCGCTGACGCTCTCCTTGACCTTGCGCCCACCGATGACGGCGGCGGCGGCCCGCAGATCCTCGATGCGCCCGTTGGTGCATGAGCCGATGAACACCCGGTCGACGGCGATGTCGGTGATCGGCGTGCCGGCGGCAAGGCCCATGTACTGGAGCGCGCGACGCTTGGAATCGCGCCGGTTCTCATCGGCGATCTGCTCGGGATCCGGCACCCGGCCGGTCACCGAGATCACGTCCTCCGGGCTGGAGCCCCAGGTGACGATCGGCGGCAGGTTCGCCGCGTCGAGCCGGATCTCCTTGTCGAAGTGGGCGTTCTCGTCGGTGAAGAGCGTCTTCCAGTAGGCCACCGCCTTGTCCCAGTCGGCACCCGTCGGCGCCTTCGGCCGGCCCTTGATGTAGTCGAAGGTCTTCTCGTCGGGTGCGATCAGGCCGGCGCGCGCGCCGCCCTCGATCGACATGTTGCAGATCGTCATGCGCCCTTCCATGGACAGCGCACGGATCGCCTCGCCGGCGTATTCGATGACATGGCCGGTGCCGCCGGCCGTGCCGATCTCGCCGATGATCGCCAGGATGATGTCCTTGGCGGTGACGCCGTCGGGCAGAATGCCGTCGACGGTCACGCGCATGTTCTTCGCCTTGTTCTGGATCAGCGTCTGGGTGGCGAGCACATGCTCGACCTCCGAGGTGCCGATGCCGTGGGCGAGCGCGCCGAAGGCGCCATGCGTCGAGGTGTGGCTGTCGCCGCACACGATGGTCATGCCCGGCAGGGTGAAGCCCTGCTCGGGACCGACGATGTGGACGATGCCCTGGCGGTCGTCGGTCTCGCTGTAGTACTCGACGCCGAACTCGGCCGAGTTCTTCGCCAGCGTCTCCACCTGCAGCGCCGATTCCGGATCGTCGATGCCGTGACTGCGGTCGGTGGTCGGCACGTTGTGGTCGACAACCGCGAGCGTCTTGCCGGGCTGGCGCACCTTGCGGCCGGTCATGCGCAGACCCTCGAAGGCCTGCGGGCTCGTCACCTCATGCACCAGGTGGCGGTCGATGTAGAGGAGCGACGTGCCGTCCTCCTGCGTGTTGACGACATGGTCGTCCCAGATCTTGTCGTAAAGGCTGCGTGGCGTGCTCATGGCTGGCTCCTCGGAAAAGGGCGTCGGAGAATTTCGCGAAACGGAAAGGGGCGCCGGGTCGGGTCGGTCCCGCCGGACCGCGCGAAAGGCGCGTCGGGTCCGCTCAGGCTGACAGCTTCGGCGCGGGCGCAAGCGGGCCGGCGTCGAACGTGGCGCTCAGCCTGGCGTGGAAGCGTGCGGGCAGACGGCGGCGGTCCTGCATGACGATGCGGCACAGGCGGCGCGTGGAACAGGCGGGCACGGGCGCAAGGATGCGGCCGGCGCCGGTCGGCGCGCCGTCGATCCCGGTCCCCCGGTAGTCTGCCCGGGCGTCCACCTGTCGGTCGCTCACCCTGTCCCTCGATACCGCGCTGTCCGCATGTCGCCAAGGCTCCCCCGCCGCGGTCCCGCGGAGGCCTTGCCGTGCCCAAGCCTCTTCAATGGCGCAAAACGGCGATGCGGGTCAAGGCGCGATTGCGCGCCCGCGCCGCGCCGCCGCCTCAGCGCATCATGTTCGGCAGGAACAACACCAGCGCGGGAACGCTCGCGATCAGCGCCAGCCGCACCACGTCGGCGATGACGAAGGGAACGATGCCGCGAAAGATCTTGCCCATCGGCACATCGGGCATGACCGTCTTCAGGACGAAGACGTTGAGCCCGACGGGCGGCGTGATCAGGCTGATCTCGGTCACCACCACGACGACGATGCCGAACCACACGAGGTCGTAGCCCAGGCCGCCCATCAGCGGCGCGAAGATCGGCACCGTCAGCAGAACCATGGACAGGCTTTCGAGCACCATGCCGAGGCAGAGATAGACCAGCAGCACCAGCGCCAGGATCGCCGGCGCCGGCAGGTCGGAGGCCCGCGCCATGTCGGCCAGCGCCGTCGGCAGACCGGCGATGTTGACGAAGTTGGAGAACACCAGCGCCCCGATCAGCACCATGAACATCATGGTCGTGGTCGCCGCCGTGTCGGCGAGCGTTTCCAGCAGGTTCGACCAGGTCAGCCGTCCCCGGAAAAGGGCAATGAGGAAGGCGCCGCTGGCACCGATGCCGGCGGCCTCCGTCGCGGTGAAGGCGCCGGCGTAAATGCCGCCGATGACGAGCGCGAAAAGCGCCAGGATGCCGGTCACGCCGCGCAGGGCGGCGAAGCGCTCGGCGTAGCCCATGCGCTCCGCCGGCGGCCCGGCCAGCGGGTTCACCCAGCACACGACGCGAACCGCAGCCATGTAGCCGAGCATGCCGAGCACCCCCGGCACGATGCCGGCGATGAACAGCCGGGCGATGTCCTGCTGGGCGGTGACGCCGTAGATCACCAGGATCACGCTCGGCGGGATGAGGATGCCGAGCGTGCCGCCGGCGGCGATGACCCCGCTCGCCAGTCCGTCGTCGTAGCGGTAGCGCCGCATCTGCGGCAGCGCCACCTTGCCCATCGTGGCAGCCGTCGCCAGCGACGAGCCGCAGACGGCGGAAAAGCCGCCGCAGGCGACGGCGGTCGCCATCGCGAGGCCGCCGCGCCGGTGCCCGAGCCAGGCGTGGCAGGCGGCATAGAGTTCATCGGAAAGCCCCGCCCGCGTCACCAGGTTGCCCATCAGAACGAAGAGCGGCACCACCGAGAGCGAGTAGGAAAGGCCCGTGTCGAAGGTCGTCTGCCCGATGATCGCCATGGCCGGGGTAAAGCCGAGGATCATGGTCAGGCCGACGCCGCCCACCGCCGCCATGGCAAAAGCGATGGGAACGCCGGCGAACATCACGACGAGAAGGAGAAGAAGGCCGGGAAGCCAGGTTTCCATGCTGAAATCCTTGGGAATGCCCCGTCAGGCGCGGCAACGCTTTGGTGGGTCCAGGGCGCGGGGCCCCAGGGTCCCGCGCCGGGATCGGGACGGCCGGCGCGGCGTCAGTCGCGCCGGAAGACGAGGACGAACGCCACCAGCGCGGAGATACCGGTGAAACCGGCCATCACCCCGGCGACGGGTCCGAGCGGGATGCCCAGGTAGACCGTGGCGTCGCCATAGGCCGAGAAGTCGCGGGCGCTGATGCCAAGCCGCCAGGCGAGGATCGCCAGTATGACCGCCGTCGCCGCCAGCGCGAGCCGTGCGAGCACGGCGCGCGGCAGCCGCGGCAGCCGTGCCGTGACGAGATCGACGGTGACATGATCGCGGCGCGCGGTGACGATCGGCAGGCCGACGAAGATGACGAGCGCCAGCAGCACTTCCGTCAGCTCGAAGGCGCCGGGCAGCGGGGCGTTGAAGAGATAGCGGCCGATGACGTCGACGAAGGTGACGAGCATCATTGCCAGCAGGATCAGCGCCGCGAGCACATGCAGCACGCGCCCGGCGATGGCGACGGCGCGTCCGGAGCCGTCAGGCTCCGGACGCTTCGCCGGACCGGAGGTCGCATCGGTCATTTCGCCGCGGCGACCTCGGCCCTCAGCATGTCGAGGGCGGCCTTGCCGTCGATGCCGGCGGCCTTCGCCGCCGCGAGAAAGCCGTCGTTGATGCCTTCCAGCTTTTCGACGATCGCCGCCGTCATGGCGTCGTCGGCGGCGGCCAGCGTCACGCCCTTGTCGAGCATGGTCTTGGTTCCGGCCGCGTCGGCCGCGTCCCAGGCCTTGCCCGCGAGCCGGGCCATCGCCTCGCCCGACACCTTGTCGATCGCCGCCTTGTCCTCGTCCGACAGCCGGTTCCAGCTATCCCGGTTCATGATGACGAAGAAGGACGTGTTGTAGAGGCCCCCGGGCACCGAAATGCCATGACGGATAACCTCGTCGATGCGGAAGAAGGGCACGGATTCAGCCGGGAAGAGAATGCCGTCGGCCACGCCGTTCGACAGGATCTCGTAGACCTGCGGCGACGGCGCCTGCACGCCGATCATGCCGAGCCGCGAGGCGACCTCGGAGACGATGCCGCCGCCGATGCGCATCTTCAGCCCCGAAAGGTCGTCGAGCGAGGCGACTTCCTTCTTGGTCGTGTAGATCATGCCCGGGCCATGGGTGAAGACGGTCAGCAGCTTGACGCCGTCATGCTCGTTGGCCTTGGACAGCATCGCCTCCTGCACGCGCCAGTAGGCAACGGACAGCGCCTCGGCGCTGTCGGAGAGGAACGGCCCCTCGACCAGCGGCGTCAGCTTGAAGCGGCCGGGCGTATAGCCGTGCACGCTGTAGCCGACGTCGGCGACGCCGGAGCGGATCAGGTCGAACTGCGCCGGCGGCTTGCCGATCGGCGAGGCCATGATCTCCACCTTGACCCGGCCGTTGGTCGCCTCCGCCACCTGCTCGCCCCAGGGCGCGAGAATGTCCTTCACGATCGGGTGCGACGGCGGCAGCCAGTTGGAGACGCGCAGGGTGGTTTCCGCCGAGGCGGAGGTGGCAAGGCCGAGCGCGGCAACGCCGGCCAGCATCGCAAGAAATTTCCGCATGTTGTTCCCCTCATTGACAAAAGAACGCGGTGCGGGTCAGGCCTTCTTTGGGTCCTTGACCGTGTCGCGAACACTGCCGCTCCGCCCACCGAGTGCATCCTCGGCGATTTTACGGAGCATATCCAGTTTGATCTTGCCGAGCGCGTTGCGCGGCAACTCCTCCACCAGAACGACGGATTTCGGGTGTTTGTAGCGGGCCAGCCGACCATCGAAGCCGGCAAGCACCGCCTCGGGCGTCACGGCCGTGCCGGAGCGCGGCACCACCACGGCGACAGGACTTTCGCCCCAGCGTGCGTCGGCGACCCCGACCACCGCCGCCTCGCTCAACCCGGCGATCTCGCCAAGAACCCGCTCCAGCTCCGCTGGATAGATGTTCTCGCCACCCGAGATGATCACGTTCTTGATCCGGTCCTTGAACCAGAAGACACCATTCTCGTCCTGCAACGCCAGATCGCCGGTGCGGAACCAGCCGTCGTCGAAACTCTCGCGCGTCGCGTCCTCGCGCCCCCAGTAGCCCGTGGTGATGTTGCCGCCGCGCAGCTGGATCTCGCCGATCTCGCCAGGTGCGGCCAGACGGCCGTCGACCACCACCCGCGCCTCGGTCATTGGCCCGGCGCGGCCAATGGCGCCGAATTCGGTGCGCGGGTCGGCGCGGCGCTGGTAGATCGCGACCGGCCCCGTCTCCGTCGCGCCATAGACCTGCAGCACCGGCACGCCGCGCTCCATGACGGCGCGCATCAGCACCAGCGGCACGTCGGAGGAGCCGGTGGCGACGAGCCGCAGCGACGAAAGATCGGCCTCAGGCCAGTCGGGATGCGACAGGGTGGCGACCAGCGTCGCCGGAACCAGCACCGTCATTGTCGGCCGGTGGTCGGCGAAGGCCTGCAACGTCGCCGCCGGATGGAACCGGTCGTGCAGGATCACCGTCGCCCCCTGGCGCAGCGCCGGGGTCGTCTGGATGTTGAGCCCGCCGACGTGGAACATCGGCAGCACCGTCAGGATCGTATCCTCGCTGGTGATCTCCTGCATGTGGCAGGCGTTGTCGGCGTTGGCCTCGAGCGCCGCCTGGGTCAGTACCGCGCCCTTCGGCCGCCCGGTGGTGCCGGACGTGTAGACGATGAGGAGCGGATCCTCGGCGCGGCCCGCGCCCGCCGCCAGCGACGCGCCGCCAGCGGTTTGCGCGATCAGCCCGCCGCGCGCCGGATCGACCAGGCGCGTGGCGATGCCGCCGGCAATCTCGGCGACAGTCGCCGCGAAATCCGGATGGTGATAGAGAAGCCGCGCGCCGCTGTCGGCGAGCGCATGAGCAAGCTCCGGCGGCGCCAGCCGCCAGTTGAGCGGCACCAGGATGGCGCCGATCCTGGCGCAGGCGAAGAGCAGCGCCAGCATGTCCGGCGCGTTGGTGCCCAGATAGGCGACCCGCTCACCGTGGGCGATGCCTTCCGCATCGCGCAGATGGCGGGCGATGCGACCGACCGCCCGACCGAGATCCCCGTAACCGAGACGCTCGCCGGCGAAGAGGATGGCGCATTTGTCGGGCCGTTCCGCCGCATGCGCCTCGATCCAGCGGTCGAGGGTCGTCACGCGTCGCTCTCCCCCGGCAGATAGAGGCTCTCGCGGCCGATCCGGTCGAGGCAGATCTCCGCCGTCCACGGCAGCATCAGCGATCCGCAGCGGCTGTCGCGATAGAGCCGCTCCAGCGGCAGCGACTTCAGCATTGACTGGCCGCCGCAGGTCCTGACCGCGAGCTGGCAGATCTCGTTGGCGTTCTCCATCACCGTGTAGTGCGCCGCCCAGGCCCTGAGCATCTGCTCGCGGGAGGGGTCGGGGCGTGCGTCGGAGATCGCCTGGAACCACAGCGCCTTGGTCTGTTCCAGCATGATCTGCATCTGGGCGACGCCGATCTGCTTGGTCGGGAACATCCGCCGCTTCACCGGCGGCAGGCCCGGCCATTCGCCGCGCAGGTATTTCACCGTGAAGTCGTATGCGGCCTGGGCGATGCCCATGTAGGTCGGCGACAGCGTCATGAACATATGCGGCCAGCGGTTGGCGGCCTGATAGTAGACGCCGCGCGGCATCAGCTGCTCTTCGTCGGAGACGAAGACGTCCTTGAACAGAAGCGTGCGCGAGACCGTGCCGCGCATGCCGAGCGGATCCCAGTCGCCGACGACGGAGACGCCCTCGGCGCTGGCCGGCACGGCGATATACATCGTGTCCCGGCGCGAGGGTTTCTCGCCCTCCTTCATCTCGCCGCACAGCACGCCGTAATAGTCGGCATGGCCCGAGAGCGAGGCGAAGATCTTCTTGCCGTTGATGATCCAGCCGCCGTCGACGCGCTTCGCCGAGGTCGAGAACGGGGCCGCGCCCGCCGCCGCCGCGCCGCCTTCCGAGAACGGCTGCGAGTAGATCGCGCCATCCTTGAGGATGCGTTCGTAGTGCACGGCGCGCCGCCGGCGGTGCAGCTCGCGATCCTGCGCGCTCATCTCCAGGTCGTCGGTGAGCGCGCCGGTCCACAGGCAGGAGCAGACGTGCATGTTCCAGGTCAGCGCCGTCGCGCCGCAGTAGCGGCCGATCTCGGCCGCCGTCATCATGTAGGCGCGGAACGGCGCGCCGTGGCCGCCGTCTTCCTTCGGCACGCAGATGCCGAGAAGCCCGGCCTCGTGCATGTCGCGGTAGTTCTCGACCGGAAAGGTCGCCTCGCGGTCGTATGTCTCCGCCCGCGGCGCGAATTTCGCCTTCGCCACCTTGCGCGCCAGAGCCGTGAGTTCGGCCTCCTGCCCGGTCAGGCGAAAGGCGTCGGGATCGAAGATCGGCTTGTCCTGGTCCTCGACGGCGGCATCGCCGAGCTTTGTCTCGTGCAGCGTCATGAAGAGGCTCCTTGCCTGTCGTTGGCGGGATGGGCGGGGGCGGAATGGGCGGTGCCGGAAAGAAAGTCGCGCAGCAGCGCCGTATAGGCTTGCGGGCACTCCAGCGGCGCCAGGTGGCCGATGCCCTCGAGTTCCGCATAGCGGGCGCCGGCGATCTTTTCCGCCATCTTGCGCATGGTCGGCGCCGGCCCGTTGCGGTCCTGAGACCCGGCGACGACCAGCGTCGGCACCGCAATGCGGGCAAGCGTCTCGCGCCCGTCGAAGGTGGCGAGACAGCGGATCGCGGCCCGATAGGTCGCCTCCGGCACGCGGGCCATCGCCTGCGTTGCAAGCGGCACCGCGGCCGGATCGCTGGCCGAGCCGACGAGATCAGGCACAAAGGCCCGCGCAAGCTCGGGGATCGTGCGCCCCTCGTCGAGGGGGGCAAGTCGTTCGGCGACGAAACGGGTCTGGAACGAGCCGTCGCGGCTGCCGAACGCGGGCACGGTCGCCGACAGCACCAGCGCCTCGACCCGCTCCGGGTGCCGGGCGATGAAATCCTGCGCCACCATGCCGCCGATGGAATGGCCGAGCAGCGTCACGCGCCGCAGGTCCAGCCGGTCGAGAAACCCCAGCAGCGCCGCCGAAAGCGCCTCGAAGGTCATCGGGTCGACCAGCGGCGTGCCGCCGTATCCCGGCAGGTTCCAGCCGATGGCGTCGAAGCCCGCGCCCAGCCCCTCGATCTGCGGCTGGAACATTTCCGCACCCGCGCCGATTCCGTGCAGGAAGACGACGGCCCGGTCTCCGCGCGCCGCGCGGATGTGATCGCCCACCCCGCTCATCGCAGCGCCTCGATCAGCTCGCCGTCGACAACCGCCGGCACCCCGTCCAGCGAGATCGTGCAACCGCGCACGGGGATGTCGAAATGGCCCTTGGTGTAGCGGCCGGCGAACTCGTTGGCGCCGGTGGAGAACAGGAAGTTGCCGGCATAGGCGCGCACTTCCGTGCCATTGGTCTCGCGCTGGTCGTACATGGTCAGCGCCTCGTAGCGCGCCGCCTCGCTCATGCCGAAGCCGACATGGGCCACCGCATAGGCCTCGCGCTCACCCCAGGCGGCCAGATAGCGCCGCGTCAGCTCCGCATCCGTCCCCTCGCCCTCGATCCGCGTCACGTAGTCATCGACGATGGTCAGGCGTACCGGGCGTTCCAGGTAGCGCTTGAAGGTGAGGTTGATGTCGCCGGCGTCCAGCACCAGCGTGCCGTTGACGCTGTGCGCCGCGGGGAACGAAACGACCAGCCCGGCCGGCCAGTGGGCAACCGAACCCGGCCGGTCGCACCAGCCCCATACGCCGACGGTCGAGGCCCCGGTCATCGCCACCGTGAGATCGGTGCCCGCCGCCGAGGTGACGCGCATCTCCCGGGCCTCGCGGATCAGCTTCACCGCCTGGCGCACCCGGTCCTTGTCGCGCTCGGCCGGCACCAGCCGCTCCAGCGCCTCGGGGTGTTCGTTGGAAATCATCAACACGCGCGCGCCGTTGGCGATCACCCGGGGCAGTTCGGGCGCATGCAGCAGCCCTTCCACGGTGAGGTCGACGACAAGGCCGCTGGCGGCGAGCGCCGCGAGCGCCGCGTCGTGACCGGCCAGCGCCGTCGAGGCACCAGTCGAGCGCACCGGCACCGGCGCGTCCTGGCGCGGCGTCGGCACCACCACGTGGAACACCTTCGCGCCGAGGCGCTGCAGGGCAAGTTCCGCGATATGGACGTTGAGCGTCCGCGACTGGGTTTCCGAGAGGATCGCGACCTGTTCGCCACGGGTGACCTTGCACAAGGCGAACACCCGCTCGAAGGCGTCGATCCATTTGCCCTCGATCCTGTCGGCCAGCATCAGCGACCTCCCCCTTTTCGCGCCACGCGGACGACGCCGGGGCGCATCCCGCCCGGCCCCCGCTTCGCGTCCCCCTCGCCCGCGCCGGATGGACCCGGTCTGATCTTGCGCGAACCTCCCGTTTCACGCAGCAAGCGAAAAGAACTTGGAGGATCGTAGCAACAGAGTTATTATATGAAAAGGAATATTTTTAGGCATGAACTTTGTAACCCGCCCATCCGGCGGGCACGCGGGGAGGAAACGCCATGACCGACGACGCGCGCGCCGACACCGGGAAGGACGCCGAACCGGGGCCGGGGCTGGCGCCGGAGGATGCCCGCCGGTTTCGCGCCGCGCTCGGGCGCTTCGTCACCGGGGTGACCATCGTCACCACGCTGGACGACGCCGGCCAGCCGATCGGCCTCACCGCCAATTCCTTCAATTCGGTCTCCCTCGATCCGCCGATGGTGCTGTGGAGCCTGGCGCGACGCTCGCGCAACCTCGCCCTGTTCGAGGAGGCGCGCCACTACGCCATCAACATTCTCGCCGCCGACCAGCACGGCCTGTCCGACCGCTTCGCGCGCCCGGCAGAGGACCGTTTCGCAGATGTCGACTGGACCCCGGGCGTCTGCGGCATGCCGGTAATCGCCGGTGTCACCGCCGTCTTCGAGTGCCGCAACGAAACCCGCGTCGAGGGTGGCGACCACATCGTCTTCCTCGGCCGCGTCGAGGCCTTCGAGGAGGCCGATCGCGTGCCGCTGATCTTCCATTCCGGCCGCTACGCCCGGCCGCACTACGCCGTGCCCGGCCTTGCCTCCGCACGGGGCCGCTGAGGTGGGGGACCCCGCAAGTCCGGCACCGGGCCGCTTCGTCGACGGCTACCTGCTCTACCTTCTGGCGCGCGCCTCCAGCATCGCCAGCGCCGAGTTTCACGAGGAGCTGCGCGGCCTCGGCGTGCCGGTGCCCGTGTGGCGGGTGCTCGCCTCGCTCAAGGGCACGCCCGGGCTCACCATCGGCGAGCTCGCCCGCCGCTGCCTGGCCAACCAGCCGGCCATGTCGAAGACCGTCGAGAAGCTCGTCGCCGGCGGGCTCGTCACCCGGATCGCCGACGAGAACGACCGCCGCCGGGTCTGGGTGCGGCTGAGCGACGAGGGCGAAAGCCGCGTCGACACGCTCATTGCCAGGGCCGAGGTGCATCAGGCGCGTCTTGTCGAGACCATCGGCGAGGACGAGGCGGAGGCGCTTCGCATCGCCCTCGCCCGCGTCGTCGAAAAGGCCTCTGCGAAACCGGCAAGCGACTGCTGAGAAACACTTTTTCCTGAAGCTCTCCCCCTCTCGGCGCGACCACCGTCACCCGCGCGGCGGTGGCCCGTATTATCCCAATGTCGCGGTTCGCCCGCTTTCCGCTTGCGGTTAAGGTCGGGATCGAGACGGTGCGCGCGCAACCTTGCGGCGTGCTTCGTTGGCCGGCTGACCGCCTTCAGGCGGTGCTCCGGCAGCCGGGACGGGGGCGGCCCGCGGTGCTGGAGGAGCACCCGCGAAGCCACGATACGGAAAGACGCAGCGGCATGGCCCCATGGGGCCGATCGGCGCGGCAATCCGAAAGACCCTTGTCCCGTGCGAGCAAGAAGTCGTGAGTGGAGGAACTTCTATGAGCACTGGCAATGAGTCCGGCCGGGCCTATTGGAAAGCCAATCTGGCCCTGATCCGGAATTCTCTGATCGTCTGGTTTGTCGTCTCCTTCGGGATGGGCATCCTGCTTCGTCCCGTCCTTTCAGGCATCAAGGTCGGCGGCACCGACCTTGGTTTCTGGTTCGCCCAGCAGGGATCGATCCTCGTATTCCTGGTTCTGATCTTCTTCTACGCCTGGCGCATGAACGCCATCGATCGCCAGTTCGGCGTCGAAGAAGAATAAGCGGGAGACATCAGTGATGGATCAAACAACCCTCAACTACATCGTCGTGGGGCTGTCTTTCGCGCTCTACTTCGGCATCGCCATCTGGGCCCGCGCGGGCACGACCGGCGAGTTCTATGCCGCCGGCCGCGGCGTTCACCCGGTCATGAACGGCATGGCCACCGCTGCCGACTGGATGTCGGCCGCCTCCTTCATCTCCATGGCCGGCCTGATCGCCTTCACCGGCTATGACAACTCGACCTTCCTGATGGGCTGGACCGGCGGCTACGTGCTGCTCGCCATGCTGCTCGCCCCGTATCTGCGCAAGTTCGGCAAGTACACGGTTCCCGAGTTCATCGGCGACCGCTTCTACTCGACCACGGCCCGCGTCGTGGCCGTGATCTGCCTGATCGTCATCTCCGTGACCTACGTCATCGGCCAGATGACGGGCGTCGGCGTGACCTTCGCCCGCTTCCTCGAGGTGGATGTGACCACGGGCCTTCTGATCGGCTCGGCGGTGGTGTTCGTCTACGCGGTGCTCGGCGGCATGAAGGGCATCACCTACACCCAGGTCGCCCAGTATGTGGTTCTGATCACCGCCTACACGATCCCGGCGATCTTCATCTCCATCGCGCTGACCGGCAACGCCATCCCGGCGTTCGGCCTGTTCTCCGACCACACCGCGAGCGGTGTGCCGCTGCTGACCAAGCTCGACCAGGTGGTGACCGACCTCGGCTTCGCCAGCTACACCGGGCACCACTCCAACACCTTGAACATGTTCCTGTTCACCATGTCGCTGATGATCGGCACCGCGGGCCTTCCGCATGTCATCATCCGCTTCTTCACGGTGCCCAAGGTGGCGGATGCGCGCTGGTCGGCCGGCTGGGCGCTGGTCTTCATCGCCCTTCTCTACCTCACCGCCCCGGCGGTCGGTGCGATGGCGCGTCTCAACATCATGGACACGATCCAGACCGGCCCTGTCGGCGCGGAGGACGGCAACCTGCTCTATACGGAGCGTCCGCAGTGGATCAAGAACTGGGAGCAGACCGGACTTCTGAAGTTTGACGACAAGAATGGTGACGGCCGCATCCAGTTCTACAACGACAAGAACGCGGCCTATGCCACGAAGGCGGAAGGCTTCGGCTGGAAGGGCAACGAGCTGTCCGTGAACCAGGACATCCTGGTGCTGGCCAACCCGGAGATCGCACGGCTTCCCGGCTGGGTGATCGCACTCGTCGCCGCCGGTGGCCTCGCCGCCGCCCTGTCGACGGCAGCCGGTCTGCTGCTCGCCATTTCATCGGCGATCTCGCATGATCTGATCAAGTCGGTGTTCAACCCGGGCATTTCCGAGAAGGGCGAGCTCAACGCCGCCCGTATCGCGATGACCGGCGCGATCATTCTGGCCACCTACCTGGGTCTCAACCCCCCCGGTTTCGCGGCCCAGACCGTGGCGCTCGCCTTCGGCCTCGCCGCCGCCTCGATCTTCCCAGTCCTGATGATGGGCATCTTCTCGAAGCGCATCAACTCGGCCGGCGCGATCACCGGCATGCTCGTCGGACTGGTCGTGACCGTCGGCTATGTGTTCACCTACCTCGGCATGTTCTTCATTCCGGGCACGAACCTGCTGCCGAACACGCCGGCAAACTGGCTCTTCGGCATTTCGCCGGCCTCCTTCGGCACGATCGGCGCGATCTTCAACTTCGCGGCGGCCTACATCGTCTCGATGCAGACGGCGGAGCCTCCGCTGGAGATCCAGGAGCTTGTCGAGTCCGTGCGCGTTCCGCGCGGCGCCGGCGCGGCCACCGACCACTGATGTCCCGGCCCGGATCCCGCGATCCGGGCCGCTCGAACCCGAACCCCGCCCCTCACCGGGCGGGGTTCGTCTTTGCCCGCTTCGCCCGGGACAGACGGCCTTTCCTGCCGTAGCATCGGAACACCGCCGCCGTTCCCGGGAGGAGATGCGGGTCATGACGTCCGACACAGCCACGTTCAGCAGTCCCGACAAGTGCCGCTTTTTCGAGCGCCACCATCCGTTCGACCTCCTGCCCATGCGCGAGCTGGAAGCGCTGGCCGCCGCCGCCACACCGCGCGACATCCCCCCCGGCACGCAGCTCTTCGCCGCCGGCGAGACGGTAACGGCGCTCTATGCCGTGGAAACCGGCGAGGTCGACCTGACCTCGGCGGAAGGCGCACTGATCTCGCGCTGCCTGTCGGGCGAGGGCTTCGGCGCCCGCAGCCTGATGCGCAACGGCATCGCCCAGCTCACCGCCACGGCGACGACCCCGACCCGCGTCCTCGTCATCCCGGCCGCCTGCTTTCACGATCTTGCCGCCCGCTACCCGGCCTTCGCGGCCTATTTCGACCGGATGCGCGACGTCGGTCATCGCCGCATCGCCGCCCAGGCGGAAGGGGCGGCGGCCGAGATCTCCGTCGACCTCCGGGAACTGATGACCACGACACCGGTGATCGTCCCCACCGACATGAGCGCCCGCGCCGCCGCCGGCATCATGGCGGAGAAGTCGATTTCCTGCGTTCTGGTCGGCACCGCCGAGCGGCTTGCCGGAATTCTCACCTCCGGTGACCTCACCGCCCGCGTCCTCGCCGCCGGCCGCGATCCGCTCGTGCCCGTCTCTGCCGTGATGACGCCGGATCCCGCCGCCCTGCCGCCGAGCGCGACCATGTTCGACGCGCTGCTTGTCATGAGCGGACGCGGCATCGGCCATCTGCCCGTCGTCGAGGATGGCCGCCCCGTCGGCATCGTCACGCGCACCAATCTGGTCAGCCGCCAGTCGCTTTCCGCCGCCGCGCTGGTTGCCGACATTGCCCGGCTGACCGACATCGACGCGCTCGCCGCCGTCGTCGGCCGCGTGCCGCAGCTTCTCGCCCAGCTCGTCGGCCTCGGCGTCGAGGCCTACCGCATCGGCCATCTCGTCACCTCCGTCACCGACGCGCTGACCCGGCGGCTGATCGCGCTCGCCGAGGCCCGCCTCGGTGCGGCGCCGGTTCCCTATCTCTGGCTTGCCTGCGGCTCGCAGGGGCGGCGCGAGCAGACCGGTGTTTCCGACCAGGACAATTGCCTGATCCTCGACGACGCCTTCGATCCGGCGCGACATGACGGCTGGTTCGCCGAGTTCGCCCGCCTCGTTTCCGAAGGGCTCGACGCCTGCGGCTATTTCTTCTGTCCCGGCGACATGATGGCGACCAACCCGCGCTGGCGGCAGCCGGCTTCCGTGTGGCGCGACTATTTCGCCGGCTGGATCGCCCGGCCCGATCCGATGGCGCAGATGCTGGCCAGCGTCATGTTCGACCTGCGTCCGATCCACGGCGATACGGCGCTTTTCGCCGGCATGCAGGCAACGACACTGGAGGCGGCGCGCAGGAACTCGATCTTCCGCGCCCATATGGCTGCCAATTCGCTCAAGCACACGCCGCCGCTCGGCCTGTTTCGCGGCTTCGCCCTGATCCGTGGCGGCGAGCACAAGGACACGCTCGACCTGAAGCATTCCGGCGTCGTGCCGGTCGTCGATCTGGCCCGCCTTTACGCGCTCACCGGCGCGCTCAGCCCGGTCAACACCCGCGAGCGCCTGTTCGCCGCCCGCGACGCCGGCGTGCTCAGCCAGTCCGGCGGCAGCGACCTGATCGACGCCTACGACCTGATCTGCAACATCCGTCTCGCCCATCAGGCGCGCCAGGTACGCGAGGGCGGGAAGCCCGACAACTTCATGGCCCCGAGCACCCTTTCGGCGCTCGAGCGCAACCACCTCAAGGACGCCTTCGGCGTCATCAAGACCTTGCAATCGGCCATCGGTCACGGCAACCAGATGGTCTAGGCTCGCGGCGGGCCGGCCCGCAACAGCCGGTCGCGCCGACGGCCCTTTTACGCCCTTTCGTTCACGCGCCGGCCTCTCGCGGCCCGGCCCGCCAGTCAGGAAAGTCCAGACCGACGATGTTTCTTCTGCTCATGAGCACCGTCGCCCTTGGCGCGGCCCTCGCCGGCCTCGTCATGATCGCCAATCGCCTTCTCGGCGGCCGCCTGCCGCGCTGGCTCGCCCCGGCGGTCGCCGGCATCGGCATGTTCGGCTTCACCGTCTGGATGGACTACGGCTGGTTCGACATGACCTCCGGCGGCCTGCCGCCGTCGATGATGGTCGTCGGCAGCTACGAGACCAGCAACCCGCTCCAGCCCTGGACGCTGGTGCGGCCGAAGATCAACCGTTTCGCCGCCGTCGATCTCGACACGATCGAGCCCAATGCGAAGGACCCGCGCTTCCGCCGGATCCGCCTCAGCCTCTTCACCCGCTACGAGCCGGTGCGCCACATCGTCCAGATCTACGACTGCGAGAGCCGCCGCCGCATCGACCTGCTGCCCGGCGAGACCGCCGACCCCGCCGCCGTCGCAGACGCGGCCTGGGCACCTGTGACCGATGATCCGCGCGCCGTCGCCGCCGTCGAGGCGATCTGTTCGAACTGAGGGACGGATCCGCCTTCGCGCCGACCCGCGGGACGTGCCCCTATCCCCGTCCAGGGCCGGGTGCGCATTGCAGGCGCCTCCGCGCCAGGACGCCCGTAGCCGCGTGACAATCTCGTCTTCGAAAGCGACAAGTTTGCGTTGTTTTCATTGCAAACTTGCAGGAAACGCCGCGCTTTGGCGTGGTTGAGGGCACCCTGCAAAAAGGGCGGCCCGGTTTCCCGGCCCGCCCCTTTTTCACATGCGTCTCGACGCGTGGCCTTGCGACCCAGCAGGCCGATCAGGCCGGCCGGTTCTGCCGGTTCTCGATCAAATCCTCGACCACGGCCGGATCCGCCAGCGTCGAGGTGTCGCCAAGGTTGTCGAAGCTGTCCTCGGCGATCTTGCGCAGGATGCGGCGCATGATCTTGCCTGAACGGGTCTTCGGCAGGCCCGGCGCGAACTGGATCAGATCCGGCGAGGCGATCGGTCCGATCTCCTTGCGCACCCAGTCGCGCAGCTCCTTGGCGAGCGCGTCGCTCGGCTCCTCGCCCTCCATCAGCGTCACATAGACGTAGATGCCCTGGCCCTTGAGGTTGTGCGGATAGCCGACGACCGCCGCTTCCGACACCTTCGGATGGGCGACCAGCGCCGACTCCACCTCGGCCGTGCCCATGCGGTGGCCGGAGACATTGATCACGTCGTCGACGCGGCCGGTGATCCAGTAATACCCGTCCGCGTCGCGCCGGCAGCCGTCGCCGGTGAAATACATGCCCTTGTAGGTCGAGAAGTAGGTCTGCACGAAGCGCTCGTGGTCGCCGTAGACCGTCCGCATCTGCCCCGGCCAGCTGTCCAGCAGCACCAGGTTACCTTCCGTAGCCCCTTCAAGAATAGAGCCTTCCGCGTCGACCAGCGCCGGTTGCACGCCGAAGAACGGCAGCGTCGCCGACCCCGGCTTCAGGTCCGTCGCCCCGGGAAGCGGCGTGATCAGGATGCCGCCCGTTTCCGTCTGCCACCAGGTGTCGACAATGGGACAGCGTCCGTCGCCGACGTGGTCGTAATACCACTGCCAGGCTTCCGGGTTGATCGGCTCGCCAACCGAGCCCAGGATCCTGAGCGACGAGCGATCGGTCTTGGCGACATGCTCGACACCGGCGCCCATCAGCGAGCGGATCGCCGTCGGCGCGGTGTAGAAGATCGAGACCTTGTGCTTGTCGACCACCTCCCAGAAGCGGGCGGGCGAGGGATAGGTCGGAATGCCCTCGAACATCAGCGTTGTCGCGCCATTCGCGAGCGGACCGTAGAGGATGTAGGAGTGGCCGGTGACCCAGCCCACGTCCGCGGTGCACCAGTAGATATCCTCGTCCTTGCAGTCGAAGACATATTCATGCGTCATCGAGGCATAGACGAGATATCCGCCCGAGGTGTGCAGCACGCCCTTGGGCTGGCCCGTCGAGCCGGAGGTGTAGAGGATGAACAGCGGATCCTCGGCGTTCACCTCGACCGGCTCGCAATGGTCGGAGACCCGCTCGACCTCCTCGTGATACCAGACATCGCGCCCGGCCTGCATCGCGATGTCGCTGCCGGTGCGGCGCACCACCACCACCTTGTCGACGGAAAGCTTCTCGACCGCCTTGTCGACATTGGCCTTCAGCGGCACCTTGCGGCCGCCGCGCAGACCTTCGTCGGCGGTGATCACCACCCTGCTTTCGCAGCCGGAAATGCGCTGCGCCAGGCTGTCCGGGGAAAAGCCGCCGAAAACCACGGAATGCACCGCGCCGACGCGCGCGCAGGCGAGCATGGCATAGGCCGCCTCGGGGATCATCGGCAGGTAGATCGTGACCCGGTCGCCCTTCTTCACCCCCATCGCGTGGAGCACGTTGGCGAAGCGGTTCACCTCGTGGGCAAGCTCCTTGTAGGTGATCACCTTGTGCTCGGACGGATCGTCGCCCTCCCAGATGATCGCCGGCTTGTCGCCGCGCGTCGCCAGATGCCGGTCGACGCAATTGGCCGAAACGTTGAGCGTGCCGTCCTCGAACCACTTGATCGACACGTCATGCGGATCGTAGCTGGTGTTCTTGACCTTGGTGTAGGGCTTGATCCAGTCGATGCGCTTGCCGTGCTCTCCCCAGAACGCCGAGGGATCGGACACCGACGCCTCATACATTTCCCGGTACTTGTCCTTGTCGACGAGCGCGTTGGCGGCAACCGACGCCGGAACCGGATAGATGGTCTCGGACATATAATCCTCCCGAATGCATGTCGCGGCACGCCGGAGCGTCAGGCGCCCCGGTCTTCGCAGCGCATTATGGTGTCGCGCACGGCGGGCGTCCACTTCACCCGCTTCGTTCTTTCGTATGTTGAGGAGGAACCCGTAGACGCCCGGCCGCCAAAGCGCGGGCGGACGCAGCGTCCCCAGCCCGACCGCGGTTCAGTCGTTCTGGCCGATGCCGCCCTCGAGATCGTCAAGCACATCGCGCCGCGAGGCCGCATCGCCGGCCAGAAGGTGCACCAGCGCGACAAAAGGTCGCCGCCCCGCCCGCGGCAGCGGCGCCCCCCGGCGGCGGCCGTCGCGGTCGACCTCGCCGAACCACACCGGCACGACCGGACCGGCCGGCGCCCCGTCTGGGTCATCCTCACCGACGGCGGCCACGGCATCCTCCGCGTCACCGGCCGTCTCCCCGCAGACGATCTCCAGCTCGGGCTGGGCCAGGCCGCGCTTGCGCCGCGGCGCGGGCCGCTCAAGCACGACCACGGCGCCGCGATAGTCCTCGAGGCTGTCGAAGGAAACGCGCGTAAAGAGATAGCGACGCCCGGAGGCGCCGACGAGATACCGGTATCGGTCGCCAAGACCGAGATCTTCCACAGCGCGCGGGGCCGGCGCATCGCCAGCCACCGGCTGCGCCTTAGCGCAACCCTTGGTCATGGCCACAATATAGAACGGACAGGGAACAGGCGCCAGAGCAAATGCAGCGCCCCGGGTTCGGCTCGCCGCGCCCGGTCCAGCCCCTGGCGGGAGAGCCCGCTCAGGAGAGGTCCAGCGGCTTGCCCCGCGCCGCCATGCGGGCGGCGGCGCGCTCAATCACCGGCGAGCGGCAGCCGGAGGCCGCAGCCTCGCCGATCAGCCGGTCTGAAGCCTCCTCGACGGCTTCCACCATCTCCCCGTAGAAGGTCTCGATATCCTTGCCAGGAGGGATCGGCGGCAGGAACTCGACGATCACCTTGCCTGGAAAGAGCGCCCAGCCCCGGCGCGGCCAGTAGAGGCCGGAGTTGACCGCCACCGGCAGCACCGGGCAGCCGATCTGGCGGTAGAGATAGGCAACGCCATGCTTGTAGCGTGGCTCCTCGCCGGCGCCGCGCCGCGTTCCTTCGGGAAAGATCAGGATCTGCCGCCCCTTCTCGACCGCCTCGCGCGCGCGCTCGGTCATAGCGGCGAGCGCCACCGAGCGCTTGCCGCGATCAACCGGGATCTGATTGAACTTCATCGTGTACCAGCCGAAGATCGGAATGTACTGCAGCTCCCGCTTCAGCACATAGACCGGCGCCGGAAAATGCGGCAGCAGCGCAAAGGTCTCCCAGGCCGACTGGTGCTTGGCGGCGACGATGAAGCCGCCCTCGGGAATGTTCTCCAGGCCGCGAAACTCGACCCCAAGCCCGACGATCCAGCGCAGCAGCGCCAGATTGACCCGCGCCCAGAATGGCACCACCGGCCAGCCGGTGCTGCGAGGCAGCGCGAAGACCGGCAGCGAGACGACCATCAGCACGAGCGTCGAGACGTAGAACAGGAACTGGAAGACGAGGGAACGCAGGAGGATCATGGTGGGTCCGGCCGGCAAAGAGGTTCGGATCTGGAATGCAAGGTCCCGTCGCCGGGACCCGCGGCATCGCGGCGCGCCCTCAGCCCGGCAATCTGCCGGTCGACATGACGATCCTGAGCCAGGAGAGCATATACTTCAATTGCTCGCGCAGAAGAAGCAGCGAAACCTGCGGATCGAGATACCAGCGACGAAACTCCATGCCGTTCGCCTGCACCGCGACCGGGATGAGGTCCACATCGTCGGCGGCCGAGCGCAGCTCCAACAGGGCGCGCGGCATGTGATAGGCGCTGGTGACGACGAGCAAGCTCGTATAGCCGCCGTCATGCGCCCATTTCGCCGTCTCCGAGGCGTTCTCCAGCGTGTTGTTAGCATTGCGGTCAAGATCGACGCAGCAGTCGAAAAGCGCCATGTCGCTCTCGGTCAGGCTGACGATCTGGCGCGGCGTCGTGTCCGGATGGACGCCGGAGATGAGCAGGCGCTCGGCGCGCCCCTCGGCCAGGAGGTCGAGCGCGATCTTGACCCGCTCGCTGCCCCCGGTCAGCACGACGATGGCGTCCGCCTGGGGCGCGGCTTCCGGAGCATCAATGGCGCTCAGCCGCGCCACCGCATCGGCAAAGCGGATGAAACTGCCCACATAGAACCCGATCAACAGCGCGAGCGCGACGAGCAGCGCGACCGGCCAGACCCGCCGCCGCTTCCCCCGCGATCCCGGTGCGACGGCCGGGTCCGCGCTGCCGGAACCGGACGCAAGAGGAGCGGCAGCCGGAGATGCTCCGTCTTCCGTCACCTTCGTCCGGGGGTCAGTCTGGGTCATCATGCCTTCGTGCTGGAAAAGGACGCCTGGAGAGATCAAGCGGGGCGACTACATCATCCCGTCTTCTCCCATCCCTGCCGAAATTGAACCGGTTGGCAAGCGCCACGCGGATTTCCACAAGCCGACGCGGGGAGCCTGAGCCGCCATCGCATGCGATGGCGGCGGGAAAATGGAAGACCGTCAGGCAAACATGGCGAAGAAGCGGCGAACCGCAGCCGCAGCCGCGCCCGCCGCACGCAAAATCGCCTTGCGCAGGCGCGCGGCCAGCCGGTCGAAGCTCTCCCGGGAACGCCGCGCGCGGCTTTCCGCCCCCGGCATTTCGTAGAGACCGAAACGCACGGCCAGGATGACGGCGAAGGTCAGCCCCCAGGCAAGCAGCGTATCGGAGAGGAAGTGGCCGCCAAAGGCGACCCGGTTCAGCGACAGCGCCAGGCAGAGCGGCAAGACGGCGGCCAGAACCCCGGCCCGCCAGGCAACCGGCACGAGAAAGGCAAGCGACACCAGCCAGAAACTCGACGAGCCCTCGCCGGAGACAAAGGAGCAATTGGTGTCGCAGTAAGTGCTGATCTGCCAGACCGGAACATAGGGCGCATCGCCGCCGAACGCCTCGACCATGACAGGCCGCGGCCGGCCCCAGTTGTTCTTGAGCACCGCATTGACGAGCAGGCCGGGCCCGAGCGCCAGTGTCGAGAGCAGGAACAGCTGTGGGCGCAGCGCGATCCGCCGGCCGAGATCAGGCAGGAAGGCGGCGGCAAGCACCAGCGCAACGCAGGCCCCGGCGATCAGCTTGACGAGAAACGGCCCCAGCTCACGCAGCCGCATGAAGAAGGGATGGGCGGAAACCCAGAAGCCGGCCGTCGGATCGTAGAAGAGCCGCGTGGCGGCCAGGTCGAGCGCTGGAAAGAGCAGGAACAGCAGACTGACACCGGCGATCCAGCCAAATGCCACACAGGCAAGCGACCAGGTCTCGCCAGCGGCGAGCGCGCGCCGGAAACCGCGGCGTCCTTCAGGACCGGTGGCCGGCGGGGTCGGTGTGTCGGACGGCATGGCGGAACCCCGGACAGGTGACAACTGCGCCACGCGAGGGCGTGCGGGCGCGGCGGATCGCGCCGGTTATAGACGCGGGCGGCGGTCACGTCCAACAGCGCGGCGCGGCGACGCAGCCGCTCCGGAGCCGCGCGGCACCGCATCGATGGCGGGCAGGCGCGAAACCGGCTATGAAAGCGGACTGACCGGGCAGGGATGCCCCGCCGGCCCCGCGCGCTTTCAGGAGCCTGCTGCATGAGCTTCATTCCCGACGTGCCGACGATGCTCACCTTCACGCTTGCCTGCGTCATTCTGGTGCTGACGCCGGGTCCCGACATGACGCTCTTCATCGGCAGGTCGCTTTCGCAGGGCCGCGCCGCGGGCATGGTCTCCATGCTCGGTGCCGCCGCCGGAAATGTGGTGCACACGCTGCTTGTCGCCTTCGGCCTTTCGGCGCTGATCGCCGCCTCGGCGGAAGCCTTCCTCGCGGTCAAGCTGGTCGGCGCGCTCTACCTGCTCTGGCTCGCCGTCCAGAGTCTGCGCCATGGCTCGGCCCTCAGCATCGCTCCGGGACAGGACCGCACGCCCAGCCCGCTTTCGCGCGTCTTCGCAACCGGCTTGCTGGTCAACCTGCTCAACCCCAAGATCGTGCTGTTCTTCCTCACCTTCCTGCCCCAGTTCGTCGCCGCCGACGACCCCGACGCGGCCGCCAAGCTGATCTTCCTCGGCCTGTTCATGGTCGTGGTGGAACTGCCCATCTGTGCGGCGATGGTGCTGACGGCGGAAGGTTTCTCCAAAAGCCTGCGCCGGTCGCCACGGCTCATGCGCGCCATCGACTGGCTCTTCGCCGGTGTCATCGGCGGCTTTGCCGTCCGGATCCTGATGACCAGTCGGGGCTGAAACGCGCCGTGCCAAGCTCTTGCCGTCTTTTTCGACAAGCTAGGACAATGGAAACGCATCCGCGCCCCGGACCGGGACACAGAGCAATCGGGCGAACATGACCCAGACGAACGCGCGCACGACCGGGCGGATGGGCCTCGCGGTCCTTGCCCTTGCCACCGCCCTGCCTGCGCACGCGGGCAACGGAAGCAAGGACGGAGACGGCCCACCGCCGGCCTGCCTTGCCGACAGCAAGGCTCCCGTCGAGATGCTTGACCTGCGTGGCCCCGATGCGCGGGGCGACTTCCAGGATGCAGGGGGGAGGATCTACATCAGCGCCGACCTCGTGCCGCTCGCCGCCGCAAGCGGGAGGGAGCCGGGTCCCGGCGCGTTCCGCAAACTGAGCTTCGTCGATGTCGCCGGGCGGCCCGACCGCTGGCAACGCCGAAGCGGCCACCTGAGCAACGCCGATGGCCGGGGCTGGCTTGCCCGGGACCTCGTCGAACGCGGCGAGGCGGCGGTGATGCCGGCGCTGCTCTCGCCGGATTGCCTGGCCCCGCTGCTGCGCGCCGAGGAGACGGCCCGGCGGGAAGCCCGCGGCGGCTGGGCGCGTGAACAGGCCCTGCGGGCCTCCGACACCGCAGCCATCGCCGCGCGTGCCGGGCACTTCGCGCTGGTTGTCGGGCGGGTTCTTTCGGTTGGCGAAACGGACAGCACGCTCTATCTGAACTTCGGTGGGCGCTGGAGCACGGACTTCACAGTGACGATCCCGGCACGCAAAAGGAATGAATTCGCTGCCGCCGGGCTTGACGTCGCGGGTCTCGAAGGGGCAGCTATTCGCATACGCGGGAGCGTTCGCAATTCGGGAGGGCCCGCGATATCGGTCTCTCACCCCGCGCAGATCGAACGGCTCGACAAGGATGGCACGCGCCGGTGACAAGGCTTTCCCTTCGCGACATGACCAGGTTTTTCGCCAGGGACGATCGGGCGAAGGCTGGCACGCATCCGCGCCGGCGACGCATTGCCGTTGTCGCGACGCTGGCCGCGCTGGCCCTTTCCGGCTGCCAGTTTTCCGGGTCCGGGCCGATCGACATCGGCACCCCGGCCCCCGGCACGCTGCGCCCGGGCCTGGCAGACGTCGGCGCGCGCGAGCACCCGCGCGTCGTCGCCACCTATGGCGGCGTCTACGAGGACCGTGGCGCTGAACGCGCCGTTGCCCAGGTGGTCGGCCGGCTGGTGGAAGCCTCCGACGACCCCTCGCAGACCTACCGCATCACCATCCTGAACTCGCCCGCCGTCAACGCCTTCGCCCTGCCGGGCGGCTATCTCTATGTGACACGCGGCCTGCTGGCGCTGGCGACCGACACCTCGGAAGTGGCGGCCGTGCTCGCCCACGAGATGGCCCACGTCACCGCGAGCCACGCGATCAAGCGCCAGCAGCGCGCCGAGGCGACGGAACTGGCCGGACGCGTGCTCGGCAACGTGGTGCGCGATCCCGACCAGGCGCGCGCGGCGATCATCTCCTCTCAGCTCTCCTTCGCCCGCTTCTCGCAGATCCAGGAGCTGGAGGCCGACGCCGTCGGCGTGCGCACACTGGCGCGTGCCCACTACGATCCCTTCGCCGCCGCCCGCTTCCTCACCGCCATGGGCAACTTCGCCGCCTACCAGAGCGCACAAGGCGCGGGCAAGGGCGCCCCGGACTTCCTGTCCTCGCATCCCACCACCCCGGAGCGCGTGCAGACGGCGGTGCGCGCGGCGCGCCAGATCGGCGCGCCGGGGCTCGGCGAGCGCGACCGCGACGCCTATCTCACCAAGATCGACGGCATGCTCTACGGCGACGATCCGCTGGAGGGCTACATTCGCGGCCGCACCTTCCTGCACAAGGCGCTTGGCATCACCTTCTCCGCCCCCCAGGGCTACATCATGGAGAATTCGCCCGAGGCGGTGCTGGCCAGCAACCCCTCCGGGACGGCACTGCGCTTCGACGGCGCCGACCTGACCGACTTCAGCTCGCTGCGCGCCTATATGACCAGCGGCTGGATCAACGGGCTCATCGCCGACAGCGTGCGCGAGGAAACGGTGAACGGACTGCCGGCGGTCACGGCCTCGGCGATCACCGACGGCTGGTCGTTCCGCATCGCGGTGGTGCGGATCGGGCGCACCGGCTACCGCTTCATCTTTGCCTCGCGCAGCGGCGGCAGCAGCTTCGACCGCGACTATCAGGCAACACTGGAAAGCTTCCGCCAGCTCACGCCGACCGAGGTCGCACGGCTTCGGCCGCTGCGCATCAAGGTCATCCGCGCCGACGCCGGCGACACGCCGGAACGGCTTGCCGTGGGCATGAGCGGCGTCGAGCCCGAGCGGCGGCTGCAGTTGTTCTCGATCCTGAACCAGGTCACCCCCGGCGAGGCGATCCCCGCCGGCACGGCGCTGAAGCTCGTCGTCGACTGAAGCGCGCGGCGAACACGCCGGCTCAGTCGCCGTCGACCTTGCGATAGGGCTGGGACTGGTAGCCTGTCAGATAGGCAAGCGACCCGAGGCCCGAAGCGACCTGCTTCGCCGCCTTGAAGGCCTGGCGCTTGCCCTTCGCCGGAACCACCATCAGCGCCAGCGCCAGCGGGGTCTCGAAGAGCACCCCGCCAGCAACCCGGCCAAGCCCCTTCACGAGACTGCGCATCATCGCGTTCGCTCTGCCGGCGCGCTTCTCGTGCAGGCGCGAGATGTTGCCGGCGACGCGGAACGTGCGCACAAGCTGCCACCCCAGCCGGGTGCGGTTTTCCGGCACCAGTTCCTCGACGACCGCGTCGGGGATCCAGACGATCTTGCCGCCCACATCATGGACACGGGTGAAGAAATCCGTGTCGCTGCCGCCGGTGAACCGCAGCGCCATGTCGAAATGCAGCGCCAGCCCGCCATCGGACTTTTCCTTGAAGACGCAGGTGTCGACGAGCGTGTTGTGGCCTTCCGCCTTGCCCAGCACCGTGCCGTGAGGCCGCTTGTTGATCTGCTTCGGGATCATCCAGTCCGGCGTGCCCGGCGGATAGGTGTAGATCACGCGCCCGTAATGCACCTCGCCCGGATGGGTCTTCGTCGCCTCGACCATGGTGGCGAGCCAGTTCGGCAGCGCCACCTCGTCGTCGTCGATGTAGAGCACACGGTCGAACCCCGCATCGGCGGCAAAGACGCCGCAGCGGTCGCGGGCGAAGGGAATGCCCAGTTCCGTCTCAAGCACATAGTGGACTTTCCAGCCCGTTTCCCGCTCGACCTCCTCGCACACGCCGCGCGAGGTCTCCCGGTCGTGGTTCTCGACGACGACGATCTCGGCCGACACCCAGTCGGGAACGGCCTGCGCGCAGACGGAGTCCAGACAGGTCCGCAGCAGACGGGGGCGTTCACGCGTGCAGATCGCGACACATAGCTTCATCCGGCCATTCATCCGGCATGTCCTTTCCCGACGCCCGTCCCGGCGTCCGTTTTCCCAGGAGGCCGCGACGGTCCGCGGCCTGATCGCGGGCTAGACCAGGATCCAGCCGCGCGGAAACAGCTCGTCGACATAGACCCGGCGCAACTCGTCGCGCGCAAACCACTGGCGCGGCGCGATCACCTGTCGCTGCGGGTTGCGGCCAAGCCACGCTCCCCACCAGCTGAAGCTGGAATTGGCGATGACGTGATGCGCGCAACGGCTCATCAGGTGAAGATCCTGCTCGCGGGTCTGACCTTCGACAAGCCGCCTGTTCGGCCAGTGCGCGGTCAGCTCCGCCGCCGCCGCGATGTCGTCCGAAAACACCAGGAACTCCGCCCCCGGCACCAGCCGCGCCATCAGCGCCGCCGCCCGGTCGTAGTGCTCGACACCCAGCACGCCATGCACCGCCGTCGTCGCCGCGTTGGCGACATAGTCGCCCCGGCGCACATGGACGGAGACGCTCGTCTCGCGCTCGGCCAGGGCCAGCAGATCCGGTGCGATGGTCGGCGCGACGCGCTCCAGATCGAACAGCGCCCGCACCTCCCCGGCGCAATCGGCGAAGAACTGTTCCGACTGGAAGTAACCGGCGACATAGGTGCCCGGCGCGATGTCGAAATACCCGTCGGCATGGCACATGCCGTCCTGAAAGAACCGCGGCCCCTTCCAGAGCCGAAACCGCTTCTTGCCGCGCCGCGAGCGTCCGGAAGAAAGCCTGCCGAACAGGCCGCCCGGCTCCGCTGGCTGCCAGATGCGCGGCGCGATGCCGAAGACGTCGAGCGCCAGCCTGGCGTGGGCCGGCTCCGTCTCCAGCGGATCGATCAGCAGCGGAACACCGAGCCGGCGGGCGGCGGCGTGGCCGGCGGCATACTGGAACATCTGGTTCCCGAGCCCGCCCCAGACGCGCATGCAGACCGGCGCGACATCGCCCATCGCTTCCTTGCTGCCCGTTGCTTCCTTCGTCACGCGACTGTCATTCCCTGCGGTTTGCCTTCAGCCCTTGTTAGTCGCCAACGCCCGGCGGAACAAGCGTCCTTCGCCCAGCCACGCGCCGCAGCACCGCTCTTGCGCGAATTGAGCAGGATCAAGGACGCACGCCCGCGGTTCTTGTATTCATGATATGGAATATCTTGAGAAGACCCCATGCCTGGGAGACGGACAATGGACCTGACCGGCCTGATGGACGCAATCGGCGAGGCGGAGACATCCGCGCTCGGCGGCCTGCTGATCGGTGCCGCCTTCGGTGCCTTCGCCCAGCGCAGCCGCTTCTGCCTGCGCGCCGCCGCCGTCGAATTCGCCCGGGGCGAGATCGGCATCCGCGTCGCCATCTGGCTCGTCACCTTCTCTTCGGCCGTGTTCCTCACGCAGGCGCTGATCGCGCGGGATCTGCTCGATGTTTCGGAGGCCCGGCAATTCGCCGCCCGAGGCTCGCTGTCCGGCGCCATCATCGGCGGCGCGCTGTTCGGCTGCGGCATGGTGCTGGCGCGCGGCTGCGCCAGCCGTCTGCTTGTGCTGTCGGCGACTGGAAACCTGCGCGCGCTGCTCTCCGGCCTGATCTTCGCGGTTGCCGCCGAGGCCTCGATCCACGGCATCCTGTCGCCGCTGCGCGACCGTCTCGCCGGCCTGTGGACCATCGGCGGGCGCGACAGCCTCGATCTGCTGCAGGCGCTGCACCTCCCCGAGGGCGCCGGGATCGCCATCGGCCTCGCCTTCGTGCTCGGCACCGTCGTCCTTGCCCTGCGCGCCCGGCTCGGGCCCTGGGGATGGATCGGCGCGGCCGGCGCGGGCGCCACCGTCGCCGTCGGCTGGTGGTTCACCTATCAGCTCGCCACCCAGGCCTTCACCCCGATGAGTGTAAAGAGCATGACCTTCACCGGCCCCTCGGCCGACACGCTGATGGTGGTGCTGACTCCGCCGGGCAGCAACATCGACTTCGACGTCGGGCTGGTGCCGGGGGTCTTCATCGGCTCGGCGCTCGCCGCGCTCATTGCCCGGGAATGGCACCTGGAGGGCTTTCGCGACGGCCATTCCATGCGCCGCTACATCCTTGGCGCGGTGTTGATGGGCTTCGGCGGGATGCTCGCCGGCGGTTGCGCGGTGGGCGCCGGCGTCACCGGCGGCTCGATCTTCGCGCTCACCGCCTGGGCAACGCTCTTCGCCATGTGGGGCGCAGCCGGGCTGACCGACCTTATCGTCGACCGGCTGCCGGAGCATCTGGCGGCGCGCCGGGCCGTGGCCCGGGGCCACCCGGCGGAAGCCGGCCGCGCGCCCCTGGCTCCCTGATATCGCTCTTCTGCCGTCGCAGGGCTGCGGTGCGCTCCCCCCCCCCCGTCCCTACCAGGGATGCTCGCTGCCGTTCCACTGCAGGAAGCGGCCGGTGTCGGCCATCGTCAGGCCGCACGCCACCTTGCGAATGCCGGCAGCACTCTCCTCGACCGAGAGCTCCGCCTCCGGCCCGCCCATGTCCGAGCGCACCCAGCCCGGATGCAGCACGGCGACGGCAATACCCTCGCCGGCAAGATCGAGCGCAAGCCCCTGCATCGCCTTGTTGAGCGCGGCCTTGGTGGAGCGATACGCATAGCTTCCGCCGCGCGGACGGGCGAACGAACCCATCTGGCTCGAAACCGTGACGATGCGCGGGGTCTCGGCCCTGCGCAGGCAAGGCCGCAGCGCCAGCGCAAGACGCATCGGCGCCAGCGTGTTGACGCGAAACTCCTGCTCCCAGGCATCGAAATCGAGATCGTCGAGCGACTGATGCGCGCCCAGCACACCGGCATTGTTGAGGAGAAGGTCGACCGTCTCGTGCTCGAGCCGCTTGGCGAAGACCGCGACGGAGGCCGGATCGGCGACATCGAGCGGCCGCACAACAAGCCGCCCGGCATGGGCGTCGCCAAGAGCGGCAAGCGCTGCGGCCGTTTCCGGGCGACGGCAGCCGGCGATCACCCGCCAGTCGCCCGCTTCGAGAAAGAGCCGCGCGAGCGCGAGGCCGATGCCGCGGTTGGCACCGGTGAGAACGATGGTCGAGGGCATGGGGAAGCTCCTGAGGGAAAGCTGTCGCGGGAGGCGCAGCGTGCGCCGCCGCGCCCTTGCCGGTCAAGCCGTCCTCAATAGCCTTTCTGTCGGCGGCGCAGGGAGACCTGCCGGTTCGAAGCGGCGATCGCCTGGTCGAGCGTGACGATACCCTGCACCTCGAGCAGGCCGACAAGCCGCAGCAGCACCTCCGCCGTCGCCAGCGCATCGCCGAGCGCCGTGTGCCGGTCCTTCTCGGGAATGACGATGTTGAAGCGCGCGGCAAGCGCGTCGAGCGTCAGGCTCTCGCCCGCGCCGAAGACATGACCGGCCAACAGCACCGTGTCGAGCACCGGTTGGTCGAAGACCACCCCCGCCTTGTCCCGGTTGCGGGTCAGGAAACTCATGTCGAAGGCTGCATTGTGCGCGACGAGCACGCTGTCGCCGACAAAACGGTGAAAGGCCGGAAGCACCGCACCGGCCGTTTCCGCGCCGACGACCATCGCATCGGTGATGCCGTGCACCCGCGTCGAGGCGGCCGGGATCTTCCGGCCCGGGTCGATCAGCGTGTCGAAGATCTCGCCGCGCAGCACCCGGCCGTTGACGATGCGCACGCCGGCGAGCGACACCAGCTCGTCGCCACGCGAGGGCTCAAGCCCCGTCGTCTCCGTATCGAAGACCACGCAGGCGAGCGCGCGCAGCGGCGTCTCGCCGATCTCCGCCGGGGTCTCCCGGGCGAAGAGGTCGAAATCGTAGAACTCCGGCCGCGCATCATCCGGCGAGAGCGTCGCGACAGGTGGTTCCGGCTGTTCCCGCTCGGCGGCCAACGCCAGCGGCAGGCGCAGGCGGGCCCGCCCGTCCGGATCCCGGTCGGGCCACATCTCGGTCTTGTGCCGGCTGAGAACATCGTGCCCCGTCATCAGACCGAGGCTTTCGTCGAGCGGCTCGTCGAGCCACTCCTCCATCCGCGCCACCGGCAGGGTTTCCCCGCTCCAGGTCAGCTCGAGGCAGGCGCCGCTGCGGTGGCGCGACACGGCAAGGCGGAAGCTGCGCGTCCCCGCATCGACCGCGATCCGGTTCAGCACCCGGTCGACCAGTTCCACCATCGAGGCGCTGTCGCAGGAGAGCCACAGCGGATCGCCCCAGGTCTCGACCTCGATGGTCCGCCCCTCCGAGCGGCGGGCGAGAATGCAATCGACCAGCGTCGTCGAGTAGACCTCGCTCATCGGCCAAGCCCCCGACAGCAGGTCGCCGGCAACCTCGTCGAGCCGGTCGAGCCGCTCGCCAAGCACCCGCGTCTCGTCGTTCACCGTCTTCTTCATGGCCGCGAGGCGTCCGTCGGCCGGCCCGGAACGGCGCAGCAGCACCTCCGCCGCCATGGCCAGGGAGGCGACGCGCTGGCGCATGTCCTGCGTCACGTCGTGAAGCAGACGGTCGCGCCAGATACCGGCGGCCAGTTCGTCCGTCACCCGGTCGAAACTCACCACATAGCCTATCGGTACGGTCGCGCCGGCGTCGAGCACCAGCGACATGCGGCCACGCAGGGAGTCGTGCGCGCCCTTCGTGGCGCTGACGAAGGAGGCGGAAAGCCCGTCCTTGTGCCCGACGTGGCGACCGCTGGCGAAACGGCGGCCGAGCCGCTCCAGCGAATGGCGCAACGGCTGGGCGACGACGAGATCCGTCAGCGCCCGCCCGAGCCCGCAGGCGGCCTGCTGGGTGCCCCGGTCGAGCAGTTTCCGGGCAAAGCGGTTGTAGAGCAGGATGCGATGATCGGTGGTGCAGATGACGACGCCCTGCTGCAGGTCGCGCAGGACCGCCTCCAGACGTCCCTTCTGGTGCTCCGCCTCGGCCGTCGCCCGCGCCACCTGGGCATCGACCTCGCGGCGCGCTGAAGAAAGCGCCTCGCTCGCCTCTCGCATGGCCGGGGCGAGCGCGCCGAGATAGCGGGCGCGCGCATCCTCCATGCGCCCGCGCCCGCCCGCATGGACGGCGGCGCGCAGCTCCGCGCCCAGCGCGTCGAGCGGGCGCACGACATGATCGTCGAACTTCAGCCAGACCCATGTGACGAGGCCGGCGATGGCAAAGCCCGAGACCAGTCCAGCCAGAACAAGGCGGTCAACCGCCGGCGCATTGGGACCGCGCGCCAGATAGAGCCCGGCGGCGACCAGCACCGCCACGGCCCCTCCGGCAATGAGCGCGAAAAACAGAAAGACGCGAAGCCTCAGGCTCCAGCGCGCGACGCGCTCAGGCATGGCCGGCGGCCACCGCCGGACACGCACCCAGAAGCCGCCCGACGGTGCCGGTCAGCGCGTCCGCGGAAAACGGCTTGCCAAGAAAGGCGTCCGCCCCCAGCGCCAGCCCCTTTTCCTCATCCACCGGCCGCGAGGCTGCGCTCATCAGGATCATCGGCATGTTCCGCGTCGCCTCGGCGGCGCGCAGCTCCTGGCACAACGCATAGCCCTTGCCATCCGGCAGGGCGGCATCGATGAGCAGCAGGTCCGGGGCGGCGTCGGCGATCGCACGGCGCGCGGCCTCGACCGTTCCCGCCATTCGCACCGAGTATCCGTCGTCCTCGATCACGTCCCTCAGAAAGCCCGTCAGGTCCGTCTCGTCGTCGACGATGAGCACAGTCTGGGTCATTTTCGCAGTCCTCCCGGTCCGGGATAATGGTACGCCGCGACCGGGGTTTCCAGAACGTCCTTCGTCTATAGGTGAAGTTGCGCGCCCGCGCACTGGCCATGACAAGACCGGCAATGCCGGGTACAAGGGCCGAAACGACCCGCCACCTTCCCTCTCCAGTCGCGAACGGCCGGCCACATGACCAGCATTTCCATTTCCCCTTTTCTCGGCACCTGGATCCTCGATCTCGACGAGAGCGAATTCGACCAGAGCGACCTTCCGCGCGCGGCGACATGCCGGATCGAGGAGGAGTTCGGACTGGTGACGATCCGCACGTCGATCGTCTCGGTCGAGGGCGAGACCATCGAGGGCGAATTGTCCGGCGTTCCCGGCGGTCCGGGCCAGCGTCTGTCGGAAAGCGGCCTTGCCGACAGGCTGACGCTGTTCTTCGAGGATGAGATGACGCTGACCTCGCAGGCCTCGCGCAAGGGCATCGTGCTGATGAGCGCCCGGCGCACCCTGTCGGAGGATGGCGGCACGCTGGAGATCGAGCAGACGGTCTCCGTCCCCGGTCAGGGCGACGTGGTCAACACCGGCGTCTACCGCCGCGCCCAGTAGACAGAAAGCGCGCCGCTACAGAAGCTGCGGCCAGCGCATCACGGCGAGCACGAGCAGCCAGGCGGCCAGCGAGATGCAGCCGGCGGTGCGGAACCGCGAGATGGTGCCGCGCGAATCCACCTGGTCAAGCAGCCGCCAGGCGGTGACGAAGCGCAGCAGCAGCCCGTTGAGCCCCGCCAGCGCGATCAGCGCGATCTTCGCCACAAAGGCCGGATCGGCGCTGTGCGCGAAGGGCCGCTGGCTGAAAAGCGCAAAGCCCGTGACAAAGGCCACGGCGAAGGCGACGAGCACCGTGCGGCCGAGCACACGGGAAATATCGGCAAGCGGCACGCTCCGCCAGAAGCCGATGAGGCGCAGGTCGAAGGGCACCACCGCGCCGACGAGGATGGTGGCGGAAAGCGCATGGACGGCCGTGACCGCCGTACGCAGATCGGCCGAGCCGGCAAGCCATGCGGCCGGGGCGGAGTCCGCCAGATAGTCGAGAAAGGGCGCAATCTCCTGCATGACGCTGGGTTCCGATGCGTGGCGCGGCGGCGGCCGGATTTCCCAGCCTGCCCTCCCGACATAGACTGATTCTTCGCGGTCCGGCCATTGCGCCCGGCGTTGCCGCCGCGATACACGCATTTGTCCGCGCTTGTTTCTGCTTGCAACCCGGGCGAAGCGGACTATCAAACGTGGATCCGTGCGGGCCCGCGGAAGACGCCAACCGGATATCGTGCTCCGCCTGTCTCCGCAACGTCCGGCGGCATTCCGCCGCGAGAAAGAGATGCCTTGTCGATGACCACATCCGCCATCTCGATCCTTCCCCATGTCCGTCCCGGCGACGAGGCCGCCGCCACGCGGATCTATGTCGACGCGCTGATCCAGAAGCTCAGACCGTTCTTTGGCACGGCGGAGGCAGCAGCCGGTTTTCTCGGCCCCCATATGCGCCGCGACCGGGCGGTGACCGCCATTCGCAACGGGCGGATCGTCGGCATCGCCGGCTTCAACCTCGACGGAAAGGGCCTGTTCGAGCCGCGCTGGCGGGATTTCCGCTCGAAGTTCGGCGCCTTCGGCGCGGCGATCCGCGTTGCCGGCCTGTCGCTTCTGGAAAAGCAGGACGAGCCGGACTGCCTGGCGATGGACGGCATCGCCGTTGACGAGACCGCGCGCGGCGCAGGCATCGGCAGCGCCCTGCTGGAGGCGGTCGTCGCCATCGCCCGCCGCAAGGGCAGGAAGACCGTGCGGCTCGACGTGATCGACACCAACCCGCGCGCCCGTGCGCTCTATGAACGGCATGGGTTCGTCGCCGGCGCGCCTCGCGCGCTCGGCCTGTTCGAGCCGATCTTCGGTTTCACGAGCTCGACCCCGATGACCCGGCACGTGGCGGGGGGAACCGGAGACGCATGAGGCGAAACGAGGACGCGCTCGGCGAGGCCCCCGCCACCGCTCCGGCGAGCGCGTGGCACGCGACGCCGGATGATGTTGCCGGCGATGCGGCCGGCGCGCCGCGCACCCTCGATCGCGCCGCCATGGCGGTGGTGCTGCTGCTCGTCGCCGTCTTCGGCCTGGCGCAGGGGCTGAGCTACCCGCTGCTTTCCTTCATTCTCGAACGCCAGGGCGTGCCGGCCTGGCTGATCGGCACCAACGCGGCGATGATGGCCATCGGCCTTCTGGTCTCGGCGCCGCTGATCCCCGGACTTGCCCGACGCCATGGCGCGGCCCGCCTCGCCCTTGTCGCCGCCCTCGCGCTGGCCGCGCTCTTCGCCACAATCGGCCTGTTCCAGTCGTTGTGGGTGTGGTTTCCGGCCCGCTTCCTGATGGGGATTGCCGTCAACACGCTCTACATCGCCAGCGAGACCTGGGTGAACCAGCTTTCCCCCGACCGCATCCGCGGCCGCATGCTCGGCCTCTATGCCACCGCGCTCGCGGCCGGCTTCGCCGCCGGCCCGGCGACACTCTCGGTGACCGGCACCCTGTCACTCGCCCCCTTCGCCATGTGCACCGCGATCGCTCTCGCCTGCGCGCTGCTGATTGTCGCAGTCGACGCGCGCCTGCCGCGCTTCAGCGCCGGCGAGGTCGGCTCGATCCGCGCCATCGTGCCGAAGATCCTGTTCCTGCTGGCGGTGACGGCAACAGCCGCCGCCTTCGACCAGGCAATTCTGGCGATCCTGCCCGTCTACGGCCTCGCCAACGGGCTAGATACACGCGCCATCACCCTGGCGCTGGCGATCATGGTCGTCGGCAACATCCTCTTTCAGGTACCCATCGGCATCGCCGCCGACCGCTACGGCCCGCGCCGGGTGATGGCAACGCTCTGCGCGCTGGCCATTGCCGGCGCGGCGCTCCTGCCCCTGCTGATCGCCACCACCTGGACGCTCTGGGCAATGCTTTTCGTCTGGGGATCGGCCGCCTACGGCGTCTACACCATCGCGCTGATGGAACTCGGACGGCGCTATTGCGGCGCCATGCTGATCGCCGGCAACGCCGGCTTCGCGCTGATGTGGGGCGTCGGCGGCTTCGCCGGGCCGGCGCTTTCGGGGCTCGCCATCGACACCATCGGCAATCACGGCTTTCCGCTGCTGCTCGGCGCGGTCTATGTGGCGCTCTTCCTCGCAACGCTGATGCGCCCCGCCGGGCAAGACCGGGCGGAGCGCGAGTCGATGACGGCCCCGCCGGCTCAATAGCCGGCGGCAAGGGCTCCCTGGCGGCGCGGATCGGCAGCTCCCGCGAGACCACCTTCAAGCACCATAACCGACTGGGTCGAGCCCATGGTCGGCTTCTCCGCGATGGTGTGGCCCTTCTCCTTGAGGATCGCCAGCGTGTCGGGCGAGAAGCCCTCCTCGATGCGGATCTCGTCGGGCAGCCACTGATGGTGCATGCGCGGCGCCGCGCTCGCCTCGGCGATGTTCATGCCGTGATCGACCACATTGAGCACGATCTGTAGCACCGTGGTGATGATGCGGCTGCCGCCGGGCGACCCGGTCGCCAGCACCGGCTTGCCGTCGCGAAACACCAGCGTCGGGCTCATCGACGAGAGCGGCCGCTTGCGCGGCTCGACCGCATTGGCATCACCGCCGACCAGCCCATAGGCGTTCGGAACACCAGGCTTGGCCGAGAAATCGTCGAGCTCGTTGTTGAGAAGGATGCCCGTACCCGGCGCCACCATGCCGACACCGTAGGAGAAGTTCAGCGTGTAGGTATTGGACGCCGCATTGCCGTCCTTGTCGATGACGGAATAATGCGTCGTCTCGTTGCTCTCGTAAGGAGCAGGCCGACCCGGCGCGATCTTCTCCGCCGGCGCCGCCCGGGCGGGGTCGAAATCCGCCATCCGCTTTTTCGCATAGGCCTTGTCGGTGAGGCCCGCGACCGGCACATCGACGAAATCCGGGTCGCCGAGATACTCCGAGCGGTCCGCATAGGCCCGCTTCATCGCCTCGGCCATGACGTGCATCGTCGCCGCCGACCCGAAGCCGGAGGCCTTGAGATCGAAGGGCTCCAGCATGTTCAGAATCTCGACGATGTGCACCCCGCCGGAGGACGGTGGCGGCATCGAGGCGATCTCGTAGCCGCGGTAGGTGCCGGTGACGGGCGTGCGCCACTTGGCCTCATAGCCGGCCAGATCCTCCACCGACATCGACCCGCCCGCTCCGTTGACGCGCGCGGCGATCGCCTCGGCGATCGAACCACGATAGAAACCCGCCGGCCCTTCGCTGGCGATCCGCTTCAGCGAGGCGGCAAGCTGGGGCTGACGCAGGATTTCGCCCGGCCGATAGAAGCTGCCGTCGGCCTTGTAGAAGATCGCCGCCGCCTCGGCGTCCTTCGAGAGACGCGCGTGCACCTGCTCCAGCGAGCCGGCGAGATCGTCGGAAACGACGAAGCCCTCGCGCGCCAGCACGATGGCCGGCGCGATCAGCTCGGCGAAGGTGAACTTTCCACTGCCGAAACGCCCGTGCGCGGCATGCATCCCAGCGACAGTGCCCGGAACGCCGATGGCCAGACCGGTGTAGCGCGACTTGGTGCTGTCGGCATTGCCCTCGCCGTCGAGGAACATATCGCGCGTCGCCCCGGCCGGCGCCAGTTCGCGGTAGTCGAGCGCATGGGTCTCGCCCGTCTCCGCCATGTGGATCATCATGAAACCGCCACCGCCGAGATTACCGGCGCGCGGCAGGGTCACGGCAAGCGCAAAGCCCGTCGCCACGGCAGCGTCGACCGCATTGCCGCCCTTGGCAAGGATCTCGCGCCCGACCCGCGTCGCCAGCGCTTCCTGGCTGGAGACCATCCCGCTGCGGGCAAGAACCGGGTGGAACCGGTCGTCGCCCGACAGGATCGGCAGCGGCTCGGCCACCTGCGCCCCAGGTACCGCCTGTTCGGCACGCACGCCGCCGCCCGTGCCAAGAGCGATGGCCAATGCGACGCCGCCAAGGGCCAGCCCCCTCATCCAGTTCCCCAACACGCCGCCCGTCGCGACATGCCTCTCGTCTTGGCGCATTTCCGCCCTCCCCCTTGGGTTTCCCGCCGGCGCGCGTATCGAACCGGACCTTACTCCCCAGTCTGTCGGCAATCGGGTGCGGAAGGAAGTCTCTTCGCGTCCTGCGCGAAGACAACGAGAAAACGCGGCCGGATTTCTCCGGCCGCGTTTGCGAAATCATCGAAAAAGGTGGCCCCGGATCACGGCCGCCAGGCTGCTCAGGCAGCGGCCTTCTTCGGCTTGATCAGGCCGCGGTTGACCAGCACTTCGGCGATCTGCACCGTGTTGAGCGCGGCACCCTTGCGCAGATTGTCGGCGACAACCCACATGTTGAGGCCGTTCTCGACCGTGGCGTCCTCACGGATTCGGCTGACGTAGGTCGCATCCTCGCCGGCGGATTCATAAGGCGTCATGTAGCCACCGTCTTCATGCTTGTCGATGACGAGCACGCCCGGCGCCTCGCGCAAGATGTCGCGGGCCTCCTCGGCGGAGATCGGCTTCTCGAACTCCATGTTGACGGATTCCGCGTGGCCGATGAAGACCGGCACGCGCACGGCGGTGCAGGTGAGCTTGATCTTCGGATCGAGCATCTTCTTGGTCTCGGCCAGCACCTTCCACTCTTCCTTGGTGTAGCCGTCCTCCATGAAGACGTCGATGTGCGGAATGACGTTGAAGGCGATGCGCTTGGTGAACTTCTCCGGAGTGATCGGATCGTTCACGAAGACGGCGCGGGTCTGGTTGAACAGCTCGTCCATCGCGTCCTTGCCGCCGCCGGAGACGGACTGGTAGGTCGAGACGACGACACGCTTGATGGTGGCCGCGTCATGCAGCGGCTTCAGCGCCACGACGAGCTGCGCGGTCGAGCAGTTCGGGTTGGCGATGATGTTCTTCTTGGTGAACCCGACGATGGCGTCGGCGTTCACCTCCGGCACGATCAGCGGCACGTCGGCGTCGTAGCGCCAGGCGGAGGAATTGTCGATGACGACGCAGCCCTGAGCGGCGATCTTCGGCGCCCATTCCTTGGCGACGGTACCGCCGGCCGACATCAGGCAGATGTCGACGTCGGAAAAGTCGAAATGATCGATCGCCTGACAGGTCAGCGTCCTGTCGCCGAAGGAGACGTCCACGCCCTGCGAGCGGCGGGAGGCAACCGCCACCACTTCGCTTGCCGGAAAGCCGCGCTCATCCAGGATATCAAGCATTTCGCGGCCGACATTGCCGGTGGCGCCAACGATTGCAATCTTATAAGCCATTGATTTAGATCCCTTTCTGCCACTCCCCGCTTCCGGAGCCAAGGCGAGTGCCATGGCTTCGGGTCCTCCGGTCCCCCTGAACCGGGGGAGCACGGAACGGGAGGGCCTTCAGAACGTCGTTTTGCGGGTCGTCGTCGTCGTGAGGCCGGCAGCAGATGCCTGGCCCGCGCTGTCCAGCGCGCGCACGTTCGCTTTCGCGGCTTTCGTCGCGAAACGGAACGGGGCAGCAGGGGCGCGTCGATCGGTCATGTGATCCTGGCGGGTCGGACGAGTCCGCCGGGCGCGCATCGAAGGAAGCGCGCCTCGGGCTCGGATGGCGTTTAAATGCCGTCAGCGGGGGAAATTGTCAACCGCCGCCCGGGCACGCGCCACGCGTCCGCACATCCCGAATCCGCGACAAACGGCGGATTACGCAGGGTCGAGACGAAAGCGCAGAAGCAGCGTACGCTGCAGGATCGAACGGTTGTCATCGGAAATGATCGTCAGGATCGTCTCGCCGGCGGCGTTGCGATGGACAGCCAGACCTTCCATGTTGTCGATCTGGTCGGTGTAGCCGGCCTCCAGCAGCACGCTGCCCCGGACGTGGCCGCCGGGGACCAGTTCGGCTGCCGGCAACAGGCGGATACGCATGCCGATGCCGTGGCGCAGCGTGAAGCGCCGCTCGAGCAGCAGCAGATCGCCATCGGCCAGGAAGGCGGCATCCGTTGCATCATAGGCGTTCTGGCGCTCGACGGTGAAGGTGCCCGGCCGCGGCCCGCCGATCAGGAAGCCCGGCAGGTCGGCCTCATTGTCCGGCCCGCGCTCGGCGATAACCACCAGCGCGCCTTCCAGCGGACCGCTGTTGGCGGCCGCCATCGCCTCCATGCCCTTGTTGTGGCGCAGGTGCTTGATGCCCTCGGGCGTCGCGATCTCGCGGCCCGGCGCTGCCGGATCCAGCGGCCACGGAAAGGCGTAGATCCGGGGATCGCGCTCGGTGGAGACGAAAAGCTCGTCGCCCTCGGGCGCGCGCCGGAGCGTCACCGCCTCGCTGTCGTTGCGCCCCACGTCGGCAAGCGACCGGCCTCCGGGGCCGATGATCGGCGCGATGCGCGCGTCACGCACATCCGTCGGACGCCCCGAGGCATCGGCGACGATCTCGGCCTCGAACCAGAGCCCGTTGTCGGCGATGGCGATCATGCGGCCGCCATCGGGTGTCACCACAAGACCGGACAGGCCGCCCATGTTGCGGTTGCCCGACTGGAGCTCGAGGCCACCGAGAAAGGTCAACCGCCCGAAACGGCCGTCGTCGCGTCCAATGGCAAAGGACGGGATCGGTGTCACCCGCAGCGACACCGCCTGCGGCTCGATCCGCGCGGCGCGCGCCTCGGGCGCAAGAAAGCCGAGCCCTGTCGCCACCGCCAGAGAAGCGACAACAAGGCCTGTGGCGAGCCGCCGGACCGCGTTTCGCGCCCGGCCGCCCCTCGCCTCAGCGCATCGCACGGCGGCGCGTCCGGCCCGTCGGGCGCGTGGTCTGCTCGTCGAAGAGATCGGCGAGCTGGTCGGTCATCGCCCCGGCGAGTTCCTCTGCGTCGACGATGGTCACCGCACGGCTGTAGTAGCGGGTCACGTCATGGCCGATGCCGATGGCGATCAGCTCCACCGGCGAGCGCGTCTCGATCTCGTCGATCACATAGCGCAGGTGCTTTTCCAGATAGTTGCCCGGATTGACCGACAGCGTGCAGTCGTCCACCGGCGCGCCGTCCGAGATCATCATCAGGATCTTGCGCTGCTCGGGCCGGCCAAGCAGGCGCTTGTGCGCCCAGTCGAGCGCCTCTCCGTCGATGTTTTCCTTCAGCAGCCCCTCGCGCATCATCAGGCCGAGGTTGCGCCGGGCCCGCCGCCAGGGCGCATCGGCAGACTTGTAGACGATGTGGCGAAGGTCGTTGAGCCGGCCGGGCTGCGCCGGCTTGCCGGCGGCGAGCCACGCCTCGCGCGACTGTCCGCCCTTCCACGCCCGCGTGGTGAAGCCGAGGATCTCGACCTTGACGCCGCAGCGCTCCAGCGTACGCGCCAGAATGTCGGCGCAGGTGGCCGCGACCGTGATCGGTCGGCCGCGCATGGAGCCGGAATTGTCCAGCAGCAGCGTCACCACCGTGTCGCGGAAGTTGATGTCGCTTTCCTGCTTGAAGGCCAGCGGCTGGTGCGGGTCGATGACGACGCGCATGAGCCGCGCCGTGTCGAGCAGACCTTCCTCGAGATCGAACATCCACGAGCGGTTCTGCTGCGCCAGCAGCTTGCGCTGCAGCCGGTTGGCAAGTCGCGCGACCGCGCCCTGGAGATTGGTGAGCTGCTTGTCGAGATGACCGCGCAACCGGTCGAGCTCGGCCGTATCGCACAGCTCTTCCGCCGTCACCATCTCGTCGAAACGGGTGGTGAAGACCTTGTAGTCCGGTCCCGCCGGCTGATTGGAGAAGGGCATCTCCCGGCGCGGGCTGTCGCCTGGCTCCTCGGCCTGGTCGGCGCTCTGGTCGTCGGCGAGTTCGTCGAGATCGCCGTCGAGGCCCTCGGTCTCGCCGGCTTCCATCTCGTCCCCAGAGACTTCCATCTCCTGCGGGGCGCCCTCGTCCTCGCCGCTGTTTTCCTCACCCTCGGCCGAGGTCTCGCCGCGGTCGTTGCCGCCCTCGGACTCCTCGCCCTCGTTTTCCTCGTCCTCGCCCGGCTCGCCGAAGTCATCGTCCATGTCGAGGGAGGAAAGCACGGAGCGCAAGCGCTTGCCGAAGTCCTGCTGGTCTTCCATGCGCTCGGCCAGACGGTCGAGCGCGTCGCCCGCCTTTTCCTCGATCCAGGCGCGCCACTGCTCGATCATCGGCTGGGCGCTGCGAGGCGCCGGCCGGCCCGTCAGGCGCTCGCGCACCATGTAGGCGACCGCCTCCTCGAGCGGGGCGTCCTCGCGGCTCGCCACATCCGAATAGGCCGCCTTTCGGCAGCGGTCCTCGAGCATCGCCGAGAGATTGTCGGCGACGCCAGGCATGCGGGTCGCGCCCACGGCCTCGCAACGCGCCTGCTCGACCGCGTCGAAGATCGCACGGCTGGTGTCGCCCTGCGGCACCATGCGCCGGTGCAGCGCCGGATCGTGGCAGGCAATCTTCAGCGCCATGGAATCGGCCAGGCCCCGGGTGATCGCGATCTCCGCCTCCGTCGGACGCCGCGAGGGGTCCGGCAGGCGCGCCGTGTGGCCGGCAAGCGACGGCCGGTCCGAGGTGTAGAGCACCTCGAGTTCCGGATCGCCGGCAATTGCGCGCATGGTCTCGCCGATCGCCCGCTTCAGCGGCTCGGTGGTCGGCTTCGACTTGTCGGATGGCGGATTTCGCATATCGGCGGCTTAGCTCATCACCACGTTGGCGGCGGATTCCGGCAATTCCTCGCCGAAGCAGCGCTGATAGAACTCGGCCACCAGCGTGCGCTCCATCTCGTCGCACTTGTTGAGGAAGGTGACGCGGAAGGCGAAACCGATGTCTCCGAAGATCTCGGCGTTTTCCGACCAGGTGATGACCGTGCGCGGGCTCATCACCGTCGACAGGTCGCCGTTGATGAAGGCATTGCGCGTCATGTCGGCAAGGCGGACCATGCGCGACACGACCTTCCGGCCTTCCTCGTTCTGGTAGTGCTTGGCCTTGGCCAGCACGATCTCGACTTCGTTGTCATGCGGCAGGTAGTTCAGCGTCGTGACGATCGACCAGCGGTCCATCTGCCCCTGGTTGATCTGCTGCGTGCCGTGATAGAGGCCCGAGGTGTCGCCGAGGCCGACCGTGTTGGTCGTGGCGAACAGGCGGAAGGCGGGATGCGGGCGGATGACGCGGTTCTGGTCGAGCAGCGTCAGGCGGCCGGAAACCTCGAGCACGCGCTGGATCACGAACATCACGTCCGGGCGGCCGGCGTCGTATTCGTCAAACACCAGCGCGATGTTGTTCTGCAGCGCCCAGGGCAGGATGCCATCGCGGAATTCCGTGACCTGCAGGCCGTCGCGCAGCACGATCGCGTCCTTGCCGACGAGATCGATACGGCTGATGTGGCTGTCCAGGTTGACGCGCACGCAGGGCCAGTTGAGGCGGGCGGCGACCTGCTCGATGTGGGTCGACTTGCCGGTGCCGTGATAGCCGGTCACCATCACGCGGCGGTTGCGCGCGAAGCCTGCCAGGATCGCCAGCGTCGTTTCCCGGTCGAAGAGGTAATCCTCGTCGCGGTCCGGAACATGCTCGCTCGGCGTGGAATAGGCGGGAACCGTCAGGTCGGTATCGATGCCGAACACCTTACGCACCGAAACGGTGGTATCGGGAAGATTGTCGGCGGCAAGGGTCGTGTCAGTCATGAATCCTCCGCTGGCCCGTGGGAGAACGGGTCCGGGACAGGTGCAACACATCCGCTGGCGCGGACGAAGTTCGGCAGGCTTGCCAGTGCGCCGGGCTTCCGGTTCGCCACACGGCCATTGCCGCGCGCGAAAGCGAACCTTCGATCCGAAATCGCACTAGACCCAAGTATTTGCAGGCGTCCTTATCGAGACCGAAGTTCGTGCGGGGAATGCCGCAGGGTCTGACGAACTCCGGCATCGGGACACTAGCCCTAGAGATCGGCCCGGCCAAGTGAAAATGGTTGAGCCGCGACAGCAGCCACGCGCCGCGCGGCCCGTCGGGCTCAGCACAAACCGGCCTTCTTCAGCAGCGCATAGGCCTGGATGATCTCGCGAAGCCGGTCCTCCAGCGACCGGTCGCCGCCGTTGGCGTCCGGATGCAACCGCTTCACCAGCTCCTTGTAGCGCGCCTTGATTTCCGCATCCCGCGCCGTCTGGGTAAGTCCCAGCGTATCGAGGGCGCGCGCCTCCAGCGGCTTGAGCTTCGGCCGCCGTGCCCCCGAAGTCCCGTCGCGTCCGCCAGACGTGCGCGAGCGCGAGCGGGCCTCCGCCCGGGCCTTGGCCGCCGCGCGCGGATCGATGTCCGACCACGCCGCCGCATTGGCGGCCTTGGCGTTGACGCCCAGCTTCCAGGTCGGGCGGTGACCGGTCAGCGCGTCGCGCTGGTAGGCGCGCGTCTCGTCGTCGTCCATGCCGGAAAAGTAGTTGTAGGACTTGTTGTAGAGACGGACGTGGTCGAGGCAGAAATGATAATACTGACCGTCCGCGCTGCGCCCCTTCGGCGCACGGTGCGTTCCCGCCGCGTCGCAGCCCTCCCACTCGCATGTCCGCCCGACCGTCTCGGCCCGTGCGCCGGGCGAGGTCTTGGGTTTGATGCGTATCCGGTCGAAAATGTCGGAAGTCACCGCTTCGTGTCCATCATCCGTTTCAGGTTCCCATTCCCGATCCCGTCGCGCCCCGTTCGAGGCTCTCGGCAAAGCGGCCGAACAGGATATCCGCGCAAGCCGCGCGGCGCAAAGTGGAGGAACGCCCATGAAGCGCGGCGGCGCTACGCGAGCACGGGCCGGCCGAAAGGCGAAGCGCATAGATAGGCCCGCCGCACCCGGTTCGGCAAGATCTTGACGCCGGCGAATTCTCGGCCAAATGAATAGGCATGAGCATTCGAGACGAAATCCAGAAAAGCCTCTCCGACGCCTTCGAGCCGGAACTCCTCGAAGTGGTTGACGAGTCGGAGAAACATCGCGGTCACGCAGGCTGGCGCGAGGGTGGGGAAACCCACTTCCGCGTTCGCATCGTCGCGCCGAGCTTCGCCGGCATGACCCGCATCGCCCGCCACCGCGCGGTCAACGATTGCCTGGTCCCGGCCTTCGACAAGGGCATGCACGCGCTGGCCGTCGAGGCGCGCGCGCCCGGCGAGCCGGACCCACGCGGCGGCGGACGCGCCAACTCCCCGGAGTAGGCGCGCAAGGCACAAGCGCGGTTTTTCGAAGGATTACCCCGGCCGGAAACGGCCGGGGCGCTTGCGCTGACTGATGCGCTCAGGCTACCGGAGCCGACGGCGCGACGGGCGGGGCAACGGGCACCGCCGCGCTGATCTGGCGCACGGTGCCGGCCACGCTCTTCGACAGCGGCAGGATGCGCAGCCGCGTGATCCGGTTCTTTTCCCGCTTCAGCACCGTGAACCGATAGCCGTGAAAGGTGAAGGCCTGCCGCTCGTCGGGGATCATCCGCGCCTCGTGAATGACGAGACCGGCGATGGTCGTGGCCTCGTCGTCGGGAAGGCGCCAGTCGACGGCGCGGTTGAGATCGCGGATCGGCACGGATCCCTCGACGATGATCGAGCCGTCGGGCTGCGGACGGACGCCGGCAAGCTCCACGTCGTGTTCGTCGGAGATCTCGCCGACAATCTCTTCCAGGATGTCCTCCAGCGTCACCAGCCCCATCACCTCGCCATACTCGTCGACGACAAGGGCGAAATGCGCCTTTCGCTTCAGGAAGGCGTTGAGCTGATCCTGCAGGCTGGTGGTTTCCGGCACGAACCACGGCGGCGATGAAAGCTGCTCGATGTCGATCATCGCCGGGTCGCTGCCCGCCTTGGCGAGCGCGCGCAACAGGTCCTTGGCGTGCAGCACGCCGATGTAGTTGTCGGTCTGCCCGCGCCACAGCGGCAGGCGGGTGTGCGGGCTCTCCAGAGCATCACCGATCAACTTGGCCGGATCATCGTCGGCGTTGAGGGCGATCATCTTGGTGCGGTGAACCATCACATCGGACACCTCGAGCTCGGCCAGGTCGAGCAGGCCGCCGATGCGGTCACGCTCCGCCTTGACCAGGCCGCCCTCGAGATGCTGGAGATCGACGGTGCCGCGCAGCTCGTCATGCGCGGAAATGAAGTTGCCGTTGGTCGAGACGTCGACGCCGAAGAGACGCAGGATGGCGCGCACAATGACCTCGACGCCCATGACGACCGGCGCGAAAAGCGTCACCACGGGGCGCACCACCGGAGAGACGGCAAGCGCGAAACGATCCGGATTGGAGATCGCCCAGGTCTTGGGCAGCACCTCGGAGAAGATCAGCACCAGCGCGGTCATGACCAGCGTCGCATAGACCACGCCCGCATCGCCGAAAATGTTCAGCAGCACGTTGGTGGCAAGCGCCGAGGCCAGGATGTTGACCAGGTTGTTGCCGAGAAGCAGCGCGCCGATCAGCCGTTCGCGGGCAAGGATCAGCCTCGAGACGACGCTCGCCCGCTTGTCGCCGCTCTTCTCGTATTGCAGCATCCGGGCGCGCGAGGCTGCCGTCAGGGCCGTCTCCGAACCGGAGAAGAAGCCAGACAGCGCCAGCAGGACGAGGATGGCGAAAACCGACAACCACAGGCTTGCGTCACTCATGTCTCAGCTCCATTCGCAAGGACGACGGGCCCGCGGCGGTTCCGCGCTCAGGCGTCGGCCAGTTCGTCCCGCAGGAAGTCGCGCAGCAGGTCCGGATCGACCCCACGCTCGACGAAGGCCTCGCCAATCCCCCTGACGAGGATCAGCGTCAGCGCGCCGCGGCTCACCTTCTTGTCCTGCGCCATGATGTCGAGGAAGGTTTCGGCCGGCGGCATCTGTCCGGGCACATCCGCGATATGGGTCGGAAGGCCGACGGCCGCAAGATGGGCGCTCACCCGTTCCGCCGCTGCCGCCGGGCAGAGCCCCATGCGCACCGACAAGGAGAAGGCGAGCCGCATGCCGATCGCCACGCCCTCTCCGTGCACGAGGCGCGCGCCATCATAGGCGACAATCGCCTCCAGCGCATGGCCGAAGGTGTGGCCGAGATTGAGCAACGCACGGGCGCCCGCCTCGAACTCGTCGCCGGCGACAACCCGGGCCTTGGCCTCGCAGGAACGCGCGATCGCCTCTTCGCGCTCGCCCGAGCCTGAGAAGACCGCGCCGTGGTTTTCCTCCAGCCAGGCGAAGAAGTCGGCGTCCCCCAGAAGCCCGTATTTCGCCACCTCGGCATAGCCGGCACGAAACTCGCGCGCGCTCAGCGTGTCGAGCAGCGCCGTGTCGGCGATGACCAGCGCCGGCTGATGGAATGCGCCGATCAGGTTCTTGCCATGCCGGGTATTGATGCCGGTCTTGCCGCCGACGGAGGAATCCACCTGGGCAAGCAGGCTCGTCGGCATCTGCACGAAGGGCATGCCGCGGCGCACGCTCGCCGCGACGAAGCCGGCGAGATCGCCGACGACACCGCCGCCCAGCGCGACAATTGCGTCTCCGCGCTCGAGGCGGGCCTCGAGCACCCGGTCGCAGACGGTCTCATAGACATCGAACCGCTTGCTCGCCTCGCCGGGCGGCAGCAGGATCGCCGAGTGGCGAACGCCGGCGTCGTCGAGCGCCGCCTGCAGCCGCTCCAGGTGAAGCGCGGCGACCGTCTCGTCGCTGACGATGGCGACCCTCGCACCGGGCAACGCCGAAGCGACATGTCGGCCCGCCGAGGCGAGCAGCCCCCGGCCGATCAGGATGTCGTAGCCGCGCGCCCCGAGTTCGACGGCGACCCGCCGCACGGGCGCATCACCGCAGGAAGCTTCATCATGGGCAGGGGTCATCGGGATCTCGCGAGTTCGGAATCGGAATCGGCATCCGCGTCCGGGACGATGCCGAGATGGGCTTCGAGCGCCTCGACAATGTCGAGGACGACCTGTTCATGCGGCACGTCCCGCGACAGCACCATCAGGTCCGCCTCGGCATAGACCGGCTCGCGCTCGGCCAGCAACGCGGCGAGCGCGCCCTTGGGGTCCGGGTTTTCGAGCAGGGGCCGCGTCGGCTTGCGGCGCACCCGGTCGAAGACGATGTCGAGTTCGGCCTTGAGCCAGATCGACAGCGCCGCCTCGCCAACGGCCGCGCGCGTCTCCGCGTTCATGTAGGCACCACCGCCGGTCGCCAGGATCTGAGCGCCGTTCTTCAGCAGCCGGGCGATCACACGCTGCTCGCCGGCGCGGAAATAGGGCTCGCCGTGCTGGGCGAAGATCTCCTTGATCGTCAGGTTCGCGGCGATCTCGATCTCGGTGTCCGCGTCGACGAAGGGCAATTCCAGCGCCTGCGCCAGCCGTCGGCCGACGCTCGACTTGCCGCACCCCATGATGCCCACCAGCACAAGCGGCCGGTCGCCGAGCGCATCGACGATGCGGCGCGCCCGCGCCGGAGCGACAGTTCTCGTCATTGCGCACATGAACCTGGCAACCTCCCCGTATTCCTCCAAGGCTTTGCCCTTGTCGCGCCCGCCTCGTCAAGCCCGCCGACCGGTCGCCCTTGCATTGAGGGCGCGGATTGTTCAAAAAATCGGACGAAGCTTTCGCCCTCGAGAAGACCGAAGCCGCCATGCCAACCCTGTCGCGCCTGATCATTGCCCTTGTCGTGCTGTCGGGTCTGGCGGTCGCCGGCGTCTATGCCCTGGGCACGTTCGTCACTCCCGAGCCGCATGAGATCACCGTCCGCCTCAAGATGGACGGCTTCGGCCGCTAGGTCTCCCGAGCGCGGCAAGCGCGGTGCAACGATGATGTGCGAAAGAAGCGCATGGCGAATGACGGATACCTGATCGAGAGCTTTCTGGAGATGCTGTCGGCCGAACGCGGCGCGGCGGCGAACACGCTGGAGAGCTACCGGCGCGATCTCGAGGGCTTTCACGAGTTTCTCGGCTGCACCGGCCGGACCGCCGTCGAGGCGACCAAGGACGACGTCACCGGCTACCTGTCCGACCTCGCCGCGCGCGGCTTCGCGGCCACCACGCAGGCGCGTCATCTCTCCGCGTTGCGCCAGTTCTTCCGCCACCTCTATTCCGACGGCCTGCGCACCGACGACCCGACCCGCACCGTCGCCAGTCCCAAGACCCGCGCGCCCCTGCCCAAGGTGCTCACGGTCGGCCAGGTCGATGCGCTGCTGGACGCCGCGCGCGCCGCCGCCGAGGCCGAGCACGACACGCCAGCGAAGGCGATCCGCGCTCTGCGCATGCACGCGCTGCTGGAGGTGATCTACGCGACGGGCCTGCGTGTCTCGGAGCTGGTGGCGCTTCCCGCTTCCGCCGCCAGGCGCGAGGAACGCCTGATCGCAGTCACCGGCAAGGGCAACAAGGAGCGCCTGGTGCCCCTGAGCCAGGCCGCGCGCGCCGCCATGCGCGCCTATGTCGCCCGGCGAAAGACCCAGGGCGCGCGGACCGAAAGCCGCTGGCTGTTTCCCTCCCATGGCGACAGCGGCCACCTGACTCGGCAGGCCTTCGCCCGCGATCTCAAGGCGCTTGGCGTCGCCGTCGGCATCGACCCTGGAGCGTTGTCGCCGCATGTCATGCGCCACGCCTTCGCCTCGCACCTGCTCCAGAACGGCGCGGATCTGCGCGTCGTCCAGCAGCTTCTCGGCCATGCCGACATCTCGACGACGCAGATCTACACCCATGTGCTCGACGAGCGGCTTCGCGCTCTGGTCGAGGACCACCATCCGCTGTCTCGCGGAAGCTGACCGCAACAGCCGGCCCCTGGCGTCTCTAGACCGCGATCCCCGCTCCCCGTCCGCAGGCCGCGCGGTAATAGGCCCAGAAGAGCCGCGCCGCGGTGCCCCGCTCCGGCGCCCAGCGCGCGGCGATGCGGGCAAGCTCGGCCGGTTTCGGCCGCGCCTCGAGCCCCAGCGCGCGGCGCACCGCCTCCTGGAGCGCCAGGTCGCCAGCGGGAAAGACATCCGGGTGCCCGGCGCAGAACAGCAGGAAGATGTCTGCGGTCCACGGACCGATGCCCCGGATGGCGACGAGCCTGCGATGGGCCTCCTCCCCCGGCATCATGGCGAGGCCGGCGAGATCGAGCCCTGCGCCGATGGCGTTGGCAATCGCCCGCAAGGTGGCGATCTTCGGCCGCGACAATCCGGCGCCGGCCAGATCCGCGTCGGCAAGACCGTCGAGAGTGTCCGCCGTGAAGGGCGCGACCAGCGCCTCGAGCCGGGCAAAGATCGCCGCGGCGCTCGCCACCGACACCTGCTGCGCGGTGACGATGCGGGCGAGCCCGGCGAGATCCGCCTGCTGCCGGCGCAGCGGCAGCGGCCCTGCGACATCGGCGATGGCCGCGAGATCGGGGTGGGCGGCGACGAGGCGCGCCAGCCCGGCGGCGAGATCCGCCTCCTCATGAATTCCCGAAAGCATGACGCACCCCGCCCTTGTTCGCATGCCTGCCTGCCCGAGCCGGTGACGGCGGTCAAGCCGCCAGCGCGAAAGCGGTCATTGACCACGCCCGGCTTTTCCCCGATTGAGGCAGGATGACGCGCCCTCCCGTCTTCCGCTTCGCCCCCTCGCCGAACGGCCGGCTCCACCTCGGCCACGCGCTCTCCGCGCTGCTCAACCACGATCTGGCGCGGGAGCGCGGCGGACAGTTCCTGCTGCGCATCGAGGACATCGACACAACCCGCTGCACGCCGGAGCTGGAGGCAGGCGTGCTCGAGGATCTCCGCTGGCTCGGCGTCGACTGGGACGCGCCGCCGCGACGGCAGTCGGAGCATTTCGACGACTACGCCGCCGCACTGTCACGGCTTGAGAGCGAGGGGCTGGTCTATCGCGCCTTTCTGACCCGTGCCGAGGTCCGCGCCGCCGTCGCCGCGCGCGAGGCGGAAACCGGCGCGCCCTTTCCCCGCGATCCCGACGGCGCGCCGCTCTACCCGGGCGACCGGGCGCTGCTGCAGCCAGAGGAAATCGCCGCGCGCGACGGCTCCGGCGCCCCCTTCGCCCTGCGCCTACGCATGGAGCTGGCGCTCGAGCGCCTTGCCCACCCGCTTGTCTGGCGCGAGGAAGACGACGACGGCGCGACGCGTGAAATCGTCGCCGATCCGTCGGGCTGGGGCGACGTGGTGCTGGCACGAAAGGACACGCCGACGAGCTATCACCTGTCGGTGACGCTGGACGACGCGCTGCAGGGGATCACCCACGTCGTACGCGGCGCGGATCTCTTCGAGGCGACCTCGGTCCACCGGCTCTTGCAGGAACTGCTGGGCCTGCCCGCGCCGGTCTACCGCCATCATCGGCTGATCACCGGACCGGACGGGCGCAAGCTCTCCAAATCGCACGGAGCCACAGCACTTGCCGCCCTGCGCGCGCAAGGCGCGACGCCCGAGGGGATCCGCGCGATGGTCGGCATGACCGCAGAGCGCCTGGCGTAAGCCGCTTCAGCTGCCGAGGAAGACCAGCCACAGACCGGTCGTCACCACCGCAAGCGCCGTCGTCAGCGTGATCGAGTTCGCCGACATGGCGTGGCCGGTGCCGAAGCGGTTGGCGAAAAGGAAGGCATTGATGCCGGTCGGACAGGCCGCCGTGAGCGTCGCCACCGAGATCCACAACGGCGGCAGGTGCACCACATAGGTCGCCATTGCCCAGACGATCGCAGGCATCGCGCCGATCTTGAGGACGGACAGCACCAGTCCGGGCGCGAGATTGCCGCGGATGCCGTAGGCAACCATGCTCATGCCCAGCGAAAACAGCGCCACCGGGATCGTCGCGCTGGCGATACGGCCGAGCACATCGGCGAAGATGCCGGTGACGGGCCAGCCCGTAAGCCGCCAGAGGCCGCCGCAGACGATGCCGATGATGATCGGGCTGGTGGCGAGGTTCATCGCAACGCCCGCCATCAGCTGCGGCAGCGGCTTGGGCTGCTGCGTGCCGTCGAGGACGGCGGCGCGCTCCATCAGCAGAGCGCAGACGACCGTCAGCACCGGCAGATGGATCGAGATCAGCACGAAGAGCGGCACCAGGCCGGCCTCACCGTGGACGGCGGTGATCAGCGGCACGCCGACGAGCACGGTATTGGCGAAGCCGGCGTTGATGCCGGCGATGACGCCGGCGCGCGCGTCGCGCCTGAACACCTTGCGCACCACCAGCGTTCCCAGCGTCCACACGACGGCGACGCCGGTGAAATAGGCGAACCAGAACCCCCACGGCGAAACCCCGTCGAGCGAGCTCGTCGCCAGCGTGCGGAAGATCAGCACCGGGATGGCGATGACATAGACGAAGCGCCCGAGCGCGTCGCCGATGCCCGCGTCGAGCACACCGGTACGCGCCGCCGCATAGCCAAGGCCGATCAACACGAAAAGCGGCAGGACAATGGTGAGGATCTGATCGATCATGCCGCTGTTTCGCATGCCCCGCGCACGCCGACAAGCACGCAGGCTCCGGGCTCAGGCGGCGATCTCTCCCAAGGCGGTCGCAAGGCTTGATTTGGCCGGCGGCCTCGGCAAAGTGAGCAAGGGTCGAATCCCGTGCGGCGGCCATGTCGCGACGGGCTACCGGCCGGAGCGGAAAGGCCGAGGATGACTGACGGACCGGATGACGGCGCAACGCCTCGCGAAGCGGCGCCGGACGAGCTTGCCGTTCTGCTGCACGACCTGCGCACACCGCTTTCGGCGATGCGCACGGCGGTGGAGATCGTTTGCACCGACCCCACGACACCGCGCCAGGCCGACGCCTTGAAGACGCTGGAAATGGCGATCGATTCGCTGCTGGCGATCACCCGCGCCGCCCTGCCCGGCGACGACCTGCCGGCCCGCGCGGAAACCCGCGACACCGCCCGAGACACCATCGAGGCGGTCGCCGACCTGTTTGAGCCGCATGCCCGCTCCCGCGGCCTGTCGCTGTCGCGCGACATCTCCGACGAACTCGCGAGCTACGGGCTCACCGACCCGCTCGGCCTCAGGCGGGTGCTCTCCGTGCTGTTCGACAACGCGCTGAAATACACCGGCGAGGGCGGCCTGCGGCTGACGGCCAGCGTGCGTCGCGGAGGCCCCCACCCCGAGCTCTCGCTGACGCTTGCCGACACCGGGATCGGCATCGAGACGGACGAGCGCCAGCGCCTGTTCCGCCCCGGCGGTCGCGGCCGCCGCGCGGAAGGCCGCGCGGGTGGATCGGGCCTTGGCCTGTGGAGCGCCGCCCGGCTCGCCGCCGCCGAAGGCGGCCGGCTGGAGCTTGTCGCGACCTCGCCGATGGGCAGCACCTTCGGTCTTCGCCTGCCACTGCTCGCGCCGGCTCCCGCACCAGGATCCGCCGCCGCGACCTCAGAGCAGGCAGCGCGCGCCGTCGCCGCGGACGAGGCGGCGGCCGACAGCCGGCGAAGGCGGCTTCTCGTCGTCGACGACAATGCCGCGAACCGCCGGATGATGCGGGCGATGCTCGAAGCGGTCGGCTTCGACGTGACACTTGCCGAAAGCGGCGAGGAAGCACTGGAACGGCTCGCCGACGCCGTGCCCGACGGAATGCTGCTCGATCTCACAATGCCGGGCATGGACGGCGTCGAGACGCTGGCCCGCATCCGCGCGCAAGCCGAGACGCGAACGCTCCCCGTCGTCGGCATCACCGCCGCGATGGCCCCGAACCGGGCCGACCTGGCCCGCGCCGGTTTCTCGAGCGTGCTGACCCGGCCCGTGCCGCCGGCGCATCTGTTGAACGCGATCGACCGGGCGTTGACCGGCCCCCGCGACCGGCAGGACTGAGCCGCCGCGCCGCGCAGGCGCGGTTCAGATGACGACGATGCCGGTGTGCTTGGCTTTCTGCTCGGGCTCCACATGGATCGTGGTGCGCGCGCCCGGCACGTCCCGGGAGATTGCATCCTCGATCCGGTCGCAGATCTCGTGGGCCTGTTCGACCGTCATTCCCGCCGGCACCACCAGATGGAAATCGACGAAGATGACATGCCCGGCCGAGCGCGTGCGCAGGTCGTGGGCCTCCAGGGCGCCTGCCCCGGAGTTCGAGATGACCTCGCGGATCCGGTCCTGCAGCGAGGGGGCGACCGCCTCGTCCATCAGCCCGCCGACGGACTCCTTCATCAAGCCCCAGCCCGACCACAGGATGTTGAGCGCCACAAGGCCCGCAAGCAGGGAGTCGAGCGAGCGGATGCCGGTGAGATAGACCAGCCCGACGCCGACAAGAACGCCGACGGAGGAAACCACGTCGGTCACCAGATGCTTGCCATCGGCGGCAAGCGCCATCGAGCGATGGCTGCGTCCGACGCGGATCAACACCCACGCCCAGGCGCCGTTGAGCACGCTGGCGAGCGCATTGACGCCAAGCCCCTCGACCGTGAAGGCGATCTCGCGCGGATTGTTGAACGCGATCCAGGCCTCGCGGGCGATCGACAGGGCGGCAAGCACGATCATCACGCCGACGATGACGGCCGCAAGGTATTCCGCCTTGTGGTGACCGTAGGGATGATTGGTGTCGGGCGGCTTGGAGGCGAACCACACCGCGACGAAGGCGGCCGCCGCCGAGGCGACGTTGACAACCGATTCAAGCGCATCCGAATAGAGCGCGACGGAGCCGGTCCACCAGTAGGCCAGCGTCTTGAGGGCGAGCACGACGACCCCGACGACGATGCTTGCAAGCGCGATGCGCAGGCGAAGGCTCATGAACGGCGACCTTTGCGACGTGTCTCGCGCCGCAGCGGCCGGGTGCCGGGGGGCGCGGCAAAGGCCTAGCCGGTTTTACCGTCCGTGACAAACCGCCGTGCCCGCTTCTCACAGGGTACGACGCAAGGCTTTCGCCTCAGAGCGTTCCCGCCCCCAGGATGCGGCCCGGCCGGCCGGCTTTCTCGATCTGGACGAGAGCGGCGCAGCCGCCGGCATTGAGCTTGCGGATCTCGCTGGCCGGAATCTGGAACACGGCCTTGCCGCCTTCCCAAACGCCCACCGCCCGCATCGCCTTGACCACATGGTGATAGGTAATGTTGCGCCCGCGGTTTTCCCCGCGCGGGATCGCCACATCCACCGGAGGCGCGACGAAGGCGACCATGACCGTCGCCATGCCCGTGCCCGCCGGCAGCCGCCCCTCGACGCTGATCTCGATGCGCTCGTCGATCCGGCGCAGCGACACCGTAACGGGAAGAGCCGGGCTTGTCTCGAGCGCCTGGCCCAGCGCCTTCCTGTCGCTGCCGACGACATGGGTTGCGCCGTTGACGACGACCTGCGGCGTGTAGACCGCGCGGTCGCCGCGCGCCTCGGCATAGTCGCGCTGGCGGCGGCTGTTTTCCGGCGAGGCGAGCGTGTCGTGCCAGCCGAGATAGTCCCAGTAGTCGACGGGATAGGTCAGCGTCACCAGATCGCCGCGCCGCACCAGTTCTCCCATCAGCCTGTCCGCCGGCGGGCAGGAGGAGCAGCCCTGGCTCGTGAAGAGTTCGACAACCGCGCGCGGCGGCTCGGCGCGCGCCGGAGCGGCGGCGAACGACAACGCGATCAGCGTCGTCAGAAGCGCGGCAAGGGCCGCGCGCGAAAACTGCGCAGGTGCAGGCATCTGGAAACCGCGGCGTCGGATGTGGCGGCGGGAACCGGGCGGCTCCCCCCTCTTGTCGAAAGCAAGATAGGCCGCGTCGGGATCAAAGGCCATTCACGAGGACTTGAGACCTCCGGCCACCGGCCGTCAACCGCGCGGGTCGGCCAGGACCTTTTCGAGCTCGGGCAGGAACACCTGCCGGTAACTCGCCTCGGAGAGCGGGCCGATGAACTTGTAGCGGATCATCCCGGCCGCATCGACGATGAAGGTCTCCGGCACGCCGTAAACGCCCCAGTCGATCGCCGCCCGGCCCTTGTCGTCGGCTCCGACCCTGTCGTAGGGGTTGCCGAGCGCTCCGAGGAAACGGCGGGCATTCTCCGGCTTGTCCTTGTAGTTGACGCCGAGAAGCTGGGCCTTTCCCGTCGCCGCCAGTTCCTCCAGCAGCGGATGTTCCTGCCGGCAGGGTGCGCACCACGAGGCGAAGATGTTGACGACGCTGACCTTGCCAAGCAGGTCGGCCCGGGCAAAGCCCGGCACCGGGTCCCCCTTGGCAACGAGACCCGGGACGGCGGGCAGTGTGAACTCGGGCGCCGGCTTGCCGATCAGCGCCGAGGGCACCTCGGACGCATCCTTGCCGCTCAGCAACTGGGCCAGGAACAGGGCGGCGAGCAGCCCGAAGACGACGAGCGGCAGCAGCGCCATCAACGGCAGGCGGCGTCGCTCGCGCGTCGGGGTCTCCGGGTTTGCCGGCTCGTTGCTGCTCATGATCCGGTCTCCGCGGAGGCGGGCCTGGACCGACGGTTCACGCCCTCGGCCTCCAGCGCCGCGATCTCGCGCGTGATCCGCGCCCGCGCGGCAAAGAGCCAGACGAAAAGCGCGGCGACGACGCCGGCGGTGATCCCGTAGCAGGCGAGGATGAAGCCCGCGTGCGGACCGAGCAGCTCGACAAGCATCATTTCGCGGCTCCCATGCCGGGCTGGGCCCTGGTCGTCGCCGGACGGGCAGTCGCCGTATGCCGGCTTGCCGCCTGCAGGCGCATGGTCCGCAACCGGCGCGCCAGGATGCCGTTGCGGATCGCCATCAGGTGCATGATCAGAAAAAGCAGGGTGAAGGCCACGGCCATGACGATGAGCGGCCATAAAATCGTCGGGTGGATCGCCGGCCCGCCGACGCGCAACACGCTCGCCGGCTGGTGCAGCGTATTCCACCAGTCGACCGAGAACTTGATGATCGGCAGGTTGATCGCACCCACGAGCGTCAGCACCGCCACCGCCTTGCCGGCGCGGATCGGGTCCTCGACCGTGCGCCACAGCGCGATGAGCCCGAGATACATGATGAAGAGCACCAGAAACGAGGTCAGGCGCGCGTCCCAGACCCAGTAGGTGCCCCACATGGGCTTGCCCCACAAGGCTCCGGTGACCAGCGCCACGAAGGTGAAGGCCGCCCCGATCGGCGCCGCCGCGCGCGCCGACACGTCGGCGAGCGGGTGCTTCCAGACAAGCGTTCCGAGCGAGGCCATCGCCATGACGGCATAGCACATCATCGCCAGCCAGGCCGCGGGCACGTGCAGGAACATGATCTTGACCGTCGCGCCCTGCTGGTAGTCGTCCGGGGCAACGGCGAAGGTCAGGTAGAGGCCGACCGCGAAGGCAATCGCGCAGAACGCGGAAAGCCACGGCAGGACCCGCCCCGAAAGGGTCAGGAAGCGGGTCGGATTGGCAAGGTCGAGAAGGGCCATGGAACGTTTCTAGTGTGGGTTGGTCCGGCTTTCAATGGAGGCGTGCGCGACATGCCGTCCGACGGCAGGCGCCAGGTCAGTCGCTGGAGAAGCGCAGCGCCGCCCCGGCCGCGACCGGCCCGACGACCGCGGCGACCAGTGTCAGCGCCGACAGGAACAGGAACGGCGTCTGGAAGGGCGTGGGCCCGCCCGCAGCAGCCCCCGCCGCGCTGACGCCGAAGATCAGCACGGGGATGCTGAATGGCACCACCAGCACCGCAAGCAGCAGACCGCCGCGCCGCAGCGAGACGGTGAGCGCGGCGCCCACCGCGCCGATCAGCGTCAGCGCCGGCGTGCCGACCAGAAGCGTCAGCGTCACCGCGCCGGTCGAAACCGGCTCCAGGTTGAGAAAGATCGACAGGAACGGCGCGGCCGCCACCAGCGGCAGGCCGGTTCCAAGCCAGTGCGCAAGACACTTGACCAGAACCAGCAGCTCCAGCGGCCGTCCGGCCATCAGCATGAGGTCGAGAGAGCCGTCATCCCGGTCGGCCTGGAACAGGCGGTCAAGGCCGAGCAGCGTCGCCAGCAAGGCGCCGATCCACAGGATCGCCGGCCCGATCAGCGCAAGCAGCTTCAGGTCGGGGCCGACGCCGAAGGGAACAACCGTGATCACCGCAAGGAAGAACAGCACGCCGATCAGCGCACCGCCGCCGACCCTGAGCGACAGTTTCAGTTCGCGCAGGAAGAGGGCACTCGCCCAGCCGCGCGGCGCGGCCGGAGCCGGCCTGAAGGAAGCCTCCCCGCTCATGCCGCCTCCAGCCTGAGATCGAGGACACTCGGCAACGCCAGTTCCTGATGGGTTGCGGCGACGATCATGCCGCCGGCAGCAAGATGCGCGGTCATCAGCTCTGCCAGCGTCGCTTCGGAGGCGGCGTCGAGTGCCGAACTCGGTTCGTCGAGGAGCCAGATCGGCCGTGGCACGACCAGCAACCGCGCCAGCGCCAGCCGCCGCCTCTGCCCGGCGGACAGATAGGCGGCCGGAAGGTCCAGCGTATGGGCGATGCCGAGCGTCTCCAGCGCGTCGACGAGGCTCGCCGCCCGCCTCAGCCCGCCGCCCTCGGCGGGGGCAAGGAAGGCAGTCCAGAAATCGAGGTTCTCGCGCACGCTGAGCGCCGGCTTCAGCGCATCGAGATGGCCGAAATAGTGGCAGTGCTCGGGCGGCGTCCGCTCGGCCATACCACCTTCCAGGCGGATGTGCCCGGCGGCCGGCGCAACGAGGCCGGCGATCACCCGGATGAGGCTCGACTTGCCGACGCCGTTGGCACCGGTGACCACCAGCGCCTGCCCGCTCTCGAGGGAAAACTCCACGCCGGAGAGCACACGACGACCGCCGCGCTCGCAGGCCAGGTTTTCGACAATGAGGCGCATGGACCGGATCCGTTGGGGCGACAGGGGGGCGAAAACGCCTTGGCGAGGCGGCGCAAGACCGCATCCATGACCGAAGGGTTTGCCCGAGCCGGGGGCACCGATCAAGACGCAATCGCCCGGATGGCATGCCGCGGCCCCTGCCCTAACCGATTGGCCTAGGAAGAAGGAGGCTCTATCCGCTGGCCCCGGGCGCTGAAATTCGCTATACGGGCGCCGAAACGCGCGCGTTCGTGATCGCACGCCCGCGGAACGTCATTCCTCCGGTCCCGGCGCTCCCCAAGACGGCGCCTCGATACCGGACGGTGCAAGCGTGGCGCGGGTGGCCAAGGGGGCCCCGCGCGCCCGACAGACAAAAGGGACCGCCAGCCGTGACCAAATCGCTCGACAGTTTCAAGGCCAGGAAAACCCTCAAGGTGGGTGACAAGACCTACACCTACTTCTCGATCCCCGAGGCCGAGAAGAACGGGCTGGAAGGCGTCTCGCGACTGCCCTACTCGCTCAAGGTGGTTCTTGAGAACCTGCTGCGCTTCGAGGACAACCGCACTGTCACCGCCGACGACATCCGCGCCGTCGCCAAGTGGCTCGTCAGCCGCACCTCCGAGCACGAGATCTCCTACCGCCCGGCCCGCGTGCTGATGCAGGACTTCACCGGCGTTCCCGCCGTGGTCGATCTGGCCGCGATGCGCGACGCCGCCGTGAAGCTCGGCGGCGACCCGAAGAAGGTCAACCCGCTGGTGCCGGTCGACCTCGTCATCGACCACTCGGTGATGATCGATTACTTCGGCACCAAGGACTCCTTCCGCCGCAACGTCGAGCTCGAGTACGAGCGCAACGGCGAGCGCTACGAGTTCCTGCGCTGGGGCCAGTCGGCCTTCGACAACTTCCGCGCCGTTCCCCCGGGCACCGGCATCTGCCACCAGGTCAACCTCGAGTATCTGGCCCAGACCGTGTGGACCCGCGACGAGGATGGCGAGACCGTCGCCTATCCGGACACGCTGGTGGGCACCGACAGCCACACGACGATGGTCAACGGACTCGCCGTTCTGGGCTGGGGCGTCGGCGGCATCGAGGCCGAGGCGGCCATGCTCGGCCAGCCGATCTCCATGCTCATTCCGGAAGTCGTCGGCTTCAAGCTGAGCGGCAAGCTCAACGAGGGCATCACCGCGACCGATCTGGTGCTGACCGTCGTCGAGATGCTGCGCAAGAAGGGCGTTGTCGGCAAGTTCGTCGAGTTCTACGGCCCTGGTCTCGACAATCTCTCCCTCGAGGACGCGGCAACCATCGCCAACATGGCGCCGGAATACGGCGCCACCTGCGGCTTCTTCCCGGTTGACGACGACACGATGGGCTACCTGCGCGCCACCGGCCGCGACGCCGACCGCGTTGCCCTGGTCGAGGCCTACTCGAAGGCGCAGGGCATGTTCCGCACCTCCGAGACCGCTGACCCGACCTTCACCGACACGCTGGAGCTCGACCTGTCGAGCGTCGTGCCGTCGATCGCCGGCCCGAAGCGTCCGCAGGACCGCGTCGCGCTCACCGAGGCCGCTCAGAAGTTCTCCGTCGCCCTCGACGACATCAAGGGCGGGCGCAAGAACCAGGACTCGGTCCCGGCCGCCAACGGTGAATCCCGCTTCGTCGACGAAGGCGCCACCGGCGTCCTCGACCGTGCCGGCCAGCGCCACGCCGTCGACGGCCGCGACCACGGTCTCGCCGATGGCGACGTCGTGATCGCCGCCATCACCTCCTGCACCAACACCTCGAACCCGAGCGTGCTGATCGGTGCCGGCCTCGTCGCCCGCAACGCCCGCAACAAGGGCCTCAAGGTCAAGCCGTGGGTGAAGACCTCGCTGGCGCCGGGCTCCCAGGTCGTGACCGACTATCTCGCCAAGGCCGGCCTCCAGGAAGATCTCGACGCGCTCGGCTTCAACCTGACCGGCTACGGCTGCACGACCTGTATCGGCAACTCCGGCCCGCTGGCCGAGGAGATCTCGAAGGCGATCAACGACAACGACCTCGTCGCCTGTTCGGTGCTCTCGGGCAACCGAAACTTCGAGGGCCGCGTCAATCCGGACGTGCGCGCCAACTACCTGGCCTCGCCGCCGCTCGTCGTCGCCTACGCCATCGCCGGCAGCCTCAACGTCGACCTGACGAGCGACCCGCTCGGCGAGGACGCCGACGGCAATCCAGTCTACCTCAAGGACATCTGGCCGACCACGCAGGAGATCACCGACCTGATCCGCTCCTCGATCACCGAGGAGATGTTCCGCACCCGCTATTCGGACGTCTTCAAGGGCGACGAGCACTGGCAGGGGATCAAGGTCGAGGGTGGCATGACCTACTCCTGGCCGACCGGTTCGACCTACGTGCAGAACCCGCCCTATTTCGAGGGCATGACCATGGAGCCGAAGCCACTCGAGGACATCGAGAGCGCCGCGGTCCTGGGTCTGTTCCTCGATTCGATCACCACCGACCACATTTCCCCGGCCGGTTCGATCAAGGCGGAGTCCCCGGCGGGCGTCTACCTGCAGGAGCACCAGGTCGCCAAGAAGGACTTCAACTCCTACGGCTCGCGCCGCGGCAACCACGAGATCATGATGCGTGGCACCTTCGCCAACATCCGCATCAAGAACCAGATGGTTCCCGGCGTCGAGGGCGGCGTCACCATGAAGGACGGCGCGGAGAAGTGGATCTACGACGCGGCGATGGAATACAAGGAGGCGGGCACGCCTCTGGTGATCTTCGCCGGCAAGGAATACGGCACCGGTTCCTCGCGTGACTGGGCGGCCAAGGGCACGACCCTGCTCGGCGTGCGCGCCGTCATCGCCCAGTCCTTCGAGCGTATCCACCGTTCCAACCTGGTCGGCATGGGCGTTCTGCCCTTCACCTTCAAGGAAGGCGAGAGCTGGCAGTCGCACGGCATCACCGGCACCGAGCGGGTGACGATCAAGGGCGTCACCGACCTCAAGCCGCGCCAGATGGTCGACATCGAGGTCGTCTTCGCCGATGGCACCGCGAAGACCATCGAGGTGCTCTGCCGCATCGACACCGAGGACGAGCTCGAATACGTCCGCGCCGGCGGCATCCTCCAGTACGTGCTGCGCAACCTCGTTTCCAGCTAAGCAACGCAACCAGCACCGCAAACGGAAAAGGCCGGCGTTTCGCCGGCCTTTTTCTTTGGTCCCCAGGAAGCCCCCTCGGGATGGACGGCCGTTGCCCTCTAGCGGCCGAGCAGCGCATCGAGCAGCGCCTCGTAGATGCGCTCGACGGTTTCAGCCGCATCCCCGCCAAGGCGGTGGAAATAGGAAAGCCCGGGCGCGGCATTGACCTCCAGCACCGCCGGCGCCGGGTCCCCGGGACCGCTCGCCATCAGGTCGACGCCGGAAAAGCGCAGGCCCAGCGCCGCCGCTGCCCGCACCGCCGCCTCCGCGAACTCCGGCGAGAGCGCGTCGCTCACCTCGACCGCTGCGCCGCCGGTCGAGAGGTTGGCGTTGGCGAGAAGCGCGATCTTCTCGCCAAGCGCCGGCACCGTCTCCGGCCCGCGCCCGCCGGAGGCGAGATGGGAGAGAATGCGCGGATCGTCGGCGGCAATGCGCGTGCCGCGGCCACCAGCCGAGAACCCCTCCAGCGCATGGGCGATCAGAACCGACAGCGGACTGGAGCCATCGCCGGTCACCGAAAGCGGCCGTCGTTCGAAGGCGGCAAGCACCTTCCCGTCGAGCACGACGACCCGGAAATCCCGACCAGCGACCGTCTCCTGCACGAGCACCCGCTCATGCCGCGCGAAGAGTGTCGCAAGGGCGCCGTCGAGCCCGTCGGGCGCGCCGACGCGCATCACGCCGTCGCCCTCAGACCCCTCGTTCGGCTTGACGAAGACGGGATATCCGGCTGCCTCGGCGAAGGCCAGGGCATCTGCGTTGTCGGGAAGACGGCGCGCCACATCCGGGTTCTTGAGACGAAGCGCGGCCCGGCGGGCCGGCGAATGAAGCAGCAGCCCGCGCGGCACGCGCAGGCCCGCCTCGGCCAGGAAGCGGGCGGCGTAGTCCTTGTCCTTGGCCAGCGCCGCAGCGCCCGCGCCATTGATGTCGAAATTGGTGCCCTTGAAGAAATGCCGGCGACCGTCGGCCCCGACGATCGAACCGGCATAGCCATAGATCGGCTCGATCTCGATGCGCGCCCCGCGCTTTGCGCAGGCGCGCGCCAGGATCGACACCCAGACCGGAAAGCGCGCGCCGGTCACGGAAGAGGAGGCGGAGCCCTGAACGCTGCCCACCGGCACGACTTCCCGTTTTCGATCAGTTGTTGCCGCGACGCTGCATCAGGTTGGCGTTGTAGTCGATGGTGAAGAGCTTGGGGTTGGTCGGCCCGTTGACCTTGGTGTTGTAGATCGCGACCGAGGTGTCGTAGCCCTGCGCGTCCGTCACGGTCCACTGCTTCAGCTCGGTCGACTTGGCATCAAAGATCAGCGTCAGCTTGCCCGTGCCGAAGGTCGACGTATCGGAAAGCACCACGGTGACCAGGTCCGGCTCGACCGAGACGGAGGCAACCTCGGCGTCCTTTTCCAGGTTGATCTGGCTGGCCAGCAGGAACCGCAGCGGCGTCTCGCTGAGCGGCCAGATGTCCTGGGTCGCGAGCTTGCGGTCCTTCACCGACACAGACTTGCCGTCGGCGATGATGTCCACCTTGGAGGGCGGGTTGTAGTAGAAGCGGATCTTGCCAGGCCGGGCGAGGTAGAACTTGCCCTCGGCGCGCTCGCCGTTGGGGCCGAACTGGATGAAGTCGCCGTGCATCGTCTTGACGCTGTTGAAATAGGCGTTGACCTCGGCAAGCGTCTGCTTCTGTTCCGACGACAGGGCCGCGGCGCGGGCGGTCCCACTGATCGGCAGGGCGAACGCCGCGCAAAGCACGGCAATGCGCAGCAGGAATGAGCGGCGGGCGATTGTCATTCTGTCAGGCTCCGTCGATGTCTCGTGCACTGGCGCTATCAGGCGGCTGTGGCGAAGTTGCGGCTTCCCGCCGCCGGTTTCAAGCCGTCGGGAAGAATGAATGGCGGGGTGCGGGCCGCGCCCGCCGGGCATCCTGCCCAGGGGGACGGCACGGGTCCGTTGCCGGCCAGCCCCCTCAGAAATCCTCCTCGACGCCGTTCTGCACCAGGATCTCGCGCTTTCCGGCGTGGTTCGCCGCGCCCACGAGGCCCTCGTTCTCCATCCGCTCGATGAGAGAGGCGGCGCGATTGTAGCCGATCGACAGGCGTCTCTGGATATAGGAGGTCGAGGCCTTCTTGTCGCGCAGGACGATGGCCACCGCCTTGTCGTACAGGTCGTTGCCCTCGCCGTCGGAACCGCTGGCAAGCGCATCGTAGGGGCTGTCGCCGCCCTCGTCCTCTTCCGTCACAGCCTCGAGATACTGCGGTGTGCCCTGGCGCTTCAGGTGGCTCACCACGTCCTCCACCTCCTCGTCGGCAACGAAGGGGCCGTGGACACGCTGGATGCGGCCGCCGCCGGCCATGTAGAGCATGTCGCCCTGGCCAAGCAGCTGTTCGGCACCCTGCTCTCCAAGGATCGTGCGGCTGTCGATCTTCGAGGTCACCTGGAAGGAGATGCGCGTCGGGAAGTTCGCCTTGATCGTGCCGGTGATGACGTCGACAGAGGGACGCTGGGTCGCCATGATCAGATGGATGCCGGCGGCACGCGCCATCTGCGCCAGACGCTGGATCGCGCCCTCGATGTCCTTGCCGGCAACCATCATAAGGTCGGCCATTTCGTCGACGATGACGACGATATAGGGCATCTGCTCGAGGCTCAGCTCCTCGTCCTCGAAGATCGGCTCGCCGGTGTTGCGGTCGAAGCCGGTCTGCACCGTGCGCGTGAAGACCTCGCCCTTTTCCGCCGCCTGGGCGGCGCGGGTGTTGAAGCCGTCGATGTTGCGCACACCCATCTTCGACATCTTCTTGTAGCGCTCTTCCATCTCGCGGACGGTCCACTTGAGCGCGACGACGGCCTTCTTCGGGTCGGTGACGACCGGGGTCAGAAGATGCGGAATGCCGTCGTAGATCGACAGTTCCAGCATCTTCGGGTCGATCATGATCAGTTTGCACTGCTCCGGCGTCAGCCGGTACAGGATCGACAGGATCATGGTGTTGATCGCCACCGACTTGCCCGAGCCGGTGGTGCCGGCGACGAGCAGATGCGGCATGCGCGCCAGATCGGCGATCACGGGCTCGCCGCCGATGGTCTTGCCGAGCGTCAGCGCCAGCTTGGCCTTGCTCTTCTCATAGTCGGAAGAGGCGAGAAGCTCGCGCAGGAACACCGTCTCGCGGCGCTGGTTCGGCAGCTCGATGCCGATGGCGTTCTTGCCCGGGATGACGGCCACACGGGCCGAGATCGCGCTCATCGAACGGGCGATGTCGTCGGCCAGGCCGATGACGCGGCTCGACTTGATGCCCGGTGCCGGCTCCAGCTCATAAAGGGTGACGACCGGACCCGGGCGCACCTCGATGATCTCACCGCGCACGCCGAAGTCCTCCAGAACGCCCTCCAGAATGCGCGCGTTCTGCTCCAGTGCGTCGGTGTTGACGGCGGACTGGCGCGTGCCGGCCTTCGCCTCGGCGAGCAGATGCAGCGCCGGCAGCTCATAGGTTCCCGGATTGCGCAGGAAGGAGGGTTGCGCTTCCTCACGCACGCGGCGCCCGGGCTTCGGCCGGCCGGCCGGTGGCACGACGCGTCCCGGCGCCGGCGCGGTTTCGGCACGGCTGGCGGGACCGGCGATGGCGCGCGGCAACGGCATCTCGTCGAGCGGATCGTCGTCGAGATCGGGCAGGTCGTCGATGGTGCCGGCGGGAGCGTCCGGGACGTCGTCGTCCAGCTCTTCCGCCTCGGCGGGATAGAAGGCGTCGAGACCGTCGTCCTCCTCCGGCATCAACCGCTTGGCCAGCGTGCGGCGAAGCCGCGCGAAGCCGCCGTGACGGGTGACGGGATCATCGTCCTCGGTCTCGCGGGGCGCATCCGCCTCGTCCTCCCAGCCGCCGTCCCAATCCGCGTCGTCATAGTCGTCCGCACCGGCGGACGCGCGCGCGGGGCGGCGTGCCGCCTTGCGGCCGGAGACCATGCGCCGGAGCGTTGTCCGCGCCAGCAGCGCGGCATGGGTGGCCGCCCCCATGAGGGCGGAAAGCCGGCCGCCGCGCTCGTCTTCGTCGTCGTCATCCTCGTCAAAGTCGGGAACCGTTCCGACGGAGCGGGCATGACGCGACGGCTCGGGCAGCGGCGCAAGGAAGGGCTCAGGGTCGCGGCCGAGCCAGCCGGCCGCCCGCAGCATGAACAGCACGGCGGGAATGCCGAGGCCGAAGACGCCAAGGATGACCGCCATGCCGGCGGTCATGCCGGAAGTCAGCTTGCCCGGCAGAAGATGCACGAAATCGCCGAGGAACCCGCCGAGACCGGTCGGCAGCGGCCAGCTCCCCGGCACCGGCAGCGCCGCCAGCGCACCGGCGGAAAGCAGGGTTCCCGCGATCCAGAAGCCGATGCGGCGCGTTGCGATGCGCGTCTGGCGCGCCGTCAGCAGACGCCAGCCCCACAACACCACGGGCACGAGGAACACCGCCGAGGCAAGGCCGATGGACTGTATGAAGACATCGGCGATGACCGCGCCGACCGGGCCAAGCGCGTTGCGCACCGGAGCCGATGTGGCGTGGCTGAGGCTCGGGTCGGCGGTCGACCACGTGGCAAGCGCGGCCGCCAGCGCCGCGCAGAGCGCGATCAGCGAAAGGCCCATGGCACCGATCATGTTGCGCTTCATGAAGCGCTTGAACGGTCCCTGCGTGTCTTCCAGGCCGAGAGCCGCGGCGCGGCCGGGGCGGACGGATGTGGCGCGGCGCATGGTTCAGCCTCCGAGCACGGCGACGACGCGCGAAAGCGCCGTCTCGATGGTTTTCGCGTCGTCGACGAGCGCGAGACGGATGTAGTCCGCGCCCGGATTTCCGGCGGCTCCGTCGAGCGCCAGATAGGCGCCCGGCAGCACTTTCACCCCGGCCTGCGCCCACAGCTTCCGCGTCACCTCGACGCCGCCGCCGAAGCGGGCGACATCGAGCCACAGGAAGAAACCGCCCTCGGGCACGACCGCGCCGAAGAGCGGCGAGAGGATGCGTTCGGCGACCGCGTATTTCTCGTTGTAGAGACGCCGGTTTTCCGCCACATGCGCCTCGTCGGCGAAGGCCGCGGCAGCGACAGCCTGCAGCGGCAGCGGCACCTGCGGCGCGGCAAGCCCGCGGAACCCCGACCAGGCGGCGAGAAAGTCCGGGTCGCCGGCGGCAAAGCCGCAGCGCAGGCCGGCGAGGTTCGAGCGTTTCGACAGCGAGTTGACCGTCACGATGTTGGCATAGCCAGCGCCCATGGCGTGGGCGGCCTCGAGCACGCCCGCCGGCGGCGTGCTCCGGTAGATCTCCGAGTAGCACTCGTCGGCGACGATGAAGAAGCCGTGGCGACGGGCCAGTTCGATGAGCTTGCGCCAGGTCGCCAGATCGGCAACCGCGCCCTGAGGGTTGGCCGGCGAGGCGTAGTAGAAGGCGAGCGTGCGGTCGAGCAGGTCGGGCGAGAGCGCGTCAAGGTCGGGCAGGAAGCCGGTCGCCCGTGTGGCGTCGAGGCCGACGAACTCGGCGTCCGCCAGATGGGCGGCGGCGGCATAGGTCTGGTAGAACGGATTGGGCATCAGCACCGCCGCGCGGCCGGCCGGCGCAACGCGACCTTTCGCCGCGAGATAGTCGCGCACGCCAACGGCGGCGAACGTCAACCCCTCGCGCGAGCCGTTGAGCGGCAGGATGCCGCGCGCCGCGTCGAGCGATCCTGCAAGGCCGTAGCGCCGGTCAAGCCAGCCGGACACGGCCGCGCGAAACGCATCGGTGCCGCGAATGTTGGGGTAGCGGCTGAAGTCGGCCAGATTGTCGGCGATCACCTTGCCGAGGAAGGCGGGCATGGCATGGCGCGGCTCGCCGATCGTCATAACAAGCGGATCGAGCCCGGGTTCAACGCCCGCGATCAGCGCGGCCAGCCGCTCGAACGGATTGGACGAGGGCAGAGCCTGGCGCGCGGACGGGGCGGACGGAGACATTGCGGCGGGTGCGGACATGCTATTCGACAGACTCCATCGATCGGACCGGGGGCCTTGCGCCGAAGCAAAAGGGCCCGTTGTCCGACTGCGACCATGCGGCGGGCACCGCGCCGCACGGCCTGCGACCGCGCGACGGATCTGCCCGTCTTTGCCGCAAGCCTATCGATGGGTGGTAAATCGCTCATTAACCAAGCCGCATTCCGCGCAGGGAAATGCAATCAGCCCGGCCGGAGGCGGGTGCGACACCGCTCAGAAGTCGCAGGCGATGCCCTTGACTTCCCAGTCCTCGTAGCGGGTCGGCTCCAGCCCGCCGCGCCCGTCGACCTCGCGCGGCAATGTTTCGGCGCGCGCATCGATGGCCTGGCGTCTGGCGTCGGCTTCGCGCAGCGCGCGCTGCGCCGCCGGCGGGAGATCCTCGAACCGCCGACGCGGTGCCTCGGCCGCATCGCCGCCGGAAACCGCGATCTCGGTCTGCGAAAACCCGGAAGCAGGGTCGGTTTTCTTGGTCGATGTGTCCATCTGATGCCTCCTAGTGCGCAATCCGTCCGGCTGTTCGCTCTTGCGAAGCCGCCGCTCGCCGCCAACATATAGGATGAAAGGCGCGCCTGTGAAACGGCGTCCGCGTGTTGCTGGAGGGCAGAGACCCCTATGAACTATTTTCGCACGGCACTTCTTCTTGCCGCGATGACGGCGCTGTTCATGGGCATCGGCTACATGATCGGCGGTCAGGGCGGCATGATCATCGCGCTGGTCGTGGCCGGTGCCATGAATCTCTTCAGCTACTGGAACTCCGACAAGATGGTGCTGAGGATGCACCATGCCGTGGAGGCCGACGAACGCCAGGCGCCGGAGCTCTTCCACATCGTGCGCCAGCTTGCCGCGAACGCCGGCCTGCCGATGCCGAAGGTCTATCTGATCGACAACCCGCAGCCGAACGCCTTCGCCACCGGCCGCAACCCGCAGAACGCCGCCGTCGCCGCGACAACGGGCCTGCTGCAGAGCCTGACGCGCGAGGAAGTGGCCGCCGTCATGGCGCATGAGCTTGCCCACGTGAAGCACCACGACACGCTGATCATGACGATCACCGCGACCATCGCCGGTGCCATCTCGATGCTCGCCAACTTCGCCTTTTTCTTCGGCGGCAACCGCGACAACAACAACCCCTTCGGCTTCGTCGGCGTGCTGCTGGCGATGATCGTCGCCCCGCTAGCCGCGATGCTGGTGCAGATGGCGATCAGCCGCACGCGCGAATATGCCGCCGACCGCGAGGGTGCCGCGATCTGCGGCAACCCGATGTGGCTCGCCTCGGCCCTGCAAAAGATTGCCGGCGGGGCCGCGCAGATCCGCAATCCGGATGCGGAACACAATCCCGCGACCGCGCATATGTTCATCATCAACCCGCTGTCGGGCGAGAAGATGGACGGCCTCTTCTCCACCCACCCGAACACGGAAAACCGCATCCGCGCGCTGATGAAACTCGCCGGCGGCGGCGGAAGCCCCGCGCCGATGACCGGCGGCGCGCCGCGCACCGATCCGCCCGGCCCCTGGGGTCGCCGCGCACGCGCCTCCAGCGAGCCCCGTCGCGGGCCCTGGGGATAACCAAGCACCATGCGCGGGCCGCGCCCCCGAACGACCGGGGGCGGCGGCCCGTTTCGGCCTTTTTCCTTGTGAAGCGCCACGCAAAGCGTGCATAAGCGCTCTTCGCCCCGCAGGCGCGCGTCAAGCGCGACGCGCCAGACCACGCGGGCGCCAACCCCCCGAAAGCCGACGAACGTGACCACTTCCGACCGAAATTCCGCCAAGGGCCGCACCGGCTCGAAACCGCCGCACCGTTCAGGGGCGCCCGCTGGTCGTGGTGGCACCGGCAAGCCCCGCGGGCCGGCCGAGCGGACGCAGGATCGCGACAGGACGCCACGCCGGAGCGACGTCACGGTCGAAGGCCTCGCCGCGCGGCTGGCGGCGATCGATATTCTTGGCCGTGTGATCGCTGGCCGGCGCACCCTCGACGAGGATCTCGACGAGACGCGCGGCCATGCGGGCTACGGTGCGCTCGACGCGCGCGACCGCGGCCTGGTGCGCGCGATTCTTGGCGCCGCGCTCCGCCGGCGTGGCCAGATCGCGGCAATGCTGACCCGCCTCGTCGCGAAGCCGGTCCCGGAAAAGAGCGGCATCGTTCACGATATCCTTCATGTTGCGGCAGCGCAGATCCTGTTTCTCGACGTCGCCGACCGCGCCGCCGTCGACCTTGCCGTGCGGGCGGCAGAGCGCGACGAGCGCGCGCGCCCCTACAAGGGGCTGGTCAACGCGGTGCTGCGCCGCCTGTCGCGGGAGCGCGAGGCGCTGCTCGAGGCGACCAGCGAGCCCTGGCGCACCGCGCCGGTGTGGCTCTACGCCAACTGGCAGCGCGCCCACGGCGAGGAAGCCGCCCGCGCCATCGCGCTGATGCACCGCCACGAGCCCAACCTGGATCTCACGGTGCGCAGCGATATCGACGGCTGGGCGGAAAAGCTCGGTGCGGTAAAGCTCGGTCCCCAGACGCTCAGGCTCTTCCACGGCAGCGGCCGCGTCGACCAGCTCGCCGGCTATGACGAGGGCGCCTGGTGGGTGCAGGACGCCGCCGCCTCGATCCCGGCCCGGCTTCTCGGTCCGGTCGAAGGGCTCGAGGTCGCCGATCTCTGCGCCGCGCCCGGCGGCAAGACCGCCCAGCTCGCGGCCGCCGGCGCCCGGGTCACCGCCGTCGACATCTCGCAGCGCCGGCTGCGCCGCCTGTCGGAAAACCTGAAGCGCCTCGGCCTCGACGCCCGAACCGTCACCTCCGATCTTTCCGTCTTCGAGCCGGCCGAGCGTTTCGACGCCATCCTGCTCGACGCGCCCTGCTCGGCGACCGGCACCATCCGACGCCACCCGGAAGTCGCCTGGACCCGGGGCAAGGAGGATGTCGCCGCCCTTGCCGAGCGGCAGGCCGTGCTTCTGCAGCGCGCCTCCGGCTGGCTGAAGCCGGGCGGACGGCTGGTCTTTTGCACCTGTTCGCTGGAGCCGCAGGAGGGCGAGGCGGTGGTCGATGCCTTCCTCGCCGCCAACCCGGATTTCGTCCGAGATCCCGCCAGCGCGGAGGAAACCGGCATCGACGGGCTCGAAGCCGCGATCACGCCGGCCGGCGACCTCAGGACGCAGCCGGCGCAGCTCTCCCGCCCCGAGGCGGCCGAGGGCGGCCTCGACGGCTTCTTCGCCGCCCGCCTCCGTCGCGTGCCGCGAAACGCCCCGGTAACCGCCCCCTGAAGACATCCGCACGAATTGTCGGCTCAAGCGTAACGGATCGCTAACCCTGTTCCGTGAAACTGGCCCGGCGACGGTGGCCATTGATTCAAACGTTCGGGAGGGATCTTGACGCAGATGACGCTTTCATCCTTCGCCGAACGGGCACGGGTCTGGCGTCTTCTCGCGCAGACGGCCTGGGTTAACCTCTTGCGGTGGGTCCATGGCGGCCCGTTGTTCCGCTGGCGGCCGTTTTCCGGGTCGCCACAGCGCCTGCTCATCGCACCGCAGGACCTGCGCACGGCCGACGGCACCAATGCCGCCGACATCTACGCGGGGCGCTTCCTCTTCGCCGGCCAGATCGGCGAGACACTCGGCCGTACGCCGTTCGAGATCGAGCCGCCCTCGGCCGACTGGGCGCGGGCGCTCCATGGCTTTGGCTGGCTGCGCCACCTGAAGGCGGCCGAAACCATCGTCGCCCGCCAGAACGCCCGCGCGCTCGTCGACGACTGGATGCGCCACTGCGGCTACTGGCACGACATCGGCTGGGAACAGACGGTGGTCACCCGCCGGGTGCTCGCCTGGCTGTCGCAATCGCCGCTCATTCTCGACGGGTGCGACCGGGAGTTCTACCGCCGCTTCCTGCGCTCGCTCGCGCGCCAGGTCCGCTACCTGCGCCGCACCATCAACGAGACGCCCGACGGCGTGCCGCGGCTGCAGGCGACGATCGCCGTCGCCGCCGCCACCGTCTCCATGTCCGGCCAGGGGCGCTACGTGCGCCAGAGCATGCGCCGTCTCGACCAGGAGCTGGCCCGCCAGGTTCTGCCCGACGGCGGCCATGTCTCACGCAACCCGGCCGCTCTTCTCGACATTCTCGTCGACCTGCTGCCGGTGCGCCAGGCTCTGACCGTGCAGGGCATGCCCTCGTCACAGACCGTCATGCAGGCCATCGACCGGATGATGCCGATGGTTCGTTTCTTCCGCCATGGCGACGGCGCCTTCGCTCATTTCAACGGCATGGGCTCGACACCGGCCGATCTCGTCGCCACGATCCTTGCCTATGACGATGCGCGCGGCCAGCCCCCCGTCAACGCGCCGCATTCCGGCTACCAACGCATGACAGCCGGCGACACCGTGGTGCTTGTGGAAACGGGCCGGCCGCCGCCGCTGCCGCTCAGCCACAATGCCCATGCCGGCTGCCTCTCCTTCGAGCTGTCGTCGCGGCGCACGCGGATCATCGTCAATTGCGGCGTCTCCAACACCGAGCGCGGCGCCTGGCGCGAGGTGGCGCGCGCCACCGCCGCCCATTCGACCGCGACCCTCGGCGACATGTCCTCCGCCCGCTTCCTCTCCGACACCCGTTACGGCGGCTGGCTCGGCTCGCCGATCCTCTCCGGCCCGACCAGCGTGCCGGTCGAGCGCGAGGAAGGCCCGGCCGGCATCCGCGTCGTGGCCAGCCACAATGGCTACCAGGACAGCCATCACATGGTGCACCAGCGTGATCTGACCCTGTCGGAGGATGGCACCGTGCTCGACGGCATCGACCGGTTCAAGGCGACGGGCAAGGTGCCGGCGCGCGACGAATTCGCCATCCGCTTCCACCTGCATCCGGCGATCAAGGCCTCGACACTGCGCGGCGGCACCGCCATCGTTCTGCTCGCCGCCGATGGCGAGGCATGGGAGTTCGTCGCGCCGGGCTGCGAGATGGCGATCGAGGAATCCATCTATCTCTCCGACACGTTCGGCCATCGCCGCACCGAGCAGATCGTCATCTACGGCCGTTTCGCCCATCGCCGCGAGGCGGCCTGGCAGCTTCGACGCACGGCCTCGGCCCGCACCGCGCGCCGGCGCGTCAGCGACGGTCAGCCCGGCGAGGAACTCGACCTTTAGCCATCAACGGTTTCCGTAACGGCATTTCGGCTTTTCAGGCGCTTCCGGCTTCCGGTTGGCGCTGCTTCGTGCTACGGCGCTGCCATCGTCTCCCCCGCCGAAAGCCGAAGGATCCGTACCATGGCCGTTGCGTCCAAGCGCATCCCCGTTCCCGATCTCGTTCCCGTCAAACGCGCCCTCCTGTCGGTTTCCGACAAGACCGGCCTGATCGACTTCGCCAAGGCGCTCTCGTCACGCGGCGTCGCGCTGGTTTCGACCGGCGGCACCCGTAAGGCGCTGGCCGACGCGGGCCTTGAGGTCACGGACATTTCCGAGGTCACCGGTTTTCCGGAGATCATGGACGGCCGCGTCAAGACGCTGCATCCCTCCGTCCATGGCGGGCTTCTGGCCATTCGCGACGACGCCGAGCACCGCGCCGCGATGGAGGCCCACGGCATCCAGGGCATCGATCTCGTCTGCGTCAATCTCTATCCGTTCGAGGAAACCGTCGCCTCGGGCGCCGACTTCGCGCTGGCGATCGAGAATGTCGACATCGGCGGTCCGGCGATGACCCGCGCCGCGGCCAAGAACCACGCCTATGTGACCATGGTCAGCGATCCGGCGGACTATGCGTCGGTGGTCGAGGCGCTGGACGCCAACGACGGGAAGGTGCCGCTGGAGCTGCGCCGCAAGCTCGCCCAGAAGGCCTTTGCCCGCACCGCCGCCTATGATGCGGCCGTCTCCAATTGGTTCGCCGGCGAGATCGGCGAGGATGCGCCCGCCCATGTCGCCTTTGGCGGCACGCTCGCCAGCCTCATGCGCTACGGCGAGAACCCGCATCAGCAAGCCGCCTTCTACAAGACCCCGGAAACCCGCTATGGCGTCGCCACCGCCCGCCAGGTGCAGGGCAAGGCGCTGTCCTACAACAACATCAACGACACGGACGCCGCCTTCGAGCTGGTCTCGGAGTTCGATCCCGCCGTTTCGCCCGCCGTCGCCATCATCAAGCACGCCAATCCCTGCGGCGTTGCCACCGGCAAGACCCTGAAGGCCGCCTACGAGAAGGCGCTGGCCTGCGACCCGGTCTCCGCCTTTGGCGGCATCGTCGCCCTCAACCGGCCGCTCGATGCCGAGGCCGCCGCCGAGATCGTCAAGATCTTCACCGAGGTGATCATCGCGCCCGACGCCAGCCCCGAGGCAATCGAGATTGTCGCCGCCAAAAAGAACCTGCGCCTGCTGCTGACAGGCGGTCTCGCCGACACCCGTGCCGAGGCCAAGGTCGTCAAGTCCGTCGCCGGCGGCCTGCTCGTTCAGGACCGCGACACCGGCAATGTCGACGATCTCGACCTCAAGGTGGTGACCAAGCGCCAGCCGAGCGCTCAGGAACTGGCGGATCTCAAGTTCGCCTTCCGCGTCGCCAAGCACGTCAAGTCGAACGCCATCGTCTATGTTCGCGGAGGCGCGACAGTGGGCGTCGGTGCCGGACAGATGAGCCGTGTCGACAGCGCCCGCATCGCCGCCCGCAAGGCCCAGGACGCCGCCGAGGCGGCCGGTCAGGAGACGCCGGCGATCATCGGATCGGTGGTCGCCTCCGACGCCTTCTTCCCCTTCGCCGACGGCCTTCTGGCGGCAGCGGACGCGGGCGCGACAGCGGTGATCCAGCCGGGTGGCTCCATGCGTGACCAGGAAGTCATCGATGCCGCCGATGAGGCCGGCCTTGCCATGGTCTTCACCGGCATGCGCCATTTCCGCCACTGAGCATCAGGCCTTGTGACAAGACAAAGGGCCGCCCCTTCTGGGCGGCCCTTCGATTTTCTTCCCGGGTTCTGCGCGAAAACCTCCTGTCAGAACTGTCCAGCGCGCTTGTGTCGCGGCGCGGGACTGTCGCGCCGCCTTTGCAATTGACGTCTAGACTTCCCAAATAAGAAGAGGTCGCAAGCGCCCTTGGGGAACCAAAAAGGGTTCCTGGAGGCGAAATGACGGGCTCGACAGGGAGGACGTGACATGGGCAACGGTTCCGAAAATCCGGGCTTCGATGCGGACTATCTCGGCCCCGAGCAGGAAGAGCAAAAGGCCAGGGTCTCGGCGCGCATCTTCGATGCCGCCCGCAAGGCCGCCGGCCAGATCCCCTTCATGCAGGACGTGATTGCCAGCTACTACTGCGCCCTCGACCCGGCGACGCCGGTGCGCGTGCGCGGCGGCATCCTGGCGGCCCTCGCCTATTTCGTGATGCCGATGGATGCCATTCCCGACATGCTGGTCGGCATCGGCTACACGGACGACGCCAGCGTGCTGATGGGCGTGATGGCGCTGGTGCGCGCCCACGTGCGCGACGAGCACATCGAAGCCGCGCGCAGCTCCTTGAACGGCTTGAAGAAAAAAGCGGCCTGAAGCCTGGCGCAAGCGGCGGTGTTAACGCGGTCGCTTGCCTGGATCGGAGCGTTCCGGATCCGAATCCGTTGAAGGCGGCGCGTTTACGCGCCAGCAGCCCGCCTGTCTCCCGGCGACAAGCCAGTAGACGAAGCCAGCCACAAAGCCGGCAGCGGCCGGCACCAACATGCCGCGCGCCGCTGCTTCACCCGCGCGCGCGCCATCTCCCATCGTCCACATGACCGCTCCGATCGCTCCGCCCACGGCGAGGTGAAACACGATGCCGCGCAGGCGGAAGAGCTCGGAAACGAGAATTCCGACAAACGCCGGCGTGAACGCAAGCCCGCCAATCACGCTGGTCCCGACGATGGCAAAGCCGAACGCAGCGCCTGCGCCAACCGGATCGGTCGCCGGATCGAGGGCTCGGAACAGGCCGAAGGCGATGAAAAACCCCGCCGCGACGATGGCCAGCACCAGCGCGAAGACGATGCGAATGGACTGGGCGAGAAGCCGCCCGCCGTCAACCATGCCGGCCCCGCCTCAGGCGTTGCCGGCGGAGGCTTCCAGCGCCGCCCGCTCACGCGCCCTGAGGCGTTCGGTCTCGGACTTGAGCTGGCCGCAGGCGGCGAAAATGTCGCGCCCGCGTGGGGTGCGGATCGGCGACGCATAGCCGGCGCGGTTCACCACCTCGGCGAACGCCTCGATCTGCTCCCAGTCGGAACAGGCATAGGGCGAGCCCGGCCAGGGGTTGAACGGGATCAGGTTGATCTTCGCCGGGATGCCCTTGAGCAGCCGCACCAGCTCGCGGGCATCGGCAAGGCTGTCGTTGATGCCCTTCAGCATCACATATTCGAAGGTGATGCGGCGGGCGTTGTTGAGGCCGGGGTAGTTGCGGCAGGCCTCGAGCAGCGCCGCCAGGTTCCACTTCTTGTTGATCGGCACCAGTTCGTCGCGCAGTTCGTCGCGCACCGCATGCAGAGAGATCGCCAGCATGCAGCCGATTTCCGCGCCCGTGCGCTCGATCATCGGCACAACGCCGGAGGTCGACAGCGTGATGCGCCGCTTCGACAGCGACAACCCGTCGCCATCGGAGGCGATCAGTAGCGCCGTCTTCACCGCGTCGAAATTGTACAGGGGCTCGCCCATGCCCATCATCACGATATTGGTGACGAGACGGCCCTCGCTTGGCACCGCAGCGCCGGCCAGCGTCTCCCCCTTGGGGAAATCGCCGAGCCGGTCGCGCGCGACCAGCACCTGGGCCAGAATTTCTTCCGCCGTCAGGTTGCGCACCAGCCGCTGCGTGCCCGTATGGCAGAAGCTGCAAGTCAGCGTGCAGCCGACCTGTGACGAGACGCAAAGCGTGCCGCGCCCCTCCTCGGGAATATAGACCGTCTCGATCTCGACCGGTCGGCCGGCGCCGCGCGGCGGAAAGCGGAACAACCACTTGCGGGTACCGTCGCTGGACACCTGCTCGGACACCATTTCCGGACGTGCGATCGTGAAGGCGGTCTCGAGCAAGGCGCGCATGTCCTTGGAGACATTTGTCATTTCGGAGAAGTCGGACGCACCGCGGACATAGAGCCAGTGCCAGAGCTGGCCGACGCGCATGCGGATCTGACGGTCGGGCACGCCGATGCCGGCGAGCGCCTCGCCAAGCGCCTGGCGGTCGAGGCCGATGAGGCTCGGCTTTTCGGCGGATCCGGCGGCGGACGGCTTCACGGCGGCCGCACCAGTGGCATCAAGCAAGGTCACAGTCATGTCGCGATCCAGGAAACAGCTCCCGCCAGGGTCATCCGCAGCGGGCGGCGCCCGTCGGAGCGCCTTGTGGCAAACGCCAAAAGGCGGTGTCAGGACGGCACCACCTCATCTTCGTCGTGCGCGCTTATACCCGATTATGCCGGGCTTGTGACCCCCCTGTCGCTCAAGGGGTTGGCCTTTGGTTCCACAGCAACGCGAAAAGGGCGCCGCGCGCCCTTTTCACATCGGTCTTTGCCGCGGCTCCACCGGTGTCGGCGGCGCTGCGGTCCGTCTTTCCTACTGGCAGGCCTTGTCGGCCGCGCTGATCGACGCGGTCACGCCCGAGAGCGAGAACGTATAGGTGGTCTGGGTGCCGCGCGACGAGACGCCGCTCACCACCATCGACCGCCCTGCCTTCATCGCCCCAACGAGCTGACGCTCTTCTGTCGGATTGGCCATCCAAGCGCCGTCGTTCTTCGTGAACATGGTGAACTTGTTGCCGTCAATGTCGACCGACACCGAGGACTGCTCCTTGAAGGAATAGCCGACGATCACGCTCGGTTCGTTGTTGACGTTTTCACCCGGACGATTGGAGATGAAGAAGAAGACATCGCCGTGATTACGATCGGACGGTGCGAGTTTGGTCGGCTTCGACAGTGCGTAGCAAACCTTCCCCTTGGCTCCGCCGTAGGAATATGTGTCCCAGTCATTGTTCTGGCCGATAAGAGTCGGCGTCTGAGCCTGCGCCGACGCGCCCGTGAGGGCGACTGCCAAAAGGGCCGGGATGAGCGTTCGTGCCTGCATCATTTCCTAAACCGCTACTGCTGACATTCGGATTTTGGACGAATTCGATGCGCTTCCGTCACCTTGCTTTAAGGTTACCGCATCGCAAGTTACGAAAGGGTTGATGACGCCACTCCCACATGGTGTCGCGGCAAAAACCCGCTATGATTGTTCGCGGGCCACGCTGGCGATAAAAATCGGGCGAGAGTGTGACAGTGGCCGGAATGGCCGATATGCGCGCCGTTCGCGCCCTTTTCGCCCGGCCGGCAAGCCTCGCGGTGGACCAGGCGGTCGTTTCTTGTAAACGTGCAGGACCGGCCTTTTGGAAACGGGGGGCGCGCCGCGCGCGACGGCGACCGGGAAGGAAAGCGACCGGCTGTTGTCCGGTCGGGAGACGACGGGGTCGAATGACACGGTTCTTTTTCCGCCCGCCCGAACATGGCGGGGCGGCGTGATGTCTTCGGCGGCGGAGCATTTCTCGAGCCTGATCCGGCGCGTGGCCGAAGCACGCGACCAGACCGCTTTTGCCACGCTCTTCGACCATTTCGCACCCCGGCTGAAATCCTATCTGGTGCGCCTGGGCACCGACGCGACCGAAGCGGAGGAACTGGCCCAGGAGGTGATGATCACCCTCTGGCGCAAGGCGCATCTCTTCGACCCGGGCCGCGCCAGCCCCTCGACCTGGCTCTTCCGCATCGCCCGCAACCGGCGCATCGACGCGCTGCGCCGTGACCGCAGCAGCGAGATCGACATCGACGACCCGGGCCTGCGCCCGGCAGCCCCTGACGACGCCGACGACCTCATAGACGCGCGCACCCGCGAGGAGCGCGTGCGCGCCGCCCTCGCCGCCCTGCCCGACGACCAGGCCGACCTGGTGCGCCGCGCTTTCTTCCTGGGCCGCTCGCACAGCCAGATCGCCGAGGAAACCGGCGTGCCGCTCGGCACGGTCAAGTCGCGCATCCGCCTCGCCTTCGCCAAGCTGCGCAAGCGCTTCGAGGACGATGCCGCGGTCGACACCGACTGATCCCCCTTGCCATCGCCTCCCCGCGAAGCTGCCCACCAAACGAGAACGGGCGCCCGCATCAACTTGATGCAAGCGCCCGGTTCAAAAGGATAATTAGCCAGCTAGATTAAATCAGTTGCTAACCCCAAGCAGCCGGCAGATCTCGTCGAGTTGCTCGACCGAGGCATATTTGATCTTCAGCTCGCCGGTGCCCTTGTTGGCCTTGTGGGCAATCGCGATCTTGAGCCCGAGACTGTCGGCAAGCCGCTTTTCCAGCGCCTTGGTGTCGGCGTCCTTCTCCGGTCTTGCCGCCGTCTTGCCGCCCTTCTTGAGCGCATCCGGGTCCTGCGCGAGACGCTCCGCCTCGCGCACGTTGAGCCCCCTTTCGACGATCAGCTCCGCCAGCGCGGCCGGGTCCTCGGCCGTGATCAATGCGCGCGCATGGCCCGCCGTCAGCAGCCCTTCCGCCAGATAGTCCTTCACCGAGTTCGGCAGCTTCAGCAGCCGCAGCGTGTTGGCCACATGGCTGCGGCTCTTGCCGATCACCCGGGCAAGCTCGCTCTGGCTATAACTGAATTCCTGCACAAGCTGATCGTAGCCGAGGCCTTCCTCGATCGGATTGAGATCGGCGCGCTGGACGTTCTCGATGATCGCCAGCTCGAGCGCCTCCTGATCCGTGACGTCGCGCACGACGACGGGCACCAGGTGCAGACCGGCGCGCTGCGCGGACCGCCAGCGGCGCTCGCCGGCGATGATCTCATAGGCGTTGTCCCGCCCCTGCACGGGACGCACCAGCAGCGGCTGCACCACGCCCTTCTCGCGGATCGAGTTGGTCAGATCCTCGAGATCCGCCTCGGCGAAGCTCTTGCGCGGGTTGCGCGGGTTCGCCGTGAGAAACTCGATCGGCACCTTCCGCGTGTCGCGCGGCGGGCGCGGATCGGCCGGCGGTTCGGTGCCAACCTCGCCGATGAGCGCCGCAAGGCCCCGTCCCAGCCGCTTCTTCTTGCTACCCTCTTCTTCAGCCATCGACCGTCACCCGCTTGCCGTTTCGACGACCCGCGCGGCGCTTTGTCGCGCCTGCCGGGGCCGTCCTTTCTTGTCGTTCAAATGCCCTGCCCCGTCCGTCATTGCCGACGTTGCGGAGGCGAATCGATTGCCGCGCCGGCTCTCGGCCCTCAGGCCGCGACGCCTCGCAGCGTGCGCTCACGCTGAATGATCTCCGAGGCAAGCCGCAGATAGGCCTGGCTGCCCGAGCACTTGAGATCATAGAGAAGTGCCGGCTTGCCGTAGGACGGCGCCTCCGACACCCGCACATTGCGCGGGATCACCGTGTCGTAAACCGCATCGCCCATGGTCTCGCGGACATCCGCCACGACCTGCGCGGAGAGATTGTTGCGGCTGTCGTACATGGTCAGCACGATGCCATGGATCGAAAGCTCGGGATTGAGCGCCGTCTTGACCTGCTGGACGGTCGACAGCAACTGGCTGAGGCCCTCCAGCGCGAAGAACTCGCACTGCAGCGGCACCAGGATCGAGTGCGAGGCCGAAAGCGCGTTGATCGTCAGAAGGTTCAGCGACGGCGGACAGTCGATCAGCACATAGGTGAAGTCCGGCGCGCCCTCGGTCCGCCCGTGCTCGGCCAGCTCCGAGATCGCCTTGCGCAGCCGGTGCGCCCTGTCGGAGCTGCCGGCGATCTCCAGCTCGACGCCGAGCAGGTCCATCGTCGACGGCGCGACCCAGAGACGCGGAACATCCGTGTCCTGAAGCGTTTCGGCCAGGGAACAGTCGCCGGTCAGCACGTCATAGGTCGAGAGGTCGCGGTTACGCCGGTCGATGCCCAGGCCCGTGGAGGCATTGCCCTGCGGATCGAGGTCGATGACCAGCACGCGTTCGCCGATGGCGGCCAGCGCGGTGCCGAGATTGATTGCCGTGGTGGTCTTGCCGACCCCGCCCTTTTGATTGGCAAGTGCCAGGACACGCGGCGATTGAGGAAGCATGCTCATCCGGATCTAGCCTTTCCCTGTCGCACGACGGGGCCGGATCCGCGCAAGCGTCAGGATCCGGCTGTCGGGATCGATGAGACTTTCTCTTTCTACCAGATCGAAATCCCATTGGTGAGACGCTTGCGCGACCTCCTCGCGGAAATTTCTTCCCTTGTGGAAAATGGAAAGGGCGCCCGTCGCCGAAAACGGTTCGGCGTAGGCGCAAAGTTGCGAAAGATCGGCGAGCGCGCGCGCCGAGACCGCCGTCACCGGGCCGGCATCGCCAGGCTCCGCAACAAGCCGTGCACCGACCTTCTCCACCCGATCCGCGTGAACGCTCGCCGGACAGCCGGTCTCCCGGATCACCGCCCGGAGGAAGGCGACCTTGCGCTGGTTGCTCTCAATGAGATGCACATGCCCCCCTCCCCGCTCCATCATCACAATCGCGGTGACAAGACCGGGGAAGCCGGCGCCGCTGCCAAAATCGGCCCACACGCGGGCATCCGGCGCGCAATCCGCGACCTGCAGACTGTCGGCCACATGGCGCAGCCACACCTCGGACAGCGTCGACGGCGCGACGAGATTCTGCGCCTTCTGCCAGTGCAGCAGCAAATTCACATAAAGCGTCAAGCGCTCGACTGTTTCACGTGAAACGGAGAACCGTCCGTGAAGCACTTCCGGGCCATCCGTGGGGCTGAGAACCGCCGGTCTGCTCATGCCGCGTTCTCCCCGCCAGCCGCCTGGGCCGCGCGTCCCTCGACCGGTCGCGCGCTCTTTTTCACATAGGACAGCAGCAGCGTCAGCGCCGCCGGTGTCACCCCGTCGATACGCCCGGCCTGTCCGAGGGTCTCCGGACGCACCGTCTCCAGCTTCTGGCGCGCCTCGTTCGAAAGCCCTCTCACAAGCTGGTAGTCGAGATCGGCGGGAAGCCTCAGGGCCTCGTCGCGGCGCAGCGCCTCGACGTCGGCCGACTGGCGCTTCAGATAGACCGCATAGAGCGCATCGATCGCCACCTGTTGCGCACAGGCCGGATCGAGCGCCGCGATTTCCTCCGGCCACAACCGCGCAAGCGCGGCAAGGTCGATGTCTGGATAGGAAAGGAGATCATAGGCCGAGCGCCGAACGCCGTCCTGATTGATATGCAGGCCGGCGCGGCGTCCGTCCTCGGGCGTCGCCGTCAGGCCATGCAGCCGTTCGGTGATGTCGGTGAGCATCCGCTGTTTGGCGCCAAAGGCCTCGCGCCGCCGCGCGCCAACGCAGCCAAGCGCGGTGCCGAGCGGTGTCAGACGCTGGTCTGCATTGTCCGCGCGAAGCGACAGCCGATACTCGGCGCGCGAGGTGAACATGCGATAGGGCTCCGAAACGCCGCAGGTGACGAGATCATCGATCATCACGCCGAGATAGGCCTGGTCCCGGCCGAAGACCGCCGGCGCCGATCCGCCGACCTTGAGCGCCGCGTTGAGCCCGGCGACAAGCCCCTGGGCCGCGGCCTCCTCGTAGCCGGTCGTGCCGTTGATCTGCCCGGCAAGGTAGAGCCCCGGCAGGCGGCGCGTCTCCAGCGTCCGCGACAGCTCGCGCGGATCGACATGATCATATTCGATGGCATAGCCGATGCGCCGCACCTCGACATGTTCCAGCCCAGGGATGCTGCGCAGAAACGCCATCTGCACGTCCTGCGGAAGCGAGGTGGAAATGCCGTTCGGATAGACGGTGTCGTCGTCCAGGCCCTCGGGCTCCAGGAAAATCTGGTGCCCGTCCCGGTCGCCGAAGCGGACCACCTTGTCCTCGATCGAAGGGCAGTAGCGCGGCCCCTGACCGGTGATATTGCCGGAATACATCGCCGAGCGATGCAGGTTCTCGCGGATGATCGCGTGCGTCTCGGCCGTCGTGCGGGTGATGTGGCAGGAGATCTGCGGCGTCGTGATTGCATCCGTCAGCGCGGAAAATGGTTCCGGGTCCGAATCGCCCTTCTGCTCGTCCAGCCCACTCCAGTCGATGGTGCGGCCGTCGAGCCGCGCCGGCGTGCCGGTCTTGAGCCGGCCGAGCTGGAAGCCATGAGCAAGCAGCGACTCCGCCAGCCGCACCGCCGGCGCCTCGTCGGCCCGTCCTGCGGCAATGCGCTCGTCGCCGATATGGATGACGCCACGCAGGAAGGTGCCTGTCGTCAGCACCACGGCAGGCGCGGCAAGCTCCCGCCCGTCGGCAAGCCTGAGACCCGAGACCGCGCCACCGGAGACGAGCAGCTCCGCCGCCTCCCCCTCGACGACCTCAAGTCCGGCCGTGTCCAGGATCGCCGCCTGCATGGCGGCACGGTAGAGCTTGCGGTCGGCCTGGGCGCGCGGTCCGCGCACCGCGGGTCCCTTGCGCCGGTTGAGCAAGCGAAACTGAATGCCGGCGATATCCGCGACCCGCCCCATCAGACCGTCGAGCGCATCCACCTCACGCACAAGGTGGCCCTTGCCAAGCCCACCGATCGCCGGATTGCATGACATCACGCCGACGGTGTCGAACCGGTGGGTAACCAGCGCCGTGCGCGCACCCGTCCGCGCGGCCGCCGCGGCCGCCTCGCAGCCGGCGTGCCCGCCGCCGATCACCACCACGTCGAAACGCGCGCCGCCCGCTGTCGGGACCTTCGGTCCGCGCGTTGATCCCGTCTCCGTCATTCCGTCGATCTCGTCCAGATGCTCAAGCCCTCGAGCCCGCCCGCGCCGGGCGTCCCGCGTAATCTGCGTGTCTTACACCATCCCGCCGGTGAAGACGACGACCATCCTAGACCGGAACGCATCCGAGTCGGTCGCCCCATTTCCGCGAACAGGCAGAATGCCGGAAGGCTCGGGACCGGCAAAGCGCGCAAGATCCGGCCTTTGCGTCTGTCATTACGGAGGAGTCTTCATATCGGTATGGAATCGATCCCGGGATTCCGCTGTTTCACGTGAAACGACCGTTTACTTGCCGATACAAAACTCGCCGAAAATCACGTCCAGCAGATCTTCGACGCCGAAACGGCCGGCAATCCTGCCAAGTGCCTCGCCCGCCAACCTCAGGTCTTCCGCCCTCAGTTCGAGCGGACGCGAGCTGTGGAGAGCCGCTTCGAGCGCCGCCACGGCGGTGTGCAGATGCACCTTGTGGCGCTCGCGGGTTGCTACCGCCTCGCCGATGCGCCCCATGCGGTCCTCCGCGAACCGGGCAAGATCGGCAATCAGCGCGTCGACCCCTGACCCTGTGCGCACCGAGATCCGGTGCCGTGGAGCACCGCCGGCATCGCTTGCCTCCGCCAGATCGGCCTTTGACGCGATCCGCCACAGCTCGGCGGCAAGATCCTCCGGCGGGCTCTCCGATGCGGTCGCCCCGTCTGTGTCCCCGGCCACCAGCCACAACGCGAGGTCGGCCGAGGCCGCCCGCGCCAGCGCCCGACGGATGCCCTCGCGCTCGACCGCCCCACCCGCCTCGCGCAGGCCGGCGGTGTCGACCAGCGTCAGCGGATAGCCTCCGAGATCGAGATGCACCTCGATAACATCGCGGGTCGTGCCCGCCTCCTCGGCGACGATGGCGACATCCCGCCGCGCCAGCGCGTTGAGCAGGCTCGACTTGCCAGCGTTCGGCTTTCCGAGCAGCACCACCTGCAGCCCGTCGCGGATGCGCTCAGCGCCCTTTGAGCGGTCGAGGTGTTCACCGATGTCCCGCGCCAGCCGGGCCACATCCGCCCACATGCCCGCCGAAACATCGTCGGGCACATCCTCCTCGTCGGCGAAATCGAACTCCGCCTCGATCAACGCCCGCGCCCGTACGATCCGTGATCGCCAGCCGTCATAGAGCGCGCCAAGCGCGCCCCCGGCCTGGGCCAGTGCCATGCGCTGCTGCGCCTGCGTGTCGGCGGCGATCAGGTCGGCCAGTCCCTCCACCTCGAGAAGGTCGAGCCGGTCGTTGTCGAAGGCGCGCCGGGTGAACTCGCCGGGCTCCGCCGGCCGGCAGCCGTCGATGGCCGCCAGCGCCTCGAGCACCGAGGCGACAACCGCGCGCCCGCCATGGCAGTGGATCTCGGCGACATCCTCGCCGGTGAAGCTCGCGGGGCCGGGAAGCCACAGCACCAGCGCCATGTCGAGAAGCGTGCCCGAGTGCGGATGACGCACCCGTCGCATCGTCGCGCGACGCGGCGCCGGCAGTCCCCCACACATCGTTTCGAGAACGAATCCGCTTTTCGGGCCGGAGACCCGGACAACGGCGACGCCGGCGGGAAGTGCACCGCTCGACAGGGCATGAATGGTGTCGTCGCTCACCGTTGCGTCTCCGAATCGAGGCGGGCGCCAAGGGCGGGCACCCTCGCCCGTGCGACAATGCAGCCCTTTGCCTTGTGTTCGTCGGTCACTGCCTTAACTCTCTCCATAGGGACCCGCGCCGGGACCGTCATCTCATAGCCGGGAACAGACATGACCGACAACCGCCTCGCAGGGGCCACCAGCCCCTATCTTCTTCAGCACAAGGACAATCCCGTTGCCTGGCGGCAATGGGGGCCGGAGGCGCTTGCCGAGGCGCGCGAGGCCGGCAAGCCGATCCTCCTGTCGGTCGGCTACGCCGCCTGCCACTGGTGCCACGTCATGGCCCACGAGAGCTTCGAGGACGACGAGGTCGCCGCCGTGATGAACGAGCTGTTCGTCAGCATCAAGGTCGACCGGGAGGAACGCCCGGACATCGACCAGATCTACATGAGCGCGCTGCATGCGCTTGGCGAACAGGGCGGCTGGCCGCTCACCATGTTCCTGACCAGTGACGCCGAGCCGTTCTGGGGCGGCACCTATTTTCCCAAGACCGCGCGCTGGGGCCGTCCCGGCTTCATCGACGTGCTGCACGCGGTGGCCACGGCCTACAGGTCGGATCGGGAGCGAATCGAGCAGAACCGCGCCGGGCTGATGGCCCGCCTGCGGCAGATGCCCCGCGACATCGGCGCCAGGAACGCCATCGTCTCCGGGGCGATCGTCGCCGCCGCCGGCTCGCGCCTCGGCTCCCTGCTCGACCCGGTACACGGCGGCCTTCGCGGTGCCCCGAAGTTTCCGCAAGCACCCGTTATGGAGCTTCTGTGGCGGGCTGGCCTGCGCAGCGACCTGGGTCTGCGCGATGAAGTACTCAAAGCCCTGCGAGAGATGAGCAACGGCGGCATCTACGATCACCTCGGCGGCGGCCTGTCCCGCTACTCGGTCGATGAACGCTGGCTCGTCCCCCACTTCGAGAAGATGCTCTACGACAACGCCCAGTACATGCGCCATCTGTCACTGGCCATCGCCGCCGCGACCGACGCGGAGACCGTGGGTTTGTTCCGCAGGCGACTCGATGAAACCGTCGCCTGGCTTCTGCGCGACATGCGCAACGGCGACGCCTTCGCTTCGAGCCTTGATGCCGACAGCGAGGGCGTCGAGGGCAAATACTATGTCTGGCAGGCGGATGAGGTGGTCGACATTCTCGGCCCCGACGATGCCACCCTCTTCAACCGCACCTACGATATTTCCAACGGCGGCAACTTCGAGGGCGCCAACATCCCCAACCGCCTGGCCGGCGACGACGACATCATCGGCGATGTTTCCGAGGAAGATCTGAAGGTCTGGCGCGACCGCCTGCTCGCGGTCCGCTCCGAACGGGTCCCTCCGGAACGTGACGACAAGGTTCTGGCGGACTGGAACGGCCACATGATATCGGCTCTCGCGGAGGCTGCCCTGCTTGTTTCACGTGAATCGTGGCGCGACGTCGCCGTCGATGCCTGGCACTTCATCGAGCGTGAGATGGACGGCAGCCAGGGCCTTGCGCATGCCTGGCGGGACGCCCGCGCCACACGTCCGGCCTTCGCGACCGACCACGCGGCGCTGATGCGTGCCGCCCTCTCGCTTGCCGAAACCGCGAAGGACAGCGAGGAGGCGGAGGCCTGGGTGTCTCGCGCCATGGACCATGCGGAACGTCTTGAGGCCGGCTATGCGCATGAAAACGGTGGCTACTGCCTGACTTCGTCCGCAGCCTCGGACGTGATCGTGCGACCCTACTCCCCGCTTGACGAGGCGGTGCCGAACGCCAACGCTGTTGCCGCCGAGGCGCTGCTTCGGCTCTGGACGATCAGCGGCAGGCCGATATTCCGCAGCCGCGCGGAAGCCACTTTCAATGCCTTCGCAGGCGAAATCGCGGAAAATGTCTTTGGCACCGCGGGTCTGCTCTCAGCCCTCGACACCCGCGACAACGCGGTGCTGGCGCTTATCGTGACTGCGGATGGGCGCCGCTCGACGACATTCGACGCCGCGCTCCGCGGTCTCGCCGATCCGGCCCTGGTAACCTTCCTCGCCCGGGACGGCGCCGACTATCCGGCAGAAGACCCTCGCCATGGCAAGATCGCCCAGGCCGGTCGGCCGACCCTCTATCTGTGTCGCGAAGGCGCTTGCGCCGCCCCCCTGACCGATCCTTCCGCCATTGCCGAGGCTCTCGCCGGCCTTCGCTCCCGCGACTGAGGTTGCAAGCCCTAAGTGGCAGGGCGCGCCAGCCGGTAGAGCACATGGCGTGACAGGCGATGATCCGGCGACAGCAGCGGATGGGCGAAGTCGCCGTGTTCGTCGCGTGTCATTGCGATGCGACGCATCACGGCCTGGGACGGCAGATTGCCTTCGGCGGTGAACGCCACGATCTCATCGAGCCCAAGGGTTTCGAAGCCGAATCGAAGCCAGGCCTGGGCTGCCTCGGTGGCGATGCCACGCCCCCAGGCATCGCGGACCAGGCGCCAGCCGATCTCCATCGTCCCTTCTGCGCCGGGCACCACATAGCCCGGCCGGTTCAATCCGACAAAACCCAGAAATCGCCCGGTCGCCTTCTCCTCCACCGGCTGAAAAGTAATATCCCCCGCCGCCTGCTTCTCCATCAGCCGCGCGAAGAACGTGTCGTTCTGGCTCGGCGACAGCGGCTCGGGGAAATGACGCATCACGTGCGGATCGGCGTTCATCGCGGCCAGATCGGAGCGGTCGGCTTCACGCCAGGGTCGAAGCACCAGCCGCTGCGTGGCAAGGATGGTCCCGTTGTCATCTGCTTGCATTGGCATTCTCCTGCGGGCCTGCGCCGGATCTGTTTCAGACCCGAATCCATATGATTCACGTGAAACAGTCTCACACCCGTTCCGGTACCGAATCCACCCTTGACGCAAAACACCCGCACCGGAGGACCGATGCGGGTGTTTCACGTGAATCCCGATACCTGCCGGCGCGCCCCAGGCGCGTCGGAGCCAACAGGAATTATCAGGTGTTCATGCTGTCGAAGAAATCGTCGTTGGACTTGGTCTGGCGCAGCTTGTCGAGCAGGAACTCGATCGCGTCCACGGTGCCCATCGGATTGAGGATGCGGCGAAGGACAAAGGTCTTCTTGAGCTTGACCGGATCGACCAGCAGCTCTTCCTTACGGGTACCGGAGCGCTGGATGTCGATGGCCGGGAACACGCGCTTGTCGGAGATCTTGCGGTCGAGGATGATCTCGGAATTGCCCGTGCCCTTGAACTCCTCGAAGATCACTTCGTCCATGCGGCTGCCGGTATCGATCAGCGCGGTCGCGATGATCGTCAGCGAGCCGCCCTCCTCGATGTTACGCGCCGCGCCGAAGAAGCGCTTCGGGCGCTGCAGGGCGTTGGCGTCGACACCACCGGTCAGCACCTTGCCCGAGGACGGCACGACAGTGTTGTAGGCGCGGCCGAGACGGGTGATGGAATCGAGAAGAATGACAACGTCGCGGCCGTGTTCGACCAGGCGCTTGGCCTTTTCGATGACCATCTCCGCGACCTGTACGTGACGCACCGCCGGCTCGTCGAAGGTCGAGGAGACGACCTCGCCATTCACCGTACGCTGCATGTCCGTGACTTCTTCCGGACGCTCATCGATCAGCAGGACGATCAGGTAGCACTCGGGATGATTGGTTGTGATGGCCTTGGCGATGTTCTGCAGGAACACCGTCTTGCCGGTGCGCGGCGGCGCGGTGATCAGGGCGCGCTGGCCTTTGCCGAGCGGCGCAACGAGATCGATGATGCGCGACGAGTAGTCTTTCGTCGGCTGGCCTTCGACTTCCATCTTGAACCGGTCGTCCGGATAGAGCGGCGTCAGATTGTCGAAGTGGACCTTGTGGCGGGCGTTTTCCGGGTCCTCGAAATTGATCTTGTTGACCTTGAGAAGGGCGAAATAGCGCTCGCCTTCTTTCGGGCTTCGGATCTCGCCCTCGACCGTATCGCCGGTGCGCAGGGAAAACCGGCGGATCTGCGACGGTGAAATATAGATGTCGTCCGGGCCGGGGAGATAGTTTGCGTCCGGGGAGCGAAGGAACCCGAACCCGTCTTGCAGAACCTCAACGACGCCCTCGCCGATGATGTCGATATCCTGCGCAGCGAGCTGCTTGAGGATCGCGAACATGAGCTCTTGCTTGCGCATCGTGCTCGCGTTTTCGACCTCATGCTCCTCGGCGAAGGCAAGGAGCTCGGTCGGCGTTTTGATCTTGAGATCGGAGAGTTTCATTTCCCGCATGGGCAAGGGACGGTCTTCTGCTAGAGGGATGATATTTTGCGTCGATCCTGCCAGACGTGCCGCCTGGCATGGGAATCGAAGGAAAGAAGGGATTTTCTGCGGGTCGCGAACCGGACAGGCCAGTGTCCGGTCTGGAGACGACCGGTTCCGTGAATTGGAACCTGAAACCATGCCCACAGGATTGAGGTTGGGCGAACCTACATTCTTCGTGCGCCTCGAGCAAGCGCGTTTTCGCGCCTCCGGCAAAGAACGTATAACAAAATTCGAAAGGAAAGGCGACAGGGAACGCTGCGTCACCTGGCCTTTCCGATCAGAACGGCTTGAGTACCACCAGAAGGACGATGCCGATCATCAGAACCGTCGGGATTTCGTTGACGATGCGATAGTGTCGGTCGGACTTCGTATTGGCATCCTTGGCGAAAGTCTTGACGCATTTCGACAGATAGCCGTGCAGGCCGCTCATCAGCAGCACGAGCGCAAGCTTTGCGTGGAACCAGCCGTCGCGAAACACGTCCGCCTCGATCGCCACCCACAGACCGAAGATCCAGGTCGCGATCATCGCCGGGTTCATGATCGCCTTGAGCAGGCGACGCTCCATCACCTTGAAGATCTCGCTCCGCTCGCTGCCGGCGGGAACCTGCGCGTGGTAGACGAAAAGCCGTGGCAGATAGAACATCGCCGCCATCCAGGCGATGACCGACATGATGTGGAAGGCCTTCAGCCAGAGATAGAGCATCGCCTTATCCCCTCGGATCCGGAGCGGAGCGCACCAGTTCGATCATGCGGCCGACCTCTTCCGGGTCCGCCTCGGGGGTAACGCCATGCCCAAGGTTGAAGACCAGCGGTCCGTCGCCCAGAGTTTCCAGCACCCGCGCCACGCCTTCCGTCAGCGCCTCGCCGCCGGCGACCAGCCGCATGGGATCGAGATTGCCCTGTACCGGCACGATCTCCTGGATCTCGCGGGCAAGCGCGCCCGGCACCGTCCAGTCGAGGCCAACAGCATCAACGCCGGTCCCTTCGATGAAGCGTTTGATCCGTGCCGCGGATGCCTTCGGAAAGCCGATGATCTTTGCGTCCGGAACCTGTGCCCGAACCCCCTCGACGATGGCCCTCGTGGGCGCCACGGACCAGCGCTCGAAACCGGCATCGTCGAGGACGCCAGCCCAGGTGTCGAAGATCTGCACCGCGTCGGCCCCCGCCTGGAGCTGGCGCACCAGATAGCGGATCGAGGCCGTGACCAGTTCGTCGATGAACGACTGCATCAGCGCAGGATCGCGATAGGCGCCGATCCGGGCGGCGGTCTGGTCCTGGGTGGTATGCCCGGCGACCGAATAGCAGGCGACCGTCCACGGGGCACCGCAGAAGCCCAGGAGCGTGGTTTCCTCAGGGAGCTCGGCGCGCAGGCGCCGCACGGTCTCGATGACCGGATCGAGATGGCCCTCGGCGCGGGTCTGGTCGAGCGCCTCGACAAGGCTCGCCTTCAACGGCTCGAGAACCGGACCGCGACCTTCCTCGAAGCGAACCGGGTATCCTAGCGCGTCCGGGACGACGAAAATATCAGAGAACAGGATCGCCGCGTCGAAGCCATAGCGCCGGATGGGCTGAAGGGTGACCTCCACCGCGAGATCCGTGTCGTAGCAGAACTCCAGAAAATTAACCTTACTTAAACGTGTACGGCGGTACTCAGGGAGATACCGGCCCGCCTGACGCATCATCCAGACGGGAGGGGGCCAGAGCCGTTCTCCGGCAAGAACCCGCATCACGCGCCGCGAACTGGTTTCCGTCACGAAGACCCCCATAAAAATAGAAAGAAGAATCCTTGAATAGGATTCTGTTGTTTTTGTTAGTCGGTGATGATCCGGGATTACCGGTTCTCGACACCCGTCCACATGACTCATTCGCATCGCGCTTGTCGAGCCGGTGCGGTTGACGGCAAAACCGACTGAAGTCTTGATAACACGAAAATGTTCGCAGCTTCAATCGCTTGTCGGATCGTTAACGCTTTGTTAACTTTTAAGGCGGAGTGGCAAAACCTGGGGACGGGGAAGGAACAATCGGGTTGTCCACCTTTCACGGATCGTTTTCGGATCCGTCTCGCGCGCTGCTGTGGGCTGTTGATTGTTTCGAGACATCGGGCATGCTTTTCGGCGGCCCTCTCCAAAAGGCCCGATTTATGAGTCTTTTGAACACGTTGGCTGCGAGGCGGGGATAACAGCTTGGGAAAAGGTCGTAACTTCTTCCACCTGCACATGGTTTCGGACTCCACCGGCGAGACGCTGATGACCGTCGCCCGTGCCGCCGCCGCCCAGTATGAGGACGTGCAGGCCATCGAACATGTCTATCCGCTGGTACGCACGTCCCGGCAGCTAGACGACGTGCTGGCCGAAATCGAGCATGCGCCGGGCATCGTGCTCTACACGCTTGTCGACCCGGAACTGGCCGAGCGGCTGGAACGGGCCGGCCGGGCCCATGGCGTGCCCTGCGTCAACATCCTCTCGCCCGTCTTTTCCGTTTTCCAGTCCTATCTCAACGTGCGGGTGACAGGCCGCATCGGCGGCCAGCATGCGCTCGACGCGGAGTATTTCGACCGCATCGAGGCGCTGAACTTCACCATGCTGCATGACGACGGCCAGATCCCCGAGGATCTCGACGAGGCCGATGTGGTGCTTCTCGGCGTCAGCCGCACGTCGAAGACGCCAACCTGCATCTATCTCGCCAACCGGGGCATCAAGGCCGCGAACATCCCCATCGTTCCCGACATTCCGCTGCCGCCGCAGATCAACCATGTGCGCCGGGCGATGGTCGTTGCCGTGATTGCCTCGGTCGAGCGCATCCAGCAGGTCCGGCAGAACCGCATCCTGTCGCTCAACGCGGCCAGCTTTGGCAACGAGAGCTATGTCGACCGCCGCTCGATCGCCCGCGAGATTGCCATCACCCGCAAGCTCTGCGCCGAGCGCGGCTGGCCGGTGATCGATGTCACCCGTCGGTCCATCGAGGAGACGGCGGCGGAGATCATGAGCCTCTATCGCGCCCACAAGAGCGCGCTGGCCAAGGCTTTCTCCGCCTGATATCGCCTTTGGCGACACGGATTTCGTGACCAGAAGACCATGCCGGGAGACCTCATGACCGATCTTGTGCTCGCAAGCGGCAGCCGCATCCGCGCCGAACTCCTGACCAATGCGGGATTGTCCTTTGCCGTCGATCCCGCGCAGGTGGACGAACGTGCCGCCGAAGCCCCGCTGCTCGCGAGCGGGTCGTCGGCCGAGGACATCGCCAGCGTTCTCGCCGAGGTGAAGGCCCAGGACGTCAGCGCCCGCCATCCGGGCGCGCTTGTCATCGGCGCCGACCAGGTGCTCGAGTTCGATGGTGAGCGTCTGGTCAAGCCGGAGGACATGGAAGCCGCCCGCCGCCAGCTCCTCGCCATGTCGGGCAGGACCCATGCGCTCCACTCCGCCGCGGCGGTGGTGCGCGATGGGGAAACCCTGTGGACGCATGTTGGAACGGTACGCCTCAAGATGCGGAAATTCGGGCCGGAATTTGTCGGGCGCTATCTGGCGCGTGTTGGCGAGACGGCGTTGACAAGTGTCGGCGCCTATCAGCTCGAGGGGCCCGGCATCCAGCTCTTCGAGGCGATCGACGGCGACTATTTCACCGTTCTCGGCCTGCCCCTTCTGCCCGTGCTCGACGAACTTCGCCGGCTTGGAGCCATTGAGGCATGACGCGCCGCGTCGCCATCACCGGATCGCCGGTCGCCCATTCGCGCTCGCCGGTCATTCACCGCCACTGGCTGGCCGCCCATGATATCGATGGCACCTACGACAGGCTGGAGGTTGCCCCGGAAACGGCCGCGGATTTCTACCGCGATTTCGCCGCAAGCGGTCTCGTCGGCTGCAATGTCACCGTTCCCAACAAGGAAGCGGCGGCGGCGTCCTGCGACGAGCTCGACGATGCGGCGCGGGCCATGGGCGCGGTCAACACCATCTGGCTCGACGCCGAAGGCCGTGTCATGGGGGCCAACACCGATGGCCTCGGCTTCCTCGGCAATCTCGACCAGATCGTCCCGGGCTGGGATGGCGAGGTCGCGCACGCCACCGTGCTCGGCGCCGGCGGCGCTGCCCGCGCGGTGATCTGGGCGTTGCTCTCGCGTGGTGTGAAAACTGTGGCCATCGTCAACCGAACTCGCGACAAGGCCAGTGCCCTGGCCGAGCGTTTCGGAGCCGACTCCATCGCCATGGGATGGGATCAGCTTGGGGAGATCCTGGGGAAGACGGATCTCCTCGTGAACACCACCTCGCTTGGCATGCACGGCCAGCCGCCGCTGCAGATCGACCTCTCCCCGCTGTCGAAAACCGCGATCGTCAACGACATCGTCTATGTGCCGCTGGAGACGCCGCTGCTCGCGGCCGCCAGGGCGCGGGGCAATCGCGTGGTCGATGGCCTCGGCATGCTGCTGCATCAGGCGGTGCCCGGCTTCGAGCGCTGGTTCGGCGTCCGTCCGCGGGTGACGGAGGATCTTCGCGCCGCTCTTCTCGCCGATCTCGGGATGTCGGAATGATCGTCCTCGGCCTCACCGGGTCGATCGGCATGGGCAAGTCGACGACGGCCGGGATGTTCGCCGACGCGGGCGCCGCCGTCTATGACGCCGACGCCGCCGTCCACGCGCTCTACCGGGGCGAGGCGGTGCCGCTGGTCGAGGACGCCTTTCCCGGCACGACAAGCGGGGGAGCCGTCGACCGCAAGCGTCTCGGCCGGCTGGTGATCGGCGACGCCGACGCGATGAAGCGGCTGGAGGCCATCGTCCATCCGCTTGTCCACGCGCGCGAACGGGCGTTTCTGGACGATGCGCGCGCCACCGGTGCCCGTGTCGCCGTTCTCGATATTCCGCTGCTGTTCGAGACCGGGGCGCAGGGGCGCGTCGGTCCGCGCGTCGTTGTCACCGCCAGTCCCGAGGTCCAGCGCGCCCGCGTGCTGGCGCGTCCCGGCATGGACGAGGCGACCTTCGAGGCGATCCTCGCCAAGCAGATGCCCGATGCCGAAAAGCGCCGCCGTGCCCATTTCCTTGTGGATACCGGCCAGGGGATCGACCACGCCGGCCGCGCGGTTGCCTCAATTCTGCGCGCCGTTGCAGCCCTTGGCTGAGCTGCGGGGCATGTGTGAAGACGGTGGAAAACACGTCTCACAAATCCTGGACGGATTGTTGAGAACGGATGTGTTCTTGTCCGTGCGAGACAGGTCCCGGAGACTTGCCTAAGACAGGTGCCGGAACGCGCGCCCCGAGCCGGGTCCCCGGCCCGCCATCCCGCAACACATCATCCGCACAGGCTTCCCCGACATGCGCCGCGAAATCGCCTTCGACACCGAGACCACCGGCCTTGATCCGCGAAACGGCGACCGGCTGGTGGAAATCGGCGGGGTCGAGCTTGTCAACCACGTGCCGACCGGGCGCACCTATCACGTCTACCTGAACCCCGAGCGGGACATGCCGATCGAGGCGTTCAACGTGCACGGCCTGTCCGAGGAGTTCCTGTCGGACAAGCCGAAGTTCGCCGAGGTGGCGGAGGAGTTCCTCGAGTTCGTCGGCGACGGTCTGCTGGTCATCCACAACGCCAGCTTCGACATGGGCTTCATCAACATGGAGCTTGCCCGCATCGGCCGCGGTCCCATCCCGAACGAACAGGTGCTCGACACGCTCGCCATCGCCCGGCGCAAGCATCCAGGCTCCCCGGCCTCGCTCGATGCGCTCTGCTCGCGCTATGGCATCGACAATTCGCGACGCACCCGGCACGGCGCGCTTCTCGACAGCGAGATCCTCGCCGAGGTCTATATCGAGCTGATCGGCGGCAAGCAGGCCGGCCTGTCCTTCGCCTCGGCCGAGGAGGAGGAGCAGAGCCTGCGCGACGCCGGCGGCCTGGGTGCCACCCGCAAGCCCGCCCGCCAGCGCCCGGTGCCGCTGCCCTCCCGCCTCGACGAGGCGGCCCTTGCCCGTCACCGCGCGTTTGTCGCCGGCATGGGCGACAACGCCCTGTGGCGGGCCTACGACGGCGAGACCTGAGCGCGCGCCGCTCGATTTCCTGGCGGAAACGAAAAACGCCCCGGTCTCGGCCGGGGCGTTTTCATGAAAGTAGGGAGGCGGCGGTGCCTCACAGCATCGACGGCAGCACCCGGTCGGGCGGACGGTGGCCGTCCATGAAGGTCTTGATGTTGATGATCACCTTCTCGCCCATGTCGACGCGACCCTCGACGGTGGCCGATCCCATGTGCGGCAGCAGCACCACCTTGTCGGAGGCGACGAGCTTCGGGTTGACCGCCGGCTCGTGTTCGAACACGTCGAGCCCGGCGCCGGCCAGATGGCCACTTTCGAGCTGACGGATCAGGGCCGCCTCGTCGATCACCTCGCCGCGCGCGGTGTTGACCAGATAGGCATTGGGCTTCATCAGCTTCAGCCGGCGTGCGGAGAGCAGGTGATAGGTCGCCGGCGTGTGCGGGCAGTGCACCGAGACGACGTCCATGCGGGCGAGCATCTGGTCGAGGCTTTCCCAGTAGGTCGCCTCGAGCTCCTCCTCCACCGCGTCCGGAACGCGGCGGCGGTTGTGATAATGGATCGACATGCCAAAGGCCTTGGCCCGGCGCGCCACCGCGCGGCCGATGCGGCCCATGCCGATGATGCCGAGCCGCTTGCCCCAGATCCGGTGACCGAGCATCCAGGTCGGGGACCAGCCGGTCCACGCGCCCTGCTCCAGCACCTTGATGCCTTCCGACATGCGCCGCGGCACGCTGAGGATCAGCGCCATGGTCATGTCGGCGGTGTCCTCGGTCAGGACCCCCGGCGTGTTGGTGACGGTGATGCCGCGGTTGTTGGCGGTGATGACGTCGATGTTGTCGACGCCATTGCCGAAGTTCGCGATCAGCTTGAGGTTGGGCCCCGCCTGGGAAAGAACGGCGGAATCGATACGGTCGGTGACGGTCGGCACCACCACATCGGCGGTCTTCACTGCCTCGACGAGTTCCGCCTGGCTCAGCGGATGGTCGGTCTCGTTCAATCGTGTCTCGAAAAGTTCGCGCATGCGCGTTTCGACGACATCCGGCAGTTTCCGGGTCACGACGACCAGCGGCTTCTTCTTCGGCATGCTCCTCGCCTTCCGCACTCTATTGAGGGCTCGTTAACCCTGCCTGATCCAAACTGCGTCGTCTCCTGATCCCGACGATGCAACAGACCCGTCCTCATTACCAGATGACCGGGTCAAAACAAGGGATCGGCTTCGATTGATTCCGCCCGCACCCCTCCCGGATGCCGGGGGGGATCGGCGAAACTGCCTTGAAATCGCGCGATTCGCGCGGTCAGGGTGGCGACACGTTCCCGACGAAAGTGCAAGGCTGGATGCGCGCCCTCCCCGCGCGGGTCCGCCCGCCGATTGCCCGGCGAAGAAGAAGGATTGTCCAGAGATGTTGCGTCGTCCCTCAGGCAGAAACGGTGTCCAGGCGTTCGCGACCCCGGTTCTCGCCGTGACGCTCGCCCTGGCGCTTGCCATCCTCGCCTGCTGGCCCGCGCGCGAGGCCGCGGCGCAGGCCACCACCACCGGCCCGAGCGGCTTCCCGGTGCCCCGCTTCGTCAGTCTCAAATCGGACCGCGTCAACGTGCGCGTCGGCCCGAGCCGCGAGCACCGCATCGGCTGGACCTTCGTGCGCTCCGGTCTTCCGGTGGAGATCGTCCAGGAGTTCGAGAACTGGCGTCGCATCCGCGACTGGGAGGGCGACGAGGGATGGGTGTTCCATTCGCTGCTGACCGGCCGGCGCACGGCGCTGGTCACCCCCTGGGAGCAGACGGGGGTGACGCCCCTGCGCGCCGATCCGCGTTCGGACGCCGGCGTTGTCGCCGAGCTTGAGCCCAATGTGCTTGCCAATGTCGAAAGCTGCGCGAAAGGCTGGTGCAGCATTTCCGGCCGTGGCTTTTCCGGCTGGGTTGACCAGACGCGGCTCTTCGGCGTCTACCCGGACGAAACCTTCAACTGAACCCGTCTCGCCGGATCGCTCCGGCGGGTGTCAAACGCAAACGGCCCCGCGGGCTTGCGCCGGCGGGGCCGTGGAAACGTTCGCGCGTGTCGCGAGCGGTTGCCCGTTCAGGCTTCCTCGCTCTCGAGAGCCTGGGCTTCCTGCGTCTTCAGTGCGCCGAGGCGCGGCATCGACACGGTGTTGTAGCCGCTGTCGACGAAATGAACCTCGCCGGTGACGCCGGATGACAGGTCGGACAGCAGGTAGAGCGCCGAGCCGCCGACCTCGTCGATGGTGACGGTGCGGCCAAGCGGCGAATGCTGCTTCTGGTAGTTGAACATCACCCGCGCGTCGGACACGCCGGAGCCGGCGAGCGTGCGCACGGGGCCGGCGGAGACGGCGTTGACGCGCACGTTCTTCTCGCCGAAGTCCATCGCCAGGTAGCGCACGGAGGATTCAAGCGCCGCCTTGGCCACGCCCATGACGTTGTAGTTCGGCATCACCCGGTTCGATCCGCCGTAGGTCAGCGTCACCATCGACCCGCCATCGGTCATCAGCGCCGCCGCCCGCTTGGCGATTTCCGTGAAGGAGAAGCAGGAAATCACCATGGTACGCACGAAATTCTCGCGCGTCGTGTCGGCATAGCGGCCGCGCAGTTCCGACTTGTCGGAAAAGGCGATGGCATGGACGAGGAAATCGATGGAGCCCCACTCTTCGCGCAGCGTATCGAAGACGCTGTCGACCGTGGAGACGTCCTCGACGTCGCACGGCAGCAGTAGCTTCGCGCCGACGCTTTCGGCGAGCGGCTTCACACGGCGTCCGAATGCTTCGCCCTGATAGGTGAAGGCAAGTTCCGCGCCGTGCTCGGCGAGCGTGCGTGCGATGCCCCATGCGATGGAGTGATCGTTCGCGACGCCCATGACGAGACCGCGTTTGCCCTTCATAAGCCCGCTCATTCCCTACTCCTGCAAGAGAACCGGCCGGCGGGTGCAAGACCCGCGCACGCCGGTGGTATCGTGTTGTCCGTCAGGCGCCGTATCGGCGAAGCACAACGGTTGCGTTGGTGCCGCCAAAGCCGAAGCCGTTGGACATGATCGTGGTGAGGCCGGCGTTGTCGATGCGTTCGCGCACGATCGGCACGTCCTCGAAGACGGGATCGAGTTCTTCGATATGCGCCGAGGCGGCGATGAAATCGCCCTGCATCATCAGCAGCGAATAGATCGCCTCATGCACGCCGGCCGCGCCGAGGGAATGACCGGACAGGGACTTGGTCGCGGAGATGCGCGGCATGTTCTTGCCGAACACCGTGCGCATCGCCTCGACTTCGCGCTCGTCGCCGACCGGGGTCGAGGTCGCATGCGGATTGACGTAGTCGATCGGGTCCTTGACGTCCTGCAGCGCCAGCTTCATGCAGCGCGCCGAACCCTCGCCCGAGGGAGCGACCATGTCGTATCCGTCCGACGTCGCGCCATAGCCGACGACCTCGGCGTAGATCTTCGCGCCGCGCGCCTTAGCGTGCTCCAGCTCCTCGAGCACGACGATGCCGCCGCCACCGGCGATGACGAAGCCGTCGCGGTTCTTGTCGAAGGCGCGCGAGGCGTTGAAGGCGGTGTCATTGTACTTGCTCGACATGGCGCCCATGGCGTCGAACAGGTTCGACAGCGTCCAGTCGAGATCCTCGCCGCCGCCGGCGAAGACCACGTCCTGCTTGCCCCACTGGATCAGCTCGGCCGCGTTGCCGATGCAGATGTTGGTGGTCGCGCAGGCCGCGGAGATCGAATAGTTGACGCCGTGGATCTTGAACGGCGTGGCGAGCGTCGCGGAATTGGTCGAGCTCATCGCCTTGGGGACGGCCGTCGGGCCGATGCGGCGCGGGCCCTTCTCGCGGGTGATATCGGCGGCCTCGACGATGGTGCGGGTGGACGGACCGCCCGAACCGACGATGATGCCGGTGCGCTCGTTCGAGACCTCGTTGTCCTCAAGGCCCGCGTCGGCGATTGCCTGCTGCATCGACATATAGGCCCAGGCCGAGCCCGGACCCATGAAGCGCGTGGTGCGGCGGTCGAGCGCCTCGAAGGGGTCGACGGTCGGCGCGCCATGGACGTGGCATCGGAAGCCCAGCCGAACGTAGTCTTCCGCGGGGACGATACCCGACTTGCCTTCGCGAAGGCTCGCCGTGACTTCCTGGGTGTTGCCGCCAAGCGACGACACGATCCCCATCCCGGTAATAACCACCCGCCTCATTGCGGTCTCCCGTATCTTCCGGCCGTGCGCGCTGCGTGCGGCCCTCGAAATCTGCCTTGTCTGGATCGCTCACGCCAAGCGGGGCGTGAGGACATGCGCGCGTACCGCGCCGCGGCCGCCAGTGTCCGGTCCGCCGGGCTTGCGACCCGCATCTGCGCGTCGTCTCCCGAACAACCAGATAGGCGGCATGGCGGCGCGGATCAATCGTCCGTCTTGCGGCGATGCAGCAAGTAACGTCCGGCGCTGCGTAATCAGGCGGTGCGGAAAAGCCCGACGCGCAGATCGGTCGCCTGGTAGATCTTTTCGCCGTCCGCCTTCAGCCAGCCGTCGGCGATGCCGAGCACCAGCCGTCCGCGCCGCAGCTTCTTGATGTCGACGCCGTATTCGACCAGCTTGACGTCCGGCGTCACCATCTTGGAAAACTTGATCTCGCCGGTCGACAGGGCGCGGCCCTTGCCCGGCTCGCCGAGCCAGCCGAGGAAGAAGCCGGTCATCTGCCACAGGGCGTCGAGACCGAGGCAGCCCGGCATCACCGGGTCGCCCTGGAAATGGCAGGGAAAGAACCACAGGTCCGACTTGATATCGAGTTCGGCGCGGACATGGCCGAGGCCGTGCTCGCCACCGTCTTCCGAGATCTCGGTGATCCGGTCGAACATGAGCATCGGCGGCAGCGGCAGCTGCGCGTTGCCGGCGCCGAAAAGCTCGCCGCGTCCACAGGTCAGCAGGTCTTCGTAGGAATAGCTCGATTGCCGCACGTTGATCCAATCCCGCATGTTCGTGTTGCTCCGGTTCGCTCTCCGCCAGTGCCTGACAGATGACGCCGAAGTCTGTTGCCGACGCGCTTACTAACATAGGGTCCCGCGCTCCGAAAGCCCGTGGGACCCCGCCGGGGCGGCGAAAATTGCCGCAAGCGGCTCCGGGCGGGGTGAGCGCCGGCGGCCCCGTGCTCCCCGTTCCGGGGCCGGGGAAATCCGCACTTCGCGGGGCAAATGCTTTCGTGTACTGTGAAACACGACTGGCGGCGCGGGAAGGCCTCCCCATATCAGGGGAAGGAACGGCCTTGTCGACGGGCGGCGGGGATCTCCCTGGGGAGGTGCCATTTGACCGCCGGGAAGCGTGCGCTCCGCCTGCCCTTGCGCAAGCAAGGCGGTTCGTGGCAGAAAACCGCCATCGGCGGGGTTTCGAACGCCGCGCCCGGCCCATCCGCGGTTTCGCGGGATGTGGCGGCGGAGACGAACAATCGGTGCGGTGGCGACGACAGGGGGTCGCGGCCATCGCGGGAACGACGGCGAAAGGCGGCAAGGCGACGTGAAGGAACGGCAGGAACAGCGCAGGGTTCAGGACATGTTGCGGATCGCGGGGCTTCGCCCGACGCGGCAACGGGTCGCGCTTGCCGAAATTCTCTATTCGCGCGGCAACCGTCATGTCTCCGCCGAGCTTTTGCACGAGGAGGCGGAGGCCGCCAACGTCCCGGTGTCTCTTGCCACCGTCTACAACACGCTGCACCAGTTCACCGAGGCGGGCCTGCTGCGCGAGGTCGCGGTCGAGGGCACCAAGACCTATTTCGACACCAACACCGACGACCACCACCACTTCTTCATCGAGGGAGAGAACAAGGTGGTCGATATCCCCGGCTCCGGCGTCAGCATGGCGAAGCTGCCCGAGGCGCCCGAGGGCATGGAAATCGTCCGCGTCGACGTGGTTGTGCGCCTGCGTCGCAAGGACTGACGCACGGCGGTCGCCCGTCACGCAGCCGCCGACGTTTCTCCCAAAAAACGACATTTCTTCGAAAATCTGTGTCGCGAATTGCCGGAAACGCCCGGGTTTTCAGCGCGCGAGCGCTTTCTGCTCGTCGCGTCGGGTGTTCTCCGGGCTCTTGCACAAATCCCAGATGAGGCACTTCTCGCACTCCGGCCGGCGCGCCTTGCAGATGTAGCGGCCATGCAGGATGAGCCAGTGGTGGGCGTGCCTGAGAAACTCCGGCGGCACGATCTTCTCCAGCGCCAGTTCGACGGCCAGCGGTGTTTTCCCGGGCGCGAGGCCGATGCGGTTTCCCAGCCGGAAGAGGTGGGTGTCGACGGCGATCGTCGGCTGGCCGAAGGCGATGTTCAACACCACATTCGCGGTCTTGCGGCCGACGCCCGGCAGCGTCTCCAGCGCCTCGCGATCCTGCGGGACGGCGCCGTCGAAGCGTTCGATCAGGATCTGCGACAGGGCAATGACGTTCTTCGCCTTGTTGCGGTAGAGGCCGATGGTCTTGATCGCCTCGCGCAGTCGCTCCTCGCCGAGCGCGACCATCTTTTCCGGGGTGTCGACCTCGGCGAAAAGCGGTCGCGTCGCCTTGTTGACACCAACGTCCGTCGCCTGCGCGGACAGCGCCACGGCGACGAGCAGCGTGTAGGGATTGGTGTGGAACAACTCGCCCTGCGGCTCGGGGTTTGCGGCGCGGAAGCGGGCAAAGATCGCGTGGATCTCGTCCTTGCTGTAGCGCGGTGCGCCGCGCGGCCGTGCCGCGGCCGGGCTCTTCGCAGCCGCCTTTCGAGCGGGCGCGGCGGTGGCCGATGCACGTTTTTTCGGCGCTACCGCCCGGCGGGTTTTGCCGGTTTCCGTCTGGTTCTCGCTCATCGTCCCTCTATACTGTCGCCCCATGACCAGCGGCAATCCGAAAACCGATCCGGACGCGCCCTTCTTCTCGGCGCTGCTGACGCCCTACCGGTCGCTTGGCCAGGGCGGCTTCCGCCTGCTCATGGCGATCCTGGGCGGCACATCGCTCGTCTCCGGCCTGATCTTCCTGTCGATGGGAGCCTGGCCGGTCTTCGGCTTTCTCGGGCTAGACGTGCTCGTTGTCTTTCTCGCCTTTCGCTGGAACTACCGCGCCGCGCGGGCCTTCGAGGAGGTGGCGGTCTCGCGCACCGAGGTAATCGTGCGCAAGGTCAGCAGCGCCGGCCGCGAGCAGCTCTTCCGCTTCAATCCGTTCTGGGCGCGGCTGCAGTTGAACGAAATCGCCGACGAGGGCGTCGTGCGGATCACGCTTGTCGCCCGGGGACAGGCGGTCGACATCGGCGGCTTTCTCAATCCTGACGATCGCACCAGTTTCGCCGGCGCCCTGCGCGCGGCGCTCGCCACCGCGCGGGCCGGCGGCCCGCCGACGGGTGGGCCGCAACCGGTCGGATAGGCCTGTTTCCTCTTCAGAAAATCCGACAGGACTGCGGGGCCGCGCCCGGGCGCACCCACATGACGCTGTTGCCGCCGCCCGACAACCGGTAGCCGCGCGCGGCATAGTCGAAGTCGACGTCGCGCGAGCGGTCAGGCAGGGTCACCGGGGACAGGCCGCGCTCGCGCACGATGGCGACATTGCGGGCGTTGTCGATGGTGACGTCCAGATAGCTGCCGCTGTCGCAATCATAGGAAAGCTGAAGCGTGTCGCCGTCGGGGGCCGGATAGGAAAGGCGGGGCGCGACGGGCTCTGGCGGCAGCGGCGCCTCGGGCAGGCGTCCGCCTCCGCCACCTCCGCCGGGTCGCAGCGTCACCGTGCGGGATGCGCCGCGCGCCATGTAGATGCCGAGGCAGCGTCCGCCGAGGTTCGACACCAGCCAGCGATGCCCCTGCAGCGTGTCCTGCACCATGCGACCGCCGGGAGGCACTTCGGCCTGGCTGCGCCGGTATCCATCGAAATCGAGCCAATGGACGACGACCGGACGGCGGCGCTCGTTGAGGATGACGAGCCGTGACGGCCGGTCGCTCGCCACGGAACCGACGAAGCCTTCCTCGGCGCAGGACGGGTCGGGATAGCTGTCGGTGGGTGCGGGCCGCGAGGGTTGGCGATAGGTGGTGTCGACGCCGGCGACGTCCTGCTCGCGCGGGGCCTGCGGGGCGCAGGCCTGCTGGAAGCGGCGCACCGCTCCGGCGCTGCCCGACAGCGAGATCCGGTAGGCCCAATGCCCGCCGATGCCGACGGTGAGCGTGTTGCCCCGGGCAAGCCCCTCGAAGATCGGGTCGCTGGCGGCGAGCTGGACCACGGGAACCGCAACGCCGGCCTGCGCATCCATCACCGCGCGGGCATCGTAGCGGCGGGTCACGTCGCGGGCCGCAAGGGTCACTCCAAGGGGAGCGCCGTCCGCCGCCGGCTGTCCGCTCGGCGCGAGCCGGAGCGACACCGCGTTGGAGCGACTGCGGCAGGTGGCCAGAAGCGCGGTATCATCGGTCTCGCGAACGCCGTAGACGAGGCGCCATCCCTCCGCGCCGTCGTCCTCCACATACCAGGTCTTGCCCGACTGAACCGGCAGCGCGAGGCCGTCGGAGGGAAGCGAACTGTCGTTGGGAAGACCGCCGCGCGGGCCGGCGACGAAGGTGTCGGCCGAGGTGCCTTGGTCCCGCTCGTCCGCCCTGCGATCTGCTTGCAGCTGATCGGCGGCTTGCGGGCGGTTGCCGGCGGCCTCCTGCCGGTCCGGGGCGGTGGTCGCTGGTGCCGTTGTCTTTTCCTCGTCCCCCCGGCTGCCGCGCAGGTCGCCGGATCCCTCTCCGGCGGCCGGCCGTCGCACACCTCCGGCGCGCGGCGGTGCGCTGGGCGCGGCGGTCGAGGGAACCGCCTGACGCACCGACCGCCCGGCGTCGGCCTGACGCTTCAGCGTCGCCTCGGCGTTCATGGTCACCTTCCAGTCGCCGCAGATATCGACCTTGTCCTGCAGGATACGCCCGTCCGAAAGCACCAGGCGCATGTCGCGCCGGCAATCGATCTGGCCGTCGTTCTTGGGGTTTCCGTCCACCTCGATGAAGACGCGCGCCTTTGAGCGCCGGCGCACCTGGACCGGGCTACCGTCGACGGACACCTCGCGGATCGGTGCCTCGTCGCTGGTCTCGATCATCACCAGCTTGCGTTCGATCCGCTTCTGGCCGCTGTCCTGCGCCTGCGCCAGCGCGGGAACGAGCAGGGAGGCGGTGGCAAGACCAAGGGCAAGCGCCCGGCCCGACCGTCGCGGCGTGAACGAACGTGGAAAAAGAGACATGGGCGTATCCGTCGGAAATGCGGGGCGGGCGTTGCTGCCGCTGTCGGCGGCCGGCACCCTTGCGGGGAACCGGGGCAGAGTGTCGCCTCTTTTTGACCGAAGCAAGACGCGGCATGTCCGTTGGACCTCGCAAATCGGGTGGTTGCCCGCCCGCGCCGGCGCTAGTGTTCTGCCGACAGGAGCGTAGTGCCATGACCCTTGAGCAGACCCTTTCCCCCCTCTTTCCCGACAGTGCCGAGGTGAGCGATCTCGCGCCGGAACAGGCCTGCCGCGATTATGAGATCGTGCGCAGGACACTCAGGGCGATCACGGAGAGCTGGCGGTCGCAGCCCGGTCTCGACGTGCTGGCCCGCGAGGCCGGCGTGCAGCCGATCCAGTTGCAGCGCGTGTTCTCGCGCTGGGCCGGCATCACGCCGAAGCAGTTTCTGCAGGCGATTACCCTCGACCACGCCCGCGACCTGCTGCGCCGCTCGGCGACGGTGCTGGAAACAACCTACGAGTTGGGCCTGTCCGGCCCGGCCCGGTTGCACGATCTTTTCGTCACCCATGAGGCGATGACGCCCGGCGTCTACCGCGCCCGGGGCGAAGGCGTGACGATCCGGTGGGGTTTCCACCCCTCGCCTTTCGGCAAGGCGCTGGTGATGGCGACGGAAAACGGGCTTGCCGGGCTTGCCTTCGCCGATCCGGGAGAGGAGCGCGCGGCGCTCGACGACATGATGGAACGCTGGCCGAAGGCGACCTATGTCGAGGACATGGCGGTGACCGTGCCGCTGGCGCGCCGCATCTTCAACCCCGGTGCCTGGACGCCGGAAACGCCGCTGCGTGTCGTTCTCATCGGCACCGATTTCGAAATCCGTGTATGGGAAACCCTGCTCGGCATTCCCCTCGGCCGGGCGACGACCTACTCGGCGGTCGCGGAGAAGCTGGGCAAGCCGAAGGCGGCGCGTGCCGTCGGTCGCGCCGTCGGCCGCAATCCGATTTCCTTCGTCGTACCCTGCCACCGGGTGCTTGGAAGCAGCGGCGACCTTTGCGGCTATCACTGGGGCCTGACCCGCAAGCGGGCGATCCTCGGCTGGGAGGCGGGACTGGCCGGACCCGTGCTCGAGCAGGTCTGACCCGCGCGGGCTTTCCGGCAAGGGCTTTTCGGGATCGATGAGACGGCCGGCGCCGGAGCGCCGGCCGATTTCAGTTTCGCGTCTCGCGGAGCATGCGCTTCAGGCGGTAGAGCGCCTCGAGCGCGTCGCGCGGGGTCATGTCGTCCGGGTCGAGGCCCTCGATCGCCTCGTGCAGCGGATCTGGGCCGGAGGCTGCCGCGGGAGGTGCCTGCTTCGGTGTGGCGGCCGCGGCGAAGAGTGGCAGGTCGTCGATCAGCTGTTCGCCCGGCGCGCGCCGGTCCTGCTCCTCAAGCTGCGAGAGAACCGCCCTCGCCCGCTCGATCACCGCTGGCGGCAGGCCGGCCAGTTTGGCCACCTGAATGCCGTAGGACCGATCGGCCGCACCAGGCACGATCTCGTGCAGGAAGACCACGTCGCCCTGCCATTCCTTGACCCGCACGGTGGCGTTGGAGAGCCGCGGCAGCCGGCCGGCAAGGGCTGTGAGTTCGTGATAATGGGTGGCGAACAGCGCGCGGGATCGGTTGACCTCGTGCAGGTTTTCGACCGCCGCCCAGGCGATGGACAAGCCGTCGAAGGTGGAGGTGCCGCGGCCGATCTCGTCGAGGATGACCAGCGCCCGCGCGCCGGCCTGGTTGAGGATTGCCGCCGTCTCGACCATCTCGACCATGAAGGTGGAGCGCCCGCGCGCCAGATCGTCGGCCGCGCCCACCCGCGAGAACAGCCGGTCGACCACGCCGATGTGGGCGCGCGCGGCCGGCACGAAGGCACCCGTCTGGGCAAGGATCGCGATCAGTGCGTTCTGGCGCAGGAAGGTCGACTTGCCGGCCATGTTCGGACCGGTGACCAGCCAGATGTGGCCGGCCTTCTCGCCCTCGCCCGGTCCCAGCTCCGCGTCGTTGGCGACGAAGCCGTCGCCGCCGTCGCGCTTCAGCGCCTGTTCGACCACCGGATGACGCCCGCCCTCGATGGAAAAGGCGAGGCTGTCGTCGACGATGGGGCGGGTGTGGTTTTCCGCGTCCGCGAGATGGGCAAGTCCGGCGCAGACGTCGAGCACGGCCAGCCCGTCGGCGGCCCCCTTGATGGCGCTGCCCGCCACCGTGACTTCCGCCGAAAGCTCGGCGAAAAGGGCCAGTTCCAGCGCCTGCGCGCGGCCTGCCGCGTTGGCGATGCGGCTTTCCAGATCGGCAAGGTCCGGCGTGGTGAAGCGCATGGCGCCGGCCATGGTCTGGCGGTGGATGAAGCGACCGGGCTCTGCCGTCAGCTTTTCGGCATGGGCGGCCGGCACCTCGATGAACCAGCCCAGCACGTTGTTGTGCTTGATCTTCAGCGCCCGGATGCCGAATTCCTCGATCAGCGCGCCTTGCATTTGCGCGATCACCTTGCGGCTGTCGTCGCGAAGCCGGCGCAAGTCGTCGAGCTCGGGCAGGAACCCCAGGGCAACGAAACCACCGTCGCGGGGCAACAGCGGCAGGTCGTCGGCAAGCGCTGCCTTCAGCCGGTCGCGCAGGTCCGTCGGGGCATTGACGATGCCGGCGAGCGCGCCGGCGATTTCCGTGCCTTCCGCGCTCGGGTCGGCGAAGAGATCGGCGATGTCGGCGGCCGCCGACAGCCCGTCGGCAAGTGCGGCGAGATCGCGCGGACCGCCGCGCTCCAGCGCGATGCGCGACAGGGCGCGGGCCATGTCCGGCACCGCCTTCAGCCGCTCGCGCAGCCGTTCGCGCAGGTAGGTGTCGTCGAACAGGCGCGCCACCGCGTCGGCGCGCGCACGGATTTCCTCGACGTCGGTGAGCGGGCTTGCCAGCCGGGTCGCCAGCAGGCGGGAGCCGGCACCGGAAACGGTGCGGTCGACGACGGACAGAAGCGATCCGGCGCGCTCGCCGGAAAGGGTGCGCATCAGCTCCAGGTTCGCCCGTGTCGCCGGGTCGATGAGCATGCGCGCCGTCTCGCCCTCATGCGCCGGCGGATCGAGCGGCGGGCGGTCGCCGTACTGGGTACGCTCCACATAGGCGATGGCCGCCGCCGCCGCCGTCAGCTCGGCGCGGGAAAAGCGGCCGAAGGCCTCCGCCGTCGCTACTCCGTAGTAGCGCGCCAGACGGTCGGCCGCCGTCGCCCCGTCGAAGAGGCTCCTGGGCACCGGCGACAGCGCCGCTGGCGTGTCGTTCAGGAGAGGCCGCAGATGCGCGTCGTCGAGCAGCGCGTCGGCGACGACGATCTCGCGCGGGTCGATGCGGGCGAGATCGGCGGCAAGCCGCCCGCCCTCGCTCGTCGCCACCCGGAAGGTGCCAGTCGAGATGTCGACCCAGGCAAGCCCAAAGACCTCGCCCTCGCCGAGCGAGCCGCCGCGCGCCCGGTGCAGGGTCAGCAGGAAGTTGTTGCGCGCCGCCTCGAGCAGCCGCTCCTCGGTCAACGTGCCCGGCGTGACAAGGCGGATCACCTCGCGCCGCACCACCGACTTGGAGCCGCGCTTCTTGGCCTCGGCAGGATCCTCGGTCTGCTCGCAAACGGCGACGCGGAAGCCGAGCCCGATGAGTTTCTGCAGGTAGTCGTCGGCGGCATGGACCGGCACGCCGCACATGGGGATATCCTCGCCCAGGTGCTTGCCGCGCTTGGTCAGCGTGATGCCGAGCGCCCGCGAGGCCTGCTCCGCGTCGTGGAAGAACATCTCGTAGAAGTCGCCCATCCGGTAGAACAGCAGGCAGTCCGGATTGGCGGTCTTGATCTCGATGTACTGCGCCATCATCGGCGTCATGCCGGACGGATCGGGCGCGGGCGCGCCGTGCGCTGCTCCGGCGTCCTTGCCGTTCCTGGCGGTGCTGGGTGTTTCGGCTGTCTCGACCATCGGGCAGACCCTAATTCGCGCGCGGCCCCCCGGAAACCGAAATCTCGGCCCGGGATCACCTTGGATCCTGGCGAAACTGCTTAGCAAAAGAGTTCAGTGCTTTCCGGCCCGGTGACGGGGCGGGCAGCTTGAGTGCCGAATTTTCCGGGGATAAGGTCTTCGTCCGCCGGTCGCCGGCGGCAAGGCCTTAGGGAAGGGAGCGAAATGCCGACGACGGACAAGACGGGTAAGAGCAACGTCAGTTTCACCGAGCAGGAGGCGCTGCAATTCCACCAGCAGGGCCGGCCCGGTAAATTCGAGATCTCGCCCACCAAGCCGATGGCGACCCAGCGCGACCTGTCGCTGGCCTATTCGCCCGGCGTAGCCGTGCCGGTGCGCGCCATCGCCGAGGACCCCTCGCGCGCCTTCGACTATACCACGCGGGGCAATCTCGTCGCCGTCATCACCAACGGAACCGCCATTCTCGGCCTTGGAAACCTCGGCGCGCTGGCCGCCAAGCCGGTGATGGAGGGCAAGGCCGTGCTCTTCAAGCGCTTCGCCGATGTGGATTCCATCGACCTGGAGGTCGATACCGAAGACGTCGACGCCTTCGTCAATTCGGTGCGCTACCTGGGCCCGTCCTTCGGCGGCATCAACCTTGAAGACATCAAGGCGCCGGAATGCTTCATGATCGAGAGCCGCCTGCGCGAGCTCATGGACATTCCCGTCTTCCACGACGACCAGCACGGCACGGCGATCATCGCGGTGGCGGGCCTGATCAACGCGCTGCATCTGACCGGGCGCGATATCAAGGACACCCGCATCGTCTGCAACGGCGCTGGCGCGGCCGGCATCGCCTGCATCGAGCTGGCCAAGGCGCTGGGCGTGCCGCATGACAACGTCCTGCTGTGTGACACCAAGGGCGTGATCTACAAGGGCCGCACCGAGGGCATGAACCAGTGGAAGTCCGCCCACGCGGTGGAGACCAAGGCGCGCAGCCTGCATGACGCGCTGAAGGGGGCCGACGTCTTCCTCGGCGTCTCGGTCAAGGGCGCGCTCACCGACGACATGCTGAAGGAGATGGCGCCGAACCCGATCATCTTCGCCATGGCCAATCCGGATCCGGAGATCACCCCGGAGGAAGCCCATGCGGTGCGCGACGACGCCATCGTCGCCACCGGCCGGTCCGATTATCCCAACCAGGTCAACAACGTCCTCGGCTTTCCCTATATCTTCCGCGGCGCGCTCGACGTGCAGGCGACGGAGATCAACGAGGCGATGAAGATCGCCTGCGCCGAGGCGTTGGCCGCCCTCGCCCGCGAGGAGGTGCCCGACGAGGTCGCCGCCGCCTATCGCGGCACGCGGCCGAAGTTTGGCCGCGAATACATCATCCCGGTGCCTTTCGATCCCCGCCTGATCTCCGCCATTCCGCCGGCGGTCGCCCGCGCGGCGATGGAGACCGGCGTGGCGCGGCGGCCGATCGTCGACATGGACCGCTACCGCGAGCAGCTCTCCGCCCGCCGCGATCCGGTCGCCGGCACGCTCCAGCGCATCTTCTCCAAGGTGCGCCAGCAGCCCAAGCGCGTGGTCTTCGCGGAGGGTGAGGAGGAGCCGGTGGTGCGCGCCGCGGCGAGCTTCGTCCAGCAGGGGCTCGGCGAGGCGATCCTCATCGGCCGCGAGGACGAGGTGCGCAGCGTTGCCCATGGCGCCGGCATCGATCTGGAGCGTGGCGGTATCACCATCCTCAACGCGCGGCTGTCGAACCGCAATTCCGATTACGCCGACTTCCTTTACTCGCGGCTTCAGCGGCACGGTTACCTGCACCGCGACTGTCAGCGGCTGGTCAACAACGACCGCAACTACTGGGGCGCGATCATGGTGGCGCGCGGCGATGCCGACGCCATGGTGACGGGCCTGACGCGCAACTATTCCGTCGCCCTCGACACGGTGCGCAGCTGCATCGACACCAAGCCCGGCCACAGGGTCATCGGCGTGTCGCTGGCGCTGTGCCGGGGCCGCACGGTGCTCGTCGCCGACACGGCGGTGATCGACATGCCGACCTCGGAGGAGCTTGCCGACATCGCCGAGGAGGCCGCCCACGTCGCCCGCCGGCTCGGCTACGAGCCGCGTATCGCCATGCTTGCCTATTCCACCTTCGGCCATCCGCGCGGAGAGCGTTCGGAGAAGGTGATCGAGGCGGTGAAGATCCTCGACCGGCGGCGCGTCGACTTCGAGTATGACGGCGAGATGGGCGCGGATGTCGCCCTCAACATGGACAAGATGGCGGCCTATCCGTTCTGTCGCCTGACGGCCCCGGCCAATGTGCTCGTCATGCCGGCGTTCCACTCCGCCTCGATCTCGACCAAGATGCTGCAGGAACTCGGCGGCTCGACGGTGATCGGCCCGCTGCTCGTCGGCCTCGACAAGCCGGTGCAGATCCTGCCCATCGGGGCCAAGGACAGCGATATCGTCAACATGGCGGCCATCGCCGCCTACAACGTGACGTGAGGCAGGAAGGCGCCATGAGCGGTCTCGTCAAGATCTGCGGCCTCTCCGACGAGGCCACGCTTCAGGCCGCGCTGGACGCAGGGGCCGACATGATCGGCCTCGTCTTCTTCGAAAAGAGCCCGCGCCACGTCTCCCTGGAGACGGCGGCGCGGCTTGCCGGGCTGGCGCGCGGCAAGGCGGAGGTGGTGGCGCTCACCGTTGATGCGCCCGACGCGCTGCTCGATCGCATTGTCGCCGAGGTTGGCCCCGACTGGCTGCAGCTTCACGGCGGAGAGACGCCGGAGCGGGCAGCCGCCATCGCCGCGCGGCACGGCCGCAAGGTCATGAAGGCGCTGGGCATCTCCCGGACGGCTGACATTGCCGCCGCGGCGCCCTATGTGCCTCATGTCGACCGTCTTCTCTTCGACGCCAAGCCGCCGAAGGGAGGCGAGGTTCCCGGCGGCAATGGCGTCAGCTTCGACTGGCGGCTTCTCAAGGATCTTGACCTCGGGCTGCCCCTCATGCTTTCCGGGGGGCTCGACGCGGACAATGTGGCGCAGGCCATCCGCATCGGCGGGATTTTCGACGTCGACGTTTCCTCCGGCGTGGAGCGGGAACGCGGCGTCAAGGACACAGACCTCATCCGGGCGTTCGTCGCGGCGGCGCGCGGCGCAACACGGGCGGCCTGAAGGGCCGCCGAACAGGGACCGAAAGCATGACGATCCAGCTGAACAGCTACCGCACCGGGCCGGACGAGCGCGGGCACTTCGGCATTTTCGGCGGGCGTTACGTCGCCGAGACCCTGATGCCGCTGATCCTCGATCTCGAGCAGGCCTACAAGGACGCGAAGGCCGACCCGGCCTATCAGGCCGAGATCGACGGTCTGAACGCCCATTACACCGGCCGCCCCTCGCCGCTCTATTTCGCCGAGCGGCTGACGGAGGAGCTCGGTGGCGCGAAGATCTACTTCAAGCGCGACGAGCTCAACCACACCGGTAGCCACAAGATCAACAACTGTCTCGGGCAGATCCTGCTTGCCAAGCGCATGGGCAAGACGCGCATCATCGCCGAGACCGGCGCCGGCCAGCACGGCGTGGCGACGGCGACCGTCTGCGCCCGCTTCGGCCTGCCCTGCGTCGTCTACATGGGCGCCACCGATGTGGAGCGGCAGAAGCCGAACGTTTTCCGCATGAAGCTTCTGGGCGCCGAGATCGTGCCGGTCACGGCCGGAGCCGGCACGCTCAAGGACGCGATGAACGAGGCGTTGCGCGACTGGGTGACCAATGTCTCCGACACCTATTACCTGATCGGCACCGCCGCCGGCCCGCACCCCTATCCCGAGATGGTGCGCGACTTTCAGTCGGTGATCGGCACGGAGACGCGCGAGCAGATCCTCGCAGCCGAGGGCCGGCTGCCGGACGCCATCGTCGCCGCCGTCGGCGGCGGTTCCAACGCCATCGGCCTGTTTCATCCGTTCCTCGACGATGACAGCGTCAAGATCTACGGCGTCGAGGCTGGCGGCCACGGTCTGGAGGGCAACGAGCACTGCGCCTCGATCAACGCCGGCAAGCCGGGCGTGCTGCACGGCAACCGCACCTATCTGCTGCAGGACGATGACGGCCAGATCCTCGAGGGCCATTCGATCTCCGCCGGTCTCGATTATCCGGGCATCGGGCCGGAGCATTCCTGGCTGAAGGACACCGGCCGCGTCGACTATGTGCCGATTACCGACACGGAGGCGCTCGACGCCTTCCAGCTCCTGACCCGCGTCGAGGGCATCATTCCGGCGCTGGAGCCGGCCCATGCGCTTGCCCAGGTCATCAAGCTGGCGCCGCAGATGGGCAAGGACCAGATCCTGGTCATGAACCTGTGCGGGCGCGGCGACAAGGACGTCTTCACCGTCGGCAAGATCCTCGGCTACGACCTGTAACAGCGTGGTCCCCGCGCGGCGCGCCCATGCACCGCGCGGGGGCGGCTCTCCTGGCCCCAGGGTGCGCCAGGACGACGGCTCTCAGCGCTGCGGGGCGTGTGTGCGATCCAGGCTGTATTGGTTGGAAAACGGTCGCGCCGTCCCGCTTCCAGCCACCTGGCGGCGCCTCGCACGGACTGCGCGCCCGTTGCCCGCCCGTCCTATGGCGTCCACAAGTGCACCACGCCATTTGCCCTGGGCGCGGGCTGCGGGACAAAAACCGTTGCCTCGCCCCGGCGGATCAGATATCGGTTCGACAATTCGCCGCGTCACGCAGGCAAGGCACCCGTAGCTCAGCTGGATAGAGCGCTGCCCTCCGAAGGCAGAGGTCACAGGTTCGAATCCTGTCGGGTGCGCCAAATACCGCCGATTCCACGCTACAGCCCGATCAATTTTGAAGGCCAGCAAACGGCAACTCCCGACCCCATTGCGGTCGTTAGTGTCGGCGATCATCAGTCCTGAAACCGGAAATCACGAGCTACAGTGGTTGTCATAGCTTTCTCTTCAACGAGAAGCCAACAGACATCGTACATCCATTGTCATAGCTTCGGACCAGGCCAGCGGTTATTTGGAAATAGTGTTTCGATGATCGCAGATAAGGAAAGAACCGCCCTGTCATCGAGGTGACGGCCCATGATTTGCAAGCCAATCGGGCGGCCGTCATTTGTGAAACCGATCGGAACTGAGGCCGCAGGTTGACCCGTAAAGTTTGCGAGCGCCGAGAATGGAACCCACGCTGACGGAGGAAGAGCTTGCCCCGCTATTTCCGCCGGGCCGTCTGTATCTATCGGAAACGCCGCGGTTGCGGTTGCCGGCGTTAGCAGAAAATCAAAGTCGGCCATGAACTTGGTGGTAATATTGACAACCCGCTTCCGCTCCAAAAGTGCGGCAGTGAATTGGTCCGCGCCCCACTTGCGTTCAAGGATACTCCCTATCCAGCCATCCAATCGGATGCCTTGCTCGGCGGCCATGGCCTTGAGCCCCGCGCGATCCGTCTCCAGCGCAACGAGGGTGTCCAGTAGGCCTTCCGTGTTCCCGACGGCCGGATAAGCGCAGACAATGCTGCCAATGATCTTCTCCAGTTCCCGGATTATATTTTCGAAGACCGCACGTACTTCGGGATCGACGGGCGCAAAACCGAGGTCATGCGTATATGCGATACGGACATCTTTCATCGTTTCCATGCCATCCAAAGCCCAATCGCTGACACTCGATGGAATCGAATGCCTGTCATAAGGGCTAGGGCCGCTGATGACAGATAAGGCCAGAGCGGCATCCGCCGCGTTTCGGGTCAATGGGCCGATGTGCTCCAGCGACTCCCAACTGGATTGGCCAGGATAGCGTTCGTCGCGACACCCTGGATAGAGCGGTACACGCCCCCAGGACGGTTTCATGCCGAAGATGCCAGACAGCGACGCGGGGATTCGTATTGACCCGCCGCCATCACTCCCCAGGGCCAACGGAACCATCCGTGCGGCGATAGCAGCGGCCGAGCCGGCACTGGAGCCGCCCGGGGTCAGAGCCGTGTTCCATGGGTTCCGTGTCGTAGGGAAAAGGTGATTGTGGCCGACAGCGCCGTAGCCAAATTCAGAGGCATTCGTTTTGCCGACAATGATCGCATCCGCCGCTCTGAGGCGTTCGATAACGATATCATCCTGATCGGGCACAAAATTGCCATACAGACGCGAACCAAACGTAGTGCGTAGGCCTCGGGTGCATATCAGGTCCTTAACAGCCACGGGAACACCTGCCAGCGGTCCCACGGGCAATCCAGCAGCAAGGCGGCGATCGACGTCCTCTGCCTGAGCAATTGCCGTTTCGTCTAAGGTGCAGAAGGCATGTAGATCGCGGTCAAGCTCTCTAATACGGGACATAGTTGCCTCAGCAACTGCGCGCGCAGTCCACTGTCGCTCGATGAGCGCTTTCGATAGCTGTGTTAAATCAAGCTCCAACGGCGACTGATTAGGCATGTCCGATCCGATTCCAGAAATACGAGTGGTTCACCTGTTGGGCTGCAATAGACGGCTTCTAGCGTCCGCTTATGAAATTTCCGGCCTGAAAGCGGACTGTCCACTTTCCACCTAATAGGAGCCATTCCCTCGGGCCTAAATTTAGAGGGCTATAGCGTAGACGTAGTTGTCATCTGCAACAGGTGCGAAACACCATAGAATCCATGAAAATCAATTTCCTATGTAAGATTTCCTTGTGACCAATTCGGGCTCACGATTTTCTGGCACCCATTTGGCTCACCCGTCACAGAACGGGAGCTATCCAACTGGAAACTATCCGCGAAAAGCCCCTTTTCAGTGGTCGGTCCAGATCAGGCGAACAGACCAACCTCAAATCGAGAGCATTTCAGGGGAGCTGGTCACTGTCGAAGTGAGGCTGGTCGCCAAGATCAATCGGTTTTGGTCGGTTCCTCTCGACCTGTGCCGGCCTTCCTGAGCAGGGCGTCGAGGGCGGTGCGGTCGGCGGTGTCGAGTGGCGCGAGGAGGCGGGCCTGGGTCTCGACGTGGTCGGAGACGGCGGCCTCGATGCGGTGGAAACCTTCCGGCGTCAGTGAGACGACGAAGCCGCGGCCGTCCTGCGGATTGGGCTTGCGGACGACCAGGCCGGCCTGTTCCAGCCGGTCGATGCGGTTGGTCACCGTGCCGGACGTCACCATGGTCGCGTCCATCAGCGCGCCCGGCGAGAGCGCGTAAGGGGCCCCCGACCGGCGCAGGGTGGCGAGCAGGTCGAAGCTCGCCTGGTTGAGCCCGTGGCGGGCAAAGGTTGCATCCATCTCGCGGGAGAAGGCGCGCACGAGGCGTCCAAGGCGGCCGATGACGGCCATCGGTCCGACGTCGAGATCGGGGCGTTCCCGGGTCCATTGATCAATGATGCGGTCGACATGATCCATGATCGACATATCGCCGGAGTTTTATCTTGACGTCAAGATTTATGGTCATATCTTGACGTCAAGATAAATGGAGATCGGCCATGAGCCCACGTCTGGACCTTCTGTTGACGGCGCTTGCCCCCGCGATCTGGGGCAGCTCCTACTATGTCGCCACGACCTTTCTGCCCGGCTGGCATCCGCTGCTGGTGGCGTTGCTGCGCGCCCTGCCGGCGGGCCTGCTGCTGCTCGTCATCGTCGGGCAGTTGCCCCGCGGGGCGTGGTGGGGGCGGGTGTTCCTGCTCGGCGCGTTGAACTTCTCGGTCTTCTGGGTGCTGCTCTTCGTCGCCGCCTACCGGTTGCCCGGCGGCGTTGCGGCGACGGTGGGCGCGATCCAGCCGCTGCTGGTGGTGCTGCTGTCGCGGCCGCTTCTCGGCACGCCAATCGCCATGATGGCGGTGCTTGCCGCTCTTGCCGGCATCGGCGGTGTTGCCATGCTGATCCTGACACCGGGCGCGGAGCTCGATCCGCTCGGCCTCGCGGCCGGCCTTGGCGGGGCGGTGTCGATGGCTTTCGGCACGGTGCTCTCGCGCCGCTGGCAACCGCCGGCCGGCCCGCTCACATTCACCGCCTGGCAGCTCGCCGCCGGCGGCGTCCTGCTGCTGCCGGTGGCGCTCCTGCTTGCGCCCATGCCGCAGACTGTCGACCTCGGGAATCTCGCCGGCCTTGCCTATCTCGGTCTGATCGGCGCGGCGCTCACCTATCTCGTGTGGTTTCGCGGAATCTCCCGGCTCGAGCCCTCGGTCATCGCGCCGCTCGGCTTCCTGAGCCCGGTGACCGCCGTCGTGCTTGGCTGGGCGCTGGTCGGCGAGACGCTCTCGCCGATGCAGATGGCGGGCGTTCTCGTCATCTTCGCCAGCATCATCGCAGGTCAGCGGGCACAGGTGGCGCGTGCGAAACGGGCTCTCGCGGCCACGCAGCTGGCGGTGCGCTAGGCCCTTGAAACGGCCGGCTCCCGGAAACCGGCGAGCCGGCCGTCTGTGCTGGCCAGCCGCGGCTCAGGCGTGCGGGATCGCCACGACGGCGCCGGACGCCGTCTCGACACCATTGACGAGAAGCCGCCGCGTCTCGCCTTGAGGCAGCAGGATGGTCGCCTCCGTGAACCCCGGGCGGTGACCGCCCTGGCGGGAGATCTGGAGCTCTACGCATTCGTCGTCGCCGGAAAGCGCCAGCCGGGTCAGCGCGTGGCGGGCGGCAAGTGCATCGGCGGCGAACCCGTCGTCGGCGTATTCGAGGCTCTCCTGCGTGTCCGCGCAAGGGCGCTGCGGGAAGACCATGTAGCTGCGGCGGGTGTCGCGCGCCGCATTGGCGCGCGTGAGACCCTCGGCAAGGGGCAGCACTGCCCCGGCCCGCACGAAGAGCGGCATCGAGGCGAGGTCGACCGGCAGGTCGACGGTCTGTCCGCCCGCATGATGGCACCCGGTGTGGAAGTCCCACCAGCCGGCACCGTTCTCGGGCAGGTAGACGCGGCGGCTGCGCGCGCCTTCCTCCACGACGCTCGCCACCAGAAGGTCGCGGCCGATCAAGAAGTCGTCGGTTTCCGCGAAGGTCGCCGCATCGTGCCCGTGGTCGAGGAATGTCGGCCGCAGCATCGGCTCATCCTCGACAACCGCCCGGTAGAGCGCGGTGTAGAGATAGGGCAGCAGCCGGTAGCGCAGGCGGATGGCATCGCGGATGTGATGCGTGACCTCGGGATACATCCACGGTTCGTTGACCGTGCGGTCGTCGTTCCAGGAGTGGATCGTGAAGCGTGGATGGAAGACGCCGTTCTGCACCCAGCGCACGAAAAGCTCCGGCCCTGGCTTCGGCCCGGCGAAACCGCCGACATCGTGGCCGATGTTGTAGAGGCCCGAAAGCGACATGCCGAGGCCCATGCGGATGTTGTAGCGCAGCGTCGCCCAGTTGGTGCGGTTGTCGCCCGACCAGGTCTGCGCGTAGCGCTGCAGCCCCGGCGCGCCGGAGCGCGAGATCAGATAGGGGCGGCTGTCGGGCGCATGGGCGCGCTGCGCCTCGTGGCTTGCCCGCGTCATCAGCACCGGCATCAGCGGCCGGATGAGGCCGACCGGGATTTCGCGTCCGAAGCCGTTGCAGCGTGCGCCGGCGTCCCAGATCTCATACTCGTTGTTGTCGTTCCAGGTCGAGCCGATGCCGTTTTCGAGCAGCTTTGCCGTTACGTTCTCCTGCCACCAGCGCACCGTCGCCGGATTGGTGAAGTCGAGATGCGAGCCTTCGTCGTCCCAGAAGGAGGAGCGCTCGGGTGCGTCTGTCTCGCTGTCGCGCACGAACAGTCCGGCCTGTGCCGCTTCGTCGTAGCGCGGGTGGTCCTGCAGCAGGCAGGGCTTGATGTTGGCGGCAAGATGCAGGCCGGCATCGGCGAAACGGGCCGACATCGCCTTCGGGTCCGGCACCTTCTCGTGGTTCCAGTTGAACACGTAGCGCTTGTCGCCGATCGAGGTGTAGCCGGAGGAAAGCTGGAAGCTGTCGCAGGGGATGTCGTGCTGCCCGACAAGCCGGACAAAGCCCTCCAGCTGCTCCTGCGCGTTCGGTGCGTCGGTGTAATGCATGGTCGAGCCGGAATAGCCGAGGCTCCAGAGCGGCGGGAAGGCGGTGCCGCCGGTGAGGCGGACATTGCGCTTGACGACACCGAGCAGCTCCGGCGCCCAGCTCAGGTAGTAGTCGAGATCCCCGTCGCCGGCGCGATAGGCGCGATAGGCCCGGTGATAGTTGTCGAGCTCGTTGCCCAGGTCGAACCAGCAGCTCGCCAGATTGTCGTAGAACAGGCCATAGGCGCCGGCCTCCGGCGTCAGCGTCAGCGTCAGGGGGATGTGTTTGTAGAGCGGATCGGTGGCGCTGGCGTCATAGCCCATGGCGTCGAGATTGCGCATCTCGTAGCGTTGCCCCGAACGCTCCAGCTTGCCGGCCTTCTCGCCGAGCCCGTAAATCCGCTCACCCGGATGGCGCAGCAGGAAGTGGGCGTGGGCGTGGTCCCTGACGCCGAGCATGTAGGCCCCGGTGGGACGTTCCTCGGCGAAGCGGCGGAAGCTGCCGTCGGCCTGGCGCGCCGACCAGGCGAGGGTCAGCGGGGCATCGATCTCCAGGCGCAGCGTCTCGCTTTCCAGCACGAGGCGATCCTCGCCCTCCTCCAGGCTGAAGGCGGGACAGGAGAAGCCGGAAAGGTCGAGCCGCTCTCGCCCCTCCCAGGCGACATCCGCCCCGCCCCCGGCAAGTTCCGGCGCGATCGACCAGGTGCGCGACTGGCGGAAGGCGCCGTCCTTGCGCAGCACGACGCGCCACAGCGTGTCCTCGAGAACGAATACGGACAGGACGTGTCGGTCGTCGACGCGCAGTTCGATCCCGGCGTCGAGACGGGCGGCAAGGCGGAAGGTCTTCAGCGTTTTCATGGCGAACCCGGGAGATTGTCAAAGTGGCGGCGGACATTCGCCCGCCGCGCCGGTGTCAGTAGCCCAACAGCAGGCGTGGCAGGGTCAGGCTCAGCGCCGGCACATAGGTGACGAGCAGGAGCAGGACGAAGAGCACGCCGTAGAAGGGCAGCAGCGGTTTCAGCACCTGGCCGATGGAGACCTTGGCGACCGAACAGCCGACGAAGAGCGCCGAACCGACGGGCGGCGTGCAGATGCCGATGCACAGGTTGAAGGTCATCACCACGCCGAAATGAACCGGATCCATGCCGAGGTCCTTGACCACTGGCAGGAAGATCGGCGTGAAGATCAGCAGCGCCGGGGTCATGTCCATGAAGGTGCCGACGACGAGCAGCGCGATGTTGATGATGAGCAGCAGAACGAGCGGATTGTCTGAGAGCGCCAGCAGTGCGTCGGAGATCGTGTAGGGGATGTCGGCGAAGGCCATGACCTTGGACATGGCGATGGAGCAGCCGATCATCAAAAGCACGATCGAGGTGGTGACGGCGGATTCCAGAATGATGCCGGGAAGGTCGCGGATGCCGATCTCGCGGTAGACGCCAAGCGCCAGGATCAGCGTGTAGACCACCGCGGCCGCCGAGGCCTCGGTCGCGGTGAAGACGCCGCCGATGATGCCGCCCATGACGATGACGATGAGGCCGAGCGGCAGGATCGCGTCCGCGGTGGTGGCGACGATCTGGCGGAAGGTCGGGCGCGGCGTTACCGGATAGCCGCGACGCTTGGCGATGATGCCGGCCACCAGCATCAGCCCGAGACCCATCAGCAGGCCGGGAATGTAGCCGGCGACGAACAGCGCGGCGATCGAGGTGCCGTTGGTGATCAGCGAATAGACGATGAAGGTGGTCGATGGCGGAATGAGCAGGCCGGTCGGGCAGGAGGCGATGTTGACGGCGGCCGAATAGGCCGGGTCGTAGCCTTCCTTCTTCTGCAGGGGCGACATGACGCCGCCGACCGCGGCCGCCGAGGCGACCGCCGAGCCGGAAATCGAGCCGAACATCATGTTGGCGAGCACGTTGCAGTGGGCGAGAGAGCCCGGCAGCCGTCCGCCGAGGATCTTGGCGAAATCGATCAGCCGCAGTGCGATGCCGCCGCGGTTCATGATGTTGCCGGCCAGGATGAAGAAGGGAATGGCCAGGAGCGTGAAACTGTCGAGGCCGGAGGCCATCTGCTGCGCCGTGATGTAGACCGACTGGTCGAAGGTCATGAACAGCAGGAAGGTGGCGACCGAGGCGATGCCGATGGCGAAGGCGATCGGAACGCCGATCACCATCAGAAGGGCGAAGACACCGAAGAGGGTGAGCGCGCTTTGCAGTTCTTCCATGTCGGGGTCCTCAGTCGAGCGGTCCGCCGGCCGCCCCGGGGGCAGCGGTCTCGGCCTCGTCGGGGTCGAGCAGCTCGCCGCGCAGCAGCGCAACGAGGAAGTGGAGACAGTAAAACAGCATCATGGCGCCGGAAAACGGAATGGCGCCATAGACATAGCCCATGGGCACGCGCAGGGCCGGCGAGACCTGGCCGCTGGCCAGCGTCCGCGACATCAGGTCGATTCCGCCGTAGATCATGACGACGGCGGCGAAACCGGCGATCATCAGCATCACCAGGATGTGCAGGTAGCGCGCCCGCGCCGGCCCCAGCATCAGCGGCAGCGCGTCGATCGCCAGGTGCCGGCGTTGTCCCAGCGTGTAGGCCGCGCCGACGAGCCCGGTCCACATGAACAGGAACCGCGCCATCTCGTCGGTGATGGTGCTCGGCGTGCCAAGCACATAGCGCGACACCACCTGCCAGACGACGCAGGCGACAAGAATGGCGAAGACGAGTGAAATGAGCCAGCCGAGCGTCCTGTCGACGCGGGCCTTTAGTCCCTGCATTGGCGGGGCCTCCGTCCTGGGCAGGTCGTCGGCCTCGCGCCGCGCCCGCATGTCTCCTCCCTGCCGGCAGCTTGCCGGGCCGGTCCCGTGCCGGACCTTGCCGTCCACATTGCCCATTCGACAAAATTGGTCAACCAATTTTCAAAACTGGTTGACATGCTGATCCGCTTGGCCATCCTTTGCGCCGGGTTCGGCTAGGGGCCAGACGGCCAGGCGCACCCTCATCCAATGCCTCGACGTGTCGCAATGCGTCGAGGTCAAGAAAATCGGCCAGAAGCGGCAGCCGGTTGCTGACGGGAGGATCGTCGGCGCCGAGCAGAGCCGCGTGTCGTTTGGCCGGACCAATTTCGGGAGGTATCCGAGAATGCGCATGTCCCGTCGCATCGCTGCGCTCGCCGGCGCGGCCCTTTTCGCCATGGCCACCACGGCCGAGGCGCGCACGCTGAAGCTCAACCACAACAACCCTGAAGACCATCCGCTGCACCAGTCGATGGAATTCATGGCCAAGCGCGTCAACGAGCTGACCGACGGCGATCTGAAGATCCGCGTCTATGCCAACGCCCAGCTCGGCAACCAGCGCGAGTCCATGGAGCTGATGCAGAACGGCTCGCTCGACATGGCCCGCTCCAACGCCAGCGAGCTCGAGGCCTTCGAAGAGTCCTACGCCGCCCTCAACCTGCCGTTCATCTTCGCCAACGAGGACCATTACTACAAGGTTCTCTCCGGCGAGATCGGCGAGGACATCCTGATGTCCTCGCGCGACAAGGGCTTCATCGGCATCGCCTATTACGTCGAGGGTGCCCGCTCCTTCTACGCCAACAAGGAAATCCGCTCGCCCGACGACCTTGCCGGCATGAAGATCCGCGTCCAGCCGAGCCCGTCGGCGATCCGCATGATCGAGCTGCTCGGCGCCAGCCCGACGCCGATCTCCTGGGGCGAGCTCTACAGCGCGCTTCAGCAGGGTGTGGTCGACGGCGCGGAGAACAACCCGCTCGCGCTCACTTCGGGTCGTCACGGCGAGGTTGCCAAGGTCTATTCCAACGACGAGCACACGATGATCCCGTCGGTGGTGATGATCTCGACCCAGACCTGGGACTCGCTGAGCGAGGACCAGCAGAAGGCGGTCAAGCAGGCCGCGCGCGAGTCCATGGACTTCCACCGCGACAACTGGAACAAGCAGGTCGCGGCCGGCATCGAGGTCGCCAAGAGCGAACTCGGCGTCAAGTTCATCGAGGTCGACAAGGGCCCGTTCGTCGAGAAGGTGCTGCCGATGCACGAGGAGGCCGCCAAGGCGTCTCCGCGCGTCGCCGACCTGATCGCGCGCATCAAGGCGGCCGCCGAGTAAGCCTCCTCTCGGGATCGCGCCGGCGCGGGCCTTCGGGCACGCCGGCGGCCCGCATCCGGTCGCGGCCCCATGCCGCGGCCGGCTCCCTTCGTGCCTGAAAAGCCGTCGCTTCCCGCCTCCCCACTTCGCCGGAGACCCGTTGTGCTCGAACGTTCCGACCTTGCCGAAAACGCGATCCAGTGCCTGCATGACGAGGATTACGGTCGACCCTTCGACAGCCGCTCGCTGAATGCCGCCACGATGATCTTCACCGGCGGGCGCACGGCGACCAGCCTCGACGGCGACTGGAACTTCTGCGTCGACCTGCTCGACACCGGACTGCGGCAGAAGTGGTTCGCCATGGAGCCGATGGCTGCAGAGGAGCGCGGAGAGCCCTGGGATTACGACCCCTACGAGGGAGAGACCGTTCCGGTCCCCTCCTGCTGGCAGATGGTCAAGGAGAAGTGGTACTTCTTCGAGGGCAGCGCCTGGTACACCCGTCCGCTCGACATCGCCGCTCCCGATGACGGCAAACGCCGCTTCCTGCGTGTCGGCGCCGCGCAATACGACTGCAAGGTCTTCCTGAACGGCAGCTTTCTTGGCAATCATCTCGGCGGTTCGACGCCGTTCTTCTGCGAATTGACCGACCATCTGCGCCCGGGCCGCAACTGGTTGATGCTGATGGTCAACAACACGCGCACCCTCGACCGGGTGCCGATGCGCAACACCGACTGGTTCAACTATGGCGGCGTCTACCGCGAGGTGGCGCTCTATGAGACGCCGCAGACGGTGATCCGCGATTTCTTCATCCATCTTGTTCCCGACGGCAGCGACACGCGAATTCGCGCCGAGGTCACGGTGGAGGGTGCGGCGTCCGTCGCGCGTCTTGCCATCGCCGGCCTCGGGCTCGCGCTCGACATTCCGCTCGGGCCGGATGGTCGCGGCGAGATCGTCTTCGAGGCACGCCCTGAGCTGTGGTCGCCGGAAGACCCGAAGCTCTACGATGTGACCCTTGAGGCCGGCGGCGACCTTGTCGGCGACCGGGTCGGTTTCCGCCGCATCGAGCGCGTCGGCGACGAGATCCGCCTCAACGGAAAGTCGGTGTTCCTGCGGGGAATTTCCGTGCATGAGGACGACGCGGACCTCGGCAAGGTGACGAGCGAGGAAGATCTGCGCCGTCGCTTTGCACATGCCCGCGCGCTCAACTGCAACTACCTGCGCCTTGCCCACTATCCCCACCACGAGATGGCGGCACGGCTTGCCGACGAGCTCGGCTTCATGCTGTGGGAGGAGATCCCGGTCTACTGGGCGATCGCCTTCGAGGATCCGGCGACCTATGCGGACGCCAGCAACCAGCTCGCCGAGCTGGTCCTGCGCGACCGCAACCGCGCCAGCGTCATCATCTGGTCGGTGGGCAACGAGAATCCGGACACCGATGCCAGGCTGTCGTTCATGAAGGGGCTCGCCGATACGGCCAAGCGCCTCGACCCGACGCGTCTCACCTCCGCCGCCTGCCTCGTCAACCACGCCCGCAATCGCATCGAGGACAGGCTGGCCGAGCACATCGATGTCATCGGCATCAACGAGTACTACGGCTGGTACGAGGAGAATTTCGACGACCTCGTCGCCATCGGCGCCAATTCCGACCCCGGCAAGCCGGTGGTCATTTCCGAGACCGGTGCCGACGGCGCCATCGGCGAGGGTGCCCCGGTGCGTGGCCTGTTCAGCGAGGCCTATATGACCGAGGTCTACGAGAAGCAGATCGCCACCCTGCGCGGGCTTGCGTACGTCAAGGGCATGTCGCCCTGGATCCTCTATGACTTCCGTGTCGAACGCCGGCAAAATATATTTCAGCGCGGCTACAACAAGAAAGGTCTGATCGCGGCCGACAAGGCGACGCGCAAGAAGGCCTTCGACGTGCTTGCCGACTATTATGCCGAGCGCCGCGACGCGGAGGCGGAGCAGGAGGAGGAGAGATGATCGGTAAAGGCGGAAAGCGCCGCTACGAAGAGGTGGCCGAGGCGCTCAGGCGGGAGATCACCGAGGGAAACTATGCCCTTGGCGACCGCCTCAAGACCGAACGCCAGATCTCCGAGGAGATGGGCGTCAGCCGCTCGCTGGTGCGTGAGGCGGTGATCATGCTGGAGATCGAGGGCTTCGTCGATGTGCGCAAGGGGTCGGGCATCTATGTTGCCCGCCTGCCCGCCGGCGAGACGCGGGACGCGCGCGGCGACATCGGTCCGTTCGAGCTGCTGCAGGCGCGCCAGGTGCTGGAAAGCTCCATCGCCGCCTTCGCTGCGACCATGGTCACCAAGGCCGACGTGCTGCGCATGCGCGAGGCGCTGGAAATGGAGCGCCGCGCCATCGAGGACGGCACCGGCGACTACGCTGGCGACGAGCTGTTCCACCACCTCATCGCCGAGGCGACGCAGAACAGCGTGCTCGTCGACATGATCGATGAGCTCTGGCGCAAGCGCGAGCAGAGTCCGATGTGGGCGCGGCTGCACACGCGCATCTTCGATCGCGGTTACCGCGATCGCTGGCTCGAGGATCACCAGCGGATTCTCACCGCGCTGCAATGCCGGGATCCGGGAGCCGCCCGCCAGGCCATGTGGCAGCATCTGGAAAACGTGCGGCTGACCCTGCTCAAGCTGTCGGATGTCGAGGACCCGCAGTTCGACGGCTATCTTTTCGACAGCGGCCCGGTGGCTGTCGCCGGCCCCTGAGGCCGGCCGCGGCCAGGACTTTTCGCGCGCCGCCCGGTCGGCGCGCCTTTCCCCCTCCCCAATCGGAAGCAAGAACGATGTTTCACTCCTGGCGCTGGTTCGGACCGGCCGACCCGGTCACGCTGAGCGATATCCGTCAGGCCGGCGCGCTCGGCGTTGTCACCGCCCTCCACGACGTTCCCAACGGCACGGTCTGGCCGGCGGACCGCATTGCCGCACGCAAGGCCGAGGTCGAAGCCGCCGGCCTGGTGTGGAGCGTGGTCGAGAGCATTCCCGTCCATGAGGACATAAAGACCGGCGCGCCCGGCTGGGAGGAAAAGGCCGATGCCTGGGCGCAGAGCCTGACCAATCTCGCCCGGGCAGGCGTCAAGACCATCTGCTACAACTTCATGCCGGTTCTCGACTGGACCCGCACCGACCTCGTCCACGAGCTCGAGGACGGATCCCGCTGCCTGCGGTTCGACCAGACCGCGCTGGCTGCCTTCGATCTCTTCATCCTCGAGCGCGAGGGAGCCGCGGCAGACTATCCAGCGGAACGGATCGCCGCCGCCCGCGCCCATTTCGATGCCCTTTCCCAAGCCGCGCGCCAGTGTCTCGCCGATACGGTCATTGCCGGGCTTCCCGGTTCGGAGGAGAGCTATTCGCTGTCGGCCTTCCGGGAGAGGCTTGCCGCCTATGACGGGCTCGGGGCCGAGGGCCTGCGCGGCAATCTCGCCGCCTTCCTGGCGCGCATCGTGCCGGTGGCCGCGCGCGAGGGGGCGGTTCTCGCCATTCATCCGGACGATCCGCCGCGCCCGCTCTTCGGTCTTCCGCGCATCGTTTCCACCGTCGATGACATGGCGGCCATCGCCGCGATGGCGGACACGCCGGTGAACGGCTTTACCTTCTGCACCGGGTCCTATGGCGTGCGGCCGGACAATGACTTGCCGGCGATGTTTTCCCGCTTCGCCGACAAGGTGCATTTCCTGCATCTGCGGGCGACGAAGCGCGAGCAGGATCCACAGAGCTTCCACGAGGCGGCGCATCTGGCCGGTGACGTCGACATGGTGGCGATGGTCGCGCGGATCGTTGCCGAGGAACGCCGGCGCGGCGTCAGTCTGCCGATGCGGCCCGACCACGGCCATCAGATCCTTGAGGATCTGCGCAAGACCTCGACGCCCGGCTACCCGGCCATCGGCCGCCTGCGCGGCCTTGCCGAACTGCGTGGCGTCGAACATGCGGTGGCCGCCCTCACCTGAGCGCCGGCCGGCGCGCGAAAAGGGCGTTTCGCACGCCGGCCGTTTCGCTCTAGGCTCGCCCGCGTAAGGGGCGGCGAGAGGACGGGATGGACGACGAGGGGATCGATCTCCGGCTTTGCCGTGACGGTGCGGCCAATGACCCCGTGGCCACCGGGCCGTGGATGGAGGTGCTTTGCACGGCCGAGCGGGAGCGCATGGCGCGGTTTCGCTTCGACGGTCTGCGTCACCAATATGGTCTTGCCCACGGTCTCGTCCGGCAGGCGCTCTCGCGCGTCCGACCGGGCGTCGCGCCGCGCGACTGGCGTTTTGTCGAGGGCGCCAACGGCAAGCCTGCCGTCGCGCCGTCGCTGCCACGCGTCGACTTCAATCTCTCCCACACGCGCGGACTGATCGCCCTCGCCGTCTCGCGTGGGCTTGCGCAGGCACCGCTCGGCGTCGATGTGGAGGACGCCGGCCGCGATGTCGAGCTTTCGGTCGCCGAGCGCTTCTTCGCCCCCGAGGAGGTGGCGGCCCTGCGGGCATTGCCGGCAGGCGAGCAACGTCGCCGCTTCTTCACGCTGTGGTCGTTGAAGGAAAGTTTCATCAAGGCGACGGGGCTCGGCATGTCGCTGCCTCTGACCGGCTTTTCCTTCGCCTTTTCCGGCAATGGCCGGATCGTCTTCCGTCGCCACCGCGACCGGTTGCCGGAAGCGCTCCGGCAGATGGCGGGCGTTGGGCGAGCGCTGTCTGCCGACGGCCGGGATTTCTGCTTCCGCCAGGCGACAATTGCCGGGCCGGATGGCGACCGCCACGCGCTGGCGCTGTGCGCGGAAGGTACGGCGGCGGGCGAAATGCCGCCCGTCCGCCTGTTCGAGACGGCGCCGTCCGCGATGTCGGTGATTGCCGATCGGGCGGTCGCCATCGCCTGGGACTGGCGGACGGAAGCGCGATAGGCCACCGTCCGCCCGGTCGCGACCGACCGTCAGTCCTTCTTCAGTTCCTTGGCGTGCAGCCAGGCGGCGTGCTGAGGCGCGCGCTTGGTCTTCGACCATTCCTCCAGCATGTCCCACTTCACCGCGTCGAGGCGGGCGATCATCGCCTCCTCTTCCGGATCCGGGCAGGCCAGCTCGATGCGGTGGCCGTTCGGATCGAAGAAGTAGATCGAATGGAAGATCGAGTGGTCGGTAACGCCGAGCACCGGAATGCCGTTCTTCTCGAGCTTCTCCTTGTAGGCGACCAGCGTCTCGCGGTCCTTCACCTTGAAGGCGATGTGCTGGACCCACTCCGGCGTGTTGGGGTCCTTGCCCATCTCCGGCTTGGTCGGAAGCTCGAAGAAGGCGAGCACGTTGCCCGCGCCTGCATCGAGGAAGACGTGCATGTAGGGATCGGGCTCATGCGTCGAGGGCACCTTGTCCTCGGCGATGGCGAGCACGAAGCCCATGTTCAGGTTGTCGACATACCAGTTCACGGTCTGCTTCGCGTCCTTGCAGCGATAGGCGACGTGATGGATCCGATCGATCTTCAGCTCAGGCATCGTAGTCATGAGGTAGCTCCTGTCCGACAGTGAGTGCAGGAACGCCCCGTCCGCGTTCGATATTGGGTTCCTGCCCGGTGGAGCCCTCTCTTCCGCCGGGCGGAAACCGGTGGTCAGTCTCCCCGTTCCGGGAGCTTTGCGGCGGCAAGCGCGGCATCGAGTGTCGCGCGGTCGCCGATATGGTTGGCGAGGATCAGCACGAGGCGTGCATTGAACGCCTCGCTCTCCTCGCGGCCGAGGCCTTCATGCGCGCGGATCAGCGCGGCATAGAAGCCGTCGGGGTCGGTGATGTTCGGATCAAGCCGCAAGGGGCCGGCCGGTGTGTGACGTGCGTTCATCGTGTCCTCTCCTCAGCCGCGCGCCGTCGCCCGACGCAGGGCGTCCGCGACGGCGTCCGCGTCATAGGTTGTCCAGCGGGCCGCGACATGCTGGTCGGGGCGGATCAGGTAGACCGCCGATGCGGCCGTTCCCAGATAGCGCTGGCGCAGCGCATCGCTTGCGTCGTGCGCCGTCGACACCGAGATGCCGTCGAGGGCGATGCCGTCGATCTCCAGCCGCTCGGGCACCTGTGCATCGATGGCGAGAAGCTGGAAGCCGCCGCCCAGCCTGTCGATGAGCCAGCCTTCTCCCAGCGGTGCGTCGCTCGCGGGGGCGCCGGGACGGCTGCGCGCCGGCATTCCGGCGGCATCCGGACCGTTGAGCGGCGAGCCGTCGTAGATCGCCGGCAGCGACAGCCGGCCGGAGTTGACCAGGGGCCTGGCGAAGGCGTGATGCTCGGACAGCTCCAGTACCGCGTCGCGGAAGACGCGGCTGGCGTGGCTCTTCGGAGTGATGAAGTCCGTCGAGCGCGACGAGTTCAGAATGTTCTCGTCTGCCGCGAAGATACGCTCCTCGTCATAGCTGTCGAGGAGCCCGTCCGGCGCCAGCCCGTCGATCACGAGCTTGAGCTTCCAGGCGAGATTGTCCGTGTCCTGGAAGCCGGAGTTCGCCCCGCGCGCGCCGAACGGCGATACCTGATGCGCCGCGTCACCGGCGAACAGCACCCGCCCGTGGCGGAACTTCTCCATGCGCCGGCACTGGAAGGTGTAGATCGACACCCACTCGAGGTCGAAGTCGACGTCCGCGCCAAGCATGGCCTCGAGTTTCGGCCGGATCCTTGCCGGATCCTTCTCCGCCTCGCGGTCGATGTCCCAGCCGAGCTGCAGATCGATCCGCCACACGTCATCCGGCTGACGATGCAGAAGCGCGGACTGGTCCTTGTTGAAGGGAGGATCGAACCAGAACCAGCGTTCCGTCGGGAAGTCCGCCTTCATCACCACGTCGGCGATGAGGAAATTGTCCTCGAACACGCGGCCCTGGAAGTCGAGGCCGAGCATGGTGCGCGTCGGCGAACTGGCGCCATCGCAGGCAACCAGCCAGTCCGCCTTGAGCCGGTAGATCCCTTCCGGCGTCTCCACCGTCAGCGTCACACCGGCATCGTCCGGCTCGACGGCACTCACGCGGTTGCCGCCGCGCAGCGAGATCAGCCCGGTCTCGTCGGCGATCTCGCGGGCGCGCTCGACCAGATACTGTTCGAGATAATATTGCTGAAGGTTGATGAAGGCGGGGCGCTTGTGCCCGTCCTCGGGAAGCAGGTTGAACTCATAGACCTGCCGGTCGCCTAGGAACACCTTGCCGAGGTTCCACACGACACCCTTGTCGACCATGGGCTGGCCGCAGCCGAGCCGGTCGAGGATCTCCAGCGGGCGCTTGGCGAAACAGATAGCCCGCGAACCGAAGCTGACCTTGTCGTTTTCGTCGAGCACGACCACCGGCACGCCCGATTGAGCAAGATCGATGGCCATGGCAAGGCCGACCGGCCCCGCACCCAGCACCACGACCGGATGACGCACGGGCGTGTCGGCGTCCTGGTCGCGCGAGCGCGCATACGGATAAAGCGGGGTTTCGAAAATCTTCGTCATGCGTCCTCCCGAAAGCCCTCTCCGGCGGTTCCGGTCCTCCACCGAAACCCGCCCCGGGCCGTCTCGCCGGCCTTGGTCCGCCGCCGGCGAGATCTTTCTCCCGCCGGCGGCGACGTCCGGCCTATTCCGCTCCCGCGGCGATTTCGTCCATCTGCGCCTTGAGCGACGTGGGCTCGCCGTCCATTGGCGTGACGATGTCGTCGATCGCCGCATGGCCGCCCACTTCCACGACGAGGAAATGAGCCTCCTGGCGAATCTGGAACTCTTCCCCGGGCCCGAAGCAGGTCGTGCCCTGGAAGCTTGCCACGACGTGAGCAGCGCCTCCCTCGACGCCGGTCTGCGCGATCTTGATGTTCTTGAGCGGGCAGCCGTCCTGACCGTTGACGATCACGTCGTAGTCGAAGGGCGTGCCCATCTCCTTGGCGAAGGGCGTCTCCGCCGCCTTGCGATATCGGGCGGCGAAATCCGCGCTGTAGAGCGTCGAAAGGCGCTCCTCGGAGAAATAGTCCTGATAGTCCTGGGGCGGATCGGCCCAGTTGGCCTCCGCCGCCTCCATCACCGCGCGTACGGGCGCTGTGACGTCGGCGGCGAGGGCCGGAAGCGGAAGCGTCAGGGCGAAAGCGATCAGGCAAATCGTCTTCATCTGGATCAACCTCTGTCAGTGACCGCGAACCCGTCGCGGCCTCAGGGTCATATCACGTCCGCTCGGCCTCGCCTCCGTCGAACGCGGGTGCGCAGGTGGCGCGCCCGCGTTCGACGGATCCGGCTTAGGTCTTTTCGTATTTCTCGACCGTCTGCTCGATGGCACCGAAGATGGAGTGGCCCTCGGCATCGAGCATCTCGATGCGCACCGTGTCGCCGAAGCGCATGAACGGCGTCTTCGGGGCTCCGCTCTCGATCGTCTCGATCATGCGGATCTCGGCGATGCAGGAGTAGCCGACGCCGCCCTCGGAGACCGGCTTTCCGGGGCCGCCGTCGAGCTTGTTGGAGACCGTGCCGGAGCCGACGACGGCGCCGGCGGCCAGCGGCCGGGTCTTCGCCGCATGGGCGATCAGGGTCGGGAAGTCGAAGGTCATGTCGATGCCGGCCTGGGCGCGGCCAAAGGCCTTGCCGTTGAGGTCGACATGAAGCGGAAGCGCGACCTTGCCGCCGTCCCAGGCGCCGCCCAGCTCGTCCGGCGTCACCGCGATCGGCGAGAACGCCGAGGACGGCTTGGACTGGAAGAAGCCGAAGCCCTTGCCAAGCTCGGCCGGAATCAGGCCGCGCAGGGAGACGTCATTGACCAGCATGACGAGGCGGATGGCGGCGCGCGCCTCCTCGACGGTGGCGCCCATCGGCACATCGCCGGTGATGACGGCGACCTCGCCCTCCATGTCGATGCCATAGGCCTCGTCGGCCATCAGGATCGGGTCACGCGGAGCGAGGAAGCTGTCGGAGCCACCCTGATACATCAGCGGATCGGTCCAGAAGCTTGCCGGCATCTCGGCATTGCGCGCCTTGCGCACCAGCTCGACGTGGTTGACGTAGGCCGAACCGTCCGCCCACTGGTAGGCGCGCGGCAGCGGCGACAGGGCGTCGTGCTCGTGGAAGCGCATGGACGGCACGGCGTCGTGCTCGAGGCTTTCCGCCAGCGTCGCCAGCTTCGGCGCGATCTCGTCCCAGTTGTCGAGAGCGGCCTGCAGCGTCGGCGCGATGTGGCCGGCTTCGGTGCAGCGGGTGAGCGCGCGGTTGACGAGGACGAGCTTGCCGTCGCGGCTGCCGTCGCGGAGTGTTGCGAGTTTCATGTGATCAATCCCAATTGCCTTCGAGGGTGCCGTCGAACCGCTTCTTCAGCGGCGTCCAGCAGTCGAGGTAGCTGTCCTGCAGGGTGTCGAGTTCCGCCGCGAAGCGCGTCAGGTGCTGCGGGAAACGGGTCTCGAACATGAACGCCATCGTGTCGGTGAGCTTCACCGGCTTGAGATCGGCGCGGCTCGCCTTCTCGAAGCCGGTTGCATCCGGCCCGTGCGGCAGCATCATGTTGTGCAGGCTCATGCCACCCGGCACGAAGCCCTCTTCCTTGGCGTCGTACTGGCCGCAGATCAGGCCCATGAACTCGGACATGATGTTGCGGTGGTACCAGGGCGGGCGGAAGGAATGCTCGGCCACCATCCAGCGCTCGGGGAAGATCACGAAGTCGATGTTCGCGGTGCCTTCCTCGCCCGAGGGCGCGGTCAGAACCGTGAAGATGGACGGATCCGGGTGGTCGAACAGGATCGCGCCGACCGGCGAGAAGGTCGTCAGGTCATACTTGTAGGGCGCGTAGTTGCCATGCCAGGCGATCACGTCGAGCGGTGAGGCCTCGAGCGTCGTCTCGTGGAACTCGCCGCACCACTTGACGACGAGGCGGCAGGGACCGTCCTTGTCCTCGAAGGCGGCGACCGGCGTCTTGAAGTCGCGCGGGTTGGCGAGGCAGTTGGCGCCGATCGGGCCACGGTCCGGAAGGGTGAACTTGGCGCCGTAGTTCTCGCAGGCATAGCCGCGCGCCGCCCCGTCCGGCAGTCGCACGCGGAAAATCATGCCGCGCGGGATGACGCAGATCTCTTTCGGCGAGACCTCCATGATGCCGAGCTCGGTCGCCACCTCGATGCGGCCCTCCTGGGGCACGATCAGCAGCTCGCCGTCGGAATTGAAGAAGAACTCGTCTTCCATGTCCTTGTTGGCGACATAGACATGCGAGGCCATGCCGACCTGGGTGTGCACGTCGCCGGCCGTCGTGACCGTGCGCATGCCCTCCAGGAAGGTCGTCGGGGTCGACGGCATCGGCACCGGATCCCAGCGCAGCTGGCCAAGCGGAAGGTTGTGCTCGCCAATGTGCGGCGCGCTCTTCCAGTCGGGAAGCGCGGTGGCGGCGTAGCGGCCGGAGTGCTTCACCGAGGGGCGGATGCGGTAGAGCCACGATCGTTCGTTGGTTCCGCGCGGTGCGGTGAACGGAGACCCGGAAAGCTGTTCGGCATAGAGACCATAAGGCGCGCGCTGCGGCGAATTCTGGCCCTGCGGCAGGGCGCCCGGCAGCGCCTCGGTCTCGAAATCATTGCCAAAGCCTGGCATGTAGGCAAGCGGCATGTCTGATCCCTCCTGATCCAGACGGTTGATAGTTGCATGTGTAACTGTTTAGCTTGTAACTATCAACGGTCATTCCGATGCCAGGAAGCAAACGGGATGCAGGCAGGACTGGGGACCAGGACGATGCACCAGAACGACGGGACGGGCGACGGGGTCGGGGAGTTGGAGCAGGATGACGCCGGCGTGGCGGACGTGCCCGACCGCCTCGTGCTCGAGGCCTTCCTGCCCTACCGGCTGGTGCGGGCCTCGGAGCTTGTCAGTCGTCGTTTTGCCGAGGCCTACCGCGCCGCGCACGACATCACCAGGCAGGAGTGGCGCTGCTTCGCCATCCTCGGCGAGGCGGGGCGGACCACGGCGACGGAGATCTCGCGCCGCTCGACCATGCACAAGACGAAGGTGAGCCGCGCGGTGGCGGCCCTTCAGGCGCGCGGCTGGCTGACACGCCGGGTCGATGCGGCGGACCGGCGCATCGAGCATCTGGAACTCACGCCCTCGGGCGAGGCGGTCTACCGCGAGCTCGCCGGGCTTGCCCGCTCCTACCAGAAGTCCCTATGTCGCGAGCTCGGACCCGAGGCGCTGAGGGCGCTGGAGGCGGGGCTGGCGGTGGTCGAGGCGCGGCTTCTCGACGAGGCCGGCATCACCGACCTCAGACGCATTGCGCCGGGCGAGCGCGCCGACGACCTCGACTGAGCCATGCGCGGGCGCAGGATCAGTGCGCCTCGTCCCAGTTGTCGGCGGCGCGCGCATCCACCTGCAGCGGCACGGAGAGCGTCACCGCCGGCTCGGCGGCGGTTTCCATCACCTCGCGGATGAGCGGAATGGTCCGCTCGACCTCATCTTCCGGCACCTCGAAGATCAACTCGTCGTGCACCTGCAGCAGCATCCTGGCGGCAAGCGTCGAAGCTGACAGGCGCTCTTCCATCCGCAGCATCGCCCGGCGCAGGATGTCGGCGGCCGAACCCTGGATCGGAGCGTTGATTGCCGCCCGCTCGTAGAAAGCGCGCATGTTGGGGTTGGAGGTGTTGACCTCCGGATAGTTCGCATGGCGGCCGAAGATCGTCGTCACGTAGCCATTGGCATGAACGAACTTCTTGGTCTCGTCCATATAGTCGCGAATGCCCGGGAACCGCTTGAAGTAGGTGGAGATATACTCCGCCGCCTCGCCGCGCGAGATGCCGAGCTGGGCCGCCAGGCCAAAGGCGGAGATGCCGTAGATGATGCCGAAGTTGATCGCCTTGGCGCGGCGGCGGACCATCGGATCCATGCCTTCGATGGGCACGCCGAACATCTCCGAGGCCGTCAGCGCGTGAATGTCGAGCCCCTCGGCGAAGGCCTGCTTGAGCTGTCCGATGTCGGCCATGTGGGCGAGCACGCGCAATTCGATCTGGCTGTAGTCGGCCGAGATCAGCTTCATGCCCTTTTCCGCCACGAAGGCCTTGCGGATCTTGCGTCCCGCCTCGGTGCGCACGGGGATGTTCTGCAGGTTCGGTTCCGAGGAGGAGAGCCGCCCTGTCGTCGTCGCCGCCAGCGAGTAGGACGTGTGCACCCGCTTCGTCTCGGGATTGATGAAGCCGGGCAGCGCGTCCGAATAGGTCGACTTGAGTTTCGAGAGCTGGCGCCAGTCGACGATCCGCGACGGCAGCGCGTGCCCCTCGGCGGCAAGGTCGTCGAGCACGGAAACCGACGTCGACCATGCTCCGGTCTTGGTCTTCTTGCCGCCGGGAAGGCCCATCTTGCCGAACAGGATGTCGCCGAGCTGCTTCGGCGAGCCGATGTTGAAATTCTCGCCGGCGAGTTCGTGGATCTCGGTCTCGAGCGCTGCCATCCCTTGCGCGAAGTCGCCGGAAAGCCGCGACAGCATCTGCCGGTCGATGGAGATGCCGCGCATTTCCATGCGCGCCAGCACCGGCACCATCGGCCGTTCGAGCCGCTCGTAGACGCTCGCCATCCCCTCTGCCGCGAGCCGGGGCTTCAGCACCTGCCAGAGGCGCAGCGTCACATCCGCGTCCTCCGCGGCGTAGGCGCTCGCCTTGTCGATCGGCACCTTGTCGAATGTGATCATCGACTTGCCGGAGCCGGCCACCTCCTTGAAGGGGATCGGCGTGTGGCCGAGCCACCGCTCCGCGAGGGCGTCCATGCCGTTTCCGCCCTTGCCCGCGTCGAGCGCGTAGGAGAGCAGCATGGTGTCGTCGAACGGACCGACCTCGATGCCGTGACGCTTGAGGACAACCCAGTCGTACTTGAGGTTCTGTCCGATCTTGAGGACGCCGGGATGCTCGAGAAGCGGCTTCAGCGCGGCAAGCGCCTGCTTGATCGGGATCTGTCCGGCGACCAGGCCGCCACCGCCGAGCAGGTCGCCCTCGCCGTCCACATGGCCAAGCGGAATGTAGCAGGCCTCGCCCGGCGCGGTTGCCAGCGACACGCCGACGAGTTCGGCCTGCATGGCGTCGAGCGATGTCGTCTCGGTGTCGACGGCCACGTAGCCCGCCTCCATCGCCGCCGCGATCCAGGCCTCGAGCCTGTCCAGGTCGCGCACGGTCTCATAGGCGGAGGCGTCGACAGGGATGGCAGCTGCCTGGGCGGCGGCTGCCTCGGCGCGCGCCTGCGGTGTCCAGGGGCCGGTGGTCGAACCCGGATCGGCCGCGGCTGAGGCTGTGACCGCGCCTGCCGGCGGGGTCGACGTCTCGGCCGCGGCTGGCGCTCCGCCGGCGGCCGGGGCCATCGGCGAGAGCCGGCCCTTGCCGTCCGGCTCGTCCCAGCCGCGAATGGTGAACTGCGCCGGCTCCACACCTCCGGCGTCGAGGCCGGTGGTCTCCGCCACGCGCCGCGTCAGCGTGGTGAATTCCATCGCCTTGAGGAAGGCGAGTGCACGGCTGGCGTCGAGATCGCGCACCTTGAACGCCCCGCCGGGCAGCTCGACCGGCACGTCATCCTTCAGCGTCACCAGCTTTCTGGAGATGCGCGCCTGTTCGGCGAATTCGATCAGGTTCTCGCGCCGCTTCTTCTGCTTGATCGTATCGGCTTTCGAGAGCAGCGTTTCCAGGTCACCGAACTCGTTGATGAGAAGCGCGGCCGTCTTCAGGCCGATGCCGGGAACGCCGGGCACATTGTCGACGCTGTCACCGGCAAGCGACTGCACCTCGATCACCTTGTCCGGTCCGACGCCGAACTTCTCGACCACCTCCGGTTCGCCGAAGGTCTTGTTCTTCATCGTGTCGATCATGCCGACGCGCGGACCGATGAGCTGCATCAGGTCCTTGTCGCCGGAAACGATGGTGACCCGCGCGCCCTGCGCCGCCGCCGCCCGCGCATAGGTGGCGATCAGGTCGTCGGCCTCGAAGCCTTCCTGTTCGACGCAATGCACGGTGAAGGCCCGCGTCGCCTCGCGGATCAGGCCGAACTGCGGGATCAGATCCTCCGGCGGCTCCGGGCGCTGGGCCTTGTACTGGGGATAGATCTCGTTGCGGAAGGTCTTCGCCGAATGGTCGAAGATCACCGCCATGTGCGTCGGCTCGTCGCCCGGCTCCGGCGTCAGGCCTTCCTGCAGCAGCTTCCACAGCATGTTGCAGAAGCCAGACACCGCGCCCACCGGCAGTCCGTCGGACTTGCGGGTGAGCGGCGGCAGCGCGTGGTAGGCGCGAAAGATGAAGGTGGAGCCGTCGACCAGGATCAGGTGGTCGTCGGCGGTGAGGGCGGAGGCGGCATCATTCGACATGGCGCGGATCATGCCCGTCGCCTCCGGTTTTTGAAAGGGCCACATCCCTGCTTTGGTAGTTAAAATCGCGAGATCAACAGGCTGGTGAATATCCAGACAAAGCGAGTACTGGATCAACCATGCGAACTTTGATGGCCGTATATCGTCTGCCTGTTGTCATACATTTCAATTTCCATGTGGCCAAAAAAATACTTAAATTGCCAGTATACTAGGTATGGCAAGAAAAGTCCGAGCGTTAATATTGAAAGAACGATTAAGCCGATTGATGTAAAAAAGAATTCCCAAAAATTTCCGGTGAATATAATTTTACCTTTAACCATAGAACTTATCTCCCCAGTGAATATGGGAAAATATAATATCTTCTATCTAAGCGTGTAAACAACTATTCCGCCGCCTGCGTCACGGGCTTGCGCGGAGGGGCCGGCTCGAGCCGCGCCCAGGCCGGGCGGCGGAACAGGAACCAGCCCTTGCCGGTGCGTTGGACCAGCCACAGCAGCACCAGCGGCGCGATCACGCCGGCGGCCGTCACCAGTACGGAGATCAGCCCGATGTCGGTGATGACGCCCGTCCTGAGCAGGATGATGCGGGTCGCGGCCATCGGCAGGAAGAAGGCGAGATAGATGACGATCGAGTTCTGGCCGCAATAGGCGAGCGGCCGGTAGAGGCGCACCTCGGTCAGCAGGCCGGCGCTGACGATGACCGCGAGCGCCCCGGCGATCCCGAGCGCGAGGCTGACGAGCGGGAGCGTCGAATACCCGGTGAAGACGACCGTGCCGTTGAGCAGGCCCCAGGCCAGCAGGCCGGCGAAGCCGAGGCCGAGGTGGGCGCGGGCCCAGGCGGCGAGCGCGAAGGCGCGATCGGCGAAGATGTAGCCGGCATAAAAGTAGACATAGCGCGAGGCGAATTCGTCGATCAGCACCGAGCCGGTCTCGATCGGGGCGATCTGCAGCAGAGCCGCGCACGCGATGACCGCCTGCCATGGCACGCCGGCCTGGCGCAGCAGGCGTGTGACAACGAACATCACCGGCAGCATGTAGATGAACCACAAGGTGCCGAAGGGCTGGACATAGGCGAGGAGATATTCGGAAAGCGGAGCCTGCCAGCCGCCGTCGGCGGCCATGCCCGGCGCCTTGAAGGCGAACTGGATCGTCAGCCACAAGATGTAGAAATAGAAGAAGTGGACGACCTTGCGGTCGAGGTAGCGACGCCATGGCCGGTCGATGACCTGGGCCAGGAACAGGCCGGAGATCATGAAGAAGTCGGGCATCCGGAAGGGTCTTGCGAATTCGACGAGGTGACCGAGCCACCCGGTCTGGTCGGCCGCCTTCTCGACGCCCAGCGTCGAGTGCATCATGACCACGAAGATGATGCAGATGCCCTTGGCGGTGTCTACCCAATCGACACGCGCGCCGCTCGTCTTGCCCATGCCTGCCCTTTCGCCATGCCCCCGCCCGGCGCAACGACGATAGGTTGCAAGGCTTTAGGAGCTGTTAATCGGGACGTCGCCCGTTGCCGGTCTCCGGCTCGTCGTCCGGCCGCTGGCGGTCGTCGGCGATCCAGGGAGAGTTCTGCGCGCCGGGATTGCGCCCCCGGCCCTCGTTGCGCTGCCATTCGTCCGCGTCGAGGTCAACGACGCCGGCCTCGCGGCGGGGCGTTCCGCCCGCGTTGACAACCGTCACCCGCGCGTTGCGGATGACGAAGCCGGCGATGAGGCTGCGCACAGGCGGCACGAACAGCAGCAGGCCGAAGGCATCGGTGACGAAGCCGGGGATCAGCAGCAGGATGCTGGCGACGACGATCAGCGCCCCTTCGACCAGATCGCTGCCGGGAACGAGCCCGGCGTCCATCTCGCGACGCATGCGCGTCAGCAGGGTCAGCCCCTGGATGCGCAGCATCACCGAGCCCGCGATTGCGGTGGCGATTGTCAGCAGGATCGTCCAGGCGGCGCCGATTTCGGACCCGACCTCGATGAAGACGGTGATCTCGACCAGCGGCAGGCCGATGAGAAGAAGCAGTATGACGAGACCGATTGGCATGGCGTGTGGCTGTCGCGCGTCCCTGTTGCGTTGCATCCGGCAGACCGGCGACCGCGCGGTGCGCGCGATAGGGTCTCAAGCCTTTCCGCCACATGTAGGGAAGTCTTGCCGGAATTGCGAGCGGATCGTGGAAAGTCATTCGGCGACTTGCCCGATTTTCCGGCTATGCTGGCTGTCTCCAACAGCCAGCGGGAGGCCCTCGCGGGGAGAAACGACCGCCTGATGGAGAAAACACTGTCCGGCTGGCGTGATCGAGTCTGGATGTTGCTCGCGCGGGACTTATATTGGACTCGGGCAAAAGGATGTGTCAGAGAGCGGGCCGGACACCTTGGGCGGGCGCTTTGCCAGCTTCATCGCTTCCGGTGCGAGGTGCCGTGCCGGTACGGTCCCAGGCGGGTTTGGGTCGGCCGGCCCTGCCGCACTCCGGGCAGCCCGTCCTGAAATACCGGCCGAAGGCGAAATGGGTCATATGTTCGACGTCACCACACTCATCTTTCTCATTCTGGCGGTTGTGATCCTGCTCAGGCTGCGCAGCGTGCTTGGCAAGCGCACCGGCAGCGAGCGGCCGCCCTTCGACCCCTATTCGGCGCAGGATCGCGACGCCAAGGGCGGTCCTGGTCCTGTCGAGGACAATGTGATCTCGCTGCCCGGTCAGGCCGATGCGTCCGTGCCTTCGCAGGGCGCGAGCGCGGCGACGCTCGACAAGGTCGCGCCCCAGGGGTCCGCGCTCAACGAGGCGCTGCGGCAGATCCTGTCGGCCGACCGTTCCTTCGAGCCCCAGGGCTTCCTTCAGGGCGCGCGTGCAGCCTACGAGATGATCGTCACCGCGTTCGCCGCGGGCGACCGCAAGGCGCTCAAGGGGCTTCTATCCAAGGAAGTCTACGAGGGCTTCGTGGCGGCCATCTCCGACCGGGAGTCGCGCGGCGAGACCATCGAGTCCACCTTCGTCGGCATCGACAAGGCCGATATCGTCGAGGCGGCGATGAAGGGCAGCACGGCGCAGATCACTGTCCGGTTCCGCAGCGAGCTCATTTCCGCCACCCGCGACAAGGACGGCGCCATCGTCGACGGCGATCCCAATGCGGTGAGCGACGTCACCGATATCTGGACCTTTGCCCGCGACACCACCTCGCGCGATCCGAACTGGCGTCTGGTCGCGACTGAATCCGTCGAGTAGGCGAGGATGCGCCGCCGCGCGGCGCCCTTGTCCGCGGCCTCCGGGTCGCCGGCGCGCCGATCTCCGGGCGAAGGGCTTTCCGGGTGCGCACCTTGCGGGCGCGCCCGGCTTGCGTTTCGCGCTCCAACCGGCGGCCGGGGCGTTCCCGCCGGGATGGCGGGGATACTCGCCCTGCCCCTTCTCGCGGCCGGCCTTTGCCTTGCCGCCCTGCCCGCTTCGGCAAAGGACGCCCGGCCAGAGATGACCTCCCGCCCGATTTCCTTCTCCGATGTTCCAGGCTGGGCGGAAGACGATCATCGGGCTGCCCTGTCGGCCTACCTGCGCCATTGCCGGGCTGGCGGGCGCGCGCCTGAGCGGCTTTGCGCGGAGGCGCGAAAGGCCGAGGCCCGGGGGAGCGAGGCGGCGGCCCGTCGTTTCTTCGAGGATGGCTTCCGGCCGGTGCGGGTCTCCGAACCGGCCTTTCTCACCGGCTACTTCGAGCCGGAGTTCGAGGGCGCGCGCCATCGCGACGCCCGTCACCGCTTCCCCCTTCTCCTCCGCCCGCCGGAACTCGTTGCCGTCACCGGCAAGCGCCCCGATGCCCTGCCCACCGACGCGCCCTTCGCGATGAAAGGGGCCGACGGGCGCCTTTCCATGCCGCCGGATCGGGGCGCGATCATGGACGGGGCGTTGTCCGGGCGCGGGCTCGAACTCGTCTGGCTCGCCGATCCGGTCGATGCCTTCTATGTGCATGTCCAGGGTTCGGCGCGCATCCGCCTCGCCGACGGCGGCACCATGCGGGTTGGCTACGCGGCAAAGACCGGCCATCCCTATTCGCCCATCGGGCGGGTGATGATCGAACGCGGCCTTGCCGAACCGGGCACCGTGACCATGCAGGTCCTGCGCGGCTGGCTGGCCGACAATCCGCAGGAGGTCGACGGCGTCCTGCGGCGCAACCGGTCCTATATCTTTTTTCGCGAAGTCACGGAGACCGGCACCGACGACGGACCGATCGGCGCCGCCGGCCTGCCGCTGGTCGCCGGCCGCAGCCTGGCCGTCGACGCCACCCGCCATGCTTATGGCACGCCGGTTTTTATCGCCGCCGACCTGCCGCGCACGGAGACGGGTGCGCTGCATCCTTTTCGTCGGCTGATGATTGCCGATGACACCGGCTCCGCCATCGTCGGGCCGGCGCGCGCCGATATCTTCGTCGGCTCCGGGGCTGCGGCCGGCGCTGCCGCTGGTCTGATCCAGCATCGTGGCGTGATGTTCGTGCTTGAGCCCGTGCCGGAGGCGGGCCGATGAGCAGCCGGCGCAAGGGACGCACTCCCTCGCCGGAGGAGCGTCAGCTCTGGGAAAAGGTCACCGCCGACGTGACGCCCATCGTCGTGCCGCGGCGCGCCCGCGCCAGGGCGGACGCGGTGGAGCCGCCGTCGGCGCCCGATCCGGCCGAGGCCGAGGCGCAGACCGCGCCGCGCCGCAAGGGGGTGGTCAGCAAGACCGCCCTGCGCCCGACGCCCCCGCCAAAACAGCTTGTCCCACCACCGCCGCCGCTTGCCCCGCTGGAGCCGCGCCAGCGCCGCCGCCTGGTGCGTGGCACCCGCGCGATCGACGGGCGCATCGACCTGCACGGCCTGACCCAGGCGGAGGCGCATGTGCGCCTGCGCGGGTTCCTGTCGCAGGCGCAGGCGCAAGGATCCACTGTCGTGCTGGTGATCACCGGCAAGGGTGGACCGGGGGGCTCGCTTGCCGCCGACGGGCGCGGCATCCTGCGCCGTGTCGTGCCGCAATGGCTGTCCTTCGCCGAATTTCGCGGGCTGGTGGTCGGTTTCGAGGAGGCCCACACGGCCCACGGCGGCGCGGGCGCGCTCTACGTGCGCATTCGCAGGTCCGGGCGCGGGAGCGGCAGATGACACCTTTCGGCGCGAAAATCCGGGAAATCCGCCGCAAGCGTGGCCTCACCCTGTCGGAAATGGCTGCGGCGCTCTCCGTCTCGCCGGCCTATCTCTCGGCGCTCGAACACGGTAAGCGGGGGCGCCCGACATGGTTCATGGTTCAGCGCATCATTGCCTATTTCAACGTCATCTGGGACGAGGCGGAAGAGTTGCAGCGCCTCGCCGAACTCTCCGATCCGAAGATTTCCATCGACACGGCGGGGCTGGAACCCGAGGCAACGGAGCTGGCCAATGTGCTGGCCGGCAAGATTTCCGGCCTGTCACGGGAAAGCCTGGCACATCTCCTGCATCAGCTTCGCGCAGCGGCGGCCCGCGACCGGGTCTGACGCCGAAATCCACGAAGTTGCAACCCTTTCGGGGCAGTATGTGGGGGCAGCCTGCGGCTTGTGCCGGAGGACGCGGCGGACTCGACCCCGGGCCGGCGCGCGCGTACCCTGCCGCTGCGTCGCAGGGCGAAGCAGGGACAGACCAACCGACATGACGAAAACGCAGGATCCATTCTCCGGCCTTGTCGACGCCGACGGGTTGCGCCAGCGGCTGACGGCGCTGACCGCGACGAGCGGCGGCGACGGATCCGAGCACTCGGTGCGTGGCCAGGTGCTGGCCGAGCTCAAGACGGCGATGCGCGATGCCCGCGCACGCGTGGAGGAGCTTCTCTTCGAGGATGGCGGCGGCACGCTCTGCGCACAGCGCCTCAGCCACGTCCAGGACGAGATCCTGCGGGTGATCTACGATTTCGCCGTGCATCACGTCTACCGGGTGAAGAACCCGTCCTCGGCCGAACGCATGGCGATCGTCGCGGTCGGCGGCTACGGCCGCGGCACACTTGCGCCGGGTTCCGATGTCGACCTGCTGTTCCTGCTTCCCTACAAGCAGACGCCCTGGGGCGAGCAGGTGGTCGAATACATCCTCTACATGCTCTGGGATCTCGGACTGAAGGTCGGCCATTCCACCCGCAACATCGAGGAATGCCTGCGCCTGTCGCGCACCGACATGACCATCCGCACGGCCATTCTCGAGGCCCGTCATGTCTGGGGCGACACCGGGCTGACCGACGAGCTGATGGAGCGTTTCGACAAGACGGTGGTGGCCGGCACCGGGCCGGAATTCATCGCCGCGAAGCTTGCCGAGCGCGATGCCCGCCACACCCGCCAAGGCGCCTCGCGCTATCTGGTCGAGCCCAACGTCAAGGAGGGCAAGGGTGGCTTGCGCGACCTGAACACGCTGTTCTGGATCTCGAAGTACTTCTACAGGGTGCGCACCGGTTCCGGCCTCGTCAAGGCCGGCGTCTTCACCCGCGCCGACTACAAGCGCTTCCGCAAGGGCGAGGATTTCCTCTGGGCGGTGCGCTGCCACCTGCACTTTCTCACCGGGCGGTCTGAGGAGCGTCTTTCCTTCGACCTGCAGCGCGACATCGCCGTGCGCCTTGGCTACACCCAGCACCCCGGCATGAAGGATGTCGAGCGCTTCATGAAGCACTACTTCCTCGTGGCGAAGGACGTGGGCGACCTCACGCGCATCTTCTGCGCCGCGCTGGAGGAGCAGCACGCCAAGGCTCCGCAGCCGCTTTCCCAGCTCATCGGCCGCATAACGGGCCGCTCGCAGCGTCGCCCGGTGAAGGGAACGACCGACTTCGTCATCGACAACGGCCGCCTCAACGCCGCCGCGCCGACGATCTTCGAGAAGGACCCGGTCAATCTCATCCGCCTTTTCGCCATCGCCGACCGGCTTTCGGCCCTGCTGCACCCGGAGATGCTCAAGCTGGTGCGCCGGTCGCTGAAGCTCATCACCTCGGCGGTGCGCGAGGATGCGGAGGCGAACCGCTTGTTCCTCCAGGTCCTGACCTCGCGCAACGATCCGGAGACCGTGCTGCGGCGGATGAACGAAACCGGCGTTCTCGGCCGCTTCGTGCCGGATTTCGGCAAGGTCGTGGCGATGATGCAGTTCTCCATGTACCACCACTACACGGTGGACGAGCACCTGATCCGCTCGGTCGGCATCCTCGGCGAGATCGAGCGCGGCGAGGCGGGCGAGGACCATCCGCTCTCGACCGATCTGATCAAGACGATCCAGAACCGGCGCGTGCTCTTCGTCGCCATGTTCCTGCATGACATCGCCAAGGGCCGGCCGGAGGATCATTCCATTGCCGGCGCCCGCATCGCCCGCCGCCTGTGCCCGCGCTTCGGCCTCAGTGCGTCGGAGACCGACACGGTCGCCTGGCTGATCGAGCATCATCTCGACATGAGCACCACCGCCCAGTCGCGCGATCTGGCAGACCGCAAGACCATCGAGGACTTTGCCCGCGAGGTGCGCAGCCTCGAGCGGCTGAAGCTGCTGCTGGTGCTGACGGTGGCCGATATCCGCGCCGTTGGCCCCAATGTCTTCAACGGCTGGAAGGGGCAGCTCCTGCGCACGCTCTACTACGAGACCGAGCCGGTGCTGACGGGCGGCCATTCGCACCTCCCCCACGACATGCGCGTCGCCCGCGCCAGGGACGAGCTCGCCGAGGCGCTCCGGCACTGGGAGCCGGCGGAGCGCGAGGCTTATCTGGAGCGGCACTATCCGGCCTATTGGCTGCGCGTGCCGCTGGAGCGCAAGGTCGCCGATGCGGAAATGATCCGCGCCGGCGACCGGGCCGGCACCGGCTTCGCCTCCCGCGTTGCTCCGCATGCCTTCGAGGAGGTGACCGAGATCACCGTGCTCGCCGCTGACCACCCGCGCCTGCTGTCGGTGATCGCCGGCGCCTGTTTCGTCGCCGGCGCCAACATCGTCGATGCCCAGATCGACACCACGACGGACGGCTTTGCCCTCGATACGATCTTCATTTCGCGCGAACTGCCCGGCGACGAGGACGAGGCGCGGCGGGGCGCGCGCATCTGCCGGTTGATCGAGAAGGCCCTGCGCGGCCAGGAGCGCCTGCCGGACAGCGTCGCCAGCAAGGTGGCCTCGCGAGGGCGCATGAAGGCGTTCCGCATCGAGGCGGAGGTGCTGGTGAACAACGCCCTGTCGAACCGCTATACGGTGCTGGAAATTTCCGGCCTCGACCGTCCCGGCCTGCTCTACGACCTGACGCGGGCGATTTCGGATCTCAACCTGAACATCAATTCCGCCCATGTGGCGACGTTTGGCGAGCGCGTCGTCGACGTTTTCTATGTCACCGACCTCACGGGCCAGAAAATCGCCAACATCGGCCGTCAGGAAGCGATCCGGGAGCGCCTGAGCGAGGCGGTCGAGGGCGAGGCGGGCGAGGATCCCGCAAGACGGCGGCCGCGCCGCGCCGGCGCCGCCTGACAAGAGCCTTCCCCCGCTTTCCCGCGCTCCCGGAGCACCCTGCATGAGCCTCTTGCGCAATTTCGCCACCGTCGGCGGCGCGACCATGACGAGCCGTGTGCTCGGCTTCGCCCGCGACGTGATGATCGCCGCCTTCGCCGGCGCGGGCCCGGTCGCCGATGCCTTCTTCGTCGCCTTCCGCCTGCCCAACCTGTTCCGCCGGCTGTTCGCGGAAGGGGCCTTCAACTCGGCCTTCGTGCCGCTTTTTGCCCGGTCGCTGGAGGAAGAGGGCGAGGCGGGCGCGCGCCGGTTTGCCGGCGAGATCCTGGCTGCACTGTTCTGGACGCTGATGGCGCTCACCGCCATTGCCTTCGTCGGCATGACGGGCCTCGTCTTCGTGCTGGCGCCCGGATTTGCCGAGGATCCGGAGAAGTTCGACCTGGCGGTCCTGCTGTCGCGGATCACCTTTCCCTATCTGCTGTGCATGTCGCTGGTCGCCTTCCTGTCGGGCATTCTCAACACCTTCCAGCGCTTCGCGGCCGCCGCCTTCGCCCCGGTGGTGCTCAATCTGGTGATGATCACGGTGCTGCTCGGCATCTGGGCCGTCGGTCTCGAGACCGGTGAGACGCTCGGCATGGTGCTTGCGGCCGGCGTCACCGTCGCCGGCGTCGCCCAGCTTGCGCTGCTCGTTGTCGCCGTGCGCCGCATGGGATTTTCCGTCCCGCTGCGACGCCCGCGCCTCACGCAGGGGGTGCGCCGGTTGTGGAAGCTTGGCGTGCCCGGCGTTGTCGCCGGCGGCATCACACAGATCAATATCGCCGTCGGCACGGTGATCGCTTCCGCCCAGGCCGGCGCCGTCTCCTATCTCTATTACGCCGACCGCATCTACCAGCTGCCGCTCGGTGTCGTCGGCATCGCCATTGGCGTGGTGTTGCTGCCGGATCTCTCCCGGGCGCTGCGATCGGGAGCGGAAAACGCCGCCGCGGATGCGAACGACAGGCTCAACCGGGCGCTGGAGTTCTCCCTCGCGCTCACCCTGCCGGCGACGGTGGCGTTGATCGTCGTGCCGGGCCCCGTCGTGTCGGTGCTTTTCCAGCGGGGCGAGTTCGGGCCGGAGGCGGCGGCCGCGACGACGGGGGCGCTCGTCGCCTTCGCCGTCGGCCTGCCGGCCTTCGTCCTCAACAAGGTGTTCTCGCCCGCCTTCTTCGCCCGCGAGGACACCGTCACGCCGATGTGGTTCGCTGGCATCGGCATGGTGGTGAATGTCGCCGGCGCGCTGGCGCTGGCACCCTTCCTTGCCCATGTCGGCATTGCGCTGGCGACCAGCCTTGCGGGCTGGATCAACACCGGCCTGCTCGTCGCCGTCTTGTGGAAGCGGGGCCATTTCCGCTTCGATTCCCGCTCTCGAAAGCGCCTGCCGCTGCTGGCTCTGGCAAGCCTGCTGATGGGCGCGGGCGTTCACTTCGGCGCCGGGCTGCTGGCGCCCTGGCTCACCGCCGAGGCGGTCGCCGCCCGCTTCGGCGCGCTGGCACTGCTGGTTGCCGCTGGAATGGTGCTCTTCGCCGTCTTCGTGCAGGTCACCGGAGCCGTCGACATCAGGAGCTACATCCGCAGGGGCAAGGCCTCGCAGGCCCGCCGCAAGGCGGCGCGGCAGGGCGCGCCAACCACGCCCCCACCCTCCGGCGCGGACGAAAATTGAGACAGATGCCGGGTCAATTTTTGACCAAATGATCAAATCCTGTCCATTTGATCAAGAAAATGAGCCGGCGCACCGGTCCCCGCATTGTCGGTTTTCTGGGAATGTGGTCCAATCGCGGCTTGTGATGATCGGCCGGGATGCGGAGACGCGCGACCGGTCGGGGAAGGTCCGGCGCGCCGGGCGAGGGGGCAGGTTCTGATCCGCCGGACAGCCGTCCGGCCGGGGCTTCCCGTGCGGCGCCGGATCGCGGGCGATGGAGGCGAACTCCACGCCGCTTGCCGACATTCGGCGCATGCAGGGGAAAGCTGATGACGTTCCAATCCAGTTTCGCGTGGACGCGCCGGGCCGTGCTCGGTCTTGCCGTCGGCGCGGCGGCCTTCGCCGGCGCTTCGATGCCGGCCTTTGCCAAGGACAAGCCGCTCAAGGTCGCGGCGATCTACACGGTGCCGGTCGAGCAGCAGTGGGTCGGCCGTCTCCACGAGGCGCTCAAGGCCGCCGAGGCGCGCGGCGATGTGACCTACACCTATTCCGAGAATGTGGCCAACACCGACTATGAGCGCGTCATGCGCGAATATGCCGAAGGCGGCATGGATCTGATCATCGGCGAGGCCTTCGCCGTTGAGCGCGCCGCCCGCTCCGTGGCGGCCGAATACCCCGACACCGCCTTCCTGATGGGCTCTTCCTTTGGTCCGGCGCAGCCCAATTTCGCGGTCTTCGACAACTGGATCCACGAGCCCAGCTACCTGACCGGCATGATCGCCGGCAAGGCGACCAAGTCCAATGTCATCGGCATGGTCGGCGGCTACGCCATTCCGGAAGTGAACCGGCTGATGAACGCCTTCATGGACGGCGCGCGCGCGGTCAATCCGGATGTGAAGTTCCTCGTGACCTTCATCAACTCCTGGTACGACCCGCCGAAGGCCAAGGAGTCCGCCTTCGCCATGATTGAAAAGGGCGCCGACATTCTCTACGCCGAGCGCTTCGGTGTGTCCGACGCGGCAAAGGAGAAGGGCGTGCTGGCCATCGGCAATGTCATCGACACCGCCGGCGACTATCCCGGAACGATCCTCGCCAGCGCGCTGTGGCACATGCAGCCGACCATCGACAAGGTGGTCGAGGCGGTCGCCTCCGACAGCTTCGAGCCGGCTGACTACGGCCAGTATTCCTTCATGAGCTATGGCGGCGGCAGCTTTGTCGTCGACGAGACGCTTGCCGATGCGGATGCCGTCAAGGCTGCCCGTGAGAAGGAAAAGGAGATCGTCGACGGTCTCTTCCGCGTCAACGTCAACGACGGCGAGCCCAAGTCGACGATGTGACCGGCTTTCCCGGTGGCGGGGTTTTCCACGCCACCGGTCCCGGCCCGGGAGTGGCGGCTTGCCGCGCCCGCGTCCGCCCGATATGACACGCGGCGGCCGATGACAGGCGCTCCGTCCCCGGCCGCCATGACGATCAGGCCCGCTCCGGACCGGTTCCGGCCCGAGCGCCCCCCGCAAGACCGGAAAGAGGGTCCCATGCCCGCCTCCCCGCAGGACGCGGCCCGGCAGACGCAGGCCATCGCGCCCGTTGTCCTGTCGCTTGCCGGCATCACCAAGCGCTTCGGCCCGCTCGTCGCCAACGAGGGCATCGACCTCGATCTGCGCCGCGGCGAGATCGTCGCGCTGCTCGGTGAGAACGGCGCCGGCAAGACGACCCTGATGAACATTCTCTTCGGCCATTATGTCGCCGACGAAGGAGAGGTTCTGGTTGATGGCTCCGGTTCAGGCGGCCGTCTGGCCCCGCTCGAGCCGGGATCGCCGCATGCCGCGCTTGCCGCCGGCATCGGCATGGTGCACCAGCATTTCACCCTCGCCGAGAACCTGACGGCGCTGGAAAACATCCTGCTTGGGACCGGTCCTCTCTTCGCGCCGCGCAGCGCCCCGGCAGGCGCGCGCGTAAGGCTCGAGGCGCTGATGCGCCGCTGCGGCCTCGTCGTCGATCTGGACCTGCGCGTCTCGCGGCTTTCGGTCGGTGAGAAGCAGCGCGTCGAGATCCTCAAGGCGCTTTACCGGGATGCCCGCGTGCTGGTGCTCGACGAGCCGACCGCGGTGCTTACTCCGCAAGAGTCCGAGCAGCTCTTCTCGACCCTCAAGACGCTTGCCGCCGACGGGATCGCCATCGTCTTCATTTCGCACAAGCTTGCCGAGGTGCTCGCTGCCTCCGACCGGGTGGCGGTGCTGCGTCACGGCCGCAAGGTCGCCGACCTGCCCACAGTCGAATGCGACCGCAAGAAGCTGGCCGAGCTGATGGTCGGTCATGCGCTGACCCAGACCCTGCGCGAACCGGGCACGCCCGGTGGCGTGCTGCTGGCGATGGCCCGCGTTTCCGCAGGATCCGGCCGCGACGCGCTCTCCGACGTGGATCTCGAGTTGCGCGCTGGCGAGATCCTCGGTATCGCCGGCGTCTCGGGCAACGGCCAGGCGACGCTTGCCCGCCTGCTCTCCGGCCTGACGCCCGCCACCGGCGGTGCGCTCCGCCTCGACGGCCGACCGATCGAGGCCCACGACGCGCGGGCGATGATCCGCGCCGGCCTCGCCCGCATTCCCGAGGATCGGCATCGCGACGGCATCGTCGGCGCCATGACGGTCGCCGAGAACCTCGTCATCGAGGAGATCCGCTCGCCGCGCTACCAGCGCCTGGGGTTCCTGGACTTCGGCGCCATCGCGGCGCGGGCGAAGGAGGCGATTGCCGCCTATGACATCCGCTGTTCCGGCGGTCACGCTGTGGCGCGGCTCCTGTCCGGTGGCAACATCCAGAAGATCGTGCTCGCCCGCACCCTCGACGCCGATCCGCGCGTGGTGCTTGCCGCCCAGCCCTCGCGCGGGCTCGACATCGGCGCGACCGGCGACGTGCACCGCCGCCTGCTCGCGGCGCGCGGGCGTGGCGCCGGCGTCATCCTGATTTCCGAGGATCTCGACGAGCTTTTCGCCCTGTCCGACCGTATCGCGGTGATCCACCGTGGCCGGCTGTCCGCGCCGGCGGCGACGGAAGATCTCGACCGTGCGACCGTTGGCCTGATGATGGCCGGCCACGACCATGAGGACGCGGTGGCATGATCCGCTTCGAACCACGCGAAAGCGTCTCGCCCGCCCGCCGCATCGCGGCCCCCGTCATCGCCGCGCTGGCGGCACTCGCTCTGGCCGCGATCCCGATTGCGGCGGCCGGTGCGCCGGTCCTGACCGCCTACGGCCTGATGGCCAAGGGCGCCTTCGGCTCGCTCTTCGCCCTCTCCGAGTTGCTGGCGCGGGCGACGCCGTTGATCCTGACCGGCCTTGCCGCGGCCATCGCCTTCCGTGCGCGGCTCTGGAACATCGGCGGCGAGGGGCAGCTCTACGCCGGCGCGCTCGCCGCCGTCGCCATCGGTTCGGGCACGGTGTCGATGCCGCCGGCGGTGATGATCCCGACCGTGCTGCTCGCCGGCTTCCTCGCCGGCGGCCTGCTCATGCTGGTTCCTGCCCTCCTCAAGGTTCGGCTCGGGGCAGACGAGGTGGTGACGACGCTGCTTCTCAATTTCGTCGTGATCTATTTCGTGCAGATGATGCTCGAGGGGCCGATGAAGGATCCGATGGGCATGGGTTGGCCCCAGTCCGCGCCGATCCTGGCGGAGGCGAGCCTGCCCAAGCTGATGGCCCGCATGCGCGTTCACGCCGGGCTGATCGTGGCGCTCGTCGCCGCCATTGCCATCCATATCGTCATGAAGCGGACCGTGGTCGGCTACGAGATCCGCGCCGTCGGCGAGAACCAGGATGCCGCCCGCCACGCGGGCATTCCCGTGACGGCGACCTTCCTGCGGGTCGCCCTCATCAGCGGCGGGCTCGCGGGGCTCGCCGGCGTTGGCGAGGTCGCAGGCCTCAAGGGTTATCTCACCGCCGACATCTCGCCCGGTTTCGGCTATTCCGGCATCGTCGTCGCCATGCTCGCCGGCCTGTCGCCGCTCGGCGTGGTCGTCGCCGCGCTCTTCATCGCCGGCATTTTCGTCGGCGCCGACAGCATGAGCCGGGCCATTGGCGTTTCCAACTATCTGGCCGACCTCGTCGTTGCCACGTCGCTGATCGCGGTTCTGGTCTCGGGCCTGTTCGTGCGTTTCAAGGTGCGCATCACCGGCCCCTTCGGCAAAGGCGGGAAAGAGGCATGACCGAGGTCCTCGACATTCTCGCCTCGGCGAGCTTCTGGGCGGCGGCGCTGCGCATCGCGACGCCGCTGATCTTCGGCGTTTTGGGCGCGCTCCTGTGCGAGCGTGCCGGCGTCCTCAATCTCGGCATCGAAGGCATCTTCACCGCCGGTGCCATGGCCGGCTGGATGGCCGCCTGGCTTGGCGCGGGCCTGTGGGGCGGCGTGCTGGTCGCCGCGCTCGCGGGGGCGGCCTTCGGCCTTGTCCACGCCATCCTCACCGTACCGCTCGGCCTGTCACAGCATGTCTCGGGCATCGGCGTGACGCTCTTCGCCACGAGCTTCAGCTACTATGCCTACCGTACGGCGCTGCCCGACGTGAGTTCGCCGCCGCGCATCGAGGCGTTCCAGCCGCTCGACATTCCAGGCCTCTCCGACCTGCCGTTCATCGGCCCGGTGCTGTTCCAGCAGACCGCGCTCACCATGCTGGCGCTGGCGCTCGTCCTGGCGGTCGGCTTCGTGCTCTACCGAACGCCGCTCGGCCTGGCGATCCGCGCCGTCGGCGACAATCCCTCTGCTGTCGAGGCGCAGGGGCTTTCGGTCACGTGGCTGCGCATGGGGACGGTGGTCGCGGGTTCGGCGTTGATGGCGCTGGGCGGGGCGTTCCTGACCATGTCGGCCTTCGACGCCTTCTTCTTCGGCATGGTCAACGGCCGTGGCTGGATCTGCATCGCGCTGACGGTCTTTGCCTCCTGGCGGCCGGGCAAGGCCCTGCTCGGGGCGCTGCTCTTCGGCGCGTTCGATGCCTTCCAGGTGCGGCTCCAGACCGAGGTCGGCGCCTTCGTGCCAGGTCAGGTCTTCCTGATGATGCCCTATCTTCTGTCCATCGCCGCGCTCGTCGTCGTCGCCCGCAAGGCCGACTACCCGCGCGCCATGCTCAAGCCCTATTTCAAGGGCCAGCGCTGAGCGGCGGGCGCGCGGGGTTCTAGCCCGCGCGCGTCAGCCGGTCGACCTCGGCAAGCAGCCTCTCCGTCATCGCTGCCGCCGGCCGGCTCGCCGCCGCGAAGGAGCCGAGTTCCTCCCAGTCGAGTGTGCGCAGACCCGCCCCGCCCTCGCCCGTCTCGCTGTCCGCGATCTCTTTCAGCGCATCGACGAGCGTGATGTCCTGCGTGCGGGTCTTCGCCGCCGCCGCCTTTACCAGGTCCTGCGAGCGGGCGCGCCCGACATGCGGCACGAGCGCGAAGGAAAGCCGTTCTGCTAGCAGTGCGCCGCCGCCTTGCGTGACGATTTCCCCCATCCGCCGCACCTGTGGCTCCAGCGTGTCGACGAGCGCGCCAGCCTGCAGAAGCAGCGCTCCGGTGACCGGCAGGAGCTGCGGCAGGATCAGCCATTCGCCCATCCAGCCGGCGCCGTCGCGTTCGTCCTGATGGGCGGGCGTTCCTGACAGCATGGCGGCAAGGCCGCGCCCCTGGCGCGCCAGCGCCACCACCGCCTCGGCCCGGACCGGGTTCTGCTTTTGTGGCATGGTGGAGGAGCCGCCGGCCCCCTTCAGCCGGAGCTCGCCGATCTCGGAGCGCGCGGCGATGAGCACGTCGGCGGCGAGCTTCTCGCCGGCGGTGCAGATCGCACTGCACAGGTCCGCGACCCGCACCAGCGGTTGTCGGTCGGTCATCCAGGGCGGGGCGTCGGAAAGGCCGAGTTCGCCGGCAAGCCGCGCGCCGAAATCATCTGGGAGCCCCTTCGCGCCGGCACTCTCGAACAGGGCGGCGAGGTCGCCCGAGGCGCCGCCGAGCTGTACGGCAAGCCCGTCGCGGGAAAGCCGCCGCGTGCGGGCAAGCGCGCGGGCGAGCGGCAGCGCCCAGCCGGCGACGCGAAAGCCGAAGCTGACCGGCGTCGCGCCTTGCGTGCGGGTGCGTCCGGCCATCGGCGTCGTGCCGTGGGCGCGGGCAAGGGTGGCAAGCGCGTCGACGAGTCCGGCGAGACGCTTCTCCAGCACTGCAACCGCCTTGCCGAGGCGCAGCATCAGGCCGGTGTCGACGATGTCCTGCGAGGTGGCTGCGAAGTGGAGATGGTCGGCCGCCTCGCGACCGATCCGGCGGCGCAGCGCCGCAACCAGCGCCGGCACGGGAACGCCGGCCGATGCCGTGCCTTGCGCCAGTTCCTCCGGCGTCGGCAGATCGCCCCGGTCGGCCAGCGCCGCGAGTTCCCGGTCGATCGCCGCCGCCGCCTTGCCCGGTATCAGGCCGAGCCCGCCCTGCACGCGGGCGATGGCCCGTTCCACCTCGACCATGGCGGCGATTTCCGCCTCGTCGGTGAACAGCGCAAGGGTTTCCGCGTCGCCGAAAAGGCCGGCATAGAGCGGGGAATGAAGGGGCGTTTCGGCCATGTCGGATCGCTTCCGGGCGGGGGTCTTGGAGTGTGTCGCCGCAGACTATCCGCCTTTGTGCTCAGATGTCGAAAAACGCGGTCTCATCCGCGCCCTGAAGCCGAATGTCGAACCGGTAGCGGTCGCCTGTCCCCTCGACGGCACGTGCGATCAGCGTCTCGCGCGTCGCCGGATCCATGCGTCCGAGGTCGCCGTCGGCTGCGATGGCCGTGCGGTCCTCCTCGAAGTAGATGCGGGTGTGCAGATGGATGTTGATGCCGCGCGCGAAGATCAACAGCGCGATGTGCGGAGCGTGTCCTTCCGCGTGAACGCCCGGCTTTACCGTCCTGAAGCGGAACAGGCCGGTGGAAAGATCGGCCGTTGCGCGGGCGAAGAGCCCGTGCTCGCCCACCCGGCCCCTGCCGTCCGCCTGCCAGATTTCCAGCATGCAGTCGCGCACCGGCGCACCGGCCCCGTCGAAGACGGTGCCCTCGATCTCGATCGCCGGCCCCGTGTCGCTGTCGATCTCCGCGCCCGGCATGTTGATCGCGGCGTTGCGCCCTATCGCCTGCGGCGCGGTGCCGATGTGCACAAAGGGGCCCGCCGTCTGCGACGGGGTTTCGGCCAGTCTTTCGACCAGTCGCGCGGTCAGTCCTTCGTCGCCCATCACATGCCCTCCGGCTGGCTCTCGAAATGCGTCTGCCGGCGTCCGCGCAGGACGATGTCGAACCGGTAGGCGAGGCAGTCGAACGGCTCCTGATTGCGCATGTCGAGCCGTGCCACCAGCCGCTCGACGACGCTCTTGTCGGGGATGGTGTTGACGATCGGGCAGAGCGGGATGAGCGGGTCGCCCTCGAAATAGAGCTGGGTGACCAGTCGCTGGGCGAAGGCCTCGCCGAACACCGAAAGGTGGATATGCGCCGGTCGCCAGTCGGATCCATTGTTCGGCCAGGGATAGGGGCCGGGCTTGATCGTGCGGAAGAGATAGCGGCCGTCCGCGTCGCTGACGCAGCGCCCGCAGCCGGAAAAATTCGGGTCGAGCGGCGCCAGATAGCCGTCGTTGACATGGGCGTAGCGTCCCGCGGCATTGGCCTGCCAGACCTCGATCAGCGCATCGGGCACGGGGCGCGCGTTCTCGTCGAGAACCCGGCCGAAGACGTAGATGCGCTCGCCGAGCGCGTCGCCGCTCACAGCGGCGTTGCGGATGAGGTCGTGGTCGAGCGGTCCGAGCGGGCGCCGGCCGAGGGCCGGGCCGGTCTTTTCCAGTTTCGTCTGCTCCAGCGAGACGAGCGGGCGGACCGGCGCGCGCAGCACCGAGCTCTTGTAGGCCGGCGTCAGCGACGGCGGGTGCCCGCTCCTGTCGCGGCGATAGAAAGCGGGCCCCTGCCCGCGCGCGGTTTCAGCCATCGTTTTCCTGCTCCTCCCCCGGCGCGCCGGCGGCGCTGTCTTTCTCTTGCGTCGCCGTCTCGGCGAAGGCGGCCCGGGCGATGCGGATTGCCCGGTTGGCGGCCGGCACGCCGGCATAGATCGCCACATGCATCAGCGCCTCGCGCACATCGTCCGCGCTTGCCCCGGTGCGGGCGCAGGCGCGGCAGTGCATGGCCAGTTCCTCATCCTGGCCAAGGGCCGCGAGCAGCGCGACGGTGATCATCGAGCGTTCCCGCCGGGTGATCGCGTCGCTCGACCAGACGGTGCCCCACGCCCCGCGCGTGATCAGTTCCTGGAAGGGCGCGTCGAAGGCGGTCGCCGCCGCCTGGGCGCGCGCCACATGCGCCTCGCCCAGCACCGCCCTGCGTGTCGCCACACCGTCGTCATAGGGGTCCCGGCCCTCGCTCATGCGATCCTCCCCTCCACGAAACCGACAAGGAGCCCGGCGATGTCTTCCGGTGCCTCGACGCAGGGCAGGTGCCCGGCCCCGGCGATTTCGGCGAACTCCGCCCCCTCGATTGCCCGCGCCAGCGCGTGCACCGTTTCCGGCGGCGTCGCCAGGTCCTGCGAGCCCGCGATGCACAGCGCGGGGCGGCGGATCGTGGGTGTCAGCTCCCGCAGGTCGGCGGCGCCGATGGCGCGCGCCAGCGCGCAATAGCCGTCGGCCGGACAATGGGCGAGCATCGTCCGCCACAGGGCAAGCTCGGCCGGCCGGTCGCGGCGGAAGCGTTCCGAGAACCAGCGCTCCATCGTTGCCTCGGCGATCGCCTCCATGCCACCGGCCGCGATCGCCGCGATCCGCGCCTCCCACATCTCGGGCGCGCCGATCTTCATGCCGGTGTTGGACAGGACGAGGCCGGCGACCCGATCCGGATGGCGGATCGCCAGATCCTGCGCGATCAGCCCGCCGACGGACAGTCCGACGACAACGGCCTTGCCGATGCCGAACGTGTCGAGGAGATGAGCGAGGTCGTCCGCATGGTCAGAAACAGAGGGAGAGCGGGTGGAGGCCCCCCCGGAGGAAAGCCCGTGGCCGGCGGTATCATAGCGCAGCAGGCCAAAGGCTGCCGGCAGGCGCTCGGCGACGGCGTCCCAGACGCGCAGGTCGGTGCCGAGCGAATTGGAAAACGCCAGCGTCACCGCGCCAGTGCCCGGCCTGTGGCTTGCGTGAAGCACGCGTCCGTCCCGAATGACCGCTCTCACACTCTCCTCCGCCTCCCCGCAGGATCTTCAGTGTTCAGCATGGCGATGGGGTTTGGTAATGTAAAATAAGAAATCGGCGTATTTGCATAACCAAATTGCTCAATCTGCGGAGGCAGCGCATGCGGGTCGGCATGGGGTTGAAGTTGCGACATCTCGAGGCCTTTCTCGAGATCGCGCGCCGGCGCAGCCTCTCGGAGGCGGCGGATGCGCTCAGTGTGACGCAGCCGGCGATCTCGAAGACGCTCAAGGAGCTGGAAACCCTGCTCGGCGTGACGGTGATGGAGCGCGGACGCGGCGGCGTGGCCCTGACCCAGGCCGGCGAGGTCTTCCATCACTACGCGAGCCTGTCGGTCTCCGCCCTGCGCGAGGGGCTCGACGGCATCGAGCAGGCGCGCAGGGGCAGCGACCGGGTGCTGAGCGTCGGCGCCCTGCCGAGCGTGGCCGCCAGCGTCATTCCCGAGACCGCGCGCCTCTATCTGGAGCAGGGCCACGGCGCGACGCTCGAGATCGTCACCGGCCCGAACGGCCACCTGCTCGATCAATTGCGCTCCGGCGCGCTCACCGTGGTGATCGGCCGGCTCGGCCGCCCCGACGCGATGCAGGGCCTCAGCTTCCGCCAGCTCTACGCCGAGCAGGTTGCATTCGCCGTGCGTCCGGGGCATCCGCTCATCGCCGATCCCGATCTCGCCCGGCTCGGCGCGTTCCCGGTGCTTTTTCCGAACCGTTCTGCGGCGATCCGGCCGCTGGTGGAGCGGCTGATGGTCGCCAATGGCATCGGCCACCTGCCACGCCGGATCGAGACCGTCTCGAACGCCTTCGGTCGGGCCTTCACCCGTTCCGGTGATGCGGTCTGGATCATCTCGCACGGGGTGATTGCGGCTGATCTTGCCGAGGGCGCGCTGGTGGCGCTGCCCGTCGATACGGCGCTGACCCTCGGTCCGGTCGGCATCTCGACCCGCGCCGAGGAGACGCAGACGCCGGATCTGGTCGCCTTCATTGCGGCCTTGCGCAAGGCGGTCTGCGGGCGTGGCGGCCTGGCCGGCTAGCGGCTCATCCGTCGCCGTCCTGCGGTCCGCCGGTGCGCGTCGCCGACGGGCCCGGGCGCGGATCTGCGGGGTCCGTATCCCGGTGCCGCTCCAGCATCGCCATGCGCCGCTCGCTGCGCTCCGGATCGTGCTGCGTGACGCCGGCGACCAGCGTTTCCGCGATGACGAGGAGGGCGGCGGCCGAATCCCAGGGCGAAGGCACGGTGACGCGCGCCGGCAGCACATGGGCGGCGACACTTGCGATCGGCGACAGCCAGCTGTCGGTGACGAGCACCACCGTCACGCCAAGCGCCGACGCGCTCTCCGCCATCCGCCCGAGGTCGGCCTGATAGCGGCGGATGTCGAAGACCACCAGCACGTCGCGGCGCCCCATGTCGAGCAGCAAGTCGCGCCAGTTGCCTTCCTGCCCGGGCAGATGCACCACGCCGGAGCGCACGATGCGCAGATGCGCGGCCATGTAGCGGGCGAGCGCGTCGGTGAAGCGCCCGCCGAGCAGGTGGACCGTGCGGCGCTCGTCGGCCAGCAGCGCGACCACGGCGGCAAGTTCGGCCTCGGGGAGCTGGCGGAAGGTCTCGGCGATGTTGGTGCGGGCGGCGTCGGCCAGCGCGCCGATGCCTTGTCCCGCCGCCGGCTTGCCGACGCCGCCGCCGGCCTGCGCCTTGGCCAGAGGCGAGCGCAACTGATCCTCAAGCTCGGTGCGCAGCCGGGTTTGCAGGGCGGCATAGGTGGCAAAGCCCATCCGCGTGGCGAAGCGCAGGATCGTTGGCGAACTGACGCCGGCGGCGGCCGCGAATTGCGCGACCGTTCCCAGCCCCAGAACGGGATAGTTGCCAAGCAGCGCCAGCGCCGCACGCCGCTCCGTCGCCGTGCATTCCCCGAGCCTTTCGCGGATCTCTTCCGCCAGCGATTGCGTCATGTGCCGCCTCGGCAGTGCCGTTTTTGAAACCCGATTGACAATCGGAACCATGGTGTATCAAATCATACAGAAGGGCACAGGCAACGCAATTCTGTAACAAATATAACAAGCGTTGCCGGTTCGCAGTGCAGCCACGGGGCCGTTTCCAGCCGGCGCCCGGAGCGGGGGAGAGGCGCATGACGCCGCAGCCGGCATCAGGCATGCCGAACGGGGAGCCCCTCGGGGATGCCCCCATCGTCACGGAGAACGCCGGCGGCCGGGGCCGCGTCGTTATCCTGTGCGACCACGCGTCAAACCGGATTCCGGCGGAATTCGGCGACCTCGGCCTCGATGCCGAGGCGCGGCGCGCCCATATCGCCTGGGATCCGGGCGCACTGGGGGTCTCGCGCCATCTTTCCGCCGCGCTCGATGCGCCGCTGGTGTTTCCCGATGTTTCCCGCCTCGTCATCGATTGCAACCGCGACATTTCCGCGCCGGATCTCGTGCCGGCGGTGAGCGAGACGACGCGGGTGCCGGGCAATCAGGACCTGAACGCGGCGGCCCGTGCCCGCCGCATCGCGCTGTCCCACGCGCCCTTCCACGCCCGCGTCGAGGCGCTTCTCGAGGCGCGCGCCGGCGCTGGCATCGAGAGCATCGTCGTCTCGATCCACACGTTCACGCCGGTCTACAAGGGCGTCTCCCGTCCCTGGCCGGTGGGCATCCTGTCCAACCATGACCGCCGGCTTGCCGATGCGATGCGCGCCGACCTGGCGGCGCAGTCGATCTCCGACATCGGTGACAATGAGCCCTATGCGCCGCGCGACGGGGTCTATTACACGCTTCACCGCCACGGCGAGAGGCGCGGGCTCGCCTGCGCCATGGTCGAGATCCGCAACGATGAGGTGGCCGATCCGGCCGGAGAACGGCTGTGGGGAGAAAGGCTCGCGCGGGCGCTACGCGCCGGCGAGGCGGCTCTTGTCGAAAGAGGGGCGCGCAATGGGTAGTCTGGCGCGGGCCTACGTGCGCGGTGTCGACAGCTTCAACCGCGTCCTCGGCTGCATTGTCATGTTCGGCATCTTCGTGATGATGGCGATCCTGCTCTGGTCGTCGATCTCCAAGACCTTCTTCCTGCCGTCCCAGTGGACGCTGGAGATCGCCCAGTTCGCCATGGTCGCCTATTACATTCTCGGCGGACCCTATTCGATCCAGCTCGGCTCGAACGTGCGCATGGATCTCTTCTATGCAAACTGGTCGGTCAAGAAGAAGGCCTGGTTCGACGCCTTCACGGTCTTCGTGCTGATCTTCTACCTGGGTGTCCTGCTCTATGGCGGCCTCAACTCAATGGCCTATTCGCTCGGTCATTTTGGCACCGAGCCTTTCGTCTTTTTCAAGGATCTCGTCGTTGCCTTCGTTACCGGCGGTCCCGACGCGGCCGGCGAGGTGATCGGCTATGTCGAGCGCAGCCCCACCGCCTGGCGGCCGTATCTGTGGCCGATCAAGGGCGTGATGGTGCTCGGCTTCTTTCTGATGCTGCTCCAGGCGATCTCGGAACTGATCAAGGACATTGCCCGCATCCGCGGAGAGGAGATCTGATGTCCTATGAAATGATCGCCCTGCTGATGTTCTCCTCGATGATGCTGATGCTTCTGACGGGACAGCGGGTCTTTGCCGCGATCGGCGGCGTGGCCGCGGTCGCGGCCCTGGCGCTATGGGGCACGGGCGGCGCGGACATTCCCTTTTCCTCGGCCATGAAGCTGATGAAGTGGTATCCGCTGCTGACGCTGCCGATGTTCATCTTCATGGGCTACGTCCTGTCGGAATCGAAGATTGCCGACGATCTCTATCGCATGTTCCACGTGTGGATGGGGTCGATGTCCGGCGGGCTGGCCATCGGCACCATCGGCCTGATGGTGCTGATCTCGGCGATGAACGGCCTGTCTGTCGCCGGCATGGCCATTGGCGCCACCATCGCCCTGCCCGAGCTGCTCAAGCGCGGCTACGACAAGCGCATGGTCACCGGCGTGATCCAGGCCGGCTCGTCGCTCGGCATTCTGGTGCCGCCTTCCGTGGTGCTCGTGCTCTACGCCATGATCGCGCGCGCGCCGGTCGGCCAGCTCTGGTTGGCCGGCATCGTGCCGGGGCTGATGATGGCGGCGATGTTCGTCGTCTATATCTACGTGCGCTGCCGCATCAAGCCCTCGCTCGGACCCGCGCTCAGCGCCGAGGAGCGCAACGTCTCTCGGGCCGAGAAGCTGCGGCTGCTCGGCGCCGGCATTTTGCCGCTGGTGATTTTCGCCGCCATGATGGTGCCCTTCGTCAATGGCTGGACGAGCCTTGTCGAAAGCTCGGCGATCGGTGCGATCACCGCCTTTCTCGCCGCTGTCCTGCGCCGCCGGATGAACCGGAAGGTGTTCATCACCTGCGTGCGGCAGACGTTGGCGATCTCCTGCATGTTCATGTGGATCATCCTGGCAGCGCTGGGCTTCGGCGCGGTCTTCGACGGTCTCGGTGCGGTCAACGCCATCTCGGACCTCTTCACCGAGCGGCTCGGCCTCAATCCCTGGATGATCCTCATCCTGATGCAGCTGTCCTTCCTGGTGATGGGCACCTTTCTCGACGACACCGCCATGCTGGTGATCGTGGCGCCGCTCTACGTGCCGCTGGTCGGCACGCTGGATCTCGGCCTGCCGCGCGACGAGGTGCTGATCTGGTACGGCGTGCTCTACACGGTCACCACCCAGATCGCCTACATGACGCCGCCGTTCGGCTACAATCTGTTCCTGATGCGCGCCATGGCTCCGCCGGAGATTTCCATGCGCGACATTTACGGATCGATCACGCCCTTCGTCATTGTGATGGTGCTCGCGCTGGTGATCCTGATGGTCTTCCCGCAGATCGCTCTGTGGCTGCCTGATTATGTCTACGGCCGTTGAGGAGACGCGGAACCGGGGGAGAGGAAATGCGGGGCCGAAGGCCAAGACCCGGGGAAACCGGGCGGGATGAGAGGTCCCCGCGGAAAACAACGAGAACGGGCTGAAAGCACGCGGTGTCGAAATGACGTTTGGGCTCCCGGGAAACCCGGGTGCCGAAAGATCGACCAACCAGAGGGGAATGATACCGATGACCAACAGACGCGATTTTCTCAAGAAGGCCGGCCTCGGCTCCGTCGCCGCCGCAGGCGCCACCACGCTTGCCGCGCCGGCCGTCCTGGGCCAGGCGCCGATCAAGTGGCGGTTGCAGACCTACGCCGGCCCGGCTCTGGCCGAGCATGTGATCAAGCCGCATATCGACGCCTTCAACAAGGCCGCCAACGGGCAGATGGAGATCGAGCTCTATTTCTCCGATCAGCTCGTGCCGACGGCCGAGCTCTTCCGCGCCATGCAGCGCGGCACCATCGACGCGGTGCAGTCGGATGACGACTCCATGGCCTCGCCTACGGAAGTGACCGTCTTCGGTGGCTATTTCCCCTTTGCCAGCCGCTATTCGCTGGATGTGCCGGTGCTGTTCAACCAGTACGGCCTGAAGGAGATCTGGGAGGAGGAATACGCCAAGGTCGGGGTCAAGCACATCTCCGCCGGCTCGTGGGATCCCTGTCACTTCGCCACCAAGAACCCGATCCGCAGCCTCGCGGACCTGCAGGGCAAGCGCGTGTTCACCTTCCCGACCGCGGGCCGCTTCCTGAGCCAGTTCGGCGTCGTTCCGGTGACGCTTCCCTGGGAGGACATCGAGGTGGCGGTGCAGACCGGCGAGCTTGACGGTGTTGCCTGGTCGGGTATCACCGAGGACTACACCGTCGGCTGGGCCGATGTGACCAACTACTTCCTCACCAACAACATCTCCGGTGCCTGGGCGGGCTCCTTCTTTGCCAACATGGATCGCTGGAACGAGCTGCCCGAGCATCTCAAGGTCATGCTTCAGCTCGCCATGGACGCCTCTCACTATTATCGCCAGTGGTGGTACTGGGGCGGCGAGGCGAGCCTGCGCGTGGACGGAACCAAGATGGAGCTGACCTCGATCCCGGACGCCGAATGGGCGACGGTGGAGGAAGCCGCGGTCAAGTTCTGGGACGAGATCGCGGCGGAGTCCGAGATCAAGGCGAAGGTCGTGGAGATCTTCAAGAAGTACAACTCCGACATGCAGAAGGCTGGGCGGCCCTACCGCTACACCTGAGCGTGACGCGTCCGGGGGCGGCGACATCGCCGTCCCCGGCCTTTCCCGCCGGCGTGCCCGGCCGTGATACCGCAGCTTTCTGCCAAACCGAGAACGATGATCCATGGCTGGCAATCTGACCTTCGAAGCGCTCATCAAGGCCGTCGACGACGGCTCGATCGACACCGTGCTGGCCTGCATCGTCGACATGCAGGGCCGGCTGATGGGCAAGCGCTTTCACGCGCGCAACTTCATCGAGCACTCCTTCGAGGAGACGCATTGCTGCAACTACCTGCTGGCGACCGACCTGGAGATGTATACGGTCGAGGGCTATGCGGCGACGAGCTGGGCCGGCGGCTACGGCGACTATGTGATGAAGCCGGACCTTTCCACCCTGCGCCCCCTGCCCTGGCTGGAGGGCACGGTGATGGTGCTGTGCGACGTGCTCGACCATCACACCCATCAGGCGGTTCCCCATTCGCCGCGCGCCATGCTGAAGACGCAGGTCGCGCGGCTCGAGGCCATGGGCCTCACGGCGATGATGGCCACCGAGCTCGAGTTCTTCCTGTTCGAGAAGAGCTTCGAGGAGATCCGCAAGTCCGGGTTCCGCGACCTCGAGCCGCTGTCGGCCTACAATGAGGACTACTCGATCCTGCTGACCAGCCGCGAGGAGGCCGTGATGCGGCCGGTGCGCAACCATCTGGTCGCCGCCGGCGTTCCGGTCGAGAACTCGAAAGGCGAGGCCGAGGCAGGACAGGAGGAACTCAACATCCGCTACGCGGAGGCGCTGGCCTGCGCCGACCACCATGCCATCGCCAAGCATGCGACCAAGGAGATCGCCTGGCAGCACGGCCATGCGGTCACCTACATGCCCAAGTGGCACCATGCGAAGGTCGGCTCCTCCGCCCATGTGCACCAGTCGCTGTGGACGAAGTCGGGCGCGCCGGTCTTCTTCGACAAGGACGCTCCGCACGGCATGTCGCAGACGATGCGCCACTATATGGCCGGCCTCATCCGCTATGCGCCGGACTACACCTGCTTCCTGGCGCCCTATATCAACAGCTACAAGCGTTTCCAGAAGGGAACCTTCGCGCCGACCAAGACAGCCTGGTCGATCGACAACCGCACCGCCGGCTTCCGGCTCTGTGGCGAGGGCTCGAAGGCGGTGCGCGTCGAATGCCGCATCGGCGGCTCGGATCTCAACCCCTATCTGGCGCTTGCCGCGCAGCTTGCGGCCGGCATCCGCGGCATGGAGGAGAAGCTCGAGCTCGACGATCCGGTGACCGGCGACATCTATCAGGCGCGCCGGCTGAAGGACGTTCCCCGCTCGCTGAGGGCGGCGTCCGAGACCCTGCGCAAGTCGAAGATGCTGCGCGAGGCCTTTGGCGACGCGGTGATCGACCACTATGTGCGCGCCGCCGAGTGGGAGCAGGAAGAGTTCGACCGCGTGGTCACCGACTATGAGATCGCGCGCGGCTTCGAGCGGGCATAGGGTCCGCGGCCGCCGTTTGCCTGCCGCGCGGTTGGCGCGGCGTTTCTGTTGCGGCCGCATGGCGCGGCCGGATGACGATTGGGTGCTGAATGTCCGACACGATCAAGCTGATTTCCCCGGTTGACGGCTCGGTCTATGCCGAGCGTCCCGTGGCCACGGGAGCGGAGATCGACCAGGCGGTGGCCGAGGCGCGCGCCGCGCAGGTTTCCTGGGCGGCGACGCCGCTGTCCGAGCGCTGCGATGCGGTGCTTGCCGCGGTTGCGGCGCTCGAGGCGATGAACGACGAGATCGTCCCGGAGCTCGCCTGGCAGATGGGCCGGCCGATCCGCTACGGCGGCGAACAGGGCGGCACGCGCGAGCGCACCGATTACATGGTGAAGATCGCCGAAGAGGCGCTGAAGCCCCGCCGTCACACCGACCGCCCGGGCTTCACCCGCTATGTCAGACCCGAGCCGCTCGGCGTCGTCATGGTCATCGCGCCCTGGAACTATCCCTTCATGACGGCGATCAACACCATCGTCCCGGCGCTGATCGCCGGCAACACGGTGATCCTCAAGCACGCCGCCCAGACCCTGCTTGTCGGTGAGCGGCTGGACAAGGCCTTCCGCGCCGCCGGCCTGCCGAAGGGCGTCTTCCGCAACATCGTGCTCAATCACGGCCAGACCGAGGCTCTGCTCGGCTCGGGACGCATCGATCACATCAACTTCACCGGCTCCGTTGCCGGCGGGCGCGCCATCGAGAAGGCGGCGGCCGGCACCTTCGCCTCGCTCGGTCTCGAGCTCGGCGGCAAGGATCCCGCCTATATCCGCGCCGACGCGGATGTGGCGGCGGCGATCGACGGCATCGCCGACGGGGCGTTCTTCAACTCCGGCCAGTGCTGCTGCGGCATTGAGCGCATCTATGTGCACGAGAGCCACTTCGACACGGTGGTCGAGGGGCTGGTGAATTTCGCCTCCAGCTACAAGCTCGGCAATCCGCTCGAGGAGGCGACGACGCTCGGGCCGATGGCCCAGGCGCGCTTCGCCGCCCATGTGCGCGAGCAGACCGCCGAGGCCCTGCGCAAGGGCGCGCGGGCGCTCGTCGACCCGAAGCTCTTCCCGGCCAATGAGGAGGGCACGCCCTATCTGATGCCGCAGGTTCTCGTCGACGTCGATCACCAGATGTCGGTGATGCGCGAGGAGAGCTTCGGCCCGGTGGTCGGTGTCATGAAGGTGCGCGACGACGAAGAGGCGGTCTCGCTGATGAACGACAGCCCCTACGGGCTCACCGCCTCGATCTGGACCGCGGACGAGGCGGCGGCGATTTCGGTCGGCGACCGCATCGAGACGGGCACCGTCTTCATGAACCGCTGCGACTATCTCGACCCGGCCCTGGTGTGGACCGGCGTCAAGGAGACCGGCCGGGGCGCGGCCCTGTCCGAGTTCGGCTACATGTCGCTCACCCGGCCGAAGTCCTACCACCTGCGCACCTCGCTCTGAGGCGCGTCCCCAACCGGTTCCCCGTTCCCGGCGCGTTCTCCGCTCCGGGGACGGCTCGTTTCTCCCTCGCTCTCAAGGTCGAACGCTCATGAGCTCCACGCCTTCCGTCAACTGGTCCTATCCGACTTCCGTGCGTTTCGGCGCCGGGCGCATCCAGGAGCTTGGCTCCGCGGCAAAGCGCCTGGGCATGTCACGCCCGCTCCTCGTCACCGATCCGGGCCTTGCGCGCCTGCCGATGGTCGGCGAGGCGCTCGAAATCCTGAAGGCCGCGGGCCTCGAGCCCGGCCTCTTCAGCGAGGTCAAGCCGAACCCGACCGGCGCCAATGTCGAGGCCGGCGTTGCCGCCTACCGCGCCGGCGGCCACGATGGCGTCATTGCCTTCGGCGGCGGCTCGGGACTGGATGCGGGCAAGGTCATTGCCTTCATGTCCGGCCAGACGCGGCCGATGTGGGACTTCGAGGACATCGGCGACTGGTGGACGCGCGCCGATCCGGACGGCATCGCCCCGATCCTCGCCGTGCCGACCACCGCCGGCACCGGCTCCGAGGTCGGCCGCGCCGGCGTCATCACCAACGAGGAGACCCACACCAAGAAGGTCATCTTCCATCCCAAGATGCTGCCCGGCATCGTCATTTGCGATCCGGCGCTGACCGTGGGCATGCCGCGCTATTTCACCGTCGGCACCGGCATGGACGCGCTCGCGCATTGCCTTGAGGCCTATTCCTCGACCTTCTACCATCCGATGGGCGACGGCATCGCGGTGGAGGGCATTCGCCTCGTCTTCGAGAACCTGCGCCGCGTCGCCGACACGCCGGACGATCTTCTCGCCCGCGGTCACATGATGTCTGCCGCCGCCATGGGCGCGGTCGCCTTCCAGAAGGGGCTCGGCGCCATCCATGCGCTCTCCCATCCGGTCGGCGCGCTCTACGACACCCACCACGGCATGACCAACGCCGTCTTCATGCCCTATGTGCTCGCCTTCAACCGCGACGCCATCGAGGAGAAGATCGTGCGTCTGGCCGGCTATCTCGGCATGTCCGGCGGTTTCGACGGCTTCATGAAGGAGATCCTGGCGCTGCGTGCCGATCTCGATGTGCCGCAGACGCTGGCCGGGTTGAAGATCGACGGCGCCCAGGCGGCGAAGATCGCCGACATGGCCGTGGTCGATCCGACCGCCGGCGGCAATCCGGTCGAGCTTACCGTTGACGGCGCCCGCGCCATCTTCGACGCGGCGCTTGCCGGAAAGCTCTGATCCCCGCCCCTTCCGGTGCGCCGGAAGGAGGCAACGAGACGGCGCGCGGGCGGGATCGGCCCGCGCGCTTTTTGCCGCACTTGGCGCGCGCGTCGTCGCGCCGTCGATTGACAGCGGCGGGCTTCCCCCCCTACATGCCCCTTTGCGATTTCCGGACGCCGACGCCGGGTTCCGGGGCAAAGAGACGACGGGCACAGGACGGGCAGATGACTGAGACGCGGATCGACCGCCGCTTTGCGGCATGCCGGGCCGAGAACCGGCCGGCGCTGGTGACCTTCGTGACCGCCGGCGACCCGGACCTTGCGACCTCGCAGGCCATTCTCGACGCGCTTCCCGGCGCCGGCGCGGATGTGATCGAGCTGGGGATGCCTTTCTCCGACCCGATGGCCGAGGGCATTCCGATCCAGCTTGCCACCCAGCGCGCGCTGGCCGGTGGCCAGACCATGGCCCGCACGCTCGACATGGTGCGCGCCTTCCGCAAGCATGACGACGACACGCCGATCGTGCTGATGGGCTACTACAATCCGATCTATGTGCGCGACCCGGAGGCCTTCGTCGCCGAGGCGAAGGAGGCTGGCGTCGACGGGCTGATCGTCGTCGACATTCCGCCCGAGGCCGACGACGAGCTCTGCCTTCCCGCGCTGGCCGCGGGGCTGAACTTCATCCGCCTGACGACGCCGACGACCGACGACCGCCGCCTTCCTGCCGTGCTCGCCAACACCTCCGGTTTCGTTTATTACGTCTCTGTGACCGGCATCACCGGCGCGACCATCTCGAGCCGCGCCAATGTCGCCGAGGCGGTGCGTCGCATCAAGCGCCACACGGATCTGCCGGTTGGCGTCGGCTTCGGCGTCAAGACCGCCGAGGATGCCGAGGTTATCGGCCGCGATGCGGATGGCGTCGTTGTCGGCTCGGTGCTGGTCGAGGCGGTGCGCAACAGCCTCGATGCCGAGGGACGCGCCACCGGCGCGACGGTGGAGGCGGTCTCCGCGCTGGTGCGCGAACTTGCCGGCGGGGTCGCCCGTTCCCGGGCGGCCGAAGGGGTCAACTGACGAATTTTCGCGCGGGGGCCGAGAGCGCTCGCCGCGCGCCGAACCAACACAACGGACGGTAACTGCCTTGAACTGGATCAACAACGTCGTTCGCCCGAAGATCCGCGGCTTCCTGCAGAAGCGGGAGGTGCCGGAGAACCTCTGGATCAAGTGTCCGGAGACCGGCGAGATGGTCTTCCATCGCGATCTCGAGGCCAACCAGTTCGTGGTGCCGAACTCCGGCCACCACATGCGCGTCTCGGGTGCGAAGCGGCTGGAGCTGTTTTTCGACGACGGCGCCTACGAGAAGGTCAAGACGCCCGAGGTGGTGGCCGACCCGCTCAAGTTCCGTGATGGAAAGCGCTATACCGACCGCATCCGCGATGCCCGCACCAAGACCGGTACGGACGACGCGGTGACGGTGGCGACCGGCACCCTGCGCGGAATGCCGATGACGGCGGCGGTGCAGGATTTCGCCTTCATGGGCGGATCGCTCGGCATGGCGGCCGGCGAGGCGGTGCTTACCGGGCTGGAGACGGCCGTCGAGCGCGGCACGCCGTTCGTGCTCTTCGCCGCTTCGGGCGGCGCGCGCATGCAGGAGGGCATCCTGTCGCTGATGCAGATGCCGCGCACCACCATCGGTGTGCAGATGATGCGCGAGGCCGGGCTGCCCTTCATCGTCGTCTTCACCAATCCGACGACCGGCGGCGTCACCGCTTCCTATGCGATGCTCGGCGACGTGCATCTGGCGGAGCCGGGCGCGCTGATCGGCTTCGCCGGTCCGCGCGTCATTGAGCAGACCATCCGCGAGAAGCTGCCGGAAGGCTTCCAGCGCTCCGAGTATCTGCTCGATCACGGCATGGTCGACATGGTGGTGCACCGTCACCACCTGCCGGAGACCATCGCCCGCATCTGCCGCATCCTGACCAAGACCGAGGTATCCGTGCCGGAGATGGCCGAGCTCGAGGCGCCGGCGGAAGACGCCGCGCCGGTGCAGGGCGAAGCGGCCGCGACCGATCAGGGCGCGACCTGAGGAGAGCGTCCGGGCAGGATCGGTCATGCCGGAAAACCGGCGAGGCCTGTCGCCCGTCCGACACCGCGCCTGAAACGGGCTTGCGGGCGGCGGCGGCGATATCCTAACCAGACTGGGCGAGCGCGCGTCTCGCGGTGTGCGGAGGCAGCGGCTTCCGGCGCGCCGGACCATAGCCGCAACGGGCAGCGACATGGATCAGGTCACCGCAATTCTCGACAGGCTTCTGGCGCTGCATCCGCGCGAGATCGACCTGTCGCTCGGGCGCATGGAACGGCTTCTCGAGGCGCTGGGGCGTCCTCAGGACCGCCTGCCGCCGGTGATCCAGATCGCCGGCACCAACGGCAAGGGCTCGACCACGGCCTTCATGCGCGCCATTCTCGAGGCGTCGGGCAGCCGGGTTCATGTCTACACCTCGCCCCATCTCGTCAGCTTCAACGAGCGCATCCGCCTTGCCGGACGCATCGTCGACGATGCCCGTCTCATCGCCGCCCTCGATATCTGCGAGCAGGCCAACGCCGGCAACGAGATCACCTTCTTTGAGGTGACGACCGCCGCCGCCTTCCTGCTGTTCGCCGAGGAACCCGCCGACGTTCTGCTGCTCGAAGTGGGGCTTGGCGGGCGGCTCGACGCCACCAATGTCATCGACGCGCCGCTTGCCGCGACGATTACGCCGGTCTCCATGGATCACGAGCGCTACCTGGGCGAGACCCTGGCCGAGATCGCCGGCGAGAAGGCCGGCATTCTCAAGCGCGGCCGGCCCGCGGTCATCGCGCCGCAGGGCGAGGAGGCCCTTGAGGTCATGCGCGCGCGCGCCCGCGAGCTTGGCGCGCCGCTTTCCGTCTTCGGTGAGGATTTCATGGCCTGGGAAGAGGCGGGCCGGCTCGTCTATCAGGACGAGGCCGGGCTTCTCGACCTTCCCGCCCCGCGCCTTTACGGCCGTCACCAGTTCGTCAACGCCGGCATGGCGGTCGCCAGCCTGCGTCTGGCCGGCCTGCTGCCCGCCGTGACCGCCATCGAGCGCGGGCTGCGCGCGGTCGACTGGCCGGGGCGCATGCAGCCGCTCAGCCACGGCCCCCTGTTCGATCTCTGCCCGCCGGGCACCGAGCTCTGGCTCGACGGTGGCCACAATCCCGGCGCGGGCGTTGCCATCTCCGCGGTCATGGCCGAGCGCGAGGAGGCGGATCCGCGTCCGTTGCGCCTTGTCACCGGCATGCTGAAGACCAAGGATCCTGTCGGGTTCTTCCGTCCCTTCGAGGGGCTGGCCTCGCACGTCGCCTGCGTGCCGCTGACGTCGACGCAAAGCGGACGCGATCCGGCCGAACTCGTCGTCGCCGCGCGGGCCGCCGGTCTTTCGGCGACGCAAAGCCCTTCGCTCGCTGCCGCGCTCGCTGCCGTCGGCGAGGGGCTTGCCCCTGGAACCGCGCCGCGCGTCCTCGTCTGCGGCTCGCTCTATCTCGCCGGCGAGGTGCTCGCGCTCAACGGCCTGAAGCCGGTCTGACGCCGGTTCCAGGTCCGTCGGGAGGGGCGAGCCGCCTGCCCGCCGGGGGGGGCTCACAGCTTGCGCAGGCGAACCTCGTCGATGGTGTGGTTTCTGGCCTTGTGCAGGATCAGGTCGGCGCGCGGGCGTGTCGGCAGGATGTTGTCCTGCAGGTTCAGCAGGTTGATTTCCCGCCACAGGTCCTCCGCGATTTCCAGGGCGTCCTCGTCGCGGGTCAGCGCGTACTTGTTGAAATAGGACCCGGGGTCGCGGAAAGCGGTCTCGCGCAGCCGCATGAAGCGCGACACGTACCAGTCGTGCAGCACGTCCTCCTCGGCGTCGATATAGATCGAGAAGTCGAAGAAATCGGAGACGAAGGGCACTTCCTTGCCGTCGCGCGGCAGGTTCGAGGTCTGGAGCACGTTCAGACCCTCGAGGATGAGGATGTCCGGCCGGTCGACGGTGACGAACTGGCCCGGCATCACGTCATAGTAGAAGTGGGAATAGACCGGCGCGCGCACATGCCGGCGCCCGGCCTTCAGGTCGGAGAGGAACTTGAGCAGCGTCGGCCGGTCATAGCTCTCCGGGAAGCCCTTGCGCCGCATCAGGCCTTCCGCCTCCAGCACCGCGTTGGGGTGGAGAAAGCCGTCGGTCGTCACCAGGTCGACCTTCGGGCTTGCCGGCCAGCGGGCGAGCAGCGCCTGCAGCAGGCGCGCCGTCGTCGACTTGCCGACGGCAACGGAACCGGCGATGCCGATGATGAAGGGGTTCTTCATCTCGTTGCTGCCCAGGAAGCCGGTGGTCGCCCGGTGCAGCTGCTGGGCAGCTTCCACATAATAGGCGAGCAGCCGCGAGAGCGGCAGCAGGATCGATTCCACCTGGCCGATGGAAACCGGGTCGTTGAGGCTTTGCAGCCGGCTCACCTCGGCCGCGGTGAGCGTCATCGGCGTGTCGGCGCGCAGGCGCGCCCACTCCGCCTCTGTGAAGACCCGGTAGGGAGAAAGTTCATCCTCCCGGTATTTGTCGAGGCTCTGTTCCATGGCGACGGTCTGTTGCCACCCACGCTGCGGCCCTCCCCTCGACGCGGTGTTTCCCGGTCGCGCGGCTGGCCTCGATCCTTTCGCGCCCGGGCCGCACCTCGCGACCGGAGCCGATGCCGTCACGCTTCGCGGCGTGACGCCTTTTCCTCAAGTCCCGTCTGGCCGGTCCTGCGTGCCAGTTCCGCCATGACCTCGTCGAGCGGCAGGTCGCGGGCGTGGAGCAGCACGAGAAGATGATAGAGCAGATCGGCGGCCTCGCCCCGCAGCCCGTCGCGGTCGCCCTCGACGGCGGCGATGGCGGCTTCCACCGCTTCCTCGCCGACCTTCTGGGCGATCTTGGAAACGCCCTTCGTCATCAGCCGGGCTGTGTAGGACGACGGGTCGTCGCTTTGCGCCCGCTTGCGCACGATGGCATCGAGTTCGCCGAGAGTGAAGGTCGTTTCCGTCATGGGTTTGGCGCCTTCGCTTGGCCGTACGTCACGGGTCCAGCCGCATGGCGATACCGGCCTTGGCCATGTGGGTCTTGGCCTCGCGGATCGTATGCGTGCCGAAATGGAAGATCGAGGCGGCGAGAACCGCCGTGGCATGGCCGTCGCGCACGCCCTCGACCAGATGATCGAGCGTGCCGACGCCGCCGGAGGCAATCACGGGAACGCTCACCGCGTCGGCGATGGCGCGTGTCAGCGCGAGGTTGAAGCCGGTGCGCGTACCGTCCCGGTCCATCGAAGTCACGAGCAGCTCGCCGGCGCCGAGGTCCACGGCTTTCCTGGCGAACTCCACCGCGTCGATGCCGGTCGCCGTGCGTCCGCCGTGGGTGAAGATCTCGAAGCGCTCCGGCTCGCCGGGCGCGTTGACCTGCTTGGCGTCGATGGAGACGACAATGCACTGCGCGCCGAACTTCTCCGCCGCCTCGCGGATGAACTCCGGGTTCTTCACCGCCGCGGTGTTGATCGACACCTTGTCGGCGCCGGAGATCAAGAGCTTGCGGATGTCCTCGACCGTGCGCACGCCGCCGCCCACCGTCAGCGGCATGAAACAGGCCTCGGCGGTGCGCCGCACCACGTCGAAGATCGTCGCCCGGTCCTCGTGACTTGCGGTGATGTCGAGGAAGCAAAGCTCGTCCGCGCCCGCCGCGTCATAGGCCTTGGCGGCCTCCACGGGGTCGCCGGCGTCGACGAGGTTGACGAAGTTGACGCCCTTGACGACGCGGCCGTCCTTCACGTCCAGGCAGGGAATAACTCGAGCTTTCAACATCTTAGGCGGTTATCCAGCGTATTTCGCGGTCGCAGCATACAGCCCCTGCCCTCCGGTGCAAAGCCAGGAAAAGGGGGAAGGACCCCGCCCGCGCCGCGCGGAACCGGGGCTTGCGGGATCTCAGCTGCCGGAAAGCACCGCCAGCGCTTCGGCCGGGTCGAGGCGGCCGTCGTAGAGCGCGCGGCCCGAGATCGCGCCGTCAAGTCTGGCGCATTCCGGCGAGGCGAGGCGGCGGACGTCGTCGATGGAGGCAAGGCCGCCGGAGGCGATCACCGGGATCGAGGTCGCGTCGGCCAGTTCCAGCGTCGAGCTCCAGTTGATGCCGGCGAGCACCCCGTCGCGGTCGATGTCGGTATAGATGATCGCTGCGACGCCGGCGTCCTCGAAGCGGCGTGCCAGATCCACCACCGAGAGCTCAGAGGTTTCCGCCCAGCCCTCGACGGCGACCTTGCCGCCGCGTGCGTCGATGCCGACCGCGATCCGCCCCGCAAAGGCAGCGCACGCCTGGCGCACCAGCTCCGGGTCGCGCACTGCCACCGTGCCGAGGATGACCCGCGCGATGCCCTTCTCAAGCCAGGCCTCCACATGGGCGAGGCTGCGGATGCCGCCGCCGAGCTGCACCGGGTTGCGGGTCGCGGCGAGAATCGCGTCGACGGCCGCGCCATTGCGGCTCTCGCCGGCGAAGGCGCCGTCGAGGTCGACCACGTGCAGCCAGTTGAAGCCCTGTTCCTCGAAGCTCAGCGCCTGCGCGCCGGGATCGTCGTTGAAAACCGTCGCCTGGTCCATGTCGCCGAGCTTGAGGCGCACGCACTGGCCGCCCTTGAGGTCGATGGCGGGGTAGAGAATGGGCATGGGATGTCCGTGTCTTCTTGCGTCGGGCGGCCGGCTCAGGGCGCCCAGTCGATGAAATTGGCGATCAGCGCGAGGCCGAGGCGCTGGCTCTTTTCCGGGTGGAACTGGGTGCCCACCATCGTGTCGCGCGAAACGACGGCGGTGATCGTTCCGCCGTAGTCCGCGGTGGCGAGCACGTCCTGCTGCCGTTCCGCCTTCAGGTGGAAGGAGTGGACGAAATAGGCGTGCAAGCCGTCCGGGCCGGTGTCGATGCCGGAAAACAGCGGGTGGGTCGCGTCGCGCAGCGAAATCGTGTTCCAGCCCATGTGCGGGATCTTCAGCGCCGGGTCGTCGGGGGTGATCGCGGTGACGTCGCCGGGGATCCAGCCGAACCCCTCGGCCGTCTCGAACTCAAGGCCGCGGCTCGCCATCAACTGCATGCCGACGCAAATGCCGAAAAAGGGGCGGCCCTTCGCCTCCACCGCGTGGACCAGCGCCTCCTCCATGCCGTCGACCGCGCGCAGGCCGCGCCGGCAGTCGGCGAAGGCGCCGACGCCGGGCAGCACGATGCGGTCGGCCCGCGCCACCACGTCCGGATCGGCGGTCACCCGCACCTTCGGGCTCCGGGCGTGCCCGTGCGCCGCCCGCTCGAAGGATTTCTCGGCGGAGCGCAGGTTGCCGGATCCATAGTCGATGATGGCGATCAGCATGGGATGTGTCCGTTCGGGGAGGTGCATTCGGGAAAAAGTGAAGGGAAGTTCAGGGGCGCGGGCGGGCGAGGCTCAGGCCGACGACATGCCCGCCACCCAGCTGCGGCGTCGGGCCGTGGCGGTGGAAATCCGCATCGCCGGCCGGATTGCCGGGAGGGGATGCGGCCGGCGGGCCGGCGGCGGGGGCGAGCGCGGCAGTGAAGAAGCGCCGTTCGGCATCGTCCCGGTTGCCCGCCTCGACGACGGCGGCAAAGCGCCAGCCGCGCTGCTCCAACGTCCAGCGGCGCAAGCCGTTCGCCTCGAAGGCGAAGAGCGTCGTTGCCAGCAGCGTCACCACGCCGGGTGCCGGGCCGCCGATCAGCCTGGAGGCGACTTCCGTGGCGACGACGAAGAGCAGACAGACGATGAGGACGAGCCACAGCCGCCGGACGAGCAGCCACGGCAAGGGGAGGAACAGCGCCGGCCAGCAGAACCCGTCCTTGATGAAGACGATCCGCTCCAGCTCGGCCTTGGAGGCGGTCGCCGGGCTGCCTTTCATGTCGGGCGGCAGCATCACCATGTGGATCGCCATTCCAGCCTCTCCCTGTCTGCGCCGGCCTGGTTGCGGGCCCGTGCCGGGCCCGCACGGACCGTGCGGAAAACGATGCGGCCGGGCGGCTTGCGCGCGCGGCCGGGGCGTCGCTCAGCCGCCGAGCTGGCCCTTGGTGGAAGGCACCCGGCCAGCCTGACGCGGGTCCGGCTCGATTGCCTGCCGCAACGCCCGCGCGACCGCCTTGAAGCAGGTCTCGGCGATGTGGTGGCAGTTGGAGCCGTGGAGATTGGCGATATGCAGTGTGATGCCGGCGTTCATGGCGAAGGCGCGGAAGAACTCCTCGAAGAGCTCCGTGTCGAAATCGCCGATCTTGTCGCGCGGGAAGGTCACGTCCCAGACGAGGAAGGGGCGGCCCGACACGTCAAGCGCGCAGCGCGTCAGCGCCTCGTCCATGGCGAGGTGACAGTCGGCATAGCGGGTGATGCCGGTCATGTCGCCGAGAGCCTGGCGCAATGCCTGCCCGAGCGCGATGCCCACGTCCTCCGCCGTGTGGTGGAAGTCGATATGGATATCGCCTTTGGCGGCGACCGTCATGTCGATCAGTGAATGGCGGGAAAGCTGCTCGAGCATATGGTCGAGAAAGCCGACGCCGGTCTCGATCTGGAACGTGCCGGTGCCGTCGAGCGCGACGGTCACGGCGATGTCGGTTTCCTTGGTCTTGCGCGAGATCGACGCTGTGCGCATGGGCGAAAGGATCCTCTGTCGGCCGCGAATGTGCGCGGCCCCGCCAAGATGATAGGTGGCTTGTAACAGGTGCACCGCCGCAATGAAATACCCGCGCGGATCGCGCTGCTCTGGTCAATTCGGGCCGGCTTGGCTAAGACGGAGGGAACCGCGCCCGCCGGCCCCCGGCCAGAGGCGGCCCGGGCGCGGCGCACCGACCATCCGGAGACCCGAAAAATGCCGTCCGACACTCTCGCCGTTGCCGCCGATCCCGAGCCTTCCCCTATGTCCGCCTTCCGCCCCGCCAGCGCCCGAGACCGCCTGATCCTTGGCCTCGACGTGCCGACGGTGGAGGAGGCACGCGAGATCGTGCGCGAGACGGCCGGGTCGGTCGGCACCTACAAGATCGGCATGCAGCTCCAGTTCGCCGGCGGTCTCGCGCTTGCCGAGGAGCTTGCCCGCGAGGGGCACGGCATCTTTCTCGACGTCAAGCTTCTCGACATCGACAACACGGTGATGAAGGCGGTGGAGAACATTGCCCGAATGGGCATGCGCTTCGTCACCATCCACGCCTATCCCAAGGCGATGCGCGCTGCCGTCGAGGGGCTTGCGGCCGGCGGTGGCAAGGTTTGCCTGCTCGGCGTCACCGTGCTCACCTCGATGGACGAGGACGATCTGCATGACGCCGGCTATGCCGGTTCGGTCGAAGATCTGGTGGTGGCGCGCGCCGCGGCGGCTCGGGCCGCCGGCATGGGCGGCATCGTCTGCTCGCCGCAGGAAGTCGGCGCCCTGCGCGATGTGCTTGGCCCCGGGCTCGTCGCCGTCACCCCGGGCATTCGCCCGTCGGGCGCGGCCGCCGGCGACCAGAAGCGCATCATGACGCCGGGCGATGCGATCCGCGCCGGCGCCGACTATCTGGTCGTCGCCCGTCCGATCCTTGGCGCCACCGACCGTCGTGCCGCGGCGGACGGCATTGTCGCCGATATCGAGGCGGCTCTCTGACGGCTTCCCGTATCTGACGCGAAAAGGCCCGGCGGACTGCCATCCGCCGGGCCTTTTCGTGTTCGCGTCGGGGTTTGGCCGCCCACCCGCATCGGCGCTTTGTCAGCGCGCGCGTGCCACCGCATCGGCCAGATGGGTGACGGCTGCCTGCACGCCACCCGATCCGTGCGGAATCGCAAGCGCCTGCAGGCCCATCTCGATGGCGCCCAGCGTGCCCAGGATCATCGGTGCGTTGACATGGCCCATGTGGCCGATGCGGATGCCCTGGCCGGCGATCTCGCCGATGGTGCCGCCGATGGTGACGCCGCAGACCTCCTCGCAGAAGCGCCGCAGTCCGGCCGGATCGAAGCCCGGTGTCAGGAACACGGAGACGGAGGCCGAGCGCTCCGCCGGCTCCAGGATGTTGAACTCGATCGCCCCGCCCTCGGCCCACACGGCGATGGCTGCCTTGACCGCGCCGGAGAGCGCCGCATGGCGGCGGAAGGCGGCTTCCAGCCCCTCGTCGAGCAGCAGGTCGAGCGCCTGGCGGAAGCCAAAGAGCAGGTGCTCCGGCGGCGTGCCGCAGTATTTCATGTAGTGCTCGTCGCCGAGCCGCCGGGTCCAGTCCCAATAGGCGGTGCGCAGCTTGGCGCTCGCATGGGCCTCGAAGGCACGCGGGCCGGCGGCGATGAAGCCGAGGCCGGGCGGGGTCATCAGTCCCTTCTGGGCGGCACTGATGGCAAGGTCGACGCCCCAGGCGTCCATCTCGAAGGGGGCGGTGCCGAGCGAGGCGATGGTGTCGACCATGAAGAGCGCCGGATGGCCGGCCGTGTCGATGGCCCGGCGCAGCGCCGGTATGTCGTTGAGCACGCCCGAGGCGGTGTCCACCTGCACCGTCATCACCGCCTTGATCGTGCCGCGCGTGTCGGCCGCCAGCCGCGCCCGCAGGGCATCCGGATCGACCGCGCTGCGCCAGCTTCCCGGCAGCACCTCGACGTCGACGCCGAGCGCGCTGGCGATCTCCCCCCAGCCGCGGGCGAAGCGGCCGCAGTCCAGCACCAACACCTTGTCGCCGGGCGACAGGGTGTTGGAAAGCGCCGCCTCCCAGGTGCCGTGCCCGTTCGCCGCGTAGATGAAGGTCTTGGCCGTCTCGGTGCGGAAGATCGCCTTCAGGTCGGCGAGGCAGCGGTCGGTGAGTTCGACCAGCGGCCCCTGGCGAATGTCGATCGCCGGCCGGTGCATGGCGCGCAGCACCTCATCGGGAACATTGGTGGGACCCGGAATCATCAGGATCTCGCGGCCTTTGGCGAGCATGGTGCACCTCTGCGGGAAAGGAGCGCGGCGGCGGGCCTGCCGGCTCCGGGCCAGGCCCATGCGGGCCGGTCCATGTGGGGGGATGGGCGGCGGCGTCGCGGTCGCCCTGAAAGGAATGTCAGACCACGTTATTTTCAGACAGCTTGCGCCCTTCCGCAAGTCTGTCGAAGGCAAGCGGCGAAAGATCGAGCGTCGTGTAGCGTCCGTGAACCAGCAGTTCGGCAAGCCCGCGGCCCACCGCGGGCGCCTGCTGCAGCCCGTGACCGGAGAAGCCGGCCGCGACATGGAGCCCGGGCACGGCGGCGACCGGTCCGACAAAGGCATTGTGGTCGAACAGGTTCATGTCGTAGTGCCCGGCCCATGCCCGGCCAGGCTTGATCGCCTCGAAGGCGGGCACGCGGGCGGCGAGCGTCGGCCACAGATGGTCGTCGAAGAAGCCGTGCTCGACGTCGAAGTCGCCGGTCTCCGGGTCGGCCGCCTCCTCCGGCGCGGAGCCGCACAGGAAGCCCGTGCCCTCCGGGCGCACATAGGTGCCGTTCGGGTCGATCATCAGCGGGCAGTCGGCGACCGGCTCGCGGCAGTCGAAGGTGAAGATCATCCGCTTGCGGCTCTCGATGGGCAGCTCGACGCCCAGGTCCCGGCAGATCCGCCGGGCGCCGCTGGCGCCGGCCGCGTTGACCAGCCGTTCGCAGGTGACGGCGCTGCCGTCGGACAGGGTCAGGCGGAAGCCGGCGCCGTCGCGCTCTGCGCGCAGCACCTCGGCCGCGAGATAGGGAACGCCATGCGCGCGGGCGCGCTTGCGAAACGCCTGCATCAGCCCGTAGCCGTCGAACCAGCCTTCTCCGCTCCGCCCCCAGCAGCCGGCGGCAATGCCATCGGTGCTGAGCCAGGGGAAGCGCGCGGCAAGCGCCTCCGGCTCGAGAAACAGGATGTCGGCGCCGAGTTTCGTCTGCAGCGCGTGGTTCGCCTCCAGGATCGCCCGCTTTTCCGGCGTGGCGAGGAAGAGATAGCCGCCCTCGTGCAGGTCGATCGCAGGTCGCTCGTCGCCAACGGCGAGGCGCGCGCCGATGTCACGCAGGAAAGCGATCCCGTAGAGCGAGATCTCGATGTTGATGGCGGTGGAGAATTGCTGGCGGATCGAGGCGGCCGACAGCGCCGAGGCGCAGAACTGGTAGGAGGGATCCTTCTCGATGACGAGATGGGAGCCGGTCCAGCGGGGATCCATTGCCAGGTGGCAGGCGATGGACGATCCCGTCACCGCGCCGCCGACGATGGCGATGTCGACATGCCGCACGCTCTTGCCCGTCCCGCTCATCGCGTCCCCTGCTCCGCCGTTCGTGTCTCCCGTACGTCGGGGCCGGGCAATCCCCGACCCCAAGGCCGGCGCGAGAGCCGCGCCGGCCGCTTTTCATGTCGATATCAGAAGAACGCCTGCAGGCCGGTCTGGGCGCGGCCGAGGATCAGCGCATGGACGTCATGCGTGCCCTCGTAGGTGTTCACGGTCTCCAGGTTCTGCGCGTGGCGCATCACGTGGTATTCTTCCTGAATGCCGTTGCCGCCGTGCATGTCGCGGGCCTGGCGGGCGATGTCCAGCGCCTTGCCGCAATTGTTGCGCTTGACGATGGAGATCATCTCCGGCGCCGCGCGGTTCTCGTCGAGCAGCCGGCCGACGCGCAGGGACCCCTGCAGGCCGAGCGAGATCTCGGTCTGCATGTCGGCGAGCTTCTTCTGGAAGAGCTGCGTCTGGGCCAGCGGCTTGCCGAACTGCTTGCGGTCGAGGCCGTACTGGCGGGCGCGGTGCCAGCAGTCCTCGGCGGCGCCCAGCGCACCCCAGGAGATGCCGTAGCGGGCGCGGTTGAGACAGCCGAACGGCCCCTTCAGGCCGGAGACGTCGGGCAGCAGCGCGTCTTCGCCGACTTCCACATTGTCCATGACGATCTCGCCGGTGATCGAGGCGCGCAAGCTGAGCTTGCCGCCGATCTTCGGGGCGGAGAGGCCCTTCATGCCTTTTTCCAGAACGAAGCCGCGGATCGCGCCGTCATGGGCCTCCGACTTCGCCCAGACGACGAAAACGTCGGCGATCGGCGAGTTGGAGATCCACATCTTGGAGCCCTTGAGGCGGTAGCCGCCGTCGATCTTCTCGGCGCGGGTGCGCATGCCGGCGGGATCGGACCCGGCGTCCGGCTCGGTCAGGCCGAAACAGCCGACCCATTCGCCGCTCGCGAGCTTGGGCAGGTACTTCTTGCGCTGCTCCTCGGTGCCATAGGCGTAGATCGGGTACATCACCAGCGAGGACTGCACCGAGTTCATCGAGCGGTAGCCGCTATCGACCCGCTCGATCTCTCGGGCGACGAGACCGTAGGCCACGTAGGAGGCGCCGGCACAGCCGTACTCCTCCGGCAGCGTCACGCCGATCAGGCCGAGTTCGCCCATCTCGTTGAAGATCTCGCGGTCGGTCTTCTCGTGGGCATAGGCCTCGAGCACGCGCGGCTGGAGTTTTTCCTGCGCATAGGCGCGCGCCGTTTCCATGATCAGGATCTCGTCCTCGGTGAGCTGGTCGCGCAGCAGGAACGGATCGTCCCAGGCAAAGCGGCCGCCACCGGTCGGATCGGACTTGGTGTGGGCGGATGTGGCGGTCATGTTCATTCCTCCAGGTGGCCGGACGGCTGTCGCGCGCGATGGGTCGCGGTCGCCAGGCACGTCCGCTCGTATCTTGAAACCGGCGGGAGTGTCCGGTCTGTGCAGGCCCGCGCAAAGTGATATGTTGTCGCGGGTTCATGAGCGAATGGAATAGGTTTTGAAACGCGGTTTCGTCCCCCATGCCGACAGTCTGATCGCCTTCGAATGCGCGGCGCGTCACGGCAGCTTCACCCGCGCGGCGGAGGAGCTGCACCTGACACAGGGCGCGGTGTCCAAACAGGTGCGCCATCTCGAGACCCGCCTTGGTGTCGAGCTGTTCAAGCGGGTACGCCAGCGCATCGTGCTGACCGACGCCGGCCGGCTTTATCTTCAGGACGTGCGCGGTGCGCTGGAGAGCCTGATCTCCGCCACCCGCCAGGTCATGTCCTTCGCCGGCAACGAGGATGTGCTGAATCTCGCAACGCTGCCCTCCTTCGGCACCCGCTGGCTGGCGCCACGGCTCTCGCGTTTCATCGAGGACTGTCCGACGGCGAGCTTCAGCGTCGCCGTCCGCCTGCGGCCGTTCGATTTCGCCAAGGAGCCGTTCGACATGGCGATCCACTACGGCGATCCGGTCTGGGCCGGCGCGGTCGCCGAGCCGCTGTTTCGCGAGGATGTGATCGCCGTCGCCTCCCCGGGTTTTCGCGAGCGTCACCGGATCGAGACCCCCGCCGATCTCGCGCCGCTGCTGCGGCTGCACCAGTCGACGCGCCCGCTGGCCTGGCGGCAGTGGTTCGAATGCGCTGGCGTCGAGACCGACCTCGCCTTTCAGGGGCCGCGTTTCGAGCAGTTCGTGATGATGGCGGAAGCCGCCGCCAGCGGTCTCGGCGTGGCGCTGGTGCCTCGCTTCTTCGTCAAGAGCGAGCTCGACGAGGGGCGTCTGGTGCAGCTTTTCGACACGGTGCTGCGGCTGCCGTCGGCCTATCATCTCGTCTATCCGGAGAACCGGACGCTGCGTCCGGTGGCGGAGCGGTTTCGCCGTTGGCTGAAGCACGAGGTCGCGGCGGAGACGCTGTAGTCGATTTCAACGATTGAAGTTCCACGTATGTTTTTGGGGTTTGCAGGTTCCGCGAATCCTGTTGGTATCAATCTTGTCTTCAGTCATGGAGATGCGGCGGTCCTGATCGTGAGGCTCCCCCCTCCCTCCTCGCGGTCAGGACCATTTTTCCTTCTGGTCGGTAACCTTCTGGTCGGTAAAATGAAAACTTGGGGTCTTCCGTCTGGAAGGCCCTTTCTTCTTTTGGCCGACAGGGCGCCGCGATCGTCTTCCTAGCGGCACTTGGGAACGGCCTGCCCGGGAACATGAACCCGGACGCGGGTCACGCCGCGGCGCAGGAACCGGAGTTCGCGCGCCGCGCGCCGCGACACGTCGATGACCCGCCCGCGCACGAACGGCCCCCGGTCGATCACCGTCAGCACGACCTTGCGGCCGTTGGCGAGGTTCTCGACCACGACCTTGGTGCCGAAGGGCAGGGTGCGATGCGCGGCCGTCATCTTCTCCGGATCCGCCATCACGCCGCTGGCCGTTCTGCTGGTCAATTGGTACCAGGAGGCCTTGCCGCACTCTGCCGCGACTGGCGAACCTGCGCAAAAAACCGCCACGAACGCTGCGGCGATTGCGTATGGACGAGGCTTGCGAATCATCTGTTGCGGTCCATAATCGTTTTCGTGGGCGCGGCACAAGGGACACAGGGCAGCCAGCCAGTGTCTCATGATTTTGGCTGTGCGGGCGAATTGCCTTTTATTTTTTGGGGGCACGCCGGGGGGCAAGGCGGAATGGACGCCTTAAATGGATACATGCATGACAAAGGCTGAGCACGACGGGCACGCATGGGGGCGCCCCGGCGATAGCCATCTTCACTCCGCGATTATCGCGGCCTGCAGTGATCCGATCTACTTCTGCACGCCCGACTTTGTCATCTGCGAGGCGAACGAGGCCTACGCGCAGATCACGGGCGTCCGGCGCAAGGACGTGATCGGACGCACGGTCGGCGATGTGGTTGGCGCCGCTGTTTATGTGGACCGCGAGGAGCACCTGAAACGCGCCCTGTCGGGCGAAATGGGGACTTTTCAGGGCTGGATCTCCACCTCCTACCTCGGCCAGCGTTTCTACGATGTGAAGTACCAGCCGGTCTTTGACCGGGCGGGCGATCTGCTCGGCATTGCCACCTTCGGCCGCGACATTACCGATCTCAAGGAGGCCGACGACGCGCTGCGGCTCTACGGTTCGATCATCATGCAGATGTCCGACCGCATCTCCGTCGTCGACCGGAACTATCGGTTTCTCCACACCAACGAGAGCAACGCGCGTTGGTACGGGTGCACGGTCGAGGAGATCGTCGGCCGGCCGGTGGTCGATTTTGTCGGCCCCGAACGTCTCGAGCACGAGGTCCGACCGTCGCTTGAGCATTGTTTCTCTGGCCAGACCTACGAATATGTCCTCCCCCAGACAGCGCCGGACGGCCGCGAGGTGGTGTTCTCGGTGCGGGCCGAGCCTTTCCGGGGTGCCGAGGGGGAGGTTCTGGCCGCCATTACGACCATGCGCGACGTGACCGAGACGTACCGGCTTTCGGCCGGGCTCGAGCGCCTCGCTCTCATTGACGACCTGACGGGCATATCCAACCGTCGCGCCTTCGAGGACTGGATCCGCGAGCGCATTGAGGCGCACGATATGTCGACCGGCTTTGCCGTCGCCTTCCTCGACCTCGATGGCTTCAAGCTGGTCAACGACACGATCGGCCATGGTGGCGGGGACCGCTTCCTTGCAGAGATCGCCTGCCGGCTCGCCGGTTTCGCGGGAAAGACGGTGCATGTTGCGCGCATCGGTGGCGATGAATTCGGCCTGGTCGTCGATACGGATGATGCGGTGGCGATGCGGGTCCTGTGCGAGCGGGTTCTTGCAAGCCTCAACAGCTATCATTTCTCCTGGGAAGGCATGACGTTTCGCGGTGGCGTCAGCATCGGCTTTGCCATCATCGAGACCAATTGCGAGCGCGGCGGCGGGCTCGACGTGAGCCGTGTCCTGCAATGGGCGGATCATGCCTGCATGGATGCGAAGGCGGCCGGTGGGCGTCAGGTGGTGGAGCATGACGGGTGCGACACGCTCGCCGCCGCCCAGCGTGCCGAACTCCGGCATCTCGCGGTGATCGGCGATGCCCTGGAACGCCAGACTTTCCAGCTGGAGCGCATGGCGATCGTCGATATCGAGAGCAATGTGCCGCGGTTTCACGAGGTGTTGCTGCGCGTCGCCCTGCCGGACGGCTCGTTGCACGGGCCGACCATGATCCAGGCAACGGCGGCGCGGCACGGGCTTCTGCGCGAGGTTGATGCCTGGGCCGCGAACCAGGTGCTCGATCGGCTGGGCGCCGGCGGCGACGGCCTGCCGGTGTCGCTCAACCTCTCCGCCGAGGTCCTGTGCCACGATGAGTTCGCCCGCTCGCTGCAGACCCGTCTCGAGGCCACCCCCGACCTCGCCCTGCTCCTGATGCTCGAGATCTCGGAAACCCAGGTCGCCCGGCTCGACGCCGCCGCATGGATCCTGTTGAAACGCCTGCGCCGCCTGGGTGTCAGGGTCGCGCTTGACAATTTCGGCGGCGGGTTCGGGGCGATCACGCAGATCCGCGACGGGATGTTCGATATGGTCAAGATCGACCGGATGCTTGTCGCCGATCTGGCCGACGAGCCGGTGAAGCGCGCCGCCGTGATCGGCGCCGTCGCCCTTGCCAATGCGCTGGGCCTGCCGACGGTGGCGGAATATGTCGACGGCCCGGCGCTTGTACCGGTGCTGCGCGATCTCGGAGTGCGCTTTGTCCAGGGCCATGGCATCGCCCGTCCCGTGCCCTGGCCGGCCATCGGCTAGGGCGCGTCGCAAAAGCCGGCGTCCTCGGGAAAGCGCGCCCGCGCCCGCGCGGCGATGGCCGCCGCCCGCGGTGCGTCGCCGCCAGCGCGCGCCGCCGCCAGCGCCTGATGCCAGAACGTCTTGCGCCAGCGCTTGGGCTGGGCGGCAAGCGCCGGGTCCGCCTCGTTCAGAGCGATCGCCGTCTCGAGCAGCGCCAGCGCCGCGTTCGGGCTGCCCTCGCGCAGGAATGCCTGCGCGGCGAGCAGCGCGTGACCGGGGTTGCCGGTCGTGTCCAGCTCTTCGGCAAGCGCCGCGCCCGACAGGCCGTCACCATTGGCGAAACGCTCTCCCGCCACGCCGAAAGCAGACGCAAGGCCATGCGCGGCCTCGGGTGCGATCAGCCCCCGCTCGGCGCAAAGTCCGCCAAGGTCCCGGTCGAAGCGGACGATCAGCTTGCGGATGATGTTGAGCGTGTAGAGATGGTCGTGGCTGGCGTGCGGGGAGCGCAAGGCGAGGAGCCGCAGGTGCTCGGGACGCGACTGTGCGGCCAGCCGTGCAAAGCCTGCCGCATCGACCGGATCGTGCAGCCCGAAGACCAGCGTCAGCGGATGCGGCGTCGTCGGTGCCAGGAGCGCGCCCGCGAGGTCCGGCTCGCCCTGTTGTCCGCGCACGCGGGAGAGCGCGCTCTGGCTGCCCGGCACGCCGAGCTCAAGCTCGGGTCCGAAGGCGAATGCCGGCCCGTCGCCACGGCGCAGCGCCGTCAGCAGGGCGCCATAGGCTCCCTTGGAGGCGCCGTAGTGGATGATTCGCTCCGGCCGCGCCGCCGCGACGGCCGCATCGATGGCGGCGTCGCTCGCCGCCTCGCAGCCGAGATACCAGCTCTCGTCCGGGCCGTTGAGAAAGAGGCAGGCATGGCGGGTCTTGGCGAACAGCCGCTCAAGCCCGAACCGGCCCTGGGGAACCCGCGCCTGGGACTGGACGACGACGAGCGTGTCGCTGCCCCGGCCCGGCCGGTAGCGCCAGGTAAGCCCGGTGCCGGCATCATGGCCGTCCAGCGTCGCGTCTTGTGCCGCCATGCGTTCCCGTTTCAGATCTGCGGGCCGATCCAGAACGGCCCCGGCGTTGCCTTTCGCGGCCGTCGCGCCTCGGCGATATGCGCCGTTTCCGGGTCGAGCGCGGCGAAGGCCTCATATTGCGTCAGGAACACGGATCCGGTGAGATGGGCAAGGAATTCCGTGCCCTTCAGCCTGTCGGCCACCGGTCCCTTGACCTCGGAAAGGTGGAAGGTGACGCCGCCGTCGCCAAGCCTGCGGTTGATTTCCTCCAGGCTTTCCAGCGCCGAGGCGTCGATCTCGTTCACCGCCGTGCACACGAGCACCATGTGCTCGATCGCCGGGCGCTCGGCGACAAGCTCCAGCAGCCGGTCTTCCAGATAGCGGCTGTTGGCGAAGAACAGGCTCTCGTCGACGCGCACCGACAGCACCTTGTCGCCGGTGACCACGTCGTGCCGGTTGATGTTGCGGAAGTGCTCCGTGCCGGGAACGATGCCGACGACGGCCATGTGCGGGCGGGCGCTGCGGTAGAGATGCAGCGCCAGCGATACGCCGACGCCGGCGAGGACGCCTGGCTCGACGCCGAAGCCGAGCGTGACAAGGATGGTGCCGGCCATCGCCGCGAAGTCGCTCTTCGAATAGGCCCAGACCCGGGTCAGCGCCTTGAGATCGACGAGCGAGAGCACCGCGACGATGATCGTGGCGGCGAGCGTTGCCTGCGGCAGGTCGGCGATGAGCGGGGTCAGAAACAAGGTGGCCAGTGCGATGCCGATGGCGGTATAGGCACCGGCCGCCGGCGTCTCGGCGCCCGCGTCGAAATTGACCACCGAGCGGGCGAAGCCGCCGGTCACCGGATAGCCGCCGGAGATGGAGGAGGCGATATTGGCCGCGCCGAGGCCGATCAGCTCCTGGTCCGGCGCGATCCGCTGGCGTTTCTTGGCGGCCAGCGTCTGGGCGACGGAGACCGATTCCACGAAGCCGATCACCGAGATCAGCAGCGCCGGCACCAGCAGGTCGCGCAGCAGCGCCGGGTCGAAGCTCGGCAGCGTCGGCGTCGGCAGGCCGGAGGGAATGTGGCCGACGAGCTTCACGCCCTTGTCGCCGAGGGCGAACTGATGGGCGGCGAGCGTCGTCAGCGCGACCGCCGCCACGGGTCCGGCCTTGACCAGGATGTCGGCGGCGCGCGGCCCGAGGCCGGCCCGGCGCAGCAGCGGTTTTGCCCTGGCGCGCATGAAGAACAGGAAGGCGGTCGCCGGCACGCCGACGGCCATCGCATAGACGTTTGCCGTGCCGATCCGCTCGACGAGGCTGGCCAGGATCTCGATCAGCGTGTGACCCGAGGCGGAGACGCCGAGGATGTGCTTGAGCTGGCTGGCCGCGATCAGCAGGCCGCTTGCGGTGATGAAGCCCGAGACCACCGGATGACTGAGGAGATTGGCGAGAAAGCCGAGCCGGAACAGGCCCATGGCGATCAGGATCAGGCCGGAGAGGAAGGCGAGGAGGATCGCCGCGCCCAGATATTCGGGTGTCCCCTGCGTCGCCAGCTCGCCGACGGCGGAGGCGGTCATCAGCGAGACGACGGCGACGGGCCCGACCGCGAGCGCCCGGCTGGTGCCGAACAGCGCATAGGCGACCAGCGGCAGGATCGAGGCATAGAGGCCGATCTCCGGCGGCAGGCCGGCGAGCAGCGCATAGGCAAGCGACTGCGGGATCAGCATGATTGTCACGATCACCGCCGCGATCAGGTCGTCGGTCGCCTGCGCGCGGTTGTAGCGCCGTCCCCAGTCGAGGATGGGCAGATAGGTGGAGAGCGTCTTCATCTTGCGGGTTCCGGGGCTTGGCGGTCGGCACGGCGGTGCCGGCCCCGGGCGCGTGGTGTGGGCGTCCGGGGGCGGTGTCGTCTGGTGTTGTCGAATGCGGCCTGTTGCGCGGTCGTCAGCCGGCTTCGGAAAGCCGGCGCAGGGTTGGCGTGAGGCCGGAAAGATCGTAGCCGGCGGCGCTGGCGAGGCTGGCGAGTTCGCCGGCGTCGCGTTGGCGCGCCTGCGACAGCGCCCAAAGGTTGATCGAGCGCGTGCCCGTCCGGCAGAAGGCGAAGACCGGGCCGTCGGCCTCGTCCATCGCCGCGCGGAAGCCCTCGATCAGCTCCGGCCCGATGCCGTCGCGCCCGACCGGCAGTTCCAGGTAGGCGAGGCCGGCGGCTTCCGCCTGTGCGCGGATCTCGGCCCCGGCCGGCTGGTCGGGAGCCTCGCCTTCCGGGCGGTTGTTGATGATCGTGACAAAGCCGGCGTCGCGGATCGCGACGACATCGGCGGGGTCGATCTGGTGGGCGACGGTGATCGTGTCGTCGACCTTGGCGCTCAGCATTGGCATGTCCTTAAAGGGTATTGATCGGCACTTTGAGGAACGTCGTGCCGCTTTCGTCCTTCGGCGGCAACTGTCCGGCGCGCATGTTGACCTGTATGGAGGGAATGATCAATTTCGGCATGTCGAGGGTCGCGTCGCGGGCGGTGCGCATGGCCACGAACTCCTCCTCCGTGATGCCGTCACGGGCATGGATGTTGTGCATCCGTTCCTCCGCGACGGTCGTTTCCCAGCGGATATCGCGCCCGTTCGGGCCGTAGTCGTGGCACATGAACAGGCGGAAGGCGGCGGGCAGCGACAGCACCTTGCGGATCGAGCGGTAGAGCTCACCCGCGTCGCCGCCGGGGAAGTCGGCGCGCGCCGTGCCGCCGTCCGGCATGAACAGCGTGTCGCCGACAAAGGCCGCGTCGCCCATCACATGGGTCATGCACGCCGGCGTATGGCCGGGCGTGTGCATGGCGAAACAGCTCATCGCGCCCACCGTATAGGTGTCGCCATCGGCGAACAGGCGGTCGAACTGCGAGCCGTCGCGCTGGAACTCGGTGCCTTCGTTGAAGATCTTGCCGAACGTGTCCTGCACGATGCGGATGTTCTCGCCGATGCCGATCTTGCCGCCGATCTTGTCCTGGATATAGGGAGCGGCCGACAGGTGGTCGGCATGCACGTGGGTTTCGATCAGCCATTCGGGCTTGAGCCCGTTGGCGCGGACGAAGTCGATGATCCGGTCGGCGGATTCAAAGGAGATGCGGCCGGCCGCATAGTCGATGTCCATCACGCTGTCGACGATGGCGCAGGCGTTCGAGCCCGGATCCTTGACCACATAGGAGATGGTGTTCGTCTGCGGGTCGAAGAAGGACGTCACCTGCGGCTTCACGGAGCCGTCGACGGGAAGGGCCTTGCTGTCGGTCATGAAAAAGCTCCTTTGCGGATGGGGCGGCGGACCGGCGGGTGCCGCCGGTCGGAACTGTAAGGGGACCGGTTTGCGCCGGTCAGGTGGCTGTCGCCTGCGTGCGCCGGGCGCGGGCCTGCTGGACCAGACGTGTCGCAAGCATACCTGCAATCAGCGCGCCGACGAAGATCACCGGTTCGCTCCGGCCGAGGCCGAGGGCCGGCACGGCGCCGCCCGGGCAGAAACCGGCCATGCCCCAGCCGATGCCGAAGATCGCCGCCCCGGCGACGAGCCGACCGTCGACGGACTTGATCGCCGGCAGCGAGAAGGCATCGGCCAGCAGCGGGTGGTCCGCCTGGAAGGCGAGCCGGTAGCCGATGGCGGTGACGATCAGGGCCGCGCCCATCACGAAGGCGAGGCTCGGGTCCCAGCCGCCGCTGCCGATGGCGGCAATGTCGAAGAAATTGAGAACCTTGGCCGGATTGGCCATGCCGGCGACGAGAATGCCCGTGCCGAACAGCAGGCCGATGACGAAGGCGGAGACGATGCGGGTCATGGCGTCAGGCTCCGATCAGGTGGCGAAGGACGAAAACGGTCGCGGCCGTCGTCGCCATGAAGGTGAGGGTCGCGACGATGGAGCGGGTCGAAAGCCGCGCCATGCCGCAGACGCCGTGGCCGGAGGTGCAGCCGCTGGCGAGCGAAACGCCGATGCCGACGATAACGCCGCCGATCACAAGCAGCGCCGGCGAGGAGGGCACCTCGATCTGAGGCGTCCAGCCGGTGAGGAACAGCAGAGCGGTCGGCGCGGCAATCATGCCGAGCAGGAAGGCTGCCCGCCAGCCGCGTTCGCCGGCGGCGGCGGTGGGGGGCAACAGGCCGCCGATCATGCCGCTGATGCCGGCGATGCGGCCGTTGAGCACCATCAGCAGAACGGCGGCAAGGCCGATCAGCGCGCCACCAAGGGCGGAAAGTATGGGTGTGAATTCGGTCATGCGTGATCCGGAGTCGAGGGGCTGGCCAGTGCGTGGTGCGGATTGCCAGCTTGTGTGAATTTCCTGATTGCGAATATATTATGCTTTGCTAAATTAGCAAGTATGAATATTCAAGATCTGGAACACAATGCGGACCGGGCAGCCTCGCTGCTGACCTCGATGGCCAATGCCCGGCGCCTGATGGTGCTGTGCCATCTGCTTGAGGGGCCGCGCAAGGTCGGGGATCTGGCCGCCGCCGTCGGCCTCAGCCAGTCGGCGTTGTCCCAGCATCTGGCGCGCATGCGCGCGCAGGGGCTGGTCGAGGCGCGCCGGGCCGGTCAGGCGGTCTTCTACAGCCTTGCCGGCGATGAGGTGAAGGCGGTGCTCGCCGCGCTCTACGGCATCTATTGCACGCCGGAAGGCGCCTCTGCCCCGGAGTCCGTGCCCGTCCCTGCTGGGTTGTCGGAGACCTGACCGGCAGCTGTCGCCGGCGTCTGCGGCGCCATCGTCTCCCGTGCCATGACCCCGCTGGCGATGCCGAGAGCCACTTCCGATCCGTCCGCGCGGGTGCGCCGCGTCACCCCCGGCAGCAGCAGAACCGGGTTCTCCCAGGTGTTGGGCAGGTCGCGGTCCTTGCGCGGCGCCGACAGTTCGTTGAGCGGACGCAGGATGCGTTCGTGAATGAGCGAGCCGACATGGATCGGCACGCTGCCGCCCGCCTCGGTGTCGAGGTCGAAGCGCGTCGGCCACAGCCGCAGCACCCACCGCCCGCCCGATGAGGGGTCCTCCCCGGTGGCGCTCGGTGCGATATTCGCGTCCTGACGCACCAGCACCAGTTCCGCGCCGCGTCCGTTCTGGATGCGCGGCAGCGCCGGCAGGTCTTCCGGCAGCGTCTGGCCTGCCAGGAAGCCGGCGAATGTGGCGACGGACCATTGCGGCGCGCGCACGTAGCCATGCGGCTTCAGCGCCTCGGCGAGAGCCGCCGGGTCGCCCGCCCATTGCACGACGAGGGGCTCCTCCTGCTCGCCGTTGAGTTCGATCCGGTGCCCGGGCAGGGTCTTCCATCCGCCGGACAGCCATTCGTCCCGGGTCATTGCCACGATCGGCGACACCGGGCGGTAGAGCTCGACCGCATTGTTGAAGTTGCGCATGACATGCGCCCCGCCGACGCCGGCAAGCGTCACGGTGACCAGCGCCGCCAGCGCCCAGCGACCGACCTTCTCGTTGTGCACGGAGCCGAAGATGAAGGCGAAGGCAGCCACCATCGCCGTGCCGAAGGCGAGCCCGCCGGCGACGTCGCTGGCCCAGTGGGCGCCAAGATAGACGCGCGAGAAGCCGATGGCGCCGATCAGCGAGACGGCGACGGAGAAGACCCCGGCCTTGGTCAGCGGCGAGCGGTCATGGGCGACGAGCACGGCGATCAGCCCGTAGAGCACGGTGTTGATCGTCGCGTGGCCGCTCGGAAAGGAGAAGGCGTCGGCGCCGGAATAGATGTCGATCGGCCGTTCGCGGTTCATCAGCAGCTTGAACAGGGGCACGAAGACCGCGGTGCTGGCGATGGCGATGAGGAAGCCTGTCGCCCTGCGCCAGGCACGGCGGACGAACAGATAGGCGACGGCGACGATGGCGACGATCGAGGTGACGAGGCCGTCGCCGAGCATGGTGATCGACACCATGATCTGGTCGCCGACCGGCGTGCGCAGGTCCTGGAACAGGTTGCGGATCGCCGTGTCGGCCCGCTGCAGCCCGGCGTCCGGCGAGATCGCGGCGGCCAGGGCCACGAACAGTGGCACGGTGACGAGCAGCAGCAGGGCCGAGACCAGCATCCCGGCCGAACGCGGATGCGCCGGGTCGAACATCCGCGCCAGCCAGCGCGCCACCCGGTTTTGCCGCGCCGCCAGCCAGGCGACGAAGCGCACGCGGCTGCCGGCATAGAGCGGCAGCACGATCAGGATCAGCCAGCGCGCCAGCATCACGGCCAGGAACAGCAGCACCAGGAAGACGCCGAGCATCGTCGCCAGGCGGCCGCTGATCTTGCCGAGCGCGCCGAAGGCGGTGCCGGCGATGACGCCGGGGCCCAGGTGAACGATGGTCCAGGCGATCGCCGAGGTGACATTGATCACCGTGAAGCGGCCGGCCGGCATGCCGACCATGCCGGCGATCCCGGGCACGATCGCCTTCACGCCGGGCACGAAACGGCCGATGAAGACGCTCTTGCCGCCGTGACGGCGGAAATAGGCCTCGCCCCGTTCCACCAGCGTCGTATAGCGTGAGAACGGCCAGACCTTCTTGATCCGGTCCTTGTAGATGTGGCCGATCCAGTAGGATATGGCGTCACCCGCCGTCGCGCCGAGCACGGTCCAGATGAAGATCGGCCAGGGATCGAGCTTGCCGAGGCCCACCAGAGTGCCGGCGCCCACCAGCACCACGGTGGAGGGCACGACCATGCCGATGAGAAACAGCGCTTCTCCCATGGCGATCAGAAAGACGACGGCGTTGGCGAGCGTGGGGTGTTCGCCGATGAGGTTCACGAGCTGATTGAGTAGATCGGTCACGGGTCCATGCTCGAAATCGCTGCGCCGGGTTGGCCTGCCCGTCGGGCCCGCTACATGTACGCGCTGGAGCCCGGATCGCCAATGCTTGACGGTGCGGTTTGTTTCGCGCGAAGCGATTGTGCACGATGGGGAAAACAGCTTGCGCGGCATGAGCCGCCTTGCACTTGCCCGCGCGGCTTGAAAAGCTGCCCGCGAAAACCGCATGAGCCGGCGACCCGCCGAGAAAGACCCGAGACCTTGTTCCAGTCCGCGAGCCTGCCTGTCGCCCTGTCGAAATCCGAGTACGAACGGCTCGAACCGGCCCTTCGCACGGCCTTGCTCGCCGCCCAGCAGCAGGTCGTCGACCGAAAGCCCTTCTCGGTGATGATCCTCATCGCCGGCGTCGACGGCGCGGGCAAGAACGACGCCATCGCGCGGCTGCACGAATGGATGGACGTGCGCTACCTCACCTGCAACGCCTATGAGGAGAAGGAGACGGAAGGCGAGCGCGAGCGTCCGCAGCTCTGGCGCTACTGGCGCGACCTGCCGGCCCGCGGCGAGACCTCCGTCGTCGTCGGCTCCTGGTACAACACGCCGCTGCGCCGCTTCGTTCTCGGCGACCTCGACGAGGACGGATTCGAGCGCGCGCTTGCCCGCATCAACCGTTTCGAGGAGCTCCTCGCCCGCGAGAACGTGCTGGTGCTCAAGTTCTGGTTCTCGCTGCAGCCGAAGGTGCAGAAGGAGCGGCTGAAGGCCTTGAAGAAGAAGGCCCGCGCCCGGCGCATCCTTGCCGAATGGACCGACATCGCCCATGCCTCCGACGCCCAGGACGCCTTCGAGAAGGCGGCGCTGACCACCTCGACCGCCGCCGCGCCCTGGATCGTCATTCCCTCCGGCGACCCGCAGTCGCGCGACATCGCGCTCGGCCGCTGCATCGAGATGGCGATGCGCCGCCGGCTGGCGGCCGCGCCCGCCGATCCGCTGGCGGTGCCGACGGTGGTCGCCCGCGTCAAGCGGATCAGCGCCGTCGACGCCATCGACCTGTCGCAGCGGCTGCCCAAGGCGCGCTATTCGGCCGAGCTCGAGCACTGGCAGGCGGAGCTTGCCCGGCTCGTCGACAAGAAGGCCTTTCGCGACCTCGGCCTCGTCGTCGCCTTCGAGGGCAATGACGCGGCCGGCAAGGGCGGCGCCATCCGCCGGCTGATCCGGCCGCTCGATCCGCGTCGCTACCGGGTGCACCGCATCTCCGCGCCCTCGCGCGAGGAGAAGGCGCATCCCTATCTCTGGCGCTTCTGGACGCGGTTGCCGCGCCAGGGGCATGCGGCGGTCTTCGACCGGTCCTGGTACGGGCGGGTGCTCGTCGAGCGGGTCGAGGGCTTCTGCGCGGAAGCCGACTGGATGCGCGCCTACAACGAGATCAACGAGTTCGAGGCGGAGCTGGCCGCCGCCGACACGCTGGTCGTCAAGTTCTGGCTGGCGATCAGCAAGCAGGAACAGCTCGCCCGCTTCAAGGCGCGCGAGGAGACCCCCTACAAGCAGTTCAAGATCACCGATGATGACTGGCGCAACCGGCTCAAGTGGGACGCCTACGCCGAGGCCGCCGGCGACATGATCGACCGCACCTCGACCCCCGATGCGCCCTGGGCGCTGATCGCGGCGGAGGACAAGCGCCATGCCCGCGTCGCCGTCGTGCGCCATCTGGTCGAGCGTCTCAAGGACGCCCTCTAGCGCTCACGCCGTGCTCAGCCTTCCGCCGGCGTTCCAAAGAGGGTGACGGCGGCGGCGGCGAGCGCCATCAGCGCGAAGCCCGCGGCCTTGCCCGTCCTGCCTTGCGCCCGGGCGCCCACCGCCGCGACCATCGCCTGCAGCGCGTAGTAGAGCGCGAAGGCGCGCGAGGCGTAGGAGATGATCTCGAAGACGCCGGAACTCCACGTCAGCAGCAGGCCGATTGCGACCAGCAGCACATAGGCGTGGCGCTCGGGAATGCGCCGGCGCGTCTCCTCCTCGACAAGGCCGCCGCAGCCGCTGGTGTCGGCGATGGCGGCGCTGAACTGGGCGCTCAGAGCGGCGACCACCAGCAGGACCGGCAGGACCGGCGCGATCTGGGCCATCATGCCGATGATGGCGGTTTCCGTCAGCTTTCCCGACGGCATGACCAGGTCGTAGGAAACGAGGCCGATATAGGCGAGGTAGATCACCGTTGCGATGATCTGCGCCAGGGCCATCGAGCGGATGCGCGTCCTTGCGTCATAGGTCGCGCCGAGATAGCGCGAGGTCTCGAAGCCCTGCACGGTGACGATGAGGCCGAAGCCGAGGGTCACGGCGCTCCAGCCGGTCACCTTCGCCGGATCGAACTTCAGTCCGCCCGTTGCCGCGGTGTCGCCGAAATGCAGGACAAGGCCGGCCAGCAGCCCGGCGATGACGGCGAGCTTCACGGTCACCGACACCTGCTCCAGTCCCTCCAGCGCCCGAAAGCCCCAGGTCCAGCCGACGACGAGGATGACGCACAGGACTGCGCTCGTCAGAAGCCGCGCGTGCAGGCTTTCGTGCAGCGGCGTCAGGCTGACGCCGAAGGAGCCGAACAGGTTGAGGTAGTAGGTGACGGAAATCACATAGGCGAAGGACAGCGCCCAGGAAGCGGCCATGTCGAGCCGCTCCTCCGTTGCCGTGCGCCTGCCGGCGGTCGTCTCCAGCCGGGTGATGTTGAAACGCACGGCCGACCCGATGAGCCACGCGCCCAGGCACAACAGCGCCATGGCGAGCGGCGCATAGGCTCCGTAGGAGGTGCCCAGCACCGGCCCCAGCACCAGGAAGCCGCTGCCGATGATCGACGCCAGCGGCGTCACCGTCGCCCGCCAGAGCGGCAGCCGGGCAAGCGCGGGGCGGGCGAGAAGGGCGGCGCACAGCAGGGTGGCCGCCAGGATGACGATGTCGAGGCGCATTCCCCAATCTTGTCCGCCGCCCTTTCGATCCGGTCAAGCGGAAGCTGCGGCACCGGCCCGATGCGGGCGCGTCACTTCGGCCGCGTGAAGCCCCGGCGAAAGGCGCGCGGCGAGGTGCCGGTCTGCGCCGAGAACTGCCTCGAGAAATAGCTCGGGTCGGCAAACCCCAACCGGTAGGCAATGCCGGCCACATCCTGCTGGGTGTAGGCAAGCAGCCGGCGGGCCTCCAGCATCTGCCGTTCGCGGATCAGTGCCGAGGCGGGCTTTCCGGTCTGTTCGCGGCAGACGCGGCTCAGGTGTGGCGGGCTGACGGACAGCGCGCCGGCGAAGCCGGTCACGGTCATCGGCACGTCCTGCCGCTCCGCGCCCGCGCGTCCCGGCGCGCCGAGGCCGATGCACCGGTCGAGCAGCGCCGCGAAGCGGGCGAAGAGACGACCCGCCGCATCGCCCGCCGCCGCCTGTTCTGCCGGCGCGCCGGCGCCTGCCCGCCGGACCAGCCAGATGCAGAGCAACGTGGCGAGCGCCGTCATCGCCTCCGCCCGTCCGGGCGCGGAGGCGGCGTGCTCGCGGTGAAGCGCCTCCAGCATGTCCGGAGCGTCGCCGGTTCCGGCAAGCGCCATCGCCCTGTCGAGCCGCCGGCCGGGATCGAGCCTGGCGCGCAGCGGCTCGAAGACGGTTGCCGGAAGCGTCACGACGCTGCCCTCGGTGTTTTCGCGAAAGCGGAAGCCGTGCACGCTGCCGGCGGGAAGGTTGAGCGCCGTTGCACCGCCGAGCGCGATGTCCTCGTCCTCAAGAAGGAGCGTACCGCCGCCCCGCGCGATCCAGAAGATCTGGTGCAGCGCCGGATGGCGGTGCTGCGCGATGCGCCAGCGATGTGGGCCGCTGCGCGCCGAGATGCGTTCGATATGCAGCGTATCCGGAAAGGCCGGCCCGGCCGGTTCCCCGTAAAGTCCGTAGTCCGGCGCGCGCTGTCTTGTTCGATTCATCCATCTATTGGAACGGTATCGGCCTTCCCGGCGCAAGCGCTTGTGCGCATCATCGGCGGAAGAAGTCGGCCAGGCGGCGGGGATGGAACCTTCCGGGGAGGGAAGGCGCCGGCCGGTCAGGGGAGGAAGGCATGGGCGGGATTTCAGCACCCGGCGGCGCGCGCACGCGCACGCAGGTTCTCATCATCGGCGGTGGCCCGTCCGGCCTGCTGCTGTCGCAATTGCTCGATCTCGCCGGCATCGAAACGGTGGTGCTCGAGCGCCGGTCGCGCGCCCACGTTCTCTCGCGCATCCGCGCCGGGGTGCTCGAGCAGGGCACCGCCGATCTGCTGCGCCGCGCCGGGGCAGGCGGGCGCATGGACAAGGAGGGTCTTGTTCATGACGGCGTCGAAATCGCCTTTGGCGAGGAGCGCCTGCGCATCGATCTCGCCGGCCTGACCGGCGGCAGCACGGTGATGGTCTACGGGCAGACCGAGGTGACGGCCGATCTTTACGCCGCCCGCGACGCGCGCGCCGGGGTGGTGATCGACCAGGCCGAGGATGTGGCGCTCTTCGGTCTCGAGGGCGAGGCCCCCCATGCGACCTTCCGCCGTGACGGGCTGACACACCGCATCGACTGCGATTTCATCGCCGGTTGCGACGGGTTCCACGGCGTTTCGCGCCGCTCGATCCCGGCGGATCGTCTTGCCGGGTTCGAGCTGGTCTATCCCTTCGGCTGGCTCGGGATGCTTGCCGACGTGCCGCCGGTCTCCGACGAGCTCATCTATGCCAGCGGCCCGCGTGGCTTCGCGCTCTGCTCCATGCGCTCGCCCACCCGCAGCCGCTACTATATCCAGTGCGCCAGCGACGAAGAGGTCTCCAACTGGTCCGACGACCGCTTCTGGGAGGCGCTGGCGGATCACCTGCCGGCGGATGTCGCCGCCGGTCTCGAGACCGGTCCCGCCATCGAGAAGAGCGTCGCGCCGCTGCGCTCCTATGTCTGCGAGACCATGCGTCACGGACGGTTGTTCCTTGCCGGCGATGCCGCCCACATCGTGCCGCCGACGGGGGCCAAGGGGCTCAACCTCGCCGCCTCCGACATCCATTACCTCTCGCAGGCGCTGATCGGCTGGTATGGCCGGGAGGGCCGGGGCGGTGGCGAAGAGGCGGCCCTTGTCGCCTATCCGCAGCGCGCGCTGGCGCGTGTCTGGAAGGCCGAGCGCTTTTCCTGGTGGATGACGACGCTGCTCCACGATCTGCCCGAGCGCGGCGCCTTCGGCCGGCGCCTGCAGCAGGCGGAATTCGACTATCTGAAGGCCTCGCGGGCGGCGCGGGCGGCGCTCGCGGAGAACTACGTCGGCCTGGCCTACTGAAGCGTGGTGAGCGCGGCCGCCATGGCCGCGACGAGGCCGATCAGGCTTGGATAGAAGGTCAGCGCGAAGCCGAAGGCGCGGGCCGGAGCACCTTTGGCGTAGCCGCGCCAGAAAGCCGCCCGACCGAGGCAGAACAGCAGCGCCAGCGCGGTGACGACGGGCACGGCGCTTTCCAGCAGCACGGCGAGCGCCAGATGGACCGGCAGTGCCAGCGCCGCCTGCTCCAGCGTGTTCTGCAGGACCGCGCGGCCGCGGCGTACGGCCTCGCTCTCCTGCGCCCCGCTGCTGCCGGCGATGTCGACGGGCGAGAAGAACCGCAGTTGAGCCACATTGGCGATCGCCGCCGCGAGCCAGAAAACGACGAGAAGGTCGACCCGCAGCGTGGCGGCCACGCGCTCCGCCAGCGACGGCGTGGGGGCCTTCAGGCCAAGGTAGGCCGCCGCCGCGAGGACCAGCAGCGCAAGCCCCGCCGCCCGTGCCATGCCGAAGGCAACGCCGCGTTGTTCGGCGCGAAAGGGATCCTGGGAGGTCATCTTGCCTGTCTCCGTCGTCTCGGGCGCGCGCATCTTCCCGCCATCGGTGCAGCAATGCGTGGAGACATGCCCGCCCCGGGCTTGAGGTTCCCGCGGAATTTGCCGAAACTCGGCGCGGATCGCCGCCGCTGCTGCGCATCCGCGCGTCTGGCACCTGCCTGCGTCGCCATCATCACCATAGCCCAGAGCCCGACCTCATGTCCCTCGACCTTCTCGTCAAGAACGCGACCCTGCCCGACGGGCGCACGCGCATCGACATCGCCTGCCGCGACGGGCGGATCGTTGCCGTCGAGCCGGGCATCGAGGCGGAGGCGGGTCGTGTCGTCGAGGCGGGCGGGCATCTGGTCTCGCCGCCCTTCGTCGACAGCCATTTCCACATGGACGCGACCCTGTCGCTGGGCCTGCCGCGCATGAACGAGAGCGGCACGCTGCTCGAGGGCATCGCGCTGTGGGGCGAGCTGAAGCCGCTCCTGACCGTCGAGGCGGTGGTCGAACGGGCGCTTGCCTATTGCGACCTCGCCGTGTCGCAGGGCCTGCTTGCGATCCGCTCGCATGTGGATGTCTGCGATGACAGGCTGACCGGCGTCGAGGCGCTGCTGGAGGTCAAGCGCAAGGTCGCGCCCTATCTCGACCTGCAGCTTGTCGCCTTCCCCCAGGACGGGCTGTTCCGCTCGCCTACGGCCGAGCGGAACCTGCTGCGCGCACTCGACATGGGCGTCGATGTGGTCGGCGGCATTCCGCATTTCGAACGCACCATGGACGATGGCGCCCGCTCGGTGCGCCGGCTGTGCGAGATCGCTGCGGAACGCGGCCTGATGGTCGACCTGCATTGCGACGAGAGCGACGATCCGATGTCGCGCCACATCGAGACGCTGGCCTACGAGGCGCAACGCCTCGGGCTTCAGGGCCGGGCGACCGGCTCGCATCTCACCTCCATGCACTCCATGGACAATTATTACGTTTCCAAGCTGCTGCCGCTGATCGCCGAGGCCGGCGTTTCGGCCATCGCCAACCCGCTCATCAACATCACCATCCAGGGGCGCCACGACACCTATCCCAAGCGTCGCGGGCAGACGCGGGTGCCGGAGCTGCGCGCCCACGGCGTCACCGTCGCCTTTGGCCACGACTGCGTCATGGATCCCTGGTATTCGATGGGCTCGGGCGACATGCTGGAGGTTGCCTCCATGGGCACCCATGTGGCGCAGATGATGAGCCGCGACGACATGCGCTATGCCTTCGATTGCGTGACCGCCCACCCGGCGCGGATCCTCGGGCTTGAGGGCTACGGGCTCGCGCCGGGCTGCAACGCCGATTTCGTGCTGCTGCAGGCGGCCGACCGGATCGAGGCGATTCGCCTGCGCGCGCGCCGGCTCGCCGTCGTGCGCCGGGGCAGGGTGATCGCCGAAAGCGCGCCGGCGGTCTCGCGCCTGTCGCTGGAGGGGCGCCCCGAGCTGGTCGACCCGGCCGCCTATGCGCCCGCCGCAGGCCGCGCGCAAGGCTGAACACCCGCCGCGCGGGCGGCATATGGCACCAAGACGGGCAAGGGAGACGGCATGGCCGAGAATACGGGCGTCGGGGACGGGCGCGAGACCGCGCAAGCGGCCGCCACCGAGGCGCCCTTCGTGCCGCCCTATCCCTTCCGCCCGGCCGGCGCGCCACCTGTGTGGAAGCTTCTCGGCCTAGCCCGGCGCAGCTTTCTCAACATCTGGCCGGCCCCCGCCTTCTCCCGGCCCTGGTTGCGGATCGCCATCCTGCGCAAGCAGATCTTCGTCTGCAACAGCCCGGAGACCGTGCAGGAGGCCTTCGTGCGCAAGCACGCGAACTTCGAGCGCAAGAGCGCGCAGATGCGCCACGCGCTGGAGCCGCTACTCGGCGACGGCCTGTTCATCTCCGACGGCGAGACCTGGCGCCGGCGCCGGCAGGTGGTCGCGCCCATCATCCATGCCTCGCGGGTGCGCGACTTCTTCCCCGTGATGGCCGAGACGGTTGCCGAGCGGCGCTCCGCCTGGCGCGCGCTGGGCGCCGGGGCGCAGGTCGACGCGCTTCAGGAGATGGCGCATCTGACGGCGGAGATCATCTGCCGCACCATCTTTGGCAGCGCGCTCGGCCGCGACTACGCCGCCGAGGTGGTCGAGGCCTTCACCGACTACCAGCGCCACATCGACCAGATCGACCTCGCCTCGCTGCTTGGCCTGCCGGACTGGCTGCCGCGCCGGCGCGGCCGCGCCATCCGCCGGGCGGTGGCGCGCATCGACAAGGTGCTGGAAGAAGTCATTTCGCGCTTCGAGGAGCGGCGGCGGGCGGGAGAGACCTCCGTCATCGGCGGCCTGCTCGACGCCCGCGACGAGGACGGCCGCCCGCTCTCGCGCGAGGCGATCCGCAACGAGGCCGCGGTGATTTTCATGGCTGGCCACGAGACGACGGCCAACACGCTGGCCTGGGCCTGGTATCTGCTGTCGCAGGCGCCCGGCGTCCGCGACCGCCTCGAGGCGGAGCTCGACAGCGTGCTCGGCGACCATGATCCGCGGTTCTCCGAGATGTCGGAACTGCCCTTCACCCGCGCCGTTGTCGAGGAAACCCTGCGGCTCTATCCGCCGGTGCCGATCCTCGCCCGCGAGGCGCGCGCCGACGAGACCGTGGGCGGCATCGCCACGCCGAAGGGCTCGCTGGTGATGGTCGTGCCCTGGCTGCTGCACCGCAACCCCGAGCTCTGGCCGCGCGCCGATCATTTCGAGCCGGAGCGCTTCCTTGGCCAGGCGCGCGGCGGCCAGTCGAAATTCGCCTATGTGCCGTTTGCCATCGGCCCGCGCATCTGCGCCGGTCTTGCCTTCGGCATGACCGAGACGATCCTGTCGCTTGCCATGCTCGCCCGCGACTTCCGCCTCGAGCTTGGCGAGGGCGTGTCGGTCGAGCCGGTCTGCCGGCTTACCCTGCGTCCGGGCGAGAGGCTGCCCATGCGGCTGATCCCGCGCGCGGGTCGATGACCCCGCCGCGCCGCCAGCCGGATCTGCCGTTTTCCGAAACCCTGGCGGCGGAACCGGACGGCTATCGAGCGGGCCTGTTCGACCTGCTCAAGGCTGGCGTTTACGCACTGCTTCGTCGGCTTCCCGTCGGCTTCGCTCCGGCCTTCGGCAGTGCGGTGGCGCCGCTGGCGCAATGGCTCAACCGCCGCCGTATCTTCGCCCGCCGCCTCGCCTGGAACCTTGCCTGCCTTCATCCGCAGGCGCCGCTGTCGGACGCGCAGGCGTTGGCCGGCGAGCGCCTGTGGTGGCGTGGGGCAGGGGCAATGCGCGCCGAATACGCGGTTCTGGAGCGTTTTCGCGACGCGGGTCGCGTCACCTGCGAGGGACCGTTGCCACCGTTGGGCCAGGTGATCTTCGTCGCTGTCCATCTCGGGCCGTTCGAACTGGCTTTCGACATGGTCCTCAACGGTCTCGGTCGCTCGGCGGTCGGCACCTGGCAGCCGGAGCCCTCGGTCCTGTCCAACCGCATCGTCTCGCGGCTGCGCGTGCGCTACGGGCTTTTTGCCTTCCCGCCCGGCCAGCGCTCCGCCCGCCACCTGCATCGCTGCGTGGTCGGGCAGGGGTTCGACGCGATTCTTTTTGTCGACGAGGTGCGTGACCGGCAGGTGCATCTGCCCGCCTTCGGACGGCCTCTGCCGGAGCGCGGCAACGCGGTCCTGGCGGTGAAGCTGGCGCTGAGGACGGGGGCGTCGATCGTGCCGGTTCATGTGCTCAGGCAAGGGGGAGGGCGCTATCGCTTCGTCACCGGCGCGCCGCTGTCCTTTGACCGCTCGGGCGGCGGCGGACCGGCGCTGACGGCGGGCGTTGCGGCCATTGACGCGGCCATCGAACCGCTGGTGCGCGCCAATCTGGCGCAATGGTACATGCTGCCCGAGCTGCGCCTTCCCGGCTTCGCGGCCTTTCCCGGCGCACCGGCTCAATAGAGCCAGTGCACCATGAAAAGCGTCAGTCCGGGGAAGACGACGAGCAGCGCCACGCGCAGGATGTCGCTGGCGATGAAGGGCACCACGCCGCGGAACGTCTGCGACAGCGGCACGTCGGGCGCCATCGAGTTGATGACGAAGAGGTTCATGCCCACTGGCGGGGTGATCAGCCCGACCTCGACCACGATCAGCACGATGATGCCGAACCACAGGGCGAAATCCTCCGGCGCGAGGCCGAAGTCGAGCGCCGAGACGATGGGGAAGAAGATCGGGATCGTCAGCAGGATCATGGAGAGCGAATCCATGATGCAGCCGAAGACGAGGTAGCACAGCAGGATCAGCACCAGCACCACCCACGGGTCGAGCCCGAGGCCGACGACATAGGCGGCCGACTGTTGCGGAAGCTGCGAGAACGCCAGGAAGCTGTTGAAGATGTTGGCGCCGAGCACGATGAAGAAGATCATGCCGGTGGCGCTCGCCGTTGCCAGGAAGGCCTCGACAAGGCTGGCCCGCGTCAGCCCGCCGTTGAGCAGCGCGACGATGCCGGTGCCGGCCGCACCCACCGCCGCACCCTCGGTCGGCGTGAAGAAGCCCGAATAGATGCCGCCGATCACGGCGATGAAGATCAGCAGCACCGGCCAAACGGCGATGAGGGCTGCCCCGCGCTCCGCCCAGCCCGCCCGCTCCCGGCTGCCCGCGCTCGCCGGGTTGAACCAGACGTAGAGCGAGACCGTGAGCATGTAGCCGACAGCGGCCAGAAGTCCCGGCACGAAGGCGGCGACGAAGAGCTTGGCAATGTTCTGCTCGGTCAGGATCGCGTAGATGACCAGCACGACCGAGGGCGGGATGAGAATGCCGAGCGTGCCGCCGGCGGCAAGACAGGCGGTGGACAGCGCGCCGGAATAGCCGAAGCGCCGCATCTCCGGCAGCGCCACCTGACCCATGGTCGCGGCCGTGGCCAGGGACGACCCGCAGATCGCGCCGAAGCCGCCGCAGGCCGCCACCGCCGCCATGGCGACGCCGCCGCGACGGTGGCCGACCATGGTCTCCGCCGCCTTGAAAAGCGCGCGGGACATGCCGCCGCGCGTGGCGAACTGGCCCATCAGCAGGAACAACGGCACGATCGACAGCGAGTAGTTCGAGAAGGTGCTGTAGACCTGCGACTTGAGCTGGCCGAGCACTGGCGCGAAGGTTCCGGTGACCAGCGTCGTGCCGGCCACGCCGACGAGGAACATGGCAAGTCCGATGGGCATCCGCAGGAAGATGAGGACGAGCAGGATCGGGAGCGACCAGAGGCCGTATTCAAGCGATGTCACGCGGCATCCTCCCGCAGGTCGCCGGGATCGGCGGGACGTCGCCCGGCCAGCGCCTCGGCGAGGCTCCGCCAGACGGTGAAGGCGCAGGCGATGACGAAGACGATCGCGCCGATCATCGCCGCCGCATACCCCCACCACAGCGGAAACTGCAGGATGAAGGTGGTTTCGCCATAGGCTTTCTTGTCGAGCAGGCCGAGCCACAGCCGCCAGGCGATCAGGGCGCTGGCGGCGGTCATCAGGACGTTGGCGAGCGTGTCGACGGCGGCGTTGACGCGTGCGCCGAAGCGGGCGAGGAACAGGTCGACCGTGACGTGGCCGCGCTTCATCTGGCACCAGGGCAGGAAGGCGAAGATGGCGAAGGCCGTGCCCGCTTCGACCAGCTCGTAGTCGCCGGGGACGGGCCTCAGCCCGATGCCGATGAGCGCGCGGCCGGTGATCGAGACCATCGTCGTCGCCGTCAGCAGGACAAGCACCGCCCCTCCGGCGATGGCCAGTCCCGCGCAGATGCGCTCAAGCGTCTTCTCGGTTTGCCGCAGCACGGCTCTCCCCCCTCCTTCGCCCGCCCCGCCGCCTTCCGGCGCGGCGAGCGTCCGTCACTTTCCGGCCTGGCTGTCGATCAGCGCCCGGGCGCGCGCGACCAGCGCCGCCCCGTCGAGGCCCCTTGCATCCATCTCGGCGATCCATTCGGCGACCACCGGCTCGGCCGCCGCCTTCCAGCGTGCGGTCTCCGCCTTGTCCAGCGTGACGATGGTGTTGCCAGCGGCGACCGCTTTCTCCTCGCCGATGATGTCGACCTCGTCGTCGGCCCGGCCGAACAGCGCGGCCACCTCCACGCCGGAGTTGTCGTCGATCACCTTCTTCAGGTCGTCCGGCAGGCTGTCGTATCTGGCCTGGTTCATGGCGAAGATGAATGTCGCGGTATAGAGCGCGTGCGGATCGTCGAAGCGCGTGTGCGTGTCGACCAGTTCGGCGAGTTTCAGCGGCACCGTCACTTCCCAGGGCACCACCGCGCCGTCGATCACCCCCTTGGAGAGTGCCTCCGGCACCGCCGGCACCGGCATGCCGATGGCCGTTGCGCCCAGTGTCTCGATCAGCCGGGTGACGATGCGGGTCGGGCCGCGCAGCTTCTTGCCGGTCATGTCCTCAAGCGCGTGGACGCCCTCGCCGCGCACGTGGATCAGGCCCGGCCCGTGAACATGCGCGGCGATCAGCTTGACGCCGGCGAACTCGTCGAGCGCGTTCTCCTCGACGTAAAGCTGGAAGGCGCGCGAGGTGGTTTCCGCGTCGCCGGCCATGAACGGCAGCTCGAAGGCTTCCGTCTTCGGAAAGCGGCCGGGAGTGTAGCCGGGCAGGGTCCAGACGATGTCGACGACGCCGTCGCGAACCTGATCATAGAGCGCCGGAGGCGCGCCGCCGAGCTGCATCGAGGGATAATGCTCGATCTTGATGCGACCGTTCGATTCCGCCTCGACCTTCTCGATCCAGGGGGCGATGGCCCGCGCGGGAACCGCCGCCTGCAGGGGCAGGAACTGATGGATCCTGAGGGTCACGTCCTGCGCCAATGCCGCGCCCGCGAGGCCGAAGGTCCCGGCCGTCATCGTCGCGACAAGGGCCGCCGTTCCCAGCAACCGTCCGATCATTCCGACATCCTCCCGCTCGCGCCGCGCCCGCACCCTTCCTCCACAAGCTTGCGGCCGGCGCAGGGTGTTCCGCGCAATTGGTAATGTAAAATGAGTTTTGCCGCAGTTTGTATAACCTTTCGCGCCAGAGGCTGAAACGCCCCTCTTGCGAAAACGGACAGGGTTCGTGTCAACTGCCGCAAGCGGCGCGCCTCCTGCCCCGCCGTCCCGCGAGAAGGACAGGCCATCGTGACGAAACGTGCGCGCGACATCCTCTTCATCATGTTCGACCAGTTGCGCTTCGACTATCTGTCCTGCGCCGGTCATCCGCGTCTGGAGACACCCAATCTCGACCGGCTGGCGGCGCGCGGCGTGCGGTTCACCAACGCCTATGTGCAGTCGCCGATCTGCGGTGCCTCGCGCATGAGCTTCTACACCGGCCGCTACGTCCAGTCGCATGGCGCGGCCTGGAACAACTACCCGCTCAAGGTCGGCGAGATGACCCTTGGCGACCATCTGCGGGCGCGCGGCATGGATGCGGTGCTGATCGGCAAGACGCACATGAAGGTGGATGACGCCGGCCTCGACCGGCTTGGCATCTCGCGCGGGGGCATCATCGGCGCGCGCCTTGCCGAATGCGGCTTCGATGCCGAGGTGCGCGACGACGGGCTCTGGGCGGAAGGCCCGGACGGTCCCTATGATGCAAGGCCCTCGCCCTACAACGCCTTCCTGCGCGCCCGCGGCTATGGTGGCCGCAACCCCTGGCACGACCACGCCAATTCCGCCCTGTCGGACGCGCGCGACGCACAGGGGCGCGGCGACATCGAGAGCGGCTGGCTCATGCGCAACGCGCCGAAGCCGGCCAATGTCGCGGCGAAGGACAGCGAGACAGCCTGGCTCACAGACGAGGCCATCGGCTTTCTCGACAAGCGCGCGCGGCAGCGGCGCACGGTGCCCTTCCTTTGCCACCTCTCCTACATCAAGCCGCATTGGCCCTATGTGGTGCCGGCGCCCTATCATGCGCTCTACGGGCCCGGCGACGTCGTGCCGGCGCGGCGCGACGAGCGCGAGCGGCGCGATCCGAACCCGGTTTACGCCGCCTTCATGGCCTCGCGCGCTTCGAAGAGCTTTTCGCGCGAGGAGGTCCGGCTCGCCGCCATTCCCGCCTACATGGGCCTGGTGCGCCAATGCGACGACGAGATCGGCCGGCTGCTCGACCACCTTGAAGCGACGGGCCGGCTCGACGACACGATTATCGTCGTCACCTCGGACCATGGCGACTACCTCGGCGATCACTGGATGGGCGAGAAGGATCTCTTCCACGAGCCCTCGGTGAAGGTGCCGCTGATCGTGGTCGATCCGTCCGCGGCCGCCGACGCCACGCGCGGCACCATCTGCGACGCGCTGGTCGAGGCCATCGACCTTGCCCCCACCTTCGTCGAGCTTGCCGAGGAAGGGCGCGGCGCGCCCGATCCCGCCGCCGCCGTTCCCGGTCACATTCTCGAGGGCCGCTCGCTCGTTCCCTTCCTGCGCGACGGCGCGGCCTGGGAGGCCCGCCGCCGTGACTGGCGCGACGTCGTCATCAGCGAGTACGACTATTCCTGCACGCCCATGGCCGACCGGCTCGGCGTGTCGGTCGAGGACGCCCGCCTGTTCATGGTCTTCGACGGGCGCTTCAAGCTTGTCCACGCCGAAGGCGGCCTGCCGCCGATGCTCTTCGACCTGCAGAGCGACCCGGATGAATTCTCCGACCTGGGACGCGATCCGGCCTTCGCCGGCGAGGTCGCGCGGCTGACCGACCGGCTCGGCCTCTGGGGGCGGCGGCTCAGCCAGCGCACCACCGTCTCCGATGCCGAGATCCTTGCCCGTCGTTCCGGCGCGGGCGGGCGCACCGGCGTTCTCATCGGCGCCTATGACGAGAGCGATGTCGCGGCCGAGGCGCTTGCCTTCTATCAAGGACGCGTCGACCCGAAGGGCTGAGGCAGCCGGCGGGGACAAGTCCGCGCGCCGGGCCAATCCGCCAGCGCGGTGGCGGCCTACGAAAAAGCGCGGCGAAATCGCGTTTCGCCGCGCTTCATTTTCGAAAGTCTGCGCCGAAATTGTCCGAAATGCACAATTATCGGCCGGAAATGCCGTCGCTTCAGCTTGCCGCCGGCTGCTCGGCGAACTTGCGCGCCTGCTCGATCCAGCCGTCACGGGCGATGCGGCCGCGGAAGTCCAGCTTCCCGTCCAGAGCCTCGATCTGCGCTTCGTTCAGCGCCGCGATCTGCCAGAAATGGAAGATGCCGGCGCCGTTGAGCGCGGTCTGCAGCTTGGGCCCGATGCCGGTGATCGCCGTCAGGTCGTCGGCAACGCCGCGCGGCTCGGCAAGCAGGATCTCGCCCAGCGGATCGCGGGTCGCCGCCGGCTTCGCCTTGGCCGGGGCAGGTGCAGGGGCAGGTGCGACGGCGGGGGCGGTATCCCCGGCCTTTTCCGCCTCGGCGACCGGCGTGCGCCTGCTCGGCACCGCCGGCGCCTGCTCAGGCCGGGAGGGATGCGAGCGGATGAAGTCGAGAATGCGCGGGGCGATCTCGGCGCGGAACCGCGAGCCGTTGAAAACGCCGTAGTGCCCGACATTTGGCTGCATGTAGTGAGCCTGCATGTCGGCGGCGAGGCTGGTGCACAGGTCATGCGCCGCCTTGGTCTGGCCGCGCCCGGTGATGTCGTCCTTCTCGCCCTCGACCGTCAGCAGCGCCGTGCGGCGGATCGCGCCGCAATCCACCAGCTCGCCGCGGTGGTGATGCTCGCCCTTGGCCAGGGAATGCTTGATGAACACCGTGTCGACTGTTTGCAGGTAGAACTCCGCCGTCAGATCCATCACCGCAAGATATTCGTCGTAGAAATCGCGATGCTTCTCGGCGCTGTCACCATCTCCGGCCACCAGATGCTGGAAGTAGTCGTTGTGCGCGCTGACATGCCGGTCGAGATTCATGCTCATGAAGCCCGAAAGCTGCAGGAAGCCGGGGTAGACGTCGCGCATGAAGCCCGGTTGCGGGAACGGAACCTTCATGATGACGTTGCGCTCGAACCATTCGATCGGCTTGTGCTCTGCGAGGTCGTTGACCGCCGTCGGATTGATCCGCGTGTCGATCGGCCCGCCCATCAGCGTCAGGCTGGCGGGCGCGCAGGGGTCGCCGTGCTGTTCCATCACCGCCGTCGCGACGAGGGCCGGAACCGAGGGCTGACAGACCGCGACGACATGCGTGTCCGGCCCAAGATGATGAAGCATCTCAATGAGATAGTCGACGTAGTCGTCGAGGTCGAACTGGCCCTCCGCGAGCGGCACCATGCGCGCGTCGACCCAGTCCGTGATGTAGATGTCGGCCTTCGGGAGAAGTGTCTCGACCGTGCCGCGCAGCAGCGTCGCGTAGTGACCGGACATCGGCGCGACCACCAGGATCGTCGGATCCTTGTGCTTGCGCTGGCCGACCTTGCGGTCGAAATGCAGAAGATTGCAGAACGGCTTGCTCCAGACGACCTCTTCTCGCACCTGCACCTTGACGCCGCCGACCGTCGTCTCGGGCAGCCCGAACTCCGGCTTGCCATAGCGCCGGGTCAGCCTCTCGACCAACTCGCAGCCGGCGGCAACCTGCCGCCCAACTGGCGTATGTGTGAGTGGATTCAATGGGTTCTGGAAGTATAGACGCGTCATGTCAGCGGCCGCCCGGACAGGGCTCATTGCCGCATGATTGAACTCGTAGAATTGATAGAACACTGACCGACCTCGCAGTCCGACGGGCGTCGCGCGACTGGCGGCGTCACCGGCATTTTTCGCATTGCAAAAAGAATATGCGTAAAACACTGCGTCGTTCAACTGTCAGACGACGGCAAGCCTTGCATCCGGCGGGCGGGATGCCCGCCGGATCGCTCTGGCGAGGGCGAATCAGCTCCGAATCGGGAGCCGTTCCAGAAACTTCGCAAAAGACGCAAGTAGCCGGTAAATTTGTTTGCCTTGTCCGAAAGTTCAGGCGGCGAGATCGGCCACGACGGCGTCGAGAACAAGAAAACCGCCAGGAGTCGCCCGAACGCGGTCGCCGTCGAGTCGTTCCACCATGTCATGCTCGACCAGGTCGGCGATGCGGCGCGGGTTGATCCGCCGCCCCGAGATCGCCTCGTAGCGGGCGAGGTCGACGCCCTCGACGAGCCGAAGGCCCATCAGCAGGAACTCGTCGCCCTGTTCCTCCGCGGTCAGCGACAGATCCTCGACGAGCCCGTCGCCGCGCGTCTCGACCGCCGCCAGCCAGGTCTCGGGGTGGCGCTCGGTCGCGGTGGCGAACTTGCCGTTGCCGCCCGAAAGCCGGCCATGGGCGCCCGGCCCGACGCCGACATAGTCGCCATAGCGCCAGTAGACCAGGTTGTGCCGGCATTCCGCGCCGGGTCTTGCGTGGTTCGAGACCTCGTAGGCCGGCATGCCGTTGGCGTTGCAGATCTCCTGGGTCAGCTCGTAGAGGTCGGCGCCATGGTCGGCATCCGGCACCACGAGCGCGCCCCGGCGGTAGAGCTCGAAGAACGGCGTGCCGGGCTCGATGGTGAGCTGATAGAGCGACAGATGGTCGGCCGCCAGTGCAAGCGCCTGTTCCAGCTCGGCTTTCCAGTCGGCGGCCGACTGGTCCGGGCGGGCATAGATAAGGTCGAAGGAGATCCGCTCGAAGGTTGCCCGCGCCGTCTCAATGGCGCGTCGCGCCTGCGCCGTGTCATGCAGCCGGCCGAGGCGCTTGAGGTCGGCGTCGTTCATCGCCTGCACGCCGAGCGACAGGCGGTTGACGCCGGCCGATCGGTAGCCGCGAAACCGTTCGGCCTCGACGGACGAGGGGTTCGCCTCCATGGACACCTCGACGCCGGGCGCGAGCGACCAGTGCTTCGCGACCGCGTCGAGAACCCGCTCGACCGTCTGCGGCAGCATCAGCGACGGGGTGCCGCCGCCGAGAAAGACGGAATCGACCACCCGCCCCCGGGTGCGCCCGGCCATGGTCGCAAGCTCCGTCTCGAAGGCGGCGGCAAAGCGCGACTGGTCGATCCGGGTGTGGCGGACATGGCTGTTGAAGTCGCAATAGGGACATTTGGACTCGCAGAACGGCCAGTGCACGTAGATGCCGAAGCCGCCCTCGACGGCGACGGGCGCGATCGGGCCACCGTCCTTCCGGTCCGCGATCGCCGCGAAGCTGTCCACCCTGCGCTCCTGCCTGTCCCTACCGGTCATTGTGCCTCCAGACACTCCCGAGCGAGCGCCAGAAAGGCGCGCGCGCGATGCGACAGAGCCTCGTCCGGCCGAGACCAGCCGTGCTTTTCCTCCGACGACATCTCGCCGAAGGTGGTCTCATGGCCGTCTGGCTGGAAGATCGGATCGTAGCCGAAGCCGCCGCTGCCGCGCGGCGGCCACACGGCGGTGCCCTCGACCTCACCCCGGATCAGCTCCACATGGCCGTCCGGCCAGGCAAGGCAGAGCACGGCGACGAAGGAGGCGCGGCGCGCCTCCGGTGTCAGGGCGCCCGCCGCCTGCAGCTTCTCCTCGATGGTGCGCATGGCCATGGCGAAGTCCTTCTCCGGCCCGGCCCAGCGGGCCGAGTAGATGCCGGGGTCGCCGCCGAGCGCTGCCACGCAGAAGCCGCTGTCGTCGGCCAGCGCCGGCAGGCCCGTGGCCTCGGTCGCCGCCCGCGCCTTCAGCTCGGCGTTCGCCTCGAAGGTGGTGCCGGTCTCCTCCGGCTCGGGCAGGCCGAGCTCGCCGGCCGAGACCACCTCGAGACCAAAGGGGGCCATCAGCTCGGAGAACTCGCGCAGTTTGCCCTTGTTGTGGCTCGCCATCACCAGCCGGCCCGGGCCGAGCCTGCGGCGGACTTGCGTCTCGCTCATCGGCTGGACCTCACAGGATCGCCATTTTCTGGAAATCGACGAGCCGGGCGATACCGGTCTTGGCGAGCCCCATCAGCGCTGCGAACTCCTCCTCGGAGAAGGGCGCGCCCTCGGCCGTTCCCTGGATCTCGACGATGCCGCCGGAGCCGGTCATGACGAAATTGGCGTCCGTATCGGCTTCGGAATCCTCGGCATAGTCGAGGTCGAGCACCGGCGTTCCGCCATAGATGCCGCAGGAAATCGCCGCGATGTGGTCCTTCAGCACCGGCTTCGTCACCATGTCGCGGGTGCGCATCCAGTTGATGCAGTCGTTGAGTGCGACCCAGGCGCCGGTGATCGCCGCCGTGCGGGTGCCGCCATCGGCCTGGATGACGTCGCAGTCGACGGAAATCTGCCGCTCGCCGAGCGCCGGCAGATCGACGACGGCGCGCAGGCTGCGGCCGATCAGGCGCTGGATTTCCTGGGTGCGGCCCGACTGCTTGCCGGCGGAGGCCTCGCGGCGCATGCGCTCGCCCGTGGCGCGCGGCAGCATGCCGTATTCGGCCGTCACCCAGCCGCGCCCCTGGCCACGCAGCCAGGGCGGAATGCGCTCCTCGAGGCTGGCCGTGCACAGGACGTGCGTATCGCCGAACTTGACCAGGCAGGAGCCTTCCGCGTGCTTCGAAACACCGCGCTCCAGCGTGACGGCGCGCAATTCGTCGGCTGCGCGTTTGGATGGCCGCATGTTGTCTCCCTCTCGTGGCTTCGGCAGTCGACAAAGGCCCCCCGCGGGCCGGCCGACCATGGCGCGGCTTCGTGCCGGCACCGTTCATTCGGCACCGTCTTAAACCAGGACGGAGCGCGAGGAAATCGCCTGTGGACGGAAAAGGCAAGGCATGCTCCTCGCGCCGCCCGCCGCTTGGGTTGTGACATGCCGGCGCCGGAGCATTATATAGGGTTCTTGGCGACCGCCGCTGGCGGTGCCGGGGCGGGGTGCGTCGCGGCTTTCGCCTGTTCGAGCGTCCGCAAGCCCGCGGTCGCACGACGCGCCAGCAATTCGAGGATGGCAAAGTGACCCTGGGCGTTCCTTCCGTCAGCCTGCGCGATCTCGACCAGCGCTCGCGCGAGATCTTCCGCTCCATCGTGGAGACCTATCTCGACACGGGCGAGCCGGTGGGGTCGCGCAATCTCTCGCGCCTGCCGTCGATCCAGCTCTCGCCCGCCTCCGTCCGCAACATCATGGCCGACCTGGAACATGCCGGTCTGCTCTATGCGCCGCATACGTCCGCCGGCCGACTGCCGACGGAGGGCGGCTTGCGCTTCTTCGTCGACGCGCTGCTCGAGGTCGGCGATCTCACACGCGAGGAGCGGGACCGCATCGAGGTGCAGGTGAAGGCCGCGCGCAGCGAACGCACCAGCGAGCAGCTTCTCACCGAGGCGAGCCAGATGCTGTCCGGTCTGTCGCGCGGCGCCGGCGTCGTCTTCACCCACAAGACCGATGCCCGCCTGCGCCACGTCGAGTTCGTGCGCATCGAGCCGCTCAAGGCGCTGGTGGTGCTTGTCGGCGACGACGGCTCGGTGGAGAACCGGGTGATCGACCTGCCCGCCGGCCTGCCGCAGTCGGCGCTGGTGGAGGCGTCGAACTATCTCACCAACCTCATTCGCGGGCGCACGCTCGCGCAGGCGCGCACGGAGCTGGAGACGCAGCGCGATCGCCATCAGAAAGAGCTCGACGAGCTCACCGCCAAGCTGGTCGAGACCGGCATTGCCACGCGCGCCGGCGACGTCGGCCAGTCCGGCTCGCTGATCGTGCGCGGCCGCTCCAACCTTCTGTCGCAGCTCGAGGCGGAGCGCGATCTGGAGCGCATCCGCCTGCTCTTCGACGACCTGGAGAGCAAGCGGGACCTGATCCAGCTTCTCGCCGCCGCCGAGGGCGGCGACGGGGTCCGGATCTTCATCGGCTCGGAAAACAAGCTGTTCTCGCTCTCCGGCTCCTCGATCATCGTTTCGCCCTTCCGTGATCAGGACGAGCGCATCATCGGCGTGCTCGGCGTGATCGGGCCGACGCGGCTCAACTACGCGCGCATCATTCCGATGGTCGACTACACCGCCCGGCTGGTCGGCCGGCTGCTCGGCTGAGGCCGCCGGACCGCGCCTGGCGCAAGACATGAAATCTTCAAGGACCGACATGACCCTGAGCCCTGCCGAACTCGAACGCTATGCCCGCCACATCGTGCTCCAGGACGTGGGCGGACCGGGGCAGCAGAAACTGAAGGCGGCGCGCGTGCTCGTCATCGGCGCGGGCGGGCTCGGCGCGCCGGTGCTGCAGTATCTGGCCGCCGCCGGCGTCGGCACGCTCGGCATCGTCGACGACGACACGGTGTCGCTCTCCAACCTCCAGCGCCAGGTGATCCACGACACCGACCAGCTCGGCGAGCCCAAGGTGGCGAGCGCGGCGGAGGCGATCGCCCGGCTCAATCCCCATGTGAAGGTCGAGCCGCATCCCGTGCGGTTGCAGCCGATGAACGCCCTGGCGCTCGTCTCCGCCTATGATCTCGTGGTCGACGGGTCCGACAATTTCGACACGCGCTATCTGGTCTCCGACGCCTGCTTCTATGCCGGCAAGCCGCTGGTGAGCGGCGCGGTCGGCCGGCTCGACGGATCGCTGACGCTGCTCAAGCCGCATGAGAAGGGCGAGGACGGGACGCCCAATCCGACCTACCGTTGCATCTTTCCCGAAAAGCCGCCGGCGGGGCTGCTTCCGACCTGCGCCGAGGCCGGCGTGCTCGGCGCGCTCACCGGCATGGTTGGCACCATGCAGGCGATGGAGGTCATCAAGGAGATTGCGGGCTTTGGCGAGGGGCTGCTCGGCCGGCTGCTGCTGATCGACGCGCGCAACATGCGTTTCGAGACCATCCGCTATCGCTGGTCGCAGAAGAACCCGCTGAACGGGAGCGCACCGAGGCGCGTCGAAGAGATGATCGGCGGCGCCGAGGTTCACGACGAAAGTCATGGCGAGGACCGGTGAAGGCACTGTTGAAACGCATCGTGTCCGGTGCCCCGGCACCGCTTCCCGAGGCGGTGAGCATCGAGGTCGGGGGCGGGTGCCAGCGGGTTGTCCTGCGTCGCAACGCCCGGGCACAGCGATATATCCTGCGGGTTCCAAGCGGCGGCGGCGATCCGGTGATGACGGTTCCCGCCAAGGGCACGCTGGAAACGGCCCTGCGCTTCGCCGAGAGCCACAGGGGCTGGCTTGAAAAACACCTGACCGCGCGGCCCGATCCGGTCGCCTTCGCCGCCGGCGGGGTCGTTCCCGTGCGCGGCGTCGAGCACCGGATCGAAGCCACGGGCCGGCTGCGCGGCCTGGTCTCGCGCCGTGAGGACGGGGACGAGCCGATCCTGGCCGTTCCAGGCGGGCCGGATCACCTTGCCCGCCGTCTCACCGACTGGCTGCGTCGCGAAGCCCGCGCCGATCTCGAGGCGGCGGTTGCCCGGCACGCCGGGGCGCTCGGCCGGTCCCCCGCCGGCATCGCCCTGCGTGATACCAGAAGCCGCTGGGGGTCGTGCAGCGCCAGCGGCCAGCTCTCCTTTTCCTGGCGGCTCGTGCTTGCGCCGCCGACGATCCTCGATTACGTCGCAGCCCATGAGGTTGCCCATCTGGCCGAAATGAACCACGGTCCGCGCTTCTGGGCGCACTGCCGCCGGCTGGCGCCGCAGACCGACGAGGCGCGCGACTGGCTTCGGCGCGAGGGCGGGCGGCTGCATCTCTATGGGTAGGGACCTCGGCGGCTTTCCGTCCGTGCCCTCCCATCCTGTCCTGTCGCGCCGTCCGGCGCACCGATCAAGGCCCGTGCCATGCTCAAGCCCGACACCTGGGCCCTGACGATCCTGCTTGCCTCGCTGACCGCGCTGGGGCCGATCTCGACCGACATGTACCTGCCGGCACTGCCCGGCATCATGCGCGAGCTTGGCACCGACCACGCGGTGGTGCAGCTGACCCTGTCGATGTTTCTGGTCGGCTTCGCCGCCGGCCAGATCTTCTACGGTCCGCTCGCCGACAGGCTCGGCCGCAAGCCGGTGCTGCTTGCCGGGCTCGGCATCTATGCGGTCGCGAGCCTTGCCTGCACGCTCGCGCCGACGGTGGACCTGCTGATCGTCGCCCGCTTCTGCCAGGCCTTCGGCGCGGCCGGTCCGATCGTGCTGGCGCGCGCCGTGGTGCGCGATCTCTACGAGGGACCGCGCGCCGGCCAGGAGCTGGCCCGCATGGGATCGATCATGGGTCTGGCACCGGCCGTCGCGCCCTTCTTCGGCGGCCTGATCTCGGCCACCGGCGGCTGGCGCTTCGTCTTCCTCGTCTCCTTCGCCGCCGTGATCGCCATCATCGTTGGCGTCTGGCGCGGCCTGCCGGAAACGCTGAAGGCGCGCGAGACCGCGCCCTTCTCGCTCGCCGCCCTGCTGCGCGACTTCTCCCGGCTGCTGCGTCATCCGGTGTTTCTGGCCTATATGCTCGTCGTCACCTGCACCTATTGCGGCCTGTTCGCCTTCATTTCCGGCTCGTCCTTCGTGCTGCAGGACATCTACGGCCTGACGCCGACCGTTTACGGCATCGCCTTCGGTGTCTGCGCCGGTGCCTATGTTGTGGGAACGCTGATCGGCCAGCGGGTGGCGCCCCGGTTCGGCGCGGAGACGACGATCACGCTCGGCACCGGGCTGCTGGCGGCCGGCGGCATCGTCATGATGGGAGCGCTCGAACTCGCGCCCTCGGCGCTGTCCGTGATCCTGCCGATGATGATCTACATGATCGGCGTCGGCCTCACCCTGCCGCAGGCGCAGGCCGCCGCGATGATGCCCTTTCCGGAGCGCGCCGGCACGGCCTCCTCGCTCATGGGCATCGCCCAGATGGGAACGGCGGCGGCCGTCGGCATCGGCGTCAGCGCCACGCTCGGCGGCACCGGTTTCGCGCTTGCCGCCATCATCGCAGCCCTCGGGCTGGCCGCGACGCTGGTCTTCCGCGCCAGCCGCGAGGCGCGCCGCGACATGTGAGGCGTCCTAGCCGCCGAAGATCCGGTTGATGAGGTCCAGCGGACCGCCGCCGCCGGTCGTGTCGCGCATCGGCGGCAGCCGTCCCGCCGGGTCGCCCTCGGCGGGGATGTCGCGCATCGGCATGTCCTCGGGCGCGTCCGGCTCGGCCACCTGAACCGGACGGTCGGAGACGCCGGGAAGGCTTGCCACCGGCAGGCCCTGGTGGTCGGCCTCCATCACGTCCTTCCAGATCTTGGCCGGCAGCGACCCGCCGGTCGCCCGCTTGGTCGGCGAATTGTCGTCATTGCCGAGCCACACGGCGGTCGTCAGCGTGCCGGTGTAGCCGATGAACCAGCCGTCGCGGAAATCCTGGCTGGTGCCGGTCTTGCCGCCGGCCGGCCGGCCCTTCAGGTTCGCGGCCTTGCCGGTGCCCGTCGACAGGGTCTCGGCCATCATCATGTTCATGTCGGCAAGCGTTGCGAAGTCGATGACCTTGCCTGCTCCGTCGCCCTTGCGGGCGTAGAGCACGGTGCCGTCGGCGGTGCGGATCTGGCGGATCACATGCGGCACCACCGCATAGCCGCCGTTGGAGAAGGGCACGAAGGCGGCCGTGATCTCCAGCGGCGTGACCTCGGAGGTGCCGAGCGCGATGGACAGGTTGGGCTGGATCGGCGAGGTGATGCCGAGCTTGCGCGCCGTGCGGATGATCGCCTTCGGCCCGACCTCGTTGGCGAGCTTGGCGGCAATCGTGTTGAGCGACAGCGACAGCGCCTGGGTCATCGTCACCGCACCGCGGTACGACTTGGAATAGTTCTTCGGCGACCACTTGCCGAATTTCACCGGCTCGTCGACCAGCACGAGATTGGGCGTCAGCCCCTTTTCCAGCGCGGCGAGATAGACGAAGGGCTTGAACGCGGAGCCCGGCTGGCGATGGGCGTTCACCGCCCGGTTGAACTGGCTCTTGCCGTAGTCGCGCCCGCCGACCAGCGCCTTGACGGCGCCCGCGGTGTCGAGCGTCACCACCGCGCCCTGCGAGACGCCGCGCTTGCCGCCTTCGGTGTCGAGCGCGCGGCGCAGCGCATCCTCGGCGACGATCTGCATGCCGAGGTCGACGGTGGTGTCGACGATGATGTCCTGATCGATTGCCCCGACATAGCTCGGCAGGAGCTCCATCACCCAGTCGGCGACGTAGTTCTCACTGGCGGACGTGTGATGGGTGACCACCTTGAGCGGCTCGGCAAAGGCTGCAAGTGCCTGCCCCTGCGTGATGAAGCCTTCCTCGACCATGGCCCCGAGCACGAGCTTGGCGCGCTCCGTTGCAAGCTCGGGATTGCTGGTCGGCGCATAGCGCGAGGGCGCCTTCAAGAGCCCGGCGATGGTCGCCGCCTCGGCCAGCGTCAGCATGCGCGCCGGCTTGCCGAAGTAGCGGCGCGAGGCCGCGTCGATGCCATAGGCGCCGGCACCCAGATAGACACGGTTGAGATAGATCTCGAGGATCTCGTCCTTGGTGTATTCGGCCTCCAGCCACAGCGCGAGCACGGCTTCCTGCACCTTCCGGCGCAGGGTGCGGTCGGGCTCGAGAAAGAGGTTCTTGGCGAGCTGCTGGGTCAGCGTCGAGCCGCCCTGGACAAGGCGGCCTCGGGTCAGGTTGGTGATGACGGCGCGGCCGAGGCCGAGCGGATCGAGGCCGAAGTGGCTCTTGAAGCGCCGGTCCTCGATGGCGATCACCGCTTCGGGAAGATAGGGCGGAAGCTGTTCGAGGCGGACCGCCTCGCCGCCGGTGTCGCCGCGGTTGGCCATCAGCGTTCCGTCGGCGGCGACGATGCGCACGTTGGGCGGGCGCTTGGGCACCTTCCATTCGGAGGTCGGCGGCAGATAGGCGGCGTAGTAGACGAGCACGCCGGCAAGACCGATGCCGCCCCACAGGCAAAGGACGAAGCCCCAGTAGACCAGCCGGCGAAGCCCGCGCGCCAGTCCGCCGCGGGCCCGCGTCTTGCGGGCGGTCTTGCGCTTGCCGCCACGCGGCCGACGGTCGTTGCCGCCAGATCCGGAGCCGGATCCCTTGCCCTTGCCATTGCCGTTGCCGGATTTCGCCGGTCGCTTGCGCTTGGGCGCGGGCTTGCCGCGCCCCGGATCGCTCGGCCTGTCGTCGGGGGTCAGCCGCATGTCGAGCATGCCGCCGTTGCCTGGTCCCATGCGCGGTTCGCGCCGGCCGTCGCTGGACGATCCTCGAGCCATAGATCCGTTCTTCAAAAGTTGGTGCGGGGGGACCCGTGTCCCCCTTTCGTTCCCCGCCTTGGAGCCTAAATGAGGCGATTTAAGGGGTGGTTAAGCATCCCCCGGCGAAGTCCCCGGCGCTTTACACATCCGTCTCCGGCGCGCTAACCCTTGGTGGAAAAGAGGCTGTCGCCGCGGTGGCGAACAGCGACAGGGGAAGCGCAGATGGCGAAGGGATACTGGATCGGGCGCGTCGACGTGACCGACCTCGAGGCATACAAGGACTATGTTGCGGCCAACGCCGAGCCCTTCCGGGCCTATGGCGCGCGCTTCCTGGTGCGTGGCGGTGAATTCGAGTGCATGGAAGGCGCGGCGCGTGCCCGCAATGTGGTGATCGAGTTTGACAGCTACGATCAGGCGCTGGCCTGCTATCGGAGCGAAGGCTACGCGTACGCCAAGTCCCTGCGCGAAAAGGCCTCGGTCTCCGATCTTGTCGTCATCCAGGGCTACGACGGACCGCAGCCCGGCGACACCTGAGGCAGGCTCGGCCCGCGCACGAACGAAAACGCCCGGCCGCGCGATCCGCGGGCCGGGCGTTCTTGTTATCGGGAGCGCGCAACGGGCCTACTGATTGGAGTAGCGTCCCGCGTCGGCACCGTAATGGTTCACGTAGCGGCTGTTGAGCGCTTCGACCGGCATGACGATGAGAACGTCGGTCGTGCCGAACTGATGGTCGACGACCGCGCCGTCGCCGATATAGGCGCCGAGCCGCAGATAGCCCTTGATCAGCGGCGGCAGCTCGCGCAGGACCTGACGCTCGTTCACCTCGGCGCGCGGCATCCGGTTCATGTCGATATAGCGCTCGCGGATCGCCGGAACGCGCCAGTTCTCCGGCGCCCGGGCGTTGTGATGCAGGAAGGAAAGCTGCGAGGCGATGCGGTCGGGATCGGTTCCCTCGATCGAGGCGCAGCCGACCATGACGTCGATGCGGTGCATCAGAACATAGGCCCAGATGCCGTGCCACAGCAGCTCGACGCTGCGCTTGGTGCGGTAGGGCTTGAGCACGCAGGAGCGGCCGAGCTCGAGGAACTGCAGGCGCGGATGCGCGTCGACGAGCGACTGGATCTCGAATTCGCTGCCCGTGTAGAAGCCGCCGTTGCGCTCCGCCACATCCTGGCGCAGCAGGCGATAGGTGCCGACGATGCGCGGCTTGCGGCGACCGAGCGCGTTGCGCTGCGGGGTCTCGTGGTCGAGCACCAGAAGATGGTCGCAGATCGCGTCATAGGCATCGATGTCGCGCTTCGTCGCCATCGTCTGCGCATCGGCGATGGCCGACATTTCCTCGTAGAAGACGTGGTAGCGCAGTTCCTGCGCCTTGCGCACTTCCTTGGGCGTACGGGCGAGGCGCACCTCCAGCGGCCCGATGCGGCCGAGGCTCGGCGTGTGGCGGCCGGCCGGCAGCGCTCCGGGGAGGGGCAGCCAGGCAGGGCGCAGCGCGGCAGCGCTCGCAGGCACAAACTTGCGGACGAGGTTGCGCGGCGAAAGAAGCCCTCCACGTGCGCGTCCCGTGCTTTCGTCAAGTCTCGACATGATCCCGACGCCCTTCTTCGTTTCCCCGTCGGGTGCCGACGCACCCAGGCTCGTTATATCGCCCCGACGCTGGCCTTGATACACCCGATAACGGCATCGGCCTGCGGTCGTTTGTCCGGGACTTCGACGCTCCCGTCCCGCGCGCGGCGTGGAACCAGAGGCCGGCCGGGTGCTTAGCCGTCACCTAAAACATAAGTTTCCAACACTTCCATGACAATTGGAAGCGATGACAAGGGAGGGGAAATAGTTGTCGGCGGCCGATCGGCTCAGGCAACGGCGGCGAATTTCTGCCGCATCAGGTCGGGGTCTATCGGCTTGGTGAGCACCGTGTCGGCACCCGCTTCCAGGGCCGCGTCCTCGGCCTCCGCCGTCACGTCGGCGGTTACCGCGATCACCGGAACCCGCGTCCAGCCGTGCTCCCGTTCCATCTCGCGGAAGCGGCGAATGGCGGTCACTCCGTCGATGCCGGGCATGTGCAGGTCCATCAGCAACATGTCGAAACTGCCGTCGGCGACAGCTTCGAGCGCCTCCGCGCCGTCGGCTGCGACCACCGCCTCATGCCCGAACTTGCGCACCAGCGCCTCACTCAGCAGCCGGTTGATATCGTTGTCGTCGGCAACGAGTACCTTGAGCGGGCGGCTCGGTGTCTGGGGTTCGGGTCGCTCCGCATCGGTGATGCGGGTGTCGATGGCGCTTTCCCAACCCACCGCCGCCTCGCCGTGCTCCAGAACCGAGGTCGTGACCTGGCGCAGTGAGGCGGAGCGGATCGGGCGAATGAGGTAGGCGCCGAAGCCGGCGGCTTTCAGCCGGGGCAGGCAGGCGCGGTCGGTTGGCGTCAGGATGGCGATGGCCGGCGCGGTGACGCCGGTGGCGCGCGCCCCGGCGAGCCATGCTCCCGCATCGCGCACCGCCGCCAGATCGAGAAAGATGAGATCCGCCTCGTGCATGGCGGCGTCGAGCCTCTCCTCGTCCTCCTGACGGCAGGGCGAGACCAGTGTTGCTTGCGCCCCGGCGCATGTGACAGCGCGGGCGGCGAGCGGCGCCTCGATGCGGCTCTCGCTGATGATGCAAACCTGTTTGCCGGCAAGAAAGCTGTCGGGCCGCGAGGCTTTCGCGGTGTTCTCGCCCCCACTTTCGGCTGCGACGAGCGGCAGCACGACGCGGAAGCAGGCCCCCGCGTCCTGTGCCGCGGTGGCGGTGATCTCGCCGCCCATCAGCCGTGCCAGCCGGCGCGAGATGGCAAGGCCGAGGCCAGCGCCGTCGAAGCGGCGAGCCGGTCCGTGGTCGACCTGCTCGAACTCCTCGAAAAGCCGCTCGGCGTCGCCTGGATCGAAGCCGATGCCGGTGTCACGCACGGTGATCGCCAGCCGCGCGCCCGCATCCGGCGTCGAACCCGGATCCCCCAGCCGCTCGATGCGGATCTCGACACCGCCGGTTTCGGTGAACTTCAGGCCGTTGCCGGCGAGGTTGTAGAGGATCTGGCGCAGCCGTGTCTCGTCGACGACGATGCGGCGTGGAAGCTGCGGATCGACGTAGCAGCCGATCTCAAGGCCCTTGGCGAGCGCGCGCGGGCTCAGCAGCTCGGCGACGCCTTCCGCAAGGCCGGCGATGTCGGCGGGGCCGGGCATCAGTTCCAGCCGGCCCGCTTCGATGCGCGACATGTCGAGCACCTCGGAGATCAGCAGCAGCAGGATTTCGCCCGAGCTTTTCACCGCATCCGCATAGGTGCGCTGTTCCGGCGTCAGCCGAGTGTCGGCGAGCAGGCCGGCCATGCCGAGAATGCCGTTCAGCGGCGTGCGGATCTCGTGGCTGACGGTGGCGAGAAACCGGCTCTTGGACGCGTTCGCCGTCTCGGCCTGGTTGCGCGCGGCGACCAGCGCGTCCTCGATGCGGCGTCGGTCGGTGACATCGCGCAGGATGGTCTGGATCAGTGGCTCGCCCGTGGTCACGTCGCGTACGGCGACGTCGCGCCGGGCAAACCAGCGCGGCCCCTGCGCCGTGGCGACCCGGATGTCCTCGCGCGCGCCCTCGGGATCGTCTGCCGGCTCACCCTGACGGCGGCCGTGCAACCCGTCGATGCGTCCGTCGGGAAACAGCGCCCGCGCCGTGTCGTTGGCATAGACGGTCTCGCCGCCCTCGCGCCATCGGGTCACCACGTCGCCGAGCTTGTCGAGCACGTCGCGGTGGCGCTCGTCGCTTTCGCGCAGGCGCCAGGCCTCGTCCTGCAGGGCTTCACGCTCGGCGTACAGCGATGCGATCTCCGCCTCACGCTCCGCCATCTGCCCGCGCACCCGGGCACGCGCCGAGGTTTCCGCGCGCGCGGCGTTGGACAGAGCCAGCGAGACGCCGGCGATTATGAGCACGCAGCCGGCGACCGCAAGGCGGGCCGGCGGTGGAACAAGGGCGACGAGGCCGGCCGCGCCGCCGATGAAGGCGGCAAAGGAGACGGCGAAAAGGGCAAGGCTGCCGAGGATGCTGGCAAACGTGCGAGGCGTGGCAGGCACCGGATCACGACCGGTGCGGTCCGGCGTCTCGACGGCCGGCCGTTCGGCTTCGCTGTAGCCGGCCTGGAAGCGCTCTGGCTCGGCCTTTCCGGCCTCGCGATGCGTCGTGCGGTCATGGCGTTCGGGGGCGGCCACCTGCTCTCCTCGTCCCTCGGCAAGTTCGCGCAAGAGGCGCGCGGACCAGGGCAGTCTCTGCGGGAGAGATTGAGAAACCGTTGCGGCAAAAGGCCTTGGGCGGGAGTTTTGGCCCTGCCGTGGCGCATCGGGCCGTTGACGCCGGCCCGGTTGGCGTCAGCAGCCCCGGGGAGCCGCTGACGCCTGGATCGGAGTGCGAGGAGTTATGCTTCGCGAGCCAGCGGCCGGGTGCCGTCGACCAGATCGCCCAGCACCTCGGCGGCGAGTTGGAAGGACCTGACCCGGGCGCCGTGATCGTGGATCATTCCGGTGACGATCAGTTCGTCGGGTTGGTAGCGCTCGACGATGGCCCCGAGTTCGCGCCGGACGGTCTCTGGCGAGCCTGTCGCCGAAACCGACAGGGCATGGTTCACCTGGGCAAGCACTGGCGGCGGGATCTCGTCCGCCACGTTGTCGACCGGATACGGCAGCTTGCCGGGGCGTCCGGTGCGCAGCCTGGCGAAGGAGAGCACCTGCGAGGACCGCAGATACCGGGCTTCCGCGTCCGTATCGGCGACGAAGACGCCGGCGGCGACCATCGCATAGGGAGCCGCGAGTTCGGCCGACGGGCGGAAGGTCCGGCGATAGACGTCGAGCGCCTCCTCCAGCATCGTGGGGGCGAAATGGGAGGCGAAGGCGTAGGGCAGGCCAAGGGCGGCGGCAAGCTGGGCGCCATAGAGGCTCGAGCCCAGGATCCACACCGGCACATGGGTGCCCTCTCCTGGAATGGCACGCACCGGCCCGCCTTCGGACGGGTCATCCAGATAGGCGATCAGGTCGACGACGTCCTGCGGGAAATTGTCCTCGCCGGAAAGATGTCGGCGCAGGGCCCGGGCCGTTGCCATGTCGGTTCCGGGCGCACGGCCGAGGCCGAGGTCGATTCGCCCGGGAAACAGCGTTGCAAGGGTGCCGAACTGTTCGGCGATGACGAGTGGCGAGTGGTTGGGCAGCATGATGCCGCCCGCGCCGACGCGCATGCTGCGTGTCGCCGCCGCCACCTGGCCGATGACGACGGACGTCGCCGCGCTGGCGATGCCAGGCATGTTGTGATGCTCGGCAAGCCAGTAGCGGTGGTAGCCCGCCACTTCCGCCTTGCGCGCCAGATCTATGGTGTTGGCGAGAGCATCGCCCGCCGTCTTGCCTTCCGGCACGGGGGACAGATCGAGAAGGGAATAATGTTGCATGAGGATCTCCGTTGGGTCCTCATTTAGGAAACAAAGGCCTGGTAGCCAAGGGCGGACCCGACGGGTTCAGGCGGCGCGACGCTCGAGCGCGGCCCCGCGATAGCTCAGCGCCTCGGCAAGATGGATGCGCCGGACGTCGGGCGATGCGTCGAGATCGGCAAGGGTTCGCGCGACCTTGAGCACGCGGTGATAGCCGCGTGCCGACAGATGCAGGCTCTCCGCCGCTTCCTGCAACAGCATCAGGCCGCTCGCGTCGGGACGGGCGACCTCCTCGATGAGGCGGGCTCCGGTCTGGGCGTTGGTGCGTGCCGGCGCGCCGAGCGCGGCGTAGCGCTGCGACTGGATGCGCCGCGCGGCGGCGACCCGGAGCGCCACGTCGGCCGAGCTCTCCACCGCGCCGCCGCCCATCAGGTCGACGGCGGAGACGGCCGGCACCTCGATGCGCAGGTCGATGCGGTCGAGCAGCGGTCCGGAAAGCCTCGCCTGATATTCCGAGGCGCAGCGCTCGCCCCGCCGGCACGTATGCCCCGGCTCGCCCGCATGGCCGCAGCGGCAGGGGTTCATGGCGGCAATGAGCTGCACCCGCGAGGGGTAGCTGGTGCGGTGGTTGGCGCGCACGATCACCGTCTGGCCCGCTTCCAGCGGCTGGCGCAGACTGTCGAGCACCTGCGGGTTGAACTCGGGCAGCTCGTCGAGGAACAGGATTCCGTTGTGGGCGAGCGACACCTCGCCCGGCCGCGCCTTGACGCCGCCGCCGACAAGAGCCGCCATGGAGGCGGAATGATGCGGCGCGCGGAACGGGCGGCGCTCGCTCAGTCGCCCGTCGGCGAGCTCGCCGGCGATCGAGGCGATCATCGACACCTCGAGCAGCTCGCGCGGCTCCAGCGGCGGCAGGATCGAGGGGAGGCGGCTTGCCAGCATCGACTTGCCGGCACCCGGCGGGCCGATCATCAGCAGGTTGTGGCCGCCGGCGGCGGTGATCTCCAGCGCCCGCTTGGCGCTTTCCTGGCCGCGCACTTCCGACAGGTCCGGCAGGCCGCCGGCCGCAGCGCCGAGCTTCGGGGCCGGGCGGGCGAGAATCTGCGTGCCCTTGAAGTGGTTGGCGAGCTGGATCAGGGAGTGTGGCGCGAGAAGCGCCATGTCGCGGTCGGCCCAGGCGGCCTCGGCGCCGCAGGCGGCCGGGCAGATCAGCCCCTTGCCGAGGCCGTTGGCCCCGATTGCCGCCGGCAGCACGCCGGCGACGGGTGAGATCGTGCCGTCGAGAGCCAGTTCGCCGAGGACGACATAGCCTTCGAGATCGGCCGCGGGCAGCGCGCCCATCGCCGCCATCAGCGCCAGCGCGATGGGCAGGTCGAAATGGGAGCCTTCCTTGGGCAGGTCGGCGGGGGCGAGATTGACAGTGACACGCTTTGCCGGCAGCGACAGGCCGGAGGCGAGAAGCGCGGCGCGCACCCGCTCGCGGCTTTCGCCGACCGCCTTGTCCGGCAGTCCGACGATGGTGAAGGCAACCTGACCGGGGCCTATCTGCACCTGCACGTCGACAGGCTTGGCCTCAATGCCCTGGAAGGCGACCGTCGTCACCCGTGACACCATCCCCCACCCTCCGGCCGCCCGTTTCGCGAAATGACTGCGGTTGCAAGGATTGCAACCTAGCGCAAGCGTTGCGTGCGAGCAACCGAAGGTGGTGGACGGGTTGTGTTGCGCTTCCGCCGCGCTCAGCGCGCGGCGCGCTTGGCCTCGACCGTGTCCCAGACCCTGGCCGCGATGTCCGGCCCGCCGAGCCGTGCGACGGCTCGAATGCCCGTCGGAGCGGTGACGTTGATCTCGGTGAGGAAGCCGTCGATCACGTCGATACCGACGAGGATGAGGCCTTTCTCGCGCAGCGCCGGGCCGAGCCGGGCGCAGATCTCGCGCTCGCGTTCGGACAGGTCGGCCTCGCGTGCCGCGCCTCCGCGCACCATGTTGGAGCGCAGGTCGCCCGCCTGGGGCACCCGGTTGACCGCGCCGGCGAATTCGCCGTCGACGAGCAGGATACGCTTGTCGCCCTTGGACACATTGGGCAGGAAGCGCTGGATCACCCAGGGCTCGCGGAAGGTCGCGGCGAAGAAGTCGTAGAGCGAGCCGTAGTTGAGGTCGTCGGCCGTGATGCGGAACACAGCCGCGCCGCCATGGCCAAAGAGCGGCTTCATGACGATGTCGCCATGCTTGGCACGGAACGCGTCGATGGCTTCGCGGTCGCGGGTGATCAGCGTCTCCGGCATCAGGTCCGGGAATTCGGTGACGAAGAGCTTCTCGGGTGCGTTGCGCACCGAGGCCGGATCGTTCACCACCAGCGTTGCGGGGTGAATCTTCTCCAGCATGTGGGTGGCCGCGACATAGGCCATGTCGAAGGGCGGGTCCTGGCGCATCAGCACCACATCGACCTCGGACATGTCCGTCAGCACCTTCTCGCCGAGCGTGAAGTGATTGCCAACCTCGTCGCGCACCGCGACCGGCTCGAGGCCTGCGGTGACCGTGTTGCCGGTCATGGCCAGCCGATCCGGGGTGTAGTGGTACAGCGCGTGGCCGCGCGCCTGGGCCTCGAGCATCAGCGCGAAGGCGCTGTCGCCGGCAATGTTGATGGAGGAAATATGGTCCATCTGCACCGCGACCTTGAGCGGGCGGGCGGACATCTTGTCTGAAGCGGACATGGCGTTCTCCGGAACGGAGGCGGAAAGAGAGGCGGTCGCATGGCCGCCGGGTTGGTTGAGGATATGCGGGCGCGGGCGGCAATTGTCCAGATGCGTGGCGCGCGGGGCTGCCCCTCAGCCTGTTCCCTCGAAGGCATTCTCGACATGCTCGGGCAGGCGGAAGGGCACGATCAGGACCGCGTCGAAGCGCAGCGTGGTGTCGGCAAGATCCTCCCGGCCGGCCTGCCAGCTTCGCGCCGCGGCAGCGATGCGGCGCCGGCCCTGCGGCGTGATCGCCAGGAGCGCGGCCTCGCGGCTCGCCCGCGCCTTCACCTCGACGAAGGCGACGGTCTTGCCGCGTCGCGCGACGATGTCGATCTCGCCGGACCCTGCCCGATAGCGCCTTGCGAGTATCCGCCAGCCCTTGAGGCGGAGAAAGAAGGCGGCGAGGGTTTCGCCGTGCAGGCCGAGCCGGTAGGCGGCGGGCCGGCTGCGCCGCCTTTCCCCTCCCCTCGTCCCGGCCTCGCGGTCCTTCGCCATCGGTGCACCTCAGCCCGCCGGCTGGAACAGGGCCGCGAGCACGATGGCCATGAAGGTGACGAGAAAACCGCCGACGGCAAGCTTCCATGCGTCGCGCCTGTGCTTCAGGCCTGGCCAGCCGAGCGGCTTGATCACCTGGATCGCGGCGATCAACACGAACATCAGCATCAGGATCTTGCTCATGACGCGTCCCCCTCGCCGGACTTCAGCGTGAGTGCGCGGGCGTAGAGGTCCTTGCGCTCGACGCCGGTGAGCTGGGAGACCTGCTTGGCGGCAGCCGCGGGCTTCATCGTCGCGAGCGCCTCGGCGAGCAGCCGGTCGGCATCGGCCGGGTCGGCCTCAGGCCTCGGTTCGGGCGGCGCGACGACGACGACGATCTCGCCGCGCACCGTCTCGCCGTCGAAACGTCGGGCAAGCTCCGACAGCGTGCCACGCTCGAAGGTCTCGAAGGTCTTGGTGAGCTCGCGGGCGACGACGGCTTCCCGGGTCTTGCCGAAGACGCCGGCCATGTCGGCAAGCGATGCCGCGACCCGGCGCGGGCTCTCGAAGAAGACCAGCGTCGCCGGCACCCGCGACAGCTCGGCGAGCCGTGATGTCCTTTGCCCCGACTTCACCGGAAGAAAGCCGGCAAAGCAGACCGTGTCGGAAGGAAGACCCGCGCCGACGAGGGCGGCAAGCGGCGCGCTGGCGCCGGGGATCGGAATGACCTTGTGCCCCTCGGCGAGCACGGCCTTCACCAGCCGGTATCCGGGATCGGAGACGAGCGGCGTACCGGCGTCGGAGACGAGCGCCACCTTGCCCCCGGCGGCGAGAACGCCAAGCAGCTTGGGGCGGGCGCGTTCGGCATTGTGCTCGTGGTAGGCGGTGAGCGGCGTCTTCAGGCCGAAGCGGCGCATCAGCGTCGCCGTCACCCGCGTGTCCTCGCAGGCGACCAGGTCGGCGCCGGCCAGTGTCTCGAGCCCGCGCACGGTGATATCGCCGAGATTGCCGATCGGGGTCGAGACGATATAGAGGCCCGGCTCCTGGCGCGGCGCCTCGAAGCGCTGGGCGCCGATGAAGAAATCGTCCCGCCCCTTCGGTTCGGCCGTCCGCTTTCCGTCTTCGGGAGCGTGTTGCGGATGATCGTCCGCGGGCAGGCTCGTCTGCGGATCGGGAACGTCGGGTCTGGACATCGGCGGCGGTGGTCCTGGTTCGTGGCGGGTCTCGGGCACGGCGGCGGCGCGGCCGCCGCGACGCGCCTGTTGTGACAGGAAACACGCCCAAGGCCAAGCGCGGGACCCCGGCCGCCACTGCAAGGATTTGCAGCGGGCGGGGCGGACTGGTAATCATCCCCGAGGGCCGGAGTTCTTCGGTCGGGGGCAATTCGCAATCAGGAGAACTGGCGCGGTGCTAGGTATCATTGGCAGGGCCCTTTCGGGCGTGACCCGTTCGGGCACGGGTGCGGCGCGCTTCGCGGGTTCCGCGCGCGCGGGTCTGGTGCTCGGCGCCGGCCTGGCGCTGGCAAGCTGCACGGGCTCCACGCTCGGCGAATATCCGGGCTATCCCTCGACGCCGGGCCAGCCGGTGGCAAGCGGCCAGACGATCGGCGCGGGCTCCGTGCGCGTCGCCATGCTGCTGCCGATGACCGGCGGCGGCAGCGCCTCCTCCATCGCCACCGTCTTCCGCAACACCGCGGAACTGGCGCTGTCCGATTTCCAGGGCGCGGACGTGCAGATCCTGGTCAAGGACACCGGCGGCACCGCCGAGGGCGCGCGCGCCGCGGCCCAGGCGGCGATCAACGAGGGCGCTGAAATGCTGCTCGGCCCGGTCTTCGCACCGGCTGTCGGCGGCGCCGCCAGCGTTGCCCGTGCTGCGGGTGTTCCGGTCATCGCCTTTTCCTCCGATGAATCGGTCGCCTCGCGCGGCGTCTACCTGCTGAGCTTCCTGCCGCGTGGCGACGTGTCGCGCGTCATTTCCCACGCCGCGCGCGAGGGTCGGCGCTCCTTCGCCGCCATCCTGCCGGACGACACCTATGGCGCCGTGGTCGAGGCCGCTTTTCGCCAGGAAGTGGGACGCGCCGGCGCGCGCATCGTCGCCATCGAGCGCTACAAGCTGAACGGATCGGACACCACCGACCTTGCCGAGAAGGTCGGCAAGGTGGCCGCCAACGCGTCGCAGATCGACGCGATCTTCGTGCCGGCGGGCAATGTCGCGCCCTTCGTCGCGCAAAGCCTGTCGACCGGCGGCGTCAACCTCGGCACGACCAAGCTGCTCGGCAGCGGCCAGTGGGACAACCAGCAGGTGCTCAATGCCGCGCCGCTGGCCGGCGCATGGTATCCAGGGCCCGATGCGGCCGGCTTCGATGCCTTCGCTCAGCGCTATGCGGCCCGCTACGGCAGCCGCCCGCCGCGCAATTCCTCGCTCGCCTATGACGGCACGATCCTTGCCGCGGGCCTCGTGCGCTCCGCCGGGCAGGCGCGCTTCTCGGAGCGGGTGTTGACCAACCGCGACGGCTTCCTCGGCATCGACGGCGTCTTCCGCTTCGAGCGCGACGGAACCAACCAGCGGGGCCTCGCGATCTACGAAGTGACGGGCAAGGGCTCGCGCATCGTCTCGCCGGCGCCGCGCAGCTTCGGCAACTAGGCCGCCCACCTTCTGTCCGTGTCGCCCGTGCTCGGGCGGCAGCCTGCGTGCCTGAAAGCAATGGAGAACGCGCGGTGAGCCTTGCCGATACCCGTATCCTGCTCGTGATCGGTGGCGGCATCGCCGCCTACAAGAGCCTCGATCTGATCCGCCGGCTGCGCGAGCGCGGCGCGAGGGTGCGCTGCATCATGACCGAGGGCGCCTGCCGCTTTGTCACGCCGCTATCGGTGGGCGCGCTGACCGGTGACAAGGTCTTCACCGAGCTCTTCGACCGGGACGCCGAACATGATGTCGGCCACATCCGCCTTGCCCGCGAGGCGGATGCGATCGTGGTCGCGCCGGCGACCGCCGACATGATGGCGAAGATGGCGAGCGGCCTTGCCGGCGATCTCGCCGGTGCCGTGCTGCTTGCCTCCAAGCTGCCGTTGCTGCTGGCGCCCGCCATGAACCCCGCCATGTGGTCCCACCCGGCGACCCGGCGCAACGTGATGCAACTCGTCGCCGACGGCGCGCGCCTTGTCGGCCCCAATGCGGGCGAGATGGCGGAAACGGGCGAGGCGGGAACCGGCCGCATGGCCGAGCCGCTGGAAATCACGGCCGCGCTCGAGGCGCTGCTCGCCCCGCCGGTCGAGGGGCTGGCCGGCCGCCATGTGCTGATCACCTCCGGCCCGACCCATGAACCGATCGATCCGGTGCGCTACCTCGCCAATCGCTCCTCCGGCAAGCAGGGGCATGCCATCGCCGGCTGGATGGCGCGTGCGGGGGCGCGCGTCACGCTGGTTTCCGGCCCAGTCGCCCTGCCAGATCCGCCGGGCGTGACGGTGGTGCGGGTCGAGACCGCCCGCCAGATGCTGGCGGCGGTCGATGCGGCGCTTCCCGCCGACGTCGCCGTGATGGCCGCCGCCGTTGCCGATTGGCGGGTGGAGAGCGAGAGCGGCCGCAAGATCAAGAAGGATGGAAGCGGCGCGGTTCCGACGCTGCCGCTTGCCGAGAATCCGGACATCCTCGCCACCATCGGCCACCACGCCACCCTGCGCCCGCGCCTGGTCGTCGGCTTTGCCGCCGAGACGGACACGGTGATCGAGAACGCCATGGCCAAGCTCGACCGCAAGCGTGCCGACATGATCGTCGCCAACGATGTTTCGCCGGAAACCGGGGTCATGGGCGGTGACGCCAACACTGTCCGTCTCGTTTCCCGCGACGGGGTGGTCGACTGGCCGACCTTGCCCAAGGACGAGGTCGCCCGCCGTCTCGTCGAGGAAATCGCAGCAAGGCTTCGGACGCTCTGAGCCTCCAGCCGTCGCCCTCTCCACATCTTTCGCCGCGCCGCGTGCCGGCGCCTTCAACGAGGATTTTCCGCCGATGACCGTGCCTGTCCAAGTGCGTCGCCTGCCCCATGGCGCCGACCTGCCGCTGCCCTCCTACCAGAGCGACGAGGCGGCGGGGATGGACCTGCTCGCCGCCGTCGACGCACCGGTGAAGATCGTGCCCGGCGCGCGCGCGCTGGTGCCGACGGGCATTGCCATCGCCCTGCCGCCGCGCACGGAGGCGCAGGTGCGCCCGCGCTCGGGGCTCGCCAGCCGCAACGGCGTCACCGTGCTCAATACGCCCGGCACGATCGACCCGGACTACCGCGGCGAGATCAAGGTGATCCTGATCAATCTGGGCCATGAGACCTTCGTCGTCGAACGCGGCGACCGCATTGCCCAGATGATCGTCGCTCCGGTTTCGCGGGCCGAACTGACCGAGGTCGAGGCGCTGGACGATACAGCGCGCGGCACCGGCGGGTTCGGCTCCACCGGTCACCGCTGAGGTTTCCGCCACGGCCCGGCGGCGCAACGCCTGCGCCGCCGGGCCGTCGAGTTTCCGGTATTTCAGCAAACCTGTTCTGGTTTTTCCGTGATTTGTGGAACGTGATTGCGTCGCGTTGCGCAAGCGGACTGTTGTCAGGTCTCGTCAGGCCGGCGCGCGCGCCCTACATTGTGCGAACATGAAACGCGCGGAGCGCGCGTGCGAGCGTGCAGCGCCTGCGCGCCGGAAGGGAGCCTGACATGAGCGATCGTACCCCCGGCCGTGGCCGGATCTATGCCTCGATCACCGACACCATCGGCGATACGCCGCTCGTGCGGCTCGACAGGCTGGCGAAGGACGCAGGCGTCGAGGCCGAGATCCTGGCCAAGCTCGAGTTCTTCAATCCGATCTCCAGCGTCAAGGACCGTATCGGCGTGTCGATGATCGACGCGCTGGAAGCCGAGGGCAAGATCGTGCCCGGCAAGACCACGCTCGTCGAGCCGACCTCGGGCAACACCGGCATCGCGCTTGCTTTTGTTGCAGCCGCGCGCGGTTACCGGCTGATTCTGGTGATGCCGGAGACCATGTCGATCGAGCGCCGCAAGATGCTGAAGCTGCTCGGCGCCGAGCTTGAACTGACCGAGGGGCCGAAGGGCATGAAGGGCGCCATCGCGCGCGCCGCGGAGATGGTTGCGGAGATCGAGGGCGCGGTGATGCCGCAGCAGTTCGAGAACCCGGCCAATCCGGCGATCCACCGCCGCACCACCGCGCTCGAGATCTGGAACGACACTGGCGGCAATGTCGACGTCTTCGTGTCCGGCATTGGCACCGGCGGCACCATCACCGGCGTCAGCGAGGTGCTGAAGGAGAAGAACCCGGACCTGCATGTGGTCGCGGTCGAGCCCGAGGACAGCCCTGTCCTGTCCGGCGGCAACCCCGGCCCGCACAAGATCCAGGGCATCGGCGCCGGCTTCGTGCCGGGCGTTCTCAACACCAAGGTCTATGACGAGGTGGTCAAGATCGGGAATGACGAGTCCTTCGAGATGGCCCGCAAGGTGGCGCGGGTCGAGGGCCTGCCGGTCGGCATTTCCTCCGGCGCGGCGCTCGCGGCCGCGCTCAAGGTCGGCGCCCGTCCCGACATGAAGGGCAAGCGCATCGTCGTGATCATCCCGTCCTTCGCCGAGCGTTATCTCTCGACGGCGCTGTTCGACGGACTGGAGTAAGCCGGTCGGACGGCATTGCCGGACATGCGGCGGCGGGGTCGGAAACGGCCCCGCCGCTGTCGTTTCCGCAGGCGGGACTAGCGAACGACGACGGCGGTTCCCGTGGCGCTGACCATCAGCATGGAGCCGTTCTGGCCAACCGTCTCATAATCGAGATCGACGCCGATCACCGCATTGGCGCCAAGATGCGCCGCCCGCTGCTGCAGTTCATGCAGCGCGATCTCGCGGGCCTTGCCCAGTTCTTCCTCATAGGCGGCGGAGCGGCCGCCGACGATGTCGCGGATGCCGGCGAAGAGATCCTTGAAGATGTTGGCGCCGAGGATGGCCTCGCCCGTGACGATGCCCTTGTAGTCGGCGATCTCGCGGCCCTGAAGCGTATTGGTTGTGGTGACCAGCATGTCGTCTCCTCTTGCGGTGCGCCGGATTGCATCGTGTATCCGGCCCGGTTGAGATGGCGTTGCCGGTCGGCCCGGTCAAGACGGCGCGCGATGCGTCGTCAGCTCCCCGGGCCCATCAGTCGGTCGATGGGCACGTAATCGTCGGTGAGGACCGGTGGGTCGAGGCGCGCGACCAGACGGTCGATCCTCTCCTCAGGCATCCGTCCGATGATCCGTGGCGAGGTCCCCGCTGCGGTTGGCGGCAGCGCCATGCGGCCGGTTTCGGTCGCCGAGCGGCCGGCGACCAGTACGAAGGTGGTGCGCCCGCCGGCGGTGAAATCCTCTGCCTCCACCCAGACCTCTACGACGGGAAAGACGGCACGCAGCGTGCGCACGGTGGCCGCCAGCGCCTGCAGCCTGTCCATGTGGTCGATGAGGTTCATGGCGTAGAAGCCGTCCGCTCCGAGATGGTCGGCGATCTCGGCATAGAACTCCCGCGTCACCAGATGGGCGGGCACCGCGATGTCGGTGAAGGCGTCGCCGACGATGATCTGGAAGCCGCCCTCCGCGCGCAGCAGGCGGCGGGCGTCGCCGTGGCGCACGGTGAAGCGGGCGGGATCGACGTCGAAGCCTGCCGCGGCCACGCGGGTCACCTCCGGGTCGATCTCGGCGACGACGAGCCCCTTGCGCGCACCCTCGGTGGTCCAGGCACGCGGCAGCGTCAGCGCTCCACCGCCGACGAAATAGGCTGACGTGGGCGTGTCACCGAGACGCCGGCGCGCAACGGCATCGATGATCGCCGCATAGGGCATCTCGAGACGGCGCGGCTCGCCGATGACGTTGATGCCATGGCCGAGATGGTCGATCACCATCACCTTTGTCGGCGCGTTGAACTGGTCGGAGATGTCGAGGGCGCGGATGCAGTAATAGCGGCTTTCCACGTCACAGGCGCGGGTCGCGGTCGCCGGAGCGACGGCGGCGATGGCAAGGGCGATGAGCGACAGCGCCACCGCGGGGGCCGTGGAGGGTCCGGGGCCTGCGCGCCGCGCCACCGCGAGCGTGAGAATAGCCAGAAGCGCATAGATGACGGCGACCGCGATCAGTGTTCGCGCGGTGCCGAGCCACGAGATGAAGAGATAGCCGGCGGCGAGCGTTCCGGCGATGGCGCCGATGGCGGAGACCGCGTGCAAGGCCCCGAGCGCGCGACCGCTGCGCGCCCTGTCCTCGATGGCGAGGCGGGCGAGGATCGGCGAGGGAATGCCGGCGGCAAACGAGGGCAGGAAGAAGAGCGCCGCGCTCAGCGCGACGATGCCGCCGACCGGATCGTCGATCCGCGAGAGCAGCGGGCCCGAGACCAGAACGAGAAGCGGCAGCGCCGCGGCCGTGGCGATCGCGCCGAAGGCGGCGGAAGCCGAGAGCCACAGCAAGCCGGAGCGCGCCGGCCTGTCGGCGACGAGCCCCCCGGCCCAGTGGCCGGCGGAAAAGCCGGCGAGCACCACCGCGATCACCGCGGTCCAGGTGTAGAGCGACATGCCGACATAAGGGGCAAGCATGCGCCCGGCGACGATCTCGACGACGAGCCCTGCCGCCGCGACGACGAATTGCGCCAGAAGCAGGAAGGCGAACGAAATTCGCGGGCCGGTCGTCGGGGTCGCGACGGGAGGGGCGGAGGCGCGCGGCCCGGCCGCCTCGATGTCTGGATTACGCATCATGGCGGCAAGCCTATCCCGGCCCGAGCGGGCCGGGAAGCGGCTTTGCGCGTGATCAGGCCGGAGCGCCGATCCGGTCCGGATGGGCGGCGGCGAAAGCCTCCAGCTCGGCGCAGGCGGCGTCGATCGCCACGATTGCCGGCATGGCCGTCAGATCGACGCCCCAGCGGCGCGCGTTGTAGACCTGAGGCACCAGGCAAAGGTCGGCCAGCGTCGGCGTGTCGCCGTGGCAGAACCGTCCCGAACCACCGTCCTGGAGCATCGTCTCGAGGGCAGTGAGCCCGCTGCCGATGTGTTCCTTCATCCAGTCGACGCGCACCTCGTCGGCGCCTCCGGCCAGCTCCTTGACGCGGGAGGCAACGGACAGGTTGCAGACCGGATGGATCTCCATGGCAATGACATGGGACAGCGCCCGCACCCGTTGGCGGCCGAGGGCGTCGGCGGGAAGCAGGCTGCTGCCGTCGCGGGTCTCGTGCAGATATTCGATGATCGCCAGCGACTGGGTCATCGTCCGTCCGTCGATGTCGAGGGCGGGCACAAGGCCCTGCGGATTGCGCGCCAGATGCGGGGCGGCGCGATGAGCGCCGGTCAGCAGGTTCACGGGCGCGGCGTCATAGGCGATGCCAAGCAGGTTGAGCGCAATCCGCACCCGGTAGCTCGCCGAGGAACGCCAGTAGTCGTGGAGGACGGGAGTGCTCATGTCTTTCCTTCCGCTCGCGGGATCTTGCGCGTCGTGCGACGCGCGCTCCCGGTGGGAACTACACGGGCCGGCGGGCCGGGCCAAGTGTGCTCTTGCTCCTGCCGCTGCGTGAAGGGGGCGACAAAAAATTTGACTATTTGGTCAAAACTCGGCCCAATGCTGAAAGGCGGACGATTTCCCGATCAATGAGGAAGCGCCGTCTGCAATCGCCAGAGCAGGCATCCGCCCGTGTCGCGGATGCCGCAGAAGTCGGCGCGGCGGAGCATCCTTCCCTCGTCCCCGCGCCCCAGAGGAGAACCATGTGCCGCCCGCCCGCGCGCGACGCGCGGTCAGCCGGCCATCGTGGAGGTGCAGCCATGGCTGACGTACTCACGGCCCCTGACGTCCGCTCCGGGCGCCTGACGGCCGACGATTATCTCGACAATTTCGACGACCTGCACCCGCCGCTGGGCGTCCACGAGGCGCGTGTCGAGGCGGATCGCTGCTATTTCTGCTACGATGCGCCCTGCACCATCGCCTGTCCGACCTCGATCGACATCCCCAAGTTCATTCGCCAGATCTCGACCGGAAATCCGGTGGGATCGGCGAAGACGATCTTCGCGGAGAATATCCTGGGTGGCATGTGCGCCCGCGTCTGTCCGACGGAGACACTGTGCGAGGAGGCCTGTGTCCGCAATCTTGCGGAGGACCGGCCGGTGCAGATCGGCCTGCTTCAGCGCCATGCGACCGACATCTATCTCTCCGACCCGGACCGCCACCCGTTCGAGCGCGCCGCCGCGACCGGCAGGCGTGTCGCCGTCGTCGGCGCGGGACCGGCGGGGCTCTCCTGTGCCCATGCGCTGGCGCGCCACGGTCATGAGGTGACGGTGTTCGAGGCACGCGAGAAGCCGGGCGGGCTCAGCGAGTACGGCATCGCCGCCTACAAGACGACCGATGATTTCGCGCAGAGGGAGGTTGCCTTCGTCGCCGCCATCGGCGGCATCGGCATCGACTGTGGCAAGGCGCTCGGCCGCGATCTGACGCTTGCCGGGCTGAGGCAGGATTTCGATGCCGTGTTCCTCGGCATGGGTCTTGCCGGCGTCAATGCGCTCAAGGTCGAGGGCGAGACGCTTTCGGGTGTTCTCGACGCGGTCGACTACATCGCCGGCCTGCGCCAGACGGCGGATCTCGCCAGCCTTCCCATCGGTCGCAAGGTGGTGGTGATCGGCGGCGGCATGACCGCCATCGACATCGCCGTGCAGGCGAAGCGGCTCGGCGCGGAGGAGGTCACCATCGCCTATCGCCGCGACCGCGAGGCCATGAAGGCCAGCCCCTACGAGCAGGAAGTGGCGCTGACCAACGGCGTCATCATTCGCGAATGGCTGCGTCCGGCCCGGCTGATCGGAGCCGGCGGCCATGTCCGCGCCATCGCGCTCGAGCGTACCGCCGTCGATGCCTCAGGCCGGCTCGCCGGCACGGGCGAGACCGTCACGCTGGAAGCTGACCAGGTGTTCAAGGCGATCGGCCAGAGTTTTGTCGCCGATCCGCTCGCCGCCGACGCACCGGCGCTCGAGGACGGGCGCATCATGGTCGACGAAGACCGCCGCACCTCGCTTGCGAACGTGTGGGCGGGTGGCGACTGCATCGCAGGCGGCGACGACCTGACGGTCGCGGCCGTCGAGGACGGCAAGATCGCCGCGCAGGCCATCCATGCGAGCCTCTCCGCCTGAGGGAGCCGCGCGACCGCTTTCGCGGCGGGCCCGTCCCTTGGCACGAGCGCCTGCCGCCATCCCTTTTCACCCCCGAACAAGACGTGGGGAGACAAGACAATGGCTGATCTTCGGAGCAATTTCCTCGGCATCAAGTCGCCGAACCCCTTCTGGCTGGCCTCGGCGCCGCCGACGGACAAGGAATACAACGTCGTGCGGGCCTTCAAGGCCGGCTGGGGCGGCGTCGTCTGGAAGACGCTGGGCGAGGATCCGCCGGTGGTCAACGTCAACGGCCCGCGCTACGGCGCAATCCACGGGCGCGACCGCAACCTCGTTGGGTTCAACAATATCGAGCTCATCACCGACCGTCCGCTCGAGGTGAACCTGCGCGAGATCAAGCGCGTCAAGCGCGACTGGCCCGACCGGGCGATGGTGGTGTCGCTGATGGTGCCGTGCGAGGAGCAGAACTGGATCGACATCCTCAGACGCGTCGAGGAAACCGAGGCCGATGGCGTCGAGCTCAACTTCGGCTGCCCGCACGGCATGTCGGAGCGCGGCATGGGATCGGCCGTCGGGCAGGTGCCCGAATACATCGAGATGGTGGCGCGCTGGTGCAAGCAGCACACCCGGATGCCGGTGATCGTCAAGCTGACGCCCAACATCACCGACATCCGCGGACCGGCGCGGGCCGCGCATGCCGGCGGGGCGGACGCCGTGTCGCTGATCAACACCATCAACTCCATCGTCGCGGTCGACCTCGACCAGATGTCGCCTTCGCCGGTGATCGACGGACGCGGTGCCCACGGGGGCTACTGCGGCCCGGCGGTGAAACCCATCGCGCTCAACATGGTGGCCGAGATCGCCCGCGATCCCGCGACCCGTGGCATGCCGATCTCCGGCATCGGCGGCGTCACCAACTGGCGCGATGCTGCCGAATTCATGGCGCTTGGCGCGGGCACGGTGCAGGTCTGCACCGCCGCCATGACCTATGGCTTCCGCATCGTCGAGGACATGATCGACGGTCTTTCCGACTGGATGGACGAGAAGGGCTATGGCTGCATCGACGATTTCGTCGGCAAGGCGGTGCCCAATGTCTCGGACTGGCAGCAGCTCAACCTCAACTATGTGGTCAAGGCGCGCATCGACCAGGACGCCTGCATCCAGTGCGGCCGCTGTCACATCGCCTGCGAGGACACATCCCATCAGGCGATCACCGCGACGAAGGACGGCCTGCGGCACTTCGAGGTGATCGATGAGGAATGCGTCGGCTGCAATCTTTGCGTCTCGGTGTGCCCGGTCGAGGATTGCATCACCATGGAGCAGCTGGTCGATGGAACGGATCCGCGCACCGGCAAGGCCATCGACCCGGACTATGCCAACTGGACGACCCACCCGAACAACCCCAACCGGGTGATGGAAGCGGCCGAGTGAGACGGGGGGCCTTCCCCCGGCAAGCCGGTGGCGGCGCTCCTGGCGCCGCCACTCCGGGGACTGTCTCCGGCGCGGACGGCGAGGCCGGCCTTGCCCATCTCGCCATGCTGGGCTTCGCCTTTCTCGTCTCGACCTCGTTTCCGGTCGGTCACGCAATCACGGCAAGTCTCGATCCGGCGGTGCTGACGGGTCTTCGCTTCTCTCTCGCTGCCGTCGTCTTCGCCGTTCTTGTGACGCTGCGCGGCGAATGGCGGCCGCTGCAGATCCGGCGCATCCCGGTCTATCTGGTCATCGCCCTGTCGCTCGATATCTTCTTCGTGACCATGTTCGAGGCGTTGCGCACCACCAGCGCGCTCAATGCCGGCGCGGTGTTCACGCTGCTGCCCGCCTTCACCACGCTCGCCGGCTTCGTCATGCTGCGCCAGAAGGTTTCGCGCCGCCAGCTCTTCTGCCTGGCGCTGGGCGCGGTCGGCGCGCTCCTCGTGCTCTTCGGCGAGGATCTCTCGCGGCTGGGACACCTGGAACTGGGCAAGGGGGAGGCGATCTTCGTGGTCGGCGTCGCCGCCTACGCCTTCTACGCCCCCTTGATGCGGCTGCTGAACCGAGGCGAGCCGCTGACGCTCTTCAATTTCCGCATCATCGTCACCGGCGCGGTGCTGCTCTTTGCCTACGGAGGGCGCTCGCTTGGCGAAACCGAGTGGAGCATGGTGCCTGCCGGGGTCTATCTCGGCATCGTCTACCTCGCGGTGTTCCCGACCGCGGCAAGCTTCTTTCTCGCGACCTACGCCAGCTTGCGGCTGCCGGCCGGGCCGGTGATGGCCTACACCTATCTCCTGCCGAGCTTCGTGTTGCTGGAATCCGCGCTGGTCTTCGGGGCGGACTGGCCCGGGGGCTGGACGCTCGTCGGCGTCCTGGTCACCGGGCTGGCGACGCTCGTTCTCCAGCGCGCCTCCGCGCTGCGCCGCTACTGACGCAACTGACTGGCGAAATAGGCGATGGTCTTGCGGTAGACCTCCGCCCGGTTCCAGTCCTTCAGCACCCCGTAGTTGTGGCTGCCGGGCGACCAGTCGCCGCCCTTCTGCCAGCCGTGCTGGCGCAGGAAGTTAGCCGTCGAGGCGAAGACATCGGCGGGGCTGCGGATCAGGTTCGGCCGTCCGTCGCCGTCGAAGTCGACCGCAAAACGCAGGTAGCTCGAGGCAAGGAACTGGGTCTGGCCGATTTCACCGGCCCAGGCCCCCTTCATCTCCGGGATGCGCATGTAGCCGCGATCGGCGATCTGCAGGGCGCTCATCAGCTCGTTGGTGAAGAACTTCGACCGACGGCAGTCATAGGCGAGCGACGACAGCGACGAGAACACCGGAATGTTGCCCATGAAGCCGCCGAAGCCGGATTCCAGCCCCCAGATGGAGACGATCACCTCCTTCGGCACGCCGTATTTGCGCTCCACGCGGTCGAGCGTGTTCCAGTGCTGCTTCAGCCGGCGCTTGCCGATGGCGATGGTCGAGGGCGGGGCGCGTCGGGCCAGGAACTTCTCGAAGGAGAGCTTGAAGGATTTCTGGTTGCGGTCGAGCCGGATGACCTTGCTGTTGTAGGCCATGCCATCGAGCGCGGAGCTGACGGTCCGCTTCGAGATGCCGGCGGCGACCGCCTCGCGCTTGAAGTCCTCGAGCCAGCGGGGAAAGCCGGCGGCATTGTTGCCGCAGCGTGCGGCCATGGCTACGCCGCTGGAAAGACTGAGAAGACTGCAGACCAGGCCGGCGGCAATCAGGACCTTGCGCATGGGCGCTCCCGTTTCGGAGCCGGCGGGAGATCCGTCCGGCTTTGGCGATGAGGCAGAGGATACCGGCCAGCGGTGCAAGATCAAGCGGCGCGACGCGGCGTCACGCGCGCGGGGCGAGACCTTCGAAGATCAGGCCGGTCAGCGTGTCGAGCGCCGAGCGGCGGAAGGCGGCATCATCGATCCCGGTTCCGGTGACGGCGGCGATCTGGGTGGCGAAATCGGCATAATGCTGGGTCGTCGCCCAGATCAGGAAGATGAGATGCGGAGGATCGACGTCGCGGATCAGCCCCTTTTCGGCCCAGTGGCGCAGAACCTCGGATTTCTCGTCGACCAGCGCCTTCAGCGGCCCCTCCAGCACGTCGCGGATCATCGGCGCGCCCTGCATCACCTCATTGGCGAAGAGGCGCGAGGCCTCCGGATATTCGGCGGAAAAGCGGAGCTTCGCCTCGATGTAGGAGGTCAGCTCGCGGCGCGGATCGCCGTCCGGGTCGAGGGTGCGCAAGGGCGCCAGCCAGCGGTCGAGCAGATCGGCCAGCACCGCCTTGTAGATCGCCGACTTGGAGCCGAAATAATAGAGCAGGTTCGACTTCGACATGCCGGCATCCTCGGCGATCTGGTCGACTCGGGCGCCGCGATAGCCGAAGCGCGAAAACGTGCCGAGGGCGGCGTCGAGGATCTTCGCCCGGTTGCGCTCCTGGATGCGGGTGCGCGGCGCCTCGTCTTGCGCGGTCCGCGCGTCTTCGGGGATGAGGGGGCCGTCCATTCTCAGCTTTCCTTGACTGCCTGACACCGTGCCGGGACCGCCGTCGTTGCGCCGATGCCGGTCAGGATGATGCCGGTCACCGTGCGCTTCGCCGCCTCGAACTGCGCGTCGGAGAGCGGTTGGCCGCCGTTGAGCGTGTCGATCTGGTGATTGAAGTCCGCATAATGCTGCGTTGTCGACCAGATCATGTAGAGAAGATAGCGCGGATCGACCGGCGCGAGGCGCCCTTGCGCGATCCAGCGCTCGATCACCGCGACGCGCGAGGCGGTCCAGTCGCGCAGGGTCGTCTCCAGATAGTCCTGAATCACCGGTGCCTTGTGCAGGATCTCGTTGGCCCAGACCTTGGAGCCCATCGGGTGGGCGCGCGAGATGTCCATCTTCTTGGCGATGTAGGAGGTCAGCGCCTCGACAGGGTCGTCGTTTTCGTCGAAGGAGTTCGCCGCCTCGAGCCAGATGTTGAAGATGCGCTCCACCACCCGGCGGTAGAGCGTCTCCTTCGTCGGGAAATAATAGTGCAGGTTGGCTTTGGGAATGCCGGCGCGGTCGGCGATCATGCCCGTCGTTGCGCCCCGGAACCCGCTTTCGGCGAAGACCTCCTCCGCCGCCTTCAGGATGGCGCGCTCGTTTTCTTCCCTGATCGCGCTCTTGTGTGTCCGCTGCGTGTCCTGCATCGCGCCTCGCGCCGTCGCCTTGCGCCTGCCCTGCCGGTCCGGAGGACGCGGTGACCGCCAAATTTGCAGGCAGGCTGAAAAATTGATCTTGACCGGATGGTCAGGCCTTTCTACGCTCGATTTGACCATTTGGTCAGGTTTTTCACCCTGGCGCAATGGTCAAGACGCTGCGGACCACCGGCGGCCAGAGTAGACTGGCACAAAAGATCGGGGCCGCATCTTCCAGATCACCGTCTTCGCAAAGCATCTTGCGAGGGCTGGGCCGCGCCTGCAGGCGGAATTGCTTGTCGCGCGCGGCGATGAAGGGGAACGGAGCGACCTTTCGGCATTGTCCGTACGGTCGTGTCAGGCTTCGCTGCGAAGGTCGACTTCGCGCGGGATTGCTGACGCATGGCTGGCCCGGGGGGCAACCTGCCCCGGCGTGGAGCTGTCCTGTCGATCCGTCGCCCCGTGACAACGGGACGCCTGCCGCGTGGCAGGCCTGTCCGAGGGAGGGTTCATGTCGCAGCCGGCATCCGCCAGCAGCAAGTCCGACGCCTTCGGGCCGCCGTTCGCGGCACGCACTCCAATCAAGAAGACATCGCGGTTCGCCGCCGGCGCACGCGGCGGGGCCCGCGGGACCGCCGGTGACCGGTGCGGGCCGGCAAGCCTGGACCTGAATTCATGACAACCATCGAAAACGCCATCGGCGGCCGGCGCGTCGTCTCCCGCTCGATCCGTACGCAAGGGGTGTTCAACCCGGCGACCGGTGAGCGCACGGCGACGCTGCCGCTTTCCACCGCCGATGAGGTCGCGGAGGCGATCGCCGCCGCCAGCGCGGCCTTTCCGGCCTGGCGCGACACGCCGCCGCTGAAGCGCGCGCGCTGCATGTTCCGCTTCAAGGAATTGCTCACCGCCCATGCCGACGACATCGCCAGGGCAATCTCGGCGGAGCACGGCAAGACCCATGACGACGCGCTTGGCGAGATCGCGCGCGGCATCGAGGTGGTGGAATTCGCCTGCGGCATTCCGCATCTGCTGAAGGGCGAGTTTGCCCGCAATGTCGGGCCGGCCATCGACAGCTATTCCGACCGCCAGCCGCTTGGTGTCGTCGCCGGCATCACGCCGTTTAACTTCCCGGCGATGGTGCCCTTGTGGATGTATCCGATCTCGGTCGCCTGCGGGAACACGTTCGTCCTGAAGCCGTCGGAGCGCGATCCCTCCGCTGTCATGGCAGTCTATGACCTGTTCCGAGAGGCTGGCTTTCCCGAAGGTGTTCTCAATGTCGTTCACGGCGACAAGGAAGCCGTCGATGTGCTGCTGACCCACCGCGACGTCAAGGCCGTCTCCTTCGTCGGCTCCACGCCGATCGCCGAATATGTCTATACGACCGGCACGGCGAACGGAAAGCGGGTGCAGGCGCTGGGTGGTGCCAAGAACCACATGATCGTGATGCCGGACGCCGACATGGACCAGGCGGCGGACGCGCTGATGGGCGCGGGCTACGGCTCTGCCGGCGAGCGCTGCATGGCGATCTCGGTTGCCGTTCCCATCGGCGAGAAGACCGCTGACGCGCTGGTCGAGAAGCTGGTTCCCCGCGTGCAGGCGCTGAAGATCGGTCCCGCGACCGACAAGGACGCCGAGATGGGTCCCGTCGTCACCGAGGCACACATGCGCAAGGTGCTGTCCTATATCGACCAGGGCGAGAAGGAGGGCGCCGAGCTTCTCGTCGACGGGCGCGGCTTCTCCCTGCAGGGCTACGAGAACGGCTATTTCGTCGGTGGAACCTTGTTCGACCGCGTGGCGAAGGACATGACGATCTACAAGGAAGAGATCTTCGGCCCCGTGCTCTCGGTGGTGCGCGCCAAGGACTATGAGGAAGCGCTCGATCTTATCAACGAGCACGAATACGGCAACGGCACCGCGATCTTCACCCGCGACGGCGATGCCGCGCGCGCCTTCGCCGACCGCATCGAGGTGGGTATGGTCGGCATCAACGTGCCGATCCCGGTGCCTGTCGCCTATTTCTCGTTCGGCGGCTGGAAGCGCTCGCTGTTCGGCGACCATTCGATCTACGGCGAGGAGGGAGTGCGCTTCAACACGCGCCTGAAGACCGTGACGACGCGCTGGCCGGCAGGCATAAAGGACGGTGCCGTCTACACTTTCCCGAACATGGAGTGAGGTCATGAGTCGACCGCAGGTGCAGGCCACGACGCTGATCGACGATGCGAAAGTCCGCGTTACCCGCTTTGACTTCGCACCGGGCGCGGAGACCGGATGGCACCGTCATGCCATGGACTATGTCATCACGACACTGAGCGAATGCAACATGCTGCTCGAGGAGCCTGGAGGCGCGAGCCGGTCGGTCACCATGCCCGCCGGCACGGTCTACCGCCGCGACGAGGGTGTCGAGCACAATGTTGTCAACGAGGGCACGGCGACGATGTCCTTTATCGAAACCGAACTGAAATAGGAGCGCGCGTCATGGCAGCAGCACCGGGCAAGAACATCCGCATCGATGCCGAGCGGCTTTGGAACAGCCTCATGGAGATGGCGAAGATCGGACCCGGCGTTGCCGGCGGCAACAACCGCCAGACGCTGACCGACGCGGACAAGGAAGGGCGCGAGCTTTTCCGCAAGTGGTGCGCGGATGCCGATCTTTCCATGGGCGTCGACACCATGGGCAACATGTTCATGACCCGCGAGGGGGCCGACCCCGACGCCAAGCCCGTCTATGTCGGCTCGCATCTCGATACCCAGCCGACGGGCGGCAAATATGACGGCGTGCTCGGTGTTCTCGGCGGGCTGGAGCTGGTGCGCACGCTGAACGACCTCGGCATCAGGACCAGGCGGCCCATCGTCGTCACCAACTGGACCAACGAGGAAGGCACCCGTTTCGCCCCCGCCATGCTGGCCTCCGGCGTTTTCGCCGGCACCCATGAGGAGGCGTGGGCCTACGACCGCAAGGACGCGGAGGGCAAGCGCTTCGGCGACGAACTCAAGCGCATCGGCTGGGTCGGCGACGAGCCCGTCGGCGCGCGCAAGGATGCAATCCACGCGATGTTCGAGTTGCACATCGAGCAAGGGCCCATCCTCGAAGCCGAAGGCCGGGACATCGGCGTCGTTACCCATGGCCAGGGGCTGTGGTGGCTTGAGGTGACGGTCACCGGCAAGGACAGCCACACCGGCTCGACGCCGATGCCGATGCGCAAGAACGCCGGCCTCGGCATGGCGCGCATGACCGAGCTGGTCCACGAGATCGCCATGAAGCACCAGCCGCGCGCCGTGGGTGCGATCGGCCATTGCGATGTCTATCCGAACTCGCGCAACGTCATTCCGGGCAAGGTGGTCTTCACCATCGATTTCCGCTCTCCCGACCAGGCGACGCTTGATGCCATGAAGGCGGAGTTCGAGGAGAAGGCGCCGAAGATCGCCGAGGATCTCGGTCTTGGCGTCGAGATCGAGGCGGTAGGCCATTTCGACCCGGTGACCTTCGACGAGACCTGCGTCAAGGCCGTGCGCGGTGCTGCCGAGAGGCTCGGCTACAGCCACATGGACATCATCTCGGGCGCCGGCCACGACGCCTGCTGGGTCAACAAGGTCGCGCCGACGGCGATGATCATGTGCCCCTGCGTCGACGGCCTGTCGCACAATGAGGCGGAGGAAATCACTAGGGACTGGGCCAAGGCCGGTGCTGACGTGCTGCTGCACGCGGTGCTGGAGGCGGCGGAGATCGTGGAGTGAGCCAACAAGGGCCCGGCGGGCCGGGCGCCGCCTGAGCCCATCCCGTCCCGGAGAGCCGAAGAGGGGGTGAGGCGTGACGACGCGCCACCGAGGAGGGCGCAAGGGCCGGAACATGAGGGCCTGAAGGTCCGCAAACAGACCAGAGAGGGGAACGGCAATGGCAACGAAGGTGATCAAGGGCGGAACGGTCGTGACGGCCGATCTCACCTACAAGGCCGACGTGAAGATCGACGGCAGCGTGATCGTCGAGATCGGACCCGACCTTGCCGGCGACGAGGTGCTGGACGCGACCGGCTGCTACGTCATGCCGGGCGGCATCGACCCGCATGTCCATCTGGAAATGCCCTTCATGGGCACCTATTCCTCCGACGACTTCGAGAGCGGCACGCGGGCCGGCCTTGCCGGCGGCACGACGATGGTGGTCGACTTCTGCCTGCCGGCGCCGGGCCAGTCCCTGCTCGAGGCGCTGACCATGTGGGACAACAAGTCCACCCGCGCCAATTGCGACTACTCCTTCCACATGGCGGTCACCTGGTGGGGGGAGCAGGTCTTCAACGAGATGGAGACAGTCGTCCGCGAGAGGGGCATCAACACCTTCAAGCACTTCATGGCCTACAAGGGCGCGCTGATGGTGCAGGACGACGAGATGTATGCCTCGTTCCAGCGCTGCGCCGAGCTGGGTGCGATGCCGCTGGTTCACGCCGAGAACGGCGACGTGGTCGCCGATCTCTCCGCCCGTCTTCTCGCGGAAGGAAACAACGGCCCCGAGGCCCATGCCTACTCCCGCCCGCCGCAGGTCGAGGGCGAGGCGACCAACCGGGCGATCATGATCGCCGACATGGCCGGCGTTCCGCTCTATGTCGTGCACACCTCCTGCGAGGAAAGCCATGAAGCGATCCGCCGTGCCCGCCAGCAGGGAAAGCGCGTCTACGGCGAGCCGCTGATCCAGCATCTGACGCTCGACGAGAGCGAGTATTTCGACAAGGACTGGGATCACGCGGCACGTCGGGTGATGTCGCCGCCGTTCCGCAACAAGCAGCATCAGGCAAGCCTCTGGGCCGGATTGCAGTCAGGGTCGTTGTCCTGCGTTGCCACCGATCATTGCGCCTTCTCCACGGAGCAGAAGCGCACCGGTATCGGCGATTTCACCAAGATCCCGAACGGCACCGGCGGGCTGGAGGACCGGCTGCCCATGCTGTGGACCCATGGCGTGGCGACCGGCCGGCTCACCATGAACGAGTTCGTGGCCGTCACCTCGACCAACATCGCCAAGATCCTCAACCTTTACCCCAGGAAGGGCGCGATCCTCGTTGGCGCGGATGCCGACATCGTGGTTTGGGACCCGGCGAAGGAGAAGACCATCTCCGCGGCGAACCAGCAGTCGTCGATCGACTACAATGTCTTCGAGGGACAGAAGGTAAAGGGCCTGCCGCGGTTCACGCTCACCCGTGGCCAGCTCGCCATCGAGGACGGAACCGTGAAGACGCAACAGGGGCACGGCCAGTTCGTCGCCCGCGAGCCGTTCCAGGCGGTCAACAAGGCGCTGTCGACCTGGAAGGAACTCACCGCGCCGCGCAAGGTCGAGCGCACGGGCATTCCGCAAAGCGGCGTGTGAGGCGGGATATGCCAGGCTATTCGGAGAAAGCGCCGCAGTATCCTGAGCCGTTGGCGCAAGCGGTCTTCGCGTCCAGCGAAGTTCACGACTGGCTGCTCTCAGGCACAAAGGTCTTTCTACGCCGCGCGGCGTGCCTGGCGAAGCCGAACAAGACCCGCAAGTCGCATGTGCCGCACGAGGACTGGGTGACGGTGCCAGCCCGCGGTCACAGCCTGCTGTCGGGCGACAGGGTCGGATTTTTCGACCGTGTCGTCGCCCACAAGGAATGCATGACAAGGATTGCGGGCTGGCCGGACGCTGGCTCGGATCTTGCTAGTCGGATCTTGCTAGAGTGAAATCGGCGGCGCGCGAGCAGATGCATCTGCGCGAAACACCAGTGTGTCGTCACCGTGCAGGCTTGAGAGCCTCCCGTTGAGGGGTGCCGTGAGGAGTTCCGTATCGACATGACAACCTCTCAAACGGGGGCCGCACACATGGAACAGGCAATCGCGCCCGTCATCGACATCGACAATCTGTCGCTGACCTTCGAGACCGGGGACGGGCCGGTTCACGCGCTGTCCGACATCGACCTGGAGGTTGCGCCGGGGGACTTCGTCTCCTTCATCGGTCCGTCGGGATGCGGCAAGACCACGCTTTTGCGGGTGATCGCCGATCTGGAGCAGCCGACCGGCGGGACGATCTCGGTCAACGGCATGACCCCGCACGAGGCGCGGCTCGCCCGCGCCTACGGCTATGTCTTCCAGGCCGCCGCCCTCTATCCCTGGCGCACGATTGCCGACAACATCGCCCTGCCGCTGGAGATCATGGGCTTTCCGAAAGCCGAGCGGGAAGAGCGCATCCGGCGCAACATGGAGCTGGTCAATCTTTCCGGCTTCGAGCGCAAGTATCCCTGGCAGCTTTCGGGCGGCATGCAGCAGCGCGCCTCCATCGCCCGCGCGCTTTCCTTCGACCCCGACCTGCTGCTGATGGACGAGCCCTTCGGCGCGCTTGACGAGATCGTGCGCGATCACCTCAACGAGCAATTGCTCAAACTCTGGGCAAAGACGAACAAGACCGTGGTCTTCGTCACACACTCGATCCCGGAGGCCGTGTTCCTGTCGACCAAGATCGTCGTGCTCTGCCCGCGTCCGGGGCGGGTCTACGATGTGATCGACAGTCCGCTGCCGCGCCAGCGCACGCTCGACATTCGCGAGACGCCGGAATTCCTCGAGGTCGCCCATCGCGTTCGCGAAGGCCTGCGGGCGGGACACAGCTATGAGGACTGAGGCCGAGACGACCCGTCGCGAAACGGGAACGGCGACATGACCGCGGCAACGTTGCATGCGCCGAGCCGTTCGCCCTTTGCGCGGCTGATGTCGGGCACGGCCGGGCCGGTGCTGGTCATCGTCGTCGCGATCATCGCCGTATGGTATCTCTCCGCCGTGCTGCTCAACACGCCATTCCAGCGCGACACCTACAAGCGCGGCGGACTGGAAGACGTACCGCTGGCCCGGCTTGTCGCCGATACGCTGGCGCAGGAGCGTCCCGTCCTGCCGGCTCCGCACCAGGTGGCGGTCGAGATCTGGAACACGACGGTCGAGAAGAACGTCACCTCCAAGCGCAGCCTTATCTACCACAGTTCGATCACGCTCTCCTCGACCCTGCTCGGCTTCCTGTTCGGCACGACGCTCGGCATCGTGCTCGCGATCGGCGTGGTGCACAGCCGGGTGCTCGACAAGAGCCTGATGCCCTGGGTGATCTCGTCCCAGACAATCCCCATCCTCGCCATCGCACCGATGATCATCGTCGTCCTGAACGCGGTCGGCATCTCGGGCCTGCTGCCCAAGGCATTCATCTCCACCTATCTTTCCTTCTTCCCGGTGACCGTGGGAATGGTGAAGGGCCTGCGCTCGCCCGAGACCATCCAGCTCGATTTGATGAAGACCTATTATGCCTCGGCGGCGCAGACGCTGTGGAAGCTGCGCCTGCCCTCGGCGATGCCCTATCTCTTCACCTCGATGAAGGTCGGCGTCGCCGCCAGCCTTGTCGGGGCCATCGTCGGCGAGTTGCCGACCGGCGCCGTTGCCGGCCTCGGCGCGCGGCTTCTCGCCGGGTCCTACTATGGCCAGACGGTGCAGATATGGTCGGCGCTGATCCTTGCCGCCGCGCTGGCCGCGGGGTTGGTGGCGCTGATCGGACTCGCCGAGCGCATCGTGCTCAAGCGCATGGGGATGGCGTCATGACCCGGATGAGCCCCGTCGCCCGTTTCCTGTCGCTTCTCGGTCTGTTGCTGGCGGTGATCGCGACGATGCTGCCGTTGATTGTCACCGACAATGGCTCGCACGGGTTCCTGGAGGCGCCGTTCGTCGCCCTTGCCGGCGTCACCGCCATTGTCGTGCTTGGCATCTACCGTTTCGGCGAGCTTTTCGGCCGTTCCGCCTGGGTGGTTCTGGTCGCCGCATCCGGTTTCCTCGCCGCGACGCTGGTCAGCCTGATCGGCCAGCATCCGGGCGAGGCCGGTGTGGGGTTCTGGGCCCTCACCATCGCTGCCTGGGCAACAGCCTGGGTCTCGGTTGAGGAAATGGCCGGCCTTTCACCGCGCTCGGCGGCGCTGCGCCGGATCGTGGCGCTGCTGATCCCGCTGTCCTTCGGCGTCTGGCTGCTGGTCCTCTGGCAACTTCTGGTCACCGGCTTCGCGGTGCCGAAGGTGCTGCTGCCGCCGCCGTCGGACATCTGGGCGAGGGCGGTCGCCTCGCCGTCGATCCTGTGGGCCGATTTCCGCCAGACTTTTCTCAAGGGCGTCATCGTCGGCTATGTGCTGGGCTGCGGATCCGGCTTCCTCGTGGCGCTTGTCGTTGACCGCGTTCCCTTCCTGCGGCGCGGGCTGCTGCCTGTCGGCAACCTCGTTTCCGCGCTGCCGATCATCGGTGTCGCGCCGATCATGGTCATGTGGTTCGGTTTCGACTGGCCGTCGAAGGCGGCCGTCGTCGTCATCATGACCTTTTTCCCGATGCTGGTGAACACGGTGACCGGGCTGGCCGCGGCCGACCGCATTCAGCACGATCTCATGCACACCTATGCGGCAAACCACGTCCAGTCGCTCGTCAAGATGCGGTTGCCGATGGCCATGCCCTTCGTCTTCAATGCCTTGAAAATCAACTCGACGCTGGCGCTGATCGGCGCGATCGTCGCCGAGTTCTTCGGCACGCCCACCGTCGGCATGGGCTTTCGCATCTCCACCGAGGTGGGGCGGATGAATGTCGATATGGTGTGGGCTTCGATCGCGGTCGCCGCGGTCGCAGGATCGCTGTTCTACGGCTTGGTGGCCCTTCTCGAGAGGGTCGTCACGTTCTGGCATCCGTCAGTCCGGGGATAACGGGCGACGGGGCCGAAACCAGAGGGAGCTTGATATGAGAAAGACATTGCTTGCGGCCGCGGCATTCGCCTTCGGTCTCTCCCAGGCGCATGCCGCCGACGAGGTGACACTGCAGCTCAAATGGGTCACGCAAGGGCAGTTCGCCGGCTACTATGTGGCCAAGGACAAGGGCTTCTATGACGAGGAGAACCTTGACGTCACCATCAAGCCGGGCGGCCCGGACATCGCTCCGCCGCAGGTGATTGTCGGCGGCGGCGCCGACGTCATCGTCGATTGGATGCCCTCGGCGCTGGCAAGTCGCGAGCGCGGCGTGCCGATCGTCAACATTGCCCAGCCGTTCAAGAAGTCGGGCATGATGCTGACCTGCCTGAAGGAGACGGGCGTCAAGTCGCCGGACGACTTCCCCGGCCGCACGCTCGGCGTCTGGTTCTTCGGCAACGAGTATCCGTTCCTCGCCTGGATGAGCAAGCTTGGCATCCCGACCGAGGGTGGCGAGAAGGGCGTGACGGTGCTCAAGCAGGGCTTCAACGTCGACCCGCTGCTGCAGAAGCAGGCCGACTGCATCTCCACCATGACCTACAACGAGTACTGGCAGGTGATCGATGCCGGCATTCCGGAGAGCGAGCTGATCGTCTTCAAGTATGAAGACCAGGGCGTGGCGACGCTTGAGGACGGCCTGTATGTCCTCGAGGAGAATCTGTCCGACCCGGCCTTCGTCGACAAGATGGCCCGCTTCGTGCGCGCGTCGATGAAGGGCTGGGAGTATGCCCGCGAGAACCCGGACGAGGCGGCCGACATCGTTCTGGAGAACGACGCCACCGGCGCCCAGACCGAGAAGCACCAGAAGCGCATGGTTCGCGAGATCAACAAGCTGACCGAGGGCAGCGACGGCACGCTCGACATGGCCGACTACACCCGCACCGTCGAGACGCTGTTGAGCGGCGGCTCCGACCCGGTGATCACCCGGCAGCCGGAAGGCGCAACGACGACGGTGGTCACTGACAAGATGTGACGTGAGCGCGAGAGCCGGCGGCACACCTGCCGGCTCTCGTATTTTGCATCTCGATAGTTGAGTAATAATTTAATGACAACCTGAGACGCTGGGGAAATATTCATAATATTCTTTATTTACCCAGCGTTATAGGTTTTGCCCTATCAATTTTTACAAGGCGCGCAAGCAGTCGGTTGCGTGTGCATGTAAAGTTGGTGGTGCCCATGCTGAAGAACGCATCTATCACGGTGAAACTTGTAATCACGAGCAGTATTGTTCTGATCGTGACTCTCTTTTGCGGCATCTCGGTTATCGCCTGGCAGTCAGCCCGGATCGCACGTGATATTGCGGTCGGCGAAGCGCGGGCAGTTGGCGAGCGCGAGGCCCAGTCGATCCGCCGGCAACTCGAGGCCGGTCTGACGATCACGAAGGGCATGGCCGCGAGCATGAGCGCGCTCAAGGCGTCCGGAGACGTGGACCGGAACGCATGGACCGCCATCATTCGCGAGACGATGAAGGGCGAAAAGAACCTTTCGGGAGCCTGGGGTGTTGTCGTCACCGATGACTTGGACGGACGCAATGCGGAGTTTGCCAGCGCCGACAACATGCATGACGCCACGGGCCAATGGCGTCCCTATGTGTTTCGCAATCCCGACGGAAGCTTTGGCGAGAGGCCGACGGGAGAGGTCACCGACTCCTCGGGCAAGGTGAGCGACGCCGCAGACAAGGAGTGGTTCTCGCGCACCTACCGGACCGGCAAGGTGTTCGCCACCGAGCCCTACACCTGGCCGGTTGGCGATGCGATGGCGATTGGTGTCTCCATGTCCGCGCCCATCATGAATGATGGCAAGGTCCTGGGCGTGGCCGGTATCGATGTGTTCGCCACCGGATTTTCCGAGCAGCTTGCCACCATCCGCCCACTTGGAACGGGGCAGGTTTCTCTCGTATCCCAGCAGGGAACCTGGGTGGCCCATCCCGATACCGACCTGATCGGCAAGCCCTTCGCGGATGCCTTCGATGCGGCCCGTGAAACCGGACTCGATAGCGGTCAGAAAGCTGTGCGCGAGGGGAGAGCGATCGACTATGCCGGCTGGTCCGAGGCGCTTGGCGAAGGCGTGCAGAGGATGATCATTCCGGTCAAGATCGGCGAGACCGGCCAAACCTGGTCGGTGCTCGTGACCGTTCCCTTGTCGAGCCTCCTGGTCGCCTCCAACACGATCGTGGCCTGGATCGTTGGCGTTGGTCTTGTCTTGCTGGTTACCGTGGCCGCGGCGCTCTACATCGTCGGTCAGCGTGTTATTCGTCGTCCTGTGGAGCTGACCCTTGGTCACATCCAGTCGCTTATCGACGGACACTACTCGGTGGAGATCGACACGGCCCGCCGCGCCGACGAGATCGGGCGTATCGGAAAGGCTTTGGAGGTCTTCCGTGATCAGGCCGCGCGTGCCGAGGAGCTTTCGGCCGAGCAGGAAAAGGAGCAGCACCGTCGCATTGCGCGAGCGGAAACGGTGGCCAGATTGACCGCCGACTTCGATGCCTCCGTGGCTCAGCTTCTTCAGTCGGTCTCCCATTCGGTCGTCAATCTCAACGCGGCTGCGGGGGAATTGACGGGCGCGGCGGAAGACACCAGCCATCAGAGCACGGCCGTGGCCGCGGCGTCGGAGGAGGCATCCTCAAACGTGGGCACGGTCGCGGCCGCCGCCGAGGAGCTTTCGGCGTCGGTGTCTGAAATCTCCCGTCAGGTGCGGTCTTCGGCCGATATCGCGGAAAGCGCTGTGACACAGGCCCAGCAGACGAATGCCAGGATCGAGGGCCTTTCGAGTGCTGCAAGCCGGATCGGCCAGGTCGTCAAGCTGATCAACGATATTGCGGAGCAGACCAATCTCCTGGCGTTGAATGCCACAATCGAGGCGGCGCGCGCCGGTGAGGCGGGCAAGGGCTTCGCTGTCGTGGCGGCGGAAGTGAAGGAGCTTGCGACGCAAACCTCCAAGGCCACGGAGGAGATTGTCGCCCAGATCCAGCAGGTCCAGGGTGAAACCGACGGTGCGGTGGAGGCAATTCGCGAAATCTCGCATACCATCGAGGAGATCAACAAGATCTCCGGCGACATCGCCGCCAGCGTCGAGCAGCAGGGGGCTGCGACCAACGAGATCGCCATGAATGTGCAAGAGGCAACGACAGGAACGCAGGATGTGTCACGAAACATCGCCGGCGTTTCCCGAGCCGCCCAGCTTACCGGCAACGTCGCGGTGCGGATTCGCTCCGACGCCGAGGCGCTGCAAAGCGAGGAAGAGCGCCTGCGAAAGAGCGTGGAGAGCTTCCTGAGCGACATTCGCCAGGCAAGTTGAGATCGTAGTCCACGCAATGTGGGGACGAACGAACAAGGGGCACGTTCCTTCGAACGTGCCCCTTTTCGCGTTCGCACATCGAGGTGAAGTGTGCCTCAGGCTACCTTTTCCAGACGTTCGGCGATGAAACGTCCAAGCTGTGCGGCCCCGGCCTCGTCAACGGCAAGCCCGAGCTTTGAGCGCCGCCACAGCACGTCCTCGGCCGTACGCGCCCATTCGTGGTCCATCATGTAGGCGACCTCGCGCTCGCTCAAGCCTGCGCCGAAGTCGAGGCCGAGATCCTGCGGCGTCTTGACTCCGGCAAGCAGAACCCGCGTCTTCGTGCCGTAGGCGCGGGCCAGGCGACGCAGCAGCGCCCGGTCGAGATCCGGCCAGTCGGCCGCAAGTCCGGTGACGAGGTCCTCGAAGCCGGTCGCGGCGAAATCGCCGCCGGGCAGCGGCGGCGTCGCAGTCCAGCTTTTGCCCTTGGCCCCGATTGCCTTCTCGACAAGGTCCATGACTGACAGTGCCAGCCGCCGGTAGGTGGTGATCTTGCCGCCGAATATGTTGACGAGCGCCGGCTCAGCACCCGTGCCCCGCTCGAGCTTCAGGACGTAGTCGCGCGTTGCCTCCTGTGCCTTGGAGGCGCCGTCGTCGAAGAGCGGGCGCACGCCGGAGTAGGTCCAGACCACATCGTCGCGGGTAATCGGCTGCTTGAAATACTCGCCCGCCGCCGAGATCAGATAGGCGATCTCCTCCTCGCTGGCGGAGACATCGGCGGGATCTCCCGTGAAGTCGCGGTCGGTCGTGCCGATCAGCGTGTGTTCGCCCTCGTAGGGAATGGCGAAGACGATCCGACCGTCCCCGTTCTGGAAGATATAGGCGCGGTCGTGGTCGAAGAGCTTGCGCACAACGATGTGGCTGCCCTGCACGAGGCGGACGTGATTGGCATCGCTGCGCTGCATGGCGCCATGCAGAACCCGGTCGACCCAGGGGCCGGCGGCGTTGACGAGAAGCCGCGCGGAGACCTCGCGGATGTCGCCGCTGACCGTGTCCTGAAGCCGGACGCGCCAGAGATCGCCGGTCCGCTCGGCTGAGACAACCTTGGTACGGGTATTGATCTCGGCGCCCCGATCGGCCGCATCGCGCGCGTTGAGCGCCACGAGGCGGGCATCGTTCACCCAGCAGTCGGAATATTCGAAGGCGGTGGAGAAGCCGGGCTTCAGAGGCTTGCCGGCCGCATCGTCGCGCAGATCCAGCGTCTTCGTCGCCGGCAGGAGCTTGCGCCCGCCGAGATGGTCGTAGAGGAACAGTCCAAGGCGCAGCATCCAGCGTGGGCGAAGCCCCTTTTGGTGCGGCAGGACGAAGCGCAGCGGATGGATGATGTGCGGTGCGATCGACCACAGCAGCTCGCGTTCGCCGAGCGCCTCGCGCACCAGCCGGAACTCGTAGTATTCGAGATACCTCAGGCCGCCGTGGATGAGCTTGGTCGACCAGGAGGACGTGCCGCTGGCGAGGTCGTTCATCTCGGCAAGGCAGACCGAATAGCCCCGGCCGACGGCGTCGCGGGCGATGCCGCAGCCGTTGATGCCGCCACCGATGATGAGGATGTCGAACGGCGCGTTTTCTTTCTGCGCGGTCATAGCGCGATGTCTCCCGTCGTCTCGTCAGGATGGCCGGCCTCCTCCCCGCCGGCCTCCGCTATTTCAACCCGGACGCCGCTGTCCCGGCAGATCTCCAGAACGGAGGCCGGCGGTGCCCGGTCTGTGATGAAGGTGTCGATCTCGGCAAGGTGACCGATGCGTACGGGCGCGCTGCGCTCGAATTTCATGGCGTCGGCCACGAGAAGCACCTGGCGCGCGTGCGACAGGATCTCGCGGGAGACGCGAACCTCGCGGAAGTCGTAGTCGAAGATCGTGCCGTCGGCATCGATCGCCGAGGCGCCGATCACGGCGTAGTCGACCTTGAACTGGCGGATGAAGTCGACGGTGGCCTCGCCGACGATGCCGCCGTCGGAGGCGCGCACCTGGCCGCCCGCGATGATCACCTCGACATCCGGCGCGGTTCGCAGGATGTTGGCGACATTGATGTTGTTGGTGATCGCCATGATGCCGTCGTGCTGGCGCAGGGCGCGGGCCACCTGCTCGGTGGTGGTGCCGATGTTGAGCATGATCGAGGCATTGTCGGGAATGAGCGCCGCGGCCCTCAGCCCGATCTGCCGTTTGCCCTCGGCGGCGAGCTGGCGTCGGGCGTCATAAGCATAATTTGCAATACCTGACGGCAAAACGGCGCCGCCGTGCACGCGCTGCAGCAGGCCGCGCTCGCAAAGTTCGTTCAGATCCTTGCGGATCGTCTGTGGGGTGACGTCGAAGTCGATGGCCAGAGCCTCGACGTCGACGCGACCAGACCTGCGTGCACGGTCAAGGATATCAGCCTGCCGAGGGGACACCGGGTCCATCTGACGGCCTTTCGTTTTTTTTCGATTTTATCTTTTCATGTCTTCGCGCTGCTCGCATGTGCAGCATGAAGGGCGTTTTCACTGGATTTTGCACTTTTCGCGCAACGAATGGCAAGGCGATTTTCGGGTTGACGTTCATTTTTTTTCGTTTGATAGTTTATCCGCAAGTTTGCTTGAAAGCTTACTTCAGGGAGGAGATTTCATGCGCAGAGATATTCGAGCGGCCGTAGCGGCTGTTGCGCTTATAGCAGCTTCCCCTTCGGCATTTGCCGGAACGGAAGAAGCGAAAAAGTGGATCGACAGCGAATTCCAGCCGTCCTCGCTGTCCAAGGAGGGACAGCTCGCCGAGATGGAGTGGTTCATCAAGGCGGCGGAGCCCTTCAAGGGGATGGAGATCAACGTTCTGTCGGAGGGGATTCCGACCCACGAGTATGAATCGAAGACGCTGACCAAGGCGTTCGAGGAGATTACCGGCATCAAGGTGAATCACCAGATCCTGGGCGAGGGCGAGGTCGTCCAGGCGGTGCAGACGCAGATGCAGACAAACCGCAATCTCTACGACGCCTATGTCAATGACTCCGATCTGATCGGCACGCACTCGCGCCTGCAGCAGGCGGTGAACCTGACCGACTGGATGGCCGGTGAGGCCAAGGACGTGACGTCGCCGACGCTCGATCTCGACGACTTCATGGGCATTTCCTTCACCACCGGGCCCGACGGCGATCTCTACCAGATGCCCGACCAGCAGTTCGCCAATCTCTACTGGTTCCGCAAGGACTGGTTCGATCGCGCGGACCTGAAGGCGAAGTTCAAGGAGAAATACGGCTACGAACTTGGCGTGCCGGTGAATTGGTCCGCCTATGAGGACATCGCCGAGTTCTTCACCGAGGACGTCAAGGAAGTCGACGGCGTGCGCGTCTATGGCCATATGGACTATGGCAAGCGCGCGCCCGATCTTGGCTGGCGCATGACCGATGCGTGGCTTTCCATGGCCGGCACCGGCTCGAAGGGCGAGCCGAACGGGCGGCCCATCGACGAATGGGGCATCCGCATGGACGAGGGCTCGTGCAACCCGTCGGGCGCCTCGGTGGCCCGTGGTGGCGCGACCAACGGCCCGGCGGCGGTCTACGCCATTCGCAAGTGGGACGAGTGGCTGCGCAAATACGCGCCTCCCGGGGCGGCCGACTACGACTTCTACCAGTCGCTGCCGGCGCTCAGCCAGGGCAACGTCGCCCAGCAGATCTTCTGGTACACCGCGTTCCTGGCGGACATGGTCAAGCCGAAGTCGGAGGGCAACAACACCGTCGACGACAACGGCATGCCGCTGTGGCGTGCGGCGCCCAGCCCGCACGGCCCCTACTGGGAAGAAGGCCAGAAGGTCGGCTATCAGGACGTGGGCTCCTGGACGATCCTGAAGTCGACGCCGACGGATCGCGCCAAGGCCGCCTGGCTCTACGCCCAGTTCGTGACCTCCAAGACGGTCGACGTGAAGAAGAGCCATGTCGGTCTCACCTTCATCCGCGACAGCACCGTGCGCCACGAGAGCTTCTCCGAGCGCGCACCAAAACTCGGCGGCGTGGTCGAGTTCTACCGCTCGCCCGACCGGGTGCGCTGGTCGCCGACCGGCATCAACGTGCCGGACTATCCCAAGCTCGCGCAGCTCTGGTGGCAGCAGATCGGCGACGTGAACTCGGGCACCTTCACGCCGCAGGAAGCCATGGACCGTCTCGCCGGCGAGATGGACACGATCATGGGTCGCATGCAGCGCGCCGACGAGGCCAACAACACCTACGGCGGCTGCGGTCCGCGCCTCAACGAGCCGAAGGATCCGTCCGAGTGGCTTGGCAAGGGCGGCGCCAAGGCCAAGCTCGACAACGAGAAGCCGAAGGGCGAGACGGTCAACTACGACGATCTCGTCCAGCGCTGGGCCGAGAACTGATCAGCCCGGGTGATGGCGGTCGGGGGACGTGTGCGTTCCCCGACCGTCCCGGTCGCCGGCTTGCACGGGCGCGGTCCCGAGACCGGCCGGCGATGTTTCCGATCCCCTACGCACGACCAACAGGGCAGCGACCCATGTCCCTTGAATTGAGGCAGGTGGCCTTGCGCGCCGGTGCCGAGACGCTCATCCACCCGACGGATCTCGTCTTCGAGCCTGGCAGCTTCAACATTCTTCTCGGCACGACGCTGGCCGGCAAGACGACCCTGATGAAGCTGATGGCGGGGCTGGAGCGCCCGACGTCCGGCCAGGTGCGCTTCGGCGGGCACGACGTCACCGGCGTCTCCGTGCGCCATCGCAACGTGTCGATGGTCTACCAGCAGTTCATCAACTACCCCAACATGACGATCTACGAGAACATCGCCTCGCCGCTCCGCGTTGCGCGGATGGAGGAGGCGGAAATCCGCAACCGCGTCGGCCGGATGGCGGAACTCCTGAAGCTCGACGCCATGCTCGAGCGCCGGCCGGCGGAGCTTTCGGGCGGACAGCAGCAACGCACCGCGATGGCGCGCGCGCTGGTCAAGGACGCCGACCTCGTCCTGCTCGACGAACCGCTCGCCAATCTCGACTTCAAGCTGCGCGAGGAGTTGCGCGACGAGCTTCCCCGCCTTTTCGCCGACCGCGACTGCATCGTCGTCTACGCGACCACCGAGCCGGTCGAGGCGTTGCTTTTTGGTGGCAACACCGCCTGCCTTTTCGAAGGGCAGGTCACTCAGTTCGGCCCCACGGGCACGGTCTATCGCAACCCCGTTGACCTGACGAGCGCCCAGGTCTTCGCCGATCCGCCGATCAACGTGGTCGCCGCCCGCAAGACGGGCAACCGGTTCACCCTGCCCGCGGGGGAGGCGGTCGAGGCCCCGCCTGGCATGGGCTCTCTCGCCGACGGCGCCTATACGCTCGGCATCCGCCCGCACCATGTCTCGCCTGTTCCGCAAGGCGAGATGCCGGTACCGGTCGATGGGCGGGTGCTCGTCACGGAGCTCTCGGGGTCGGAAAGCATCATCCATTTCACGTTGCACGGGGAGACCTGGGTTTCCCAGTCTCACGGCATCCATCCGTTCGAGGTGGGCACGGCGCAGCGTCTTTATGCCGACATGTCGCAGGCGATGGTGTTCGCGCCCGACGGTCGACGCATTCCGGCCAAGGGAGGGCAGAATGGCCAGAATCCTGCTCGATGAGCTGCGGCACGCCTACCGGCCCGATCCGGTCGACGACGCCGACTGGGCCCTGAAGCGGCTCGACCTGGAATGGGAGGACGGCGGCGCCTATGCGTTGCTTGGCCCCTCCGGCTGCGGCAAGACCACGCTTCTGTCGATCATTTCCGGCCTGCTGAGGCCAACCGGCGGCCGCGTTCTCTTCGACGGCGAGGATGTGACGGATCTGCCGCCCGACCGACGCCACATCGCCCAGGTGTTTCAGTTCCCGGTCGTCTACGACACGATGACCGTCTACGACAATCTCGCCTTCCCGCTGCGCAACCGCAGCGTCAATGAGGCCCGCGTCGACGCCCGGGTGCGCGAGATCGCCGAGATGATCGACCTGACGCACATGCTCAAGCAGCGCGCGGCCGGCCTGACCGCGGACGGCAAGCAGAAGATTTCGCTCGGTCGCGGGCTGGTGCGCGACGATGTCAACGCGATCATGTTCGACGAACCGCTGACAGTCATCGACCCGCACCTGAAGTGGCAATTGCGCTCAAAGCTGAAGGAGCTGCACCAGCGGGTGCGCACCACGATGATCTATGTCACCCACGACCAGACCGAGGCACTGACCTTCGCCGACAAGGTGGTGGTGATGAACCAGGGCGAGGTGGTGCAGATCGGCACGCCCGTGGAGCTGTTCGAACGACCGAGGCACACGTTCGTAGGCCATTTCATCGGGTCGCCCGGCATGAATGTTCTGCCTTGCGCGCTTGACGAGGGCGGTCGCGTCAGCATCGCCGGTACGCCGGTGGCGACAAGCGCTTCCGCCGCGCCCGCACCCGGCGCCGGCCGCATCGAGGTCGGCGTTCGCCCGGAATTCGTCAGCTTCGCGGACGGTGCGGGCGAGGGACGGCTTCCCGCCCGGGTCGTCAAGGTGGCCGACGCGGGGCGCTTCCGCATCGTCGAGGCCGATGCCTCCGGCAACGCGATCAAGCTGCTTGTCGCCGAGGGCGTCGACATTCCCGGGGAGGCCGCCTGGCTCTCCCTCGACCCCGCACACACGGCCGTCTACCGCGACGGCTGGATCGTCGCCTGAGGCGGGAGGATCGGATGAACAAGACACACGACAATCGCGCCTGGCTCTTCGTCCTGCCGGTGGTGGCTCTCGTCGCCTTCAACGCCGTCATCCCGCTGATGACGGTGGTGAACTACTCGGTGCAGGAAACCTTCGGTGACAACGTCTTCTTCTGGGCGGGCGTCACCTGGTTCGAACAGGTGCTGCGTTCGGAGCGTTTCCACGACGCGCTGTTTCGCCAGCTCGTCTTTACCGGAACGATCCTGGTGATCGAGATCCCGCTCGGCATCGCCATCGCGCTGACGATGCCGCGCAAGGGGCCGTGGGTTCCGGTCTGCCTGGTGCTGATGGCGCTGCCGCTGCTGATCCCCTGGAACGTCGTCGGGGCGATGTGGAATATCTTTGCCCTGCCCGACATCGGCCTGCTCGGGCGTGGTCTCAACGCGCTCGGTTTCGACTACAACTTTACCCGCCAGCCGGGAGATGCGTGGTTCACGCTGATCCTGATGGATGTCTGGCACTGGACGTCGCTCGTCGTGCTGCTCGCCTATGCCGGGCTTGTGTCCATTCCCGACGCCTATTACCAGGCGGCGCGCATCGATGGCGCCGGGTCGCTGGCGATCTTCCGCTACATCCAGCTTCCGAAGATGAAGCGGGTGCTGACCATCGCCGTGCTGTTGCGCTTCATGGACAGCTTCATGATCTACACCGAGCTTTCGGTGCTGACCGGCGGCGGGCCGGGCAATTCGACGACATTGCTGTCCATCGATCTGGTCAAGATCGCGCTGGGGCAGTTCGATCTCGGGCCGGCGGCCGCCATGTCGCTGATCTACTTCCTCATCATCTTGTTGCTGAGCTGGGTGTTCTACACCTTGATGATGCGCAACGAGCAGTCGTGACGAAAGGTCCGCCATGACCCGTATCAGCCGTTTCGTTCCCGTTCTCTACATCGCCTTTCTGTTGCTGCCGATCTATTGGCTGGTCAACATGTCGTTCAAGACGACCAATGAGATCCTGGGATCCTTCACGCTGTTCCCGAGGGAGTTCACGACCGAGAACTACGTCAAGATCTTCACCGATCCGACCTGGTACATGGGGTATGTCAACTCGCTGACCTATGTGCTGCTCAACACGGTGATCTCGGTGCTGGTGGCCCTGCCGGCCGCCTATGCCTTCTCGCGCTACCGGTTCCTCGGCGACAAGCACCTGTTCTTCTGGCTGCTGACCAACCGCATGGCGCCGCCGGCGGTCTTTGCCCTGCCCTTCTTCCAGCTCTATTCGGCGGTTGGGCTGTTCGATACGCCGATTGCCGTGGCGCTGGCTCATACGCTGTTCAACATTCCGCTGGCGGTGTGGATCCTGGAAGGCTTCATGTCGGGCGTGCCGAAGGAACTCGACGAGACCGCCTATGTGGACGGTCATTCCTTCTGGTCGTTCTTCCTGAAGATCTTCGTGCCGACGATCGCCGCCGGCATCGGTGTCGCCGCCTTCTTCTGCTTCATGTTTTCGTGGGTGGAGCTGCTGCTGGCGAAGACGCTGACCTCCGTCGACGCCAAGCCCATCGCCGCGGTGATGACCCGCACGGCGAGCACGTCCGGCTACGAGCTGGGCCTGCTCGCGGCGGCGGGCACGCTCACCATCATTCCCGGCGCCTTCGTCATCTACTTCGTACGCAATTACATCGCCAAGGGCTTCGCGCTCGGGCGCGTGTGACACGCGCAAACCAAGGGGAGAGACCGTCATGGGATTGAGCTGGATGGCCTGGACCGGACCGACAGCCGCCTTCTTCGTCTTTATCGCCGGCTGCTTCGCGGTCATGTCCGTGTGGGAATATGTGTCGCCGGGCGGTGGTCCGCGTCATGGCGCCCTGGGTCTCGACACGACACGCGGCGACCGGCTTTTCATCTCGCTGCTGGGCAGCGCCTTCATCTTTCTCGGCTGGCTCGGCCTTGTCGGGCCGGTGCTGTGGATCCCGCTCGCACTCGCGATCGTCTACGCAATCTGCGTCTTCCGCTGGGTCTGAGCGCCGGCTGATCCGGGCGAGGCTTGTTCGCACGGGCGACTCGCGGAAGGATCCGGTAAAGGTTCAACGCGCGGGCGCAAGAGATGACGTCACCCAGAAGATCGTTCGACCATGGCCTCTCAGGTGCGGGCGGCAAGACGGCGCGCCGGAGCGGCCTGGTCGTGTTCGCCGTCGCGCTGGCGCTCGCCGGCGGTTCGGCAGGGGCCTCGGAAGGGTGGCAGTCGGGTGGACAGATCGAGACGCTCTGCACGGCCGAGCCGCAAGGAAATCCTGTCGCCGTCACCTTCTGCCTTGGCTACCTGCAGGGTGCGCTCGACGCTTTCCTGCTCGGCCGTGCCAACTGCATTCCGCCTGGCGTGGACGCCAACGGACTGCGGCAGGCGCTGCTTGATCATCTGAAGAAACACCCGGAGGGCCGGAGGACCAGCGGCCCGCTGCTTGTCTATGACGCCTTCCGCGCCACCTGGCCGGCCTGCTCCAACATGCCGGCCATGGCCCGCTGATCCCGTTTGCTCGCACAAAAGCAAAACGCGCCGGACCCTCTCGGATCCGGCGCGTCTGATTGCGGTCTGAAGCCTGTTTGGGGCTGTCGTCAGGCGACGGCCCGCGCGAGCGCGCACTGCTTCCACAGCGACTCGATCGAGCGCACCAGGTGCTCGATGTCCCCGTCCGAATGCAGCGGCGACGGCGTGATGCGCAGGCGCTCCTGCCCCTTGGGCACGGTCGGATAGTTGATCGGCTGGATGTAGATCCCGTAGCTGTCGAGCAGGATGTCGGAGATCATCTTGCACTTCACCGGATCCTTGACCATCACCGGGACGATGTGGCTCGGGTTATCGAGGTGCGGAATGCCAGCGGCATCGAGCCGCTTGCGGACCGCGGCGACCCGGTTGGCGTGACGCAGGCGCAGCCGTGCGCCCTCAGTCGACTTGAGATACGCGATCGAGGCCTGGGCGCCGGCGGCCAGCGCCGGCGGTAGCGACGTGGTGAAGATGAAGCCGGACGCATAGGAACGCACAAAGTCGCAAAGCGCGTCCGAGGCGGCGATATAGCCACCCATGACGCCGAAGGACTTGCCGAGCGTGCCCTCGATCACCGTCAGGCGGTCCATCAGGCCCTCGCGCTCGGCGACGCCGCCGCCGCGCGGACCGTAGAGGCCGACCGCGTGCACCTCGTCGAGATAGGTCATCGCGCCGTATTTGTCGGCGATGTCGCAGATCTCCTTGATCGGCGCGATGTCGCCGTCCATCGAATAGACGGACTCGAAGGCCACGAGCTTCGGACGACCCGGCTCGATCTCGGCGAGCTGGCGCTCCAGATCGGCGATGTCATTGTGCTTCCAGATCCGCTTTTCGGCACGCGAGTAGCGAATGCCCTCGATCATGGAGGCGTGGTTCAGCGCGTCGGACAGCACGACGCAGCCCGGAAGGTGCGCGGCAAGTGTGCCGAGCGCCGCCCAGTTGGAAACATAGCCGGACGTGAACAGCAGGGCGGAGGACTTGCCGTGGAGATCGGCGAGTTCCTGCTCAAGCAGCACGTGGTAGTGGTTGGTGCCCGAGATGTTGCGCGTTCCACCGGCCCCGGCACCACAGCGCTCGAGCGCCTCGTGCATGGCACCGGTCACGACCGGATGCTGGCCCATGCCGAGATAGTCGTTGGAACACCAGACCGCGACGTCCTGTTCTCCGTCCGGCGTGTGGCGCGTGGCGCGGGGGAACTGGCCCGCCTTACGTTCGAGATCTGCGAAAACCCGGTAGCGGCCTTCCTTGTGCAAACCGTCGATCTTGCTTCGAAAGAAGCTCTCGTAATCCATTCCGGCCTCCGGCATGTCAGTTCGTCATGCTGTCGCCGCCAGGCGGGCGCCAGCGATGAAATTTCGCATATCCGCAAATTAGTGTCATTCCAAGTTATAGACCAATGCAAAACAGTAAGTGAATTGGGAATATGCCTGAGGGGTCATTTCGACGCAGCGCGCCGGCATGAAAGCCTGTTGCGAACCTCGCCCTGCACCGGCTTCTTCCGTGATCTTCCTTGCGTTGGAACTTCCCCTTGTCCATAAGTCCGCGGGAAGGGACCGGCAGGGTCTCTTTCTCCAACCCTTGGTCAAATCGGGAGATGGAACGTTGAGCCAGTTCCAGCCGCGCGTATTCTCGGGCGTTCAGCCCACCGGCAATCTTCATCTCGGCAATTATCTCGGCGCGATCTCGCGCTTCGTGCCGCTGCAGGACGAGATGCCGACGATCTACTGCGTCGTCGACCTGCATGCGATCACGATCAAGCACGACCCGAACGTGCTTGCCCAGACCACCCGGGAAGTGACTGCCGCCTATCTCGCCGCGGGCATCGATCCGCAGAAGGCGATCATCTTCAACCAGAGCCAGGTTCGCGAACACGCGGAGCTTGCCTGGATCTTCAATTGCATTGCGCGCATCGGCTGGCTCAACCGCATGACGCAGTTCAAGGAGAAGGCCGGCAAGAACCGGGAAAACGCTTCGGTCGGGCTCTTCGCCTATCCGACCCTCATGGCGGCCGACATCCTCGCCTACCGGGCAACGCATGTGCCGGTCGGCGACGACCAGAAGCAGCATCTGGAGCTGACCCGCGACATCGCGCAGAAGTTCAACAACGACTTCGCCGATCGCATCAAGGAGATGGGGCTGGGCATTCCCAACCCGACGCCGAGCCCTGAACTGCCGGATGAGCTTTTCTTCCCGATGACGGAGCCGATGATCGCCGGTCCGGCCACGCGCATCATGAGCTTGCGCGACGGCACCAAGAAGATGTCCAAGTCCGATCCCTCGGACCTGTCGCGCATCAACCTGCGCGATTCCGCCGACGACATCGCCAAGAAGATCCGCAAGGCGAAGACCGATCCCGAGCCGCTTTCGGGTGAGATGGAAGGCCTTTCCGAGCGCCCCGAGGCGGCCAATCTCGTCGGCATCTATGCCGCGCTCTCCGGCCGCACCAGGGAAGAGGTGCTCGCCGAGTTCGGCGGTCAGCCGTTCTCCATCTTCAAGCCGGCCCTTGCCGATCTCGCCGTCGAGAAACTCGCGCCGATGACCGGAGAGATGAACCGCCTGCTTGACGATCCGGGCCATATCGATGCCGTTCTGCGCGAGGGTGCCGGCCGGGCATCGGAGATCGCCGGACCGGTGCTGCGCGATGCCCGCCGGATCATGGGCTTCCTCGAGGGCCGCTGATCGGCGGATCGCCATCCACGACAGTGAGCGACCATCAGGGCCGCGCCGGTTTTCCGGCGCGGCCCTTGCCAATTCCGGGGGCGGGAGGCTAGTCTTCGGTGGAACAAAGATGGAACATATCCGCGAACGGAACCAGACGGCATGACCACCAATCGCATCCTGCTCGACGATCCGCTCTGCGATGGACGCCAGTCTGAAGCCGCCACGCGGGTCTGGCGCGGTGCGGCGCGGATGCTGCGGGCGGCGGGCTTTGCCTGTGTCGGCGAACTGACGCTTGCCTCTGGGCGGCGCGCCGATCTTGCTGCCGTCGGGCCGAAGGGGGATGTCTGGATCGTGGAGGTGAAGTCCTCTCTCGCCGATTTCCGTGCCGACGCCAAATGGCCCGATTACCGCGCCCATTGCGACCGGCTGTTCTTCGCAAGCCATGCCGGCGTCCCGGCGGAGGTGTTTCCGCAGGACGCGGGGTTGATCCTGTCCGACGGCTACTTCGCGGAGATCCTGCGTCCTGCTCCCGAGCACAGGCTGTCGGCGGCGACGCGCAAGGCGGTGCTGCTTCGCTTCGCCCAGGCCGCGGCCAATCGCCTGCACGACGCGCTCGATCCCGACCTTCGTGCGTCCGTCGGCGGAATGGGCTGAGGCGTTCGCGCCTTTCCCGTTGCAATCCCGCCGGTCCTTTGCGACTAAACCGCCAGCAGCATCGCAGCCAGGGAGGCGCATGGACGTGTCGTCGGCAGACGTTGGGTCAGCCCGTGCGGGAGATCGGGTTTGCGTTGCCATTTGCACATGCGACCGGCACGAGCCGTTGCGCCAGGCGCTGCATTCCCTCGCGCGCCAGAGCGTCGGCACGGGCCTGCGCGTCATCGTCGTCGACAATGGTCGCGTGTCGGCGCGGCGGGTGGCGGCGGAATTCTCCGATGTCTTCGATCTCGTCTACGACCGGGTGAGCGAACCGGGCCTGACGGCGGTGCGTAACCGCTCTCTGCGTCTTGCCCTGGAAAGCGGCGCGGAGTTCGTGGCATGTCTCGACGATGACGAGCGCGCCGACGACGACTGGCTCGAGGCGCATCTCGAGGCGGCCGACAGGACCGGAGCGGATATCCAGATCGGCCCCATTGCGCCGGTTTACCTGGCGCCTCCGCCCGGCTGGATCGTGAGCGGAGGGTTCTTCGTCGAGGACTGCGAGTCGCCGACGACAGCAAATCTGCTGCTGCGCCTTTCGTGCCTGCCCGAGGACGAAGCCGACTGGTTCCAGCCGGATTACGCCGCGACGGGTGGCGAGGACTATGAGCTCATCACCCGGCTGTGCAGTCAGGGCGCGCGCTATGGGAGTGCCGCCGGCGCGCGCGTCCGCGACGTGGTGCCCGCCGACCGCTTGACCTTGCGCTTCATGTTGCGTCGGGGATTGCGCGACGGGGTCTATTTCGGGACCTGGGCGCGCAAGACGCATGCGAGCTTCGCCCAGGCCGGTCTCGTCTGCGTCGGCAAGCTTTGCGCCAAGCTCGGCTATGCGATCAACCATCTGTTCTGGTCGCCGCTGGCGGGGTGGCGGGCGCGACGCGCCGGCGTCGACCTTGCGTCGGCCGTCGGCGTCGTCATCGGTCTGTGCGGGATCAAGCTGCGCTTCTACGGACACGCCGCCAGGGGGGAATGAGCGCGCCCGTTCAGCGCGGCGCGCGCTTCGCCAGAATGCGCTGCAGCGTGCGGCGGTGCATGTTGAGCCGCCGGGCGGTCTCCGAAACATTTCGGTCGCACAATTCGTAGATCCGCTGGATGTGTTCCCACCGCACGCGGTCGGCCGACATCGGGTTCTCCGGCGGTGCGGCCCGCTCTTCGCTCGAACTGGTCAGCGCCGCCAGCACGTCGTCGGCGTCCGCCGGCTTGGCGAGGTAGTCGACCGCGCCGAGTTTCACCGCCGTCACCGCCGTCGCGATGTTGCCGTAGCCGGTCAGGATCACAACCCGCGCCTCCGGCCGACGGGCACGGATTGCCTCAACCACGTCGAGGCCGCTGCCGTCTTCCAGGCGCATGTCGACAACGGCGAAGTCCGGCGCCTTGATGCGAACCTTCTCGAGCGCCTCGCGGACACTGTCGGCGGTTGTCGTTTCAAAGCCACGCTTCTCCATGGCGCGCGCGAGGCGCTGCTGGAACGGCCTGTCGTCATCGACGATAAGCAGGCTCTTCTGCATTGCTGTGTCGCATTCCAGGCGTTCGTCCATGCCCGTTTCCACGTCCCTTGATTGTTTCACCCCCTTATATGGGGGTTTTTCCCCGGGGCAAATGTCTTCGCCCGGGTGCGGCAGTCCGTCCTGTCAGGCGGAAGCGTCTTCCGCCCTCCAGGTCACATTGCGCTCGTCGCCGCCGCGAGGCCAGCTGACGCGGACCACAGCACCGCGCGCCGGCGGGGTGCGGTTTCGCAGGCGCAGGTCCGCTCCGGTGCGCTCCAGAAGCGTCTTGGCGATGAAGAAGCCGAGACCGAGCCCGCCGCCGCGTTCGCCCTGGCCGGGGCGGCCTTCGCGCGTCTCCCGGTAGCCGCGTTTCGTGACATAGGGCTCTCCCAGCCGCGTGATCACGTCCGGGGCGAAGCCACGTCCGTCGTCGGAGACCTCGATTGTGACGCTGGCGGGCGTCCAGCGTGCGGCGATCTTCACCTCGCTCGCGGCGAAGTCGATGGCATTTTCGAGAATATTGCCCAGTCCGTAGTGGATCGCCGGATTGCGGATGCCGATCGGCTCGGCTCCGTCGCCGCGGATGTCGACGAGGATCTCTATCCCGAAGGCACGGCAGGGCTCGACGACCTGCTCGATCAGGTGCGAAAGCGGCTCGCCGTGGAAATGCTGGTCCCGGTCGTCGGAAAGCGACGAGAGCTTCGACAGGATCTCGCGGCAACGTTGCGCCTGGGAGAGAATGAGCTCGACGTCCTCGCGCAGCCCTTCCGGCAGCGCGTCGGCTTGTTCGGGGGCAATGTCGGCGAGGTCGCGCGCCAGCTCCTTGGAGGTGAGATAGACGGTCGCCATCGGCGTGCCGAGTTCATGAGCCGCCGCCGCCGCCAGGCCGTCGAGCGCATGCAGGTGCTGTTCGCGGGCCAGCACCAGCTCGCTGGCGGCAAGGGCGTCGGAGAGCTGCCGGGCCTCCTCCGCGACACGGTAGGCATAGACGCCCATGAAAGCGAGCGAGCAGACCAGCGAGATCCAGACGCCGAGCGCATAGATGCTGGGCAGGCTGAAGGTTCGCCCCTCCGGCCAGGGCAGCGGCAGGTGGTCATAGGCGACCAGGGTGGCGATGACCGCCGCGAGGAGACCGAGGTAGAGCGTCTTGCGCGCCGATAGTCCGGTCGCCGACACCATCACGGGGGCGAGCAACAGGAAGGCAAAGGGATTGCCGAGACCGCCGGTGAGATAAAGAAGCCCACCCATCTGCGCCAGATCGTAGGCGAGCTGTAGTGTCGCGGAGCGCTGGGAGAGGCGTTGCGACTGCGGCGAGCGGATCTTCAGCAGGATGTTGACCCAGGCCGAGGCCGCCACGAGGCCTATGCAGGCGGCGAAGGGCAGCGGGTAGTCCAGTCCGAAGCGCACGAGAAGAAGCGTCGCCGTCTGACCGGCGACCGCCATCCAGCGCAGCCGGACGAGAGTGTCGAGTTTCAGCCGCCGGTGCGGTGATCCCAGTTCCACGATTTCCGTATTCGTCATGCCCCTGCCGCATCCGTCTCAGCGTCGGGCATCCCGTTCGCCCGTTCCCGACTATGTGTAGCCATGGTCCCGGCGCGTCAATCAAACCTTGTGCTTTCCGCCGTGCCCATGCTAGCCAGCCGGACAAAGTCGGGCGCGGCGCGTCGCCGTACCGGCGGGATTGGACGAAGGTCAGGACAGGATACTCCAGCATGAGCGATACCAATGACGCGGCCGATGGCCAGGTGAACCAGGCCGGCGGCGCGCCGGGCATGAGCATCATTGCCCAGTACATCAAGGACCTGTCGTTCGAGAACCCGAATGCTCCTGCATCGCTGCAGCCCAAGGAGCAGCCGAAGCTCGACATCAACGTCAACGTCGGCGCCCAGCCGATGGGCGAGAACCAGTTCGAGGTCGTGCTGACCCTGACCGCGAGCGCCAAGACGCCCGAGATGACGGTCTTCGCCATCGAACTCGTCTATGCCGGCATCTTCCGCATCGCCGGCGTGCCGGAAGAGCACCTGCATCCTTTCGTGCTGATCGAGTGCCCGCGCATGCTGTTCCCCTTCGCGCGCAACATTCTGGCCGAGGCCTCGCGCAACGGCGGCTTCCCGCCGCTCATGCTCGACCCGATCGATTTCGCCCAGCTCTATCGCCAGAACATGGAGCAGGGTGGCGGGGACGCGCGCCCGAACTGAGGGCAGGGCAGCCTTTTGCATTGTGAAACGAAAAAGCCGCGGACCCTGTCCGCGGCTTTTTTCATGTGTGCGGCCTTGCGGCGCGAGGTGCTTTCCGGGCGCCTCAGTCGCCGGTGCGCGGGGCCGGTGCGTGGCCGCGATCTGCCATGAACCGGTCGAACTCCTCGTGGTCCTTCTTGCGGCGCAGCTCGCGCAGGAAGTCATCGAACTCCGCGCGCATCGTCTCGATGCGGGCCCGCTCTTCCTCGAGACGGCGCAGCTCGCGGTCGCGATAGGCGTCGAAGGCGGAGTTGCCGGTGTCGCCACGCAGGCCCGAGGACATGCCTCGCCCGACCGGGGAGGTTCGGAACTGGTGGCGTGCGTCGTCGAATGCCCCGCGCAGGCGGTCGCCCCATAGAATATAGGCGAGCATGGCAAGGCCGATCGGCCAGGCGAAGATGAAGCCGAGAACCATCAGGCCGATCGTAAGCGGTGACCATCCGGGGCGGATCGCACAGGAGCGGCGTTGGCCGGCCTCGCTCTGCGAATTCATGGTGGAGGTGTAGCTCATCGTGTTCCTCGCAGGTGTTGGGTACGAGAAACATGTGGTCGCGTGGCGCGGAGGTTTCAAGAAGACCCGCGGCCGGGGGGGGGGGCGTGCGCAGGCACGTGTGGCCGAGCACGCGGACGGTCCCTCGCGGATGGAGTGGATGGACACGCCGGTCAGCCTCCGGCGGGCAAGGATCGTGGGCATGGCGCTCGCCAGAGCTTGAAGGGAGGACGTGAAAGGAGCGCGCGCGTTTGAGGAGGGTGTCCGGGCAGGGTTTTTGTTGTTTGTCTTGAAGTGGGGTTGAGACTTTAGGTTTTGGCTTTGACGCTTGGATGACGTTTTGGGGTTTGTGTTTGAGTGATTTTGGGGGTGGGGCTATCGGGCTTGTTTTGTTGGAGGGATTTTGGTTTTGCGC
>NZ_JBTZBT010000004.1:0-371584 GCF_054880955.1 Stappia sp. ICDLI1TA098
AAACACCCGATCCCATCCCGAACTCGGAAGTGAAACGCCCCAGCGCCAATGGTACTGCGTCTTAAGACGTGGGAGAGTCGGTCGCCGCCAGGCCCGCAAAACGCAATCGAATGTCTATGGTAAGACACTACATATCTTTCCGCGGGGTGGAGCAGCCCGGTAGCTCGTCAGGCTCATAACCTGAAGGTCGTAGGTTCAAATCCTACCCCCGCAACCAAAATCAAACGGCGATTTCAGATCGCACATAAAAGCCGCCCTTCGGGGCGGCTTTTTGCGTTTGGAGCTTGGTTGCTTGTGCTCTCGTGCTCTGATTTTCCCTCCGGCCGCTTAGGGGGGCTGTTACTGGATGTCGGCGGCACCTTCGCTTTCGATCGGGTAGAAGATGCGATGGAAGCGAGCCAAACGCGCCGGGCCGCGCCGGCAAGGCGATGCTGAAGCCTTGGTCGTGGGCTTGCCAGATCCGTTCGAATTCTCGTGGCTGCAGGTCTGGCGGCTGCGAGAATCTGTTCTCGGTCTTGTCGTGGCTTATGCAGTGCTTCTGACCTGATCGAGCTTGATGCGGCAGCGCGCTATCGGATGGCGCAGGCGTTGGATACACCCGTTCGTTTCGCGGCCCATACCCCCGGGTGCTGGCTATACCAGGGGCCTCAGCGCCATCTGAGCCCCCAAAAGCAGCAGGAAGATCAAGAAGATACGTCTGAAGGCGATCGGGCTGATGCGGTTGCGCAGGCGCTGGCCTGCCCACATGCCGGCCAGTGCGGGGCCAAGCGCCAGCAGCGACAGGCCGGACGCCTCGACAGTAAATGCGCCCTTTGCGCCCAGTCCGATGGCCAGCGCGACGGTCGATACTGTGAAAGACAAACCCAGAGCCTGCACCAGTTCGTCGCGGGAGAGGCCGAGTGCCTGAAGGTAGGGCACGGCCGGAATGACGAAGACGCCGGTGCAGCCCGTGACAATCCCCGTTGCCCCGCCGATCAGCGGCGAAAGCCACCATTGTGCGCGTGCCGGCACACGGAGCTGCCCGGCGAACAGGGTGTATCCCGCATAAAGGACGAGCGTTCCCCCGAGGGCGGCCGTTGTCAGATCGGTATCACCGCCCACCAGCCAGGATACACCCGTCACCGTGCCTGCGCAGATCGCCAGCATCATCGGCCACAGCTTGCGGAGCAGCGAGGAGACAGCCGGTCCCGCCAGCAGTTGCCAGAGGTTGGTGACGAAGGAGGGGATGAGCAGAAGGCTGGCGGCGGTCAGGGGAGAGATCAGCGCGCCGAGCACCCCCATGGCCACGGTGGGAAGCCCCATGCCCGTTACGCCCTTGACGATGCCGGCGAGTAAGAAGGTCGCGCAGATGACACTGGCGATAACCGGATCAATCATGATGCGCTCCCTCCTGCGTGTCCCATGCCGCAGTTACCCGCTCCGCTTCCGCGTGGCGGTCGCAGATCAGGATCAGCCGGTTCTGGTGGTCGGAATACTGGGTCACGATGTTGATGCCTGCATCCGCCAGCACCCGCGCGATGGCGCCGAGCTGGCCGGGCGTGCCTTGCTTCAGTTTTCGGATCAGCGGACGCTGCATGGCGATAACGCGGATGCCAGCCGCCTCGGCGGCCCGCCTTGCTCCAGCCCCGTCCTGGAACAGGAAGTGGGCGACGGCGCGCTCGCCCTGCCCGAAGACCGCACCTCCCTCGAAGGGGAGGCCCGCGCGGCCCATGGCCTCGCCCAGGTCCGCCAATGCCCCGGGGCGGCCGGCCAGGTCGAACTCAAGATCAAACATGCGCGATCCTTTCAGTGTGAACGCTGCGGCTGTCGGCCGGGGCTTCCTCGCGGGAGGTCATGCCGTAGTCGCGCTGGACGTCCGCGATCCGCAGGCGGTAGCCGGTAAAGACGCGATTGCGCCCCGCATCCTGCGCCTTGCGGTGCTCCGGCAGGTTGCGCCACTGCGCGATGGCTGCCTCGTCGCGCCAGAACGACAGCGACAGGACCTTGCCCGGTGCGGTCAAGCTCTGGAACCGCTCGATGGAGACAAAGCCGTCGATCTCCGCCAGCAGCGGCCGGAGCTCCGCGGCAAGATCCAGGTACTCGGCCCGGGCCTGCGCCGAGGTTTCCGCCTCGAAAATCACCGCGATCATGCGAGTACCTCGTGTGGCGCAGAGGCAAGCTTGACGAACAGGCGACTCTCGCGGCGGATAAACCCTTCCCGTCTGGCGAATTCGTAATTCTCGCGCCCCAGAGGGTCGGCCGCGAGGCGGGCGCGATAGGTCTCGTAGTGGGCAAGCGAGGGCAGGGAGTAGATCCCATAGGCGGTGCTCGTCGATCCCTCATGCGGGGCGAAATAGCCGATGAGGTCGGCGCCGCAGCGCGGGCTGCACTGGCCCCAGTTGCGAGCATATTCCTCGAACAGCTCACGCCGGTTCGGGTCGATGTCATAGGTGATGATGCAGGTAATCATGCCGGATCCTTTCCTTCCAGCTTTCCCGATAGCCGATTGGTCCGAGCCGATGGTTCGGTTACAACCGAACCATGAGAGAAGGCCCCGATATTGCCCGTATCGCCGCATTGGTTGCCGATCCTGCCCGCAGTTCCATGCTGCTGGCGCTGATGGACGGGCGTGCCCTGACCGCGACCGAACTGGCAGGGGTTGGCGGGATCACAAAGCAGACGGCCAGCGGCCATCTGGCGAAGCTGGTCGAAGGAGAGGTGCTCTGCGTCGAAGCGCAGGGGCGACACCGCTATTTCCGGCTGGCGGGACCGCATGTCGCGTCGCTGCTCGAGGCACTGATGGTGTTTTCCAGCGATGCGGTGCCGCCCTTGCGTACCGGCCCGAAGGATCCGGCGTTGCGAAAGGCCCGCGTTTGCTATGACCATCTCGCCGGCGAGATGGGCGTCCTGATCTTTGATCGTGCGCAAGAGGGTGGCTGGCTGTCGGGTGACCTGACACGTCCGGATCTGAGCGTGAGGGATGACGGCTGGGCGAGGTTGGCGGAAATCGGCGTGACGCCCGATGATCTGTCCCGCAGCAATCGCCCTGTCTGCCGCGCCTGTCTGGACTGGAGCCAGCGGCGGCACCACCTGGCCGGACAGATTGGCAAGGCGATGCTCGACCGCTTGCTCGCGCTTTCCTGGGCGCGGCGGTTGCCGTCCTCGCGCGTGGTGAGTTTCTCGCCGGAGGGGGAGAGGCGGTTCAGGGACTGGCTGCGATAGGCTGTCTGCCCTTCCCGGGGCTGACTACACCAGCCCGCGCAGCAACCAGACGCCGCCCACTCCGGCCAGCATGGTCAGCGGCAGGTTGCGCGACCCCAGCGCCACGGTGAGGGCCAGCGCTGCGGCGCCCCATTCGGCAGGTCCGGCCTGCACGAGGATTACCGCCAGCAGCGCTGCGATCAGGCAACCCGGCAGGGCCTGCAGCGTGCGTGCCCAGGGGCCGCTCGAAGGCAGGGTCGAGCCCAGCAGATAGCCCCCGAAGCGTATCGCGAAGGTGCCGAATGCCAGTCCGGCTATGACGGGCAGATGTTCACCCATGGCGCCGCATCCCAGCAAAGCCGGCGCCCGCCATGGCTCCGGCGATCAGGCCCCAGGACGGGTCCAGCGGGAGCAGCAGCGCGCAGCCCCCCGCAATCACGGCCGAGACCACCCAGGGCGGCAGGCTGTCGCGCCCCTGCCAGAGGCTTGTCAACAGCAGGATGAAGGCGGCGGTGAAGGCGAAGTCCATCCCGCCCGCCGCCAGGTCGGGCAGGGTCCGGGCAAACGTGGCGCCCAAAGCCGTTGAGACGATCCAGACCGCGATCAGGCTGGTGCCGCCGCCGACCAGATACCAGTATCCGGCGGGCTGGCCCTTGTTGCGGGTCGCGTGCATCAGCACCCAGTTCTCATCTGAAGTCAGATGGACGCCCAGCACAATCTGCCAGAGTGGACGCCCGGCAAGCTCGCCGCGCAGGGACGCCGTCATCAGCAGGATGCGGAGGTTCAGCGCCAGCCCGGCAATGATCGCCATCAGCGCGCTGGCACCGGCGGCCAGACGCTCGAGCGCGACGATCTGCGACGAACCGGCGAAAACGAGGGCCCCCATGAGGCCGGTCTCAAGCCCCCCCATTCCCTGTTGCGCGGCCAGCAATCCGAAAGCGAGGCCATAAACGGCGACGCCGAAGGAAAGCGGCGTGATGTCGCGCAGGCCGTGCCGGAATTCATCGGCGCGCGTGCGGGCAGCGTCAGGGGAACTGGCGGTCATGGCGCGGTACTGGCCTCGAAGAACAACGTTCGTTATAATGGACACAGTGAGATCGTTCGTCAATTCGAACGACAATTCATTGAAGCGAACGAAATGACGCCGAACAGCATCATTGCCTCAGCCATCAGACGCGAGAGGGAGCTTGCGCAGGTCAGCCTTTCCGCGCTGGCGGCAAGGGCGGGCCTGTCCAAGTCCACCCTGTCTCAGCTTGAGGCCGGCAAGGGCAATCCGAATGTCGAAACGCTCTGGGCCATTGCAACGGCGCTCGACATTCCGTTCAGCTCCCTGTTCGAAAACGCCTCCTCGCACAGCGCGCTTGTCCGTGCGACCGAAGGGGTTAGCCTGTCTTCGCAGACGTCGGATTTCGCGGCGGTGCTTCTGGACAAATGTCCGCCCGACCGGCGGCGCGACCTTTACCGCATCTCGCTGAAACCAGGGTCCGCGCGGCAATCCGAGCCACACCCCAGGGGGACAGTCGAACATGCGTTCCTGTGCAGCGGGAGAGTAAGGCTCGGGCCGGTCGACGCGCCTGTCGAGATCGGGCCGGGAGACTATTTCCGTTGCTTCGGCGATGTGGCGCACTTCTACGAGGCGTTTGGCGAGGAGGCGCTGCTTCTGCTTGTCATGGACAGCCCCCGTTAGGCAGCGAACTCTGGCGGCGACTTCGTCGGGTGCGGGACACGCGCATGTTTCCTCAGGTCGCCGAATAGGGGGCGAACGAACTCCGCTCGTCGTCGATGACGAGTTTCTTTGCCAGCGGAGGGAAGGCACGCTGGGCGCAGGCCGAGCGCTCGCAGACCTTGCAGCCGGCGCCGATCAGGGTTCTTGACGAAGGGGCATTCAGTGCGATGCCCTCGGAGTAGACCAGCCGCTCGGCGTGCAGCAGGTCGCAGCCCAGGCCGATCGCGAATGTCTTGGTCGGAGCTCCATAGCCGCCGCGCGAGCTTTCGACCCTGCGTGCGATCCACAGATAGGCCCGTCCATCCGGCATTTCCGCAACCTGGGTCAGCGTCTTTCCGGGATTGGAGAAGGCGTCGTAGACATTCCACAGGGGGCAAGTCCCGCCGACGCGGGAGAAATGAAAGTCCGTGGCCGACTGGCGCTTGGAGATATTGCCGGCCCTGTCGACGCGGACGAAGAAGAAGGGAACGCCGCGCGCGCCGGAACGCTGGAGTGTGCTGAGCCGGTGGCAGACCGTTTCGAAGCCTGTGCCGAATTCACTGCCCAGGAGGTCGATGTCGTAGCGTAGGCGTTCCGCCGACTGCAGAAAGAGCGTGTAGGGCAGAATGAGCGCGCCGGCGAAATAGCTGGCCAGGCCGATGCGCGCCAGCGACCGGGCTTCGTCGGTGGAGAAGGATCCGCCCGCGGCGAGTGTGTCGATCAGGTTGCGTTGTTCCAGAAACGCCAGTTGCGTCGCCATCTGGAAGGCCCGCTGACCCGGCCCGAGCCGAGGCGACAGGTGAAGGGTGCGACTTTGCGCATCGAACCGTCGCTGCATGCCGTATCCGTCTTCCTCGCGTAGCTCGGCGAGCCTAAGACCGTGCCGCGCCTCCAGCCTGTCGGCGATTGCCGGCGCCATGCGGCCGGGCGGCATGCCCATTTCCCGCGCTGCCGCCTCTGCTTGCCGGTCCAGATCGTCGATGTAATTGTGGTTGGCGTAGAAGAAATCGCGCACCTCCTCGAACGGCGTCGACGGCAGGGCGGGGGAAGCGCCATGGCGGTCTTCGCCGAGGCGGACCGCATAGGCGGCGATCTCGTCGGCCGCCTGCTTCAGCCTGCGGCTCTGGGACAGGAACGCGCGGGCGAGTGCCGGCATGTTGCCGGCCAGTTCCCGCATCTCGGCAAGGGAGATGGCCTCGCCGAAGGCCGGATCGGAGAGCGTCTCGCGCAGTTCGGCGAGCAGGCGCGCCTCGTCATTGTCCGAGAAGACCTGGACATCCGTGCCGAAGGCGGCGTTGAGTTTCAGCAGCACCGGGACGGTCAGCGGACGCTGGTTGTTCTCGATCTGGTTGAGATAGCTGAGCGAGATGCCAAGCGCATTGGCCAGCGCCTGCTGGGTCAGTCGCCGCTCCTCCCGCAACCGCTTGATCCGTACCCCCATAAAGGCCTTTTTCACGCCGCACCTATCGCTTTGATGACTTTGCAAAATTTGCAACTTCACCGCCGGGTCTTCACAAAACTATTCAATTTCAGTCGTTTATCGATTTCATCATATGCGGATAATGCGAAATTGAAAAGACGAGGGGGCTTGTGGGTGACGATGCCGGCAATCAAATCGGATCGAGGCGAAACGCACTTCCTGGAGGTGGTTCTGCCCGAGCAGGCCAACCACTACGGCACCCTTTATGGAGCCAATGCGCTGCACATGATGGGCAAGGCCGCCTTCGTTTGCGCCACGCGCCACGCCGGCTGCGCGGTCGTCATGGCCAAGGCTGACAACATCGAGTTCGCCCGCCCGGTCCGGCTCGGCGCGATTGTCGATGTTCGTGCCAGGGTGGTCTTTCAGGGGCGTTCGTCGATGACGGTCCTCGTCGAGGTCTCGCCTGAGGAATGGCGTGACGCCGCCGACGGGGCACCTTCCATTTCCGGCCGGTTCATGATGGTCGCGGTCGACCAGAACGGCGTCCCGCGCGCCATCTCCGTTTCCGATCAACAGTGTTCAGGAGGAACGACTTCGTGAAATCGCACCGCGTTCGCACACACAAGTCCGTGGAGCACCTCGCCCGCGAGGATCAGCTCGCCTGGAAGCTCGCCTCGGTCGCCGTCGATGACGTGGCGCTCGAGCCGGAGGTGCTCGAGATGATCGGCAACCGGATCCTCGACAACGCCGCGGTGGCTGCGGCCTCGCTGGCGCGGCGGCCGGTCGCCAATGCCAGGTCCCAGGCGCTGGCCCATCCCTTTCAGCCCGGAGCGACCGTTTTCGGTGTTGGGCCGCAGCGGCGGGTCTCGCCCGAATGGGCGGCCTGGGCCAATGGCGTGGCGGTGCGCGAGCTCGACTTTCACGATACCTTTCTGGCGGCCGACTACTCGCATCCGGGAGACAATATTCCGCCGATCCTCGCCGTGGCGCAGCATTGCGGCCTGTCGGGAGCGGCGCTGGCGAAGGGGATCGCCGCCGGCTACGAGATCCAGGTCAATCTGGTGAAAGGCATCTGCCTGCACGAGCACAAGATCGACCACATTGCGCATCTTGGCCCATCGGCGGCGGCGGGCATCGGCGCTGCGCTCGGTCTGCCGGTCGAGACGGTCTATCAGGCCGTGCAGCAGGCGCTGCATGTGACGACCACGACGCGGCAATCGCGCAAGGGTGAGATTTCGAGTTGGAAGGCCTATGCGCCGGCCTTCGCCGGCAAGATGGCCGTGGAGGCCGTCGACCGGGTCATGCGGGGTGAGGGCGCGCCGTCGCCGGCGTGGGAGGGGGAGGACGGGTTCATCTCCTATCTGCTCGGCGGCCCCGGGAGCGAATACACGGTGCCCTTGCCGGAAAAGGGTGAAGCCAAACGGGCGATCCTGGACACCTACACGAAGGAGCATTCGGCCGAGTACCAGAGCCAGGCGCTGATCGACCTGGCCCGCCGCATGCGTGGACGGATCCGTGACCTTTCCAGTGTGAAGAGCATCGTCATCCACACAAGCCACCACACCCATAATGTGATCGGCACCGGTGCCAACGATCCGCAGAAGATGGATCCCGGGGCGAGCCGCGAAACGCTCGACCATTCGATCATGTACATCTTCGCGGTCGCTCTCGAAGACGGCGGCTGGCACCACGAGCGTTCCTATGCGCCCGAGCGGGCGGGGCGCGCGGAGACGATCGCGCTCTGGCACAGGATCTCGACCGTCGAGGATCCCGAGTGGACGCGGCGCTATCACAGCCGCGATCCCGGGGAGAAGGCGTTCGGCGGGCGCGTGGTCGTGACCTTGCAGGACGGGACGACGATCGAGGACGAACTGGCGGTTGCCGATGCGCATCCGCTCGGCGCGCGCCCCTTCACCCGTCCCGACTACATCAACAAGTTCCGCAGCCTTTGCGACGGCATTGTCGCCGAGGCCGAGCAGGCACGCTTCATCGCCACCGTCGAGCGCCTGGTCGAGCTTCGCCCGGATGAGCTTGCGGGGCTCACCTTCACGGTCGCCCCCGAGCGACTGGGCGAGGTGACCGCTTTTGGCATATTCGACTGGAACCGTGGGTCAGGGGGGATGTCATGACCGCGCCAAAGCCCAAGAAGTCCGTTGCCCTGTCGGGCGTCATCGCCGGTAACACCGCCTTGTGCACAGTGGGGCGCACCGGTAACGACCTGCATTATCGTGGCTACGACATTGTCGATCTGGCCGAAGCCTGCGAGTTCGAGGAGATCGCGCATCTCCTCATTCACGGCACGCTGCCGACCTTGTCCGAGCTGGCCGCCTACAAGGCAAAACTGCGGGCCTTGCGCGGCTTGCCGCAGGCGGTGAAGCGGACGCTGGAACTGCTACCGGCCGCAACCCACCCGATGGATGTGATGCGATCCGGGGTTTCGGCGCTCGGATGCGTGCTGCCGGAAGCGGCGGACCACAATCACGCTGGCGCACGCGATGTCGCCGACCGGCTGCTCGCCTCGCTCGGCTCGATGCTGCTCTACTGGCATCACTTCGCCCACAACGGCCGACGCATCGAGGTGGAGACGGACGATGAAACCATCGGCGGTCATTTCCTGCATCTCCTTCACGGCGGCGTGCCCCGGGGCTCGCATGTGAGGGCGATGCACATTTCGCTCATCCTCTATGCCGAGCATGAGTTCAATGCCTCGACTTTCACCGCGCGCTCGATCGCGGGAACCGGTTCGGATATCTATTCCGCGATCACGGGAGCCATCGGCGCGCTGCGCGGTCCCAGGCACGGCGGCGCCAATGAGGTCGCCCTTGAGATCCAGAAACGTTATGCGTGGCCGGATGAGGCGGAAGCCGATATCAGGCGGCGTGTCGAGGCGAAGGAAGTCGTGATCGGCTTCGGCCATCCGGTCTACACGCTCGCCGACCCGCGCAACGCGGTGATCAAGAAAGTGGCCCGCGAGCTGTCGGTCGAAGCCGGTTCGACCCGGATGTTCGACATTGCCGAGCGCATCGAGGCGACCATGGCCGACGCGAAGCAGATGTTCCCCAATCTCGACTGGTTCAGTGCCGTCTCCTATCACATGATGGGGGTGCCGACGGCGATGTTCACGCCGCTTTTCGTCATTGCTCGGACAGCCGGCTGGGCGGCGCACATCGTTGAGCAACGACAGGACGACAAGATCATCCGCCCTTCGGCCAACTACATTGGCCCGGAAAATCTCGTATTCACGCCGATCAGGCACCGCGGCGGGGCCGCGGACGCCAACAAAGCCGCATAAGGAACGCCGCCATGTCCTATCTCGTTGCTTCCGATCTTCCCCAAGGGGCCGCCGGCGAGCGCTTCCGCGCGCTCGTCGAGCGCGGTGGCATCCTGGCGCTTCCGGGGGCGCACAACGGCATGGCGGCCTTGCAGGCAAAGGCTGCGGGCTTCGAGGCGCTGTATCTGTCCGGCGCGGCGATGACCGCATCCATGGGGCTGCCGGATCTCGGCATCATCACCGTCGACGAAGTCTCCTTCTTCATCCGCCAGATCGCGCGGGCGTCGGGCCTGCCGCTACTCGTCGATGGCGACACCGGCTATGGTGAGGCGCTCAACGTGATGCACATGGTGCGCGCGTTCGAGGATGCGGGAGCGGGGGCTGTTCATATCGAGGACCAGCTCCTGCCGAAGAAGTGCGGCCACCTCAACGACAAGAAGCTCGCCGATGCGCGAGATATGGCGGCGAAGGTCGCGGCGGCGGCGAAGGCGCGGCGCCATCTCTATCTCGTTGCCCGTACCGATGCGGCCGCAAGCGAGGGGCTCGACGGTGCTGTGGCGCGCGCCAAGCTCTACATCGAGGCCGGAGCCGATGCCATCTTCCCGGAGGCACTGACATCGGCGGAGATGTTTCGCGAGTTCGCCGCGCGCATGCCCGGGGTTCCGCTGCTGGCCAACATGACCGAGTTCGGACGAACCCCGTTCTTCACGGCGAACGCGTTCGAGGAGATGGGCTATCGCATGGTCATCTGGCCCGTCTCGTCGCTGCGTGTGGCGAACCGGGCCCAGCAGAAACTCTACGAGACGCTCCGGCGCGACGGCGCAACACAAGCCATGGTCGGCGACATGCAGACCCGCGCCGAACTCTACGAGACCATCGGACTGGCCGCCTACGAGGCGCTCGATGCCTCGATCGTGAAAACCGTCGTGCCGGGGCAGGAGCGGGAAACAGACGCGACCTGAGCGGGGGACGTGTCGTCCCGGCTGTTCGGGGTCCTTGATGAGTTCTGCTGCGCCCGGTGCCGCGACATCTTCCGCCGCGCCTAAGGCGAAGGCTGCCCGTGGTCATCGCGCCGTTGAAGACAGTCAGATAGACGGCGCCCGCGATGGTCGCTGCCGGAAAGAGTTTAGAGAAGCTGCTTTCGTCAGGTAATTCGCACTTGGGACGGTACCTATCGCCCGAGGCGGAGTTGCCCGCGCGGCAAGCAGTTTGCGCGCGCAACTCCGCCGCTCTTGTTTTCGTCGCGCTCTAGCTCGCCCGTAACGGCGAAGCCATGTCGAAGAGCAGGACCTGGCCGTCGGTGGCCCACGACAGGTCGGGTACATCCTCCCTGCCGAGTTGCAGGCCGTCGCCGGCGACCAGCCGCTCGTCGTCCATTGTCGCGATGCCTTCCACGACATGGACATAGAGGAGCCGGTCGTCGGATCGGGGCAGGCTGATCTCGTGTCCCGCACGCGGGTGGGCGATGGAGATCCGCGTTGGTGAGAGCAGGCGCAGAGGTGCTTCGCCCGGGTTTCCGCTTGCCAGCAATGTCCAGCCCTGCGCGTCCTCGCGCGCCGGCAAGGCGGCTTGCTGATACGTCGGCTCGCCGTCGAAGGTGTCCGGGATCAGCCAGATTTGCAGGAAGCGGGCAGCTTCCGTCGTCGAGGCGTTCATCTCCGAATGGCGGACGCCCCGACCGGCGGACATCAGTTGCAGAGTGCCCGGGGCGATTGTGGTCTCATTGCCGATTGTGTCCCGGTGGCGGAGTTTTCCCGAAAGCACCAATGTGAGGATGTCCATGTTGTCGTGATCGTGCTCGGAGAAGCCAGAACCTGGAATGATACGGTCCTCATTGATCACCCGGAGCGCGCCGAAACCCATCCGCGTCGGGTCCTGGAAGCCGCCGAACGAGAAGGTGTGGTAGCTGTCGAGCCAGCCGTTGCGCGTGTGGCCGCGGCTCATGTTCTCGTGGATCAGGGGCATTTTTCCATCTCCATGCCTGTGTCGGTCAGGAAGCCTCGCAAGGCGTCGATCTCGCCCTGACGCAACTCGTGTCCGCCGTCGTGTAACACCAGTTCGAGCCGCGCGTCCTGCGCGCGGAAATAGTCGAGAAGCGCGCCGGTTTGCTCCAGCGGGCAGATCGGATCGCGCCGGCCGCCGGTGACCAGAACCCGCTTTCGCGAAAGCCCGGCGCTGGGCTCTGGCGTCCAGGGGATCAGTGGGTGCAGAAGGGCGATCCGGTCGAAGAGGTCGGGGTGGCGAAAGGCCACGGCGGCGAGGATGTTGGCGCCGTTGGAATAGCCGAACCCGTAGACCGGGCGGTCTGGGTTTTCGGCTCTGTGGGCCGCGACGAACTCCGCCATCTTCCGCGTGCGCAGCGCGAGGTCCTCCATGTCGTAGATGCCTTCGCCGGTGCGGCGGAAGAATCTCAGCGCGCCATGTTCGCAGACGTCTCCGCGCGGTGCCACGAAACCGGCCGCGGGCAGGATGTCGGCCGCAAGGGCGGAAAACTGGTGCTCGTTGCCGCCGGTGCCGTGGAAGGCGAAAACCAGAGGCGCGCCGGCTGAGGGCGCCCGGGTCAGGGCGTGGTAGGATGCAACGGTCATATTCGGTCTCCCTGGAGAAGCCGGTTGCGCGCGAAGGGTAGGCCTTGCGCGCAACCGGCGCCGGTCAGTCGGCGATCGGGGTCAGGATCCGCTCGATCTGCGACCTGTACGGCTCGTAGCGGGACGGCAACTTCAGAGCTTCGCCGAGGTGGGCGGTATCCTCGTCGCGGTCAAAGCCCGGCTCGTTGGTGGCGATCTCGAACAGGATGCCTCCGGGGGTACGGAAGTAGATCGCCCAGAAATAGTCGCGGTCGATCACCGGAGTGACCTGATACCCGGTGTCGAGCAGTGCCTGGCGAACCTCGAGCTGTGCCGAGCGGTTCTCCACGGCAAAGGCGATGTGGTGGACGGAGCCGGAGCCCTGTCGGGCCGGATCGGCGGAAGAAAGCGTCTCGATGTCGATGAAGTCGGCGCCGTTGCCGCCCGCGACGGCGAAGCGCACCCAATTGTCCTTCCGCTCGACCTCCTGGTAATTCATGAAGGCCAGCAGTTCCGCCGTCGCCCCGGCGTCCCGCAGGCGAAGGCTCGCACCGCGGAAGCCCTGGATCGCCTGCGACGATCCGATGCCCTCGCCCGTCCAGCCCTTGCGGTCGTCGTTTGCGGTCTCGACAAGGGAGAAGCCGTCCTGGTCCGGCCCCTCGAAGCGCAAATGCTTCTCGCCGAACAGATCTCGCTCGCGAAGGTCGCGGAGCCCGAGGCCGGAGAGGCGCTCCTTCCAGTAGCCGAGCGATCCGTCAGGCACGGCGAAATAGGTCTCGCCGACCTCGCCCGTTCCCTTTCGCCCCGGAGCAATGTGGGGGAAGGGGAAATAGGTCATGACCGAGCCCGGAGTTCCGGCTTCATCGCCATAATAGAGGTGGTAGACCTCCGGATCGTCGAAGTTGACCGTCTTTTTCACCCGCCTCAGGCCAAGGACCTTCGTGAAGAAGTCGCTGTTTTCCTGAGCGCTGGCCGCCATGGACGTCACGTGGTGCAGACCCTTGATCTGTTTCAGCATGGTGGGTTCCTTTCCTGAAGTCCGCCGGTGTCTGTCTGGACAGAAAAATGGGCTTGCGACCTGCAAAAGAGAATTGAATTAGTTTGTCGGATATTATTGCGATTTGTGAAATAGTGAGGTCATGATCAATCTCGACCATGTCCGGATTTTCCTGAGTGTCGCGGAGCATCGCAGCTTCGTCGCCGCCGCGCGGCATCTGTCCATGACCGCACCGACGGTGACGCGGGCGGTCGGCAGCCTGGAAAGCCAACTCGGCATCCAGCTGCTTCTGAGGACGACCCGCCATGTGTCTCTGACATCGGCGGGGGCCGTCTACGCGGCGCGGATCGCGCCGCTTGTCGACGAGTTCCAGCGGGCAAGCGACGAACTGCGCGAGCAGCATGGCGACGTGGCAGGCTCGATCAGGATCAATGCTCCGATGTCGCTGGGCCAGCAGATCCTGCCGGATGTCGTCTCGGGCTTTCGCACGCAGTTTCCGGCGACGGTTCTGTCGCTGACGCTGACCGACAGGTTCATCGACATTGTGTCCGACGACTTCGATCTCGCGATCAGGATCTCGGAGGCGCCGAAGGACAAGTCGACAATCTGGCGCAAGATCTGCCTGGTGCGGCGGGTGATGGTTGCCTCGCCTGCCTATCTCGCCATCCACGGGGAACCGGAAACGCCCGACGATCTGGCGTCGCACAGCTGTCTGGCCTACGACGAGCGCTCGCTCAGCGAGACATGGGAGCTTCGCAGCGAGGGCAGGGCGCGCAAGGTCCGGGCCGGGCAGACGCTTGCGGGAAACAACGGAGACCTGATGGCGCGGCTTGCCGACAATGGCGAGGGCATTGCGCTGCTGCCGCATTTCATTGTCGAGGACGGCCTCGAGGACGGGCGCCTGCGACAGGTCCTGCCGGCCTGGGAGCCGCCGGATATCTGGCTGACGCTCTATTATCCGCCCTACGAGCGGTTACCCATGCGGGTAGCGAAATTCTCCGACTTCTTCGAGAAATACGTCACGCAGACGCGGCCGCTATAGTGGGTTCCGGGCCTACTTCGGAGGGTACCAAGGGCGCACGGCTTCCGCGCCACGCTCGATGAGAACGGCCTGATTGGCGAAGACGCGGTAGCCGTGGCTCCAGGATCCGTCCGGCCAGCGCACCCGGATGACGGCACGTTCGGCGACCCCGAGGCCGATGTGGACGAAGCCTGCCTGGCCCGAGGCATGACCGCCTCCGACGGCAATGTCCCGTGTCAGGCTGCGCGCGCCGACGCGGATGCTGAGCCTGGCCCCGACCGCATTGCGGTTCGCGCCGTCCTGGGCGAGCCCAACCGCCAGCCAGTTGCCGAGCGGCACGGCGGGGCGGTCGTCCGCATGCGCGCCACCGAGATTGCGGAACAGGCTCGTCGGCGCGGCGCGGTTGACGACGACGAGATCGAGCAGACCATCCATGTTGAAATCGGCGAGGCCGGCGCCGCGCCCGCGCCGGTCGAGCCCGATGCCGGCGTCCTTGCCGGCTTCGGCGAAACGGCCCGACCATTGCCGGATCAGCAGGTTGTCGGGATCGAAGGCGGCGAAGTCCGGCATCGCCTCGACATTTCCCTTGGCGATGAAGAGGTCCGTCAGCGTGTCGTTGTTGACGTCCTGAAACTCCGCGTGCCAGCCGGTGGAGGGGCGCATGTCGGTGCCGGTGTAGGGGCGATGCGCCGTCGCGCCGAGGTCGAAGGCGATGTCGCGATAGACCGGCAGCAGATCGTCGCCTTCCTGGTCGATGGTCTGGATCTTCGTGTCGCCCATGCTGGTGAGGGCGAACTCGGGCAGGCCATCGCCGTCGAGGTCGGTGCTGGCGATGCCCATGCCCCAGATCTTGAGGTGTCGCCATCCGTCGGCGCGGCGATAGGGGCGGGGCGGACGCCCGGGCGGCAGCGCCCAGAGCTGTTCCTCGCCGCCGCGATAATAGTGGCGGTCGTTGGAGACGCGCAGCGCCGGCTCGCCCGAGCGGTTCCAGTCGGTGAAGAGCATGGACAGCGCGCAATAGCCGGGCGTCAGGCGGTTGGCCTGGGAATAGTCCGGCGTGCCTGCGCCTTGCGGGCGGTGAAGCACGTTGTCGTCGCAGGTGCCCCAGGGCGAGCCCGGGGCGGAACGGTCGACATAGTTTCCAAAGGCAAGCGTTGGAAAGGTGGAGCCGGCCTCGAAGATCGCGGCGAAGCTTGTGGTCCAGCCGCGTCCGCCATCGAAGGAGAAGCGCCGGTTCGCTGCTTCGAAGCGACACTGCCCGGTGCCGCGCAGAAGGATGTTCTCGCCGACGCGCAGCAGCACGAGATCCATCAGACCGTCGTTGTCGATGTCGAGCGGATAGGCGCCGGTCACCTTCGTGAGCAGCTTTTCCGAAACACCGGGGTCGCGGCGCTCGAAGGCGAGTGGCCCGCCGGCGTGCGCGGTGTTGCGGAAAAGGGCGGCCGGCCCCGCGCCGCCGGCCAGGAAGAGGTCCGGCATGCGGTCGCCGTCGCAGTCGAGGACCGCCGCGCCACCGCCGACGAAATACTCCCAGGGGCCGTCGTAGCGATGCGAAACGCCGGCCTGTTCCGCCTCCTCCGCGAAGCGGGGGACAGGTGCGCGCGCCGGCTCCGGCGCTTCTTCCGCCGCGCCTGCGGGGAGCGGTGCACCGGAAAGCGCGAGCAGGGCTGCGAGAAGCAGGAAGCGGCGCGCCGTCATCGGGCGATCTCCAGGCTGCGGAGGAAGGCGATGATCGCCTGCCGCTCCTTGTCCGCGCGCCCGACATAGGCGGAGCGCGCCTCCGACGCCTCGCCGCCATGGGCGCGGATTGCCTCGTCGAGCGTCGTCATGTCGCCGCGATGGCCGTAGGGCGCAGTTGAGCCGATGCCCCACAGCTCGGCGGTGATGAACACATCCCTGTCAACGAAACGCTGGCCGAGCAATTCGTTGCCGAAGGCCGGGTTGCGCGTATCGGCGATCCGGTGGCGCTTGAGATCGCCGAAGAGCGGCACGAGGATGGCTCCGCTCTCGTCGCGCGGCAGCGCCTTGACGAAGGCGAGGCGCGACAGGTCGATGGAAAGCGGTTTTCCGACATCGACGCCGCGCAGGGTTCCTGCCGTCTCGAAGGGGGCCGGATCCTGAAACACCGCCGAATTGAGCGGCAGGGCCGGCTTGTGGCAGGTGGCGCAGCCGATCTCAGCGAAGAGGCGCTCGCCCCTGCCGGCCGCCTCTCTCCAGCTTGCCGGCAGGTCCGTTTTGCGGGTTGGTGTGGGCAGGGTTGCCTGCCAGACCACGAGCGCGGAGACATCGCCAGCGCCGATCTCGTCCGGGAAACCATCGGCGTCGAAATCGTCGGTTCCCGTCCATTGAGCGCCGAAACGCTCGACGGGCTGGATGCCGTGATGCTGGTTGAGCGCGTTGACTGTGAACTGGCGCAGCGACCCGAAGACACCCTTTTGCGAAAAGGGGCGCAGAACCAGATCCGGGTCGATGCCCTCGATCCCGGCAATGTCGAGGCTGCCGTCGGGATGGGCGGTGATCGCGCCGAAGGAGACGCCCTTGCTGGCAAGCGCGCGCTCGACCGGCCGGCCGGAGGCGCGCGCCCGGGCGAGGGCGTCATCGCGGGTATCCTGAAGCTCGACGGTCATCTCGCGCGCCAGCAGTTCGATCAGCCCGGAGCCCTGAAGCGCGTTGGTGCCGCGTTCGTTGGAGAATTGCGGGTCGATGGTGTCGAAGTCGGCGCTTTCAAATCCTTCCGAGACGAAGACATTGGCGGTGAAGGCGCCGGCGCCGCCGGCAACAGGCTCGTTGTGGCAGGATGCGCAGGCGTTGGCATCGGGGCCGGCGAGGCGTTGGAACTCCAGCGCGGCCGGCCGGCGGCGTCTGGTCGGCACGATCGCCTGCGTGGCCTCGGGCCGACCGACCCCGTCCTCGCGCACGAACTTGCCGACGAAGAGCTTTTCACCCCGCTCCGTCAGGCGGGCGCGTGCCTTGTCCTGTGGCAGGCGCGCGATCTCCTCGAGCGAAAGCGGGGTTTCCAGAAGCCGCTCGCTCCAGGGGAGCGGGTCGTCGGCGCGCAGCGGCCCGGCAAAGGCTGTGAGAGCCAGGGCGCAGGCCATGACCTGCATCCTCGTCGGCCCCCCCGCCTCGCACCGCGCCCGCGTCATGCCGTTCCCTCCAGCGTGGCCGCCGTCGTCGCGGCAGCCGGTTCGGCAAAGACCCGGGTATCGAGTTCGTGCAGGCCGCGCGCCACGGTGCCGCGCAGGGCGAGGTCCTCCTCCCAGTCGACGGGCTCGATGATCACATGGCAGCGCAGGTCCTCCACCAGCGCTTCGCGAAGGGCGGCGTGCACGGAGGCTTGTATCAGCGGCCAGGCGGGTATCGCGCCGCCGGTGACGACGATCCGCCCGGGGTCGAGGCTGGCGACGAGGCGTGCGATGGCATAGCCGAGCGCTTCTCCGGCCGCGGCAAACGCCTGGCGTGCACGGGCATTGCCGCGTTCCGCCTCGTCGATCAGCCGTGCGATGGTGTCGCGGGGCATGGGAATGTCGGCCGGCGGTGTGGCCGGGTCGAGCCCCAGGGCATGGCGCTGGATGGCGTAATCGGCGAGATAGGCCTCCAGGCAGCCCCGTCGTCCGCAGCGGCACAAGGCCCCGCCGGGCATGTGGTTGGCATGGCCGATTTCCGCCGCCGCTCCCGTCTCGCCGACGAACAGGCGGTCGTTGACGAAAAGGCCCATGCCGACGCCATAGTCCATGAAGATGACCGCGAAGGTGCCGCCATAGCGCGCCGGGTCGCTGCGATGAAGTGCCTCGGCGATCATGTTGGTGTCGTTCGACAGCCGGCAGGCGACGCCGAGCGCGGCGACCAGCGGCCCGACCACCGGGACGTGGCGTACGACGAAGGCCGGAGACCATGTGACGGTGCCGGCGGCGTCGTCGACCACGCCTTGCGCGGCGACGGAGACGATGGCCGGACGCGCGCGGCGCGCGTCTTCGTCCAGAAAGCGCAGTGTCGCGGCGACAAGCGTGCGGCCGAAATCCTCGGCGGTCGCCGTCGCGCTGTCGAAGAGCGCACGGGCGCGAGCGATACGCAGGCCGCGATAGTCAACGAGAGCCAGGTCGATGGTGTTGACGGAAATCTTGATTGCCAGCACGCAGGCCGCGTCGGCGTTGAGGCTGAGCAATGCACGCGGCCGTCCACGCGCCGCCTTTGTCTTCTGGCCAGTGTCCTCGACGCCGGTGACGATGTTCTCGGCGATCAGGTCGGAGGTGATGGACGTGACGGTGGCCGGGCTCAGGTGCGTCTGGCGGCCGAGGTCGATGCGGGCGCGTGTCCCGGTGCGCCGCAGCGCCTGCAAGATGATCGACCGGTTTTGACGCCGGATCTGGTCGCGATCAGCCTTCTGGTGCATGAAAATCCCGCGCTTTGGCGTCCTCCTCGCCATCCACCCGGATCGCTCGCGCTGCCAGGCGACGGCACGCCCGGGTCTTGGTGGCGATTATCGTTTCTCACACGAAAGTTCAAGAAACGGTGCCGCCCGGTGTCGCGAAACCATGTTGACAGTGCAGTCCGATTGGAGCAACTTTTTTTCGGACGTCAAAAAAAATAACAATAGGACGTTTGCACGACTGGTGTGAGAGGGCGCTGGTCAGCAACAGATTGCCGTCCTTCGTTCGCGCTGCCGCTGAACGGGGATGAACGGGAGGAGAGACACATGCGCAGCTATTTTCCGCTTTTTGCCGGGGCGATGTTCGCCGCGATGACCTTGTCCGCGTCTGTCCAGGCGCAGGACATCACCGTCGGTGTGAGCTGGTCCAACTTCCAGGAGGAGCGCTGGAAGACGGATGAGGCCGCTATCAAGTCCGCCCTTGAGGCCGCCGGCGCCAAATACGTTTCCGCCGATGCGCAGAGTTCGTCGGCCAAGCAGCTCTCCGACGTCGAGGCGCTGATCGCCCAGGGCGTCGATGCGCTGATCATCCTGGCGCAGGATTCCCAGGCCATCGGCCCCGCCATCCAGGCGGCGGCCAACGAGGGCATCCCGGTCGTCGGCTATGATCGTCTGATCGAGGACGGGCGCGCCTTCTACCTGACGTTTGACAACGTCGAGGTCGGCCGCATGCAGGCCCGAGAGGTGCTGAAGGCCGCTCCCGAGGGCAACTACGTGATGATCAAGGGATCGCCTACGGATCCCAACGCCGACTTCCTGCGCGGCGGTCAGCAGGAGATCCTGCAGCCGGCCATCGACGCGGGCAAGGTCAAGATCGTCGGCGAGGCCTATACCGACGGCTGGCTGCCGGCGAACGCGCAGCGGAACATGGAGCAGATCCTGACCGCCAGCAACAATGCGGTCGACGCGGTTGTCGCCTCCAACGACGGCACCGCCGGCGGCGTCGTCGCGGCACTGACCGCGCAGGGCATGGAAGGCATCCCGGTGTCCGGCCAGGACGGCGATCATGCCGCGCTCAACCGCGTTGCCAAGGGTACGCAGACCGTGTCCGTGTGGAAGGACGCCCGCGAACTCGGCAAGGTGGCCGGCGAGATCGCCGTGTCTCTGGCCAAGGGCGGCACGATGGACAGCGTCGAAGGCGCGGGCAAGTGGACCTCGCCCGCCGGCACGGAGCTGACCGCGCGCTTCCTGAAGCCGATCCCGGTCACCAAGGACAACCTCTCGGTGGTCGTCGATGCCGGTTGGATCACGAAGGACGCGCTGTGCCAGGGCGTCACCGAGGGTCCGGCACCCTGCAACTGAGCCAGAACCGGATGAAAGGCGCTGCTCCGGCCCTTGCCGGGGCAGCGCCCACGCGCTGGCGGACGATGTCCGCCGCTCCGGCGTGAGCGTCGACAGGCGTGATTGCCTCCAGGCAGGAGCTTCCCATGTCAGATACCGCGGTGCCCGAGCCGAAGGCCCCGACGCGCAGATCCCTTTTCTCCGCGCTTCAGATCGACACCCGTCTGCTCGGGATGATCGGCGCGTTCGTCGTCCTGTGCCTGGTGTTCAACGTGTTCACAGGCGGAAATTTCCTGACGCCGCGCAACATCTTCAACCTGACGATCCAGACCGTGTCCGTCGCCATCATGGCAACGGGCATGGTCTTTGTCATCGTCACCCGCCACATCGACCTGTCGGTGGGCTCGCTGCTGGCAACCGTCGCGGCGGTGATGGCGATGGTGCAGACCCAGGTGCTGCCCAATGTGTTCGGTCTCGGCCTTGGCCATCCTGCGATCTGGATCCTCGCCATTCTGGCCGGCGTCGCGGTCGGCGTCGTGATCGGCGCCTTTCAGGGCTATCTGATCGGCTACCTGGGCATTCCCGCGTTCATCGTGACCCTCGGCGGCCTGCTGGTATGGCGCAACGCCGCCTGGTTCATCACCGACGGCCAGACCATCGGCCCGCTCGATGCGCGGTTCACCATGATCGGCGGCATCGGCGGCACGCTGGGCGCGGCCTGGTCATGGACCTTCGCCGCCGTCGCCGTCGCCGCCGCGCTTGCCATGCAGATCGCCTCGCGCAGGCGCAAGGCCCGGCACGGGTTTCCGGTCAAGCCGGTGTGGGCAGAGACGACGCTGGCGGCGATCGTGGCCGCTTCAATCGTCGGCTTCATCGCCGTTCTCAACGCCTATGAAGTGCCCTCCCGGGTGCTCAGGCGCGACTTTGCCGCGCGCGGGCTCGAGGTGCCGGAAGGCTACACGGCGGCCTACGGTCTGCCCTATTCGGTGCTGCTGCTTATTCTCGTCGCCGTGTGCATGTCGGTGGTGGCGCGGCGCACCCGGCTTGGCCGCTATATCTTCGCCGCCGGCGGCAATCCGGATGCGGCCGAGCTTTCGGGCATCAACACCCGGCTGCTGACGGTGAAGATCTTCGCCATCATGGGCGGGTTGTGCGCGCTCTCGGCCGCCGTCGCGGCCGCGCGTCTGGGCTTTTCGACAAACGACATCGGCACGCTGGACGAATTGCGCGTCATCGCTGCGGCGGTGATCGGCGGTACGGCGCTGTCGGGCGGCCTCGGCACGATCTACGGGGCCATTCTCGGCGCGCTGATCATGCAGTCGCTCCAGTCCGGCATGGCGATGGTCGGCGTCGATGCGCCGCTGCAGAACATCGTCGTCGGCGTGGTGCTGGTTGTGGCGGTGCTCGTCGATATCCTCTACCGCAAGCGCACGGGAGACTGAGCCATGGCGACCCCCCTCGTGCAGATGAAGGACATCTGCATTTCCTTCGGCGGCGTGCATGCGGTCGACAACGTCAGCATCGACCTTTTTCCCGGAGAGGTGGTCGGGCTGCTCGGCCACAATGGCGCCGGCAAATCGACCTTGATCAAGGTTCTCTCGGGGGCCTATCGCGCCGACAGCGGCGAGATCCTGATCGACGGCGCGCGGGTGACGATCCAGAGCCCGCGCGACGCGCGCCAGCACAACATCGAGACGATCTACCAGACGCTGGCGCTGGCGGACAATCTTGATGCTGCCTCCAACCTCTTCCTGGGCCGGGAGCTCGTCTCGCCGCTCGGCTTCGTCGATGACGATGCGATGGAGGCCGAGACCCGCAAGATCATGGGCAGGCTCAATCCGAATTTCAGGAAGTTCCAGGCGCCGGTGAAGGCGCTGTCGGGCGGCCAGCGGCAGTCGGTGGCCATCGCGCGGGCCGTCTACTTCAACGCGCGCATCCTCATCATGGACGAGCCGACGGCCGCGCTCGGGGTCCAGGAGACCCAGATGGTCTCCGAACTGATCCAGGAGCTCAAGAAGCAGGGCCTCGGTATCTTCCTGATCAGTCACGATATTCACGATGTGTTCGACCTCGCCGACCGGGTTGCGGTGATGAAGAACGGCCAGCTTGTCGGCTCGGCGCGCACGCAGGACGTGACCAAGGACGAGGTGCTCGGCATGATCATCCTTGGAAAGTGTCCCGAGGGCGCGACGCCGGGGCCAGGCGCCTTCGTCGAGCGCTCCGTTGCATGACGCAGTGCGGGATCGTGCTCAGCTAGCGTGACTTTTTGCTTCATGGGTTCTCATCCTGCATGAGTTCCCCTAAGCTTGAGGTCATGAACGCGCCGCCACCCGTCTCCGACGATTTCGCGTTGTTCCTCGATTTCGACGGAACGCTGGTGGAGATCGCCCCGACGCCGGATGCGGTTTCTCCCTCACCGTCGATGATTGGCCATCTCCGGCACCTGATCGACCACCTGGACGGCGCGGTGGCCATCGTCAGCGGGCGTCCCATCCACGAGATCGACGCGTTTCTCGCGCCGCTGCGGCTGCCCTGCGCCGGGCTGCACGGGCTCGAGACCCGGTTCCTTCCCGATGACGAGGTCGTGCGCACGCCGGTGGGGCCGGAGCTGGCCACGCTCAAGGCCGCACTCGAGGGCAGCGGCCTGCTCGGTCGTGGCGTTTCCATCGAGGACAAGGGCGCGGCGCTGGCCGTTCACTACCGCATTGCGCCAGACTGCGAACGGGCGGTCGTGGAGGTGATGGAGGAGGCGGTGGGTGCCTTGCCCGACCTTCACCTCATCCACGGCAAGATGGTCGTCGAGGCCAAGCCCGCTCATCGCGACAAGGGATGGGCCGTATCCCGCTTCATGGAGTTGGCCCCGTTTCGCGGGCGGACACCGGTCTTCATTGGCGACGATGTGACCGACGAGGACGGATTGCGCGCGGTCGAGGCCGTGGGCGGCTTCGGCATCAAGGTCGGCGAGGCCGACAGTTGCGCGCGCTTCCGCATCTCCGACGTCGCCGGGGTACATGACTGGCTGGCGCTCGACATCTCCTCCCACGTTCATCGCCGGAGCCCGTCCGAATGACCGACACCGCCGCAATGTCCGCCGGATCCCAGTCGCTCGATCTGGCGATGATCGGCAATTGCTCTTTCGCCGCGTTGATCGACAAGATGGCGCGGATCGTCTGGTGCTGCCTGCCGCGTTTCGACGGCGACCCGGTGTTCCACGCGCTGCTCGGCACGCGCGGGGAGCCCGGCGACGGGGCCTTCGCCATCGAGCTTCCGGGGACGGTCCGCAGCGAACAGGAATACCTGGAAAACACCGCCGTCGTCGTGACGCGCCTGTTCGACGAGGCCGGCAACGGCATCGAGATTTCAGATTTCGCGCCGCGGTTCCAGACCAAGGGGCGGATGTTTCGTCCCAACGCCATCGTGCGCCGGGTGCGCCCGATCGCCGGCCACCCACGCGTTCGCGTGCGCTGCCGGCCGCGGTTCGGCTACGGCGCGCGCGATCCGGAGATGACCTTCGGCTCGAACCACATGCGCTTCGTCGGCAACGGCATGGCGTTGCGGCTGACGACCAATGCCTCGATCACCTATGTGCGCGACGAGACGGCCTTCCTTCTCGATGCTCCCGTTTCATTCTATCTCGGCCCGGATGAAAGCCTGACGCATCACCCGGAGGCGATATGCCGGGAGTTCGAGGACGAGACGGTGCACCACTGGCGTGCATGGACGCGCCGGCTTGGCCTGCCGCTCGAGTATCAGGAAGCGGTGATACGCGCGGCGATCACGCTGAAGCTCTGCACCTTCGAGGAAACCGGAGCGATTGTCGCCGCCGTCACCACGTCCATCCCGGAGGCCGCGAACACGCAGCGCAACTGGGACTACCGCTACTGCTGGCTACGCGATGCGTTCTTTGTCGTGCGGGCGCTGAATTCGCTCTCCGAAATGGAGACGATGGAGAATTATCTCCGTTACATCAATAATATAGCCTCAATGACAAACGGCAGCCACGTTCAGCCGCTGTGGGGCATCGCGCTGGAAAAGACGTTGGTGGAAACGACCGTCGACCTGCCGGGGTATCGTGACATGGGGCCGGTGCGCGTCGGCAATCAGGCCTATGAGCATTTCCAGCACGACGTCTACGGCAACATCGTGCTCGGCGCCTCCCAGGCGTTTTTCGACAAGCGGCTGCTGCATCAACCGGGCATCGACGACTTCGAGCGGCTCGAGGTGATCGGCGAGCGGGCCTTTGCCATGCATGACCAGCCGGACGCCGGATTGTGGGAGCTGCGCACGCGCGCGCGCATCCACACTTCGTCGTCGCTGATGTGCTGGGCCGCTTGCGACCGGCTTGCTAAGATCGCGCTGCAGTTCGGGCTGACGGAGCGGGCCGCGCGCTGGCGGGCACGCGCCGACGAGATCCACGCAACGATCCTCGCGCGCGGTTGGAACGACAAGGTCGGCGCCTTCGTGGAGAGTTTCGAGGGGCACGATCTCGACGCCAGCCTGCTGCTCATCGCCGAGGTCGGCTTTCTGCCACCGAAGGACCCGCGCTTCGTCGCAACGGTCGAGCGGATCGGCGAAAGCCTGCGGCGCGGCAACCACCTGTTCCGCTACCACGCCGCCGATGATTTCGGAGCGCCGGAGAACGCCTTCAACATCTGCACCTTCTGGTACATCGATGCGCTGGCGCGGATCGGTCGCAAGGAGGAAGCGCGGGAGATCTACGAGACGATGTTGTCCTGTCGCAACCATGTCGGGCTGCTGTCGGAGGACACCTCGCCCGCCACGGGCGAAATGTGGGGCAACTTCCCGCAGACCTATTCGATGGTCGGCATCATCAATGGCGCGGTCCGGCTCTCGCGGCGCTGGGAAGATCTCGTCTGAGGCACGGGACCCGCGCCCGGGAAGCGGCGCGCTGGAACCGGAGCCTCGGTGTCGACGTTGTTGCCACGAAGCGGTCTGCGCCGCACCGCAGGCGTGCGGTCCGCCGTCGCCATGACGAGTGCGTCCGATCCCGCCCTCCGTCCCGCGGGGGCGTGAGCGGCCGCAGCCCGCCCGCATCAGCCCGTCTGGAGGAACCAGCATGTCGCGTCTTGTCGTCGTCTCGAACCGTGTCGGCCCGCTGAAGGATACAGGCCGGGCGGGAGGGCTGGCGGTGGCGCTGGTCGACGCGCTGACCGAGACGGGAGGGCTCTGGTTCGGCTGGAGCGGCGAGATCTCCGAGGAAGGCACCTTCGCCAACCTCAAGGAGGGCGGCACCCGCAAGGTGGCGATGCGTACCGTCGACATGACCCAGGCGGACTACGATGAGTTCTACGTCGGGTTCGCCAACAAGACGCTCTGGCCGGTGCTGCACTACCGTCTCGATCTTGCGGTGTTCGACCGGCGGGCGGAGGAGGGCTATCGGCGGGTGAACGAGCGTTTCGCGGTGCGCCTGCGGCCGCTGCTCAAGCCGGACGACATGATCTGGGTGCACGACTATCACTTCATGACGCTTGCCGCCGAACTCAGGGCAATGGACCTGGCCAATCCGATCGGTTTCTTCCTGCACATTCCCTTTCCCGCACCCGAAGTGCTCGCCGGCTTGCCGAGTGCCGCAACGCTTGTGCGCCGGATGCTTGCCTATGACGTGATCGGCTTCCAGTCGAAGCGGGACGCGTCCAACTTCCGGCGGTTCGCGGCGGAGGAACTGGGCGCGGTCGAAAGCGGCGACGGCGAGCTTGCCATCGGCGGGCGCAAGGTCATCGCCCGGGCCTTCCCGATCGGTATCGACGCGGCCGGCTTTGCCCGCATGGCGACGACACCGGACGCGCGTCGTGCGGTGTCGCGCACCGAAAAGCTGCTCAACGGCCGCTCGCAGATCATCGGCGTCGACCGGATTGACTATTCGAAGGGGCTGCCGGAGCGCTTCCGTGCGTTCGAGCGGCTGCTGGAGGACTACCCCGAGAACCGCGGGCGGGTGAGCCTGATGCAGGTCGCCCCGCCGTCACGTTCGGAGCTCGACGCCTATGCCGACATCCGCCGCGAACTGGAGGAGCTGACCGGCCACATCAATGGCCGCTTCGCCGATCTCGACTGGGTGCCGATCCGCTACATGACCCGCTCCTTCACGCGGCGTTCGCTCGCTGGCGTCTACCGCGCAAGCAAGGTCGCGCTGGTCACCCCTTTGCGCGACGGCATGAATCTTGTCGCCAAGGAATATGTCGCCGCACAGCGGGCGGAGGATCCGGGCGTTGTGGTGCTGTCGCGCTTTGCAGGCGCGGCCGAGGGCATGCCGGAAGCGTTGATCGTCAATCCGCATTCGGCCGAAGGCGTCGCCTCGAGCCTGCAGACCGCGCTCAACATGCCGCTCGACGAGCGCCGCCATCGCTGGCAGGCGATCTTCGACCGGCTTTGCCGGGAAGATGCCGCCGCATGGTCGCGAAGCTTCATCGCGACGCTGGGCGGCGTCGAGCGGCAGGCGGTGAAGGCCGTGTGAGAAGGCCGGCCGGTCCCGGCGGGTCAATGAAAGCCGGGTGATAAAAATGCCCCGCCGCGGCTTCGCGACGGGGCACCGTGCCGCAAGCGGGCGGTGAAGGACCTATTCGGCCGCGTCGGTCTTGAGGACACCGCGACGGATCTGGTCTTCCTCGATGGATTCGAACAGGGCGCGGAAGTTGCCTTCGCCGAAGCCCTCGTCGCCCTTGCGCTGGATGAACTCGAAGAAGATCGGGCCGATGACGGTCTTGGAGAAGATCTGCAGCAGGATCTTGGTCATGCCGCCGTTCACCACGCCCTCGCCGTCGATCAGGATGCCGTGCTTCTTCATCCGCTCGATGGGCTCGTCGTGGCCGTGCACCCGGTCGCGGGACATCTCGTAGTAGGTGTCCGGCGGACCGGGCATGAACTTCAGGCCGTTGTCGGCGAGAAGATCGGTGGCATTGTAGATGTCGTCGGTGCCAACGGCGATGTGCTGGATGCCTTCGCCCTTGTACTTCCTGAGGTATTCCTCGATCTGGCTGGTGTCGTCCTTGGACTCGTTCAGCGGGATGCGGATCTTGCCGCACGGCGAGGTGATGGCGCGGCTGACGAGGCCGGTGATGCGCCCGTCGATGTCGAAATAATGGATCTGCGAGAAGTTGAAGAGATCCCGGTAGAAGTCCCACCACTTGTCCATGTTGCCGCGAAAGACGTTGTGGGTCAGGTGGTCGAGATAATAGAAGCCGACACCCTTCGGCGTCGGGTTGCGCTCGCCCGTCCACTCGAAGTCTGCGTCATAGGCCGAACCCGCCGCGCCGTAGGTTTCGACGAAATAGATCAGCGAACCGCCGATGCCGACGATGGCGGGGACATCGAGGACCTTGTCCTCTCCCTCATAGGGCGACGCGCCGAGCGAGACCGCGTGGTCAAAGGCGTGTTTCGCGTCGACGACGCGCCAGGCCATGGAGGGGGCGCAGGGGCCGTGCTCGTCGACGAAGCGCATGCCGTGCGAACCGGGCTCGGCGTTGAGCACATAGGTCACATCGCCCTGGCGGTAGAGCGTGATCGCCTTGTCGCGATGACGGGCGACGGGCACGTAGCCCATGCGGCGGAACAGCGCGTCGAGCTTCTCCGGCTCGGGGTGGGCGAACTCGACGAACTCGAAGCCATCGGTGCCGGCCGGGTTCTCCTGCGTGATCTTTGCCGGCGGTGCGTCGTGCGGAAACGGTCCCATGAAGTCCTCCTCGAATGCTGTCGTATGTGTCTGCGGCGATGACCGGGCGTTGCCCGGTCCGTGAGGACCAGTATGCGCCCGCCCGCATGCAAGGTGTGTGCAAAGTGCGGGGTTCAGTGATAGGACTTGCAAGAAACGTGCAAGATAGATGGGTTGGGTGCGTGCGATGAGTGATCTGGATCAGTTCGATACAAGGCTTCTGACATTCCTGCAGGATGATGCCGGTCTGACCAACCAGCAGCTTGGCGAGCGTATCGGGCTTTCGGCTTCCCAGGTGTCGCGCCGGCGACAACGGCTCGAGCAGGCCGGCGTCATCCGTCGCTACAGGGCCGACCTCGACGCGGGCGCGGTCGGCTTCTCGGTCATCGCCTATGTCGGCGTCGCGCTCCAGGCGCACAGCCGGCAGAACGCGCGCCGCTTTCGCGAGCTCGTGCGCGCGCTGCCCGAGGTTCAGGAGGCGCACGCCCTGACCGGCGATGTCGATTACATGCTGAAGGTTGCTGTCACCGACCTCCCGGCGCTGTCGCGCTTCATCAACGACGAGCTGTTGCCGCATGACTCCGTGCGCAACGTGCGTTCCTCCATCGCCATGGAAACGCTGAAGGACGACAACCGCCTGCCATTTCGCACGGCTGACGGCTAGGACCACCCCGGGCAGGTGCCGCGTGCGGGCGCTTGCGCCGGAGCCCGGCTCTCCCCATCTCCCTTGCGAGCCATTCGACGCAAGATCCAGGAGCGTGCCAGATGTTCGATGCGAAATCCCTTCTCGACCAGTTTCTCGGCGCCGGCGCACAGGCGCGCGGCTCGGGGCAGGGCGCAGCCTCCGGCCGCGCGTCGGACGACCTGATGGGACGTGGGCGGGATTTCCTCTCATCGCAGGGCGGCGGTCTGGCGCTGGGCGGCCTCGCAGGCCTCCTGCTCGGCTCCAAGACGGGCCGCAAGGTCGGCAAGAAGGCGCTGACCTATGGCAGCATGGCGCTTGTCGCCGGCCTTGCCTACAAGGCCTATCAGGGCTATCGCGCCAATCAGGACGGGGGTGCGCGTCCGGCCTATCCGGCGGATGCGCCGGAGGCGCTGGAGGCTCCGCGCGGCACGTCTTTCGACCCAGCGCGGGCGCCAGGCGGCGAGCACGGTTTCGCCGTTTCGCTGCTGACGGCGATGATCGCGGCCGCCAAGGCGGACGGGCACATCGACGCCGAGGAACAGGCGCGCATCTTCCACAAGATCGACGAGGCGGGGCTCGATTCCGACGCCAAGGCCTTCCTGATGGACGAATTGCGCGCGCCGCTCGATATCGACAAGGTGGTGGCTGCTGCCCGCACGCCCGAGACCGCGCTCGAGATCTACGCCGCCTCGCGTCTGGCGGTCGACCCGGACCATCCGGCGGAAAAGGCCTATCTCGACATGCTCGCCGCGCGTCTTGGCATCGAGCCCGACCTCGTCGCGGAGGTGGATTTGGCCGTGCGCGAGGCGCAGGCCTGAGGCAGGTTTCCGCCCCGCTCTTGCCATGAGGCGACGCGCGGGGCATCGTTCCGTCAAAAAGGCCCCCTTGTTGGGGCGGCGGAGGAACGATGCAGGATCTGGGCGAGTGGGACTACGTGATCGTTGGCGCCGGTTCGGCAGGCTGTGTGCTGGCCAACCGGCTGTCCGCGGATCCGGACATGAAGGTGCTGCTGCTGGAAGCTGGCGGCAAGGACGACTACCTGTGGATTCACATCCCGGTCGGTTATCTCTACTGCATGGGCAACCCGCGCACCGACTGGGGTTTCAAGACGGCGCCCGAGCCGGGGCTTAACGGCCGGTCGCTGTCCTATCCGCGCGGCCGGGTACTCGGCGGCTGCTCGGCGATCAACGGCATGATCTACATGCGCGGCCAGGCGCGCGATTACGACGGCTGGCGCCAGATGGGGCTTGCGGGCTGGGGCTGGGACGATGTGCTGCCGCTGTTCCGCAAGGCGGAGGATCACTACAGCCTCGATGACGGCGTTCATGCGCGCGGCGGCGAATGCCGGGTGGAGGAGCAGCGGCTCTCCTGGGACATCCTTGATGCGGTGCGCGATGCCTGCGAGGAAATCGGCATTCCCAAGATCCCCGATTTCAACCGGGGCGACAATTTCGGGTCCTCCTATTTCCAGGTGACGCAGCGCGGCGGCGTGCGCTGGACGGCGGCCAAGGGCTTTCTGAAGCCGGTCGCCGACCGTCCCAATCTGCGGATCGTGACCAAGGCGGAAGCGCATCGCATCGTGCTGGAAGGCGGGCGTGCGCGTGCCGTCGAGCTTGCCGTCGACGGTGTGCCCTCGGTGGCGCGGGCGCGCGGCGAGATCGTGCTTGCAGCCGGGGCCATCGGATCGCCGCAGCTTCTCGAGCACTCCGGTATCGGCGACCCGAAGGTGCTTTCGAAACACGGCATCGACGTGCGCGTCGAGGCCGCCGGCGTCGGCGCCAATCTTCAGGATCACTTGCAGATCCGTACCGTCTTCAAGGTGGAGAACGCGGTGACGCTCAACGAGCGCGCCGGCTCGCTTGTCGGCAAGGCGCGCATCGCGCTCGAATATGCGTTGACCCGCTCGGGTCCGATGTCGATGGCGCCCTCCCAGCTCGGTGTCTTCGCCAGATCCGATCCGGCCTTCGAGACGGCAAACGTGGAGTTTCATGTCCAGCCGCTGTCTCTCGACAAGTTCGGCGACCCCCTCCATCCGTTCCCGGCGATCACGCTCAGCGTCTGCAACCTGAGGCCGGAAAGCCGTGGCAGCGTCCATGTCACGGGCCCGGGCCCGGAGATCCGCCCGGAGATCAGGCCGAACTATCTGGCGACCGAGGGCGACCGCAAGGTTGCCGCCGACAGCATCCGTCTTGCGCGGCAGGTGATGGCGAGCGAGGCCATGCGCCCCTTCTCGCCGGTCGAGCATCTGCCCGGTCCGCTCGTGCGGAGCGAGGAGGATCTGGCGCGGGCCGCCGGCGACATCGGCACGACAATCTTCCATCCCGTGGGCACCTGCCGGATGGGCATCGACGATGCCTCGGTGGTCGACGAGCGGCTGCGGCTGCGCGGCGTCGCCGGTCTTCGCGTCGCCGATGCCTCGGTGATGCCGACGATCACCTCCGGCAACACGGCCGCGCCGACCATGATGATCGCCGAGAAGGCCGCCGCCATGATCCGCGCCGACAGGATTGCCGGCGACGCGTCGCTCAAGGTTGCCGCAGGCGATTAAAGCGGGAGCCGGCGTCGGCTCTCAGCACCCGGGCGGAACGAAAGGGGCAGGGCGGTGAAAGCCAGGCTGATGCGCAAAGCGCGCCGCAACGCGGCCCATGTGCTGGTGGTCTGCATCGCTCTGCCGGCGACGGTGCTGGTCGGCTGGATCACCTGGGCGGTGACCGGCCGGCTGTTTGGGGCCGAAGTCGCGACCCGTGCCGAGGCGATCCTTTCCGTCCAGTCCGCGACGCTCGAGCGACAGCTTGACAAGTTCCGCCTGCTGCCGCCGATCCTGGCACTGCGGCCGGATGTGCGCGCGCTCATCGTCGAGCGTGATGGGGCCTCGGGCGAGCGCACCGCGGCCATCGCCGCCGGCATGGCGGGCGCCGGCGAGGTCGCTTTCTTCGACCGGGACGGCGGGCTCATTGCCTCCAGCCACCTGGTGCCGCGTCTTGCCCTCGATTATCCGCATGACATCGGCCTCGTGCCCTTCGCGGAGGCACTGCAGGGGCGGCTCGGCCGGGCGTACAAGTCCGGCACCGCCAGCATGCCGGGAAGCTACGTGTTCGCCTCGGCCGTACGCGACCGGACGGGCGTTGTCGGCGTCGTCGCGGTGCGCATCAGCCTTGCCGAGGTCGAGCAGGCCTGGGCGCTGACGGCGGCTCCCATCGTTGCCTTTGATGCGGAGGGGCGGATCGTCGCCTCCAACCGCGCCGACTGGCGCGGCCGGGCGTTGGCGGGGCGGATCGATGCGCGCGACGTGCCGTCTCGCCTGCAGCCGGCGCCGGTCGGAAGCCCGGAGGCAGCGGACGCCCCGGTCCGCGGGGCGCAGGCGTTGGTGCGCTTTCGCGGCGAAGAGCAGCACGGCCCTTATCTGATGGTGCAGCGCAGCCTGCCGGTTCTCGACTGGCATATCGCCGCCTTCGCCGACACTTCCGATGCCCGCTCCCAGACTCAGAAGGCGACGGCGATCGCCATTCTTGCCTGCCTGCTGTTGAGCGGCACGGCCTGGATTGCTGCCGACCGCCGGCAAGCCGCGCTCAGGCGCATGCGCGAGGACAGGCTCTCCGCGCTGCGGCTCGAGCGCCGGGTGCGCTCGCGCACCCGCGATCTGTCAAAGGCCAATGCCGATCTTGCCCGTGAGGTGTGCGAGCGTGAGGCAGCGGAAGCGGAGCTGCGGCTGATGCAGGCGGATCTCGTGCAGGCGGCGAAGATGGCGACGCTCGGCCAGATGTCGGCGGCGCTGTCGCATGAGTTCAATCAGCCGCTCGCCGCGATCCGCTCCACGGCCGACAACGCCAAGCTGTTCATCGAGCGCGACAAGCCGGAGCGCGCCGCCGCGGGGCTTGAACGGATCATCGCCATGGTCGAGCGCATGGCCGAGATCTCGCGCGTTCTCAAGGGCTTCAGCCGACGTGCCGGGGTCGAGTTGAAGCCGACGCCGGTCAAACCGGTGATCGACGAGACCTTGATGTTGCTGTCGCCGAAGCGCAAGCAGTCGGGCGCCCGCGTCGAGGTGCGGCCCGTCGATCCGGATCTGATGATCCTCGGCGGTCATGTGCGGCTCGAACAGGTGATCCTCAACCTCGTCGCCAATGCGCTCGACGCGGTCGAGGGGCGCGCCGATGGTGTGGTTGTTCTCAGCGCGCAGGCACGCGATGGTCAGGTGGTGATCGAGGTGCGCGACAATGGTCCGGGGATCGCCGAGGAGCTGCTGACCTCCGTCTTCGACCCCTTCTTCACGACCAAGGATGTCGGCAAGGGGCTGGGACTTGGGCTGTCCATCGCCTACAAGATCGTCCACGACTTTTCCGGCACGCTCGCGGTGACGGCCGCCGAGGGGGGCGGGGCGCTGTTTACGGTGCGCCTGCCGCTCGCGGGCGAGCGGCGCAGCGCGGCCGAGTAGGGCGGGCTCGCGAACACGGCGCGGGCGGGTGGCGCAGGGAGGAACAAGCGGGCGATGGAAACGGCAAAGGTACTTCTCGTCGACGACGAGCCGGATCTGCGCGAGGCGCTTGCCGAGGGGCTGGAGCTCGCCGGCTTCGATGTGGCGGCCTTTGCCGCGCCGTCCGGCGTGCTTGGCCATCTCGGACGCGATTTCAACGGCGTCCTGGTCACCGACATCCGCATGCCCGGGGCCGATGGCCTCGATCTGATGCGCAAGGTTCTGGAGATCGACGCAGCGCTTCCCGTCATCCTGATCACCGGCCATGGCGACGTGCCGCTGGCGGTGCAGGCCATGCGCGCGGGAGCCTATGATTTCATCGAGAAGCCCTTCCCGGTCAGCCGTCTCGCCAATGTGATCGAACGGGCGCTGGAGAAACGCCGGCTGGTGCTTGAAAACCGCATCCTTCGCGAGGAGCTGGAAAGCCGCAGCGGCATCGAGAGCAGGCTCGTCGGGCGCTCGGCGGCGATGGAGCGCCTCAGGGCACTGGTCGCAGCGCTCGCCGACACGGATGCCGACGTGCTCATCATGGGCGAGACGGGGGCGGGCAAGGAGGTGGTGGCGCGCGCCCTGCACGAGGAGGGCCACCGACACGGTGGGCCGTTCGTTGCGCTCAACTGCGGCGGACTGCCGGCGGAGATCATCGAGTCGGAGCTTTTCGGCCATGAACAGGGCGCCTTCACGGGGGCGGCGCGCCAGCGCATCGGCAAGCTGGAACATGCCCAGGGCGGCACGGTGTTTCTCGACGAGATCGAATCCATGCCGCTGGACCTGCAGGTCAAGCTGCTGCGGGTGATCGAGACGCGCACCATCGAGCGGCTTGGCTCGAATGTGTCGATCCCGCTCGACGTACGCTTTCTCGCCGCCACCAAGGAGGACCTGGAGGCGGCGGGCAACCGCGGGCAGTTCCGCAAGGACCTCTTCTACCGGCTCAATGTGATCACCATCGAGGTTCCGCCGCTGCGGGCGCGCAAGGAGGATGTTCCCCTCCTCTTCCACCATCTGGCGCGGGAGGCGCGGGCGCGCTACCGTCGGGAGATACCGGACGTAACGGAAGCGCATGTGGCGGGGCTGATGGCCCGCGACTGGCCCGGCAACGTCCGCGAGTTGCGCAATGCCGCCGACCGCTTCGTGCTCGGGCTCGAAAGCGCTGCGATCGCGGCGGAGAGCGCGGAGGGAGCGTCGCTTGCCGGACGCGTCGCGGCCTATGAGCGGGCGGTGATCGCCGGCGAGCTGCAGCGTAACGACGGGCGGATGAAAGAGACCTACGAGCGCCTCGGCCTGTCGCGCAAGGGGCTCTACGACAAGATCCGCAAATACGGTCTCGACCGCGACGGACGCTACGGCGACGACGCCGCGGACTGACTGCGCGCCGGCATCGGCGGCGGCGTGTGTCGTTTTCTACCCATTCGCGGGAGGGTGTGGGTAGTCCTCGAAACATCGCTGCGTTCCGCCCGTCCCGGGTGGCACGCGAAAATGGCGGGTCCGTGCTGCAGGCGACGGGACGCGAGGTCTGGCATGGCGCTTGCTAAAGGGCTGACATGGCGCTTGTTGAAGGCGTTGTGTGACTGACCGGGCGGGGGGCGAACGGTTTTCCCGGCCGGCACAATCGGCGCGTCGGTGCATCCGGCGCAGCCAGACATGTCTCTGGGAGGACATCCATGAAGAAATTTGCCATGGCGGCCGTCGCGGCCGCGTCTTTCGCCTTTGTGTCCCCGGCGCTTGCCGAGGATTGCCAGGACGGCGAGATGATCATCAAGTTCAGCCACGTCGTCGCCGCCACGGGTCACCCCAAGGGCGATGCCGCGACGATGCTGGCCAAGCGCGTCAACGAGGAGATGAACGGCAAGGCCTGCATGCAGGTGTTCCCGAACTCGCAGCTCTTTGATGACGACAAGGTGATGGAGGCTCTGCTTCTCGGCGATGTGCAGCTCGCTGCCCCGTCGCTGTCGAAGTTCGAGGCCTATACCCTCAAGTACCGCCTGTTCGATCTGCCGTTCCTGTTCACGGACCTGTCCTCCATCGACCGCTTCGCGGCGAGTGAGAAGGGCAAGGATCTGCTGAACTCCATGACGGATGTCGGCTTCGTCGGCCTGGGCTACTGGAGCTCGGGCATGAAGCAGTTCTCGGCCAACAAGCCGCTGCTGGTTCCCTCCGATGCCAAGGGGCTGAAGTTCCGCATCCAGACATCCGATGTCGCCGAGGCGATGATCGAGGCAATGGGCGCCAACCCGCAGAAGCTTGCCTTCAAGGAAGTCTACGGGGCGCTGCAGACGGGCGTTGTCGATGGGCAGGAGAACTCCTGGTCGAACATCTACACCCAGAAGTTCTTCGAGGTGCAGGACGGCATCACCGAGACCAACCACCAGCTCCTCGCCTATCTGCTGGTCACCTCCGATGAGTGGCTGAACGGCCTTGATGCGGATGTCCGCGAGCAGTTCCTGACCATCGTCGACGAGGTCACCAAGTCCGCCAATGCCGCGGTCGCCGACAAGGAGGCGATGAACCGCCAGCGCATCCTGGACGCCGGCAGCACCATCCGCGAGCTGACGCCGGAGCAGCGCAAGGCCTGGGTCGACGCCATGAAGCCGGTCTGGACCAAGTTCCAGGACGACATCGGCATGGACCTGATCGAGGCCGCCCAGGCGTCCAACGACTCCTGATCGCGAGCGCGTGAAACGGCCGGAAGCCGGGGCGGTGCCCCGGCTTCCACCCGCCCGTGCCCTGTCGGGGCATGGCGCTCAAAACGACAAGAAAATTCGATTGGGGGGGCCAGATGCACCGCATCGACAATTGGGTCACGCGGTTCGAGGAGAACGTGATCGCGTTCCTTCTCGCGCTGATGACCATCGTTTCCTTCACCCAGGTGGTGGCGCGCTACGTGTTCAACTCCGGCTGGACCGGCGCACTCGAATTCACCAGCATCCTCTTCGCCTGGCTGATCCTGTTCGGCATGAGCTACGGCGTGAAGATCGGCAGCCATCTTGGCGTCGATGCGGTGATCCGCCTGTTTCCCAAGCCCGTCTTCCGCGTCTTCGCCGTCTTCGGCGCGCTTTGCGGCGTCGCCTATGCGGTGATCCTGCTGCAATCCGACTGGCTACAGATCTTCGGTGCGGATGCGCGCGGCGGGGCCATCGACTACTGGATGAAGATGTACAAGGTCGGCATCGGCCTTGATGACCTCAGGTATCCGGAAGTGATGCAGGAGATGTTCGGCGTGAAGGAGCGCGTGCAGCGCTGGATCGCCTACCTGATCCTGCCGCTCGGTCTTGCCCTGTTCGGCTTTCGTTGCCTGCAGGCGACCTGGCAGATCATCACCGGCAAGCGCGAGCTGATGATCGCCGCCCATGAGGCGGAAGATCTCGTTGCCGAAAACAAAGACGTCCTGAAGGACTGAGGGTAAGCCATGGAAGCCGGTGTTCTTTTCGTCCTGGTCCTGGGGCTGCTCTTCCTCGGTGTGCCGATCGCCATCGCGCTCGGCCTGTCGAGCGTCCTGACCGTTGCCTTTTTCTCCAGCGATTCCGTGTCGTCCGTCGCGTTGCAGCTGTTCAACGCCTCGCGCAACTACACGCTTCTTGCCATCCCCTTCTTCGTGCTCGCCTCGGCCTTCATGTCGACCGGTGGCGTTGCCCGGCGCATCATCCGCTTCGCCATTGCCTGCGTCGGCCACATTCGCGGTGGCCTGGCCATCGCGGCGGTGTTCTCCTGCATGCTCTTCGCGGCGTTGTCCGGCTCGTCGCCGGCCACGGTGGTCGCCATCGGCACGATTGCCATCGCCGGCATGCGGCAGGTGGGCTACACCAAGGAGTTCGCCGCCGGCGTCATCGCCAATGCCGGCACGCTGGGCATCCTCATCCCGCCATCGATCGTCATGGTCGTCTACGCGGCGGCGACCGATGTGTCCGTCGGGCGCATGTTCCTGGCCGGCGTCATTCCCGGTCTTGTCGCCGGGCTGATGCTGATGGTGGCGATCTACATCAACGCGCGCATCAAGAACATGCCGAAGCAGCCCTTCGTCGGGATTGGCGAGGTTGCCGCGGCGGCGTGGGAGGCCGGCTTCGGCCTGCTGCTCATCGTCATCATCCTGGGCGGTATCTACGGCGGCATCTTCACGCCGACGGAAGCGGCCTCGGTCGCCGCGGTCTATGCGTTCCTGATCGCGATCTTCATCTATCGCGACATGGGGCCGCTCAAGGACGTGCCGATGCGCAAGCCCGGCGAGGCCGTCGGAACAGCGATCCTGCGCAATCTCTGGCTTACTGTCGTCGCAGCGATCCCAGCCTGCTTCCATGCCGACACCCGCAAGGTGCTGGTCGATGCGGGCAAGACGACGATCATGCTGATGTTCATCATCGTCAACGCGCTGCTCTTTGCCCACGTGCTGACCTCGGAGCGGATCCCGCAGGCGATCACCGACTGGATGGTGGGCGCCGGCTTCACCTGGTTCACCTTCCTGATCGCGGTCAACATCATGCTGCTGATCGGCGGCCAGTTCATGGAGCCTTCGGGCCTGCTGCTGATCGTCGCGCCGGTGGTCTTCCCGATCGGCATCGAGCTTGGCGTCGACCCGATCCACCTTGGCATCATCATGGTGGTGAACATGGAAATCGGCATGATCACGCCGCCGATCGGGCTCAACCTGTTCGTGACATCAGGGATAACAGGGATGAGCCTTGTCCAGGTGGTGCGGGCATCGGCGCCCTTCGTGGTGATCCTGCTGATCTTCCTGGTGATCGTGACCTATGTCCCGGCTCTCTCCACCTGGCTGCCCTACTCGCTGATGGGGCCGGAGATCATCACCAACAGATAGGCGCGTCCCGCCCCCGAACCGGAGCCGTCCGGTGCCTTTCGCGCAAGTCGCGGGCGGCGCCGGGCGGCTTTTTTCGTTGGCGCCCTGCCAGGCGCGCGCCCGGCAGGTGTTGCCGCGTTTCGGGAGGCTTGTGAAATCTTCTTTTTCTCAAGCGTGGGGCGGGAGGAATTTCATCTGCTTCAGGGCGATTTTGCGGGCGCCTTCGAAAGCACATTCGGCGCCGGAAATTGTATGACTTTCAAAGTTGTATTGTTTCATCGGGAGGGTTCGCCATGCGGCTTGAGAAGACGCCGGCGCGTGCGCGCCTGCTGTTTCATCCGGGACGCTTCAATCCGGTCAGGATCAACAGTCTGGGGGCATCGTCCGCCCGCCACGCGCGGCTTGCGCTGGCGCCCGGCCGTTCGCTTTACGAGGCCATCGTCGGGCCGCTCGCCGAGGCTGGCATCAGCAATGCCTCGCTGACCATTCTCGGCGGCGCCTTCGCGCAGCTTTCCTATTGTGTCGCGCCGCCGGACCCCTCGGGGCAGGCGGTGATTGCCTACACCAGTCCGATCGACGCGGGCGCTGCCTTCATGATCTTCGGCAACGCGACGCTCGGTGTCAGCCTGAAGGATACGCCGCTGGTCCACTGCCACGCGGCGATCCGAACCGCCGACGGCGAGCTGCGCGGCGGCCATATCCTCACCGAGGATTGCATCATCGGAGCGACGCCGATTTCGGCGCTGGTCACTTCGCTCGATGGATTCTCGCTGCGGCAGGCCTACGATCCGGAAACCAACATCCCCCTGCTTCAGCCCATGAAGGAAAACGCATGACGGGCATTTCGACCCCGGCCGACACCACTGTCGTCGAGAAGGGCACGATGGGGCGCGTCGCCTATGCGCGCATCGCTCCCAATGAGGATCTCGTTCACGCCGTGGAGAAACTCTGCCTTGCCGAGGGATTCCGCAACGCCTTCGTGCGCGGGGCTCTGGGCAGCCTGGTGGACGCAAGCCTCGAGACCGCCGCCGGCGGCGTGCAGCAGATCCGCGGGCCTGCGGTCGAAATCGTCAGCATCGCCGGGGAGGTTCGCGCGCAGGATGACGGTTCTCTCTGCGCCCGGCTTTCCGGCGTCGTCGCAGACACGGACGGAAAGGTCTACGGAGGCCCTTTCGTCCCCGGTGGCAACCCGATCTGCATGACCTTCGAGATCACGCTTGAGGAATGGCTTCCCGACGCGACGCATTGATCCGGGCGTATCCGGGCATGAAAAAGGGGCGGCTCCTCGTGGGGCCGCCCCTTTTTCGTTTCGCATTCGTGGCAGCGTCAGCCGACGATCAGAAGCTCGAAGGTGACGCAGACAGGGTTCGCGCCGTGCACGAGGATGCCGGCGCTGATATCGCCATCCATGCCGACAAGGGCAATGTCGAGGCTGGCGCGCAGGCCTTCCGGCGTGGCTGCAACGCGCCCGTCGCGCACAAGCACTTCGGTGGCGTAGGACGACACATGGCTACCGTCGGCGTAGTCAGCCCCGATCAGGCTGCCAATGCCGTGGACGGTCGCCGTATCGAGGCCGTTCTCGGCGCAGATGCGCTCGATCGCCTCCGAGATATCGCCATTGGGGCGAACGGTCGCGAGCACCGCCTTGCGTCCGGCTTCGGCAGCCATCGCGTGCGAGGCCGTCTCCTGCGAGGCACGCGGCGCGAAGAGGCGGAAATTGGTCTCCGCGTCATCGGCGACATCCAGGATCGCGCCGGCAAGCGCGAAGGCCTCGACCTCGACCGACTCCTTCACTTCCGCCTCGAAGGGCAGCAGGTGTCCCATCCGCACGCCCTCGCCGGGAACCTCCCACGAGCCGTGGCAATGCAGGAAAGGCTCGCCGTCGCGCCGGCCCATGTGAAGGCCGGCCCGCAGGATCGTGCCGCCCGTCTCCGGGGCGCGGGTGTCGCTGTACCAGGCGGCATGTTCCGCGTCCGGGCTGCCGGCGGGGATGACGTAGTTCATCCGCCGCATGGGCACGTCCTTCAGCAGCACGTAGCCGCCCTCGAACCCCTTCGCCGCGAAAGCCTCGGCGATGGCCGCATTGATCGTGCGGCCAGGCTCGAGCGTCAGCGTCACCGGCACGACGCTGCAGGCAACGGCGGCGTGGCGTTTTTCGGCGGTCGGTCCGGGATGGCGGATCGTGCGCTGGCTCATGTCGCCAGGCCTGCCGTGACGAAGCCACCGTCGACGGCGAGGATGTGGCCGTTGATGTAGCTCGCCTCGTCGCAGATCAGAAAGGCAACGGCATTGGCCACTTCTTCCGGCGTGCCGTAGCGGCGCAGCGGAACGCGCTGGTTCCACTGGTTACGCACGTCGTCGGTGTGGATCCGGCGGGCCAGCGGCGTGTCGATCGGGCCGGGGGCGACCGCGTTGACGCGGATGCCATCCTGTCCGAGCTCATTGGCCATGACCAGCGTCATCGTGTTGACGCCGCCCTTGGAGCCGCCATAGGCACTGCGCCCCTTGTTGCCGGTAATGCCTGAGACCGAGCTGATGTTGACGATGGAGCCGCTCTGGCCATTGGCCTTCCAGATGCGCGCGGCGGTGCGCGCCACCAGGAAGGTGCCGATGAGGTTCACGTCGACGATGCGGCGGAATTCCTCGAGACCCATCTCGACCGCCGGCTTGTCGCTGCCGATGCCGGCGGAGTTGACGACGCCAGCAAGGCGCATCTCGCCGGCGATCTTCTCGAGGGCGCCGGTGACCGAGGCTTCGTCCGCGACATTGCAGACAATGCCATTGCCGGCGGGAAGGCCCAGCTCGGCGCAGGCGGCGGCAAGCGCTTCCGCCTGCAGGTCGAGCAGGTAGGGGGTGAAGCCCTTGCGCTTGAGGACCTCGGCGCTGGCCAGTCCGATGCCGGAGGCACCGCCGGTGATGGCCACCGCGCCGCGTGTTTCAGCGGTGGTTTCTGTCATGTTGCTCATTGCGTCTCAGGCCCCCGTGGCTTCCTCGAAGGCGGGCATCTCGCCGCGCCGTTCCAGCTCCTCGCGCACCATCTTCTTGGTGATCTTGCCATAGGCGGACTTGGGCATCGCCTCCCAGAAGATCACGAGCTTCGGCAGCTTGTAGCGGGCCATCTTGCCATCGAGCCAGGATCGCAGGTCGATCTCGGCGGTGTTGGCGCCGGAGCGGGCGATGCAGACGGCGACGCCGACCTCGCCCCAGACCGGGTCGGGCACGCCGAGCACCGCGGTCTCGCTGATGTCGGGATGCAGCAGGATCTTTTCCTCGATCTCGCGCGGGTAGATGTTCGACCCGCCGGAGATGTACATGTCGGAGGACCGGCCGGTGATGTAGACGAAACCCTCGTCGTCCATGCGGCCGAGATCACCGGTGCGGAACCAGCCGTCACGGAACGATTTGGCGTTGGCTTCCGGGTTGTTGTAGTAGCCGGCGAAGACGGCCGGGCCGATGACGCAGATCTCGCCGGTGTCGCCGGTGGGGACCTCGTTGCCGTCGTCGTCCTGGATCTGCACCTGCATGCCCGTGCGTTCGAAGCCGCAGGTGCCAATGCGCGCGGCCTCGTCATCTTCCGCCGAATGCAGCGCCGGCGGCAGCACGGTGATGTTGCCGGTGACTTCGCCAAGGCCGAAATACTGAACCAGCACCGCGCCGATGGTGGCGAGCGCGCGCTTCTGGTCCGCCCGATACATGGGCGCGCCAGCGTAGATCACGTAGCGCAGGGTCGAATGGTCGTAGCTCTCGACGGAGGGGTCCTCGACCAGCATCTTCAGGATCGTCGGGACCGTGAAGATGTTCGTCACCTTCCACTTCTCGACCAGCGACCAGACCATCGGCACGTCGAGCCTGTCGGAGCCCGGCAGGATCGTCTTGGCGCAATGGGCGACCTGCACCAGCTGGTGGACGCCGGCGCCATGCGACAGCGGCGCGACGACGACCGAGGCGTCGCCGGCCGTGGTGCCGGGCATCAGGTCGCACAGGTGGTTGGTGATGACGAAGGCCATCTGGCCATGGGTCAGCACCGCCGCCTTCGGCCGTCCGGTGGTGCCGGAGGTGAAGAAGTACCAGCACGGGTCGTCGCGGTCGACGGCGACGCTGGCAATGCGCTTGCCGGCGTTGCGCTCGACGATCGCGTCATAGTCCTCGCCGAAATCCGCCGCGCCGATGGAGATGACGAAGTCGAGTGCGGGCGACGTGCTCCGGCATTCGGCCACATGCTCGGGGAAGGCCGCGCCACAGATCATGCCGCGCGCGCCGCTGGCCTCGGCCAGATAGGCAACCTCGGCGGGCGACTGGCGGTAGTTGGTCGGCACCCACACCGCGCCAAGGCGGAAGCAGGCGAACATGGATTCGAACATCTGGTTGCAGTTGGAGGACTGCACCAGGATCCGGTCGCCCTTGGTCACGCCGAATTCGGTGGCCAATGCATTGGCCATCGCCTCGACGCGCGCTTCCATCTGCGCCCAGCTCCATTCCGCCTCGCCCCAGACGAAGCCCGTCTCGCCGGGATGGCGGCGGGCTGCCTGGGTGAGGAAGTTGGCGAGGTTCATCACCCGGGTGGTGCAGGGGGCCACGCCCCCCTTCGGGTCAGTCGTCGTCATTATTTCACGCGCTCCAGAATCGAAACGTAGTTGGCAACCGCAGCGCCGCCCATGTTGAAGACGCCGGCAAGCTCCGGGTTTGCCAGCTGGATGTCGCCCGCCTCGCCGGCAAGCTGCATGGCCGCCATGACGTGCATGGAGACGCCGGTGGCGCCGATCGGATGGCCCTTCGACTTGAGGCCGCCCGAGGGGTTGACCGGCAGCTTGCCGTCGCGCGTGGTGAGGCCCTCGCGAATGACCTTGTGGCCCTCGCCCGGCTTGGCGAGGCCCATTGCCTCGTATTCGATCAGCTCCGCGATGGTGAAGCAGTCGTGGGTCTCGACGAAGGAAAGGTCGGTGACCGCCAGGTTCGCGTCCGCGAGCGCGCCGGCCCATGCGCGACGCGCGCCTTCGAAGGCCAGCATGTCGGCCCGGTGGCTGAGCGCCAGGATGTCGTTGACGTTGCGACGGGCGCGGAAGGCGATGGCGCGTTCCATGGTCGCTGCCGTCTCCTCGTCGGCGATGATCAGCGCGGCGGCGCCGTCGGAGATCAGCGAGCAGTCGGTGCGGCGCAGCGGCGCGGCGACATAGGGGTTCTTCTCCGAGATCGTGTTGCAGAACTCGAAGCCGAAATCCTTGCGCATATGCGCGAAGGGATTGCGCGCGCCGTTGGAGTGGTTCTTCGCCGCGATCATGGCGAGCTCTTCCGAGCGGTCGCCGTAGCGCTGGAAATAGGTCTGGGCGATGCGGCCGAAGAGACCGGCGAAGCCGCCATCCACATCCGCCTCTTCCTTGCGGTAGCTGGCGCACAGCAGGATGTCGCCAACCTCCGACGTCGGCGTCGCGGTCATCTTCTCGGCGCCGACGACAAGGGCGATGCGGCCGCGGCCGGCCTCGATGAAGTCCATGGCGCTGTAGAGCGCCGCCGATCCCGTGGCGCAGGCGTTTTCCATGCGCACGGCCGGGACGTGGGCCAGTTCCTCACTGCCCATGGCGACGAGCGCGCCCTGGAAGTCCTGCTTGGAGAAGCCGTTGTTCATGACGCCGACGAAGATGCCGTCGATGTCGGACAGGCCGATGCCCGCATGTTCCACCGCCGGTCCGACCACGGAGGCCATCAGCGTCTCGGTGTCTTCCATCTCGGACTTGCCAAAGGGCGAGTGCGCCCAGCCAACGATCCGTGCTTTCGTCATTTGACGATCCTCCGCGTTTGCGACCTCTCCGGGGCACCGTTGCGCCGGGAAAAAAGGGTCGCGAGTTTCTCCTCGACCTTCTCCACCTCCTGTCGAAGGCAGTCGGCCAGTTCCTTCTGCCGGTCCTCGCGCATGCGGCTGTCGATGGCTGCGATGCTGAGGGCGCCGGCAATACGTCCGTCCGGGAAGCGGAACGCCACGCCCACTCCCCAGGAATTCGCCACGATGAGCCCGGGATTGAGCGAATAGCCCCGCTCCCGGGTCGTGCGGACATCCGAGCGGATGCGCTCCGGCGGCAGGCCGGGATAGCGCGCGCGGATGCTCTCCTCGTTCGTCGCCAGGGTCTCCTCGACCTCCGCGTCGGGGAGGGCGGCGAGCATGGCAAGCGAACCCGCGCCGATGCCGAGCGGGTGTTCGAAGCCGGCCTGCAGCGCATGGGTCCGCACCGGATAGGTGCCTTCCTCGCGGTAGAGGCACAGCGACTGGGCGTCCCGGCGCACCGACAGGAAGCTTGTGTCCTGGGTCCGGTCCGAAAGCCGCGTCAGGCTCGCCCGGCAGATCTCGACAAGGCCGAAGCGCTGGCCCGCGAAGGTGCCGAGCACGTAGGTTTCCTCGCCAAGGAAATAGAGGCGTGAGGTCTCGTCCTGCTCGACCATTCCGCCACGGATCAGGGCCAGAAGCAGACGCCGCACGGTCGGCTTGTTGAGGCCGCTGTCGTCGACAAGCTGAGTCAGCGAAGCTCCCCGGCCGGCGTGACGCCCGACCAGGGACAGGAGCGCGAGCGCCCTGTCGACGCTCTGGGCACCACTCAACGCTGACACGAAATGACACCTCCCAAGGGTCCATAATATGGATCTAAATAATAATATCAGAGGGGCGGTTTTGTAAAGTCAGGCGATATTTCTTGCGATATCTGCGGAGAAATGCCAATTAGGTCATTGACGATATCGGAAATTGATCCACAATGTGGACCGGTAATCGGGCATGATGGAGGTCATGCCATCATCCCGCCCGGCCGGTTCGGCGCGGGCTCTTGAAGACGGAGGAGATGTAAGATGGTTACAAAGCTGGGCGCGCTTGCCCTGTCCACCGCGGTCGCATGTTTTGCCATGTTTGGCCCGGCGTCCGCCGAGACGCTTCGCCTGTCGCACAACACCGGTGACACCACCTCCTGGCACAAGGGCTCGGAGAAGTTCAACGATCTGCTGAGCGCGGCGACGGACGGCGACATCAAGGTTCGCGTGTTCCCGAATGCGCAGCTCTCTGGCGGTGACCAGATGAAGCAGGCCGAGATGGTCAGCCGCGGCGTGCTCGACTTCGTCGTCACCTCGGCGATCAACGTGACGCCGCTGGTGCCCGAGATGGCCGTGTTCTCGCTGCCTTATCTCTACAGCAACTATGATCAGGTCGACGCCACCACCCATGGCGCGCCGGGCGAGAAGATGACCGAGATCATGGCCGGTCACGACATCATCGTCCTGGCCTGGGGCGAGAACGGTTTCCGTGAGGTGACCAACAACGTCCGCCCGATCAAGACGCCCGAGGACATGAAGGGCCTCAAGATGCGCGTCGCCGGGCCGATGTACATCGACGTCATGAATTCGCTGGGGGCCAACCCGCAGCAGATGCAGTGGACCGAGACCTTCCCGGCGCTGCAGCAGGGCGTTGTCGACGGTCAGGAAAACCCGATCGGCGCGGTGATCATCCCGCAGCGCGTCTACGAGGTGCAGAAGTACCTCACGACCTGGCACTACTCCTATGACCCGATCTTCATCGGCGTCAGCAAGAGCCGCTGGGACTCCTTCGACGACGCAACCAAGGCGAAGGTCCGCAAGGCCGCCGAGGAGGCCATGGACTACCAGCGCGAGATCACCCGCCAGTCGACCGCGGAAGGCATCGCCTTCCTGCGTGAGAAGGGCATGGAGGTCTATGAGCCGACCGCCGAAGAGCTTCAGGCGTTCCGCGTGGCGACCAAGCCGGCGTTCGACACCTGGGCGGCCAAGGTCGGTCCCGACCTGGTGAAGACCTTCCAGGACACGATCGCCGAAACCAAGTAAACCTTGGTGGCAATGTCAGGACCGGCCGACAGGCCGGTCCTTTTCTTTCTGTACGAAAAGACGGGATCGGGAGGAGCGCGATGACCTTCATCCTGCGGGATGCGGAAAAGATCGCCTGCGCGGTGATCTTTCTTGCCATGACGGCGCTTGGCTTCGTCAATGTGGTGGTCCGTTACACCACGAGCTATTCGCTCGCAGCGTCCGAGGAGCTGCTGACCAACGGCTTCCTGCTCCTGACCGTGTTCGGCGCGGCGATTGCCGCGCGCAGCGGTGACCATCTGGCGGTGACGCTGTTCTACGAGATGCTGCCGCGCCGCTTTCGCAAGGTCGCGCTGCTCATCGCCGGCGGGCTTTCGGTCCTGCTGCTGTCGCTGTCGGCCTGGTTCTGCCTGGAGCTCGTCACCAACCAGCTCTCGAGCGGCATCAAGTCCTACGCGCTGCAGGTTCCTGCCTGGTATTACAGCATCGCCATTCCCTTCGGCTTCGCCCTGATCACCATCCGCTACATCCAGCACGTCCTGGATAACTGGAACGAATTGTCCGGCGACACGGATGCCGGCCGCAAGGAGGCGGGCAATGCTTGACCTGGGCGCCGGCACGCAGATGCTGCTGCTGTTCTTCGTGCTGCTGTTCCTGCGCGTTCCCGTCGCCTTCGCCCTTGGGCTGTCGGCGATCTACGCCATGTGGATGCTGGGCTTCGGCCTCGATCTGGTCGGCGACCTGATCACCGCGGGGATCACCAAGTTCTCGCTGCTTGCTATTCCCTTCTTCATCCTCGCCGGAGCGCTGATGGGCTCGCTTGGCATCGCCGAGCGGATGATCCGCTTCTTCCGGGTGATGATCGGCGGCCTGCCGGGCGGCATGGGCGTCGTGGGTACGGTGGTCTGTCTGTTCTGGGGCGCCGTCAGCGGCTCGGGCCCCGCTTCTGTCGCGGCCATCGGCCCGCTGATCATCAAGGGCATGGAGGAGGATGGCTATTCGCGCGGCTTCGCCGCCGGCCTCGTGTGCACCGGCGCGGCGCTGTCCATTGTCATCCCGCCGTCGATCGGGCTCGTGATCTACGGCGTCATCGCCGAGACCTCGATCTCCGACCTGTTCATCGCAGCCATCATCCCCGGCTTCTTCATGGGCGCCCTGATGCTGGTGACGCTCCCCTTCGCCAAGAAGAGCAAGCCGGTGGCCGGCGCGCCGAGCCTCGACAAGCTGATGCCGATGCCCGACGCGGAGCTCGCCTACGGTCCGCGCCTGTGGAGGTCGTTCCTGTCCTCCTTCTGGGGTCTGATGACGCCGGTGGTCATCCTCGGTGGCATCTATTCCGGCGCCTTCACGCCGACCGAGGCGGCGCTCGTCGCCACCGTCTACGCGCTTGCCGTCGGCGGCCTTGCCTATCGCACGCTGACCCTGGCCGGGCTCTACCGCTCGCTGACGGAGGCGGCCGCCTCCTCGGCGGTGGTGATGCTCGTCGTCGCCTATGCGAGCCTCTTCGGCTGGGTTGTCACCGTCGATGACGTGATCGGACAGTATTCGGCCTATCTGCTCGGCATCAGCGACAATCAGTGGGTCATCCTGATGGTGATCATGCTGGTGCTGCTTGTCGCGGGCATGTTCATGGACGCGGTCACGATCATGTTCATCTGCCTGCCGATCTTTCTGCCGGTGGCGCGCGAACTCAACTGGGACCCGGTGTGGTTCGGCATCGTCGTGATGATCAACCTGGCGATCGGCCTGTTCACCCCACCTGTGGGCATCAACCTCTATGTCGCGGCCAATGTGACGCGGTTGCCGCTCGAACGGGTCGCGCAAGGGGCGATCCCGTTCCTGATCTCGTCGCTGATCGGACTTGCCGTCGTCGCCGGCCTGCCGGAGATGTCGCAGTTCCTTGTGGCGCTGCTGAAGTAGCCTGACCAGGCGCGCGCTACGGCGAGAACGCGAAGAAATACAGGGCGCGGCCTGCATCGGCCGCGCCCTTTTTCGTTCTTTGAAGGCCGTCGGCTTGCGCCTAGAGGATTGCGACGCTGCCGAGCGTGACGAACATGTAAGTGTAGAACACATAGTCGGCGACGACGTCGCCGCCCGACGACTGCGGCGTCGATCCCTGGTTCACGGTCCAGTTCGACGTCGCCGGATCGGCGATCGGCTGGCCGGCGAAGTCGAAGTTGGTCACCTGATCGCCGCCGTCCTTCTGCGACCATGCGCCTGTCTTCTGGTCGTAACGCACCCAGTGATAGTCGCCGGGCCAGCCGAGCGCCGTGTCGCCGGCGGAGATCAGCAGCGCCACGGGATGTCCGTTCGAGGCGTTGAGATAGGCCGATGGGTAGCCGGCGCCGAGGTCGACAAGCCCGTCCGCCACCGCCCCGGCGACAACGGCGGATCCCGTTGGCGGGAAGTCCAGAAAGATGCCGTTCTGGCGACCGGGCTGGGCGAAGGAGTTGGTCGCGATGTCGCAGCTGTAGTTGTAGCAATTGTTGTTGGGCTGGAACTTGTAGGACATGTAATTGCCGGCGACGTCGGTTGCCGGTGCGTAGACCGTCGGCCCGTTGTTGGCGACCGTGGGGCCGTATTTCTGGACGTAGCGGGTCTGCCCCGTCGCCTTGTCGACCACCGGGATCGACTGGGGCGCGATCACATGGGCCTGGTCGAGCACGGCTGCCAGCCGTTCGTCGTCCGGATGCGGCATGCCAGAGAATTTCAGATAGCGAGCCATGGTCGTTCCTTTCGTTGAGGAAGCGGTCTACATGCGCATTAAATTTATGGAATATTCTATCTGAGATATGTAATGTGAAAATTCATACACGAAATACGTGCAAGCAACAAGTCGCCAATATTCGCGGTCTCATGTCTTTCAATTCTGGCTATCAGAGCAGGGTCTTCGATGGATTTGATAATTTTTGAATGCCTCTAGGGAAGGTCCGAAGGGCGGCAGGTGTGCGGCAGATAGCCGGTGATGGGTGCGGCCGGTGGCTTGGCATCAGCGAAGTCGGCGACTAGACACGACGCGACAGCCTCGAGCCGTGGCGGCGGGCGGGATACAGCCGGAAGTCGGTCAGTGGCGACCGAGCCGGGCAGGAGGGAAGTCCATGTCGTTCAACATCCGCGTTCTCTACACCGGCGGCACCATCGGATCGGTCGACGCACCGCTTGCGCCGCTGTCCGGGCAGGATTTCTGCGCCGCCTTCAGGTCGCTGGTCGAACCGACCATCCTGGCGCGCTACCCCGGGGCGGTCGTCAGCTACGACTGGCTCGATCCGACCCTCGACAGCACCAACCTGCAGCCGGGAGACTGGTGCACGATCGCGCAGCGCATCGTCGGCGCGCCGGGTGACACCGCGACCTATTCAGGCAATGACGCCTTCCTTGTGCTGCACGGCACCGACACCATGGCGTGGACCGCGTCGGCGCTTTCGTTGCTGCTGACGGGCATCGGCGCCGACGGCTATGCGGATGCAATCCTGACCAAGCCGGTCGTTGTGACCGGTTCGCAGCTGCCGCTTTTCTTCCGCACGACGCCGACGTCGCCGCTGGCGATCAACTACGACACCGACGCCTTGCGCAATGTGCTCGGCGCGATCTGGGCCATGCGCGCCGGCCTGCCGGCCTCCATGCTTTTCTTCGATGACACGCTGATGCTCGGCAACCGCACGCTGAAGACCGACGCCTCGCTGTTTGATGCTTTCTCCACGCCGGACTGGCCCGATCTCGGGGTGATCGGCATCGAGAGCTATCTGGTCAGCCGCATGGCGCCTCCGGCGCCCTATCTCTCCTCGCTCGCCATCGACAATCCGACGGCGCTGGCATCCCTTCAGGCGCAGCTCGCCCATGTCGTCACGACGATCGACAACGCCGATGTGCTGGTCTTCCCGGCCTTTCCCGCGCAGTACAATTCGGTTGCCGGCACCAGCGCGCTGGCCAGCATGCTGAAGGCGGCGCTCGCCGCCGACAACGGCAGGGTGAAGGGGGTGTTCCTGGAGGGTTATGGCGAGGGCAATTTCCCGTCCGGCAATCCGGCCGACGCCGAGGCCGGGGCCGTCTATACGGTGCTCAAGGCAGCGCATGACGCGGGCATGGTGATCGTCGCCGGCACGCAGGTCATCGCCGGCATCGTCAATTCCACGGCCTACGCCTCGGGCTCCTGGCTGGCGGATGCCGGGGCCATCGGCAACTACGACATGGCCGGTCCCGCGACCCAGGCGAAGCTGCTGATCCTGCTAGCGCTTGCCGACTATCAGGGGCGCGCCTGGTCGCAGTCGGACATCGAGACCCTGATGCGCACGCCGCTTGCGGGGGAGATGACAGGCAGCAACCGGCTCGATTGCCGCGCTCCGGGCCTGCTGTTGCCGGGGCAGTCGATTGCCGCCTTCGACGGCAGCGCCACGCTGGTCAATGATCCGGATGAGGGACCGGTGCTCTCGAACGCATCCGGCACGGTCCTGTGGAAGCCTCTGACCGGGGCGGCTCTGCTGCCGGTCAGGCTGATCATGCAGGACGACGGCAATCTGGTGATCTACGACCGCACCAACGCCCCGATCTGGGCAACCCAGGACCACTCGGTCGGTCAGGCCTACTCGGTGCTCATTCTGTCCGGCTCCGCGACGGACGGCACGCTGGCGCTCTATGTCTACGATTATCACAACAAGCGCGTTACGGCCGAGCTCTACGGCACCGCCGGGTGATGTGCATTCCGGCTCCGGCCTCATCGAGGCCGGAGCCGGGATCCGGGCGTTCTCGGGCTTGCGCCGCGCGGATGGGTCAGCGGGATCTGGGCTTCCAGCGGCGCAGCAGCCCGGCGTTGGTGACGACGGAGACCGAGGACAGCGCCATGGCGGCGCCGGCGATGGCCGGGGTCAGCAGGCCGAAGGCCGCGAGCGGCACTCCCACGACATTGTAGATGAAGGCCCAGAACAGGTTCTGGCGGATCTTGCGTACAGTGGCGCGGGAGACGTCGAGGGCGTCGGCGACAAGGTCGGGCCGCGAGCGCATCAGCGTGATGCCGGCTGTTTCCATCGCGACCTCTGAGCCCGAGCCCATGGCGATGCCGATGCTGGCGGCGGCCAGCGCCGGGGCATCGTTGACGCCGTCGCCAACCATGGCGACGATGCGGCCCTCATTCATCAGTTCCGAGATGCGCTCTGCCTTGCCCTCCGGCGGCACTCCGGCGACGATTTCGCCGAGCGGCAGTCCCTGGGCGACGGCGCGTGCCACGGTTTCCGTGTCGCCGGTCAGCATCACGGTGGCGACGCCCATGGCCTCGAGACGCTCCAGCGCGGCGGGCGTCTCCGGCCGCAGCGTATCGGCCATCGCGAGCACGCCGACGGCGCGGCCGGCGATGGCCATCGTCGAACAGGTCTTGCCCTGCCCCTCCAGTTCACGGGCGATCTGCTTGGTCAGGAAAGTGTCGATGCCGTTGGCATCCATGAGCCGCGTGTTGCCGATGAGCACGGTTTCTCCGGCGATCTCGGCGACAATGCCCTGACCGGCGATGGCGCGGAAGGAGGTTGGGCGCGACAGCTCCAGCCCGCGCTCCCCGGCTGCTTCGACGATGGCGCGGGCCAGCGGATGCTCGCTGGGAAGCTGGGCGCTGGCGGCGATCCTCAGCAACCGGTCGTCATTGCGGTCGAAGGCGCGCAGGTCGGTCAGGCGCGGTTCGCCGACCGTCAGCGTGCCGGTCTTGTCGAAGACGACGGTGGTGACATTGTGAGCCACTTCCAGCGCCTCGATGTCGCGGATCAGGATGCCGGCGCGTGCCGCCGCGCCGGTTCCCGCGACGAGCGCGGTCGGCGTGGCAAGGCCAAGGGCACAGGGGCAGGCGATGACGAGGACGGCCACGGTCGCGCCGATTGCCGCGTCGAGGCTCGCACCGGTGAACCACCAGCCGGCGAAGGTCGCGGCGGCGATGACAAGAACCACCGGCACGAAGATCGCCGATACCTGGTCGACGAGCTTCTGCACCGGCGCCTTGGCGGTCTGGGCGTTTTCCACCAGGCGGATGATCGCGGCAAGCTTGCTGTCGGCGCCGAGCGCGCTGACGTCGATGGTGAGTGCGCCGGACCCGTTGATGGTGCCGCCGGTGACTTCACCGCCGGGCGCGCGCGCCACAGGCATGCTCTCGCCGGTGATGAGGCTCTCGTCGAGCTCGCTTTCCCCTTCGACGACCACACCGTCCGCCGGCACCCGCTCGCCCGGCTTCACAAGGATGCGGTCACCGGGAAAGAGCGCTTCGATGGCGATGGTCTCGACCGTGTCGCCGACAATCCGGTGGGCGGTCTGCGGGCGAAGCTCGGAGAGCGAGCGGATCGCGGCGGTGGTGCTGCGCTTGGCGCGCGCTTCCATCAGCTTGCCGAAGAGGATCAGCGTCAGGATGACGGCGGAAGCCTCGAAATAGAGGTGGCCCGGATGACGGGGCCAGGCGAGCACCGTCAGCGCCAGACTGTAGAAATAGGCGGCGGAGGTGCCAAGCGCGACGAGCACGTCCATGTTGGCCGAGCCGGCGCGAACGGCCTTGAAGGCGCCGACATAGAACCGGCTTCCGACCATAAACTGGACGATGGTGGCAAGCACCGCCTGCACGACCGGTGGCGGCATCAGCGCGAGACCGAAGGGCATTCCCGCCATGCCGACGATCATCGGCGCGGTAAGCAGGGCGGAAAGGACGAGGATGAATGTGGTCCGCTGTTCCTCCGCGTGCGCGCGCTCGTCCGCCTCTTCCTGGCGCTGGCGTTCGGCCTGCCAGCCGCCGCTTCGTTCGCTGGCGCTGTAGCCCGTGGCGGCGACCTTGTCCTCGATGTCATCGGCCGACAGGCTGCCGTCGGTCTCCACCACCGCCGTTTCCAGCGGCAGGTTGACAGAGGCGCGCAGCACGCCGGGCGTCCGCGAAAGCACCTTCTCGATGCGCGCCGAGCAGGCGGCGCAGGTCATGCCGCCGATGTCGAAATGCAGCACGTCGCGCCGGTCGGAGGCGGCTTCGCCTGAAGCGCCCTGCGGATCGGGCGCGGTGATTGCTTGCTGGGACATTCGCAGGGAACTCCGGGAACAGGTCGCGCGTTTCGAGCAGCACCTTGCGGCGGCAGTGTGGCCGCGGCTGGGCCGCCCGCCCACCCGGTTTCGAGGGGGCGCGGCATTCGGTTATCCCGATATAGGCGTTCCAGCGACTGGAAGGTCAAGGGCCGCCCGGTCGGGGCGGCCCGTTTCAGTCAGCTTGTGTTGGAAAGGGCGCGTGGCCGGTCGCGTCAGACCTCGCCGCGTCCTTCCTCGACGGCGTGGCAGGCGACGCCGGTCTGGCCTTTTCCGAGAAACTTCGGCTGCTCGCTGGCGCAGCGTCCGTTGGCCAGCGGACAGCGCGGGTGGAAGGCGCAGCCCGTCGGCGGATTGATCGGATTGGGGATCTCGCCCTCGACGGCGCGGCGCGGCTTGCCGGACATCTCCAGATCGGGGATCGCTGCCAGCAGCATGCGCGTGTAGGGGTGGAGCGGATTGGCGAAGAGATCGTGGGAATCCGCCACCTCCACCAGCCGGCCCAGATACATGACGCCAATGCGCTTGGCCATGTGGCGCACCACGGCGAGGTCGTGGCTGATGAACAGATAGGTCAGCCCGAACTCGTCCTGAAGATCGCGCATCAGGTTGAGGATCTGCGCCTGCACGGACACGTCGAGGGCCGAGGTCGGCTCGTCGCAGACGAGGAACTCGGGCCGCGAGGCGAGCGCGCGGGCGATGCAGATGCGCTGGCGCTGGCCGCCGGAGAACTCGTGCGGATATTTGGCGCCGTCACGCGGATGCAGGCGGACGAGCTCGAGCAGCTCGGCAACGCGCTTTTGGATCGCCGCCTCGGAGGTTTCCAGGTCGAAGGCGCGGATCGGCTCGGCGATGATCCGGTCGACACGCCAGCGCGGATTGAGGCTGGCGTAGGGATCCTGGAAGATCATCTGGATGCGTCGCCGCAGGTCGCGCATGTCGGCGCCTGCCTGGTCCTTGCGGCGCATGTCGATGCCGTCGATGCGGATGTTGCCGGCGCTCGCCTGCAGCAGGCCGACCACCATCTTGGCGACCGTGGACTTGCCCGAGCCGGATTCGCCGACCAGCGCGAATGTCTCACCGCGCTCGATGGAGAAGGAAATGTCCTGGGCGGCTCTCAGGAAAGCCTTCGGCGAGCGCTCCAGCACCCGGTTCAGCCAGGGCTTCGACACGTCGAAGACGCGCGACAGGCCGCTGACCTCGACGACCGTCTCCGCCGTTTCTTCGTTCACGGGCTCGGCCACGACGCTCATCGGGCGGCTCCTTCCGTTTCAAGGACTTTCCAGCAGGCCGCCCGGCTTTCGCCGGCGTCGATCAGGTCGGGGCGCTCCTGGCGGCAGCGATCCATCACCAGGGAGCAGCGCGGGTTGAAAGCGCAGCCCTTGGGGATGCTGTCGAGGCGCGGCATCGAGCCCGGGATCTGGGTGAGGCGCTCCTCGGAGCCGTAAAGCGAGGGAATCGCGCCCATCAGCCCGATGGTATAGGGGTGCTTCGGCCTCTTGATGACCTCGCGCACCGGCCCGATCTCGGCGATGCGGCCGGAATACATCACCGCCACCCGGTCGGCCGTTTCGGCGATCACGCCCATGTCGTGGGTGATCAGCATCACGGCCGTGCCGTGGTCGCGGCAGACGCGCTGGAGCAGGCGGATGATCTGCGCCTGCACGGACACGTCGAGCGCGGTGGTCGGCTCGTCGGCGATGACGAGCTCGGGCTCCGCGCACAGTGCCAGGGCGATGACCACACGCTGACGCATGCCACCGGAGAACTGGTGCGGATAGGCGTCGAGCCGGTCGGCGGCGGCGGGGATGCCGACCTCCTCGAGCAGGGCGACAGCCCGGTCGCGCGCCTGCCGCTCGCTCACCGGCAGGTGCGTCATGATCGTCTCGATGATCTGCTGACCGATGGTGAAGAGCGGGTTGAGGCTCGTCAGCGGATCCTGGAAGACCATGCCGATGCGCTTGCCGCGGATGCGGCGCATGGCGGCGGGCGAGATGTTGTCGATGCGCTCGCCCTTGAGGAGGATTTCGCCGCCGGCGATGCGGCCGGGCGGTTCGAGCAGACCGATCACCGCGGTGCCTGTGATCGACTTGCCGGCGCCCGACTCGCCGACCATGCCGAGCACCTCTCCGGCGCGCAGGTCGAAGGAGACGCCGTCGATGGCGGTGAGCACGCCGCGGCGTGTGGGAAACTCGACCCGGAGGTCGCGCACGGAAAGGAGAGGAGCCTGCGTCATTGTCCGTCGTCTCTCGGTCGCGTCCGCGTCAACGGAGCTTCGGGTTCAGGGCGTCTCGCAGCCAGTCGCCGAGCAGGTTCACGGCAAGAACCAGGATGGCGAGGGCGAGGCCGGGGAACATGGCGATCCACCATTCGCCGGAGAACAGGAAGTCGTTACCGATCCTGACCAGCGTTCCGAGCGAGGGCTGGGTGGGCGGAATGCCGACCCCGAGGAAGGAGAGCGTCGCCTCGGTGATGATCGCCAGGCCGAGGTTGATGGTGGCGATGACCAACACCGGCCCGACCACATTGGGCAGCACGTGGCGAACCATGATGAGGAACGGGGGAATGCCGATCAGCCGGGCGGCCTGAACGTATTCCTTGTTGCGCTCCACCAGCGTCGAGCCGCGCACTGTCCTGGCGAACTGCACCCAGAACGACAGGGCGATGGAAAACACCAGGATCCAGAAGGCGAAGCGCTCCCGGTCGAGATTGCCGAAAACGGCGCGCGCGACGCCGTCGACGAGCAGCGCGATCAGGATCGCGGGAAAGGTAAGCTGAACCTCGGCGATGCGCATGATCAGCGCGTCGACCTTGCCGCCGACATAGCCGGCGATGAGGCCGAGCAGCACGCCGACCACCGCCGCGAAGGCGACCGAGACGAAGCCGACGGCGAGCGAGATGCGCGCGCCGTAGAGGATGCCCGACAGGATGTCGCGGCCCTGATCGTCGGTGCCCAGCAGATAGCGCGGATCGGCGCCGTCGAGGCCGACCGGCGGCAACTGGGAATCGAGGATCGACAGGGAGGCGAGGTCGAAGGGATCGTGCGGCGCGATCCAGGGGGCCAGGGCGGCCCCGAGCAGAAAGGCGAGGGTCACGATCGCCGAAACGATGGTGATCTTCGAGCGAAGGAATGAGTGCAGGATGTCGCTGTCGAGCGCGCGCGCGAGGAGGCCTTTGGGTGCCTCGTCTCGCTCGTCGGTCTTGCTCTCAGCTTCCGTTCCGGTGGCGAGCGGCATTTACGGTCTCCGTCAGTGGACGGCGCGTTCGCCGCGCAGGCGCGGGTCGACGACGAAATAGAGGATGTCGACGATCAGGTTGATCGTCACGAACAGGAAGGCGATCAGCATCAGGTAGGCCGCCATGATCGGGATATCGACGTTCTGCACCGATTGCAGGAACAGCAGACCCATGCCCGGCCATTGGAACACCGTCTCGGTGATGATCGCGAAGGCGATGATCGAGCCGACCTGCAGACCGGTGATGGTGATCACAGGAACCATGGTGTTCTTCAGCGCGTGGCGGAAGTTGATGCTGCGCCGGCTGAGGCCGCGGGCGCGGGCGAACTTGATGTAGTCGGTGCGGATCACCTCGAGCATCTCGGAGCGGACGAGACGCATGATCAACGTCATCTGGAACAGGCCGAGGGTGATCGAGGGCAGGATCAGCGCCTTGATGCCGCTCCATGTGAGCAGACCCGTACTCCACCAGCCGAGCTGGACGACATCCCCGCGCCCGAAACTCGGTAGCCATTGCAGCGTCACCGAGAAGACGAAGATCAGCAGGATGCCGATGAAGAAGGTTGGCAGCGAGATGCCTATGAGGGAGACCGACAGGAACAGCTTGGACAGCAGGCTGTTACGGTTGAGGCCGGTGTAGACGCCCATTGGAATGCCGACCACCAGCGCGAAGATCGCCGACATCATCGACAGCTCCAACGTCGCCGGCAGGCGGCGGCCGATCAGCTCGGAGACCGGTTGGCGGAACTGATAGGAGGTGCCGAAGTCGAACTGCGCGGCGGAGACGATGAAACGGCCGAACTGGACGATCACCGGATCGTTGAGGCCAAGCCGCTCGCGCAGCGCCTCGCGTTGCTCGGGAGTCGTCTCGATGCCCACCATCTGGTTCACCGGATCGCCGACGAAGCGGAACAGGGTGAAGGAGATGAGGGCCACCGTGATCATCACCAGAATGGCCTGGATGAGGCGGCGAATTGTGAAGGCAAGCATGGGGTGAGACGTCCTGCGCCAGGAGCTCGTCAGTCACGGCGACCGCGAAGGATGCGATCATCCGTATGAACGGCCCGACGGGTTTCCGCCGGGCCGCAGTCGGTGCGACGCGGGGCCGCTTACTTCTTCACCACCCAGCGGAAGATGAACTGGTTGTCGGCGCGCTGGACGAGCGACAGCTTGTCCGAAACGCCCCAGGCCAGGCTCTGCTGGTGCAGCGGGATGTGCGACACCTCGTTGTGGAGAATGGTGAAGGCCTGCGCGATCAGGTCGTCGCGCTTGGTCTTGTCGTTCTCCTTGAGGATCTCGGCGGCGAGCGCGTCGACTTCCTTGCTGCAGTAGCCGCCGAGGTTGAACGGGCCACCCTTGCCCTTCTCGTCGCGGCAGCCGGTGATGTTGTGCAGCACGTTCCAGCTGTCGAACGAGCTGGGCGTCCAGCCGAGCAGGTAGAAGGAGGTGTTATAGTTGTTGGATGCCAGCACCTTGGCGAAATACTGCGCCTTCGGCTGGGCGTTCAGGTTGATCTTGACGCCGACGCGGGCAAGGAAGGCCGCGACCGTCTGGCAGATCGCCTCGTCGTTGACGTAGCGGTCGTTCGGGCAGTCCATGGTGACGGAGAAACCGTCGGGATAGCCGGCTTCGGCGAGCAGCTTCTTCGAGGCTTCCGGGTCGTAGGGATAGCGCTCGAACTCGTCGGAGCGGGAATAGAGCAGCGGCGAGATCAGCAGCGACGTCGGGTTCGACATGCCACGCATGACCTTGTCGCGGATCGCGTCCATGTTGATCGCCTGGTAGAACGCCTTGCGCACGCGCACGTCCTTGAAGGGGTTCTTGCCCTTGACGTTCGAGTCGGTCAGTTCGTCGCGATGCTGGTCCATGCCGAGGAAGATGGTGCGCAGCTCCGGCCCGGTCATGGCGCTGGTGGTGGCGTTCGACTCAACGCGCTGCACGTCCTGCACCGGGATCGGATAGACCATGTCGAGCTCGCCGCTCAGCAGGGCGGCGACGCGGGTCGCATCGGAGGCGATCGGCGTGAACTCGACGCGGTCGATGTTGCCCTGGTTCTGGTCCCACCAGTTGTCGTTGCGCTCGTAGATCGTGCGGATGCCCGGCTCGTGGCTGACCAGCTTGTAGGGGCCGGTGCCGTTGGCGTGGAGCGTGGCGAAGTTCGGCGTGGTGTCGGAGGCGGAGTTGACCTTGACCGCGTCATGCTCCTCCGTCCACTCCTTGTCCATGATGTACCAGGTGTCCCATTCGTAGTGGAGAATGGGGTTGGGTCCCGGCAGGAGGAAGTCGACGGTATAGTCGTCGATCTTCTCGACCTTCACGTCCGCATTGATGCGGCTGGTCAGGTCCGAGCCCTCGGAGCGCACGCGATCGGCGGAGAAAACTACGTCGTCGGCGTTGAAGTCGTTGCCGTTGTGGAACTTCACGCCCTTGCGCAGGTGGAAGCGCCAACGATTCGGCTCCATGATCTCCCAGCTCTCGGCCAGCGCCGGCTCGATCGCCAGGTCCGGTCCGCGACGGGTCAGTCCCTCGTAGATGTTGCCCTGGGAGCTGAGCGTGAAGGTCTCGTTCAGCGAATAGGGATCGAGCTGGTTCAGCGTTCCCTGGAAGGCGAAACGAAGCGTTTCGGCGGAGGCCGCCGATGTCATCAGCGAAACGGCCAGCGCTGCCGCGGCTGTAAACTTCAGTATGCGCATGTAGTCCCCTCTCGATGTCTTTCAGACATTCTATGGTGCAACCCCGGTCCGTGGTGCGACCGCTGATCCGCGGCGCGGCGTCGATGCGCCGAACCTGCATTTTGGCAGGAAGGCGGCCGGTTTGCCGCATCGATACCGACGCCTTTCGTTCGGGCGCCGGATGTCACCCTGAAGACCCATCTAATCAAGCTCCGCCGCCGCCGTCCAGCACCGCATTGTGGATATTTGCGATGGTGGCGTGAGAAGCCTAACGCTTGGGTTTTGTTGCCCTCTTGCGGAAACCCTACCGGGCGAGGTCGCCGATCAGCCTGGCGACGAAGTCTTCCCCAGCGGCAAGTTGGGCGATGTCGATGAACTCGTCGGGCTGATGCGCCTGGTCAATGGAGCCGGGGCCGCAGACGACGGTCGACAGGCCGCGGGCCTGGAACTGGCCGGCTTCCGTTCCATAGACCACCATGTGCACGCCGTTGTCGCCGGTCAGGCGGCGTACGAGCCGTTCTGCGGGACCGTCGCTCTCCTGGCTCAGCGGCGGAACGTCGGCGAGCCGCTCGACGGCGATGCCGGCGTCCGGGTGCACGGCCTTCATTGCCGGCACGATGTCGCGGGCGAGGAAATCGTCGAGGCGTTCGAGCCACATCTCCAAATTCTCGCCGGGCACCGTGCGGATGTCGGTCATGAAGCTGCAGGAGCGGGAGACGATGTTGGCGGCGGTGCCGCCCTCGACGAGGCCGCAGTGCAGCGTGGTGAAGGGCGGGTCCATGTCGAGCGCGGGATCGGCCGCAGCCTGGTTGGCGCGGGTCTGGTCGTCGAGCCAGGTGATGACGCGGGCGGCGGCGGCGACCGCCGAGACGCCGCGGTCCCACTGGCTCGAGTGCACCGAGTGGCCGGTCGCCGTCACCTTGATCAGCGCCGTTCCCTTGTGGGCGGTGATGACCTGCATCATGCTCGGTTCGCCGACGACCACCATCTCCGGACGCGGGCCGTCGGCCAGCATCGCATCGATCATCGGTGGCGCGCCGAGGCAGCCGACCTCCTCGTCATAGGACAGGGCGATGTGCACCGGGCGCTTGAGACCGGCGGCGACCATGTCCGGCACGGCGGCGAGCGCCACGGCGGCGAAGCCCTTCATGTCGCAGGCACCCCGGCCATAGAGACGGCCGCCGTCCTCCCACAGGGCGAAGGGGTCGCGCGACCACGCCTGTCCTTCCACCGGGACCACGTCGGTATGGGCGGAAAGCACCGTGCCGCCGTCGACGGCCGGGCCGACCACGGCATGGAGCGAGGCCTTTTGCCCGGTTTCGTCGAGAACGCGGCGGGACGCGATGCCATGGCCGGCGAGATAGTCCTCGACGAAGGCGATCAGGTCGAGGTTGCTGCTGCTCGAGACGGTCGGGAAGGCGACGAGACGCGCGAGCATCTCGCGCGCCGAATAGCGGGTGGCCATGGGCATGATCCGTATCAGCTTGCGCCCTGGGTGGCGCGGGAGAGGGTGTCGGTGAAACCGGCGGGCGGGTCGAGTGCGAAGACGTGCAGCGGATCCTTGCGGCCGCGGATCGCGATCTCCGCTTCCCCTTCTGGATCGCATGTGTAGCCGGCCGCTTTCAAGACGTCCTGAGAGACGACGAGGGCGCGGCCGAGGTCCTTGGAGGCGGTTTCCAGCCGGCTGGCGGTGTTGACCACGTCGCCAAGGGCGGTGATGCGCGCCGAGGCGCCCTTGTTGTCGACAGCGCCGATTCGGCCGAGAATCACCGAGCCGCAGTGCAGCCCCATTCCGATCCGCAGCGGCGCCTCGAGTTGCGGCTTCAGTTCCGCGTTGAGCCTTTCCATGCTCTCGGCGATGGCGTTGACGGCGGCGAGCGCGTTGCGGGCGCCGGCCTGCAGCCCGTCGTTCATGCCGAAGACGGCCATCACGCCGTCGCCGATGAACTTGTCGACATAGCCGCCGCAGGCCTCGATGGCGCGCGCCGTCTCGCCGAGATAGCGGTTGAGCAGGAAGACAACGTCGTACGACAGGCGGTTTTCGGCCATGCCGGTGAAGTTGCGCAGGTCGACGAAGAGGATCGCGACCGGTTGCTCGACGCCCCAGTGGTAGGCGTCGGCGCTCGTCCCGCTCACGCGGCCGACGCCGCGCGCGGGCACCAGCGGCTGCACCACGAGCGGCGCGGTCGGGCGGATCTGGCAGGCGAGGCGGACGCTTTCGTCGGCGCCGATGCGCTGCAGCACGCGCGCCTCGGTCGTGGACGGGGCGGGCAGCGTATCGGCGCCGTCCAGGATGCGCGTGCGGCAGGTGGAGCAGCGGGCGCGTCCGCCGCAGACGTCCGCGTGGGGGATGCCGTTCATGCGGCTGATTTCCAGCAGCGTCGGCCCAGGCACCACCTTGAGCACCCGGCCGCCGGGATAGGTGATCTCGATGGTGTTGCGGATGCGGCGGATGAGGATGCGAATCAGGATGACGGCGAGTGTCGCGGCCAGCAGGCCCAGGAACCCGTTGCGCAGGGCGCCGATCAGCGGGTCGGACCAGGAGGTCATCTCGCGGTTCAGCGGGAAGGGCACGTTCTCCGTCAGCTTCAGCCGCCGCGCGGCGCCGATCCAGCCGAGCGTGGCGAGCGCCGGCACGAGTACGGCGAAGGCGGCCATCGCCGGCATGAAGCGGCGGTAGCTGGGATAGGTGCGCAGCCAGAAGTGCAGGCCGATCATCGCGTGGGTCCAAACGATCAGCATCAGCAGCGTCTGGTTGAAGGCGACGCCCGGCCACAGCACGGTCAGCGTGTTGCGGTAGCTGTCGTCATAGCCGAACATGTCGTTGAGCGCGCCGGTCCCCATCACATGCGGGATCAGCAGGTAGGGCACCGACAGGCCGAGAAGCAGCTGCGCCCATTGCCACAGCGGCAGGCGGAAGGTGCGCCTGCGGGCGGTTTTCCACAGCGCCAGAGCGACATGGACGACGAGCGCGGCGATGAGCACGACCTCGCCGAGCGGATTGCGCCAGATTGCGAGAAAGACGACGCGTCCGGCCTCCATCGCCTCGAGCGAGTAAAGGCCGAGCATGTGGTTGAGGAAATGGGTCAGGGCGAAGCTGAACAGCGTCAGCCCGCTCCACAGACGCAGCTTCTGGCGCAGCGGCGCGCCGTCGGGTGTGGCGCGGGTGGCGCGCTTGTCCGGCGCCTTGCGGGTGTTGTCCTGCGTGCCTTTGCCTGTCATCCCGGTCTCCCTGCCGGCGGGTGCGCCGCCGCCGTCCCGCAATCGCAAGCTTGACCGAACGGCTGTCGTCTCGCCATCCTGAAGTTGCCCCGGACGGCGAAAGGGCCGTTTGCGCGAAAGGGAACGCAATGTCTGCGACGCTCTACGGAATTGCCAATTGCGACAAGGTGAAGAAGGCGCGGGCCTTTCTCGACGAGGCCGGCGTCGCCTACGTCTTCCACGACTACCGCAAGGCCGGTGTCGATGCCGCCCTGGTGGCGCGGTTCTGCGACGCCTTCGGCTGGGAGGCCGTCGTCAACACCCGCGGCACCACCTGGCGCAAGCTTTCCGAGGAGGTGCGTGCCGGCGTTGTCGACGAGACCAGCACCATCGCCGTTCTCGTCGACAATCCCTCGGCCATCAAGCGCCCTATCCTGGAAGCCGGTCACCAGTGGCTGATCGGCTTCGATCCCGCGTCCTGGTCGGCGCTCGGTTGAGGCCTCCCGTCGCGCGGGCGGGTGCCTGAGGCTCCTCAGGGCTTCCAGATCCGCGCCATGTCGAAGGCGGCGATGTCCTGCAGCAGCTCGACGAAGCCGCGGGCGGCGTGGTCGAGCGAGGCCTCGCCCTTGGCGGGGCTGGCGGCGGCGGCGTTGCCGACCGTTCCCGCCGGGTTGAGGTCCTGTGCCTTCCAGCCGAACTGGGCCGGGCCGTGCGCGCGCAGATGCTTGAAATCCTTGATGAAGTCTGTCTGGCTCGAAGGGAAGTCCGCGGCCCGCTGCATCTTCACCAGATCGGGGCGCAGGTGCAGCATGATCGAGGTCTCGATGTCGCCGCCGTGGATGCCGTAGGTGAATTCCTCTGCCGGGAACAGGCCGTGCGGCTGGCCGAATCGCGACCAGCCGGTCGCCGTCACCAGCATGTCGAACTTCACCCGCAGCTCGCGCGCGACGATGTCGATCAGCGGCACGTTGCCGCCGTGGGAGGTCACCAGCACCAGCTTGCGCACGCCGGCGCGGTGCACGCTCTCGCCGATTTCCTCCCAGGCCCGCGTCGCCGTCTCCCAGGAGAGCGTCAGCGTGCCGGGGGAGGAGATGTGCTCGTTGGACTTGCCGATCGCCTGCACCGGCAGAAACGTCACCGGCAGGCCGTGCGGAAGCAGTTCCAGAACGCGGGCGATCTGGCCTTCGGCGATGCAGGTGTCGGTGAAGACAGGCAGATGCGGCCCGTGCTGCTCGATGGCGGCGACCGGCAGCACGGCGACCCAATCCGAGGTGTCCGCCGTGGCGAAATCATGGGCGCTCATTTCGTGCCAGAAGCGGCGGGGCAGGTCGGTCATGATGGTCACTCGTCAAAAATCGGGTGGCGCGCCCGATCGATGCCGGGCGCGGGAGAGGTTGCGCCGACCATAGCGCCGGCGTGGCCCGTCGTCACCGGGCCAATCGAGGCTTTCGGAAAAACTCGGCAGGCGGACGCCCGCGCGCCCGCGCTGCCCGGGCACGGCGTGTCAGAGCGCCTCCAGGAAGCGCTTTGCAGCGGCGCCGTGCTCGTGGCGCAGGCGGGCGACATCCATGTTGAGCGGGGCGGCGTCGGCCACCTTCCAGTCGCCGCCGACCATGACGCGGTCGGCCGAATGGGCGCCGCAGAGGATCAGCGCGGCGAGCGGATCGCCGGCGCCGGAGAAGCGCAGCTCGTCGAGCTTGTAGAAGGCAAGGTCGGCCTGCCTGCCCGGCTCGATCACGCCGATGTCCTTGCGCCCCAGACAGCGGGCCGAACCCTCCGTCGCCCAGCGGTAGGTGTCCTGATGGGTGATGCTGGCCGCGTCATAGGTGAGCCGGTTCAGCATCAGCGCGTGGCGCAGGCTTTCCATCAGGTTGGAATTGTCGTTGGAGGCCGAGCCGTCGACTCCGAGACCGACCGGACAGCCCGCCGCCTCGAGCTCCCTGGTGCGGCACTGGCCGGAGGCCAGCGTCATGTTGGACGTCGGGCAATGGCAGACGCCGACGCAGGCGTGGCCGAGCCGGCGTATCTCGTCGTCGTTGAAATGGATGCCATGGGCGAGCCAGACGCGCTCGTTGAGCCAGCCGCATTCCTCCAGATAGTCGACAGGACGGCACTGGAAGTGGTGCAGGCAATAGTCGTCCTCGTCGATGGTCTCGCCGAGATGGGTGTGCAGCCGGCAGTCGAAGCGTTCCGCCAGCGCCACGCTCTCGCGCATCAGCCGCTTGGTCACGGTGAAGGGCGCGCATGGAGCGAGGGCGACCTGGATCATGGCGCCGTGCGAGGTGTCATGGTAGCGCGACAACACCCGCTCGCAGTCGGCCAGGATGGTGTCCTCGTCCTGCACCACCGTATCCGGCGGCAGGCCGCCGTCCTTCTGGCTGAGGTTCATGGAGCCGCGCGTTACCGTCATGCGGATGCCGAGGCGGGTGGCTTCCTCGACCTGGATGTCGATGGCGTTCTCGAGCCTGTCCGGAAACAGGTAGTGGTGGTCGGCCGCGGTCGTGCAGCCCGACATGAGGAGTTCCGTCAAGGCCAGCCGCGTGCCGAGGCGGAAGGTCTCCGGCGTCACGTTGCGCGCCCAGATCGGATAGAGCGACGTCAGCCAGGGAAAGAGTTCCTTGTTGATCGCGCTCGGATGCGCCCGGGTCAGTGTCTGGAAGAAGTGGTGGTGGGTGTTGACGAGGCCGGGAATGACGACGTGGGAAGAGGCGTCGAATGTGTTGTCGACGGGGTCGGAGGGCGCTGCCCCATCGGGCAGGCATTCGGCGATGCGGCCGTCCTCGACGACGATGCCGCCTCCGGCGTTTTCGGCCAGGATTGCGAGCGGGGACTTGATCCAGGTGCGCATGTGTCGGGTCCTGTTGGCTGGTCGACCTGCAGGCTTGGCTAGCGGTTTCCTCGACCGCCCGAGTTCCGCACAGGGGAAAACCTCATTTTCGAGCTGGGTTCAGACGCGCTCGCGTCTGGTTCCGGCGTGTTCAGGAATGGCCAGGCGGGCGTGTCCGCCGCCTGCCCGGCCAGCCTAGCAGAGGCGGCGGGCAGGCGGCAACGCGCGCGCTCAACCGGCGGCCAGCACCTCGACCTCGACGAGGAACTCGGGGCGCGTGAAGCCTTCGACGATCATCAGCGTCGAGGCCGGCGGCGGGTTTGCGACGACCATGTCACGCACCTTCATGTAGCCCGCCATGTGCTCGCGGCTGGTCACATAGGCGTTGATGCGCACGATGTCGGTGAAGGACATGCCGGCTTCGGCGAGAAGCTTGCCGACGTTCTCGAAGCAGATCCTGGTCTGGCTTTCGACATCGGGCGGGATTTGGAGTGCGTTGTCGATGCCAAGCTGGCCGGAGCACACCAGAAGCCTGGCCCCCGCGGGCACCTCGACGGCATGGCTGTAGCGGGCAAACGGGGCGGCGATCGACGTCGGTGTCACAGGCCTGTTCATATGTCTCCTCGGGCGGTTTGCGGAACGGGCGGCGCGCCCTCCCGCTTCGAAGCGCCTATCCAAACGCAGGTTGGGGCGAATGAAAAGGCCGTGCCGGATTTTCCGTTGGGGCAGTTGGCGTGACGCGGAAACGGGCGTCGGGAAAACGGTCTTGCCGCTTTTTTGTGCTGCGATCCTGGGCTAATGTTCGCGCTGGTCCGGGGGCGGGCACGAACCCTTCCCCGGAGGGGAGGGCGCGGGCTGGCATGTCACTTGCTTTCGTGGACTCCCTGGCGGGCAGCCGCGTCGTCGGCGGACGAAATGTCCGCGCACGACCGGGCGATCCGGCATGGCGACAAAGGCGACCGGGCGGCGCGATGCGCGACCGGGCGGACGAGACACATCTTGCGGAGGCGGACAGCGAAATGCGGACGGATCGAATGACAGGACTTGCCGGCAGGCTCGGCGCTCTCGCGGGCGGCACGGCGCTTGCCCTCGCACTTGGCGGCGTCACCGGCGCGGCGGCGCAGGAGAGCGTCACCTTCGGCACCAACTGGCTCGCCCAGGCCGAGCACGGCGGCTTCTACCAGGCCATCGCCGACGGCACCTATGCCGCCTGTGGCCTCGACGTTTCGATCGTTCCCGGCGGTCCGCAGGTCAACAACCGCGCGCTGCTGCTCGCGGGCAAGATCGATTTCCAGATGGGCGGCAACATGCTCCAGGCGTTCTACGCCAAGCGCGAGGGCATTCCGGTGGTGGTGGTGAGCGCCATCTTCCAGAAGGAGCCGCAGGTCATCATCACCCATCCGGGCAAGTACGAGAGCTTCGAGGCGATGGCCGGCAAGGCGCCGCTGCTCATCGGCGACAACGGCTTTGCCTCCTACTACCAGTGGATGATCTCCGAGTACGGGTTCACCGTCGACCAGCGCAAGCCCTACACCTTCAATCCGGCGCCCTTCCTGGCCGATCCGGCAGCCGGACAGCAGGGCTATGCCTCCTCCGAGCCCTATGCGATCCAGCGCGAGGGCGGCTTCATGCCGGACATCTACCTGCTTGCCGATTACGGCTTCAGCACCTACGCGACCACCATCGAGGTGATGGCCGACACGGTCGCCAACCGCCCCGAGGTGGTGCAGTGCTTCGTCGACGGCTCGGCGATCGGCTGGACCAATTATCTCTATGGCGACAACAGCGCCGCCAACGAGATGATCATGAAGGCCAACCCGGAAATGACGGCCGATCAGATCGCCTTCTCCATCGACAAGATGAAGGAATTCGGCATTGTCGATTCCGGCGATTCGGAGACGATGGGCATCGGCGCCATGACCGACGAGCGCCATGCCGACTTCTACGCCAAGATGGTCGCCGCCGGCGTCGTCGAGGCCGGCATCGACATCAAGGACACCTACACGCTGGACTTCGTCAACAAGGGCGTGGGCCTCGACGTGAAGAAGAAGCTCACGGGCAAGTGAGCGCGCCGACACTGAACGAGAATGACCGCCTGCCGGGGACATCCCCGGCGGGCCTCCTGCCGGGTGAGGCGGCCGATGTGGCCGCCGGCCTTCCGAGAACCGTCGAAAACGGAGCCCGCATGCCGGCGCCGATTGTGTCAATCGACCATGTGTCGAAAACCTTTTCCAATGCCACCGTCGCGCTGAAGGACATGACGCTCGACATCGGTCAGGGGCAGTTCGTCAGCCTGCTGGGCCCCTCGGGCTGCGGCAAGTCGACAGCCCTCAGGATCATCGCCGGGCTTTCCAGTCCGACGTCGGGCCGGCTGAATTGGCCCGACGCCGCACGGCCGGGCGAGCGGCGCAAGGGGGGCGAGGATCACGAGATCAGCTTCGTCTTCCAGGAGCCGACGCTGATGCCCTGGGCGACGGTCTTCGGCAACGTGCACCTGCCGCTGAAGCTCAAGGGGCGTTCCGCCGCCTCGGCGCGGGCCGAGGTGATGGAGGCGCTCGACATGGTCGGGCTCGCCGATTTCGCCGACAGCTATCCGCGTGAACTGTCCGGCGGCATGAAGATGCGCGTCTCCATCGCCCGCGCGCTCGTCACCAAGCCGAAGCTGCTGCTGATGGACGAGCCCTTCGCGGCGCTGGACGAGATCACCCGCTTTCGCCTCAACAACGATCTGCTGCGGCTTTGGGGCGAGTTCGGCTGGACGGTGATCTTCGTGACCCATTCGGTCTTCGAGAGCGTCTATCTGTCCAACCGCATCGTCGTCATGGCGGCCCGCCCCGGGCGGGTGGTTGCCGATCTGGCCGTCGATGCGCCTTATCCGCGCGACGAGGAATTCCGCACCTCGCACGCCTATTCCGACCATTGCCGCCTCGCGTCCGACGCGCTGCACGCGGCAATGGGCGCAGACCATGCCGACGCGTGAGCGGCGGCCGATCGGGAATGACCGCATGAGCGCTGCCCTGGATACTCCCTCCGCCGCCCCCTCGGACACGGTGCCGCTCGATCCGCTCGAGCTGCGCAAGGCGCGGATGGCGCGTTTCGAGAAGATCGCCCGCTGGATCCTTCCGGTCATCGTCATGCTGGCGACGATCGGCCTCTGGCAGTGGTACGTCGATGCCTACAAGGTGCCGCATTACATCCTGCCGGGTCCCGACCGGGTGGTGACGGCGCTGGTGCAGGACTGGCCGACGCTGTGGCCGGCACTCCTGGTCACGATCGGCATCACCATGGGCGCGCTGTTCATCGCCACGGTCGGCGGCGTCGGGCTCGCGGTGCTTTTTGCCCAGTCGAAATGGGTGGAGATGTCGTTCTTCCCCTATGCGATCATCCTGCAGGTGACGCCGGTGATCGTCATCGCGCCGCTGATCTTCATCTATGTGCCTTCGAAGCTTGCCGGGCTTCTCATCTGCGCCTGGATCGTCGCCTTCTTCCCGATCCTGTCGAACACGACGCTGGGGCTGAACTCGGCGGACCACAACCTGCGCAACCTGTTCCAGCTCTACGGGGCGACGCGCTGGCAGACGCTGCGCTATCTGCGCCTGCCGGCCGCGCTTCCCTATTTCCTCGGCGGGCTCAGGATCGCGGGTGGCCTGTCGCTGATCGGCGCCATCGTGGCCGAGTTCGTCGCCGGCACCGGCGGCATCGGTTCGGGCCTTGCCTTCCGCATTCTGGAGGCAAGCTACCGGCTCAACATTCCGCGCATGTTCGCCGCCATCCTGCTGATCTCGGCAACCGGCATCGTCATCTTCGCCTGCCTCAGCGTGCTGTCGCACCTGATGCTGCGGAGCTGGCATGAGAGCGCAATCAAGCGAGACAGCTGATCCATGACAGCATTTCAGGAGCTGACGATCCCGGAAGGGGCCTTCGCGCTCGTCAACGCGACGGTTCCGACGGCGTTGACCGGCGGCACGATCAACCATTGCGGCGACGGGCTCGGCCGGGCCGCGCTCCTGGTCGAGCGCGGTGAGGTCGTCGCGGTGACGCCGGATGCGGCGCTTCTCGGGCGCGACGAGCTGCCGCGCGTCGATCTTGACGGCGGGCTGGTCCTGCCCGGGTTCGTCGACATGCACACCCATCTCGACAAGGGCCACATCTGGCCGCGCAGGCCCAATCCGGACGGCAGCTTCGCGGGCGCGCTGCAGGCCGTCGGCGAGGACCGTCCGGCGCGCTGGAGCGCCGACGACCTGCGCCGGCGCATGGAGTTCGCCCTGCATTGCGCGCTTGCCCATGGCACGGTGATGCTGCGCACCCATCTCGACAGCATCGCGCCGCAGGACGCCATTTCCTGGCCGGTGTTCGCCGAACTGCGGCGCGACTGGGCCGACCGGATCGACCTGCAGGCCTCGGCGCTCTTCGGCGTCGACTGCCTGCTCGATCCCGCCTTCCTGCCCTCCATCGCCGACCGCGTTGCGTCGGCCGGCGGGGTGCTCGGCGCGGTCACCTATATGGTCGACGGCCTGCAGGAGCATATCGACGCGCTGTTTTCGGCCGCCGAGGCGCGCGGTCTTGATCTCGACTTCCATGTCGACGAGACCGGCGATCCTTCGGCCCGTTCGCTGGCGATGATCGCCGAGACCGCGCTGAGGCGCCGGTTTCCCGGTCGCATCGTCTGCGGTCACTGCTGCTCGATCGCGCGCCAGGAGAGCGGGGAGGCGGAGCGCACGCTCGATCTCGTCGCCAGGGCGGGCATCGGCGTTGTGACGCTGCCGATGTGCAACATGTACCTTCAGGACCGGGTCGCCGGGCGCACGCCGCGCTGGCGCGGCGTGACGCTGCTGCACGAGATGAAGGCGCGCGGCATTCCCGTCGCCGTTGCCTCTGACAACACCCGCGATCCGTTCTACGCTTACGGCGATCTCGACATGGTCGAGGTGTTCACCCAGGCGATGCGCATCCTGCATCTCGACCATCCGGTCGGCGACTGGATCCGCACCGTCACCGCGACGCCGGCGGAGCTTCTCGGCGATCCGACGCGCGGACGCATCGACGCGGGCCTTCCGGCCGATCTCGTGCTGTTCGCCGCGCGTGACTGGAACGAGCTCTGCGCCCGCCCGCAAGGCCCTCGCCGCGTGCTCAGGGCGGGCAGGGAAATATCCCGGGAGTTGCCCGACTACCGGGAACTCGACGATCTGATGGAGCAGACCCATGTTTGACATCGCCGCGCTGAAAGCGGATCTCGACGGCCTCGCGATCGAGGACAACGCGCAGATCGTGCGGCAGAAGAGCCGCGACTTCTTCTGGTATTCGCCGGTGCTGAAGCGCCAGCTCGAGGATGTCACCGGCGACATCGTCGTCACCGCCCGCAGCGAGGCGGAGGTGATCCGCGTGCTCGCCGCCTGCTACGCGCGCGACATCCCGGTGACGACCCGCGGCGCCGGCACCGGCAATTACGGTCAGGCGATGCCGCTGTCGGGCGGCGTCGTGCTCAATCTGGCCGAGCTCAACAGGATCGTGGAGGTCGGCACCGGCTACGTCCGCGCCGAGGCCGGGGCGATCATCTCGGCCATCGATGACGCGACGCGCGCCAGCGGCCAGGAACTGCGCATGCATCCCTCGACCTACCGCACGGCGACCGTCGGCGGCTTCGTCGCCGGCGGCTCGGGCGGCATCGGCTCGATCAACTGGGGAGGCCTGCGCGACTTCGGCAATATCCTGTCGCTGAAGGTGGTGACGATGGAGGCGGAGCCGCGGGTGCTGACGCTTTCCGGCGCGGACCTGCACAAGGTCAGCCATGCCTATGGCACCAACGGCGTCATCACCGAGGTGACCATGCCGCTGACGGCGGCCTACGACTGGGTCGACGTGCTCGTCGCTTTCGACGATTTCGCCGGCTCGGCCCGCTTCGCCGATGCGCTGGGCAACCAGGACGGCATTCTGACCAAGGAGATCGCGCCGATCGCCGCGCCGATCCCGCACACCTACTTCCTGCGGCACCGCAAGTTCCTGCGCTCGGACCAGTCGGTGTGCGCCGTCATGGTGGCCCCCTTCGCCATGGACGCCTTTGCCGCCTTCACCGCGCGCCAGGACGCGGCGAGCATTGTCTATCGTTCCGACACCGCGAGCGAGGAGGAGAGCAAGGGGCTTCCGCCGGTCTGCGAGCTGACGTGGAACCACACCACCTTGCGCGGGCTCAGGGTCGATCCCTCGATCACCTATCTCCAGGTGCTCTATCCGTTCCCCAACCATGTGCAGAAGGCGGTGCAGCTTGCCGAGCTCTTCGGCGACGAGGTGATGGGCCATCTGGAATTCGTGCGCTTCGACGGCCGGATCACCTGCTTCGGCCTGCCGATCGTGCGCTACACCTCCGAGGAGCGGCTCAACGAGATCATCCGCATCCACGAGGAGCACGGCTGCCCGATCTTCAACCCGCACCGCTACACGCTGGAGGAAGGCGGGATGAAGCAGACCGATTCGGTACAGCTCGCGTTCAAGCAGGAGGCGGATCCCAAGGGACTGCTCAATCCGGGCAAGATGATCGCCTGGGAGAACCCGGACTTCGACTTCTCGTCGAACCAGACGTTCCTGTTCCCGGGGCTGGCGCGCTAGGCAGCCGGAATGCGCGTCCTCCTCATCCATGCCCATCCGGTGGAGACGAGCCTGTCGGCGGCGCTGCGCGAGCAGTGCGTGCGCTCGCTCGTCGCCGCCGGGCACGAGGTGGAGGAACTCGACCTCAACGCCCGCGGCTTCGATCCGGTGCTGAGCCGCGAGGAGCGGCTTTGCTACCACGACACCACGGCGAACCGGAAGAACGTGGAGGCGGAGGTCGAGCAGTTGCTCAGGGCCGAGGCGCTGGTGCTTGTCTATCCGGTGTGGAACTACGGGTTTCCGGCGATCCTGAAGGGCTATTTCGACCGGGTGTTCCTGCCGGGCGTTTCCTTTCGGCTGGAGAACGGCAAGGTGGTCGCGAACCTGCGCCACATCCGCAGGCTCGTCGCGGTGACCACCTATGGCGGCTCGCGGTTCCGCGCCTTTCTTGCCGGGGACCCGCCGCGCAAGATCGTCTGCCGGGTGCTGCGCGCGCTCGTCGCGCGGACCGCGCGGCTGTCCTATCTCGCCCTCTATGACCTCAATCGCGCTGACGACGCGCGCCGCGCCGCCTTTCTTGCTCGCGTCGGCGCGAAACTGAAGGACCTTTGATGCGCGTTCTCTTGATCTTCTGCCACCCGTCCAGCGACAGTTTCGGCGCGGCATTGGCCGCGACCGTGCGCGCGGCGCTCGACGAGGCCGGTCACGAGGTGCGCTTCACGGATCTCTACCGCGCGAACTTCCATCCCGCCCTCGGCGAGGCCGAATGGCGGCGCTACGAAAACGCGGAGCTGAACCGGCTTGGCATCGAAGGCCATGTCGAGGACATCGAGTGGGCCCAGTCGCTGGTTTTCGTCTATCCCACCTGGTGGTACGGGCTGCCGGCGATGCTGAAGGGCTATCTGGACCGGGTCTGGGTGCCGCATGTGACCTTCACGATGCCGACCGAGACGACCTCCATGCGCCCGCGCATGCAGCACATCCGCAAGATCGCGGTGGTGACGACCTGCGGCGCGACCTGGTGGCTGTCGAAGCTTGTCGGCGAGCCCGGCCGCAAGACCGTCCTGCGCGGCATTCGCGCGCTGTGCGCACCGTTCTGCCGCACCCGCTATCTTGCGCATTACAAGATGGACAGTTCGACGCCGGAAAGCCGCAAGGCCTATCTGGAAAAGGTGCGTCGGACGATGGCGCGCTGGTAGGAACGGGTTCGTTTCACCCAATGCGAAGCCGCCTGAAAACCTTTGCTTGGCGGCGGTCGATGCCGCAAAATGATGCGCGAGCGCAGGAATTCGGCCAGCCGGCAAGCCGAAGTCATGTCGTGTCATCAAGCGTTCATTTGCCGGCATTAGAAAGCCGATCATGGCGTTCAACCACAAGAAAAGCGTGACGTTTCGTCTTTCCCAGGCGGCAAAGGCCCATCGTTCGCGCGCTGGCACCCACCTCTCCCGGATCGGCCTCCATCCGGGGCAGGAAGCCGTGCTCAAGGTTCTGTTCGAGATGGACGGACAGACCATGAGCCAGCTTGCCGCAGCCCTTTCCGTGCAACCGCCGACGGTCACCAAGATGGTGACCCGGCTTTCGGCCCAGGGGTTCCTGCGCCGGGCTTCGTCCGAGACCGACGGGCGGCTGGCGCGGGTGTTTCTCACCGACGAAGGTCGCGGTCTGGTCGATACCATCGACAAGGCATGGAAGCGGCTGGAGCGCGAGGCGCTGGCGGGCATGGACGACAAGGACCGCAAGAAGCTGCGCAAGCTTCTGCGCCAGGTCGAGAAAAACCTCGGTTCCCGCTCCGCCGATGATGCTGAACTCGACGCCGAGGACGCGGCCGAATAGGCGCATGCGGGACCCCGTTCCCGGGCGAAACGCGCGCGAGGGCCGAGAGCTCTCCCCGCACCGGCGGCTGCGCGCGCTGGCCCGTTCCTGACCCTGCCCCCTTTCTGACGAGGCCGACATCGGCCCCGCGCCCGGCGCACCTTGGCGGCGCTCGGCCGCTCTCATCTCGCCCCACCTCAGCCCCTACATACATTCCCCCCGCGGGGCGTCCGGTCACCCGAAATCAGCCGGATGCCAGTCCCGTCAGATGCAGTGTGAGGCCGGCGAGCGCGCTTGTTGCGACCACGGTGGCGACGCCGCGTTTCAGGGCGAAGAGCAGCACCGCGGCAAGGATCGCCAGTACCAGGGCCGCACCGTCCAGGCTTGTCGGGTCGGGCAGGTCGAGCCGAAGCGGGCCGAGGTCGACCGGCATTCGGCGGACGAAGAGGACGTTGGTCGCGAACCACAGGGCGAGATCGAGGATCGTACCGACCACGGCCGCCGTGATCGCCGCCAGCGCGCCGGCCATCCAGCGCACCCGGTGCAGCCGCTCCACATGCGGAGCGGCGAAGAGCACGAACAGGAAACTCGGGGCGAAGGTGACCCAGGTGGTCATGGCGGCGGCAAGGATGCCTCCGGCGAGTGAGCGGTCGGCGAAGACCTCGCGCCAGCCGCCGAGGAAGCCGACGAATTGCGTCACGAGAATCAGCGGACCGGGCGTGGTTTCGGCCAGCCCCAGCCCATCGAGCATTTCACTGGCGCTGAGCCAGCCCTTCGCCTCGACGGCGACCTGGGCCATGTAGCTGAGCAGCGCATAGGCGCCGCCGAAGCTCACCAGCGCCATGGTGGAGAAGAAGCCGGCAATGTCGACGAGCGCATTGTCGGGGGAAAGCAGCAGCGCGGCGAGGGCCACCGGCATTGCCCAGAGCGCGATGCCAAGGGCGAGCCCGCCAAGACCGAGCCCCGTGCGGGGGGCCGGTTCCGCGGACGGTGAGGCGGAGGGAGCCCGCGCCCGCGGGCCAAGCAGCGCGCCAGCCAGGGCGGCTGCGGCGATCACCAGCGGGAACGGCAGGTCGAACAGGCGCAGGGCGAGAAACGCCAGTCCGGCGACGGCCCAGGCAAAGGGCGAGGCGAGGGCGCGCTTTGACAGGCGCATCAAGGCCTGGACGATGATCGCCAGCACACCCGCCTTGACGCCGAAGAACAGGCTCTCGATCAGCGGCGCGCCGCCGAAGCCGACATAGACGAGGGACAGGGCAAGCATGAGCAGCGCGCCCGGCAGGATGAACAGCAGCCCGCTCACCAGGCCGCCGCGCAGGCCGCCGGTCAGCCAGCCGCAATAGGTCGCGAGCTGTTGCGCCTCGGGTCCGGGAAGCAGCATGCAGAAATTGAGCGCGCGCAGAAAACGTTCTTCGCTGATCCGTCCGCCCTCGTCGACGAATTCGCGGTGAAGCAGCGCGATCTGCGCGGCGGGGCCGCCGAAGGAGAGAAGTCCGACGCGCAGGGCCCGCCGGGCAAGCCAGGAGAGATCGTCGGGTGGTGTTGCGGAGGTGGCGGTCGCCATTTCACGGTCCTGGATGGCGCGCCTCGGCGCGGGTTGAACGCAGCGCATAGCCGACCTGCATTTCCGTACCATGACAAGCCGTGCGATTGCGGAGACACTCAAATCGATTTAATACGACAAATCGCAGCGGTCGACGGCAGGCGGAAGGCGAGGGAGGATCCCTGGGCGTTCGCGCCGCGCAAGATGCGGGCCGGGCCGGCATTGCAGCCGACGGCGCGCGCGATCCTGACATTCGCAGGCCGGGCGTTTTAAGGCCGGACGTTCTAGGGAAGGTTCTCGCGCTTGGATGCCCCCAACAAGACAGACGGCGGACGCCTCGGCATGATCCCCGAAAGGTTCGTCGGCATCGCGCTGATTTCCTTCGCGTTCCTGTGTTTCTCCGGTCTCGATGCGACGGCAAAGTTTCTTGGTCGCACGCTGCCGGCCGAACAGATCGTGTGGATGCGTTTCGTCACCCATGTCCTCTATGCGACGGTGCTGTTCCGGCTCTGGTCGAACATGCACGTCTTCCGCAGCCGGCGGTGGGGTCTGCAGATCCTGCGGGCGCTGTGCCTGCTCGGCTCGACGCTCTTCAATTTCTTCGCCGTGCGCTACCTGCAGCTTTCCGAGACGGTCTCGATCATGTTCGCCGCGCCTTTCGTGGTGACGGCGCTGGCCGGGCCGCTGCTGAACGAATGGGCGGGGCTGCGGCGCTGGATGGCGGTGATCGTCGGCTTCATCGGCGTGCTTGTGGTGACGCGGCCGGGCGTTGGCGGGCTCAACTGGGCAGCGCTCCTGTCGGTCTGCTCTATGCTGAGCTATGCGCTCTATGCGCTGTTGACGCGCATGCTTGCGCAAACGGATTCGGCGATGGGAATGCTGGTCATTTCCGGCGTCATTGCCTCGCTCGCCATGACGCCTTTCGGCATCGCCTCATGGACGGCGCCGCCCGATGCGCTGAGCTGGGTGCTGCTGCTGTCGACCGGCGCCTGGGGCGGCATCGGTCATTTCGCGCTGATCCGCGCGCATGTGCTGGCGCCGGCCTCCGTGCTGGCACCCTTCATGTACACACAGCTCGTGTGGATGATCGCGCTCGGCTATCTGGTCTTTGCCGATGTTCCGACCGTCTATACGCTGATCGGTGCGTCGATCGTGGTCGCCTCGGGCCTCTATATCCTCAACCGGGAGCGGAAGGTGGCGAAGACCGGACCGGCGCTCGCCGACACCGGCATCCACGACGACTGAGCCGTCCGCCGGCCGGACGGGCGAGCGGACACTTGTGCGCGCAGGCGATCTGCGGGACCCTTCTGGACAGGCGAGCGGACGCGAGGATGGACGGCTCGACGCGGAAACCGGACGACATGACGGACAAGAGCGCGGATACGGCTGGCGACGGCCGGCCCCTCGGCGGGGAGGCGGGCCCGGAAGCGGATCCGAAGACCGGCGCGGCGGCGGCCGGCCGTCGTCTGACGCTTGGCGACCTGGCGCTGGCGCTCGGCGTTTCCACGGCGACGGTGTCGCTGGCGCTGCGCGACAGCCCGCTTGTCGCCGAGGCGACGGCGACGCGCATCAAGGAACATGCCCGCAAGGTCGGCTACATCTACAACCGGTCGGCGGCGGCGCTGCGCACCGCGCGCTCCAACATGATCGGCATTGCCGTCCACGACATTCTCAATCCCTATTTCGCCGAGGTGTTCAGCGCGCTTGAGGACGAGCTCGGCCGCGAGCGCCAGGTCGTGCTGATCTGCAACCACCGTGACGACGTGCGCCGGCAGCGCGATTTCGTCGACACATTGATGCAGCACCGGATCGACGGGCTGGTGCTGTGCGCCTCCGTCGGCACCGCGCCGCAGGAGATCCGCGCGCTGGTCGAGGCGGGGGTGCCGGTGACACTGATCTGCCGGGACGTGCAAGGCGCGGGCGCGCCGGTGGTGCGCGGCGACGATCTCGCCGGCGGACGCATGCTCACCGAGCACTTCCTGGCTCAGGGGCACCGGCAGATCGCCATGGTCGGCGGGCGCAGGGCCAGCTCGGCCGGCCATGAGCGCAATCTCGGCTGGAAGCAGGCGCTGGAGGCCGCCGGCCTCGATCCGGCGACGCAGGTCGATATTCCCGAGCTGATGACCCAGGCCGACGGGCGCGACGTGGTGCCGGCGCTGCTGTCGGCGCGCCCGCGCCCCTCCGCGGTCTTCGCCTTCAACGATCTCGTCGCCTACGGCATCCTGTCGGCTCTGCGCCGGCAGGGGGTCGAGCCGGGCGCGGAGATGGCGCTTGCCGGGTATGACGACACCGACGGGGCGGCAAGCCGCACGCCGTCTCTGACCTCCGTGTGGAACAGCCCGGACGAGATCGGCCGCCAGGCGGCGGAGTTGATGCTACGCCAGATCGGCGGCGAGCGGGTTGGCGAGGAGCGCCGGCTGATCCTGCCGGAGTTGCGCATTCGCGAGAGCTCGCCGCCGCCGCCTTCCGCCGTCTAGTGTCCTTCACCCTTCAACATCACACCCACGACAAACCACTCAGAAAGGGATCCCTCATGGCGCTTGCCGACATTCTCATGCTCGGTCGCATGCTGCCGGTCGTCGAAGAGACGCTTGCCAGCCGGTTCACCCTCCACAAGGTCGGCCGCGATGAGGTCGCCTCCCTCGATCCGGGCCTTGCCGCGCGGATCGCGGGGGTTGCCTGCGGCGCGCATGTCCCGGTCGACGCGCCGCTGATCGACCGGTTGCCGAAGCTTGAGATCGTCGCCAACTTCGGCGTCGGTTACGACAGCGTCGACGCCGCCCATTGCGCCTCGAAGGGCATCTGCGTCACCAACACGCCGGACGTCCTGTCGGAAGAGGTCGCCGATACGGCGCTCGGTCTGCTGCTGATGACGGCGCGCGAGCTCTCGGCCGCCGAGCGCTACCTGCGCGCCGGCAACTGGGTGGGCAAGGGCCCCTATCCGCTGACCGCCGGCACGCTGCGTGGGCGCAAGCTCGGCATCCTCGGTCTCGGGCGCATCGGCAAGGCGATCGCGCGCCGCGCCGAGGCTTTCGGCATGGAGATCCACTACCACGGGCGCAGCCGGCAGGCGGATGTCGCCTATCCCTATCACCCGACTCTGGCGGGCATGGCCGAGGCCTGCGACACGCTGATGGTGGTGGCGCCGGGCGGCGCGTCGACGCGCGGCATCGTCGACGCCGGCGTGCTGAAGGCGCTCGGGCCGCAGGGCATCGTCATCAATGTCGGGCGCGGCACGGTGATCGACGAGCCGGCGCTGGTCGCGGCGCTGGCCGACGGCACGATCCTGTCGGCCGGGCTCGATGTCTTCGCCGAGGAGCCGAAGGTTCCGCAGGCGCTCATCGACATGGAGCGCGTCGTGCTGCTGCCGCATGTGGGATCGGCCTCGCGCCACACCCGCGATGCCATGGGCCGGCTCTGCGCGGAGAACCTGATCTCCTGGTTCGAGACAGGCCAGCCGGTGACGCCGGTCGCCGAAACCCCCTTCGCGCGGAAAGTCTGAACAAGCTTAACGGAGTGTTAAGGCGTCCCTTGCACACTGGCAATCTGCGAGCGCGCCTCCTGCGCGCCCGCCTTGTCAGGAGGGTACGTCATGCGACAGGATGCGAGGGAACGGCTCGGCAGGGTCGGCGCGGTCTTGTCCTTTGCGCTGTTCTCACTGCTTTTCTTCGGCACGGCGGTCACCTTCTCGGGGCCGCTTGAGCGCTCGGTTGCCGGATCGTGGCACCTCCTCGACGAGGTGAGCGGCAAGGGCTGTCGCCTTGAGCTGCGCACCGCCGTCCATCCGGCGGCCGTCTCCGCGCCGGCGTTTCGCGTCGATGCCGGCAATTGTCGCGGCGTCTTGCCGGGTGCCGCGGACATCGCCGCCTGGAAGGCGCTTCCCGAAGGCGGCCTGTTGCTCGTCTCCGGGGCCGGCGACACGGTCGCCGCCTTCGACGTGGGCGAGCTGGACGGGTTGATCTCGGTCGCGCCGAGCGGCGTGTTCCTGCTTTTGACGCCCGAGCATCCGATGGCGCTTTCGGCGCTCATTCCGGCAGCCAGCCCGCGCATGTGACCAAGCGTATGTGACCAAAAGAGGCGGTCCGGGCGCGATCACCGCGCCCGGCCTTTGCCGCCGTCAGGGCGTTTGCGTGCCGAGGAATTCCTCCATGCGCTTCAGCGCGCGGGAGATGTTCTCCGCCGAATTGGCGTAGGACAGGCGGATATACCCTTCTCCGAGAATGCCGAAGTCCGGCCCGCCGATCACCGCCACGCCGGCCTTTTCCAGCAGCGCGCCGGCAAGCGGCTTCGCCTTCCAGCCCGTCTCCTTGATGTTGGGGAAGGCGTAGAAGGCGCCCATCGGCGCGCGCGCGGAGACGCCTGGCAGCGCGTTCAGCCCCGTGACCACCAGCTTCCGCCGCTTGTCGAACTCGGCCATCATCTGCGCCACCGCGTCCTGCGGTCCGGTGAGCGCGGCGAGGCCGGCGAACTGCGCCGGCGCATTGACGCAGGACCAGCAGTTGACGGCGAGCTTGCGCGCCTTGTCGAGCAGCGCCTGCGGCCACACGGCATAGCCGAGCCGCCAGCCGGTCATGGCATAGGTCTTGGACCAGCCGTCGAGCAGGATCAGCCGGTCGCGGATCTCCTCGTAGCCGTAGAGCGAGCAGTGCTGCGCACCCTCATAGGTCATCTGTCCGTAGATCTCGTCGGAGAGGATGGCGATGTCGGGTCGTCCGGCGAGGCCGGCGACGAGCTTGTCGATCTCGGCCTTGGGGGTGACGCCGCCGGTCGGGTTCGCCGGCGAGTTGAGGATCACGAGCCGGGTGTTCGGCGTCAGCAGCGAGAGCGTCTCCTCGGCGGAGAAGGCGAAGTCGTTCTCCTCGCGGATGGGGATCGGCACCGGGTTGGCGCCGGTGAACTCGATCATCGAGCGGTAGATCGGGAAACCGGGATCGGGATAGAGGATGTCGGCGCCGGGTTCGCCGAACATCAGGATCGCCATGAACATGGTGACCTTGCCGCCCGGCACGATCACCACCTTGCCCGGGTCGACGGGCGCGCCGGTGCGTTTTTCCACGTCGGCGGCGACGGCCTCGCGCAGCGGCAGGATGCCGGTTGCCGGCGTGTAGCCGTGCTCGCCGTCGCGCAGCGCCTTCACCGCCGCCTCGACGATGTGGTCGGGCGTGCGGAAATCGGGCTGGCCGATGCCCAGATTGATGATGTCGCGGCCCTGGCCGGCAAGCTCGGTCGCCCGCGCCAGCACGGCGAAGGCGTTCTCCTCGCCGATTCGGGTGAAGGCCTCGATGGTTTTCAGCATTGTTCCTCCCGCCGGACGCGCGATGCCGTCGCGCGACCCGGATTTGATCGTGATATCGTCTTTCGTGTTTTAGCCGGGCACGCGGGCGTGCGAAACTCCCCGCGCGCCACCTGATGGCGGCGGACGCGCGAAAGAGGAGGAACAGCCCGGATGCCGGAGGAAATCGCCGTCGTTCATGTGGATACGCCCGTGGGCATCCTCGAGGTCGCCGAGCGCGACGGGGCGGTCGTACGCGTTGGCTGGGGGCGCAGCCGCGCGCCGGACGAGACAGCGCTGCTGGGCGAGGCGGTGCGTCAGCTTCATGCCTATTTCGATGGTGCGCTGAAGAGTTTCGACCTGCCGCTGAAGCCCGCGGGCAGCGCCTTTCAGCGGCAGGTCTATGACGAGATGCTGGCCATTCCCTATGGCGAGACGCGCACCTACGGCGAGATTGCCAAGCGGCTTTCCACCCACGGCCAGCCCATCGGCCAGGCGTGCGGCGCCAATCCGATCCCGGTGATCATACCCTGCCACCGGCTCCTCTCGGTCACCGGCCTTGGCGGCTATTCCGGGCGTGGCGGGCACGACACCAAGATCGCCCTGCTGCGGCTCGAGGGCGGCTATCCCTTCCTTGTCTAGGCGTCGCGCCCCGGCGCCTTTCCCAAGCGCTTTGCCAAGCGGCGAAGTTTTCTGTAGTCCGGTGGGCAAGACACCCCATATCCTCGGGCAACGGCCGCTTCCGCGCACAGGCTGCGGGCGGCACCCCCAGGTCGAACACGTTCAGGCAGGCCAATGACCCTTTCCCAGGACAACAAGATCCCCGTCACCGTGCTGACCGGCTATCTCGGTGCCGGCAAGACGACGCTTCTCAACCGTATCCTCACCGAGGCGCACGGCCGCCGCTACGCGGTCATCGTCAATGAGTTTGGCGAGATCGGCATCGACAATGATCTTCTCGTCGAATCGGACGAGGAAATCTTCGAGATGAACAACGGCTGCATCTGTTGCACCGTGCGTGGCGATCTGATCCGCACCGTCGAGAACCTGATGAAGCGCAAGGGCTCCTTCGACGCGATCCTGGTCGAGACGACCGGCGTCGCCGATCCGGCTCCCGTCGCCCAGACCTTCTTCATGGACGACGATGTGCGCGCCAACGCCAAGCTCGACGCGGTCGTCGCTGTCGTCGATTGCCGCCACGTGCTGCAGCGTCTCAAGGATACCGAGGAGGCGGAGGACCAGATCGCCTTCGCCGATGTGATCGTGCTCAACAAGACCGACCTCGTCACCGCTGACGAGCTGAAGGCGGTGGAGACACGGATCAACACCATCAACCCCTATGCGGTGCTGCATCGGGCGGAGCGCTGCAATGTGCCGCTCGACGCCGTGTTGAACCGGGGGTCCTTCGACCTCGAGCGCATCCTCTCGCTCGACCCGCACTTCCTCGAGGAGGACGACCACGATCACGTCTGCGGCCCCGATTGCGACCACGATCACGATCATGGCCACGACCATCATCACGATCATGGCCATCACCACCATGACCATGACCACGATCATCATCACGACCACGATGCGCCGCATTCGGTGAAGAGCGTGTCGATGACGACCGGCGAGCTTGATCCGGAAGTGTTCTTCCAGTGGATCGGCGCGGTCACCCAGACACAAGGGCCGAACATCCTGCGCCTCAAGGGCATCATGGCGTTCAAGGGCGATCCGCAGCGCTATGTGGTGCAGGGCGTGCACATGATCATCGAAGGCGATCACCAGCGCGACTGGAAGGACGGCGAGGAGCGCCGCAGCCGTCTCGTCGTGATCGGCCGCGAGCTCGATTTCGAGGCGCTGGAAACCGGCTTCAAGGCCTGCGAGGCCGACTGAGCATGGTGACGGTCGCTCCCCTCGATCCGGGGTCCTATGTTGTTTCCGCGAGCTTCCTGAACGACACGCCCGCCTTTGCGCTGGGCGACGGCACCGTCGTGCTGCTGGGCGCGGAGGGCGAGAAGCGGGTGCAGGTTCATGGCGGCGGGCTTCTCGCCGCCGCGCGCACGCAGCCGGGCGATGCGCTGGTCACCGGCGGCGATGACGGAAAGGTTTGCCGACTTACTGCCGAGGGCGTCGTCGAGATCGTCGCCGATCTTCCGCGCAAGTGGATCGATCTGGTCGCCTGCGGACCGCAGGGCGCGGTCGGCTTCGCCGCCGGTCGGGTTGCCTATGTGGTTGCCGGTGCGGGTGCGCCGAAGGAGTTCCCGCAGGGGCGCGCCGTCGGCGGCATCGCCTTCGCACCCAAGGGGCTTCGCCTTGCCATCGCCCGTTACGACGGGGCAACGCTGGTCTGGGTCAACGCCAGTGGCGCGCCGCAGGACCTCGAGTGGAAAGGCGCGCACACCGGCGCCGCCTTTTCGCCGGATGGCAAGTATCTGGTCACCACCATGCAGGAGAACGCGCTGCACGGCTGGCGGCTTGCCGACGGGCAGGACATGCGCATGACCGGCTATCCGTCGAAGGTGAAGTCGATGAGCTGGTCGGCGCGCGGGCGCTATCTGGCAACCTCGGGGGCCAATGCCGCGATCTGCTGGCCGTTCTTCGGCAAGACCGGCCCGATGGGCCAGCAGCCGCTGCAGCTCGGGGCACGCTCCGACCAGATCGTCACCCAGGTCGCCTGTCATCCCGGCGAGGAGGTGGCGGCCATCGGCTATCAGGATGGCATGGTTCTGGCGGTTCGCTTCGGCGACGCCCAGGAAGTGCTGCTTCGCCGGCCGGGGGCCGGTCCGATCAGTTCCTTGTGCTGGGACAAGGGCGGCCTGCGCCTCGTCTATGGCAGCGAGGCGGGCGAGGCGGGTGTCATCTCGCTTTAGGGCGAAGGCATCGAAGAGGGCGAAAGAGGAGAGGAACAGCGGCATGATCGGACGAAGTGTCTTGATCCTCGTCGCGCTCCTCGGCGGGGCGACGACCTCGCAGCTTCCCGAATTCGCGCAGCAGTACCGGCAGCGTCTTGGCGGGGCGATCGATGCGCTTTCGCAGGTGGTCGACGAATTTCGCGAGGATGCGCGGGCCAACGGCCTGAGCGCCGACGAGGCGGTGATGGTGCTGTCGAGCGCGTCCGACCGCCTTGTGCGGGCGCGGGGCGAGCGCATGGGCCATACCATGGCGCGGCTTTCGCGCCTGGAGACCCAGCGCGCGGCGTTCAATTCCGCCGGCCCCTTCGCGCGGCTCGCGGTGCTTGGCGAGAACATCGATCCGGACCTCGCCCGGGCCACCCTTTCGGATTTCGAGCCCGCCGTGCCGGTTACCTCGGAAGGGGCGATTTCGGCTGGCGGCGGGTTTCTCACCGTGCTCTTCGGAGGCGGTCTCATGGGACGGGCAGTGCGACGCAGACGTCGCTCGGCATGATGCGGCGCGCTTTTCGGCGGCCGCGATCGGGAGGTGTGAATGGACACGCTCAGCAGGATGCGCTGCTTCCTGAAGGTCGTCGACGCGGGCGGCTTCTCGGCGGCGGCGCGCGAACTCGGACGGTCCAAGGCGCTGGTCTCCAAATATGTGAGCGAGCTGGAAGACGAGCTTGGCGCGCGGCTCTTGAACCGGACGACGCGGCAGATTTCGATGACCGAGGTCGGTCACGCCTTCTACAAGGAGGCGAACGACATCCTGACCCGGATCGACGATCTCAAGGCCTCGGTGCAGAACACGCATCAGGCCGCGCGCGGTACGCTCAGGGTGTCCGCGCCGCGCTCGATGGGCGATGACTTCATCAACCCGGCGGTGATCGCCTTTCTGGAGAGGGAGCCGGAGATTTCCGTCGACCTTCGGCTCGAGGACCGCTTCGTCGATCTGGTGGAGGAAGGCTTCGACGCGGCGATCCGGGTGTCGGAACTCACCGATTCAAGCCTGATCGCCCGCAAGCTCGCGCCGCTGCGCACCGTGGTCTGCGCTTCGCCGGAGGTCATCGCGCATTTCGGCGAGCCACATCATCCGCAGGATCTGGCGGAGCGTCCCTGCATCATCGACAACAACTACCGCTTCCGCAACAACTGGCAGTTCGAGGGCGAGGCCGGCCGGTTTTCGGTGCCGGTCACGGGCCGGGTCGAGGTCAATTCGGCCCAGGCGGCGCGTCTTGCCGCTCTGCACGGGCTGGGGTTCCTGCGCACGCCCTATCCCTTCGTTCACTCCGACATCGTCGAGGGGCGTCTGGTCGAGGTGCTGCCGGGCACCCACCCGGACGGTCAGGCGATCCACGTGGTCTATCCGCACCGCCGGCATCTTTCCGGCAAGGTGCGCGCCTTCGTGGACTTTCTCTCCGAATGGTTCGCCGAGAAGCGGCGCGAGGGCCAGATCTGCTGAGCCGGCCGGCCCGCGGCGCTTCGCCCGGGCCTCTTCAGTCGCGTCGTGCGGTCAGCCGTTCTTCCGCAATGCTGTCGGCGACAGCCTGGGTCGGCGTGTCGGTCGCGTCGGCGCGCTCGAAGATATGGGCCAGCGTCGCGCCGATGGCGACCACCTTGTCGCGCACCAGCCGGTCGTCGCCGCCGGGGCTGGCCAGCGCGATGGAGATCACGCCGCCGGCGTTGATCGCGTAGTCGGGCGCGTAGAGCACGCCGCGGGCGCGCAGCGCCGCGTCATGGCGCGGTTCGGCAAGCTGGTTGTTGGCGGCGCCGGCGATGACGGGAGCGCCCAGCTCGGCGATTGTCCGGTCGTTCAGCCCGGCGCCGAGGGCGCAGGGGGCGAAGACATCGGCGGCGACGGCATGGGCCTCGTCGGTGGCGCAGACGGTGGCGCCGAACTCGGCGACGGCCCGTTCCACCGCCGGGGCGTGGATGTCGGCGACAACGAGCCTGGCGCCGGCCTCGTGCAGACGACGGGCGACATCCATCCCGACATGGCCGAGGCCCTGGACGCAGACCGTGCGGCCCTTGAGATCCTGTGTGCCGAAGCGGTGGCCGAAGGCGGCGCGGATGCCGACGAAGACGCCGAGGGCGGTGTAGGGCGAGGGGTCGCCGAGGCCGGTGGCTCTGGTGCCGCGCACATGGGCGGTGCGGGTTGCGACCTGCTCCATGTCCGCGGCCGTGATGCCGACATCCTCCGCCGTGACGTAGTGACCGCCGAGACGGTCGACGGCGTTGCCGAAGGCCGTGAAGAGCGCGGGCGTCTTGTCCTTGCGCGGGTCGGCGAGGATCACGGCCTTGCCGCCACCGAGGTCAAGGCCGGCGAGCGCGTTCTTGTAGGTCATGCCGCGCGACAGGCGCAGCGCATCGGTGAGCGCGTCGGCGTCGCTGGCATAGGTCCACATGCGGCAACCGCCAAGCGCCGGGCCGAGGCGGGTCGAATGGACCGCGATGATCGTCCTCAGTCCCGACGCTGCGTCGAAGCCGTGGACGATCTGTTCGTGGCCATCGAATTCCGGGTGATCGAAGACACCGGCGAAAGTCGCCGCGACCTTCGGCGAGAGCGGAGCGTTCATCGTTTCCTCCTCGGGATCTTTTCCTCGCGGATGGCCGCCGGCTCGCGGGGCGGGCTTGTCCCCGGGGCGCACGGGCTCCTCTGCGCCCGCTTTCGGCGCATCCGCCAATCTCAGGGAAGGATGCGCCAGGTTGTCCGGAATTTGCATTTTTTCGATCCGGAAATCGCACAAGAATTGTTCGTTCTGTTTCGAAATTGTCGAGATTGTCGCGATTTTGTTTCTTGTCTCGCGGCCTGTCCGGCTTCGCCTTGCTGTCGCCGCGAAGAGGGAGAATATGCGCAGGATTGGAGCGTGATCGGTCGGGAAGGGTGGCGAGAATGTTGCGTTGGGTCTCAGGAGCGCTTGTTCTGACGGCGTTGGGCGCGGGCAGTGCGGCGGCGCATCCGCATGTCTTCGTCGAGGCGCGCTCCGAACTCGTCTTCGACGGGGACAAGCGGCTTTCGGCGGTCCGTCACGTCTGGCAGTTCGATGAGGCGTTCACCGCCTTTGCGGTGCAGGGGCTGGATGCGGATGGCGACGGCAAGCTGACCCGCGAGGAGCTGCAGCCGCTGGCGCAGATCAACGTCGAGAGCCTGTCGGAATACGACTTCTTCACCTATCTGACGCAGGGCAAGGCTACGGCGGTCGCTTTCGGCGAGCCGCAGGAATACTGGCTCGACTTCTACGGTGGCCGGCTGACCCTTTTCTACACGCTGCCGCTGGCCAAGCCGCTGGTGATGGACGCCAACACCATCACGCTCGAGGTCTTCGATCCGAGCTATTTCGTCGCCTTCGAGATGTCGCAGGAAGATCCCTTCGAGATGGTCGCGGCGCCGTCCACCTGCTCCCTCGACTTCAAGCCGCCGCCGCCGCTCGATCCGCAGACGGCGACGACGCTGGCGCAGATCCCGGCCAGCGAGCGCGAGATTTCACCCGACCTGATGCAGGTGACGGAGACGCTTTCCAACAGCGCCACTGTGGCCTGCAAGTGAGAGAGAGCCTGCCCTCATGAGATCCTTCAAGCTGCGCGATGTGGTGGTTGCGGTCGCGCTTCTCGCCGTTTTCACCGTGGCGCTGCCGTCCGGCGCGGCGCTGGCGGCGCCTTCGCCCTTCGGCGTCGGGCTGCCGGAGCAAAGCATCGGCCCATCCGGGGTTTTCTCCGGCTTCTTCATGTGGGTTGCTGCCCAGCAGACGGCCTTTTATTCGGCGCTGACGGCAGCGATCAAGGAGATGAAGGCCGACGGCACCGCCGGCTGGTGGCTGATGGGGCTGTCCTTCGCCTACGGCGTCTTCCATGCGGCCGGACCCGGCCACGGCAAGGCGGTGATCTCCTCCTATATTCTGGCCAATGGCGAGACGCTGAAGCGGGGAATTCTGCTGTCCTTCGCCTCGGCGCTGGCCCAGGCGGTGACAGCGATCGTCCTCATCGGGCTGGCCTCGATCCTGCTGCGCATGACCTCCATCGCCATCACTGAAACGACGCGCTGGTTCGAGCTCGGCTCCTATTTCGCCGTCATGCTGCTCGGCGTCTGGCTCGTCTGGCGAAAGATCGTCAGGCCGATGATCCCGGTCCGCCGTCCGGTGGCGCTCGGCGCCCAGGTCGCCTGTGCCGTCGACCACCATCACGCGCACTCTCATGATCACGGCCACAGCCACGATCACGCGCATCACAGCCACGATCATGCCCATGACGATCATAGCGGCCACGATCATGGCGGGCATAACCACCACGACCACGCCGGTCATGGCCATGTTCACGCAGCGGAGGACGCCTGTCCCAGTTGCGGCCATGTTCACGCGCCGCCGCCCGAGATGCTGGAGGGCCGGTTCTCGCTCGCCCGGGCCTGGTCGGTGATCCTGGCGGTCGGGCTGCGCCCCTGTACCGGTGCGCTGGTGGTGCTGGTCTTCGCGATTTCGCAGGGTCTCTGGCTCGCCGGCGTCGGCGCCACCCTGGCGATGGCGGTGGGAACGGGCGTGACGGTCTCGGCGCTGGCGACGCTGGCGGTGATGGCCAAGGGCGCGGCGCTCCGGATCGCCGGCGGCGGCGGAGCCCATCGGGTTCACCGTTTCGCCGAGGCGGCCGGCGCGCTCCTCGTTCTGTTCCTTGGCACGTCGCTCTTCGTCGCGGCCGTCGGCTGGGGCTGAGGGCTCCCGGTCGGCTGAACAGGCAACCGCAAGATCAGGCGGCCGCCGCCCTGCGGGCCGTCCTCTGCTCGCGGTGAATGACGTAGAGCCCGGCCGCGACGGTCAGGCCGATGCCGGCTGCGGCGATGCCGTCCGGCAGGTCGCGGAAAATGAGCCAGCCGATCAGCGTCGCGAAGGGGATTTCCAGATACTGCATGGGGGCGAGCGTCGCTGCCGGCGCCAGCCGCAGCGACCACGTCATCAGCAGGTGGGCGACCGTGCCGAGCACGCCGATGGCGAGCAGCAGCGCCAGGCTCCTCGGGGTCGTGGCGAGCTCGTCGAGCGCTCCCGAAAGGCCGGTTTCCCAGCCGAGCGCGCCGGCAACCGCGATGGACGGACCCAGGATCAGAACGGCGACGACGCCGCTCACCGCCTGGAGGGCAATCGGGTCGGTGGCCTTGGCGACCTGCCGGGTCACGAGCATGAACAGCGCGAAGGCGGCGGCCACGGCCAGCGGCAGCAGCGCCGGGGCGCCGACCTCCGCGTAGTTCGGCCGGATGACCAGCAACACGCCGATGAAGCCGACGAGGCAGGCGCCCAGCCTGTAGGGGCCGACATCCTCGCCGAGAACGAACTTGCCGAGCAGCAGCATCATGAACGGCATGACGAAGGCGATCGCGATCGCATCGGCCAGCGGCAGGAAGCGCAGCGACAGGAACATGGCGGCGATGCCGATGATGTGCAGCACGGTGCGCAACACGGTCAGGCGGAAGGTGCGCGGGGGCATGGCGAGGCTGAGCCGGCTCGCCCAGGCAAGCGGCACCAGGATCACGGCCTGCATGAGGAAGCGGGCGAGGATCATCAGCCCGAGCGGCAGCGTCTCGCCCAGGATCTTGGCGACGGAATCGCCAAGCGGGGCAAGGATGCAGAAGCCGAGCATGAGCAGCATGCCGACAAGCGGCCGATCGGAAATCATCCTGTCACCTTAGGTGCATGGCGAGCGCAAGGAAAGCCTCCAGGTTGTACCCCGGTTGCATGTCGCGGCCACTGACGATGCGCCGGCATGGTCGCCGCGCCGAAAAGGCGGAGTTTCAGGCGGGGGGAACCGGCTGCCCGTCGCGGCCGAGCTCGATGGGCTCGCCATGCGGGGTGGCGGCCGCCGCACGCTCCCACGCCTGCCTGCGGGCCGAAAGGCGGTCGGGCGTGGTCACCGAGCGGGCGGTAACGATGCGCTCCAGCGCCACCAGCCAGTGGCTGTAGTAGCTGTCGCCGCAATCGGGATCGCCGGCCGCCTGCGCCTCGCGGATCGCGGCGGAGAGCGTTTCGGCCCATTCGCTCCAGGTGAACAGCCCCTGCTCGTTGAGAGAGACGGCCAGCGCAAAGGCGCGAGCTTCCCAGGGGGCGCTGAAAACCGGTTCGCCCTCGCGGCGGGGCAGGTTGGCGAAGAGTGTCTCGGGCGGATGGTTCACGGGCGCTTCGCTTTCAGGCATGGACAAGATAGGCCTCCCAGAGGTCGGCGCGAACGGACAGGGAAGGGTCGGTGTCCTCTCCCCAGATCTCGGGTCCGTCGAAGGCGACGCCATAGAGCCAGGTCGGGTTCTCGCCGGTGCCGGCGGCGTTGCTGTCGGGAAAGACATGGGCTCCGTGCACCGCCTCGATGACGCCGACATGGCCGCGCAGGTAGCGGGGAATGCGGGTGTGGCCTTGCGGGTGCATGTTGCGGGCGCGCACCCGGTCGCCGACGGCAAAGCGGGCCGGAGCTTGCGGCTCGCGCTCGCTCGGGCCGCCTTTGGCCAGCGCGGCGGCGACGGCCTCGGCGGCGAGAACGCGCTGCGTCGGCCGGCTCGCGTGCAGGCTGCGGCCGGTGTCGATCTCATCGCGACGCACCAGATCCCGTTCGGCAAGCAGCTTTTCCAGGCCCGCCAGCCAGATCTCGTAGTAGCTGAAGGAGAGGTAGTCGACCGGCGGCAGGCTCTCACGCGCGAACCGCGAGGCATCGAGGCTCCATTCGCCGGTGGCGCCCATGGCAAGCGTCACGGCGAGTGCCCGCCGCTCCCATTCGGCATGAAAGACCGGCTCGTTGGCTTCCGGCACGACCGGGCCGAAGCCCATCATGCCGCCGAGGTCCTGCGCACCGTTCATCGCGCGGCCTCCCCGGGCTGCAGCGCCATGCCGGTGCCGATCATGCTGTCGCGGGTGACAAGCGCTGCAAGCGCTTCCTCGCTCCAGCCCTCGGTGCCCTCGGGGCGCATGGGAATGACGAGGTAGCGGATCTCGGCGGTCGAATCCCAGACGCGGATTCCCGTCTCGTCGGGCAGGGCGACGCCGAAATCGTCCAGAACGCCACGCGGATCACGTACCACCTTGGCCCGGTAGGGGGCGGACTTGTACCAGACCGGCGGCAGGCCGAGCACCGACCACGGGTAGCAGGAGCACAGGGTGCAGACGACCATGTTGTGTTCCTGCGGCGTGTTCTCGACCGCGACCATGTGCTCGCCCTGGCGGCCGGTGTAGCCGAGCGAGGCGATGGCCGCCGTGGCGTCGCGGCGAAGCCAGTCGAGGAACTCCGGATCGCTCCAGGCCCGTGCGACCACATGAGCACCATTGTGCGGCCCGACCTTGGTCTCATAGGTCTCGATCAGCACGTCGAGCGCCTTGGGATCGACGTAGCCCTTTTCGACCAGGATCGATTCCAGCGCTCGCACACGGGCATCGGTGGGCGAGATCTCCGACCCGTGGTCGTGGTCATGGTCGTGAGAATGATTGTGCGAATCATGTGCCATGGGCGGCCTCTTGCGTTGGGACGGCGGTGCGGGCCGCCGGCGTGTCATTCGGCGGCGGCTTGCGTGTTTGCCTGCGCCATGCGTCGGCGCAGCGCGTCGCCGAAGGCGGCGAACAGCCGCGAGGAGGCGGCGTCGCTGCCGACCCAGTATTCGGGGTGCCACTGGGTGGCGATGGCAAAGCCGGAGGCGCCGGCCACCGACACGGCCTCGACCGTGCCGTCGTCCGCCGTCGCCTCGACGACGAGGCCCGGCGCGAGCCGGCCGATCGCCTGACGGTGCAGCGAGTTCACCTCGACGCGCGCATCGCCGAGGATATCGGCGAGCCGGCCTCCGGCGCGCACCTCGACGTGATGGGCGAGGGCGAAGCGTGTGTCCTGGTCGCCCTCCGCCGGGGCGCGGTGATCCTGCCGGCCCTCGAGCTCCTGCACCTCGGCGACGAGGGTGCCGCCAAGGGCGACGTTCGTTTCCTGAAGCCCCCGGCAGATGGCGAAGAACGGCAGGCCGCGCTCGAGCGTGCGACGGATCAGCGGCAGCGTCGTGGTGTCGCGACGCTGGTCGTAAGGGCCGTTCCTGTCGCTCGAATCGCCGCCATAGAGCGCCGGATGGACATTGGAGCGCGATCCCGTGAGAAGAACGCCATCGACCCTGTCCAGGACGGCGTCCAGATCGATCGCGGGGCCGAGCGAGGGCAGCAGCAGGGGCATTGCGCCCGCGCCCTGTACCACCGCCTCGAGGTAGGAGGAGGGCGCTGCGTGCCAGACGTAGCCGTCGACTTCCTTCACGTCGCAACTGACGAGAACAACGGGTGCGGACATGGGAACTCCTGTGGAGCCGGTATCTTGCGTCGCGTCTGGCCGACCTGCAGCGTCACGCAAGCGATGAGATTGCGGAGATTAGCGAACGGGACGATCTTGTCCACCGCCGCGCCTCGAAGACGATGCGGGGACGTGCATTTTCCCGCTCCGGTAGCGGCGCGAAAAAACTCGCCCCGGCGGCCGGTGGCCTTGTGTCGTCGGGGTATATGCGGTTTATATCACGGTCAAAGTGTCTTTTTGCGAAAGGCGCTTGGCAATGTCGCGCGACAGCGGTTGCCGACATGAATTCGAGAGTTGAGGATCTCGACAATTCCCAAGGGAGGGGACACATGGATCGTCGTTCATTTATCAAGAAGGCTGGTCTCGCGGGTGTTGGCGCCGGCGCCGCCACGCTTGCCGCGCCGGCCATCGCGCAGGGCAACCAGACCTGGCGCATGGTTACGACCTGGCCGAAGAACTTCCCCGGCCTCGGCGTCGGCGCACAGCGCCTCGCGGACCGCATCACCGCCGCGTCCGGCGGCCGGCTGACCGTGCAGGTCTATTCCGCCGGCGAGCTGGTGCCGCCGCTGCAGTCGCTCGACGCGGTCATCGACGGCTCGGCCGAGATGAGCCATGGCGCCGCCTACTACTGGCAGAACAAGAGCCCGGCGCTGTCGTTCTTCACCGGCGTTCCCTACGGCATGACCTCGCGCGAGCTGACGGCGTGGGTGCGCTACATGGGCGGCCAGGAGATCTGGGACGAGATCTACGACCAGTTCGGCGTGCAGGGCTTCCTGTCGGGCGACACCGGCACCCAGGCGGGCGGCTGGTTCCGCGACGAACTCAAGGGGCTTGAGTCGGTCAAGGGCCTGCGTTTCCGTACGCCGGGCCTCGGCGGCCGGGTGTGGGAGAAGCTCGGCGCCACCGTGACCAACATGGCCGCCGGCGAGATCTTCCAGGCGCTGCAGTCGGGCACGCTGGACGCGGCCGAGTTCGTCGGTCCGTACAACGATCTGGCGCTCGGCTTCTACCAGGTGGCGAAGAACTACTACTTCCCGAGCTTCGTCGAGCCGGGCCTTGCCACCGAGCTCGTCGTCGACAAGGCCAAGTACCAGGCCCTGCCGTCCGACCTGCAGGCGATCGTCAAGGACGCGTGCCAGGCCGAGTACGACCAGGTGGCCTCTGACTTCTACGCCAACGATCCGCGCGCGCTGAAGACGCTGGTCGACGACCATGGCGTGATCGTGCGTCAGTTCCCCGACGACATCATGGAAGCGGGCGCCAAGGCGGCCGAGGAGATCCTGATGTCGCTGCGCGATTCGGACGATGCGCTGACCAAGAAGACGACCGAGAGCTTCATCGAGGCGCTCAACATCCTGCGCACCCGCACCGAGGGCACCGACGGCGCCTTCGTCGAGGCCCGCAAGAAGTACTTCAAGATCTGAGGTCCCATCCGGCCCGCACGCGGGCCTGGAAACGGAAAACCCCGGCCGCGAGGCCGGGGTTTTTTGTTGGGTGCGTCGTCCGTCCGTGGCGCCGGGGCGTACCCCGACGCCGGGGGCGGTCAGCTATAGATCGCGCGGGGAAGCCAGGTGGCGATCTCCGGGAACATGAACATGATCGCGATGGCGAGCATCTGCAGCAGCACGAAGGGCAGGACGCCCTTGTAGATCATTGCCGTCGACACCGAGTGGGGCGCGACGCCGCGCAGGTAGAACAGCGCGAAGCCGAAGGGTGGCGTCAGGAACGAGGTCTGCAGGTTGACGCCGACCAGGATGCCGAGCCAGACCGGATCGACGTCGAGCGCCAGCAGGATCGGCGCGGTGATCGGGATCACGATGAAGATGATCTCGAAGGTGTCGAGGATGAAGCCCAGCAGGAACATGATGAGCATCACCACCGCGACGGCGGCGAGCGTGCCGCCGGGCAGGTTCGACAGGAACTCGTGCACCAGGTTGTCGCCGCCCATCAGGCGGAAGACGATGGAGAACACCGAGGCGCCGAACAGGATGATGAATACCATGCAGGTGATCGTCGCCGTGGCGGTCGCCGTCTCGCGCAGGACCGAGAAGGACAGCCGCCAGCGTGCCGCCGCCAGCACCGTCGCGCCGACAGCGCCGACGGACGCTGCTTCCGTCGGCGTCGCGACGCCGCCGAGGATCGAGCCGAGGACGGCGAGGATCAGCAGCAGCGGGGGCAGCAGAGCGACGACGATCTCGCCGAGCAGCTCCGACTTTTCCTCCGGCGGAACCGGGGTCGCGGGGCACGATTGCGGATCGACGATCGCCTTGAACACGGTGTAGGCGAGATAGAGGCCGACGAGCAGCATGCCCGGCAGGATCGCGCCGGCGAAGAGATCGCCGACGGAGACCGGAACCGGCGCGAAATTGCCCTTGGCCATCTGCACCTGGGCATTGATGCCCGAGAGCATGTCGCCCATGAAGATCAGCACGGTCGAGGGCGGGATGATCTGACCGAGCGTGCCGGACGCACAGATGACGCCGGTGGCAAGGCGCGGGTCATAGTTGGCCCGCAGCATCGCCGGCAGCGAGATCAGGCCCATGGTGACGACGGTTGCGCCGACGACGCCGGTGGAGGCGGCCAGCATCGCGCCGACGATGATCACCGACATGCCGAGGCCGCCGCGCATGTTGCCGAACAGCTTGCCCATGGTGAGCAGGAGCTGCTCGGCGATCTTCGAGCGCTCGAGCATCACGCCCATGAAGATGAACAGCGGCACGGCGACCAGCACCTCGTTGGTCATGTAGCCGATGTAGCGGTTGGCAAGGCTGCCGAAGTTGGACGGGTCGAAGACGCCAAACCACATGCCGAGCGCGCCGAACAGCAGCGACACGCCGGCGAGCGTGAAGGCGACCGGGAAGCCGAGCAGCAGAAAGCCGATGATGCCGAAGAACATGAGCCCCGAAAGGAGCTCGCCGATAAGGACAGGATCCATCAGGCTTCCGCTCCCTGCTTGAGGATGCCGGGGGTCTCGTAGCGCAGCCGCTCCGGCAGCATCTCCTCGTTCCCGGTGAGCACCAGCACGGAGCGAAACACCATGGCGAGGCCCTGAAGCGCGACGAGGGCGGCGAAGGCGATGATGAAGCTCTTCAGCACGAACAGGCCGGGCATTCCGCCGACATTGGCCGAGGCCTCATGCAGGCGCCAGGAGCGGCTGACGAAGGGCCAAGCGTAGCTGTAGACCACATAGGTGAACGGGAAGAGGAAGAGGAACACGCCGATGAAGTCGACGATCGCTTTCCGCCGCACGGTGGCGGGGCGGTAGAAGATGTCGACGCGGACATGGTCGTTTCGCAACAAGGCGAAACCGGCGACGGCAGTGAACATCGCCCCATTCAGCCAGACGTAGAGATCCTGCATCCAGACGAAGCTCGTGGCGAAGACATAGCGCTGGACCACGACAGTGAAGCAGATCACGACGATGGCCAGTGACAACCACGAAAAGATGGCGCCGATCAGGGCGTTGAGCCCGCAAATGGCGCGTACGGCAAAGGCAAGCGCGCGCACGGGATCAGGCCCGTTCACGCGTCGAACGACGCGCTTTCTCGAGTTTCATCACAGACCCTCTTTGCATTTCCCCCGGAAGGATGCCGGCGTTTTCACCGTTTCACCCAATTCCTCATTGTTGACGGCGAGTTGCTTAGCAGCTTTGGCGCGAATGCAAAAGCAAAGGCGACGGAATGCCTGCTGAAATTGCGGGCGCTGCGCGGTGTTTTCAGGCCCGCCGCCGGCGCGACAACCGGCGGTGGCGCGGGGCACTTTCGCCCCTTCCGGGCGCCTGTCGTGTTGCCTGAGAGGCAGCTTTCATTGCCTCGCTCCGGTGGAATTCGATTGACGGGGCGGGGGCTTGGGCATGAACCTCGGCAGGTCCGGCGTCGCGATGCGCCGGCAGGGAGGGGAATTTCACATGGCACGCAACACGGTCACGCTGGACGACAAATACGATCTCGACAAGGAGCGCGTTTTCCTGTCGGGGACGCAGGCGCTGATCCGGCTGACACTGATGCAGAAGGCGCGCGACCGGCTCGCCGGGCTGAACACGGCCGGCTATGTCAGCGGATACCGCGGCTCGCCGCTCGGCGCTCTCGATCAGCAGTTCCAGAAGGCCGCGCGGGTGCTTGCGCCGGCCGATGTCGTCTTCCGGCCGGGAATCAACGAAGACCTGGCGGCGACGGCGCTGTGGGGCACGCAGCAGGCGCAGATGCGCGGCGAGGGGCGTTTCGACGGCGTTTTCGGGATCTGGTACGGCAAGGGACCCGGCGTCGACCGCTCGGGCGATGCCTTCCGTCATGCCAATCTGGCCGGCACCTCGCCCCATGGCGGCGTGCTGGCGCTGATGGGCGACGATCATACCTGCGAGAGTTCGACCACGGCGCATCAGTCGGAATTCGCCCTCGTCGACGCGATGATGCCGATCCTCAACCCGGCTGGCGTGCAGGAGATCCTCGACTTCGGTCTCTTCGGCTGGGCGCTTTCGCGCTACGCCGGGGTGTGGGCCGGGCTGAAGCTGGTCAAGGACAATGTCGAATCAACCGCCTCCATCGAGGGTCATGGCGACCGGGTGCGCCCGGTGCTGCCCGACTTTCCCTTTCCCCCCGGCGGCGTCCATATCCGGCCCTCCGATCATCCGCTGACGCAGGAAGCAAGGCTGCATGAGGTCAAGCTGCCGGCGGCGCGGGCCTTCATCGACGCCAATCCGCTCGACAAGCTGGTGCTTTCCGGCGGCCGCCGGCCGCGCATCGGCATCGTTTCCACCGGCAAGAGCTTCCTCGACGTGCTGGAGGCGCTCGAACATCTGGGCATCGACGAGGTGGATGCCGCTGATTTCGGCCTGGCGCTGGTGAAGATCGGCTGCACCTGGCCGCTGTCCGCCTCGCGCATGCGCGACTTCGCCCGCGGCCTAGAACTGGTCATCGTGGTGGAGGAAAAGCGCGGCCTGATCGAGCCGCAGCTCAAGGAGATCCTCTACGGCCTGAGCGACGCGCCGGCGATCGTCGGCAAGACGGACGAGCACGGCGAGGTGCTGTTTCGCGCGCCCGCGGCACTGGAGCCGGTGGACATCGCGCTGGCCATCGGCCGACGCCTGAAGGAGCGGTTTCCCTCGGAGCGCCTGGCCGCGCGCGTCGCCGAGCTCTCGTCGCGCCGCCAGAAACTCGCCGAGACCCAGGATGTCGCCGTTCGCAGCCCGTATTTCTGCGCCGGCTGCCCGCACAACTCGTCGACGCGGGTGCCCGAGGGAAGTCGCGCCTATGCCGGCATCGGCTGCCACTACATGGTCCAGTGGATGGACCGGTCCACCGAGGGCTACACGCAGATGGGCGGCGAGGGCGCCAACTGGATCGGCGAGGCGCCCTTTTCGCGCACCGGCCACGTCTTCCAGAACCTCGGCGACGGCACCTACAATCATTCGGGTGCGCTGGCGATCCGCGCGGCCAAGGCCGCCGGCGTCAATGTCACCTACAAGATCCTCTACAACGATGCGGTGGCAATGACCGGTGGTCAGGCCCATGACGGAGGACTGAAGGTTGACGAGATCGCCCGGCAGGTCGCCGCCGAAGGCGCGCGACGGGTCGTTGTCGTCACCGACGAACCGGGAAAGTACCCGGTTGCGACCGCCTGGCCTTCCGGAACGTCGATCCATCATCGTGACGAACTCATCGAGGTCGAGCGGGAACTGGCAAAGGAGCCGGGCCTGACCGTGCTTCTGTACGACCAGACCTGTGCGGCGGAGAAGCGCCGGCGGCGCAAGCGCGGCCTGTTCCCCGACCCGGACGAGCGGATTGTCGTCAACGAACTGGTCTGCGAGGGCTGCGGCGATTGCGGCGTGCAATCGAACTGCGTGGCGGTGCAGCCGCTGGAAACTGAGTGGGGGCGCAAGCGCACCATCGACCAGTCGTCCTGCAACAAGGATTATTCCTGCGTGAAGGGCTTCTGCCCCTCCTTCGTCAGCGTGCGCGGTGGCGTGCTCAAGGGCCGCACGGCGCTGCCGCCGAAGGCTCCGGAGGTGCCCCAGCCCGCGATCGAGCCGCTGACGCGGACCTATGCGGCGATGATCACCGGCGTCGGCGGCACCGGTGTCGTGACCGTCGGCGCGGTGATCGGCATGGCCGCCCATCTCGATGGGCTCGGCTGCGGCATCATCGACATGGCGGGGCTGGCCCAGAAGGGCGGCGCGGTGACGAGCCACCTGAAGCTGGCGCCGCGCCCGGAGGACATTTCCGCCATCCGCGTCGGTCCGGGCAGCGCCGACCTGGTGCTTGGCTGCGACATCGTCGTCGCCGGTTCCGCCAAGGTGCTTGGCGCCATGCGCCCGGAAACGGCGCTGGCGGTGATCAATACCCATGAGACCCTGCCGGGCGATTTCACCAAGAACCCGGACTTCAGCCTGCCCGGTCGACGGCTCGTCGCCGCCATTTCGGGTGCCGCCGGCGAGGGGCGAAGCCACTTCCTCGACGCCACGGAGATCGCGGAGGCACTGTTTGGCGATGCCATCGCCGCGAACATGTTCCTGCTCGGCTACGCCTGGCAGCTTGGCGGGGTGCCGCTGAGCCTGGAGGCGCTCGAGGAGGCGATCCGCCTGAACAAGGTGTCGGTGGAGATGAATCTTTCCGCCTTCGCCTGGGGCCGCGCCGCGGCTGTCGACCCGGCTTGTGTCGATACCGCCCGGCCGAAGCTGCCGGAGGGCCTGCCGCACCGCCGCCTGTCGGAGGGGCTGGAGGAGATCGTCGCGCGTCGGGAGGCGTTCCTGGCCGACTATCAGAACGCGGCCTACGCCAGGCGGTACGGCGAACGTATCGCGCAGCTTCGCCGGCGGGCGGATGGTCTTGGAGAGACCGGGACGGCGATTGCGGAAACCGCGGCGCGCCAGCTCTTCCGGATGATGGCGATCAAGGATGAATACGAGGTCGGCAGGCTTCATTCGGCCCCGGCGTTCGAGGCGCAGCTTGCCGAGACCTTCTCCAGTTACGAGAAGCTGGAGTTCCATCTCGCCCCGCCGCTGTTCTCGCGCCCCGACAAGCGCACGGGTCGGCCGGCCAAGCGTCGCTTTGGTCCGTGGGTCCGTCCGCTGTTCCGCTTTCTCGCCTTCGCGCGCGGCCTGCGCGGCACGGCCTTCGACGTGTTCGGGCGCACGCAGGAGCGAAAGATGGAACGGGCGCTGCGCGATGAATACGAGGCCATCGTCGATGAGGTGGCGGCGAGCGTGACCGCCGAAAATGCCGAGGCGGCACTGGCGTTGCTGGCCTATCCGGAGCGGATCCGCGGCTTCGGCCCGGTCCGCGCGGAAGGGGCGAAGCTGGCGCAGGCCAAGCTCCCCGGGCTTGTCGCGGCGTATCGGTCGGCGCGCAAGTCGTCGGATCTCGCGGCTGCCGAGTGACGAGAATCCGCAAGATCGTTGCGGTCCGGACGCTGTTCCGGGCCGCATCTTCTCATGATTTGGATTGCGATACCGGAGGTTGTGTCAGGGTTGTATTTTGAAATTACGTGCATTTAACAGTGTAATTCGGCTACGCTCGCCGGGGTTTCCAGGGAGGACGACCGATGAGTGCAGTGCGCATCATTATCTGTGCTGTTGTTTTTGTTGTGGGGATGACGGCGCTTGCCAGCGCCCATGGCGGCGGATGTCGCAAGGACAGCCCGCCGGGCAAGTGCTGCCACGCCGGCTCCAAGCCTTATCATTGCCATTGATCGCGGGAGCTTGCCTTGGCGGCGGTCAGCCGCCCCAGTCGACCTGGGTCGTCAGCATGTAGCCCGAGCCGTAGATGGTGCGGATCAGCGGCGGCTCGTCGGGGCGCGTCAGTTTCTTGCGGATGCGGGAGATGCGCACGTCGATTGCCCGGTCGAGCGTGTCGTCGCGTCCGCCATGCTCGAGCAGATAGTCGCGCGAAAGCACGCGCTTGGGCGCGCGCAGCAAAGCGCCGAGGAGTGTCGCCTCGCCGGTCGACAGGAAGGTCTCCTCGCCCTCCGGGGAAACCAGGCGGTGCGAGCCGGGCTCGAAACGCCATCCGGCAAAGCGGGCGATGTCGAGCGGCTCCGCGTCTCCAGCGGTTGGAGACGCCGTGGCGCTGCGGCGCAGCAGCGAGCGCACCCGGGCGACGATCTCGCGCGGGTCGAAGGGCTTCACCACATAGTCGTCGGCGCCGAATTCCAGCCCCATGATCCGGTCGGAGGCATGGCTGCGCGCGGAAAGCACGAGGATGGGGACCGGGCCGGTTGCGCGGATGCGGTTGATCGCCTCGAGGCCGTCCATGTCCGGCAGGCCGAGATCGAGGATCACGGCGGCCGGCGAGGCCGTGTCGAGGGCGGCCAGTGCCGTGTCGGCATTGGCGAAGGCGGCGGTGCGGAACCGGTAGCCGGAAAGGGTTTCCGCCAGCAGGCTGCGGATGTCGGCCTCGTCCTCGACGATGAAGATGAGGGGCTCGGCGGTTGTCGGGCCCTGCGCGGCTGTCGTCATCGGGACAGGATCTCGCTCATGGTGCGGGCAAGCAAGCCCGCAGCGAAGGGTTTCGACAGGATCGGGCAGTCGGGGAGCGGCGCGCCGCCGTCGGTGCCATCGCGATAGCCGCTCATCAGCGCGATCGGCAGGCCGGGCCGTGCGGCGCGGATCTTCTCCGCCAGCACCAGCCCGCTCATCTGGCCGGGCATCACCACGTCGCTCAGCACGGCGCGGATATCGCCGACCTCGGCGACGAGTTCGAGCGCGTCGTCGGCCTCGCCGGTGACAAGGACGGAATAGCCGAGGACGCAGAGCTGGTCGCGCACCACGTCGGCGACGGCGGCGTCGTCTTCCACCAGCAAGACCAGTTCGCCGTTGCCGTGGCATGTGCCCTGCGTCTCGTCGGCACCGTCGGCCACGGCAGCATCGGCTGTGACGGGGAGCAGCACGCGGATCTCCGTGCCGTGGCCGCTTCGGCTTTCGATCGACACGCAGCCTCCCGAGCGGCGCGCAAATCCGTAGACGGTGGGAAGGCCGAGGCCGCTTCCCGTGCCGAAGGGCTTGGTCGAGAAGAACGGATCAAAGGCCTGCCGGCGGACGTCCTCGCTCATGCCCGAGCCGGTGTCGCAGACCAGGATGCGGGCGTATCGCCCGGGCGCGATGCCGAGCGATGCGGTTTTGGCCGGGGAAATCTCATCTTCCTCCAGGCGGACAAGGATCGTTCCGCCGGAGGGCATGGCATCGCGGGCGTTGAGAACGAGATTGACGAGCGCGTTCTCGAACTCGGACGGGTCGACCCGTACGGGTGGATCGGCGTCTCCGGTCTCCAGCGAAAAGGTGATGCCGCGCGGCAGCGAGCCGGAGAGCAGCCCTTCCATGTTGGCGAGAAGGGCGGCAAGGCGGACCGGCTTGCTGTCGGCGGCGGTCCCCTTCGCGAAGGCGAGCAGGCGGCGGGTCAGGTCGGCGCCGCGTTGGGCCGCCTGGAGGATCGGGTCGATGTGGCCGGAGAGATCCGGCATCGCGGGAATGTCGGCCTTGCGCCGCAGGCTGAGCACGTTGCCGATGATGATGGTCAGCAGGTTGTTGAAGTCATGGGCGAGCCCGCCGGAGAGCTGGCCGACGGCCTCCATGCGCTGGGCCTGGGCAAGCGCCGTCTCGGAGCGTTTCTGCTCCGTCACGTCGAGCGAGAGAACGAAGCAGCCGAGCGTCCGCCCGTCGGCGGTGCGGTCGGGGATCAGGGTCGAGCGCATGTGCGCGATACGGCCGGTCGCGCGGTTGCGCGCGTATTCGTAGGAAACTGCCTGGCCGGTGAAGGCCCTGGCGATATGCGGTTCCAGCTCGGGATAAAGCTCGGGGCCGATGATATCGGCGACCGGGCGCCCGACCAGGGATTCCACCGTCTGGTCGAACCACTTGGCATAGCGGCGGTTGGCGAAGCGGTAGACCGGGCCGGGGCCGACATAGGCAATGAGCGCGGGCACGCTGTCGGTGACCAGACGCAGCCAGTCCTCGCTCTGGCGCAACTGGCGGGTGCGTTCGGCGACGGTGCGTTCGAGGTTCGCCTGATGCTCGCGCTCGCGGGTGATGTCGGTGTAGGTGGTAACGAAGCCGCCGGTCGGCAGCGGTGCGCCCGTGACGAGAACCACCTGGCCGTCCGGGCGCACCCGCTCGAAGGAATGCGGCTCGAACAGCCGCGCCCGCTCGACGCGGCGGGCGATCATCTCGGCGATGTCGCCGTCGCCGTATTCGCCGCGTGCGGCATTGACCTCGAGAAAGGCGGACAGCGGCGCGCCGCGGTGGGCGAGGTGCATGGGGAATTCCAGCATCTCGAAGAGCTGACGGTTCCACGCCACGAGCTGAAGCTGCGCGTCGAAGACCGAAAACCCCTGATTGATGTGATCGAGCGCGGCCTGGAGGAGGTCCAGGCGGTCCCGGTAGAGATCACCGCTGGTCATGACGGGGAGTTTATGCAAAGCGCGGCGGCTGTCGAACGAAAAGGCGGCAACCTGGCGGGGTGCGCTGAAACAATTCGAAACAGTTCGCACATATTGGCGCAACGTCGCCGCAATAGCGTTTCCTCAAGCGCATGACCAGCGTCAATCGCGAGCAAGTCCCGTCGATACAATCGATGCTTGTTCGCGGAGGAGGGCGGTGGTCAGATAAGCGCACAGAATGACGAGACCCCGAAAAATCGGGGCGTCCAGAGGGGAAGAAACGCAATGGCAGGGTCGCCCGTCACCGAGCGCCTCGGTGAGGACACCTTTCCGAAAATCCTCCTGCGCAACGCCAGTGTCTTCGCGGACCGTCCGGCAATGCGGGAGAAGGATTTCGGAATCTGGCAGGTGTGGACATGGGCCGAGGTGCTGGAGGAAATCCGCGCCTTTTCCATCGGACTTCGCGATATCGGATTCGCCCGCGGCGACAGGATCGCCATCATCGGCGCGAATCGGCCGCGGCTCTACTGGGCCATGGTCGCGGCGCAGTCGCTGGGCGGCGTACCCGTCCCGCTCTATTCGGACTCCGTCGCCGAGGAGATGGCCTTCGTGCTCGAGCACGCCGAGGTCCGCTTCGCCTGCGTCGAGGACCAGGAGCAGGTCGACAAGGTCCTTTCCATGTCGCAGAGCCTGCCCCGCCTCGAACATGTCGTCTACGACGAGCCCCGCGGCCTTCGCGACTACGACCACGCCCGGCTGCATTCCTTCGAGGAGCTGCAGAAGGCGGGCAGGGCGACGCTGGCCGACGACGCCGGCAGGGAAGCCGCCTGGCTCGAGGACATCGCGGCCGCACAGGGCCGCGACATCGCCGTCATGCTCTACACCTCCGGCACCACCGGCCGCCCCAAGGGGGTGATGCTCTCCTTCGACAATCTGGTCATCTCGGCGCGCAACGGAAACGCCTTCGATCGCCTCGACGAGACGGAGGAAACGCTCGCCTACCTGCCGATGGCCTGGATTGGCGACCACGTCTTCTCGCTGGCCCAGGCCTATACGGCCGGGTATTGCGTCAACTGCCCGGAAAGCCTGGAGACGGTGTTGTCCGACCGGCGCGAGATCGCGCCGACCTATTTCTTCGCTCCGCCGCGCGTCTTCGAGGGCCTGCTCACCCACATCATGGTGCGCATGGAGGACGCCAGCCGCCTCAAGAAGCGCATGTTCGACTACTTCATGGGGGTGGCGCGCCGGGTCGGCGAGAAGATCCTCAACGGCGAGAGCGTGGCGACCACGGACCGGCTGCTCTACGGGCTCGGCGAGATCCTGGTCTACGGGCCGCTGAAGAACCAGATGGGCTTCACCCGCATGAAGGTCGGCTACACCGCCGGCGAGGCGATCGGGCCGGAGATCTTCCGCTTCTACCGGGCGCTGGGCCTGAACCTGAAGCAGCTCTACGGCCAGACGGAAGCCAGCGTCTACATCACGATGCAGCCGGACGGCGAGATCCATGGCGACACGGTGGGCACGCCGGCGACCGGCGTGGAGCTGAAGATCGCCGACAACGGCGAGGTGCTCTACCGCTCGCCGGGCGTCTTCGTCGGCTACTACAAGAACGACGAAGCAACGCGCGCGACCAAGACCGAGGACGGCTGGGTGCTGACGGGCGACGCGGGCTTCATCGCTGACAACGGTCACCTCAAGATCATCGACAGGGCGAAGGACGTCGGCAAGCTGTCCGACGGGGCCTTGTTTGCGCCGAAATACATCGAGAACAAACTCAAGTTCTTTCCCAATATCAAGGAAGTGGTGGCCTTCGGCGACGGTCGCGACTTCTGCGGGGTCTTCGTCAACATCGACCTGACCTCGGTCGGCTCCTGGGCGGAGCGGAACAACGTCAATTATGCCTCCTATCAGGAGCTGGCCGCCCATCCGCATGTCTACGAGATGGTGCGCGAGCATGTCGACCAGGTGAACCGGGATCTCGCCGGTGAGCCGATGATGGCGGGGTCGCAGGTCAAGCGTTTCCTGATCCTGCACAAGGAGCTCGACGCCGACGACGGCGAGCTGACGCGGACCCAGAAGGTGCGCCGCTCCTTCATCGCCGAGCGCTACGCGCCGCTGATCGAGGCGCTCTACGACGGCTCCACTTCGAAGCACGTGCGCACCGAGGTCACCTATGAGGACGGGCGCAAGGGTGGCATCGAGGCGACCGTCGAGATCCGCGACATGACGCTCTATCCGGTGACGCCGGGCGGGATGAAGGAGGCCGCGGAATGAACGCCCCAGTCGATCCGGCACGCATGGCCGGCTCCCCTTCCGGCGTCCGGCGCGGCGACGTGCTGCTGGCGGTGGACAGTGTCTCGCTCTCCTTCGGCGGCGTGAAGGCGATCACCAATATTTCCTTCGATATCCGCAAGGGAGAGGTGCGCGCAATCATCGGCCCGAATGGTGCGGGCAAGACGTCGATGCTCAATGTCATCAACGGCTTCTACCATCCTCAGGAAGGCACGATCACCTGGCGCGGCGAGGTGCGGCGCAAGATGAAGCCCTATGAGGCGGCAAGCCAGGGCATCGCCCGCACCTTCCAGAACGTCGCCCTCTTCAAGGGCATGACGACGCTCGACAACATCATGACCGGGCGCGGCCTGAAGATGCGCAGCAACTTCTTCTGGCAGTGCCTGTACTGGGGGCCGGCGCTGAAGGAGGAGATCGAGCATCGCCGCAAGGTGGAGGAGATCATTGACTTCCTCGAGATCCAGGCGATCCGCAAGACGCCGGTTGGGCGGCTGCCCTACGGGTTGCAGAAGCGGGTCGAGCTTGCCCGCGCGCTTGCCATGGAGCCGGAGCTGCTGCTGCTCGACGAGCCAATGGCGGGCATGAATCTGGAGGAGAAGGAGGACATGAGCCGCTTCATCCTTGACGTCAACCAGCAGTTCGGCACGACAATCGCGCTCATCGAGCACGACATGGGGGTGGTCATGGATCTGTCCGACCGGGTCGTGGTGCTCGACTATGGCCGCAAGATCGCCGACGGGCCTCCCGAGGAGGTGCAGTCGAACCAGGATGTGATCGACGCGTATCTCGGGGGGGCGCATTAATGGACATGCTCTACAACATATTCATCGACCCCTTCGTGCAGATGGTCGGCGCTCCGGACTTTCTGATCCAGGTGGTCTGGGAGGGCTTCGTCGCCGGCGTGCTCTACGCCCTGATCGCGCTCGGTTTCGTGCTGATCTACAAGGCTTCGGGCGTCTTCAACTTCGCGCAGGGCATCATGGTCGTGTTCGCCGGCCTATCCCTGGTCGGCCTCCACGAGAAGGGGGTGCCGGCCTGGCTGGCGCTGATCCTGGCGATCGGCATCATGGCGATCCTCGCCGTGTGCATCGAGAAGTTCGTCATGCGGCCGCTGGTCGGACAGCCGGACATCATCCTGCTGATGGCGACCATCGGCATGACCTACTTCCTGATTGGTCTTGGCGAGGTCATCTTCGGCGGCGAGCCGAAGCAGATGATCACCTCCGAGCTCGGCCTGCCGACCGGCTCGACCGCCTTCGAGATAGGTGATCGCGGGCTCGTCATCCTCCAACACATCGACATCGCTGCCGCGGTCATCGCGCTGCTGATGGTCGGCAGCCTCGCTGTCTTCTTCAACCGCACCCGTATCGGCCGCGCCCTGCGCGCTGTCGCCGACGACCATACGGCGGCCCTGTCGGTCGGCATCTCGCTCAATCAGATCTGGGCGATTGTCTGGTTCGCCGCCGGCATCGTCGCACTCGCCACCGGTATCATGTGGGGCGCACGCTCGGACGTCTCCTTCGCACTCGAGATCGTGGCGCTGAAGGCCCTCCCGGTGCTGATCCTGGGCGGTTTCACCTCGATCCCGGGTGCCATCATCGGCGGGCTGATCATCGGCATAGGCGAGAAGGTCGGAGAGATCTACTGGGGTGGCCTGGTGGGGGGCGGTATCGAGAGCTGGCTCGCCTATGTGATCGCGCTGCTCGTCCTGCTGTTCCGGCCGCAGGGCCTGTTCGGCGAAAAAATCATCGAGCGGATCTGAGGAGCACGTCATGTTCTATCGTGAAGCCGGCCAGTACAAGACGACCTACGCGGCCGACCAGCAGATCTTCCCGATCCGCCAGGACCGCGTCGGCGTTGCCGTCATCCTCGTCCTCGCGCTTCTCCTGCCGATGGTGGCGAGTGAGTTCGTGCTCTCCGCTGTCGCCATTCCCTTCCTGGTCCTGGCGCTGGCGACCATCGGTCTCAATATCCTGACGGGCTATGCAGGCCAGCTGTCGCTGGGTACCGGCGCCTTCATGGGGGTCGGCGCATACAGTTGCTACAAGCTGGTGACCATCTTCCCCGAGGTGAATGTCGTCGTTCACATCCTTCTGTCGGGGACCTTCGCCGCCGCCGCGGGTGTCGTTTTCGGCCTGCCGTCGCTGCGCATCAAGGGCCTCTATCTCGCGGTGACGACACTTGCGGCGCAGTTCTTCCTCGAGTGGTGCTTCATCCGCATCCCGTGGCTCTACAACTACAATTCCTCCGGCGCGATCGAGGTGCCAGGGCGCGAGATCATGGGCACGCTGATCACCGGCCCGGCGGCTGGCGCCGGCGCCCGCTACTACGTGGTCCTGGCGATCGTCGTGGTGATGACGCTGCTCCTGAAGAACCTGATCCGCGGGCGCATCGGCCGGCAGTGGATGATGATCCGCGACATGGACATCGCCGCCGAGCTGATGGGCGTTCGGCCGCTGATCGCCAAGCTCTCGGCATTTGCCGTGTCGTCCTATGTGTGCGGCCTCGCCGGCGCGATGTTCGTGTTCTTCTATCTTGGGGCCTCGGAACCGGCGGTGTTCTCGATCACCCTGTCGTTCCAGGTTCTGTTCATGGCGATCATCGGGGGCCTCGGCTCGCTGGTGGGATCCTTCTTCGGCGCGGCGTTCATCTGGATCCTGCCGATCCTGCTGCGCGTCGGCTTGCCGGCGCTCGGCGTCGACGTGGCCGCCGAGACCGTCTTTCAGGGCGCGCAGATGACCATCGGTGCGCTCATCATCTTCTTCCTGATCGTCGAACCGCACGGGCTGGCCCGGCTGTGGGCGATCGGAAAGGAGAAACTCAGGGTCTGGCCGTTCCCGTACGCGTGATCAGGGAGGATCCGCGGGGAGGGTGACCCTCAGACAGGCCATCGGGGCGCAAGCCGGACCCAGGTCCGGATGGCGAGACCCCCGGGGCAAGGCTCCGCAAGGGGCGCGAATGGGAGGAAAGACATGCGCATGAGAACTCTCCTGGCGGGATCGGTCCTGGTGGGCCTGGCGGCGTCCTTCGCTGCTCCGGCCGTCGCCGAGGATTCCGTCTACATCCAGCTGCCGACCTATCGGACCGGCCCCTATGCCGGATCGGGCATCCACATCGCCAACGGCATGTCCGACTACCTGGCGATGGTCAACGAGCGCGACGGCGGTGTGAACGGCGTCAAGATCGCCTTCGACGAGTGCGAGACCGGCTACGACACGCAGAAGGGCGTGGAGTGCTACGAGCAGGCCAAGGCCAAGAACACGCTGGTGTTCAATCCGTGGTCGACCGGCATCACGCTGCAGGTCATCCCGAAGTCGTCGGTCGACAAGATCCCGGTTCTGTCGATGGCTTACGGCCTCTCCGCGGCGGCCGACGGCAACACCTTCCCGTGGGTCTTCAATCCGCCGGATACCTACTGGGACGGGCTCTCGGCAATCGTCAAGTATATCGGCGAGCAGGAAGGGGGCATGGACAAGCTCAAGGGCAAGAAGATCGGCTACATCTTCCTTGACGCAGGCTATGGGCGCGAGCCGATCCCCCTGCTCGACAACCTCGCCCAGAAGTATGGCTTCGAGGTGCTGCAGTACCCGGTACCGGGCAAGGAGATGCAGAACCAGTCCTCGCAGTGGCTCTCGATCCGTCGCGACCGTCCCGATTATGTCGTGATGTGGGGCTGGGGCGCCATGAACCCGACCGCCATCAAGGAGGCGGTGAAGAACCGCTTCGACATGACGAAGTTCATCGGCGTGTGGTGGGCCGGCGGCGATGAGGACGCACGCGCCGGCGGCACGGGCACCAAGGGCTACAAGTCGGTCAGCTTCAACAATGTCGGTGCCGACTATCCGGCGATCCAGGACATCAAGAAGCTGGTCGTCGACGCGGGCAAGTCGCAGACCCCGCCGAGCACGCTTGGCGAGAACCTCTACAACCGCGGTGTCGTCAACGCGGTCTACATGGTCGAGGCAATCCGCACCGCCCAGGAGATGACCGGCAAGAAGGTGATCAATGCCGAGGACATGCGCGTCGGCCTGGAGAACCTGAAGATCGACGAGGCACGCCTGGAGGCCATCGGCCTGAAGGGCATGATCGCGCCGCTGGAGATCACCTGCGCCAACCACTCCGGTCACCACCCGCTGTTCATCCAGGAATGGGACGGCGAGAAGTGGGTCCCGGCGACCGACTGGTTCTCGCCGATGACCGAAGAGGTGACGCCGATCCTGATGCAGGCCTCAAAGGACTATGCCACGTCCAACGCGCCGTGGCCGGCGCGCGCGGATGCCTGCCCGGCGAAGTGATCGCAGCGGCATCAATGCAAGAACCCCGGCTCGCGGCGACAGCCGCGGACCGGCAGCAGACCCGCCGGCCCGAGCCTGGAAAAGCCCGGGCCGGCCCGCCCAACGACCAGCGCCGGAAGAGTGACATGGACGCCACCGCACGACAGAGCGAAACGGCCGCTTCGACGATCCTCGCCGTGAACAACATCGAGGTCATCTACAACCACGTGATCCTCGTTCTGAAGGGCGTCTCGCTGACCGTGCCAGAGGGCGGCATCGTTGCGCTTTTGGGTGCCAACGGCGCCGGCAAGACGACGACGCTCAAGGCCGTGTCGAGCCTGCTGCAGGCCGAGCGCGGCGACGTGACCAAGGGGTCGATCACCTTCAAGGGCGAACAGGTGCAGGCGTTGTCGCCGAGCGACCTGGTGCGCCGCGGCTGCATTCAGGTCATGGAGGGGCGGCATTGCTTCGGCCACCTGACCATCGAGGAAAACCTCCTGACGGGAGCCTTTACCCGGCGTGACGGCGACGCGGCGGTGCGCGCCAGCCTGGAGAAGGTCTATGCCTATTTCCCCCGCCTCAGGGAGCGCCGCTCCAGTCAGGCGGGCTACACCTCCGGCGGCGAGCAGCAGATGTGCGCGATCGGTCGCGCTCTGATGAGCCGTCCGAGCATGATCCTGCTCGACGAGCCGTCGATGGGCCTTGCCCCGCAGCTGGTCGAGGAGATCTTCGAGATCGTGCGCGAGCTGAACCAGAAGGAGGGGGTTTCCTTCCTGCTGGCCGAGCAGAACACCAATGTCGCGCTGCGCTATGCCACCTACGGATACATCCTGGAGTCCGGGCGCATCGTGCTCGATGGCGAGGCGAAGGCGCTGCGGGAGAACGAGGACGTGAAGGAATTCTACCTCGGCGTCGGTGGCGAGGGGCGCAGATCCTTCCGAAACGTGAAGCACTACAAGCGTCGCAAGCGCTGGCTGGCGTGATGTCGGCACGGCAATGGCGGCCTTGCCGCTGCGCATTCAAAGCAAGGGTTGAGCCATGAGCGAGCGGTATTTTGACGAGCTTGAGGTCCGTGATCCTGACGAGCGCGAGGCGGATCTGTTTCAGCGCCTGCCCGACCAGATCGCAAGGGCGGTGGAGTTCGCCGCCGGCTGGGCCGGTCATCTCGGCAAGATCGAGCCGGGCGCGGTGCGCGACCGGGCGGCCCTGGCACGCCTTCCGGTGCTGCGCAAGTCCGAGCTGATGAGCGCACAGAGGGACGAGCCGCCCTTCGGCGGTTTCGCCGCCGGCAAAGTGTCGCAGATGAACCGCATCTTCATGTCGCCCGGACCGATCTGGGAGCCGCAGGGCGAGGGCGCCGATCCGTGGAACGCGGGGCGGGCGTTTCATGCCGCCGGCTTCAGGCCGGGCGACATCGTCCACAACGCGCTGTCCTATCATCTGACACCGGGCGGGTTCATCCTCGACCACGGCGCCCGCGCGGCAGGCTGCGCGGTGTTTCCCGCCGGCGTCGGGAACACGGAAATGCAGGTGGAGGCGATCGAGACGCTGAAGCCGACGGGCTACGCGGGAACGCCGGACTACCTCAAGGTGTTGCTCGACAAGGCGCAGGAACTCGGCCGCGACGCCTCCTCCCTTCGCAAGGCGCTGGTCTCGGGCGGTGCGTTGTTTCCAAGCCTCAGGGCGGAATATGCGGCGCGCGGGGTCAAGGTTCTGCAGGCCTATGCGACCGCGGACCTGGGCGTCATCGCCTATGAGAGCACGGCGGACGAGGGCATGATCGTCAACGAAGGGGTGATCGTGGAAATCGTGCGTCCGGGCACGGATACGCCGGTGCCCGTGGGCGAGGTCGGCGAACTCGTCGTCACCAACTTCAGCCGCAGCTACCCGCTGATCCGCTTCGGCACCGGCGATCTTTCGGCCGTGTTGCCGGGCCGCTCGTCCTGCGGGCGCACCAACATGCGCCTCAAGGGCTGGATGGGGCGGGCCGACCAGCGCACCAAGATCAAGGGCATGTTCGTCGACCCGCAGCAGGTCGCCCAGATCCTGCTGCGCCATCCGGAGGTGGCGCGGGCGCGGCTGATCGTCGAGCGCCGGCAGGAGCAGGACGTGATGCGGCTTGCCTATGAAACCGATGCCCGGGCGGAGGGGCTCGACGACGCGCTGAAGGCGACCATGCGCGAGATCACCAAGCTGTCCGGCTCGGTCGAGCGGATCGCGCCGGGTGAGCTTCCCAACGACGGCAAGGTGATTTCCGACGAGCGTTCCTACGACGCCTGAGGCACAGGCGTGCGCCTGCCTGTGAATGCGCGTGTCGCCAGGTGTTGCGACACCCACCGGTTTCGTCCTATGCAGGAAGTGCGCGATACCGGCGCGGGGAAATTGCAGGCGCAGCTTCATGACCACGCTCGACAGCCCGGAGAACGAGGCCTTCATCCTTCTGGTTGAGGACGATCCGGATGATGTGCGCCTTATCGAGATGGCGCTCAAGGCCTCATCGGTGCCGGTGAGGATCAACACCGTCGAGGATGGCGCGGATGCTCTGGCGTTTCTGGACGCGCAGGGCGACGCTCTTCCCGACCTCGTGCTTCTCGACCTCAATTTGCCGGTGATGAGCGGAACGGAGTTTCTCGGCAAGCTTCGGGCCCACACAAACCTCAGCGCCCTTCCTGTCTGCGTGTTCACGACCGCCGACGATGCGGTGACGATACGCCGTGCCTACGCGGCCGGCGCCAATGCCGTGGTCACCAAGGCCGACAGCCTTGCCGGCATGAGCGAGGTGCTCAACACCATCGTCGAGTTCTGGTTCAAGGTGGCCGAGCGCTACCGGCACGTGTGATCGTGCCTGCTTCGGCCTGGGCCTCCTACAGATAGAAGATATCGTCCTCGGCGGTCGCATCCGGCTCCGCTGCGCGCGGCGGCTCTTCCTCGACCGGCTTGGCCGTGCCCTTCGGCACGCGGAGCTTCGCCCTGGCCGGCGCGGCGCCAAGCACCGCTTCCACATGCGACTTCAGGCTCTTCAGCGAGAAGGGCTTGGCCAGCACGGAATGCGCGTCGAGATCCGCGGCAAGCTTGAGAAGCTCCAGGTCGACATCGGCGCAGGAAACGATCACCGGAGTCACCGCCAGGCGCAGACGCTCGTCCGCCCTGAGACGCTTGAGGAAGCGCATGCCCTCCAGGCGCGGCTGCCGCCACTCGAGCAGCACCAGATCGAAGCCCTGGGCTTCAAGAAGGCGCTCGCCAGCCTTGACGCCGGCTGCCTCCTCGACGTGCTCGAAGCCGATACGCTCGAGCATTTCGCGGATGAGACGGCGCGCCGGAGCGCTTTCCTCGATGAGAAGGATCCTGTGTTTCCGCAAGGTTCCACCAAACTACGTAAATGCATTCACCGCCGGATATACGCCCCGGCCGACTCAAAAAAACACGCGCCGCGCGCCAGGCAACAAATAGTCTTTCCGGCTAAATTCCGGGTTAAGGGCATGATGCAAATTACATCGTAATTAATGCCAATATTTTGACTGCGTCATTGCGCCGCGTGTCGAGGCGATCCTGTCGGCCCGGCCTTGCGTATGAAAAGTTCAGCAAGACCATGTGGACGCAGAGGTGCGTCTGCCTTAAGTGCGGCGAGACGACGGCGTCGGCGTTTTCGAGCCGCAAGCGACCAGGAGCGACACGGAAGATCATGAACGCGGACAGCACTACCCAGGCCGGGACCGAAACTGGAGACGACACGAGGGCGCGCGAGATGGGCCGGATCAGGCTTCCCGCCGCGCATCCGCCGGTCAAGGCCGGTCGCATCGGTGTGCTTCTCGTCAATCTCGGCACGCCGGACGGCACCGATTTCCGCTCCATGCGCCGCTACCTTCAGGAGTTCCTCACCGACAAGCGCGTGATCGAATGGCCCAAGGCGCTCTGGTATCCGATCCTCTACGGCATCGTGCTCAACACTCGCCCGAAGAAGTCGGGCAAGGCGTATGAGGAAATCTGGAACAAGGAACTCGACGAATCGCCGCTGCGCACGATCACGCGCGCCCAGTCCGACAAGCTCGCCGCCGAGCTTGCCGGCGTGGACGACCGGATCGTCGTCGACTGGGCGATGCGATACGGCAATCCGTCGATCGCCTCGCGGCTCGAGCACCTGCGCGAACAGGGTTGCGACCGCATTCTGGCGTTCCCGCTCTACCCGCAGTATTCCGCCTCGACCACGGCCACCGTCAACGACGTGATCTTCAAGGAGCTGCTCAAGCTGCGCTGGCAGCCGGCATTGAGGACCGTGCCGCCCTATCATGACGACCCGGCCTATGTGGATGCGCTGGCCGAGTCGATCGAGACGCATCTTGCCGGCCTCGATTTCGAGCCTGAGGTGGTGATCACCTCCTATCACGGCATTCCGCAGTCCTATTTCAAACGGGGCGATCCCTATCACTGCCATTGCCAGAAGACGACGCGGCTGCTGCGCGAGCGGCTCGGCTGGAGCGAGGAGCGGCTGAAGCTCACATTCCAGAGCCGGTTCGGCCCGGAGGAGTGGCTCCAGCCCTATACGGACAAGACAGTCGAGGCGCTGGCGAAAGCGGGCACGAAGCGCGTTGCCGTGCTCAATCCGGGTTTCGTCGCCGACTGCCTGGAAACGCTCGAGGAGATTGCCGGCGAGGTTGGCGAGATCTTCCACGAGAATGGTGGCGAGCATTTTGCCCATATTCCCTGCCTGAACGACAGCGATCCGGGTATGCGCGTAATCCGTTCTGTCGTGTTGCGCGAGCTTTCCGGCTGGATCTGAGGTCAGGAGCGGACGCCGACCCTTCTCGGGGTCGGTCCGCGCGGGCTTGCAGTTCGCGCGTGAGCGCGTACATCATGCCCCGCGCGCACCCTTGCGCGCCAGCCACGCGCGGGGCCGAGCCGCGTTCTGGAGGATCGCGGAATGCCTGAAGGACTGATCGGACCGGATCTGGTCGTCGTCGGCCTGTTCGTGCTGGCCGTCATTGTCGTCATCGCCGGCATCAAGACGGTGCCGCAGGGCTACAACCTGACGGTCGAACGTTTCGGCCGGTACCGCAAGACGCTGCAGCCGGGCCTCAACTTCATCATTCCCTTCGTCGACCGTGTCGGCCGCAAGATCAACATGATGGAGCAGGTGCTCGACGTTCCCTCGCAGGAGGTGATCACCCGCGACAACGCGTCGATCACGGCCGATGGCGTCACCTTCTATCAGGTGCTCGACGCGGCCCGCGCCGCCTATGAGGTCTCGGGGCTGGAGAATGCGATCCTCAACCTGACCATGACCAACATCCGCTCCGTCATGGGCTCGATGGACCTCGACGAGCTGCTTTCCAACCGCGACGAGATCAACCTGCGCCTGCTCAAGGTCGTCGACGCGGCGGCCAGCCCCTGGGGCGTGAAGATGACCCGCATCGAGATCAAGGATATCAACCCGCCCGTCGACCTCGTCGACGCGATGGGCCGGCAGATGAAGGCGGAGCGCGAGAAGCGGGCTTCGATCCTCGAGGCGGAAGGCAAGCGCCAGTCGGAGATCCTGCAGGCGGAAGGCGAGAAGCAGTCGCTTATCCTGCAGGCCGAGGGACGGCGCGAGGCGGCATTCCGCGATGCCGAGGCGCGCGAGCGTTCGGCCGAGGCCGAGGCCAAGGCGACCCAGCTCGTCAGCGAGGCCATCGCCGGCGGCGACGTGCAGGCGATCAACTATTTCGTTGCCAACAAATACGTGGAGGCGCTCGGCCAGTTTGCACGCTCGCCGAACCAGAAGCTGCTGATCCTGCCGACGGAAACCACCGCCATCCTGGGATCGCTCAGCGGTATCGCCGAGATCGCCCGCGACGCGTTCGGATCCGACGACAAGCCGCGCCGCAGAGGTGGCGTGCCGACGGCCGGTGCCCGCCCGACCGACCGCGGCGAGGGTTGAGCGATGGTGCTGCAGCGGCTGGTGTCCGAGCTTGGCCCCTGGCTCTGGTGGATCATAGGGCTGGTTTTGCTCGGTCTTGAGGTGCTGGCGCCGGGCACCTTCTTCCTGTGGTTCGGATTGTCGGCGCTGGTCGTGGGAACGCTGGCGATCTTCGTCGACGTCGGCTGGCAGGCGGAAGTCCTGCTTTTTGCGGGGCTGTCGCTGGCAAGCCTGCTCGCCGGCCGCGCGTTGCTGCGCCGCTACCCGGACGAGGGCGGAGAGCCGCATCTCAATCGGCGCGGAAGCCGGTTCGTCGGGCAGACTTACGTCCTGCGCGAGCCGATCCTCGATGGCAGCGGCCGCATCGCCATAGACGACACGGTCTGGCGCGTGCGCGGCCCGGACGCACCGGCGGGAACGCGGGTGCGGGTGCTCGCGCTCGACGGCTCGACGCTGCTGATCGAGCACGCGGACTGAGAAGAGGCCGGCGGATTACGGTGTGTGTCCGAGCGGCAGCGGCGGGTCTTCCTTCATCAGCAGGATGCCGATCCGCCGGTTGGCGGCCAGATAGGGGTCGTTGGGAAACAGCGGCTCGGTGTCGGCCTTGCCGACCACGCCGTAGAACCGGTCGGAGGGAATGCCGTAGTCGGAGAGGATCTGGCGCGCGGCGTTCGCCCTGTCGGCGGACAGTTCCCAATTGGTGTAGCCGGGATTTGTGGTCAGGCCGCCGGAGGTCGTATGGCCCGTGATCTGGATGCGGTTCGGCATCTGCGCGATCACCGGCGCCATGCGGGCGAGCAGCCGGCGGGTCACCTCATAGGGATACTTTGATCCTTCCGGGAACATGGACCGGCCGTCCTGGTCGACGAGGGTGATGTTGAGCCCCTCGTCGCTTTCCTCGAGAATGATGTTCGAGGAGATTTCGGTGATGTCGGGCATTTCCTGCCAGGCCTGACGCAGCGATGCAGCCGCCGTGGCGAACTGGCGGGGCTTCTCGATGTCCGTTTCCCGGGCATCGTGGGTGTCGGCCTCCGGTCCCTGCTTGCGCCGCTCTTCGTGCATCTCGGAGGCGAAGTCCGAATCGAAGTCGTCGGGAACCTGTGACACGTCCTTCATGTACTCGCGTACCGGGATGCCTTCGATTTCCATGATGCCGTTGCGCCGTGAGCTTTCCTTGATGCCGAAGGCCTCGCGCATCGAACCGGCGACGATCTGGAGCTTCTGCTTGTCCTGGATCGAAAAGGAAATGATGAGCACGAAGAAGCACACCAGAAGGGACATCAGGTCGGCGAAGGTGACGAGCCACTCCGGGGCGCCGCCGCCGCCTTGCTGCTTTTTCTTGGCCATCGGTCAGCGTGTCCTTTCCGGCCGTCAGGCCGCCTCGGCGAAGTCGGCGCGGATCTTTTCGGGCAGGTAGGCGATCAGCATGTCGCGGATCAGCGCCGGGCTCTTGTTCTGGCGGATCTGCATGACACCGTCGATGACCAGGGTCTGGTTGACCTCCTCGGTGTCGAACTTGGAGTCGAGCTTGTCGACGATCGGCAGGCAGACGACGTTGGAAATCAGAGCGCCGTAGAGTGTCGTCAGCAGCGCGATGGCCATGGAGGGGCCGATGGTCGAGGGATCGTCCATCGTCGCCAACATCTGCACCAGGCCGACCAGCGTCCCGATCATGCCGAAGGCGGGAGCGGAATCGCCGAGCGCCTTGAAGACCTTCTTGCCCTCGCCGAGCCGATCAAGGAACAGATCGCGCTCGCGTTCCATCGTTTCCTTGATGAAATCCATCTCGTAGCCGTCGGCGATGTACTGGACGCCCTTGGCCAGCGTTGCGTCGCTGACCTCGACGCTTTCCAGACCGAGCGGACCGGACTTGCGCACGGTGTCGGCGAGGCGCGTGATTTCCTCGATGAGGTCGCGCGGGCTGGTCTTCTTATGGGTGAAGGCGACCTTGCTGCCGACGATGAAGGCGCTGCCGATGCCGGAAAGTGGAAAGCGCACCAGCGTCGCCGCGAGGCCGCCACCCACCACGATGAGGACGGATGGGATGTCGATGAACTGCGAGATTGTGCCGCCAAGCAAGATGGCGATCAACACGACCACGAAGGCCGCAACGATACCGATGATCGAACCTAGATCCATGACCCTACAGTGCTCCGGGGCGATGAAACCCGTCTGTGCGAATGGAGCAATCTTAGGGTGGGGGTCGCTAATCAATCCCTAAGCGCGTAGCGTCAACGGTGCTGACGTCGCGAAATGCACACGCTCAGCCCGCGGATTCTCGATCATGGTAAACGAAAGGCTTCCGGAGGAACCCCTGATCGCAGGGGTCAGGCGACGCCGTGGCGAAGCAGGTCGTGCAGGTGGATGATGCCGACCGGGCGGGCGCCATCGACCACGAAAACGGCCGTGATCGAGACGCGGTTGATGAATTCCATCGCCGAGGCCACAAGCATGTCGGGCGGGATGGTCTTCGGATTCCGCGTCATGACCTGGCTCGTGGTCTTGTCGAGGAAGTCGTTGCTCAGGTGGCGACGCAGGTCGCCGTCGGTGATGATGCCGACAAGGTTTCCGGCCTCGTCGACAATGCCGAGAATGCCGAATCCCTTCTGGGTAATGAGCACGATTGCATCGCGCATTGGCGTGTCGGCGGCGGCGAGCGGCAGACGGTCATCGCGGTGCATGATGTCGCGGGCATGCAGCAGGCTGGCACCAAGGCGGCCGCCGGGATGGTAGATCTTGAAGTCCTGCGCGGTGAAGCCGCGGGCCTCCAGCAAGGCGATGGCGATTGCATCGCCCATGGCCATCTGCAGCACGGTGGATGTGGTCGGGGCAAGTCCGTGCGGGCAGGCTTCCTCGGCCCGGGGCAGGGCGAGGACGATGTCGGCGGCCTTGCCGAGGGCGCTCTGCGGGCGGGAGGTGATGGCGACCAGCGGCACCTTGAAGCGGCGGGTGTAGGCCAGTGTCGCGGCCAGCTCCTGCGTTTCGCCCGACCACGACAGGGCCACCACCACATCCTCGTCGGTGATCATCCCGAGGTCGCCGTGGCTGGCTTCCGTCGCGTGGACGAAGAAGGCCGGCGTGCCGGTGGACGCCAGCGTCGCGGCAATCTTGGCGCCGACGTGTCCGCTCTTGCCGATGCCGGTGATGATGACGCGGCCGCGTGCGCCGGTGATCGTCTCGATGGTCTGGCGGAACGGCTCGGACAGGCCGTTGGCAAGAGCGTCGCGAAGCGCCTCCATGCCACGGATTTCCGTCTCGATGGTACGCAGGGAGGAGGCTCGGGGCTGGGTCGCAGCCGCCGTATCGGACGATTGGAACGAGGAGGTCGCCACAGGCACGCTCATCCTTTTGGTGCGGATGTTTGATGCCCCTCATACGCGCCTTGACCCGGATCGGCAAGCCACAGGCTCTCTCCGGCAACCCTCCGTTAACCTTAACGGACCATTATCAGCCCACAAGCGTGGCGTGGTGTGCGCTGGCGACAGATCCCGATATCAGACGGTTTTCACGGCTTCCCAATGGCGCGTTCCGGCTCCCTCCTTCCGATCCTGCTCGCTGCCCTTGTGGCGGCGGAGGCGGCGCATGCCCAGGATGCAGGAACGGCGGACGCGTTTCCCGCCTTCGATGCCGCCGACGTCGCCGCCCCGGGTCTCCAGGACATCGACGCTCAGGAGCAGGCGCCGCTTGACGGTGCCGAGGGCACGACGCCCGGCGCGCTTTCGTCCGACACGGCGACGCGGGGCACGATCGACGGACTGGCGGCGGGGGCGGGCGAGCGCGCCGTGCCGCTGGCACAGACCGGTCGCGTCGGCCCGGTGCAGCCCTACGCGGAGCGCATGCGCGCCATGCGCCGGGTCACGCCACTTGGTGGTGGCGGCAATGCGAACAGCGTCGTCTTCGACGGCGACACCACGCGGGATGCGCCGAACGGCATTCGCGTCGGATCGTTTCTTCTTTATCCCGAACTCTTCACCGGCATGGGCTGGAGCGACAACCGCGCCGGCGATTCAACCGGAAGCGCAGGAACGCTCTACCGGATCGCGCCGTCCGTGCGACTGCAGTCGGACTGGTCGCGCCACAGCCTCGGCGTCAACCTGCGCGGCGGCTACACCGGCTATCCCGGCAGCGACCTGCAGGGCGATCCGAACATCACGGCCGACGCGCTGCTTCGCCTCGAGGTCAACGACCGCACGGAAGTCGATGTCGAGGCGAACTACGGGCTGGCGCTCGAGGACCGTGGCACGGCGGAATCGAGCGGTGGCGAGCAGGACATTCACGAGGCCGGGGCGGGGCTTGCGCTGCGCCGGCAGGTCGGGCTGGTCGGCGCCGAGCTGCGCGGACGTGTGGATTCCACCTTCTACTCGGGCACCGGAGGCGTTGCCCCCGACCGCAACCGCGACAACGCGCTGTTGACCGGGACGCTGAGGCTGGAGGCCAACACCGGCGCGGCCGTCGAGCCCTATGCGGAAGCAAGCCTGCTGAGCCGGCGCTATCTCGAACGCTGCACCAACACGGCAACCTGCTACGACCGTAATTCCGCCGGCTACGGGCTGCGCGCGGGCGTCACATTCGAAGCGGGGGACAAGCTGTCCGGCGACGTCTCCGTCGGCTGGCGCAGCGAGACGCCCGACGACAACCGACTACAAGCGCTGGAGGGCATGACCGTCGACGGATCGCTCGTCTGGTCGCCGGCGCGCCTGACCACCGTGACGGGGCTGCTGAACACCACGCTGTCGCCCTCGGACCTGGCCGGCACGCCGGGCTCGGTCACCTATTCCGGCGACCTGCGGATCGCCCAGGGCTTCTCGGACGCTTTGACCGGAGAAGTCGGTGTCGGGTATTCATGGACGGATTACACGGGCATCGCGCTGACCGAGCAGGAAGCGCGGGCGACATCGGCGCTGACCTATGCGCTGACGTCCAATGTCGCGCTGCAGGGCCGCTATACATTTCGGCGGTTCTCCTCGACGACTCAGGGCGCGGGCTACAGCGCGAGCGAGATCGAGGCGGGACTGAGGTTCCGCCGCTGACGGGGATTACGGGCCGCCTTGCCGAAAGGGCCCGACACTTCAATCCGGGGCGCCTGGGGGGGCGTGAACGCGAGCCGGCCGCATGGGCGGCGGGACCTCGCAGGGGGATGATCAGGAGTATGCATGTTCGTTTCGCCGCGTGATGCCATGACCAAGACCGGCCGTTCGATGGGGAAGCTGGTCCGGGCCGGGGCCGGCATGGCCGTGCTCGCCCTGTCGGCTTTCGTTTCCCTCGCTTCGGTGCAGCCGGCTGCCGCCGATGCCGCCTTCGACCGCTGGGTCCGCGATTTCTGGCCGCAGGCGCGCGCCGCAGGTGTCAGCAACGACACCTATCGTCGGGCCTTCGCCAATGTGACCCCGGATCCCGATACGATCCGTCTGATGAACAAGCAGTCCGAGTTCGTCAAACCGATCTGGGACTATCTCGACAGCGCCGTTTCCGACACGCGGATCGCGACCGGGCGCGAGATGCTTGTGACCTACGCCCGCGAGCTTGCGGTCATCGAGCAGCGCTACGGCGTCCAGAAGGAAGTCGTGCTGGCGATCTGGGGCATGGAAACCAACTACGGCAGCTTCCGTGGCGAGCACTATGTGGTGCGCGCGCTGGCGACGCTCGCCTATGCCGCGCCGCGCCGCCGCGAGTTCTGGAACAAGGAACTGGTGACCGCGCTCAAGATCATCCAGGACGGGCATGTGCGCCCCGAGAACATGGAAGGATCCTGGGCCGGTGCGATGGGGCACACCCAGTTCATGCCGTCGAGCTGGAAGAGCTATGCGGCCGACTATGACGGCGACGGTCGCAACGACATCTGGACCAACGTGCCGGACGCGCTCGCCTCGACGGCAAATTACCTGAAGCGCCATGGCTGGCAGTCGGGCAAGACCTGGGGCTACGAGGTGGTGCTGCCGCGCGGCTTCAACTATGCGCTCGCCGATACTGAAAAGACGCTCGGATCCTGGGCGAACCTGGGGATCCGGCGTCCGAACGGCCGTTCCTTCCCGCGCCCCTCGGACGATGCCGAGCTGGTGCTGCCGGCCGGCGCGTCGGGGCCTGCGTTTCTGATGCTGCGGAACTTCTTCGTCATCAAGCGCTACAACAATGCCACCGCCTATGCGCTCGCCGTTGGCCATCTCGCCGACCGGGTGCGCGGCGGCGGCGACTTCGCCCAGCCCTGGCGCCGTGACGCGCTGCCGCTGTCGCGCAGCCAGACGGAAGAGCTTCAGACCCTGCTGAACCGTCGCGGCTTCAATGTCGGCTCGGCGGACGGCCAGGTCGGTCCGGCAACGCGCCGGGGCATCCGTTCGTTCCAGCACGCGGCGGGACTGATCCCGGACGGCTATGCGTCCGAGGCGCTGCTCGCGCGGGTGCGGGCGGGAAGCTGAGGCGAGGGACGCGGGCTTGGACCAGGGTCCGCGTTTCCGCTATTGTCGCGCCATGAGACGGTTGAAGATGCCCTCCCTCGCATCCATCGCGGATGCGCCCCTGCGTCGGAGCGTTCTCCGGGCCCTCGCTGGCGTTGTGGCGCTTGCCTTCGTGTTTGCCGGCCTCGCGTCGGTGTCTGGCGAGGCGCTGGCCCAGAACGGCCGGCCCATCGTCGGGCAAAACGACAGCCGCGGCGGCGGATTCCATCCGCTTTCGCCGCTGTTGCGTCTCTTTGGCGTCGAGCGCCGCAGCCGCCCGCGCTTGAAGGAGCAGAAGCCGGAACGTCCCGCCCGCAGCACAATTCGCGAACCGGCCAAGCCGGTCATCGTCCAGGTGCCAAAGGAAGCGGATGCGCGCGTTGTTCTGGTCGTCGGGGATGGCCTTGCAAACGAACTCGCCGAGGGGCTCGAGGCGACCTACTCGGAAATCCCCTCGGTCAAGGTGGACAAGCTGATCTTCTCGGGATCCGGGCTCACCCGACCGGGGCCGGTGGATCCCGCCGACCGGCTTCGGGCCGTGCTCCAGGGGCGCAAGGTCGCTGTGGTGGTGGTGCTGATCGGCGCGGAGGATACGCGCGACATCGAACAGGGCGGGTCGGCCGCCGCCTTTCGCAGCGATACCTGGGATGCCCTCTACGCCCGGCGGATCGACCAGCTCGTCGCCGCGGCGCGCAGCCTTCGCACGCCGCTTGTCTGGGTGGGGCTGCCACCTCCCTCGGGGCAGGCGAAGCGGGCCAATTTCGGTCACATCAACACGGTCTCCAAGGCGCGGGCGGAGGCCAACAACGCCATCTATGTGGATGTCTGGGACGTGTTCCTCGACGAGAACGGCGGCTATACGTCTTTCGGTCCTGACGTTGAGGGCAAGCGCCGGCGCCTGCGCGACGGCGACGGGATCGGCTTCACCTGGCCCGGTCGGCGCAAGCTTGCCTTCTTCGCCGAGCGCGCGGTTGCGCGCATCCTCGGCTCTTCTGGTGCCTATGCCTTCGAGGGGGTGGAAGACGACCCCAATTTCATCGTCCTGACCGGGCGACTCGGAGCGCCGGAGACGGAGCTTGCCGGCGGCGAGAACGCCCGCAACGAGCCGGTGGCGGAGACGCCGCAATACGATCTGATCGTGCAGGGCGTCGCGCTGCCTTTCGCGGAAGGGCGGGTCGATGACTTTCGCAGCGACAAGAAGCAGCTCCGGTAAAACCGCTCCCATCAGGGGTATTGCCTAGTTTTCTCTTTCTTCATGTTTCTCGATCACGGTCAGGCACAAGGCTTTTCCAGGGTTGAGAGAATGAAGACGCGACATTCCGTAATTCCGTCCCTGACCGTTCTTGGGCGATTCATGCTCCTGGTCGGCTCCGCGGCAATGATCATGCTCGCGGGAACGGGCTATTCCTTCTATGTTTTCCGCCATTCCGTCGTCACCGCGCTGACCGATCCCGAGCAGGCCAAGGTGCTGTTGGGCGCGGGCGCTGGCGCGGGACTCGACGCGCTCATTCTCGGCCGGATGGTGGAGATCGCCATCGTTTGCACGCCGGTCGGCATCGCCTTTCTTGCGCTTGCCTTGTGGCTTGCCCTCGGTGTTCGCAAGCCGCTGAAGGAGCTCCAGGGCGGCCTGGATGCTCTCTCGCAGGGCGACTTCGACATCTCCATCGCTGGCGCTGAGCGCGGCGACGAGATCGGCGCGATTGCCCGTTCCGTTGCTGAATTCCGTGGCAAGCTCGCCGAAAAGGCCGAGCAGGACGCCCGGCGGACACTTCAAGAGCAAGAGCGCCGGGCGATCGAGCGCGGCGAGACGCTGCGCAAGGTGGCCTCGGACTTCGAGGGGACGGTCGTCGGCGTCGTTGAACGCCTCGGCGAGGCGGCTCGCTCCGTCGGCACGATCTCGCAGCATCTCGACGGAGCCGTCGACGATGCGGCCAGCGCGGTCGAGGCGGCCTCGGATTCCTCCCAGCAGGCGTCGAGTTCGGTCGAAACGGCTGCCGAGGCGGCGGAGGAGATGACCCAGTCGATCCTCTCGATCGGGCGCGAGATGGAGCAGGCCGCCGAAATGGCGCGTGTCGCCGTCGACGAGGCCCGCTCCACGGACACCATCGTCGGCCGCCTCGCAGACAGCGGCCGGGCCATCGGCGAAATCATCGACCTGATCAAGCAGATCGCGGACCAGACCAACCTGCTTGCCCTCAACGCGACCATCGAGGCGGCGCGGGCCGGCGAGATGGGGCGCGGCTTCGCGGTTGTCGCCAACGAGGTGAAGACCCTGGCAGGGCAGACCTCGCGCGCGACGGAGGACATTTCCCTGCAGGTGGAAGAGGTGCAGCAGGTGTCCGAGCAGGCGGTCTCGGCGATCCGCTCCATCGCCGGCACCGTGGAGCGCATCCACGTCATCTCCAGCACCATTCTCGATGCGGTGCAAAAGCAGATGGCTGCGACCGGAGAAATCACCCAGAGCGTCGACTTCGCCACCCAGAACACCCAGTCGGTCGCTGCCAACATGGATGCGCTGACGCGGGCCAGTTCCTCCACGCGCACGGCGACGGACGAGATCCGCACGGCAACGAGCGAGCTTGCCGATCTTTCGGGAAGCCTGCAGAGCCAGGTGGGCGGCTTCCTCAACAGCATCAGGGCGAGCTACGACGACAAGGCGGCCTGAGAAGCGCCGGCAGTTTCACTGGTCGACTATGAAAAACGGCGCCGAGGGGCGCCGTTTTTGTAGTTTGAGGCAGGTGTCCGTCCCGCTCGCGGGCGCTGTCTTCAGCGCGGCAGGTTGGATGCGCCGGTCAGGTGCAGGTCGATGGCGCGGGCCGCCTGACGGCCTTCGCGGATCGCCCAGACGACGAGCGACTGGCCGCGACGCACGTCGCCGGCGGCGAACACACCGTCGATGCTGGTCTTGTAGTCGGTCGTGTCGGCCTTGATGTTGCCGCGCCCGTCCCGATCGATCTCGCCTTCGAGCTCCTTGAGATAGGTGCCCTCGAGCGGACCGGCGAAGCCGATGGCGATCAGCACCAGCTCTGCGCGCAGGATGAACTCCGAACCCTCGATCGGGCGGCGCTTCTCGTCCACGCGGGCGCATTTCACGCCGATGACGTGGCCGTCCTCGCCGACGATTTCGAGCGTCGCTGCTGCGAACTCGCGCTCGGCGCCCTCGGCCTGCGAGGAGGACGTGCGCATCTTCGTCGGCCAGTACGGCCAGACGTTGAGCTTGTCTTCCTTCTCAGGCGGGCGCTGGCGGATGTCGAGCTGGGTGACGGACAGCGCGCCCTGGCGAAACGACGTGCCGACGCAGTCGGACGCGGTGTCGCCGCCGCCGATGACGACGATGTGCTTGCCGCCGGCCCAGAAAGGCTGCTCGGCCGAGACGTCCTCGCCACCGACGCGGCGGTTCTGCTGGACGAGGAACGGCATGGCGTACATGCAGCCGGCAAGGTCCTGACCGGGAAGCTCGGGATCACGCGGGCGCTCGGCACCGGCGGTGATGAGCACGGCGTCGTGGCGCTGGCGAAGCTCGTCCACCGTGATGTTGACGCCAACATCGGCGCCATAGTGGAAGACGACGCCCTCGCCCTCCATCTGCGCGACGCGGCGGTCGATGTAGTGCTTTTCCATCTTGAAGTCGGGAATGCCGTAGCGCATCAGGCCGCCCGCCCGCACGTCACGCTCGTAGACGTGAACCGTGTGGCCGGCGCGGGCCAGCTGCTGGGCGGCCGCCATGCCTGCGGGGCCAGACCCGACGATGGCGACCGTCTTGCCGGTGCGGAACGGCGCCGGCTCGGGCTTGATCCAGCCTTCGCTCCACGCCTTGTCGGCAATGGCCTGTTCCACCGTCTTGATGGCGACCGGCACATCCTCAAGGTTCAGCGTGCAGGCTTCCTCGCACGGCGCGGGGCAGATGCGCCCCGTGAACTCGGGAAAGTTGTTGGTCGAGTGCAGGTTGCGCGCCGCCTCTTCCCAGTCGCCGTTGTAGACCAGGTCGTTCCAGTCCGGGATCTGGTTGTTGACCGGACAGCCGACAGGGCCATGGCAATAGGGAACGCCGCAGTCCATGCAGCGCGCTGCCTGACGCCCGACATCCTTGTCCTCGAGCGGCAGCGTGAATTCCTTGAAGTGGCGAATGCGGTCGGAGGCCGGCTGGTACTTCTGCTCCTGCCGGTCGATCTCCAGGAAACCGGTGACTTTTCCCATATCGTCGTCTCCCTTACTCGGCCGCCACCAGGCCGAGCCGCTTTTCTTCCATTTCCCTGAGGGCGCGGCGGTATTCAACCGGCATCACCTTCACGAATTTCGGACGGAACTCGTCCCACTTGTCGAGGATCTCCTGAGCCCAGGCGGATCCGGTGTGGGCGATGTGGCTGGCAATGATCTGGCGCAGACGTTCGTCATCGTGGCGGGTCATGTCGGCCGAAAGGTCGACGCGCCCCTTGTGCTCGATGTCGCCGCCGTGGTGGTGCAGCTTCTCCAGGAGGTCGTCCTCCTCCGGAACTGGCTCGATGTCGACCATGGCGAGGTTGCAGCGCGAGCGGAACGAGCCGTCCTCGTCGAGCACATAGGCCACGCCGCCCGACATGCCCGCGGCGAAGTTGCGCCCCGTCCAGCCGAGCACGACGACGACGCCGCCGGTCATGTACTCGCAACCGTGGTCGCCCACGCCCTCGACCACCGCGATGGCGCCCGAGTTGCGCACGGCGAAACGCTCGCCGGCGATGCCACGGATGTAGCACTCGCCCTCGGTCGCACCGTAGAGCACGGTGTTGCCGGCGATGATCGAGTAATCCGGGTCTGCCGAGCTCTTCGGGTTCGGCCGGATGACCAGCTTGCCGCCGGCGAGCCCCTTGCCGACATAGTCGTTGGCGTCGCCCTCGAGCGTCATCGTGATGCCGCGCGTGAGGAAGGCGCCGAAGGCCTGGCCGGCGGTGCCGGTGAGGCGGATGTCGATGGTGCCCGCCTTCAGGCCCTTGTGGCCGAAGCGGCTGGCCACCGCGCCCGACAGCATGGCGCCGGCGGAGCGGTCGACGTTCTGGATGGTTTCCTCGATGACGACGGGTTCGCGGCGCTCGAGCGCCGGCTCAGCGGCGGCGATAAGCCGACGGTCGAGAATGTCGTCGATCGGGTGAACCTGGCGCTTGGTCCAGCGCTTCTCCTCGGCCGGGGCGTCCGGCACGTGGAAGATGCGCGAGAAGTCGAGACCCTTCGCCTTCCAGTGCTCGATCAAGGGCGAGCGGTCGAGCAGGTCGGCGCGTCCGACAAGCTCGTCGAAGCGGGAGATGCCCATGGCCGCCATCATCTCGCGAACTTCCTCGGCGACGAAGAAGAAGTAGTTGACCACATGCTCGGGGGCACCCTTGAAGCGCTTGCGCAGCACCGGATCCTGGGTGGCGATGCCGACCGGGCAGGTGTTCAGGTGACACTTGCGCATCATGATACAGCCGGCGGCGATCAGCGGCGCGGTGGAGAAGCCGAACTCATCGGCTCCCAGGAGCGCACCGACGATCACGTCGCGGCCGGTCTTCAGGCCGCCGTCGACCTGCAGGGCGATGCGCGAGCGCAACCCGTTCAGCACCAGCGTCTGCTGGGTCTCGGCGAGGCCGAGTTCCCAGGGGCTGCCGGCGTGCTTGATCGAGGTCAGCGGCGAGGCGCCGGTGCCGCCGTCATAGCCGGAAATGGTGATGTGGTCGGCACGCGCCTTGGCAACGCCGGCGGCAACCGTGCCCACACCCACCTCAGACACCAGCTTGACCGAGATATCGGCGGCCGGGTTGACGTTCTTGAGGTCGTAGATGAGCTGCGCCAGATCCTCGATCGAGTAGATGTCGTGGTGCGGCGGCGGCGAGATCAGGCCGACGCCCTGTGTCGAGTGGCGCACCTTGGCAATGACCGCGTCGACCTTGTGGCCGGGCAACTGTCCACCCTCGCCGGGCTTGGCGCCCTGCGCGACCTTGATCTGGATCATGTCGGCGTTGACCAGGTAGTCGGTGGTCACGCCGAATCGGCCGGAGGCGACCTGCTTGATCGCCGAGCGCATCGGGTTCCGGGAACCGTCGGGGAGCGGATTGTAGCGCTCCGGCTCCTCGCCGCCCTCACCGGTGTTCGACTTGCCACCGATCTGGTTCATCGCAACCGCGAGCGTCGAATGCGCCTCGCGCGAGATCGAGCCGAAGGACATGGCGCCGGTGGAGAAGCGCTTGACGATCTCCGCTGCCGGCTCGACCTCGTCGAGGGGGATCGGCTTGCGTCCGTCCTCGTCCGCCGACTTGATGTGGAACAGGCCACGGATGGTGAAGCGGCCGTTCTCCTCATTGGTCTCGCGGGCGAACTGGCGGTACATCTCCGGCAGGTTGCCGCGTACGGCATGCTGGAGCGAGGCAATGCCGTCCGGCGTCCACATGTGGTTCTCGCCGCGCACGCGGTAGGCGTAATCGCCGCCGACCTCGAGCGAGCGGCGCAGCACCGGAACGTCCGCGAAGGCGGTCCGGTGGCGGTTGGTCGTCTCCTCGGCGACCTCGGCAAGGCCGATGCCCTCGATGATCGTCGCCGTGCCGAAGAAATACTCCTCGACAAAGCTGCTGGAGAGGCCGACCGCGTCGAAGATCTGCGCGCCGCAATAGGACTGGTAGGTGGAGATGCCCATCTTGGACATCACCTTGAGGATGCCCTTGTCGATCGACTTGATGTAGCGGTAGACGACCTCGTCGGCGTCGACCTCCTCGGGGAAGTCGAGCTCGGCGTGAAGCTGCAACAGTGTCTCGAACGCCAGATAGGGGTTGATCGCCTCCGCGCCATAGCCGGCCAGCACGCAGAAGTGATGCACCTCGCGGGCCTCGCCCGTCTCCACCACGAGACCGACGGAGGTCCGCAGACCCTTGCGAATCAGGTGGTGGTGCACGGCGGCGGTCGCCAGCAGTGCCGGGATCGGAATGCGGGCGCGGCTGAGCAGGCGGTCGGACAGGATGATGATGTTGTAGCCGTTGACGACAGCCCGTTCGGCGCTGGCGCAAAGGTTGTCGAGAGCCTCGCGCATGCCATCGGCGCCGCGTGCGACGTCATAGGTGATGTCGAGCGTCTTGGCCGAGAACTGGTTGTCGGCGATGTCGCCGATGGTGCGGATCTTCTCCAGGTCGTCGTTGGTCAGGATCGGCTGGCGAACCTCCAGACGCTTCGACGTGGCGAGACCCTTGAGATCGAACAGGTTCGGCCGCGGCCCGATGAAGGACACCAGGCTCATCACCAGTTCCTCGCGGATCGGGTCGATCGGCGGGTTGGTGACCTGTGCGAAGTTCTGCTTGAAATAGGTGTAGAGCAGCTTCGGCTTGTCGGAGAGCGCGGAGATCGGCGTGTCCGTCCCCATCGAGCCGATGGCTTCCTGACCGACGGTGGCCATCGGCTGCATCAGCAGCTTGATGTCCTCCTGGGTGTAGCCGAAGGCCTGCTGGCGATCGAGCAGCGTCTCGGCGGCGACCGGCGCGCGCCCGCGGACCGCCGGCATTTCCTCCAGCACGATCTGGGTGCGGTGGAGCCAGTCCTTGTAGGGGTTGGCCGTCGAGAGCTGACGCTTGATCTCGTCATCCGAGATGATGCGGCCTTCCTCGAGATCGATGAGGAGCATCTTGCCCGGCTGCAGGCGCCACTTGCGGATGATGCGTTCCTCCGGCACCGGAAGCACGCCGACCTCGGACGACATGATGACCATGTCCTCGTCGGTGACGATGTAGCGGGCCGGGCGCAGACCGTTGCGGTCGAGCGTCGCGCCGATCTGGCGACCGTCGGTGAAGGCGGCGGCGGCCGGCCCGTCCCAGGGCTCCATCAGGGCGGCGTGATACTCGTAGAAGGCACGCAGGTTGTCGTCCATCAGCGGGTTGCCGGCCCAGGCTTCCGGGATCAGCATCATCGCCGAATGGGCGAGCGAGTAGCCGCCCTGGACGAGGAACTCCAGTGCGTTGTCGAAACAGGCGGTGTCGGACTGCCCCTCGTAGGAGATCGGCCAGAGCTTGGAGATGTCATCGCCGAAATGCGGCGACGAGACGCTCGCCTGACGCGCCGCCATCCAGTTGACGTTGCCGCGCAGCGTGTTGATCTCGCCGTTGTGGGCGACCATCCGGTAGGGGTGCGCGAGCTCCCAGGACGGGAAGGTGTTGGTCGAGAACCGCTGGTGCACCAGCGCCAGCGCCGACGTGAAGCGCTCGTCCTTCAGGTCCTTGTAATAGGCACCGAGCTGATAGGCGAGGAACATGCCCTTGTAGACGAGCGTGCGGCTCGAGATGGAGACGATGTAGAAGCCCGCGCCGCGCGCCTGGGTCTGCGAGCGCACCGCATTGGAGATGACCTTGCGCAGGACAAAGAGGCGACGCTCGAAGTCGTCCTGGGTCTGGCAGCCACGGCAGCCAATGAACACCTGGCGGGAGACCGGCTCGGTCGCTGCGATGTCGGGCGCCTTGGACAGCGAGGAATTGTCGACCGGCACGTCGCGCCAGCCGAGGAACTCCTGTCCCTCTTCGCCGATGACGCGCTCGATGATCTCCTCGCACTGGCGACGCAGCTCCGCGTCCTGCGGCAGGAAGATGAAACCGACGCCGTAGTTGCCGGGCGCGGGCAGGGAGACGCCGAGTGCTGCGGCCTCCTCGGCAAGAAATGCGTGCGGGATCTGCACCAGCATGCCGGCGCCGTCGCCCATCAGCGGGTCCGCACCGACCGCGCCACGGTGGGTGAGGTTTTCCAGGATCTGGAGACCGTCGCAAATGATGCGATGCGATGCCTTGCCCTTCAAGTGGGCGACGAAGCCGACGCCACAGGCGTCGTGCTCGCGGTCGGCACGGTAGAGGCCCTCGCGGCCCGCTGTCTCTCGTGCGTCGCGTTTCGCCGTGGAAAGGGTCGCGTTTGCCGTCGTCGCGGCGGCATGGTCCCGGGCCTCGATGGTCACGTCGGTCCTTTTCATGTCAACCCTCTCCTTGTCGTCGGTCAGCGGTGCGTCCTTCTCCGTTCGGGTCGCGCGAGATTGTGCGCGGCTCGTGCGGCGAACAGGCGAATGCCCCGACGCTGACCCTATTGAAGCGGTCCGGCCCCCGGCCTGTTTGCCGGTGCGGGAACGGTCCCGCGGGCGTCGCGCCTCGTTATACCCCCTGACCGGCGTGTCGCGCCGGTCTATCCGGACCCCCCGGATCCGCATGACTTGACGTCCCATCCACCGTGCCGTCCTGCCGGACAGCGCCACGCATGCTGCGCGACGCCTTCCTTTTAGCACAGACGCCCGCATGGCATGACCGGCCGGGAGTGGCCGTTTTCATGACACGCGCATAACGGTCACCGACGTCTTCCTAGCGGAGGCGAAAGGCTTCGTCACGCGGCCGCGCATTCGCGCGGATGGGGTCATTGTCTCGATAGGACAGTATGGCTGTCCTATCGAGCGGAGGCGAACAATGCCAGATTTCCGCATGGGGGGCAAGCGGCATAATCGCCCGTTCCGACCTGTTTCTTTCGAAAAGTTCGGGGAATTTGTCACAATCGGCAAGTCCGACCGTGCCTTCGGCAATTTTCTGTCCGCGTGGGGTGCGGGAAAATTGCAGGCTTGCAAGCGGGCGATGGCTGGTCCTAGATCGCCAACATGATCTTTGCAAGCGACAACTGGGCAGGCGCCTCGCAGCCGGTGATGGATGCGTTGACCCTGCACAACGACGGATCCGCGCCCGCATACGGTCGCGATCCGCTCACCGAGCGCGTCCGCACGCGCTTCCGCGATTTCTTCGAACGCGACGTTGATGTCTACTTCACGGCGACGGGAACGGCGGCGAACGCGCTGTCGATGGCCGCCTGCGCCAGACCCGGAGGGCTGGTCCTCACCAGCGAGCTGGCGCACGTCTATTGCGACGAGTGGGGCGCGGCCGAGTTCTACACTCACGGCATGAAGATGGTGCCGGTGGAGACCGTCACCGGCAAGGTCACCTTGTCCGGCGTGGAAAAAGTGCTTGTCCAGAACCCGGACAGCAGCCGCTTCGGCCGGCCGACGGCATTGAGCCTCACGCAGGCGAGTGAATGCGGAACGGTCTATAGGCCGGAGGAGATCGTCGAGCTGACCCGCATGGCGCGGCGGCGGGGGCTTGTCTGTCACATGGACGGCGCGCGCTTCGCCAATGCGGTTGCCCATCTTGGCGTCAGCCCGGCCGAGATCACCTGGAAGGCGGGGATCGATATCCTCTCCTTCGGCGGCACCAAGAACGGCTGCTGGTGCGCCGAGGCAATCGTCGTCTTCAATCCCGACAGCGTTCGCGACATCGCCACTCACAGGGCACGCGCCGGGCATCTCTTTTCGAAGTCGCGCTTCGTGGCGGCGCAGTTCGACGCCTATCTCTCCGGCGATCACTGGCTCGGCCTCGCGCGTCATGCCAATGCCGCCGCCCGACGTCTTGCCGAGGGCATCTGCGCCCATCCGGGGACCCGCCTTGCCTGGGCTGCGGAGGCGAACGAGGTCTTTCCTGTCCTGTCCTTCGAACAGATCGAGCGGCTTCGCGAGGGCGGCGCGGAGTTCTATGAATGGTCCCGCGAGGGATGCGGCGACAAGGAGGCGGTGGTGCGGCTGGTCACGAGCTTCCGGACCACGGATGCCGAGGTGGACGGGTTCCTCGCGCTGCTGTGAGGCGCGTTTCGGAAATCAAACGAAGAAACGCCGGCCGGGGATCCCGGTCGGCGTTTCTTTTGGCCCAAGAGACTCTGGCGTCATTCGCCCTGGGAGGGGGGAGGCGAACGATGCGCTCTCGTCGGGCTGTGGGTGTTTGACGGCAAGCCGTCAGGTCAGTTGACCGCACCTTCGATCTGGCGTGCCGTGTCGGCTCCGCCGCCGATCTCGATACGGCGCGGCTTCATCGCCTCCGGGATCTCGCGGGAGAGATCGATGTGCAGGAGGCCGTTTTCAAGGCTCGCGCCCTTGACCTCGACGAAGTCGGCGAGCTGGAAGCGGCGTTCGAAGGCACGTGCGGCGATGCCGCGGTAGAGCACTTCGCCAGCCTCATTCTCCGAAGAGCGATCACCCTTGACGGAGAGAACATGCTCCTTCGCCTCGATGGTGAGGTCGCCCTCGCCGAAGCCGGCTACCGCCATCGTGATTCGATAGGTGTTCTCGCCGGTGCGCTCGATGTTGTAGGGCGGGTAGCTCGGCGTGTCCTGGGCAGAGTTGTCGAGCATGGAGAAAAGGCGGTCGAAGCCCACGGTGGAACGGTAAAGCGGGCTGAAATCCATATGACGCATCGTTTTGTCCTCTCATTGAGCAACAGGTGATGTTCGACCTTTCCGCGTTCGCCGCCACCTTGGGCCGGCATGTCGGGATCGGTCCTGCGCGGGCCCTTCAGTGGCGCCCGCGTTGAATTAGGTGGGGGTATGTTCCGGCGCTTTCAAGAGGGGGTTGGTGCCGCCAGATGACAGCCGCAAGGGCGCGAGAGCGGGCGCGCTGCGCAGTGCCTCGAGCGGGTTTTTCAAATGAACGGAAACTGAACGGCGGCTTCCGGTCCCGTTCAGCGGCAAGGAGGCATTCTCACTCCATCAACACGGCGCACCAGCGCCTCAATCCGGAGAGAAGACAATGCTGAAGACCCTTCTTGCCACCGCCGTCGTCGGTCTCGCCCTTGCCGCCCCAACCGCCCAGGCCCTCGAGGCCCGCCCGCTCGCTGCGCCCGCCGTGGCCACCGCCGGAGCCTCCGTCGAGCTTCAGCTCGTCGGCAATCGCGGCAACTGGGGGCGGGATCGCGGCCACCGCTGGGGACGCCATCAGCGGCTCGATGTGCGCCAGGTCGTCAACCGGCTGCACCGCCACGGCTACACCCGCGTGAGGGCCGTGCAGCCGCGTGGCAATGTTTTCGTGGCGAAGGCCTTTTCCCGTCGCGGCGGCATGCAGCGCCTCGTCGTCGATGCCTACTCGGGTGATATCGTCGGGCGCACCGCCATTCGTCCGCGCCGCGGCTGGTAACGGCGCGAGCGCATCTCCAGGATGAGGGCCGCCGGTGTTGAGCCGGCGGTCCTGCTCCTGTATGACGAGCCTTGTGGAAATTGCGCGCGATGTCGCGCATCCGTCGCAGGGGATGCATGGTGGTTCGAACGGAACTTTTCGATCATCCCGGCAATCCCGTGCCAGAAGGTGCTGTATGCGCCATCGTCGAAACACCGGATCGGGTGCGCCTGCGCACAGCCCGGTGGATGCCGACGGCAACCCCCTTGCGCGGCACCGTCACCCTGATCCAGGGGCGGGCGGAATTCATCGAAAAATACTTCGAGACCATCGCCGACCTGCGTGCCCGGGGATTTGCCGTCGTCACCTTCGACTGGCGTGGGCAGGGCGGGTCCGAGCGAAAGCTGCGAAACCGCCGGCGCGGCCATGTGCGCGATTTTTCCGAATATGTCCGGGATCTGGAGACTGTGGTTTCCGGGGTGACGCTTGCCCATATGCCGGGACCGCATTACGCGCTCGCCCACTCGACCGGCGGGCTGGTGCTGATGCTGGCGGCATCACGCATGCGCACCCGGTTCGAGCGCGCCGTGCTGACGTCCCCGTTGATCGGGCTCGGCAAGGTCGGCGTGTCCCAGCGGGTGGTTTGTCCGCTGGCGAATTTTCTGGCGCGGATCGGGTTTTCCAGGGCCTTTGTGCCGGGCGGAAAGCCGAAGATCGTCTTTCCGTTCGAGACCAATCCCCTCACGTCCGACGAGAGGCGCTTCCGGCGTGGCGAGGCGGTGCTAAGGGGGGCTGACGATCTGGAGATCGGTGCTCCGACAATCGGCTGGCTGGCGGCGGCCTGCCGTGCCATGCGGCGCCTGTTCGATCCGTCCTTCGGTCCGGCGATGACCTTGCCGACGCTGATCGTTTGCGCCGGGCAGGATGCAATCGTGTCGGCCCGCGCGGCGGAGGCCTTCGTCCGCCAGACCCGTGTCACCAGCTTTCTGGAGATCGCCGGAGCGCGGCACGAACTGCTGATGGAGGACGACCTCTACCGCGACCAGTTTCTCGCCGCCTTCGATGCCTTTGTCGCCGAGGGAGCGCTTCTGTCCGCTTAGGGGAGGGCGTCGTCAGGCGCCGACGCGAGCGAGGCGGGCGAGCACCTTGTCGTGCAGCCGCCTGTCGCCCGAGGCGACGATCCTGCCACCCTCGGCAGGCGAGCCGCCGGTCCATGTGGTGACGATGCCGCCGGCGCCCTCGATGATCGGAATCAGCGCAACGATGTCATAGGGCTGAAGGCCGTTCTCGACGACGAGGTCCGCCTGGCCGGCCGCGACCATTGCATAGCCGTAGCAGTCGGTTCCGAAGCGGGCGGTGCGCACCGTCGTCTCGATCTCCAGATAGGCCTCCAGCTCCGCGCCCTCGAACAGGCGTGGGTGGGTGGTGCAGAAGATCGCGTCCTCGAGGCGCTCGCAGGGGCGCGTCTTGAGGGGCATGCTGGTGTCGCGGTAGCGGCACCAGGCCGTCTTGCCGTCGCCGTAGAAACGTTCGCCGACATAGGGTTGGTCCATGACGCCGAAGACCGGAGTGCCTCCTCTCTTCAGGCCGATCAGGGTGCCCCAGGTAGGCAGTCCGCAGATGAAGGCGCGGGTTCCGTCGATCGGGTCGAGAACCCAGACGTGGTCCGCATCGAGACGCACGCTGCCGTGCTCTTCGCCCAGGATGCCGTGATCCGGGTAGGTCTCCTCGATGAGGGTGCGCAAGGCCGTCTCGGCGTCGCGGTCGGCAACGGTTACCGGGTCGAAGCCCTGAGACAGCTTGTTGTCGATGGCCGAGATCCTGCGGAAATGCGGAGCGATAACGGCGCCGGAGGCTGCCGTGAGGCGGTCCGCGAAGGCGGCGAGTTCGGCTGTCGTCGGCATCGGCATTCGGTCCTTCCGTCCATGGCAGTCTCGGGCGCGGCGTCGCCGGCGTGATCGTGCGAGGTGCCAGTCGCTTGCGCGAATTCGCGCCTTCATTCGTCCCGGTGGTGGTTTAAACGGCGGCACGGGGCGAAGTCGAGAGGAAAGCGTGCAACTTTATTCAATCACCTGACAGAACCCAATGTTCTGATTTTTAAGCGGTTTGACGACGCGCTTATTTTCTGGGCAGGCACTGCGTCGAATTTGGCGTTGACTTTGGTGCGCTGCAGGGAGAAATTGTTGCAGTGCGATATGGTTCTTCCAGATCGCGCCGCCCTCCTTGGGCGTTTCCTCCCTAGACTCGGGCCGCGCCTCGCAAGAGGCCGGCCCTTTTTTCTTGCCCGGGCCATCTCGCAAGTGCGAGATGGTGCCCGCCGGAGGCGCGCTCCTGACGCCTGTCGCGGAGGGGTGTTTACTCAGCGGCGAGCGTGTCGGGAAACAGCGCTGCATCGGGGATGGAGACGATCTCGCTGGCGAAGGCCTGCAGGTCCGCTGCGAGAGCTGCAAAGCCCGGCGAGGGCAATGTCGCCCCCTCATCCATGTATAGCCCCCGGTTGATCTCTATCTGCAGCGCATGGAGGCCCTTCGCGGGCCGGCCGTAGTGTTCGGTGATGAAGCCGCCGGCGTAGGGCTTGTTGCGGCTGACGCGATAGCCGAGCCCGGTGAGGATCTCCGCCGCCGCGTCCACCAGCGGTTGGGCGCAGCTCGTGCCGTAACGGTCGCCGAGAATGAAGTCCGGCCGTGCGCCGCCCTCCGCGCCGCGCACGGCCGAGGGCATCGAGTGGCAGTCGATAAGTACCGCGAAGCCGAAATCGACGTGGGTGCGCGCCAGCAGCCGGCGCAGGGTCTGGTGGTAGGGCTTGTAGATCGTCTCGATGCGGTCGAGCGCCTCGCTCACTTGCAGGCGCCCGCGGTAGATCTCCTGGGCCTCGCCGACGACGCGGGCGATGGTGCCGAGCCCGCCGGCGACCCGAATCGAACGGCTGTTGGCGTAGGGCGGCAACCGGTCGTCATACATCCTCGGGTCGAGTTCGTAGGGTTCGCGGTTGACGTCCAGAAAGGCGCGGGGAAAGCGTGCCCTCAGCAAGGGGGCGCCAAGGCCGACGACCGGTTCGAACAGGTCATCCACAAAGGCGTCTTCCGAGCGACGGATCGCGTTGCTGTCGAGGCGGGAGGCGGCGAGAAAGGGCAGCGGGTAGTGGCGGCCGGAGTGAGGCGAGTTGAAGACGAAGGGTACGCGGTGCTCGGCCGGTTGAAGGATTTCGAAAGGCTCGACCTCCGCAAATCCGTTCACCACATACATGCTCGCGCGTCCCTTGCCTGGGCATTCGTCTGACCGGCTTTCGTCTGGCCGGCGTGCGGCCCGTGGCCCATCAACCGGGCCCCATGAACCGGGAGGTCGCCCTTGCGTCCGCCTGTTCTATTTGCCCTCGAATCGACGGCAATGTCCACAAGCTCGGCTGGAAATGGCCGAAGGCGGCACGGCCTTGGCGGTTTCACTGGATGTTTACCGGCGATGGGCCTTATAAGCGGACGGGAACGATGTGCCAAAACGGGATTGGGCACGGGCCCGCGCAAGACCCGCGCGGGCATCTTCAGGATCCTGAAGCGGGATGCAGGCGCGCCGCCATCCGGGCCGGACGGTCGGACGGGCGGCCTGGCAGCACGGACGGAAGAAATGGCACGAATCCTACTCGCGGAAGACGACAACGACATGCGCCGCTTTCTTGCCAAGGCATTGCAGAAGGCGGGCTATGATGTCGTTTCCTTTGACAATGGCAAAAGCGCTTATGAACGACTACGTGAAGAGCCGTTCTCGCTGCTTTTGACGGACATCGTCATGCCGGAGATGGACGGCATTGAACTGGCGCGACGCGCAACCCAGCTCGACCCGGACCTCAAGGTGATGTTCATCACCGGCTTCGCGGCGGTTGCGCTCAACCCGGATTCCCAGGCCCCCAAGGATGCGAAGGTGCTGTCCAAGCCCTTCCACCTGAAGGACCTGGTCATCGAGGTGGAAAGGATGCTGGCGGCCTGAGTGTGCCGCCGCATTGGCCTCTCGCGGTCCCGTGTCTGGCGGTCCCGGGTTTTCCACCGAAGTTGTGGGCAACGAAGAAGTTTTAGATCGGGGCTTGCACCGCTTCCAGAACCCCGTTATATGCCTTGCCACCGCAGCCGCTTGTCGGCAACTTTCCGGACTGATCCCGGTCGACCTTACGGTCAAAGGGAAACGAATTTCAGGTTCGGGCGTGTAGCTCAGCGGGAGAGCACTACGTTGACATCGTAGGGGTCACAGGTTCAATCCCTGTCACGCCCACCATTTTATCCGCCGTCACAAGGTCAATGACCGGATGGCGGGTCCGGCCAGACAGCTGGTCGGGGCCGTGTCGCGCCGCGCGGGCTTTTGCCTGGCGCGCGCCCGCCTCGAGAAGCAGACTGGCCAACCCTGGCAGGATGGCTCCTAGGAGCCACCTGCGGCCGAACGGACCGGTGCCCCGGCGCCACCAGATGAACAAACGGATGCCGCCGCCAACGCGGCTCTGTTTACGGAGACTGGAACGATGAAGATCAAGAATTCGCTCAAGGCGTTGATGGGCCGGCATCGCGACAACCAGATGGTCCGTCGCAGGGGTCGCGTCTACATCATCAACAAGAAGGCTCCGCGCTTCAAGGCGCGCCAGGGCTGAGGCCCCGGCTACGGGCTTTCATCCGACTTCTTCGCAAAGTCATTGACGACCGCGTACGGCAGGCCATACTTGCTGTTATGCGGTCGTTTTTCTTGTTTTCACTCTCCCTTGCTCTTTCCGGCGCTGCCCTTGCCCAGGACGGTGGGGGAGGCATTGTGCCGCCCGAATCGATGCCTCCTTCCGTCGACGATTTCGATGCGCCGACCACGGCGGTGGAGCCCCCGGGTGGTCCCGGCCCAGCTGTTCCCGAGGAAAAGCAGAGCGGTACCGAACTCGACCGTCTCTTCGCGCAACTGAGCGAGACGGACGATCCCGCACAGGCGAAGCCCGTCGTCCTGCGCATCCAGCGCATCTGGATGCGCTCGGGAAGCCCGACGGTCGATCTGCTGATGGCCCGCTCCGCCGCCGCCCTGAAGGGAGGGGATCTGGCGCTTGCGCTCGACCTGGCGGACATGGTGTCCCGCCTCGCCCCGAACTTTGCCGAAGGGTGGAACCGGCGCGCCACGATCAATTACCTGCGTGAGGACTACGGCCGCGCGCTCGTTGACATCGAGCGGACGCTGGCGCTCGAGCCGCGCCACTGGGGCGCCATGTCGGGGCTTGGCATTATCCTGCGGCGCATGGGGCGCGACGACGAGGCGCTGGCGACCTTCAAGGAGGTCCTCAAGCTCAATCCAACGAGCGAGAACGCGCGCAAGGCCGTCGATGCACTCTCGGAGCAGTTCGCAGGCGAGGACGCCTGACGGCATCCGCAGGCCGATCCCCGACGTATGAGAAGGCAGGCGGTGTACCCGCCCTTCGGCCCGTCAGGGCCCGCCGCCGTTCCAGAACCCCTTCCAGGCAGGATTGCATGGCCTCCGGTCTCTCGCTCACGCTTCTCGCCGTCGCTGGCATTCTCGGCGCGCTTGGCCTTTCCGCGCAGGTCATAGGCCGGGCGGCGGAGGCAAAATATCCGCCGGTCGGACAGATCCATTTGGTCGCGGGGCAAGGTATCCACGTGCTCGACCAACGGCCGGAAGACTGGAGGCCGGGAGATCCGACGCTGGTTTTCCTGCATGGGGCGAGCGGCAACCTGCTCGATATGCGCATGGCGTTCCTCGAGCCCTTGTCGAGACGCGGCTACCGGATGATCTTCGTCGATCGTCCCGGCCATGGCCATTCGGAGCGCGGTGGACCGGGCATGTATTCCCCGGCGCGGCAAGCGGAGGTCGTTGCCAGTCTGCTCGAAGGACTGGGGATCGACAGGGCCGTGGCCGTCGGTCACTCCTGGGGAGGGGCCGTCGTCGCCCAGCTTGCCCTGCAGGAGCCCGACCGGATCAACGGGATCGTCTTCATCGCGCCCGCGACCCATCCCTGGCCCGGGGGGGTGAATTGGTACTACACGGCTTCGACCGCTCCGGTCCTCGGTCCGCTCTTCGCCTACACGCTGGCGCCGAATGTGGCGGCACTCGTTGCGCCGAGCGCCGTCGAAGGGGTGTTCAGCCCGGAGGCGGCCCCGCGTGACTATGGTGAGAGAATCGGGTTGGCGCTTCTGTTCCGGCCGGCGAGTTTTCTCGCCAACGCGCGCGATGTCGGCCATTTGAAGGGCGAGGTGGAGAAGGCCGCACCGCTCTATCCCAACATCCTGCAGCCCGCGGCAATCGTCACCGGTGATGCGGATACGGTGGTTCTGCCGGAGATCCACTCGGCCGGACTGTTGCGCGATCTGCCCAACGCCTGGCGGGTCGATCTTCCGGGGGCCGGCCACATGCCGCATCACACCCGAACGCAGGACGTCATCGCCGAGATCGACAGGGTCGTGGCCAAGGCTTTTCCGAACTTTGAGCCACCAGCGACCAGCAGCCTTGCGAAAACGAAAAAGGCGGCGAGAACGCCTGCCGCCTGATCCCGATCATGTTGAGTGCCGCGTGCGCGACCAGCTGTCAGAGGCTGCCGAGACCGTCGCTGCCGACAAAGGCGATGCGCAGCATGTTCGTCGAGCCGGGGGTGCCGAAGGGAACGCCGGCCGTGGTGATGATGCGCTGGCCGGGCCGGGCGAGACCTTCCTGATACGAGATCTGGCAGGCGCGGTTGACCATGTCGTTCTCGTCGCGGGCATCGTCCGAAACGACGCAGTGCAGGCCCCATGCGAGCGAAAGCCGCCGTGCGGTGGAGACCACGGGCGAAATCACGATCACGGGAACGGCGGGGCGCTCGCGCGAGGCGCGGATGCCGGTCGCGCCCGATGTCGTGTAGCAGACCACGGCGGCGAGATTGAGCGTCTCGGCGATCTGGCGTGCCGCGGCGGCGATGGCGTCCGAGCCGGTCGGCTCGGGCTCCGGGCGCTGCGCCTGGATGATGCCGCGATAGGTCGGGTCGCGCTCCACCTGGCAGGCGATGCGATCCATGGTCTCGACCGCCTCGATCGGAAACTTGCCGGCGGCGGACTCGGCGCTGAGCATCACCGCGTCCGCACCCTCGAACACGGCGGTGGCGACGTCGGAGACCTCGGCGCGCGTCGGGACCGGCGCGGTGATCATCGATTCCAGCATCTGCGTTGCCACGACGACCGGCTTGCCGGCGCGGCGGCAGGCCCGCACGATCTGCTTCTGGAGGCCGGGAACCTGCTCCAGCGGCATCTCGACGCCGAGATCGCCGCGGGCGACCATCAGCGCATCGGACAGGTCGATGATCTCGGCGAGGCGTTCGATGGCCTGCGGCTTCTCGATCTTGGCGAGAATGCCGGCCTTGCCACGGGTGACCTTGCGCACCTCGGCCAGATCGTCGGGGCGCTGGATGAAGGAAAGCGCGATCCAGTCGGCGCCTGCCGCCAGCGCGGCGTCGAGGTCCTTGCGGTCCTTCGGCGTGAGTGCGCCGACCGGGATCTCGGTGTCGGGAACGCTGACGCCCTTGCGGTTGGAGAGCTTGCCGCCGACCTCGACCACGGTTGTGGCGCTCGTCTTGTCGCAGGCCGTCACGCGCAGGCGGATCTTGCCGTCGTCGAGCAGCAGCCGGTGGTCGGGCTCGAGAGCCTGAAGGATCTCGCGGTGGGGAAGGTGGACGCGGGAGGCGTTGCCAGGCGTGGTGTCGCTGTCGAGAACGAAGGTCGCGCCGTTCTCCAGAACGACGGAATCACCCTCGAAGGTTCCAACGCGCAGCTTCGGGCCCTGGAGGTCGGCGAGAATTGCGATCGGGCGGCCAACCTTGGCCTCGACGCCACGAATCATCTCCACGAGCGTGTTGAGCTGCTCGTGGTTTGTATGGCTCATGTTGATGCGGAAGACATCCGCGCCGGCCATGAACAATTTTTCGATGATATGCGGTTCGGACGAGGAGGGGCCAAGAGTTGCCAGAATCTTTACCCGCCTGTCGCGCTTCATTGTCCGCCTGTCCCTGCTTGAACCGGTTCCGTGAGCTGAACTGTCCAGCTGCTCTGTTCGCCGGTGTCGATTTCGAAAAAACCCGTGCGCTCGTAGCCACGGGCGACGCAATCCTCAATCCCGCGGATGGTGAATTCCTTTTCGCGGGTGCACATGAAGGCACGACCGCCCCATTCGCCGAACTGGTCGTAGTCAACGGCATAGATGTAATAGAACCGTGACACGAGGCCGCCGGCGACGAGGGTTTCGCAGGTGTTCGCGGGCAGGTTCCACCAGCCCTCGGTCACCCAGTCCTTGTCCTCGCGATACCCGATCGCGACGCCAACCTGGCTTTCGGTCTTGTTGCAAAGGCGCAATTCAGCCCGCGCGGGCGTCGCGCCGACAAGGCTCAGCGAAAACAGTGCAAAGACGGCTGTCAATAAGAAGCCGGCCGCGCACCGCAGCGATGACCGCCGTACCGAACCTTCTGCCGTGGTGCGCCGTTGCCTTGCGGCTGTTCTCATCATTCGATTACTCGTGCCACCACCCTGCGCGGGATCTTATGGCTGACCTGCGTCTGTGTTGTCAATGATGACAGCCCTGAAGTCATTGACGTTGGTGAAGGTCGGGCCGGGTTGCAACAAATCACCCAGAAAGCCGAAGAAACTCGTGCTGTCGTTTCGCTCCAGAAATGAGGCGGCATCATGACCCATCGCCTTTGCCCGGGCAAGGGTTGCGGGGGTCACGAAGGCGCCGGCCGGATCATCCGCCGCGCCGCTGCCGCCGTCGGTTCCGTCCGTGTCGCCGGCCACCGCGCCGATTGCCGGATGGCCATCGAGCGCAAGGGCGAGGGCGAGGGCGAACTCCTGGTTCGGACCGCCGCGGCCATCGCCTTTGATGGTGACGGTGAGCTCGCCGCCGGAGAGCAAGACGGCGCGCCGGCCTTCCCGCGCGCACGCCTTCGCCGTTTCCGCCTGGGTGCGCGCGACATCGCGCGCCTCGCCCTCCAGGCTGTCGCCGAGCTGAACTGCCTCATAGCCCTCAGCCTGGGCGATGCGCGCGGCCGCCTCGAGCGACAGCGCCGGGCGGGCCACGATCTCGAAGCGGGTGCCGTCGAAGAGCGTATCGCCGGGTTTCGGCGTCTCGTTGGCGGGATCCTCGAGGGCGCGACGGATGGCTTCGGGCGCGTCTGGCGCGTAGCGCTCGAGCAGCGCGCGGGCGTCCGAGAGTGTTGTCGGATCGGGAAGCGTTGGACCCGAGGCGATGGCGACGGCGTCATCGTGCGGAACGTCGGAGATGGCGAGCGTCGTCATCATCGCTCCCTTGCCCCTGGCGGCAGCGAGGCGGCCACCCTTGATCCGCGACAGATGCCGCCGCAACGTGTTGATCTGGTCGATGGTGGCGCCGGAGCGCAGCAGCGCGCGGGTCAGCGCCTGCTTGTCTGCGAGCGATACGCCAGGCACAGGCGCGATCCAGTTGGCCGATCCGCCGCCGGACAGCAGCACGACAACATGGTCGTTTGGCCCCGCCGATGCGGCGAGCGCGAGCACCCGCTCGCTCGCCTCGACGCCAGCGGCGTCGGGAACCGGGTGTCCGGCCTCGACCAGCTCCAGCCGGCGTAGGGAGCGGGCGTAGCCGTGACGGGTGACGCACAGGCCTACAAGACGGTCGGGAGCGAGGCCGAACCGGTCGAGATAAGTGGCTTCGGCGACCTGCATCATGGCGCCGCCGGCTTTCCCGGCGGCGAGAAGGATGATGCGTCCGCCTGGCTCGGGCTTCGGCAGATGCGCTGGCAGGCAGGTCTCGGGCCGGGCCGCGTCGACGGCGGCCTCGAACAGCCGGGCGAGCATGGGTCTTGTGTTGCGTGTGGCGTCGGTCTTGCTCACCGGCGGTTGTCCTCCCCGTTTTCGTGTCGCATGGCGTCAGGTCTTCAACGCGCCGGAGCGCGCGGCCGTGCCACGTAGATCCCTGCGAGGATTACCGCTCCGCCGGCGACCTGCAAGGCGCTCAGGGATTCGTTGAGGATGAAATAGCCGACGGTTGCGGCGGCAACAGCCTCAAGGAAGATGACAAGCGCGGAAAATCCCGCCGATACGGTGCCGAGTGCATAGGAGAGCAACCCCTGGCCGCCGGCATGGCTGACGAAGGCCAGCAGGCACAGCATGGCGACGCCGCTTGCGCTGTGGGGCAGGAGGTCGCCCTCGAGCGCCCAGGCGGCAAGCAGCAGCGCCAGCGCCGTGACGACGGAGGAGCGGAAGAGCAGCAGGCCCGGAGAGACGCCACCGGATCCGCGTCGGGCAAAGCGGATCGCCAGGAAGTAGCTGCCGAAGAACAGAGAGGTCACCAAGCCGTAGAAGTCGCCAAGCAAGCGGTCCGGCGCGAAGGCAAGGCTGTCGCCGACGAGAAACAGCGCGCCGGCAAGGCAGATGCCAAGGCCGGCGAGCATGGCGCGTGTGACGGGTTCCCGGAGCACCAGTCCTGACGCCAGCATCACCCACAGCGGCGCCAGGGTCGCCAGCAGCGTGGCGTTGGCAGCGGTCGTGTTGACGATGGCGAGATGCCAGAAGATCAGGTCGCCGGCGAAGACGAGGCCGGCAATCAGCGTGGCGATGTTCCAGCTTGCCGGTTCTCTTTCCGGCGTCCTCTCAAGCCGCGCCCAGGCGGCCAGAACCGGCAGAGAGAGCGCCACGCGCCAGAAGGCGCTTGCGAGCGGGCCAACCTCGGCATGGCGCACGAAGACCGGCGATATGCCCATGGCCATGGCGCCGGCGACCAGCGCGGCAAAGGCCAGAATCATGCGGTCGTCGGGGGAGGCTGTGGAGGATCGTAACGTCATGATGTCCGGTGTTGTTCGCGTTCTGCGTGCCGGTTCGTCGCACGGCACGCAAACTGGCGTCCGGCGACGAACCCTACGCCGCATGGCGGCGGCTGTCGCGCATTTTTGACGCTGCGTTCGCGGTGACCGGTGTTTGCGGTGAGCAGCGGGGGCAAGTGAGCGATTCGGGTTGCAAGGATGCGCGCGATATGGTCCAGACGCGCTGAGCGACGGGGAGCCGCAGCCTTCGCTCTCCCGCCAATTCGGGCGCGGCCTGGTCCGCGCCAACCTGCCTCCGACGGATCCTGCCCGATGACGTCCCCGATCTCCGCAGCCTTTCCCCCGTCGCCATCTCCAGATGAAACACCGGTCGAGATCGTGCCGGGAGATCCGGCGTGCGGCCTGCTGCTGCTGTGCGATCACGCCAGCAACGCACTGCCGGCGCGCTATGGCTCGCTGGGGTTGCCGGAAAGGGAGTTGCAGCGGCACATCGGTTTCGATATCGGCGTGCGCGGCCTGACGCTGCGGCTGGCGCGGGCTTTCGGCGCGCCGGCGCTGCTGACCACATTCTCGCGGCTGCTCATCGATCCGAACCGTGGCGAGGACGATCCGACGCTGGTCATGCGGCTTTCGGACGGTGCGGTCGTGCCCGGCAACGCCCATCACGACGCGGCCGAGCGCGAGGCGCGCCTTGCCGCTTATCATCGGCCCTATCATGCCGCAGTGAGCTCGGCGATCGATGCGGCGCAAGCGGCGGGTCATCGCCCGGCCATATTGTCGATCCACAGCTTCACGCCGGTGTGGAAGGGGGTGTCGCGCCCCTGGCATGCCGGCGTTCTCTGGGACAGGGACCCGCGCTTTGCCGTTCCGCTCATCGAGGCGCTGCGGCAGGAGCCGGATCTGGTCACCGGCGACAACGAGCCTTACGACGGGGCATTGAAGAACGACTGCATGTACCGCCATGGCACTTCACGCGGCATCGCCCATGCGCTGATCGAGGTTCGTCAGGACCTGATCGGGGATGAGGCCGGTATCGACGCCTGGGCGGCGCGGCTCGAACCGATGTTGCGGCGGATCATTGCCAATTCGCCCGCCTTGCGCGAAATACGGCACTACGGCTCGCGTGGCGACAATGCCTGACGCGCCCCGGGCAGCCCCAAAACCCGACAGGAGATCCACATGGCCGAGATCGATGAGACGACACGCACAGAGCTGGAGGCGGCCGCGTTCCGCCGGCTGGTCTCGCATCTGCGCAATCGCACCGACGTGCAGAACATCGACCTGATGAACCTTGCCGGATTCTGTCGCAACTGCCTGTCCAACTGGTACCGGGACGCGGCCGAGGAGCGGGGCGTGACGCTCGACAAGGAAGCGGCGCGCGAGATCATTTACGGCATGCCCTATTCGGACTGGAGGGCGTTGCACCAGACCGAGGCGGGCCCCGACAAGCAGGCGGCCTTCGAAAAGGCAAGGCCGAAACACGACTGAGGCAGCGGCGACACGGGACGGTGTGAATATCGTTCCGTTTTCGTTCCGGCTTCTTGCAACGGGCGGGAAATCCGCGCATTCAAGGGGCGAAGGATCCGGCCTCGCGTGGGGAGCCGGCAACATATTCGAAGTTCACCCCCAGACAGCAGTGCGGGCGCGGCCCGTCGCTGCACCGACGAAGGAGACGAGTATCCATGTCCGATCCAGGCGGCGTCGCCGGCGACCAGCTCCGTGCATTTGTCGAACGCATCGAGCGTCTCGAGGAAGAGAAGAAGGTTATCTCCGACGACATCAAGGACGTCTATGCCGAGGCCAAGGGCACCGGCTTTGACGTCAAGATCCTGCGCAAGATCATTTCCCTGCGCAAGAAGCAGCCGCACGAGCGGGAAGAAGAGGACGCGATCCTCGACCTCTACATGCATGCTCTCGGCATGACGGGCCCGGCGAACGACGCCTGAGCCTCTTTCGAGCGGAACCGTCGCGCGTCGGCGGTTCCGCGAGGCTATGTGGCCGCGCCGCGAATCGCACCGGCCGATGTCGCGCGGTCTGGTTTCCGGCAGAGCCGCCCCACCGATCCATCACCCTTTTTGCAGTCGTGAGTGGCGTGAGTGCGAGTGTGGCCGCGCTGCGTGGGCCTTGTTGCGCGCCAAGGGAGCCGCAAAATGAAAACGGCGCGCTCCTGTCGGGGCGCGCCGCTGTCGTTTTTGGAGAGACTGTCGTCGAGGCTCAGAGCGCCTTGACGATGCCCTCGGTCATCTTCTTCGCATCGCCGAAGAGCATCATCGTCTTGTCGAGGAAGAACAGCTCGTTCTGGATGCCGGCGTAGCCGGAGCCCATGCCGCGCTTGACGAAGAGGACCGTGCCGGCCTTGTCGACGTCGAGGATCGGCATGCCGTAGATCGGCGAGCTCGGATCGTCACGCGCGGCCGGGTTGGTCACGTCGTTGGCGCCGATGACATAGACGACGTCGGCCTGCGAGAACTCGGAGTTGATGTCGTCGAGCTCGAACACCTCGTCATAAGGCACCTGCGCCTCTGCCAGCAGCACGTTCATGTGACCGGGCATGCGGCCGGCGACCGGGTGGATGGCGTATTTGACCTCGACGCCTTCCTCCTTGAGCACGTCGCCGAGCTCGCGCAGCGCGTGCTGAGCCTGAGCGACCGCCATGCCGTAGCCGGGCACGATGATGACCTTGGACGCATTCTTCATGATGAAGGCCGCGTCCTCGGCGGAGCCCTGCTTGACCGGACGCTCCTCGCCGCCGTCACCGCCGCCGGCCGTCACGGAGTCGCCGCCGAAGCCGCCGAGAATAACGGAGATGAACGAGCGGTTCATGCCCTTGCACATGATGTAGGACAGGATGGCGCCGGAAGAGCCGACAAGCGCGCCGACAACGATCAGCGCCATGTTGCCCAGCGTGAAGCCGATGCCCGCCGCTGCCCAGCCGGAATAGGAGTTGAGCATCGACACGACCACGGGCATGTCCGCGCCGCCGATCGGGATGATGATCAGTCCGCCGAAGATCAGCGAGGCGATGACGATCAGCCAGAAGACGAAATGGCTTTCGGTCTGGACGAAGACGATGACCAGCAGGACGATCAGCGCCGCCATGGCGATGTTGATCGCGTGCCGACCCGGCAGCATGATCGGCGCGCCGGACATGCGTCCGTCGAGCTTGGCGAAGGCGATGACCGAGCCGGTGAAGGTGATCGCACCGATTGCGACGCCGAGCGACATCTCAACCAGGCTGGCACCATGGATCGATCCGGTCTCGCCGATACCGAAGGCCTGCGGCGCATAGAGCGCACCGGCGGCGACCATCACCGCCGCCATGCCCACCAGCGAGTGGAAGGCTGCGACGAGCTGCGGCATGGCGGTCATTGGCACGCGCTTGGCGATGACCGCGCCCGCGCCGCCGCCGATGGCGAGGCCGAGCACGATGAGCGCCAGCCCACCGAAACCGGGAGCCGCCGTCAGCAGCGTCGTGATGATGGCGATGCCCATGCCGGACATGCCGAGGAAGTTGCCCTGGCGCGAGGTCTCGGGGCTGGAAAGCCCGCGCAGCGCAAGGATGAAGAGAACGGCCGAAACAACGTAGAGGACGGCCGTGACATTGGCGGAAAGCATCGTGTCCGGTCTCCTACTTTTGCTTCTTCTTGTACATGGCGAGCATGCGCTGGGTGACCAGGAAGCCACCGAAGATGTTGACGCTCGCCATGATCAGCGCGAGGAAGCCGAAGCCGCGGGCAAAGCCCGCACCCTCTGCCGCCAGATCCGCGCCGACGGCCAGAAGGGCGCCAACGACGATGACGCTCGAGATGGCGTTGGTCACCGACATGAGTGGTGTGTGCAGGGCCGGGGTCACCGACCACACCACGTAGTAGCCGACGAAGATCGCCAGCACGAAAATGGTGAACTGGAAAACGAACGGGTCGATCGCCCCGCCCGTCGCCGCGGAGGCGGCGTGGGCGATGGACTGGCCGACGCCGCCCGAGATCTGGTCCGCATAGCCCTGCGCCGCGTCGGCGGCCGCCTGGGCCGCTTCGGCCGCCTCACGGGCGGCCCCCGCTGCGGCTCTGGCGCGCTCGAGCGCGTCCGTGACGTTGATGTCCGACATGTCGCTCCCCCCTTATTCGGATTTCGGCGCGAAGGCCGGATGGACGACGGCGCCGTCGTGCGACAGCACAGTCGCCTTGACCAGCTCGTCGTCCCACTTGACGGCGATGGCCTTGGCTTCCTTGTCGATCATCGTCTCGGCGAAGGCGACCAGGTTCTTCGCGTAGAGCGCGGAGGCCGAGGCGGCAATGCGACCAGGCATGTTCAGGTGCCCGACGATCTTGACGTCGCCAGCCTTGGCGATCTTGCCCGGCTTGGATCCCTCGACGTTGCCGCCGCGTTCGACCGCCAGATCGACGATCACCGAACCCGGCTTCATCGAGGCGACCATCTCCTTGGAGATCAGCTTCGGCGCCGGACGACCCGGGATCAGCGCGGTGGTGATGACGATGTCCTGCTTGGCGATATGGCTTGCCACCAGTTCGCCCTGCTTCTTCTTGTACTCGTCCGACATTTCCTTGGCGTAGCCGCCAGCGGTCTCGGCCTGCTTGAACTCATCGTCCTCGACAGCGATGAACTTGGCGCCGAGCGATTCCACCTGCTCCTTGGCGGCGGGGCGCACGTCGGTTGCGCTCACCACCGCGCCGAGGCGTCGGGCTGTGGCGATCGCCTGAAGGCCGGCGACACCGGCGCCCATGACGAAGACACGGGCTGCCGGCACGGTGCCGGCGGCGGTCATCATCATCGGCATGGCGCGATCGTATTCGCCAGCGGCGTCGATCACCGCCTGATAGCCGGCGAGGTTGGCCTGCGACGACAGAACGTCCATGACCTGGGCGCGGGTGATGCGCGGCATGAACTCCATGGCGAAGGCGGACAGGCCGGCCTTGGCCATCGCTTCGACCTCTGCCTCGTGACCGAAGGGATCCATGGTCGCGATGACGATGGCGCCCTTCTTGATCAGGACGATCTCGTCGGCGTTCGGACGGCGGACCTTCAGCACCATGTCGGCGTCGGCGAGCGTCGCCTTCGCGTCGGGGGCGATGGTGGCGCCTGCGGCCTCGTAGTCGGCATCGAGGATGCGCGACAACTGGCCTGCATCCTTTTCGACCGAGACCTCAAAACCGAGGCCGACGAATTTCTTGATGGTGTCGGGCGTCGCGGCGACGCGCGTTTCACCGGCCTCGCTCTCGCGGGGCACTGCGAGTTTCATCGATTGAGTCCTCCCAGGCTCTGGTGTGCCAGCGGGTCAGGGGGCCTGATCAGGCGGTGACGATGATCGAGGCAAGGCCTGCGAGCACGAAGACGCCCGCGGAAGGGATCCACCCCTTGTCGCCAGCCGCAAGGCCGATGGCCGCCGCTACCAGCGTTGCGATAAGCGCGATCCAGCCGAAGAACACGCCAGCACCGCCACCGAAGCTGAACAAGATCAGGCACAGCACGACGTTCAGAACGGCGATCGAGCCGACCTTGGAGAAATTGATGAAGCCGGCGTAGGTACGATCGTGCTCGGCATAGTCCATTGCGGACGAGGTGTTTTCGGCCATGGGTCCCCCTATAGGTGCCTCTAAGTCATAGGTGGGCGTACTTATAACAGAGACACACCTGCGGGCAACGCGCTGATTTCGGGCGCGGATGGCCAAGACGCCGACCGTTGGGGAAGCGGCGGCGTGCGGTCGGCGGCACTGCCGGGCTTCGGGCCGCGCCTGTGATCAGGTGGCAAGGACCGCGTCGGCGAGCGCGGCGTTCTGTCGTTCCGCCACCAGACCGCCGTCGAACGCGGCGATCTGTTCGTTGAACAGGCGATGGAAATTGAGTTCGGCGCGCAGATGCAGAAACACGCCCCCGAGCCCGATGGCGGCGCGGTCCATGAAGACGAACTCGCGCGGCACCCGGACCGGGCCCTTTTCCTTCAGTGCCTGGTGCACGCGGAAAGCCTCCTTGCGGCCGTACTCCGCGGCGCTGACTCCGTCAGCGATGGAGCGCACCCGATCCGTCAGCAGCGGGCCATAGATGAAGCGTGCCCAGATGTTGAGGATCTCGATCAGGTCTCTGGTCAGGCCGGTGAAGCCCCAGCGTTCGTATGCGGAGACCACGCGTGCCTCGTCGTCTTCGAGAAGTCCCTGGTAGAGATCGACGACGCCTGCGACGAAGGAGGGCGGGAAGACGCGGATGCAGCCGTAGTCGAGCAGGTTGATGCCGGAGGGGACGCCGTCCTCGGAAAAGACGGTGTAGTTGCCCAGGTGGGGATCGCCGTGGATCACCCCGTAGTGACTGAAGGGGTGCCACCAGGCGTGGAACATCGCCTCCGCGATCCGGTTGCGATCCTCCAGGCCGTGGTCCTTGAACGACAGCAGCGGGGCGCCTTCGAGCCAGGACATGGAGAGCAGCCGGCCGGTCGACAGGTCGTCGCGCACGTCCGGGACGCGGATGCGCGGCTCGCGCGCGAAGATGCCGCGATAGACGGCCATGTGCCGCGCCTCGCGCACGTAATCGAGTTCCTCGCGGACGCGCTCGGAAATTTCCGTCGCGATCTCACGGGTGTCGATTGCGGGCTGCATCCGCCTGTGCACGGAAAACAGCAGTCCGAGTTGGCGCAGATCAGCCTCAACCGCCGAAGCCATGTCGGGGTACTGCAGCTTGCACGCAAGTGCCTCTCCGTCCGTCGCCACGGCCTTGTGCACCTGTCCGAGCGAGGCGGCTGCGGCGGGTTCCTTGTCGAAGCTTGCGAAACGTTCCTGCCAGCGTGCTCCAAGCTCGGCCTGCATGCGCCGTTTGACGAATGCCCAGCCCATCGGCGGGGCCGCGGACTGGAGCGTGGCGAGTTCGGCGGCATATTCCGGTGGGATCGCGTCGGGAATGGTGGAGAGAAGCTGGGCCACCTTCATCAGTGGCCCCTTGAGGCCGCCCAGTGCCTCGGCAAGCTCGCGCGCCTGCTTCGCGTCGTCGATCTCCATGCCGAAAACGCGCTTGCCGGCGAGTTTGGCCGCGAGACCGCCCATGTTGGCGCCAACCCGGGCATAGCGGCCGACACGGGCGCTCAGACGGTTCTGTTCGCGGTCGCGGGGCGGGCGAGATGGCATGCCTGTATCCTCGGGATTGGCGGCGGGCTTGCCCCGCGATGAAAACGTGTACGCAGCCACGGATATAGCGGATCGTCGGGCGCCGATAGGGGACGATCAGTCGCGCTGGCTCATCCCCGCCTGCGCGGCCAGGAGGCCGGCGATCCGGTCACGTTCGTCGCTCAGTCCCTTGTAGGCGAGTTGGGCGGGGTCGAGCGCCAGCAATTGTTCGCGCAGTCCGGCCGCGAGCCGCATGCCGTCGGGATGGCCGGCGAAGGCGGCAACCGGGTCGTGGTGGATCTTGATGGTGAACAGGATGTCGCCGCAACCGGGCAGGCGGCGCAGGGTCTGGCGTTCGACGCGCACATGAAGTCCCTCGCGCGGCGCTCCGTCCATCCGTGCCGCGTCGATCCGCTTCGGCTTTGGGTGATGCAGTTCGGCGCCGGAATAGAGCGACCAGTTGAGCCGCCAGCTCGGCCGGTCGACGGCGAGATTGTCGAAGATGCGGGCAACCATCTGCCCCATGCGCCCGTCGTTGAAGCCCGGGACGGTCTCGTGGATCTCGCGCATGCTGCGGCCGAACTTCTCGACCAGCGACCAGGAGGAGGGGAAGCACAGGGCGGCTGCGGCAAGCCGGTGGCCGTCCGCGCCCTTGCGCATCAGGACGAGATCCTCCTGCACGAGGCGGGCGGCGGCTGCGATCGGGGCTTCATCGGCTGCCGTTCGCGAGATCCGTCGGCCGGCGGGTGTGACAGAGATCGCGTCGCCGTCGCGATGATAGATGCCGGGAAACCGGGCAGGGAGATGGTCGAAGAGAAGATCGAGCACCTCCTGTTGCGCCGCCTGCGTTCCCGCTTCGGCGAGAAGGACGGGGGCTCCCGCCCCGGCGAGGAGCTCATCCTTGCGCGCCAGGTGTTCCGCCAGCCGGTCGTCGGGCTCGATCCAGTCGGCGAGGTCGAGCGGCATCAGCCCGACCGTGAAGGGGCGGGCTGATCCGTCGTAGGGCGTGTGAAGCAGGGGCGTGGGCGCGACGCTGCCGGCAAGGGCAGGGGGATTTGTCCCTGGCCGTTGCTCTCCGCCCGCCGCGCCCGACCCGCTCATGCGTCCATCTTTTCCAGTTCGTCGATGAAGCCGGAGATGACCGACAGGCCCTTCTGCCAGAAGGTCGGATCGGTGGCATCCAGCCCGAAGGGCGCCAGAAGCTCCGAATGGTGCTTGGTGCCGCCCGCCGAAAGCAGTGCGAAATACTTGTCCTGGAAGCCCGCTTCCGCCTCCTCGTAGACCGCGTAGAGCGAGTTCACCAGGCAGTCGCCGAAGGCATAGGCGTAGACGTAGAACGGCGAATGGATGAAGTGCGGGATGTAGGTCCAGTATGTCTCGTAGTCCTTCGACAGACGGATTGCCGGGCCGAGGCTTTCCGCCTGCACGGACATCCACATGTCGCAGAGTTCGCCGGAGGTCAGCTCGCCCTGCCGGCGGCCGGCATGGACCTTGCGTTCGAAGGTGTAGAAGGCGATCTGGCGCACGACCGTGTTGATCATGTCCTCGACCTTGCCGGCGAGCAGGATCTTGCGCTTCTGCGGTGTCTCCGCGTTGGCGAGCAGGGTCTTGAACGTCAGCATCTCGCCGAAGACGCTGGCGGTTTCGGCCAGCGTCAGCGGTGTCGGGGCCATCAATGCGCCGTTGGGGGCGGCGAGCACCTGATGAACGCCGTGGCCAAGCTCATGGGCAAGGGTCATCACGTCGCGGGTGCGGCCCTGGTAGTTGAGCAGGACATAGGGGTGGGCGCTCGGCACAGTGGGATGGGCGAAGGCGCCCGGCGCCTTGCCTTCGCGCGCCGGAGCGTCGATCCAGCCCTTGTCGAAGAAGTCGCGGGCGATGTCGGCCATCTTCGGCGAAAAGCGGCCATAGGCGCCGAGCACGGTCTCGCGCGCCTCGTCCCAGGGGATCTGGCGCGTGTCGGCGGAGGGAAGCGGCGCGTTGCGATCCCAGAAGTCGAGGCTGTCCCGGTCGAACCAGCGCGCCTTCAGCGCATAGTATCGGTGCGACAGGTCCGGATAGGCGCCGCGCACGGCCTCGACCAGGGCGTCGACGACCTCGCGCTCGACCCGGTTGGCCAGATGCCTGCTGTCGGCGATGTCCTCGAAACCGCGCCAGCGGTCGGAAATTTCCTTGTCCTTGGCGAGCGTGTTGGTGATCAGCGTGAACACCGGGAGGTTTTCCCGAAAGGTATCGGAGAGCGCATGGGCTGCGGCTTCGCGTTTTTCGCCGTCGGAATCCTGCATCAGGTTCAGCGTCGGCTCGAGCGGAAGCGTGTGTCCGTCGACGTCGAACCGCAGGCCCGCCATGGTCTCGTCGAAGAGCCTGTTCCAGGCAGCCGACCCGCTCAGCGACTTTTCATGGAAGAGCTGTTCGATGCGGTCCTCGAGCTGGAACGGGCGCGCCTTGCGGATGTCGTCGAGCCAGGGCCGGTAGTGCGCAAGATCCGGGTCGGCGGCGGCCGCGTCGAGCACCGCGTCGTCGATGCGGTTGAGTTCGAGGGCGAAGAAGATGAGATGCGTGCTTGCCGTCGTCAGCTTGTCCTGAACGTCGCCGTAGAACTTCTGCCGCACGGGGTCCGTGGTGTTGCCGGAGTAGAAGAGACCGGCATAGGAGGCGAGCCGGCCCATCAGGTCGTCGAGTGTCTCCATTTCGCGGATCGCGCCGGCAAGCTCGGTACCGGAGCGCCCGGCGATCTCGGCGAGCCTGCCCTTGTAGCGGCTCTCGAAGGCTTCCGCTTCGCGGAGGCTGCGCTCCAGGTCCGCGGCGACTTCAGGGGCCTCGTGGGAGGAATAGAGGTCGGTGAGATTCCACTCCGGCAGGTCGCCGAGCGCGCCTGCCTTCGCCGAGCCCGCCGAGGGGCCGGGGGCCGCGATGAGACGGAAGCGATCGTGGCGTTGTGTGGAAGATAGGTCGCGGGTCGACGTCATGCTCTCTCCGGAACGTTGCCGGCCGGGCCGTGCCTTGCGGGCCCGGCGGCCAGTGAATTTGTCGGCTCCCGGTCGCCCGGGATGTTGTCTCTCTGGATATAGGGGTTTGTCGCGGCGTTAAAGAGGAGAGGGCAGCGCCTGATCGTCGCTTATGCCTGCCGCCGGCGTGGCGCGCTGGCCGCGCATGGACGATTTGTTTACCGCGGCAGGACTAATCTGCCCCGAATTGAAACACCTGAGCTCCGCAACCTGGGGCTCGCATGCGAGGCCGCACGAGATGATCCCCACCAGCGGACGCATCCTCATCGCCGACGACGATCCGGTCCAGCGCCGGCTGCTGGAAGAGGCGGTGAAGCGCTTCGGCTATCGGGCGCGCTGCGTGGAAAACGGCGCGGAGGCGGTGGCGCTGCTTACCGGCCCGGAAGGCTCCGATGTCGACCTGCTGATCCTCGATCTCGTCATGCCCGAGCTTGACGGCATGGGTGTCATCGCGAGGCTGCGCGAAGCGCGGGTTGCGATTCCGATCATCGTGCAGACGGCGCATGCCGGCATCGACACGGCGGTCAACGCCATTCGCGCCGGCGCACAGGACTTTGTCGTCAAGCCGGTGTCGCCCGAGCGGCTGGAAGTGGCGATCCGCACCTTCATGCGCATGTCGGCGCTCGAGGGCGAGATCACCCGTATCCACAAGCAGTCGAGTGGCACCTTCACCTTCGACGATATCGTCACCCGATCCGAGGCGATGGACCGGGTGATCCGTGTCGGCAAGCGCGCGGCCGGTTCGCAGATCCCGGTGTTGATCGAGGGCGAATCGGGCGTTGGCAAGGAGCTGATCGCGCGCGCCATCCAGGGCACCAGTGAGCGCAAGGCGCGTCCCTTCGTCACCGTGAATTGCGGCGCGATCCCGGAAAACCTGGTGGAATCGATCCTTTTCGGGCACGAGAAGGGAGCCTTCACCGGTGCGGTCGACAAGCATGTCGGCAAGTTCCAGGAGGCCCATGGTGGCACGCTGTTTCTCGACGAGGTCGGAGAACTGCCGCCGGAGATCCAGGTGAAGCTCTTGCGGGCTCTGCAGGAAGGCGAGATCGATCCGATCGGTGGCCGCCGTCCGGTCAAGGTCGATTTCCGCCTCATCTCTGCGACGAACCGCCGGCTGATCGATCTCGTCAAGGACGGCAGCTTCCGTGAGGACCTCTACTACCGGCTCAACGTCTTCCCGCTGTGGCTGCCCCCGCTTCGCGACCGTCGCGAGGATGTTCCCGATCTTGTGCGCCACTTCCTCGCCCGTTTCGCCGCCGAGGAGGGGCGTCCGCACATCGGATCGGTGGCTCCGGATGCGGTTGCCATGCTTCAGGCCTACGACTGGCCCGGCAATATCCGCCAGCTCGAGAACGCCGTCTTCCGTGCGGTCGTGCTGTGCGAAGGCAATCACCTGACGGTGGATGATTTTCCGCAGGTCCAGTCGGCCGTGCAGCAGATGCGCTCCGGTCCGAGCCGCCCGCTCGCTTCGGGGGCGGAGCTTTCCGGCCACCAGATCTCGGCTCAGGTGTTGGCTCCGGTGATGGCGGTCCAGGCGCATCCGGTGGGGCTGTCGGGCGCGTCCGCGCGCGATACCGCCGGTGCCGCGAGCGACCCGATGATCGGCACGGCCATTCCGCTTGGCGCGGGGGACGCCGCGTCGCCCTTCGGTTTCATTCGCAGTCTCGACGAGGAAGGGCACATTCGCTCGCTCGCCGATGTCGAGGCCGACATGATCCGGGCGGCGATTGAACACTACGGCGGGCGGATGACCGAAGTCGCGCGTAGGTTGTCAATCGGGCGCTCAACTCTCTATCGCAAGTTGAAAGACTATGGCCTTGAGGCAACAGACGAGGCGGAGGCGGCAGAATAGGGGGCAGGCGCGAGCGGCTCTGCCTTGCAATGGCCGCGGCCTGCAGGCTTCCTAGGCGAATCACAGCGCAACGCCCTTCGGCCCGGTTCCTCCGGGCCCCGTGCCGACAGGAAGAGCAGTCCATGCCGTTTGCCCGCGCCACCGCCCGCCATTCCAGCCGTGTCCTGCCGGTGTCCAGCGCGCTCTCTGGCGTGAGTCGCACCGTTCTGGCAGCGGTTGCCGGGGTCGCGCTGATCTCATGCCCGGCGCTTGCCAACACTGTTGTCTCTGGCAGCGCGCCGGCGGCAGCCTCCGCCGTCGACAGCGTTGTGCCGGCGCCCGACGCCCTTCCCGAAGCGGAGGCGAGCGCGCGTGAAACGCCCGCCGAGGCACGCCTGCTGGAGCGGATGCTGCGCGAAGGCGAGGGCCTGTCGCAGGCGGACGCGGAGCTTTCCTTCGTCACTCCGGCGCGCCGCAAGGCGATCCTTTCCGTTTATCAGGCGCGGGACTTCGCGCCGCTGTGGAGCGAGCAGGCAAGCCCAAGCCTGGCGGCACGCGGCCTCCTGGTGCGCCTGCGCCATGCTGACCGGGACGGGCTGCGCCCGGCCGACTACGCGCTTCCGAAAGACCTTGCCAGCACGGCGGGCACACTCGACGAGGCCACCGCCGCGCGTTTCGACGTGCTGCTGTCGCTGGCTCTTGTCGCCTATGCCGACCATGCCCAGGCGGGACGGGTCGAGCCGGAGAGCCTGTCCAAGCTGACAACGGCGAAGCCGACCCATCCCGATATCGCGGCAGCGCTGGAAAGCATCGCCTCGGCCAGCGACCCGGTCGTCGCGCTTGACGGCTTCAACCCGCCGCAGGACGGGTTTCAGGCGCTGCGCCGCAAACTTGCAGAGCTGACCAGGCCGGGCGCGGCGGACGATCGTCCGCCGGTCGTACCGGACGGCAAGGTGCTGAAGCTTGGTGTCAGTGACGAGCGGGTCGTGGTGCTGCGACAGCGCCTAGGCCTTGCGGAGGCTCCGGACGCCGAGGCGGCGGAGCCGGTTGCGGCGGTGTCGACAGACGGCGAAACCGCGCCGCAGGACGAGGATGTCGTGCAGGCGCTGGACGCGTCGAGGACGGATCCCGCCTTCTACGATGAGCGGGTGAAGCAGGCGGTTGCGGATTTCCAGAAGGACAACGGCCTGCATCCGGACGGCGTCGTGGGCCCGCGCACGCTTCTCGCTCTCAACGCGGTCTCCGACGACGGCATGGCCGTTTCCGACGTCATCGCCAACATGGAGCGCTGGCGCTGGATGCCGCGCGATCTCGGCATGTTCCACGTCTTCGTCAACATTCCCGAGTTCAAGGCGCGCCTGATACGCGACGGGCAGCCTGTCTATGAGACCCGCGTCGTCGTCGGCAAGCCGCAGAACCAGACGCCGGTGTTCTCTGACGAGATGGACCACGTCATCGTCAATCCCTACTGGAACGTGCCGTATTCCATCGCCTCGCAGGAGCTTCTGCCGGCGGCGCGGGCGAATTCCTCCTATCTGGCGAGCCGCAACTACGAGGTCGTCTCCGGCGGGCGTGTGGTCGATGCCTCGGCCATCGACTGGAGCGGGGTAAACCTGCGCTCGGTGCGCATCCGCCAGCGGCCGGGTGGCGGCAATGCGCTCGGCAAGATCAAGTTCATGTTCCCGAACCGGCATTCGGTCTACCTGCACGACACGCCGTCGAAGAGCCTGTTTTCGCGCTCGAGCCGGGCCTTCTCGCATGGTTGCGTCAGGGTGCAGGATCCGTTCGACTTCGCCGACGCGCTTCTTCAGCTCGACCCGCGCTGGGATGCGAAGAAACTCAAGGCAATGATCGGGGGGCAGGAAAAGCGGGTCGATCTCAGCAGCCGGGTCCCGGTGCATCTGGCCTATTTCACGGCCTTCGTCGATGAGAACGGGCTGCTTCAGCGGCGCCCTGACATCTATGGACACAACGCCACGCTGACCAAGGCTCTCGGCATCGACGGCTGGCAGGACTGGCAGCGTTTCGCGGTCGTGGTTCGCCCGGCTCCGCCCGCGCCGGTTCAGGCGCGCAAGGAGACCGGCGAGAGCAGGAAGGCGGAGGCGCTGTCCATCAAGCAGCAGCGGGCTAAGCTGATGCAGCTTCGCATGCGCGGCGGCAACGACATGTATCGCTGAAGCGGCTGGCCTGGCCGGGTCATCGGGCGAAACGGCATATTTGTTGGCGCGGACAAGAGGGTTTGCCGCTTTTTTTCGGAATTGATGCGCATTTGCCACGATTTGCGCTCAATTTTGAATACGGTAAAGGCTTCTTAACCTAGGTCCCTTACATCAGTCCAATTGGGGGGCGGATGTCGGCGGCACCGCCGATGAAATATGCGAGACTGACATTGCTCGAGGCATGGTTCTCCCTGCGGGGTCTTCGCGTCTGGGCGTCTGCGATGATGATCGCGGCCGCGTGCCTGATCGCGCTTCCGTTCACGGCTTCGACAGCCGCGGCGGAGACGCGGACGCTGAAGCTCTACAACACCCACACGCATGAGCGGGTTTCGATCACGTTCAAGAAGAACGGGCGCTATGTCTCCGAGGGACTGCGCGAGCTCAACCGCTTTCTGCGCGACTGGCGCCGCAACGAGGTCACCAAGATGGACCCGGCGCTGTTCGACCTGATCTGGGAAGTCTATCGCGACGCCGGCGGCTCGGAGCCGATCCATGTCGTGTCGGGCTACCGTTCTCCCGCCACGAACAACATGCTGCGCGGTCGCTCCCGTGGCGTCGCCAAGAAAAGCCAGCATATGCGCGGCAAGGCGATGGATTTCTTCATTCCCGGCGTGAACCTCGCCAAGCTGCGCGCCACGGGCCTGCGCAAGGAAATCGGCGGTGTTGGTTTCTATCCCACGTCGCGTTCGCCTTTCGTGCACATGGACACCGGCTCGGTGCGGCACTGGCCGCGGATGACCCGGACCCAGCTTGCCCGTGTCTTCCCGCGCGGCGACACCATTCACATTCCCACCGACGGCAAGAAGATGCCGCGCTATGCGGAAGCGCTGGCGCGTCACAAGCCCGGCTCAAAGAGCTCAACGCGTACGATGGTGGCAAGTGCCGCGCCGAGCGCGTCCGTGCGTAGCTCCGGCGACCTCGAGCGTGGCGGCGCTGCCCGTCGCGCCGGCCTGTCCGGCAACCAGGGCCCGGGCCTGATCGCGCGTCTGTTTGGCGGCGACGAGGACGAGGGCGATCAGAGCGCGACGAGCGCCCCGACGCCGCCGGCCCCGATCCGCAGCCGTATTGCCGCAGCTCCCGAAGCCGCACCGGTTCCCGCTCCCGCACCCGCCGACGCGCCTCCGGGCGTGAAGGTGGCCGAGGTCGAGGCGCCGGCGACGGCGGAACCCGATCCGGTCGTCATCGCCCAGGTGCTGCCGCGCCTGAAGCCGGCGGGCTTTGCCGCCGTGGTCGCTGCTGCCCGTGCCGGCTCCGTTACACCGGGGACGCTTGAGGCGCAGGCCCAGCGTCTCGCCAGCGGCCTTCCGCCCGTCGATGCACCGGCGACCGCCGCTGAACGTCCTCTCGTTGTGGCCTCTGTGGCGCCGATTGCAAAGCCGGCTGAACTGCGGCAGGGCCCGGTTCCTCAGCAAGCCGCGCGCAGCGCCGTTCCGCGTCCTGCTCCGGCCGACGCCGCCTCGGCAATCGCCGCCGTCACTGGCGGCACCGCGCCGCAGCGCAAGCCGCAGACCGACCTCGGTGGCGCGACGCTGGCCTTCGCGCCGTCCTCGAGCATGGCGTCCGCCTCGGCGCTTCCGTCCGCGCCTGTCGGTGTACCTCAGCGGCGCGAGACCCGTGGCAAGGCCGATGCTGCCTCGCTGGCCGGCCGGCTGCCGGACCCGATCATTCGCGATCCGTTGGCCCGCTTCGCTTCGTTGCCGGATCGCTCGCTTCCCGACCTGATCTCGGGAACAGTGAACACGCGCACCTTGACCTTCGCGCAGTTGCGTCATCCGAACCAGCGTCGTCTCGAGCTGCTGCTCGCGCCGGGCGGTCGGGTCTACGCCAATCGTTTCTCGGCGGCCCATAGCTCCGGCTCTCCCCGCTCGGATCGCTTCGAGGGGCCGGCGGTGGTGATGTTGCCGGTGGTGTCCTTCCAGTAAAAGACCGTCTTCCCGGTCTCGTGTGACAACGAAAAACGCCCGCGGTCCGATCCGGACAGCGGGCGTTTTTCGTTTCGATCTCGCGGATCGCGGCAGGCCTGGATCAGCGGCCTCGGCGAGGAGATTGCGGGGCGCCGCGCGGAGCGTTCGCCCGTTCTCCTCAGCGGGCGGGCAGTGCCGCGGAGGTTCCGCGGTCGATGCGGCCGAGGCCTTCCTTGGCAATCGTGTTTGACGGGTCGATGCCGAGCGCACGGGAATAGGAGCGGCGCGCATCCTTGGTCTGGCCGGTGGTCTCGAGCGCGAAGCCACGGTTCGCCCATGCGACGGCGGAACGCGGGTCGCGGTTGACGGCATCGGAGAGATCCGAGAGCGCTGCCTTGGGATCGTTCAGCGCCAGATACGACAGGCCACGGGCGATGTAAGGCTCGGCCGCGTTCGGATCGAGACCGATGGCGGTCGCGAAGTCTTCGACGGCGCGGGTGTGGTTGCCCTGGGCCTGATAGATCAGGCCCCTGTTGTGGAAGGCGCGGGCATTGCTCGAATCAAGCGCGATCGCGGCATTGAAGTCGGCCAGCGCCAGATCGTTGCGCCCGAGCGAACGATAGGCATTGCCCCGCCCGACGAGCGCGGCGTCATAGTCCGGCTTGATGCGCAGGGCCGCGCTGTAATCGTTGACGGCCGCCTGCAGATTGCCCATGCGCCGGTAGACGAGAGCCCGGTTCGCATAGGACTGGTAGGAGTTTGGCTCAAGCTTCAGCGCGGTGTTGAAGTCGGCGATGGCCTGGTCGTAGCGGCCGGCGCGTCCGTAGGCGATGCCCCGGGTGTTGTAGGCGCTGGCGTCGCGCGGATTCGATTCAATGACAGCGTTGAGGGAATCGATGTTGGCGGTCGAGCCGGCCGACTGGTCGATCTGGACGCCGTTGGAAAAATTCGAGGACTGGCAGCCGGCAAGCGCCAGCCCGCCCGCCAGGAGCGCCGCGAGCATCGTAGGGCGAGGTCTGTCGGCGCTCCGGAAATCGGTGCGCCGGGCATCCGCCTCGATGAAAAAATCAGCCCGCGCTGTCGCTTTCCGCATTGCCGCTCCTGCCCCTTGGCTCCTGTCGCACGAAGATCAGCCGTGCCTTGCCCGTTTGCCGTCATCACATGCCGGGCGAAAGCCGTTCGTCGCTGCCACCCATCCTGAACACACATAATGACCGATTCGGGCCGAAACCCGACAGTACGCAGGGCGCGCCGTTGTAACGCCACAAACGCAAACGGACCAACCGCGTAGCGGATTGGCCCGTCTGAAACGTATCATGTTGCGGCGAGCCGCCCGTATGGCTCGCGTCGGCACGCGAGACGGGATATCGGCACCGACTGACCGGTAGGCCTGTGACGTATTCCGCCGCAGCCCTGGCCACGTTCGCGAGAACACGTGCCACCGAGGTAGCCCGCTGCGCAAACACTGCCAAGTTCCGTCCCTGAGAACGGACATGGCGTGGTCGCACGTTGTCCTGGAAACGCTTGAGGCAACCCCCGCATCACCGCGCCGCCCGTGCAGGCAGCGCAGAAAGGCGATTAGCGGCGGGGAGCCTTGCTCGGCAGCAGACCTTCGCGCTGGGCGCGCTTGCGCGCCAGCTTGCGAGCGCGGCGCACGGCCTCGGCCTTTTCGCGAGCCTTCTTTTCGGAAGGCTTCTCGTAGTGGCCGCGAAGCTTCATCTCGCGAAAGATGCCTTCGCGCTGCATTTTCTTCTTCAGCGCCTTGAGCGCTTGATCGACATTGTTGTCGCGGACCAGAACCTGCACGCGTTTCTTTCCCATCAAGTTTGCACGAGATGCTGCAAGGCATCCGGCGCTGGATCTCGTTCAGTGTGATTCGGAAGCGAAACCGGACGAAGTCGAAACAGACCACCATCCGTAAGGGGCAGCCGTTGCACATGATGCCGGCGGCGCCGCTTTCACGTCGCTAATCAGGTGGGTTAGTTAGCAGAGGAGTTCCGGCTTGTCCACCGCCATGAGTGGCGAAATTGCCGCTTTTCGCGCGCTTGCGGGCTTCATTGTCGCCAGCAGGGGGCGGGCAAAGCGCGGGGAACGCGCCCTTCCACCCGCCAGCCTCGCGGGTGGACATATGCGGTTGGCGGGGATACCAGACACCAACGGATCGCAGTCGGGTCCGGGCGGCCGGCGGCGCGCGAGTTTGCGCTTCGCGACGGCCATTTCTCGGAGTTGATGACATGGCGGATGCACCGTCGCAATCCACCTTTGGCGGCGGCTCGCCCGGCCAGCCGGAACCGGGCGGCAGTCCGCGGAACTGGTCTGAGTACTGGCGCTGCGAGCTTCGCCCGACGCTGTCGCTCGGCTTGCCCATGGCCGGGGCGCAGGTCGCGCAGATTGCCGTCAACACCACCGACGTCCTGATGATCGGCTGGCTCGGGGCGACCGAGCTTGCCGCCGCTGTGCTCGCGTTCAATCTCTACATCGTGGTCTGGCTCTTTGGTATTGGCGTGCTGCAGGCGGTCATTCCGCTCGCGGCGCGGGCCCGGGGCCAGAAGCGGCCGCGCGATCTGCGCCGTGCCGTGCGCATGGGCTTCTGGTTCGTGGCGATCTACTCGCTGCCGGTGATGGTGCTTCTCTGGTTCACGGAGGACCTGCTGCTGGCGTTGGGTCAGGCGCCGGACGTTGCCGCGCTGTCGGGCCAATATATGCAGGTGATGCTCTTCGGCTTTATGCCCTCGTTGATGACCATGGCGCTGCGCAGTTTCATCTCGGTGATGGAGAAGGCGCAGGTGGTGCTCTGGGCGACTATCGCCGGCGCGATCGCCAATGCGATCTTCGATTATTGCCTGATCTTCGGCCATTTCGGCATGCCGCGCCTGGAACTCATCGGTGCGGGCATCGCCTCCGTTGGAACGGCTACGGTGACCTTCCTGCTGCTTGTCGTCTGGTCGGCGCGTGACCGCCAGCTTCGCCGCTATGCCATTTTCGGCCGCATCTGGCGCTCGGACTGGCCGAAGCTGGCCGAGATCGTCCGGCTCGGCTGGCCCATCGCCGTGACGCTGCTGATGGAAGTTGCGCTCTTTTCCGCTTCATCGGTGATGATGGGGTGGATCGGAACGATCCAGCTTGCCGCCCATGGCATTGCCCTGCAGCTTGCCTCGATCACCTTCATGGTTCCGCTCGGCCTTGGCCAGGCGGCGATGATCCGCATCGGGCTTGCCGCGGGACGGCGCGACCTGGGCGCTGTCGGGCGGGCAGGCTGGACGGCGCTTGCCGTTTCGGGTGCGTTCATGGGCGTTTGCGCCATCATGCTGTGGGTCATGCCGGAACCCTTCGTGCGGTTGTTCCTCGATCTGAGAAATCCCGACGCCATGCAGGTGCTGACGATCGGCATCAGCTTCGTGTTCATGGCCGCGCTGTTCCAGATCTTCGACGGAGCGCAGGTGGTTGCCGGCAACATCTTGCGCGGGCTTTCCGACACCAAGGTTCCGATGGTGATCGCCGTCATCGGGTATTGGGGCGTCGGTTTCACGCTTGCCTATGTGCTGGGCTTCACGCTCGATTTCGGCGGACTTGGCATCTGGGCCGGTCTTGCGAGCGGGCTGGCCCTTGTCGCCGTCGTTTCGATCTGGCGTTTCGCGCAGCGCGAACGCTACGGTCTCATCTAGCGGCGGGCGTGCCGCGACATGAAAAAGGCCGGCGCATCATCGCCGGCCTTTTTTGTGTTCAGGGTGCGGTTGCCGTCAGGCGCGCAGCGGGCGCAGCCAGTTGACGTGGCCCATCTTGCGGCCCGGGCGGGTCTCGGCCTTGCCGTAGAGGTGCAGGCAGGCATCCGGCTCGGCCAGGATTCCGGCCCAGCCGTCGACCTCGTCGCCGATCAGGTTTTCCATCACGACGTCCGAATGCCGTTCGGCACTGCCGAGCGGCAGCCCGGCAACGGCGCGCATGTGCTGTTCGAACTGCGAGACATGGCATGCGGCCTCAGTCCAGTGACCGGAGTTGTGCACGCGCGGGGCGATCTCGTTGACGAGGATGCGGTGGGCGCTTCCCTGCGGGAGCACGAAGAGCTCGACGCCGATGACGCCAACGTAGTCGAGCTTGTCGCAGACCGCCTCGGCAAGCCCGCGCGCCTCGGCGGCAAGCCCACCATCGATCTGCGCCGGCACGGTCGAGGTCTTGAGAATATGGTCGCGGTGAATGTTCTCCGCCACGTCATAGGCGCGCAGGGTGCCGTCCATGCCACGGGCCGCGATCACCGATACCTCGCGCTCGAACGGGACGAAGGCCTCCAGGATCGCAGGTGCCCGGCCGATCCGCTCGAACGCGCCGACGGCGTCCTGGGGGGTGCGCAGCAGGGTCTGGCCCTTGCCGTCGTAGCCCATGCGCCGTGTCTTGAGGATGCCCTTGCCACCAAGCCTTTCGAGCGCGGGAGCCACCGCGGCGGCCTCGTCGATGGCAATGAAACCGGCGACCGGGATGCCGGCCTCGCGCAAGAAGGTCTTTTCGTGAAGCCGGTCCTGCGAGACGGCAAGCGGGCGGGGGCCCGGGCGCACGGCCACCCGTGCAGCCAGATGGGCCGCGGTGGGGCCGGGCACGTTCTCGAATTCGTAGGTCACCACATCGACCGATGACGCGAAGAGCTCCAGCGCCGCGGTGTCGTCGTAGCCGGCGATCGTATAGGTCGTGGCCACGTCGAAGGCCGGGCTTTCCGGGTCAGGGCAATAGACATGCGTCTTCAGACCGAGCGGAGCGGCGGCAAGCGCCAGCATGCGACCGAGCTGGCCGCCGCCTAGAATACCGATCGTGTCGCCGGGCACGAGCCGGCGGGTGTCGAGAGAATCGCTCATCGTGGGTTCCGGTCAGTCTTCGTCGACGGGTCGTTCGGCGACGGCATCGCGCTGGCGGGCGCGCCAGTCGTCGAGCCGCGCGGCGAGGCCGGCGTCGGTGAGGGCAAGGACGGATGCCGCCAGCAAGGCCGCATTGACCGCGCCCGCGCGGCCGATGGCCAGAGTGCCGACTGGAATGCCGGCTGGCATCTGGACGATGGAGAGGAGGCTGTCCTGTCCCTTGAGGGCGCGGGATTCGATCGGCACGCCGAAGACCGGAAGCGGGGTCATCGAGGCGGCCATGCCCGGCAGGTGCGCGGCGCCGCCAGCGCCGGCGATCACCACCTTGAACCCGGCGTCCCGTGCCGTGCGGGCAAAGTCGAACAGTCGCTCAGGGGTGCGGTGGGCGGAGACGATGCGGGCGTCGTGGGAAACGCCGAGCGCGTCGAGCGTCTCGGCCGCATGCTTCATCGTCGGCCAGTCGGACTGGCTCCCCATGATGATGGCGACCTGCGGCGTCTTGTCTGTCATGCCCACCCCTTGGATGTCGTGGCCCCTCGGGCCCTCAGGAAGGCTCCGCACTATAGGCAGCACGCGCCCGCACGCAAGGGCGAAGCGCGGCCGCGATGCGCGGCGGGTACCCCGTGTGCGCTCTGAAAGCCGGGGATGACGTTTTCAGGCGATGATGTCGGGCAGGAGCCTGTCCTCAAGGGTCGTGATGCGATCCTTGATGCAGAGCTTCTTCTTCTTCAGCCGCTGAAGTTGCAATGCGTCAGAGCGGCCGGTCTGTGTCATGGCGTCGATCGCCATATCGAGATCCCGGTGCTCCTGTCTGAGCTTCGCCAGCTCGATACGCACCACCTTGTCATCGAGCTCGCTGCTCATCGTCGCATCCATGCCGCCACTCCATACGCCGTGCGCCAAATATGCCATGACGGGTCACCGGGCACCACATCCTGCCGCAGGCGCGGCAATGCCGGAGAGTTCTCTGCGCCATGATGTCGCGCCACGGCCCGTCCTGAGTTGGAGGATAGCGCGAGGACGGCGCGAAAGGTAGGGGAATGCCGCGCCGCACGCGATGTCTCGCGTTTTTGCCTCTACGGAAAGAATTGGCTAACGCAGCCTTCGGACGGCGACCTGAACCGTTCGACAGCCTCGTTTTCCTGTGTCACACTCCTGTCGTCAACGCGAAGACAAGGAGGAATAAATGTCCCTTCAGTCGCATCTCGTCGAACTGCAGAAGCGTCACTCCGACCTCGAGCGCAAGCTTGAGGAAGCGATGCGCCACCCGAGTTCGGATTCACTCGAGATAGCCTCGCTCAAGCGTCGTAAACTACAGCTCAAGGACGAGATCGCGAGGATCAACTCCTCCGCGACAATTCACTGAAGTCACGCCTTGACGACAGTTGGCCTTCTTCCCCCCGATGAAGGCCCAGAAGACCAGAAGCCGCGGCATAGCCGCGGCTTTTGTCTTTGTGGGACGGTGACTTTCCGGGTCAGACGGAGCGGGCCATTTCGCGCAGCACGAACTTCTGGATCTTGCCGGTGGAGGTCTTCGGCAGTTCGGTGAAGACAACGGTGCGGGGCACCTTGTAGCTGGCCAGATGCGTGCGGCAGAAGGCGATGAGTTCCTCCGCGCTCACGCTGGCATCCTGCAGAAGCTCGACGAAGGCGCAAGGCGTCTCGCCCCACTTCTCGTCGGGTTTGGCGACAACGGCGGCCCCGAGCACGTCCGGGTGCCTGAACAGCGCTTCCTCCACCTCGATGGAGGAAATGTTCTCGCCGCCGGAAATGATGATGTCCTTGGAGCGGTCCTTGAGCTGGATGTAGCCGTCCTCGTGCAACACGCCGAGGTCGCCGGAGTGGAACCAGCCGCCGGCGAAGGCCTCCGCCGTCGCGTCCGGGTTCTTCAGATAGCCCTTCATCACCACGTTGCCGCGGAACATGACCTCGCCGAGCGTCTCGCCGTCGGCGGGCACCGGCTCCATCGTCAGCGGATCGCGCACGCTCAGGCCTTCGAGGGCCACGTAGCGCACACCCTGGCGGGCCTTCAGCGCGGCCTGCTCGGCCGCGGGGCGCTGGTTCCATTCGCCCTTCCATTCGTTGACGACGGCCGGGCCGTAGACCTCGGTGAGGCCGTAGAGATGCGTGACGTTGAAGCCCGCCTCGCGCATCGCGGCGAGCACGGATTCAGGAGGCGGGGCGGCAGCGGTGAAAAAGTCCACCGCCCGGCCCTCGAGGTCGCGTTTGTCGGACTCGGGCGCGTTGAGCAGCGTCGACATGACAACGGGCGCGCCGCACAGATGGGTGACGCCTTCCTCCGCGATCAGGTCCCAGATCGGTTTCGGACGAACCCAGCGCAGGCAGACATGGGTGCCCGCCACAACCGAGATCGACCAGGGGAAGCACCAGCCGTTGCAGTGGAACATCGGCAGCGTCCACAGGTACACCGGGTGGCGCCCCATCGCGGCGGTAAGGATGTTCGCCTGGGCCAGCAGGTAGGCGCCGCGATGATGGTAGACGACGCCCTTCGGGTTGCCGGTGGTGCCGGAGGTGTAGTTGAGCGAGATCGCGTCCCACTCGTCCTCGGGCAGCGACCAGGCGAAGTCCGCGTCACCCGAGGCGACGAACTCCTCGTAGTCGCGGCTGCCGAGTTTCTCTCCCGTTTGCGGGAATTCCAGGTCGTCATAGTCGATGACGACCGGCTTCACCGTGGCAAGCGCCAGGGCTTCCTTCATGACCGGCGCGAATTCCCGGTCGGTGATGATGAGCTTCGTCTCGGCATGGTCGAGCTGGAAGGCGATGACCGCCGCATCGAGGCGCGTGTTGAGCGAATGCAGCACCGCCCCGGTCATCGGCACGCCATAGTGCGCCTCGAGCATCGGAGGGGTGTTGGAGAGCATGGCCGTCACCGTGTCGTTCTTGCCGATGCCCTGGCGGGCCAGGGCCGAGGCGAGCTTGCGCGCGCGCTCGTAGAACTCAGCGTAGGTGCGGCGCTGGCGTCCGTGGACGATGGCGACCTGCTGGGGAAAGATGTCTGCGGCGCGCGCCAGGAAGCTGAGAGGCGAAAGCGGCGTGTGATTCGCCAGGCATTTGTCGAGATCGCGCGTGTACGGATTGCCGGTTGCGGCCATGTGGTGTCCCTCGCTGCCGGTGTCCTGTCGCCCCGGCTTCGTCTTTTCCTTGCAGGTCAACAAAGCCGCAAAAGCACCGCACTTTCAACCGGTACCATTGGCTGGTGTGGTTTGCACCGTCAGGCGAGGATGCCGACGATCCCGTCCCACAGCAGCTTGCAGCCGATGATGCCGACCGCCGCATAGGTGATCCGGTAAAACAGGGCGGCGTTCACCCGCTTCACCAGCCAGACGCCGGCCAGCGTCGCGAGCGGGGCAAGCGGCAGCAGCACGGCCGAGGTGGCGAGGTTCTCCGCGTCGAACTGGCCGAGCGCGGCATAGGGAATGAGCTTGATCGCATTCATGGTGGTGAAGAACACGACGGAGGTGCCGGCCAGGCGCACCGGGTCCAGCCGTAACGGCAGCATGTAGATCTGGTAGGGCGGGCCACCGGTGTGGCTGACGAAGCTGGTGAAGCCCGACACCATGCCCCAGAAGCGCCCGACCCACGGGCGATGCGGGCGCGGCTCGGTCGCGCGCGCGCGACCGACGAAGGCATTGAGCGCGAACAGCACGGCGACGATGCCGACGAGCAGGCGCACATGCGCGTCGCTGACCACGGCGGCCGTGAAATAGCCGACCGTGATGCCGATCAGGGCGCCCGGCAGCAGGATCCTGAGGCTCTCCTTGTCGAAGTTGCGCCAATAGGCAATGAGCCCAGACCAGTCCATGACGACGAGGATCGGCAGCATGATGCCGGCCGCCTGCACTGGAGGAATGAAGAGGCTCATCAGCGGTACGCCGAGCAGGGACAGCGGTCCGCCGAACCCGCCCTTGGCGAGCCCCACGAGCAGGACCGCCGGAATGGCGGTCATGTAGAATGTCGGATCTGAGATCGGGTGCACGAAGGCTGTGTCCGGATGGGCGGCGTGCCGCTGGGAGGAGGGCGATTTGCCGGCGCCATCCTAAGCCCGGCTGTCGTTGCTAAGCAAATCTCCCTATCGCCGAACGTCTGAGCGGGCAAGGCTTGCCTTTGCGAGGCTCCTCTTGGCACAACAGGAACCGTCGGCTGCCGGAGGGGCGCCCGCCTGTGGGCGGGTGGCGGGATATCGGACGACACGAGGGCGGGCCGGTTCGCGGGCCAGCCGGGAGACGAAGCGCCGGCGACAATCCGGCAGGGAGGATGACGACGATGGCCAGCCGCTATCACGAGATCTATCAGGCATGGCAGCGCGATCCGGAGGGCTTCTGGGCCGGAGCCGCCGCCGAGATCGACTGGTTCAAGCCCTGGGACAAGGTCTTCGATCCCGAGCTTGGCAGCTACGGCCAGTGGTTCGCCGGGGCGGAGTGCAACACCTGCTACAATTGCCTCGACCGGCATGTGGAGCGGGGTCGCCCGGGTCAGCCGGCGATCATCTACGACAGCCCGATCACCGGCCGAAAAGCGGTTTACAGCTATCAGGAGACGCTTGACCGGGTGAATGCGATCGCCTCGGTGCTTGCCGATCACGGCGTCGAGAAGGGTGACCGGGTCATTGTCTACATGCCGATGATCCCGGAGGCGTTGATGACGATGCTCGCCTGCGCGCGGCTGGGCGCGGTTCATTCCGTGGTGTTCGGCGGTTTTGCCGCCAACGAGTTGGCCACCCGCATCGACGACGCCAGGCCGAAGGCCATCGTCGCCGCCTCCTGCGGCATCGAGCCTGGCCGGATCGTCGCCTACAAGCCGCTTCTCGACGAAGCGATCCGGCTCGCCGCGCACAAGCCCGAGGGCTGCTTTGTGTTCCAGCGCGCGGAGGCCCAGGCTGAACTGGCCGAGGCCCGCGACCGCGACATGGGGACGCTGATGGAGGCTGCGCTCGCGCAGGGGCGCGAGGTCGCCTGCGTTCCGGTGAAGGCGACCGACCCGCTCTATATCCTCTACACGTCCGGCACCACCGGTCAGCCGAAGGGCGTCGTGCGCGACAACGGCGGCCATATGGTCGCGCTCAAGTGGTCGATGACGAACCTCTATGGCGTCGAGCCGGGAGAGGTGTTCTGGACCGCCTCGGATGTCGGCTGGGTCGTCGGGCATTCCTACATTCTCTATGCGCCGCTGCTTCAAGGGGCGACCACGGTCGTCTTCGAGGGCAAGCCGGTGGGCACGCCGGACGCCGGCGTCTTCTGGCGGGTGGTCAGCGAGCACAATGTCGTGGCGCTCTTCACCGCGCCAACGGCCTTCCGGGCGATCAAGAAGGAAGACCCGTCCGGCAGGCTGATCGGTGACTATGATCTTTCCTTGTTCCGCACGCTGTTTCTCGCCGGGGAGCGCGCCGATCCGGACACCATCGTCTGGGCGGAGGAAAAGCTCGGTGTGCCGGTCGTCGATCACTGGTGGCAGACGGAAACGGGCTGGGCCATTGCCGGCAATCCGGTCGGGCTCGGGATGCTGCCGGTCAAATACGGATCTCCGACAGTGCCGATGCCGGGATACGACGTGCACATCCTGGACGACGCCGGCCATCCGCTGCCGGCCGGCGCGCTTGGCAACGTGGTCGTCAAGCTGCCGTTGCCGCCGGGCTGCCTGCCGACGCTGTGGCATGCGCCGCAGCGCTTCCACGACAGCTATCTCGCCGAGTTCCCCGGCTTCTACAAGACGGCCGACGCCGGGGTCATGGACGAGGATGGCTATCTCTTCATCATGTCGCGCACCGACGACATCATCAATGTCGCCGGCCACCGCCTGTCCACCGGGGCGATGGAAGAGGTTCTGGCGAGCCATCCCGATGTTGCCGAGTGTGCCGTCGTCGGCATCGCCGACGCGCTGAAGGGGCAGGCGCCGTGCGGTTTCGTAGTGCTGAAGGCTGGCGTCGAGCGTTCGCACGGAGAGATCGAGGTCGAACTCGTGCGTCTGGTGCGCGAGCGCATCGGTCCGGTCGCCGCCTTCAAGCTGGCGCTCACCGTCGAACGGCTGCCCAAGACCCGCTCCGGCAAGATCCTGCGCGCGACCATGCGCCAGATCGCCGACGGGACCGAGGTCCGGATGCCGGCGACCATCGACGATCCGGCCATTCTGGAGGAGATCGAGGAGGCGCTGCGCGACCGGGGCATCGTCGTGGGGGGCTGAAACGCTGCGGCGGGCCCCATCGACAGGGCGGTCCGCTCGGCCTATGGTCGCCGCAATGATCCGGTGCGCGTCACCCGCGCGCCGGGCCAGATCCCTTTGTTAAAGACGCATGAGGATCCCAGTGTCCCTGGAAAACAAGGTAGCCATCGTGACCGGCGCTGCCGGCGGTATCGGGCTTGCCATCGCACGGCGCTTTGTCGCCGATGGCGCGAAGGTCGTCATCGCGGATGTCGACGATCAGCGCGGCGAGGAGGCCCTGGCCGAGCTGAAGGCGCAAGGTGAGGCGCATTACGTCCACTGCAACGTCGCCGAGAAGCTCGATGTGCGCAATCTGGTCGCCGCGACGCTCGACACGTTCGGGGATATCGACATCCTCGTGAACAATGCCGGCATCGTCGCCGGTGGCGAACTGCTGGAGTTGGACGAGGCCGATTTCGACCGGGTGCTCGGCGTCAACCTCAAGGGCGCGTTCCTGTGCACCCAGGCTGTCGGCCGCCATATGGTCGATAGGGTGAAGGCAGGCGGCAAGCCCGGCTCGATCATCAACATGTCGTCGGTGAACGCGGTCTTCGCCATCGCCAACCAGGTGCCCTATTCGGTCTCCAAGGGCGGGCTGAACCAGCTCACCAAGGTTTCCGCTCTGTCGCTTGCGCCTCACGGCATTCGGGTCAACGCCATCGGGCCGGGCTCGATCATGACCGAGATGCTCGCTTCGGTGAACTCGGACAAGGCCGCGCGCCACCGGGTGCTGTCGCGCACGCCACTCGGCCGGGTGGGCAACCCTTCCGAGATCGCCGGCGTCGCCGCCTTCCTTGCCTCGGATGATGCGAGCTATGTCACCGGCCAGACGATCTATGCCGATGGCGGCCGGCTGCCGCTCAACTACACGGTTCCGGTCGCCGACGACGACTGAGCCTGGCGAACTGTTTGTTGTTTTGAGCAGAACAAAGGCCGGGCAATCGCCCGGCCTTTTTGCATTTCCGATGAGCCATCGCGCGGGGCGAGGGTGTGGTGCTATTCGGCCGCTGCGTCGTCGCGAGCCCGGTCGAACGCTTGCGCGCCCGTCTCGAACTGGAGCTTGGCGAGTTTGGCGTAGAGGCCGCCGGCGGCGACGAGCTCCGCATGGCGCCCGGTCTCGACGATGCGCCCTGCGTCCATCACCACGATGCGGTCCGACTTGAGCACCGTGGCAAGGCGGTGGGCGATGACCAGCGTCGTGCGGCCGCGCATCAGGCGCTCCAGGGCTTCCTGCACCAGCGTCTCGTTCTCCGCGTCAAGGGCGCTAGTCGCCTCGTCGAGGAGCAGCACCGGCGCATCCTTGAGGATGGCGCGGGCAATGGCGATGCGCTGGCGCTGGCCGCCGGAAAGCGTCACGCCGCGTTCACCGACGAGCGTGTCGTAGCCGTGTTCCATCGCCTGGATGAAACCGTCGGCAGAGGCAAGCCGCGCAGCCGCCTCGATGTCCTGGCGGTCGGCGCCCGGTCGGCCGAAAGCGATGTTGTCGGCAATCGTCGTGCCGAAGATCGTCGTGTCCTGCGGCACCAGCGCGATCTGCCGGCGCAGGGCAAGCGGATCCAGCGCCTTTAGGTCGAGGCCGTCGAGGCGAATGCTGCCGTCGGTCGGATCGTAAAAGCGCATCAGCAGGTGGAAGAGGGTCGATTTGCCTGCGCCCGATGGACCGACGACGGCGACCGTCTCCCCGGGGGCGACGGTAAGGTCGATGCCGTTGAGCACCGGCAGGGAAGCACCGCGTCCATAGTCGAAGCGTACACCCTCGAAGGCGATTTCGCCGCGGGCGCGCTCGGGAAGTTCCGCCGGCTTTGGCGGGGCGGAAATCTCGGGGCGGATCCGCAGCAGCTCCGACAGGCGTTCGGCCGCGCCGGCCGCCAGCGAAATTTCGCCCCACACCTGGCTGAGCTCGCCGAGCGCGCCGGCGGCGAAGATCGAGTAGAGCAGGAACTGGCCAAGCTCTCCGGCCGAGATGCGTCCGGCGAAGACGTCGCTCGCGCCGACCCACAGCACGGTGACGACGCTGGAGGCGATGACGAAGATGGCGAAGGCCGTCAGGATGGCGCGTGACAGGATGGCGCTGCGCGCCGCTCCGAAGGCCTCCTCGACGGAGCCGGCGAAACGCTCGCCCGCGTGGCGCTCGTTGGTGAAGGCCTGCACCGTGCGCACCGCACCGATGGTCTCCGTGGCATAGGCGGAGGCGTCGGCGAGCGTGTCCTGGGCATGGCGCGAGCGGCGGCGCACCGAGCGACCGAAGGCGATCAGCGGCAGCACGATCACCGGGATCGCGGCGAGCACGAAGAGAGACAGGCGCGGACTGGAAATCACCATCATCGCCACGGCGCCGAGGAACATCACCAGATTGCGCATGGCAATGGAGGCGCTGGCGCCGACGGCGGATTTTACCTGGGTCGCGTCTGCGGTCAGTCGGGAGATGATTTCGCCGGACTTGGCGCTGTCGAAATATCCGGGCGAGAGAAAGACCACATGCGAGAAGACGTCCGAGCGGACGTCCGCGACGATGCGCTCGCCAAGCGTGGTGACCAGATAATAGCGCAGCGCCGAGAACGAGGCGAGCGTCGCGGCAACGGCGATGAGCACCGTGAAGTAGTTGTTGACCAGCGAGGGATCGTCAGCGCCGAAGCCGAAGTCGATCATCCTGCGGATCGCGATCGGCAGCACCAGCGTCGTGGCGGAGGCGCCGACCAGTGCGAACAGCGCGAGCGCGACGCGCCCCTTGTACTTGCGCAGATAGGGCAGAAAGGTCGCCAGCGGGCGCAGGTCCCGCCTTCCGGGGCGGTCGGGCGAGGAGGGGGAGCCGTATCGGGACACGCGGGTGGTTCTCTTCCTTGTCTGGTCGCTTCACCGGGCGAAGCGCCACGGTTTGCAAATGCAGTGTGGTCGGGCGACCATATCGGCTGGACAGCCCAAGGCCAACCGGGGCATGAAGGACAAATCGGCGCAAGGCCGCCGGGGGAGAAACCGATGCGTGTCCTGCGGGGTGCAGGACGCGCATTCCGCCCGGCAAGCTGTCGCAGGATGCGCGGCGGCCCTTGTCTTGGCGCGGCGGATGGGCTATAGGCTCGCGCGCAAGGTTTCGGATCGTGTGCCCGCTGCGGCACGCGGTCTTCCATCGTTTGCGCCACCGCCATCCGGGATGCGCACTTTCGCTATTGCGAGGGTCCGGAGCATGACGGCACCGCAGACGGCAGTCAGCAACACGAAAGCGCCGCGCCTCCCCAGGCCGGTGTCCGCCGTAGCCACGGGGACGACAAGATGAAGAATGACATTCATCCCGACTACCACACCATCAAGGTGGTCATGACCGACGGCAGCGAGTTCGTCACCCGCTCCACCTACGGTGCAGAGGGCGAGTCGCTTCAGCTCGACATCGATCCGCGCACCCATCCGGCCTGGACCGGCGGTGACCGTCAGCTCATGGACCGCGGCGGCCGCGTCTCGCGCTTCAAGAGCAAGTACGCGGGCTTCCTCGGCAACTGAGCCGGCGGCAGCCAGCCCGCACGCCGCGGGCACAGCATGGAACACGAAAACCCCCGGTCATCGGCCGGGGGTTTTCTTTTGCGCCTGCCTGTGCGGCCGGGACGGTAGCCGAACGCGAGGCGGTAACGAAAAATGCCGCCCGTTGGAGAACGGACGGCATCGCATCGAATTGGGCTTTGTGGTCGAGCCAGGCGTCTGCCTCGTCCCGGTCGCCGGGGCGGGGCTGCCGGATGCTAGTGGCCGACAGTGCCGAAGGCGGCGTTGAGGGCGTGAAGCTGGGCTGCGACAGGATTGCGCGAGGCCGCGGCCGCTTCCTTGCGGCGGCTGTCCTGGATCATCCTGTCGAGATGGACGATGCGCTCCTGCAGGCGCACGGAGCGCTCGATCAGCGACTTCAGCATTTCGGGAAGCTCTTCCCATCCGCTGCCGTCGCGGCTCGGCGACACGCCGTCCAGCCGCACCTTGTTCTTCTCGCTGCCGGCCTGTTCGGTCGACATCTCGCCCTCGTTGACAGCGCGCTGCAGCAGAAGCCAGGAGGCCATCTGCATGAGTCGGGTGGTCAGCCGCATGGATTCGGTCGCATAGGCAAGCGACGCCGCGCGCGGCAGGGACTTGGATTCCGCACGGCCGTCGCCATCCAGATAAGAGGCCGTTTCCTCGACGAGGCCCATGCCGTCGCGAAAGAGCGCGGAGAAAGTCTCCGAATTTGCCAATCGCTCGGCGAAATCGATGGTTCCGCCTGCCTGCGATGCGTGCCGGTCCGTCATGTGCCTGCGTCTCCTGTTAACACCTTCCCATCCGCGCCGGTTCTCTTTGTCCCGTTCGTCGCGCCCCTTTCGGGACGTCTCGAAACGGGTCGGCAGTCTGTTTGTGCCGTTTTGAACCGATTGCGCGGGTCTTGCACCACTATCGCAAGCATCGTGCCAGGGCCGGACGGAAGGAGCCTGGGCACGTCCCCAAGGGATACACTGTCGGGCGACGCAAAAAAAGAGCCGCGGAGGCCGCGGCTCGAAGTCATTAACAGGGAGGCGTCAAACAGAGTGGACAGGAGCCACTCGAAATCCAGATGACTGGATATCCACTGTTATGAATTGGAAAGCTTAATAAATAGTAAATGGTTAAAAGTGTATATATTGCAGTAACTTTTACGTAGGGGTAGATACGGGGCTCGAAGCCTGTCTGAAGAGTTCGCCTTCCGTCTATTTCCGGAACAGGGCGTCTGCGGCCGCACGCACGCCGCCGCGCGCGTCGAGTTCGCGTTCGACGCGCGCGATCTCCTGCCCGAGCGCTTCGATCCGCGCCTCGAGTTCCGATACGGACAGGCGCGCCAGGTCCTCGCCCAGCCTCGCGACACTGGCCGCTGCCTTCATCGCCTCGTTGTCCTCGAACATCTGTTCCTCCCGCTCCCGGACATCAGGGGAGGGGCAAGGATGCAGGCCTTCGATGGCAGACGTCAATTGTCAGGCCGTGCGGACTTGCGTAAACCGGGGGCATGCGAACAGGCGGCCGCCCGCCGGAGCGGGGGCCGTGAAACGATTCCGGAGGACTGTTCATGGCTTCTCACCCCTCGATGATGACCGCGATCGGCTACAAGTCGCCCGGCGGACCGGATGTTCTCGCCGCCGAGACGCGGCCGGTGCCCGCCCCTGGCGAAGGCGAGGTCCTGATCCGGATTGCCTGTGCCGGCGTCAATCGACCCGACGTGATCCAGCGCAAGGGGCTCTATCCGCCCCCTCCCGGGGTCACCGATATTCCGGGCCTTGAGGTCGCTGGCGAGATCGTCGGGCGCGGCCCCGGTCTCGGCGAGGCGGCGCATCTTGCGCTCGGCGCGAAGGTCTGCGCGCTGGTGCCGGGCGGCGGTTATGCGGAATATGTGTGCGCACCGGCCGGCAGCGTTCTGCCGGTTCCCGACGGATTGTCGATGGAACAGGCCGCCGCACTCCCGGAAACCTTCTTCACCGTGTGGAGCAACGTGTTCGACCGGGTCGGCCTGAAGGCTGGCGAGCGCTTCCTTGTCCACGGTGGCACGTCGGGTATCGGCACGACGGCGATCCAACTCGCCAAGGCCTTCGGCGCGGAGGTCTTCACCACGGTCGGCTCGCCGGAGAAGGCGGAGGCCGCGCGCAACCTCGGTGCCGATCATGTGATCAACTACAACGCGCAGGATTTCGTCGAGGAGATCCAGACGATCACCTCGAAGGAGGGTGTTCACGTGATCCTCGACATGGTCGGTGGCGATTATGTCGAGCGCAACTGGGCGGTGGCCGCCGTCGAGGGGCGGATCTGCCAGATCGCGACGCTCAACGGCACTTCGCAGGAGGTGAACTTCTCCAAACTGATGGTCAAGCGGCTGATCCACACGGGCTCGACGCTGCGCGCGCGCGATGCAGCGTTCAAGGCGGCGATCGCCAGCCAGTTGAGGGAGAAGGTCTGGCCGCTGATCGCTTCGGGCAAGCTTGGCCCGGTGATGGATTCGACCTTCGACCTGGCCGATGCGGCGGGCGCGCACCGACGTATGGAAAGCTCCGGCCACATCGGAAAGATCGTGCTCAGGGTGCCTTCCTGAGCGTGATCCGTGTTTGATTTCGGGAAGCGGAAAGCGTATAAGCCTGAAGTTCCCCTCTTATGCTAGAGAAGAGTTTTAGTCTTTGCCGTGTCCTGCGCTTGTCGGGACCCCGGTGGAGCGAACAGGAGGCTTTTACACATGGCGACCACACCCTTGATGCCCAAGGCGACGGCCGTGTGGCTCGTGGATAACACGTCCCTCAGTTTCGTCCAGATTGCCGATTTCTGCAAACTGCACCCCCTCGAGGTCAAGGCGATTGCCGATGGCGAGGCGGCGCAGGGCATCAAGGGCCTCGATCCGGTGATGTCCGGCCAGCTCAGCCGCGACGAGATCGAGAAGGCGCAGGCCGATACGGGGCATCGCCTGAAGCTGCAGGAAAGCCGCACCCGCGTTCCCGAGGTCAAGCGCAAGGGACCGCGCTATACGCCGGTGTCACGCCGCCAGGATCGCCCGAACGCCATTCTCTGGCTGGTGCGCAACCATCCGGAGATCAAGGACGCCCAGATCATGCGTCTCGTCGGCACCACCAAGCCGACGATCCTCGCCATTCGCGAGCGTACGCACTGGAACTCCAACAATCTGACGCCCAGCGATCCGGTGACGCTTGGCCTGTGCAGCCAGATCGAGCTGGACATGGAAGTCGAGAAGGCGTCGAAGAACCTGCCGCCGCGCCCCGAGGGCGATCCCGGCGCCGAGACACTGCTTCCCGCCGACGAGACCACGTCCGAGGATGCGATGGCTGCCGCCTTCGCCCGTCCGGCGCCGTCCCGGCCGGAAGAGGAAGAGATCGACGCCGATGCCGTCTTCGCCAAGCTCAACTCCCTCAAGGGACGGGCAGACGAGGAGAACGAGGAAGAGGAGGAGCGCTGAACGCGCTCTTCTTCCATCCGCGAACGCAAAAAGGCCGCCCGGTGATCCGGGCGGCCTTTTTTGTCGTGCCGGGCTGTTCGCCGCCTGGCGCTTGCTTCAGCGCTCGGTGAGCTTCAGCTCGATGCGCCGGTTGCGGGCGAATGCCTCGTCGCTGTCGCCATCCTCGAGCGGCTGATACTCGCCGAAACCGGCGGCGACCAAACGTTTCGGATCAACTCCCTGGTCGATCAGGTAACGGACGACGGAGATGGCGCGGGCGGCGGACAGTTCCCAGTTGTTGCGAAAGCGCCCGGTGCCGGAAAGCGGGCGCGAATCGGTGTGTCCGTCGACCCGCAGCACCCAGTTGATTTCGGGTGGGATCTGGACGGCGAGTTCCTTGATCGCGTCGGCGAGCTTCTTCAGCTCTTCCTCTCCCTCCGGGTTGATCGTGTCGGCGCCGGAAGAGAACAGCACCTCTGACTGGAAGACGAACCGGTCGCCGACGACGCGAATGTCGGAGCGCTGGGAGAGGATCTCGCGCAGCCGGCCAAAGAAATCCGAACGGTAGCGGGAGAGTTCCTGCACGCGCTGGGCCAGGGCCACGTTCAGCCGGCGGCCGAGATCCGCAATCTTGGTCTGGCTCTCCCGGTCGCGGGTCTCGGATGCCTCGAGTGCATCCTCCAGCGCCGCGATTTGCCGGCGCAGCGCAGAGATCTGCTGGTTGAGCAGCTCCACCTGCGACAGGGCGCGCTGCGACACGCGCTTTTCCGCGTCGAGCTGACTTTCCAGCGTCGCCGCCGCGCCGCCGGCGCGGTCGGCCTCGCTTGAGGAGCTGTCGAGCAGCCCCTGAAGCCGGTCGCGCTCGGATTGCGCGGCCCCGAGATTGGCCGACATGGTTGCGATCGTGTCCTGCAGGTCGCGGCCCGAGGCGCGTTCGAGCGCAAGCAGTTCGGTCAGCTCGCTGATCTGCGCGTTGAGCCGGTTCAGTACCGTGTCGCGGCCCGAGAGTTCCTGGCTGAGGAAGAACTGGGCGATGACGAAGACCGACAGCAGGAAGATGATGACAAGCAGGAGCGAGGCCATGGCATCGACGAAGCCCGGCCAGTAGTCGGTGCGCGTCTCGCGACGTCTCATCCGCGAGCCGGCCATGTCAGCGGCCTCCGGTGGGGGGCGTCATCAGCGGCCCTCGTCGCGTATGCGCTCGAAGACGCCGGACATGCTGCGCAGGAGTTGCTCGATGCGCCGCTGCTGCTCTGCCTGTTCGTCCGCCCAGTCGCGCATCATCTGCTGCTCACTGCGCACATGCTGGACAAGACCCTGGATGCCCTCGGCGAGGTTGGCCATGGCCAGCGCCGCGTTGCGCCCGGTGCCGCCGCCTCCGCTGCCGCTTTCGGCCATGCTGTTGCGCAGGTTGTCGATGGCGATCCGAAGTTCGACGAAGCCGCTGCTGCCCGCGCCCGAACCGTCCTCCGGCTCGATGTCGGTCAGTGTCGAGAGCCAGTCCTCGAGCTCGTTGTAGAAGCGGTTCTGCGCCTGGCTCGCCTGCAGGTCGAGAAAGCCGAGGATCAGGGAGAAGGTGAGGCCGAAGAGCGAGGACGAGAAGGCGGTTCCCATGCCGGCGAGCGGTGCCTCCAACCCGGCCTTGAGGTCCTCGAAGATGACGCCGGCGTCTCCCGAGCCCACGTCGAGGCTCTGGATGGTGGCATTGACCGAGCCGACGGTTTGCAGCAGGCCCCAGAAGGTGCCGAGCAGACCGAGGAAGACGAGCAGGCCCGTCAGGTAGCGGGAGATCTCGCGCGCCTCGTCGAGGCGCATGCCGATGGAATCGAGGATCGAGCGGGTGGTGGCGGGAGACAGGATGGTGTCGCCGGCGCGGTTGCCGAGAAGTGTCGCCATCGGGGCGAGCAGCACCGGCGGACGGCGCACCTCGATCCCGGGGTCGCCAAGGCGAAAGCCATTGACCCAGTTTACCTCCGGCACCAGCCGGATGACCTGGCGAATGGCAAGCAGGATGCCGATCGCGCCGGTCGCAACGATCAGGCCGTTGAGCCCCGGGTTGCTCATGAATGCGGATGCGATCTGGCGGTAGAGGATGAGCGCGAGAAACGCGACCACCGCCAGAAAGATCGCCATGCGGATCAGATAGACCCAAGGGCTGGACAGGCTATACGGATCATAGGCGCGCGCCATGTCGGCTTGCTTCTCCCTGTTGCGACCGTACCCCTTGATAGCGTGATTTTTCCCGGGCTGGAAACCCGTAATCTCGGAAGTTCTCGCGGCTCAGGCGCCGATCTTGGAGAGAAGCGCCTGGAGCTGGTTGCGGACCTGCTCGTTGCCGGCGACGATCGAGCTGGTTCCGAACATGTCGTTGCCGCCCTCGATGTCGCTGACGAAGCCGCCGGCCTCGCGCACCAGGAGGATGCCGGCGGCCATGTCCCAGGGCTTGAGGCCGTGCTCCCAGAAGCCGTCAAAGCGGCCGGAGGCGACCCAGGCAAGGTCGAGCGCGGCAGCACCGCAGCGGCGCAGGCCGGCGACTTCGCCCATGATGTGGCGGATTTCCTTGAGCGAGCGTGCGTGATCGCCAACGCCGAGGAAGGGGATGCCCGTGCCGATGACGCAATCGGGCAGCGACTTGCGGGCCGCGACGCGCAGGCGGCGGTCGTTCATGAAGGCGCCGCGGCCGCGCTCGGCCGTGTAGAGCTCATCCATGATCGGGTTGTAGATGACACCGGCGACGATCATGCCCTCGCGCTCCAGCGCGATGGAGACATTGAAGATCGGGATGCCATGCAGGAAGTTGGTGGTGCCGTCGAGCGGGTCGACGATCCAGCGATGATCGGGATCGTTGCCGGGGATCTCGCCGGACTCTTCCATCAGGAAGCCGTACTCGGGCCGCGCCTTCTGCAGTTCCACGCGCACGATCTTCTCCGCGGCGATGTCGGCGGCGGAGACGAAGTCGCTCGGCCCCTTCCTGGACACCTGCAGGTTCTCCACCTCGCCGAAATCGCGGGCGAGGCTGCGGCCGGCCTTGAGGGCAGCCTGGACCATGACGTTGAGCAGAGCGGAGCGGGACATTGTGCTTACCTGAAAGAAGTGCGGGAGGCGGAGGGCCGGGCTGCGGCCGGAACGGGAGAGCTGGCGTGCACGGGTGACGTTGCCGTCCGCGCGTGCACGCCAGCGGAGGCTGGTGTCAGTCGGCGCGGCGGACGTATTCGACGAGTTCGGTGTCGACGATGATGCGCTCACCTGCGGTGATGAACGGCGGCACCATGACACGCACGCCATTCTCGAGGATGGCGGGCTTGTAGGACGAGGACTGGGTCTGGCCCTTGACCACGGCGTCGGCCTCGGTGATCTCCAGCGTCACATACTGCGGCAGCGAGATGCCGATCGGGCGCTCGTCATGCATTTCGAGCGTGACCATCATGCCGTCCTGCAGGAAGGCGGCGCGCTCGCCGACGAATTCGGACTGAAGCTCGATCTGCTCATAAGTCTCGGTGTTCATGAACACCAGCATGTCTTCCTGCGGATACAGGTACTGGAAGTCCTTCTGCTCGAGACGCACGCGCTCGACCTTGTCGGCGGAGCGGAAACGCTCGTTCAGCTTGCGCCCGTCGATGAGGTTCTTCATCTCGACCTGGGCGAAGGCGCCGCCCTTGCCGGGCTTGACGTGTTCGACCTTGACGACGGCCCAAAGCGTTTCCTGGTGCAGCAGGACATTGCCGGGCTTGATTTCATTGCCGTTGATTTTCATGACTTCGGACTCGTCTGTCGTGTCTTTTGAAACGCGGTGTCGTTCGAAACCCGGTTCCGGTCCGGTGACGCGACGGCGCCCGGCCCGTCCGGAATGCGCCATGCGATTCCAGGCCACTCCCGAAAAACGGGGAGGGCGACGAATTGCGGCACGATGTTCGGTGCGCGCCTGTGCACCACACTTCCGGGCGTTGATCAAGCAAAAACGCGGTTTCGGGCGGTGTTGCGCCTGACGGTCAGGGCGTGGTCGCGGCCTCGTCGACGGCGAGCTTGTCGACCGGCAGGGAGTAGGTTCGGGCGAAGGTGCGGGCCTTTTCCATTTCCTCCTGCGTGAGGCCGGAGAGCAGCGCGTCGAGCTCCAGGTCGGAGACGCCCGAGGCGCGCGCGGCCAGATGCCACCCGGCGGCGGCCTGCGCGTCCGCGGTTCGGCCGCGGCCATAGGCGTAGACGCGGGCGAGCCGGTTCATGGCGACCGGGTTGCCGGACTTGGCGGCGCGCTCGAACCAGTCCGCGGCCTCCGCCTCGTCCGGGGCGACACCGCGCCCGTTGAAGCGCAGGATGCCGTAGCGCACCTGTGCGCCGACATGGCCCTGACGGGCGGCACGCCCCATCCAGAAGGCTGCCTGCGCCTCGTTGCGGATGTCGGCGGGGCCGTCGAGATAGAACTGGGCGAGCTGGAAGCGCGCGTCCATGTCGTCGAGTTCCGCCGCCTGCTTCAGCAGAACCAGCGCCTTATCCGGATCGAACGGACGCCCCTCGCCGGTGCGGTACAGGCCGGCGAGATTGTAGATCGCCTCGGGGATGCCCTTGTCGGCTGCGATCTGGAACATGTCGCCTGCCGCCTTTTCGTCCTGCGGTACGCCGATGCCGTTGAGCAGCATCAGTCCGTAGCGCAGGGCCGCCTGCGGGTTTCCGTTCGAGGCGGCCAGCGAATACCAGCTTGCCGCCTTTTCCGCGTCGCGCGGCAGGCCGCGTCCCGTCTCGTACAGAACGCCGAGAAGGGTCTGCGCGGCGGTGTCGCCGGCCTCGGCGCGCGGCGTGGCAAGGCTGAGGGCGGTGAGATACCAGCCCCGCTGGAAAGCGCCATAGGCGAAGTCGACGCTCTCGCCCTCGGCCTGCAACGGCAAGGGTGGCGTAGTTGCGATCGGGGGCAAGAGGACCTGCTTTTCCTCGCCCCTGCCGGAGGCGCCCTTGGGTCGGCCTGGAATCAGGCTCTCCAGCGTCGGCTGCCTGATCGGCGCGCCGGTGAAGGGGGTGGAGGCCTCATCCTTTGCCGTGGCTTCTGTTGCGGTCCCGGCGGCGGGCGCGTCCTTGGTCGCGGCAGCGCCGGCCGTCGCTGCCGGCGTGGCCGCGCCTGTCGCCGCCGGTTTCGCGGCGGGCGCCGGCTCGTTGGATGCAGGGGCAGGGGCAGGAGAGGGCGCAGGCACCGGAGAGGGAGCCTGAACGGTGGCGGCCGGCGCGGCCGTCGTGTCCTCGGCGCGCACGGGCAGACCGGCGGCAAGCACCGGTGCCAGAGCGAGAGCGATCAGGAGGACGCGACGGGGGGCGCTCATCAGCCGGCTGCCTCGGGAAGGTCGTGGCGGGAAAGCACGTCGTTTGCCTGGCGCACCGCGTCGGCTGCTCCGTCCGCATGGTCCCAGACCGCCTCGCGCAGGGCGACGAAGTCGGCGCCCGTCGCCGCGCACGTCTCGACGCCGGAAAGATCGGTGCCGCACAGGGCGACGCAGGGCGTCTCGAAGACCTTCGACCACCACTCCGCGAAGTTCAGTGTCTTGGCGTGCGGATCCGGTTCCGGGGCGAGCTCGAGCAGACCGAAGAGCACATAGTCGACACCGACCTCGGCCAACGTCATCGCGTCATGGCGGGTGCGGACCTCGCCGGACCCGACGATGCCGTTGGGGCGGAACGTCTCGAGTGCCCGCTCCAGGTCCTCGCCGCCGGTGTCGATATGCACGCCGTCGGCGCGCGCCCGGCCGGCGGTGCGCGTGTCGTTGCGCAACACCACGGCGGCTCCGGCCGCCTGGGCCATCGGCACGACGCGCTCGGCCAGCTTCTGGAAGGTACCGTCGTCGAGGCCCGTGTTGACGAGCATCAGGCAAGCGACGTCGCCGCCGGTCAGCGCCTCGGCGAGCCGGTCGGGAAAGCTGTCCGGGTCGAGCGTCGTCGGCGAAATCAGATAGAGGCGCGGATGCACGATGCGGCGTCTTTCCTGTTCGAGGGTCGCCTGCCCGAAGGCGGGAGACCGTGGATATGGCATGGTCGCCGATCACGGCGAAAGCTTGACGGAAAGGGTGGCCCCGTCAACGCGAAATCGCCACGCGGCAGGATTGCCGCGTGGCGAGATGTCAGACCAAGGTCCTCGGCGCCGGACCCGAAGGTCCGGCGAAGCGGCAGTGCGGCATGGGAAGGCTCAGGCCTTCTCCAGGTCCTTGCTCCATTCGCCACGCGCGGCCAGGCCGTTCATCTTCGCGCGGTGGAGGAAGGCGGCCTGCGCGGCCGGGATGTTGGCGTCCTTGCCGCTCCAGGCCTTCAGCGCCGACTGCTGCAGCGCGCGGCCGTAGGAGAAGGTGAGCTTCCACGGCAGGGTCGCGCCGGCGTTCATCAGATGCAGATGCTCGCTCGCCTCCACGTCCGACTGGCCGCCGGAGAGGAAGGCGATGCCTGGCACGGCGGCCGGCACGGTTGCCTTCAGGCAGCGCACGGTCAGTTCGGCCACTTCCTCGGCCGAAGCCTGGAAGGCGGCGTTCTTGCCCGGCACGATCATGTTCGGCTTGAGGATCATGCCTTCGAGCAGCACGTCCATCTGGAACAGCTCGGCAAAGACCGTGTTGAGCGTCCACTCGGTGACTTCGTAGCAGGTCTCGATGTCATGCGACGCGGAGGGGCCGTCCATCAGGACTTCCGGCTCGACGATCGGCACGATGCCGGCCTCCTGGCAGAGCGCCGCATAGCGGGCCAGCGCATGAGCGTTGGTCTGGATGCAGGTGCTCGACGGCAGACCGTCTTCCTCGTTGATGTCGATGACACCGCGCCACTTGGCGAAGCGGGCGCCGAGCTCGTAGTACTCGGCAAGGCGCTCGCGCAGCCCGTCGAGACCCTCGGTCACGGTCTCGCCCGGGAAGCCGGCCAGCGGCTTGGCGCCCTTGTCGACCTTGATGCCGGGAACCGCACCGGCCTTGCGGATCATCTCCACGAAGGGCGTGCCGTCGGCTGCCTTCTGGCGCAGCGTCTCGTCGAAGAGAATGACGCCGGAGATGCAGTCGGTCATCGCTTCGGTGCTGGAGAACAGCATCTCGCGATAGGCGCGGCGGTTGTCCTCGGTGTTTTCGACGTTGATCTGGTCGAAACGCTTGCCGATCGTACCGGTGCTTTCGTCCGCTGCCAGAATGCCCTGTCCGGTGGCCACCATGGCCTGGGCGATATCCTCGAGACGCTCACTCATAAGGCTCGTCCTTCTTCCCTTGTGCATTGCCGCGCCCTTTGCGCGGGGTCTTATTATCAAGAGCGCGGCGGTTCACAAGCCGCTTGCTCTGCCTCTTTAAGACAATGTTAACCGGCAAGCGCCGTGACGCCTGGCAGTTCCTTGCCCTCGAGCCACTCGAGGAAGGCACCGCCGGCGGTTGAAACATAGGAAAAGCCCTCGGCCGCTCCCGCATGATTGAGGGCTGCGACCGTGTCGCCGCCACCGGCGACGCTGGTCAGCAGGCCGTCCTTGCTGCGTGCGGCCGCATGGCGGGCGGCGGCAACGGTCGCGGCGTCGAAGGGAGCGATCTCGAAGGCACCGAGCGGGCCGTTCCAGACCAGCGTCCTCGCCTTGTCGATGGCCGCCTTCACGGTCTCGATGGAGGCCGGGCCGACGTCGAGGATCATCGCATCGGCGGGAACCGCATCGATGGAGACGGTCTCGTTGTCGGCGTTTGCCTTGAACTCCCGGGCAACGACGGCATCGACGGGCAGCACGATCTCGCAGCCGGCGTCGCGTGCGCTCTCCATGATCTTCCTGGCGGTGTCGGCGAGGTCATGCTCGCACAACGACTTGCCGACGTCCTTGCCCTGGGCGGCGAGGAAGGTGTTGGCCATGCCACCGCCGATGACGAGCATGTCCACCTTTCTCACCAGATTGTCGAGCAGCTCGATCTTGCTGGAAACCTTGGCGCCGCCGACGACGGCCAGAACCGGGCGCACCGGGGTCGTCAGGGCGGCGGCAAGCGCCTCAAGCTCGGCCTGCATGGTGCGGCCGGCATAGGCTGGCAGCCGTCGGGCAAGCCCCTCGGTGGAGGCATGGGCGCGGTGCGCGGCGGAAAAGGCATCGTTGACATAGAGATCGCCAAGCACGGCCAGCGCGTCGGCGAAGGCCGCATCGTTCTTCTCCTCGCCGGCGTGGAAGCGGGTGTTTTCCAGCAGCGCCACGTCGCCGTCAGCGAGCCCGTCGACCACGGCCCTTGCGGTTTCACCGATGCAGTCGGTGGCGAAGGCGACCGGTCGGCCAAGCAGATCGGTCAGCGCGGCGGCGACCGGGGCAAGGCTCATCTCGGGAACGGCCATGCCCTTGGGGCGGCCGAAATGGGCGAGAAGAACGACGCGGCCACCTTTTTCGGACAACTCGCGGATCGTCGGCAGCACCCGGTCGATGCGGGTGGTGTCGGTCACGCGGTTGCCGTCCATGGGGACGTTCAGGTCGACACGCACCAGCACGCGCTTGCCGGCGAGGCCGTCGAGATCGTCGAGGGTCTTGAATCTCATCAGTCGCTCTCCGGATGCTGGATGCGTTTTGTGTCGCAGGAATTCTGGATTGTGTGCGCGAAAACCGGTTCGCGCGGGCATGGCTGCGGCCCGGCGGAGCGCGGTTTGCGCGTCCTGGCCTGGCCGGATGCACGGCCGGGCGGATCGTGGGATCCGCCCGGCCGCGTCGATCAGATGGTCTTGGCGAGCGCCACGGCCGTGTCCGACATGCGGTTGGAGAAGCCCCACTCGTTGTCGTACCAGGTCAGAATACGCACGAGGGTGCCGTCCATGACCTTCGTCTGGTCCATGTGGAAGACCGACGAATGCGGGTCGTGGTTGAAGTCGCTGGAGACCAGCTTTTCGTCGGTGAAGCCGAGGATGCCCTTGAGCTTGCCGTTGGCAGCCTTGCGGATGGCCTCGTTGACTTCCTCGACGGTCGTGGCGCGCTTGGCGACGAACGTCAGGTCGACGACCGAGACGTTCGGCGTGGGAACGCGGATGGAGACGCCGTCGAGCTTGCCGTTCAGCTCCGGCAGGACGAGGCCGACAGCCTTGGCCGCGCCGGTCGACGTCGGGATCATGGACAGGGCCGCCGCGCGGGCGCGGTAGAGGTCCTTGTGCATGGTGTCGAGCGTCGGCTGGTCGCCGGTGTAGGAGTGGATCGTCGTCATGAAGCCGCTCTCGATGCCGATGGCCTCGTTGAGGACAGAGGCGACCGGAGCCAGGCAGTTGGTCGTGCAGGACGCGTTGGAGACCACGAGGTCGGCGCTCGTCAGCGCGTCATGGTTGACACCGTAGACGATGGTCTTGTCGGCGTTGGTCGCCGGGGCGGAGACCAGCACGCGCTTTGAGCCATTGGCCAGATGCGTGGCGGCCTTGTCGCGGTCGGCGAAGATGCCGGTGCATTCCATGGCCACGTCGACGCCGAGCTTGCCCCACGGAAGCTCCTTGGGGTCGCGAATCGCGGTGACCTGAATCGGGCCGGTGCCGACGTCGATCGTGTCGCCGTCGACCGTCACGGTGCCCGGAAACCGGCCATGCACCGAATCATAGCGCAGCAGATGCGCGTTGGTCTCAACCGGGCCGAGATCGTTGATGGCGACGACCTGGATGTCGGTGCGGCCCGATTCCACGATGGCGCGCAGCACGTTGCGCCCGATGCGACCAAACCCGTTGATGGCAACCTTCACGGTCATGAGACTCTCCCCGTTGGCGGGCGGCGCTCCGCCCCCTTTTACCGTCCGCGGCCGTTGCAGCTCGCGGAACCTGCGGCCGCCGCGCATGGCGCGGCCGGCCCGAGTGCCGAACATGTCGCCACGGCGACGCGGGTCTCTTTGTCCCGTGTCGTCGTGGCGGATCCTTGCATCACTTCGCGAGGCGTTCCTTGACGGCGGCAACCGTCGCCTCGGCGGTGATGCCGAAGTGCTTGTAGAGCTGCTCGAAGGGGCCGCTCGCGCCGAAGCCGGTCATGCCGACGAAGATGCCGTCGGCGCCGATGATCCAGTCCCAGCCCATGCGGATGCCGGCCTCGATGGCGACGCGCACCTGGCCCTCGCCGATGATGTCGGCGCGGTAGTCCTCCGACTGGCGGGCGAAGCGCTCCATGCAGGGCACGGAGACGACGCGGGTGGCGATGCCCTCGGCGGTCAGCGTCTCGTAGGCTTCCATGGCGATGCCGACCTCGGAGCCCGAGGCGAAGAGCGTGACCTTTGCGGTGTCGCTTGCATCGGCGACGACATAGGCGCCGCGCGCGGTGAGGTTCTCTTCCTCGAAGCTCTTGCGCACCGGCGCCAGGTTCTGACGGGTCAGCGCCAGAACGCTCGGCGTCGAAGTCGCCTCGAGGGCGAGCTGCCAGCACTCCAGCGTCTCGGTCACGTCCGCCGGGCGGAAGAAGTCGAGGTTGGGGATGGCGCGCAGGGCTGCGTAATGCTCGACCGGCTGGTGGGTCGGGCCGTCCTCGCCGAGACCGATCGAATCATGGGTCATGACGTGAACGACGCGCAGGCCCATCAGCGCCGCGAGGCGCATGGCCGGGCGGGCGTAGTCGGAGAACGCCAGGAACGTTCCGGAATAGGGGATCACGCCGCCATGCAGGGTCATGCCGTTCATCGCGGCGGCCATGCCGTGCTCGCGGATGCCCCAGTGCACATAGCGTCCGGTGAAGTCGTCCGGGGTGATCGCCTTGGTCGCGGCGGTGCGGGTGTTGTTGGAACCGGTCAGATCGGCCGAACCGCCGATCGTCTCCGGCACCGTCTCGGTGATCGTGCCGAGCACGTATTCGGAGGCCTTGCGCGACGCCATGGTCGGCTTGTCCTGGGCGATCTGCTTCTTCAGCGCCTGCAGCGCGTCGCCGAGGCCGGAGGGCAGGTCGCCGCGAAGACGGCGCTCGAACTCGCCACGCATTTCGGCATCGGCGGCCGCGAGGCGCTTTTCCCATTCCTTGCGGGCCTGGCCGGAACGCAGGCCGGCGATGCGCCAGGCGTCGAGAATGTCGCTGGGCACATCGAAGGGCTCATGCGCCCAGTTCAGCGCCTTGCGGGTGGCGGCGAGCTCCTCGGCGCCGAGCGGCGATCCGTGGACCTTTTCGCTGCCGCCCTTGTTCGGCGCGCCGAAGCCGATGGTGGTCTTGGCGGCGATCAGCGTCGGGCGGGTGTTCTCGCGCGCGCTCTTCAGCGCGGCGGCGATGGCGACCGGGTCGTGCCCGTCGACCGAGACCGTGTCCCAGCCGCTCGCCTCGAAGCGCTCGATCTGGTTGGTGCTGTCGGTGAGCGAGATCTTGCCGTCGATGGAGATGCCGTTGTCGTCCCAGATGACGATCAGGCGGTTGAGCTTCAGATGGCCGGCGAGGGAGATCGCCTCCTGGCTGATGCCCTCCATGAGGCAGCCGTCGCCGACCAGCGCGTAGGTATAGTGGCTGGTCAGCTCGGCGCCGAAGGTCTCGCGCAGGTGGCGTTCGGCCATGGCCATGCCGACGGCATTGGCGAGGCCCTGGCCGAGGGGGCCGGTCGTCGTCTCGATGCCGGCGCCGTGGCCGTATTCAGGGTGGCCGGCGGTCAGCGCGCCGATCTGGCGGAAGTTCTTGAGCTGGTCGAGGGTGAAGTCCTCGGAGCCAAGCAGGTAGTGGACCGCGTAGAGCAGCATGGACCCGTGGCCGGCCGACAGCACGAAGCGGTCGCGGTCGGGCCAGTTCGGGGTGGTCGGGTCGTAGTGCATCACCTGGGTGAAGAGCACCGTGGCGATGTCCGCTGCGCCCATCGGCAGGCCAGGATGGCCCGACTTGGCAGCCTCCACGGCATCGGCGGCGAGAAAGCGGATCGCATTCGCCATGCGATGGTGCTTGTCGAGGTCGGTCATATGATTTCCGTCTGTCCCTGTCGGCGGCCCGGGGAGGGCTGTGCAGTCCCTGGTTTCATCCCGCATCGCCCTGCACCCTTCGGGTGCCGGCGCGTTCTGCCGCGGCGTCGGCCCGGACGATCGCGTCCGGGGCCGCATGGCCACGGCTGCCGGGGTCCACAGGACCCTCCGGCGAGGCAGGCCGACAAATATCAGGAACCTTGGGCGAGTCAACAAAGCGGATGGCGCGTTGTCCCTCGGATCGTCCCGATCTCGCATCCCTGGCAAAGGAATGCTATAGGCACTTTTCCGGCGTGGGGCCGGAAGCGCGCACGGGTGGCCCGGGGAACCGGTGAAACGCCTTGCGTTCGCGGGCCGCAAGGCCAGAATTCCGGCATCGGGTGTGCGATAGGGCGATGGACGAGATGACTTCTCGCAAGGGCGAAAAGCCGGCGGCTGGCGCGGTCGACGCTGCGCTCGACCGGCTGTCGCGCGCCGTCGACCGTCTGGAAGCGGCCGTCGAACGGCGGCTCGATGCCGATACATCGGTTGTCGGGCTGCAGGAAGAGGTGCAGCGCCTCGGCGAGGATCGCTCGGCGATGGCGTCGACGCTCGACACCGCGGAGGCGCGCGTCGCGCGTCTCGAGGACGCCAACCGCGAGGTGTCGCGTCGTCTCGTATCGGCGATGGAATCGATCCGCTCCGTGCTTGAAACGCACGGCGGCTGAGCGGCGGCTGGAGAAGGCGAACATGGCCCAGATCATCGTCACCATCAACGGACGCAGCTTCCGCATGGCCTGCGACGACGGGGAGGAAGAGCGCCTGACGGCGCTGGCCCGCCGCTTCGACGAGAGCATCGACACGCTTCGCGGCAGCTTCGGCGAAATCGGCGATCTGCGGCTTACCGTCATGGCCGGGATCATGGTCACCGACGAACTGGCCGAGCGCGAGCGCCGGCTGAAGGCGCTGGAGGACGAGGTCGCGGGCCTGCGTGATGCGCGCGCCGCCGCTCTCGACCGCACCGCCCAGTCGGAGACCGATCTGGCCGATCGCATCGCGGCTGCCGCGCAGCGCATCGAGGGTATCGCCGACGGGCTGGTGAAATCCCTGCGACCATCCGAAAGCTGAGCCGTGCAAACGGCTGAAACACTGGCTTTTCGGCGCTGTGCGCGCGGGTGCTGCAAAACGGGTATTGTTTTTCCGACCGACGCAACCCTATATCGGGATTGGCGTGGCTGCGCGGTTCGTCGGGAGACATATCCCCGGGGCCTTACGCATCCCTAGGGAGCTGTACCTCCCCCGACCCGTGGGTTGGGAGAAACGGCGCCCACCTACACAGTAGGTTTCCCGGGATTGCAAACTCCAACGGCCGAGGTGGCCACGTCATTCCACCTCCCCCTTGTCCTTTCCTTCACTTCCTCTGTTCGCCGTTCCGTTTCGCGGCGGTTCCCGGCTCCTTGCGCAGGGCGTTGTTGCGCGTTCATCGCAGCGGGGACCGGCGCTTGCGGACTTCTCCTCCGGGCGTCTTCCAGCTATCGCGTTTGCGGACCTGTTCACGAGGTTTGCGACGCCGTGCCGCGAATCGCCTCGCGACGGTTTTCCTTCCCCCCATTGTCGGATATGCACGGGGAAGGAGGCTGGCCGGCGGCCGGCCGCGGCACGATGCGTACGATATCAAGGAGGCGGGAAGCCATGACCGGACTGTCGGCGAACCCTTCCAGCGCCCATCCGCGCGATGCGGTGGAAGAGCTGCGAGCGGAAAAGGCGCGGGTGCGCGCCATGGCGCTTGCCGCGCGCGCCGGGCTTGCGGCTGAAGCGCGCATCGAGGCAAGCCTTGCGCTTGTCGATCATGTCGAGGCGCTGGGCTTTGCGCCGGGGAGCGTGGTGTCCGGCTTTTGGCCGATCCGTGACGAGATCGATCCGCGTCCGCTGATGGATGCACTGCGGGCGCGCGGGCATGCGCTGTGCCTGCCGGCAATCGTCGATGGCGAGCTTGTCTTCCGAAGGCTGACCCGGGACACGCAGCTTGTGCGCGCCGGCTTCGGCACGGTCGAGCCGCCGGCGGATGCCGGCGATCTCGTGCCGGACTGCATGCTGGTGCCGCTTGCCGCCTTCGACGGGCGGGGCGGGCGGATCGGCTACGGACGGGGATATTACGACCGGGCGATCGCCCGGCTTTCGGCCGATGCGGGGCGCGCGCCCGTCACGGTCGGGCTGGCGTTCCAGGTCCAGCAGGTGGCGCGCGTGCCGGAGGAGGCGCACGACCGCCGTCTCGGGCGGGTGCTTTGTGAAACGGGTTTCGTTGCGCCTTTCGGCGGCGACGGGACAGGAGAGTGACGATGCGTTTGCTGTTTCTGGGTGATCTCGTCGGCCGCAGCGGCCGGCAGGCGGCCGTCGATGTTTTGCCCGGGCTGGTGGAGGCGAACGCGATCGACTTCGTCATCGTCAACGGCGAGAACTCCGCCGCCGGCTTCGGCATCACCGAGGCCATCCTTCAGGAGGTGCTCGATGCCGGCGCCGATGTGGTGACCACCGGCAATCACATCTGGGACCAGCGCGACACGCTGGTCTACATCGAGCGGCAGGACCGGCTGATCAGACCGGTCAATTTTCCCTCCGGCACGCCCGGACGCGGCGCCAACATCTTCACCGCGCGCAACGGTGCGCGGGTGCTGGTCGTCAACGCCATGGGCCGGGTGTTCATGGACAGTCTCGACGATCCCTTCACCGCCGTGGAGCGGGTGCTGGATTCCACGCCGCTTGGCGAGGTGGTCGACGCCATCGTCATCGACATGCATGCCGAGGCGACGAGCGAGAAGCAGGCGATGGGGCATTTCGTCGACGGGCGCGCCTCGCTTGTCGTCGGCACGCACACCCATGTGCCGACCGCCGATCACCAGATTTTGCCCGGCGGCACCGCCTACATGAGTGACGCGGGCATGTGCGGCGATTACGATTCCGTGCTTGGCATGGAGAAGGACGAGCCGATCTCGCGCTTCCTGCGCAAGATCCCCTCGGGGCGGTTCACGCCGGCCATGGGCGATGCCACGGTCTGTGGCGTGGCGGTGGAGATCGACGACAGGACGGGGCTTGCGGAGACGGTCGAGCCGCTGCGCCTCGGCGGCCGACTGGCCCAGGTGCTGCCCACCGGCTGGAAGGCCCGCTGAAAGGGGCCGAGCCATTCGGCCGCGCGATGTTTCGCGACGCCGGCGGCTGCGCTGGATTTTTGACGGCGGCGGCCTTATAACGCGCCGATCCGCGACAGGCTCGCTTCCTGCGCCCGGGTTTCCTGTCGTCCATCCCGTCGTTGCGGACGGAGAGCGGACACGGCGGGCGGACCTTGCAGGCAGGATGCGGCCGGGCGCGCGCCGGCACCCGCGATGGCTCGCGAGGCTGCATGTTGCGCAGCGTCCCGCCCTCCCGTTCGGGGGGGGCGGACAGTCCGCGGAGCGAACAGCGGATTTCAGGATCGAACCAGGAAGCGACATGGCCGGACATTCCCAGTTTAAGAACATCATGCACCGCAAGGGCCGCCAGGACGCGGTGCGCTCGAAGATCTTCTCGAAGCTGTCGAAGGAGATCACCGTCGCTGCGAAGATGGGCGGACCGGACATCAACGCCAATCCGCGCCTGCGCCTTGCCGTGCAGAACGCCAAGGCGCAGTCCATGCCCAAGGACAACATCCAGCGCGCGATCAACAAGTCGCAGGCGGGTGACGACGACAACTACGAAGAGGTTCGCTACGAGGGCTACGGTCCGGCGGGTGTCGCCGTGATCGTCGAGGCGCTGACCGACAACCGCAACCGCACCGCCTCCAACGTGCGCTCCTACTTCTCCAAGTGCGGCGGGTCGATGGGCGAATCCGGCTCGGTCGCCTTCATGTTCGACCGGGTCGGCGAGATCGTCTATCCCGCGTCGGCCGGCAGCGCCGACGACATGCTCGAGGCCGCCATCGAGGCGGGCGCGGATGACGTGCAGTCGGACGAGAACAGCCATGTGATCATCTGCGCCTTCGAGGATCTGGGCGACGTCTTCAAGGCGCTCGAGGCGACGCTCGGCGAGGCCGAGACCGTCAAGACCATCTGGAAGCCGCAGACGCTGACGCCGGTCGATGCCGACAAGGCGCAGACCATGTTCAAGCTCATCGCCATGTTCGAGGACGACGACGACGTGCAGAACGTCTTCTCCAACTTCGACGTGGATGAGGAAACGCTGGCCAAGCTGACGGCGGCGTAACAGGCTTTCCGGCGGAAAATCTCCGCCTCTTCGAGGAACAGCAAACGGCCGGGCTCGCCCGGCCGTTTCGCGTCTTGCTCGGCACCTGCAGCGGTCACGACGGCGCCTGACAGACTTGCCGGGGGCGTTGCGCGAACGCTGCCGAAACCGAGGGAAAGGCGGGCTTCGCGCTGTTCCTCTGGTCTTGGCGCGCGAAAGGCGTTACCGATTTGTTCCATGACAGCGGCGATTCGAATCCTGGGGATCGACCCCGGCCTCCGGCGTACCGGTTGGGGCCTTATCGAGGTCCAGGGCAACCGGCTCGGCTTTTGCGCGAGCGGCACTGTCGTCTCCGACAACAAGCTGCCGCTTTCCGACCGCCTGCGCCAGCTCCATGACGGGCTGCAGAAGGTGGTGGGCGAGGCCGATCCCGATGAAGCGGCGGTCGAGCTGACCTTCGTCAACAAGGACGCGGGCGCGACGCTGAAGCTTGGACAGGCCCGCGGCATTGCCCTGCTGGTTCCCGCCCTCAACGGTCTTTCCGTAGCCGAATACGCGCCGAACCTGGTCAAGAAGACCGTGGTCGGCACCGGACACGCCGACAAGGAACAGATCCGCATGATGGTCAAGGTGCTGATGCCCAAGGCAACATTCAATTCCGACGATGCCGCCGACGCGCTCGCCATTGCCATCTGTCATGCCCAGCATCGCAACCTGCCGGCGCTCGCCCGTCTTGCCGGAAAGGGCGCGGCATGATCGGCAAGCTCAAGGGGCAGGTTGACGAGATCGGCGAGGATTACGTCCTTCTCGACGTGCATGGGGTCGGCTATCTGGTCTATGCGCCTGCGCGCGTGCTTCAGGGGTTGCCCTCGCCCGGCGAGGCGGCGGTGCTTCATATCGAGACCATCGTGCGTGAGGACCTGATCCGGCTTTACGGATTTTCCTCGGCCACCGAGAAGGCATGGTTCCAGCTCCTGATGACGGTGCAGGGGGTGGGGGCGAAGGTCGCGCTCGCCGCGCTTGGCGTGCTCCGGGCCTCGGAGATCGCCAATGCCATCGCGCTCGGTGACACGGCGACCATCGCCCGCGCGCCGGGCATCGGCAAGCGGGTGGCGGAGCGCATCGTCTCCGAGCTCAAGAGCAAGGCCCCGGCCTTCGCCAGCGTCGAACCGGGCACAATCTCCGTGTCGCAGCAGGCCCAGGCGGCGGTCACCACGAATGTCGGCGATGCGGTTTCCGCCCTGGTCAACCTTGGCTACCAGCCGGCACAGGCAAGCGCCGCCGTTGCCGCGGCTGTAAAGTCGGCGGGCGATGAGGCGGAGACCGCGACGCTGATCCGTCTCGGTCTCAAGGAGCTTGCCAGATGAGCGAGCAGGACGGCGCCCGCCTCGTGACGCCGGAAAAGCGCGGCGACGAGATCGACACCACCATGCGCCCGCAAGCGCTGGAGGAGTTTGTCGGCCAGGCGCAGGCGCGCGCCAATCTCAAGATTTTCATCGGCGCCGCCAAGGCGCGCGGCGAGGCGCTCGACCATGTGCTGTTCGTCGGCCCGCCGGGGCTTGGCAAGACCACGCTGGCCCAGATCATGGCGCGCGAGCTTGGTGTCAATTTCCGCGCCACCTCGGGTCCCGTCATCGCCAAGGCGGGTGATCTTGCCGCGTTGCTCACCAATCTCGAGGAGCGCGACGTGCTCTTCATCGACGAGATCCACCGGCTCAGCCCGGCGGTGGAGGAGGTGCTCTATCCGGCGATGGAGGACTTCCAGCTCGACCTGATCATTGGCGAGGGCCCGGCGGCGCGGTCGGTGAAGATCGATCTCGCCCGCTTCACGCTCGTCGCGGCGACGACGCGGATCGGGCTGCTGACGACACCTCTGCGCGACCGGTTCGGCATTCCGGTGCGCCTGCAGTTCTACACGCCCGAGGAACTGGAGTTGATCGTCACGCGCGGGGCGCGGATCCTCGGGCTCGGCATCACCGAGGACGGCGCGCGCGAGATTGCCCGCCGCGCCCGGGGTACGCCGCGCATCGCCGGTCGCCTGCTGCGCCGGGTGCGTGATTTCGCCGTCTTCGCCGGACAGGACACGGTCGACGCGGCGATCGCCGACCGGTCGCTGACCCAGCTCGAGGTCGACAGCGCCGGGCTCGACCAGCTCGACCGGCGCTATCTCAACCAGATCGCGCTGAAGTTCGGCGGTGGGCCCGTCGGCATCGAGACCATCGCGGCAGCCCTGTCCGAGCCGCGCGATGCGATCGAGGAGATCGTCGAGCCCTATCTCATTCAGGAAGGCTATATCCAGCGCACGCCGCGCGGGCGCATTCTCACCGCCCAGGCCTTCCACCATATGGGCCTTGCCGTGCCGGAGGGATCGGGCGCGCCGCAACTGGGACTCTTTTCCGATGACCGCGAAGGGTGAGGGCGCGGGCGACTGGCCAGATCTCGCTGGCCGCCTGACGGGCGAGGGACATGTCCTGCCCGTGCGCGTCTATTATGAGGACACGGATTTCTCCGGTGTGGTCTATCACGCCGCCTATCTGAAGTTCGCCGAGCGGGGACGCTCGGATTTTCTCCGCCTTTGCGGCATCCATCACGCGGCGCTCGACGCCGGCGTGCATGGAGAGCGGCTTGCCTTCGCGGTGCGGCGCATGGAAATCGACTTCCTGGCCCCGGCCCGCATCGACGACCTGCTCGAGGTCGAGACCCGGCTGGCGGAGGCCCGCGGCGCCCGTCTCGTGCTCGATCAAAGGGTGCGGCGCGGCGGCGACACGCTCTTTCACGCAAGCGTGATCGTGGCTGTCATTTCTTCCGAGGGGCGGCCGCGCAGGCTGCCCGAGGGCCTCGCCGCCCGCCTCCGGCAGCCTGCCTGAGGCGGTCTTAACGCGGAAGTAACCTTAATCCATGCTTAATGCCGCTGGTTTTCGGCGGAAACAGTCCCAGTTTCGCCAAATTCGCTCGCCAAGCAGGCAGGTAACTCAGCGGCTGAATGACAGGCCCGAACCTGCGGGCATCCGGCAACCGGGCCCATCCTGTGACGGGCATCGGAAAAGGTTCGCGTCAAGCACGCAGTGGTATCGGGCAAGAGGTCCAGACATAGATGAATCCGGTGGAACTCGCACAATCGACCCTCGCGGCGCCGCAGGGCGATCTTTCTTTCTTCGCGCTCTTTCTTCAGGCGCATCTGGTGGTCAAGCTCGTCATGCTCGGCCTGGTTGCCGCATCCGTGTGGTGCTGGGCGATCATTGTCGACAAATGGCTGCTTTACACCCGCACGCGCCGGCAGATGACCCGGTTCGAGACGGTGTTCTGGTCCGGCCAGTCGCTGGAGGATCTCTACCGGACGCTGTCGGGCAGGGCCAACCACGGCATGTCGGCGCTGTTCATCGCGGCCATGCGGGAATGGAAGCGCAGCCATGAGTCGGCCAAGCCGGCCATCGCCAGCCTGCAACAGCGCATCGACCGGGTGATGGACGTCACCATCGCCCGCGAGGCCGAGCGCCTTGAGGCGCGACTGCTGGTGCTTGCGACGGTTGGCGCGGCGGCGCCCTTCATCGGCCTGTTCGGCACGGTCTGGGGCATCATGACGTCGTTCCAGGCGATCGCCGCCTCGAAGAACACCAATCTGGCGGTGGTCGCGCCGGGCATCGCAGAGGCGCTGCTCGCGACCGCGCTCGGACTGCTCGCGGCCATTCCCGCGGTCATTGCCTACAACAAGCTGTCGTCCGACGCGTCCAAGCTCTCCGGCCGGATGGAAGGCTTCGCCGACGAGTTCTCCGCGATCCTGTCCCGTCAGATCGACGAGAGGGGCTGAGCCATGGGCATGCAGATGGGCGGCGGCCGGGAGGCGTCGGGCGGGCGTCGTCGGCGGCGGCGCAGCCAGCCGATGAGCGAGATAAACGTCACGCCCTTCGTGGACGTGATGCTGGTGCTGCTGATCATCTTCATGGTCGCCGCACCGCTTCTGACCGTGGGCGTGCCGCTCGACCTGCCGGAGACGCAGGCCAAGCCGCTCGACGGCGTGAGCGAGCCGATTTCCGTCTCGGTCGCCGCCGATGGTCGCGTTTACATTCAGGAGACCGAGATCGATCCGGAGGAACTCATCGCCAAGCTCGAGGCCATCGCCAAGGGCGGCTACGAGGAGCGCATCTTCGTGCGCGGCGACGCGAACACCGACTACGGCACGATCATGAAGGTCATGGCCCGCATCAGCGCCGCCGGCTACAAGCGGCTGGCTCTGGTGACGCTCGAGGAGCAGCAGTAACGCCATGCGCGTCGGGCTCATCGCATCGACCGCCGGCCATCTGGCCGTGCTGCTTTGGGGGGTGATCTCGTTCCCCGGTGCGAAGCCGTTCGAGGTGCCGCCGGTGGACACGCTGCCGGTGGATCTCGTGCCGATCTCCGAAGTCACGCGCCTGCGCATCGGCGAGAAGACGGCCGAGGTGCGCGAGGTCGAGGCGACGAAACCGGCCGAAAAGCCGGCGGAAAAGCCGCAGCCGGCGGAAAAGCCCAAGGCGGCCAACGACGCGACGCCTGCGCCGTCCGCACCCGAGCCCCAGCCCACGCCGCAGCCGCCCGCCCCCAAGGAGCCCGCACCTGCGCCGAAGGAGGTGGCACCGGCCCCCAAGGAGCCCGCGCCGGCACCGCGCCAGGCGGAACCCGCACCGAAGGAACCGGCCCCAGCCCCCAAGGAGCCCGCGCCGAAGGAACCGGAGCCGGCTCCCAAGGACGAGCCCAAGCCGCAGACGACGCCCGAGCCGGCGGAGAAGAAGGCGGAAGCTCCACCGCCGCCGAACGTGCGCCCGCGCTCCAAGCCGACCCCGCCGCCGCAGCCGGCGCGGCAGGAAAAGCAATTCAATCCGAACGACATCGCGGCTCTTCTCAACAAGGTGGAGCCGTCGGGTGGCGGCGCGCCGAACCGCTCGGACACGCCTGCCTCGCTCGGCAGCCGCGAGGGCCTGAGCGGCGTTACCATGAGCCAGTCGGAACTCGACGCCCTGCGCGCGCAGATCCAGCAGTGCTGGAGCCCGCCCGTGGGCGCGGCCGGCGCCAATGACCTGACAGTCAAGCTCAAGGTGTCCTTCACGCCGGACGGCAACGTCGACCGGCGTCCGGAAGTCATGAACTCAAGCGGCAACCCCTCCTTCGGGATTGCCGCGGAAAGCGCGCGCCGGGCGGTGCTGCGCTGCGCTCCCTATTCCATGCCTTCGGCCAAATACGATGTATGGAAGGAAGTGATCATCAATTTCGACCCGCGCGACCTGCTTGGCGGCTAGGCGCGCGACGAGCGTGGCGCCGCGGATGCGGATGCGCACGAATGTGGGACAGACGGTGTTGCGATACCGCGATGCCGGAATGCAAGAGCACGAGTGAGGGAGCTCGACTTATGACGAGACAGGCAGCATTCGGCGCCCGCCGGGGCCTCGCGCGGCTCGCGGCCGTCGTCTTCGCCGCAGCCATCCTGACCGCGGGCCTTTTGCCCGCGCCGTCCGCGCAGGCCGTGGTGGAGATCGACATCACGCAGGGCAATATCGAACCCCTGCCGATTGCCATTCCCGCCTTTTCCGGCGGTGGCAAGGAAGACAAGCTGGCGGCCGAGATCAGTGGCGTCATCCAGGCGGACCTGGTGCGTTCGGGCCTTTTCAGGGCGATCGACCAGGCGAGCTTCATCGAGACCAACGTCAGCGTCAACGCGCCGCCGCAGTTCGCGTCCTGGCGTCCGATCGGTGCGCAGGCGCTGGTGGTGGGGGCGATCGACCGGCAGGCCGACGGGCGCATCCGCGCCGAGTTCCGGCTGTGGGACGTCTTCTCCGGTCAGCAGATGCTCGGCCAGCAGTTCTACACCAGCTCCGATAACTGGCGCCGCATGGCCCATATCATCGCCGATGCCGTCTATGAGCGGCTCACAGGCGAGAAGGGCTATTTCGATACCCGCATCGCCTTCATCGACGAGACCGGGCCGAAGGACAAGCGCGTCAAGCGGCTGGCGATCATGGACCAGGACGGCGCGAACGTGCGCTATCTGACCAACGGCAGCGATCTCGTGCTGACGCCGCGCTTCTCGCCGTCGCGCCAGGAAGTCACCTACATGGCCTATGCGGGTGCGGATCCGAAGGTCTATCTGCTCAACATCGAGACGGGCCAGCAGGAGGTTGTCGGCAATTTCCCGGGCATGACCTTCTCGCCGCGCTTCTCGCCGGACGGGCAGAAGGTGGCGATGAGCCTGCAGCAGGGCGGCAATGCCAACATCTTCGAGATGGACCTGCGTTCGCGCCGCACCACGCGGCTCACCAACACGCCGGCCATCGACACCAGTCCGTCGTTCTCGCCCGATGGCAAGCGGATCGTCTTCGAGTCCGACCGGGGCGGCTCGCAGCAGCTCTACGTGATGGACGGCAATGGCGGAAATCCGCAGCGCATCAGCTTCGGTCCGGGGCGCTATTCGACGCCGGTCTGGTCGCCGCGTGGCGATCTCATCGCCTTCACGAAGATGCATCAGGGCCGGTTCATGATCGGTGTCATGCGTCCCGACGGTTCGGGCGAGCGCGTCCTCACCGAAGGCTATCACAACGAGGGCCCGTCCTGGGCTCCGAACGGCCGCGTGCTGGTGTTCTTCCGCGACACGCCGGGGGCCAACGGTGGCCCGCAGCTCTGGACCGTCGATCTGACCGGTTATCACGAGCAGCGGGTGCCGACTCCGGCCTTCGCCTCGGATCCGGCCTGGTCGCCCTTGCTGGAATAGGCTGTGAGGTCTAGGCTTGGGCTCCCGCTCGGGCCTTGTCGTAAAGGGTTCGTTAACCACGTCGGTGAACGCGTGCTTAACCAGTTTCACTGTAGAACGGTTTACCCTGTCGGGGCGGTGGGGATCAGGAGTACGAGTTGATGATGACCTTTGGTATGCGGGGCCGCGGACTGCGTGCAGCCCTTATCGTTGCGGGCGCACTGGCATTGTCCGCCTGCGCGCAGACCAAGCCGGAAGGCCTGACCGGCAATGTTCAGCCGGGCACGGGTCAGGACTTCGTGGTGAATGTGGGCGACCGCGTCTACTTCACCAACGACCAGACCTCGCTGTCGTCGCAGGCGACGGCGACGCTGGACAAGCAGGCTCAGTGGCTTTCCAGCTATGGCCGCTACACCGTGACCATCGAGGGCCACGCCGACGAGCGCGGCACGCGCCAGTACAACATCGCGCTCGGCGCCCGCCGTGCCGATGCGGTGCGCAACTACCTCGTGGCGCGTGGCGTTTCGGCGAGCCGTATCAAGACGGTGTCCTACGGCAAGGAGCGGCCGGTGGCCGTGTGTAACGACGAGAGCTGCTGGTCCCAGAACCGGCGCGCCGTCACGGTCCTGAACAACGCCGGCAGCTAAACCGGTTCCGGCGCGCGCAACAGTTTCCACGGCCGGGGGCGCAAGCTCCCGGCCGTTTTGCATTTGTGCACCCTCCGGTGCAGGCTGGCCCGGCAAGCGGTGGCGCTTCCGCCAAAATTTGGCCGAAGTCGCGTCGCCCTGTGCTACGCGTTCGCCCAGGCTGCCCGTGGCGGCCGAACGGAGGAAAGCATGACGCAAGTGAGGTCCATCATGAATGCGCAGGCCCTGGGTCGCGTGCTTGTGGTGCTGGCTGCCCTCGGGCTGCTGCCGGCACCGGCGAGCGCACAGCTCTTCGGCTCCAGCTCGCGCGACGATGGCGAAACGGTGGTTCGTATCAATCAGGTCGAGGAGCAGATGCGCACCCTGACCGGGCAGGTGGAGGAACTGAGCTTCCAGATCCGCCAGCTTCAGGACCAGATTCGCCGAATGCAGGAAGATACCGAATACCGTCTGCAGCAGCTCGAGCAGGGCGGCGGCGGCAAGAAGCGCTCGGATGCCGGCGGCGGCGCGTCGTCGCAAAGCCTTGCCGGGCGCGACAGCTACGGACCGGCAAATGCCGGGACACTCGGCCAGTTGCGCACCGATAGCGCCGGTCAGCCGGTCGAGGGCCAGGGTTCGGGCGACGCGGAATTCGCCGAGGCCGGCACCTATCAGCAAGAGCAGGGCGGCCTTGGTGCCGGTCCGCTCGACCTGTCGGCGCTGGCGCGCGGCCAGTCCAGCGCGCCGTCCGGCGGCGCGGGCTACGATCCGGCGGTGCCGGGCTCCGGCGCGGCGGCGCCTCTGTCTTCTGGCGGTTCCGGCACGGAGGGCGCTTCCGGTTCGCACGAGCGCAAGCAGGTGTCGGCCCTGGAGGGCGGCCAGCCGCGCGACGATTACGATGGCGCCTATTCGATGATGATGGCGGGAGATTACGGCGGGGCCGAACAGGGCTTCCGGCGCTTCCTGTCGTCGCATCCCAACGATCCGCTGGCCGCCAACGCCCAGTTCTGGCTCGGCGAGAGCTATTTCGCGCGCAAGCAGTACCGCGACGCGGCGGATGCGTTCCTCAAGAGCTACACCGACTATCCCGACAGTTCCAAGGTCACCGACAGCCTGCTGAAGCTCGGCCTGTCGCTGAAGGGCATCGGCCAGAAGGATGCCGCCTGCGCCACCTTCTCCGAATTGCTGACCAAATATCCCGGTGCGCCGACATCGGTGCGGGCCGAGGCACAGTCCCAGAAGCAGGCCGGTGGCTGCCCTGCCTGACGACGGCCGGGCCGGACCTCTTGGCGACGACGAGGCGGATGCCGCCTTCGGCCTGTTCGCCGGCCATCGCCGTTTCGCACTGGCCGTTTCCGGCGGCCCCGACTCCCTTGCCCTTCTTCATCTCGTCGCCGGCTGGCGCGCCCGACAGGCGGAACCGCCCGACGTTCATGTGTTCACCCTCGATCACCGGCTGAGGCCCGCCTCCGAAGCCGAAAGCGGGCATGTGGCCGCGTTGTGCCGCGTCCGCGGGCTGCCCTGCCGCATTCTGCGGTGGGAGGGTGAAAAGCCCACGACCGGGCTTCAGGCAGCCGCCCGCGCCGCTCGCCAGCGGCTGCTGGGGCAGGCCGCCGCGCAGGCGCGGTGCAGCGCGCTCGTCCTTGCCCATCATCTCGACGATCAGGCCGAAACTTTCCTGCTCAGGGTCGCGCGCGGCAGCTCCCTGCACGGGCTCGCGGCCATGCGCGCCCACAGTGCCTGGCCACGCGGCGACCTGCCGGATCTTCCCGTCCTTCGCCCGCTGCTCGGCTTTGCCAAGGCGCGGCTGATCGCGACCTGTCGCGCCGCCGGTCTTGCCTATGCCGAGGACCCCTCGAACGACAACCCCTCCTATGCGCGGGCGCGGCTGCGCCGGGCGATGCCCGGCCTTGCCGAGGCCGGCGTCACCGCCGCCCGCCTGGCCAAGACGGCGGCGGTGCTCGCCCGCGCGGCGGCCGTGGTCGACGCACGGATCGACGCGGTTCTCGCCGACGCCTGCCGGCAGCATCCCGCCGGTCCGCTCCGGCTGTCCCTGGAGGCTCTATCGGACCTGCCCGAGGCGTTTCGGTTGCGGCTTTTGGAGCGGTTGCTGGGGATTATCGGGACGCGCGGCTATCCGCCGCGGCGCGAACGGCTCGAACGCTTCGCCGCCACCCTTCTGGCGGGCGAGGGGCGCGCCCAGGCGACGCTTTCAGGCGCTGTCGCGCGGCGGGAGGGGCGGTGGCTTTTCCTGTGGCGGGAGCCCGGTCGACAGGGCATCGCCGGTGCCCGCCATCAGGGGCCGGGGGCTTTTCTCTGGGATGGCCGCTTCCTGCTGGAGATCGCCGGAACGGCCGTTGTGGAGGTGTTGACGCTTGCCTGCTGGCGCAACTCGGGTGGAGCAAAAGAGGCGGAAAGGCTTGGCATTTTGCCCCCCGCGCTTCCGCGCGACTGGCCGGCGGCGGCATTCGCGGCGGCTCCCGTGCTGCGTCTGCGTGCAGCCGATGGAGGCGTTTTGGGGCTTCATTTCCCCGGGCTCGGGGCATCGGCTGGGGGGAAAGACCGGGGCGGCGGATACGTCGATCTGCGCCCCGCGCGATCCGTTCTCGCGGCGCCTGGCCGTGCATACGCGACGGAAGTCGCCGAAATGCCGCCGGAATTGGCGGATACTTAAGAAAATCGAGAGAGGTTTCACCTCATCCTCCTCCCTCACCTTGGCAGTTGGCCCGGGGCGACCTATCTTGCTCCTAGAGCACCCCAATCGCAGCGCACACCGCCGCATGGCCGCGGCGAAGGAACCGTAATGAACGCCCACTTCCGCAATTTTGCCCTCTGGGTCATCATCGGCCTCCTGCTGATCGCCCTGTTCCAGCTGTTTCAGCGACAGGATCAGCGCACGGTCGGCACCGACATTCCCTTCTCGCAGTTCCTGAACCAGGCAGAGCAGGGCGATGTCAGCGAGGTGACGATCCAGGGCCAGCTGATCACCGGCGAGTTCCGCAGTGGCGCGAGCTTCCAGTCCTACGCGCCCGAATCGGCCGGCGAATACGTCGAGCTGCTTCGCTCCAAGGGCGTGCGGATCAACGCCCGCCCGCCGTCCGAGAGCTTCTCGTTGCTTGGCGCCCTGATCTCCTGGTTCCCGATGCTGATCATTCTGGGAATCTGGATCTTCGTCATGCGGCAGATGCAGGGCGGCGCCGGCGGCAAGGCGATGGGCTTCGGCAAGTCCAAGGCGAAGCTGCTGACGGAGGCGCACGGCCGCGTCACCTTCGAGGACGTCGCCGGCATCGACGAGGCCAAGGAGGATCTCCAGGAGATCGTCGAATTCCTGCGCGATCCGCAGAAGTTCCAGCGCCTCGGCGGTCGCATTCCGCGCGGCGTGCTGCTGGTCGGCCCTCCGGGCACCGGCAAGACGCTGACCGCGCGCGCCGTCGCTGGCGAGGCCAATGTTCCCTTCTTCACGATCTCCGGTTCGGACTTCGTCGAGATGTTCGTCGGCGTCGGTGCCAGCCGCGTGCGCGATATGTTCGAGCAGGCCAAGAAGAACGCACCCTGCATCATCTTCATCGATGAGATCGACGCGGTCGGCCGTCATCGCGGTGCCGGCCTCGGCGGCGGCAATGATGAGCGCGAGCAGACGCTGAACCAGCTCCTCGTCGAGATGGACGGCTTCGAGCCGAACGAAGGCGTGATCATCATCGCCGCGACCAACCGTCCTGACGTGCTCGATCCCGCGCTGTTGCGTCCGGGCCGTTTCGACCGCCAGATCGTCGTGCCGAACCCCGATGTGACGGGCCGCGAAAAGATCCTCAAGGTGCACATGCGAAAGGTGCCGCTGGCGCCGGACGTCAACGTGCGCACGCTGGCGCGCGGAACCCCGGGCTTCTCGGGTGCGGACCTGATGAACCTCGTCAACGAGGCGGCGCTTCTTGCCGCCCGGCGCGGCAAGCGCCTCGTTACCATGGCCGAGTTCGAGGACGCCAAGGACAAGGTGATGATGGGCGCCGAGCGCCGCACCCTGGTCATGACCGAGGAAGAGAAGAAGCTCACCGCCTATCATGAGGCCGGCCACGCGCTCGTCGCGCTGCACATGCCCGCTTCCGATCCGATCCACAAGGCGACGATCATTCCGCGCGGCCGCGCGCTCGGCATGGTCATGCGCCTGCCGGAGAAGGACCAGGTGTCTCTTACCCGCGCCAAGTGCAAGGCCGACCTTGCGGTGGCCATGGGCGGGCGCGTCGCCGAGGAGATGATCTTCGGCTACGAGAAGGTGACTTCGGGCGCCTCGGGCGACATCCAGATGGCGACCAAACTGGCGCGCGCAATGGCGACCCAGTTCGGCATGTCCGACAAGCTCGGGCCGCTGCTTTACGGCGAGAATCAGGAAGAGGTGTTCCTCGGCCATTCGGTTGCCAAGAACCAGCACGTCTCCGAGGACACCCAGCGTGTCGTCGACACGGAGATCAAGGCCTTCGTCAATCAGGGCTATGAGACCGCCAAGCGCGTGCTCGGCGAGCATGAGGACCAGTTGCATCTGATCGCCAACGGCCTGCTTGAGTACGAGACGCTGTCGGGCGACGAGATCAAGGGCCTGCTCGATGGCAAGCCGCCGGTGCGCGAGACCGACGATGACCAGCCGGCGACTCGCGTCTCCGCGGTGCCGAAGACCGGTGCCAAGCGCAAGGGGGAGGGCGATGCCCCGACCGGTGGCATGGAGCCTCAGCCCCAGGGCTGAGACACCCATCGCACCACGCGACTTCTGCAAAGGCCCGGTGGAAACGCCGGGCCTTTGTTACTTTTGAAAACAAAATTTGAACCTCTTTCACCGAGCTTGGTGATACATCAAAGGGGCGCGGCGGCATTGGCGCCGCACTGCCCGCAGCGGCGGTTTGACCGTGCGGCGCATCTCCTGCGCCCGCGGAGTGGCCTTTCGCGGGAAAGGCGCCCCGGACTGAATGCGCCCGCGACGACGCGGGCCCCGGATCGAACGGACATGTCATGACACGCAAGTATTTCGGAACCGACGGCATTCGCGGCACGGCCAATCGCGCGCCGATGACGCCGGACATCGCCCTCAAGGTGGGCATGGCCGCGGGGTTGTCGTTCCGCAACGGCGCCCATCGGCACCGTGTGGTGATCGGCAAGGACACGCGCCTGTCGGGCTACATGATCGAGAACGCGCTTGTCGCCGGCTTCACCGCCGTCGGGCTCGACGTGCTGCTGCTTGGCCCGATGCCGACGCCGGCCGTCGCCATGCTGACCCGCTCGGTCCGGGCCGACCTCGGCGTGATGATCTCCGCATCCCACAATCCCTATCAGGACAATGGCATCAAGTTCTTCGGGCCGGACGGCTACAAGCTGTCCGACGACGCCGAGCGGGAGATCGAGGCGCTGATCGATCAGGATCTTTCGGGCAAGCTGGCGACGCCGGAGCAGCTTGGCCGGGCCAAGCGCATCGACGGCATGCGCGATCGCTATATCGAATTCGCCAAGCGCACGCTGCCGCGCGAGCTGAGCCTCGCGGGCTTGAGGATCGTCGTCGACTGCGCCAATGGCGCCGCCTACAAGGTCGCCCCGGAGGTGCTGTGGGAACTCGGCGCGGAGGTCATCCCGATCGGCGTCGATCCGAACGGCTACAACATCAACCTCGATTGCGGGTCGACCGACACGGACGCGCTGTGCCGCAAGGTGCATGAAGTGCGCGCCGACATCGGCATCGCCCTCGACGGCGACGCCGACAGGGTGATCATCGTCGACGAAAACGGCCAGGTGGTCGACGGGGACCAGCTCATGGCCGTGGTTGCCCAGTCCTGGCACGAGGACGGACGGCTCGCGGCCTCGGGCATCGTCGCCACGGTGATGTCCAACCTCGGCCTGGAGCGCTATCTCGGAGGCCTCGGCCTGTCGCTTGCCCGCACCAAGGTGGGCGACCGCTATGTGGTCGAGCACATGCGCCAGCACGGCTACAATGTCGGCGGCGAGCAGTCGGGCCATATCGTCCTGTCCGACTTCGCCACCACGGGCGACGGTCTTGTCGCCGCCCTTCAGGTTCTGGCCTGCGTCGGCAAGCTCGGCCGGCCCGTTTCAGAGGTCTGCCGTCGCTTCGATCCGGTGCCGCAGATCCTGCGCAACGTGCGCTATTCCGGATCGCGCCCGCTGGACGACCCGGCGGTGAAGGCGGCGATCGAGGATGGCGAGAAGACCCTCGGCACGTCCGGCCGTCTGGTCATTCGCCCTTCCGGCACCGAGCCGCTGATCCGCGTCATGGGCGAGGGCGACGACGCCGGCGTCGTCCGGGATGTCGTCGGCCGCATTGTCGATGCCGTGACCCGCGCCGCCGCCTGAGCAGCCCGGCTGCCGGCTTCAACAGACCGGCCGCTCAGGCGGCCGGTTTCGCGGCAATTCTTAAAAGCCTCTTAAAGTCTTGTGGACCTGTTGCGTTTCGCTGCAGGGAAAGCTGCGATCTTTACCTTGTATTAACGTAAAAGGACGCGGTTAATTTTTACGGTTAAGTTGGCCTTAAGCATTTTCCCGCAAAACTGCATTGTGTTTCACGTAGGCGGCCGGCGCGAGTAGTTGGGATCGGACGCATTCAACGAGGACCGAGACATGAGCAGCCATTTTTTCAAGTTGTCCCTGGCTGGCGTCGCGATGATCGTCTCGTCAGCCGTCCACGCAGCGGACATGCCGATTCCGGTGATCGAGCACGTCCCGCAGGTGCCTGTCGTCGAAGGCGGCTGGTATTTGCGCGGTGACATTGGTTACAAGATCTACCAGGCCCCCAGCGTTTCCTATGGCGCACTGGACTTCAGCAACGAGAAGCTGAACAACACCGGCATGATTGGCGCCGGTGTCGGTTATCGCTTCTCCGACTATCTGCGCAGCGATGTGACGCTGGACTACGAGTTCCCGGCGAAGTTCCGCGGTCATGCCCCTTGCGCCACCTGCGGCGTCGGCGGCACGTCCGGCTTTTCTTCGGAGACCGCCAAGATCGACGTGCTGACCATGCTGGTCAACGGCTATGTCGACATCGGCACCTGGGCGGGCTTCACGCCCTATCTCGGCGCCGGCGTCGGTGTGTCGCGCGTGTCGACCTCGAGCATCAAGTATTCCAATCCGGACGGCACCAGCGGCCGCTATCCGGGCGACAGCACCTGGAACTTCTCCTGGGCGCTGATGGCCGGCGGCTCCTACGCGATCGACCAGAACTGGGCGATCGATGCCGGCTATCGTTACCTGAACATCGGCGACGCCTACTCGAAGAGCTTCAGCACCGGCGGCGTCAACCCGTCGCGCAAGATCGCCTACAAGGATCTTCAGGCCCACGAGTTCCGCGTCGGCGTGCGCTACACGTTCGACTCGACGCCGGCCTATATTCCCGACACCGTCGTCGCGCGGTACTGATCCGCACAGCAACGAAACAAAAGGCCGGGCCTCACGCCCGGCCTTTTTTGTGTTGAAGACGGAAAACCTTGCGGCAGCGCGATCAATGCTCGCCGCCCCACAGTGTTCCGCTACCGCTGCCGCCCCAAGTTCACGCCAGCATGCGCGGGCGGCGGATGGGGCTGTCTCACCGCGCTGGCTCGACCGCGCCAGCCGAATGACCACAGTCGCACGGGCCACCGACGCCGGAGCGCCGTGCGATCGCGGATCCGCATCGGCTGCAAGGACGCCGGACACTGGACGCGAGGCTTCTCAGATCGTGGAAGCAGATCGGGCAGCGATATCCGGCAGCGCGCGGCAACAGCGCCGCGCAGGAAGGGCATTTTCGAGGAAGGTAACGGCTCATGACATCCACTCGTCACGGGAACAGAACAGCGCCGGAGCGCTCGGCCTCAGGGTCCCGGAAGGGTGGTCATGGCCTTGTCAGCGCATCGACTGTTTCCTTCCGGGTCGGGCATGGGCTTCGGTGTGCCTCTTGAATGTCGGCATCATTCAGGCCCCGGGCCTTTCGCCGGTGTCGCCGGGAGCCACATCCAGAACCGTCAGAACGCGCCGCTCGCCGTCTCTCGTGTCCCAGTGAAGGGAAGCCCCCACGGCAAGGCCGATCAGGGCAACGCCGATCGGCGTCAGTACGGAAATGCGGCCGCACGAAATGTCGGCGTCTCCCGGCCAGACGGGTGTCACGGTCTTCTGCTGTCCGGTGCTTTCGTCGCGGTAGGTGACCGAACGGCCGATGGCCACCACGTTGGGCGGGACCTTGGCGGCCGGAACGACGCGGGCGCGGTCAAGCTCACTCAAGAGCCGCTCGCCGAGGTCGGGATTGCGTTCCGCCGCCGCTTCCGCGAGAGCCTCGAGCTTGGAGACGCAATCCGCGCCGATGACGATCTTGGGAGGCCTGGAGGCCTTTCGTGGGGAGGCATGTTGGTTCTGCATTGGATACTCCATGGGGCGCGCTGAATGCGCGAAGAGATGCGTTGTGGCCGATGCCGTCGGCGACGGCGGCTATGGGAAAAAGGGTGGATCAGTCAGTAAGCGAGCGCGGAAAACCGGCCCCGGATCGGGGCGCGCGCGGAACCTGCGGTGAACGCCGCAGTCAGCTTTGATGAAGCTGAGCTAAGGGCGTAGGGACAGACAGGAAGAAAGCCCGCCGGCTACATTCGAAGGTCAGCATGCCTTTGGCATCTGACGATCGAAACCGGGCCTGGAATGTTCCACGTCATTCCGGAGCAATCGGGAATGTCGGGCCGCGTCGCAGGTTGGTGATTTTTGTTGCAGACATCAATTGTCTCCCGAGGTCCTGAGGACCAGGCCGTACTCTTAGAAAATCAGGCACCCGGGATGGCAGAAGCAAAAAGTTATCCGTAACCAGCCCGGGGCACCGGGCGGTTCAGAAGTAAATTCCCAAAAATATACGACAAGCTATACATCCTTCGGAACATAGGCATTTGCGAAGTGTTGTCAATGGACCTGAAGCGGGGCCGGCAGACGGTTCCGTCGCGTCTCCATGGGGAGATGACATGGTCGCGATGCGTCCCGCTGGCAAAAGGCTGTGGAGGTGATCGGCGGCAGTACCTGTATGCGCCCCTTCCCGAGAGGCACGGGTGCCTGTTTCAATCACATGCCGACATGCTCTTTTTGATGGTCTCGAGGTGCGCCGTCATCAGGAGCGCGGCCTGGTCCGGGTCACGATCTTCGATCGCGTCCACGATCCGCTCATGCTGATCGCTGTGAGTTGTCAGGAACGCGAGCGTGCCAATTCTCTGATAGGTTCTTTCCCAGTGTCTCTGCCAGGCGACGCGGCGGCGGACGCCGGAAAGGTAGATCAGAAAGCCGGACAGGATCGGGTTGCCGGTAATCTGCGCGAGAGACCGGTGGAACATGTCGTCCGACTGTTCGCATGCGGCGCGGTCTTGTGCGCAACGGCCGATCCTGATCCTCTCGCGGAGCAACGCCACGTCGCCGGCATCGGCGTGGCGGGCCGCCTCGGCGGCCACCATCGGCTCCAGCAGCATGCGCGCGCGCATCACGTCGGGAGGCGTCGCCCCCTCGATCAGCAATGTGTCGCGTATCGGGAGACCACGGGGGCGCGTGCCCCGAAAGGTGCCCTGGCCGACGTGGCGCCAGATCTTGCCCTCGCTCTCCAGGATGGCCAGGTGCTTCCTCAAGGTTTGCCGGCTGCAACCAAGCCGGCGCGCCAGATCGCGCTCGGCGGGCAGCCGGTCGCCGATTTCCAGCTCTATCAATACCTTGGCGAGTTCGCTGTTCAGTTCGATCAGGGGGCACCTCGATGTCGCCGTCGTCTCTACGAACCAATTTGCAGACCAATATGAAAAGGTGCAAGGCCTCGCGCATGTGATGACAGGGCAGAGCCGAGCATGACCGAAATTCTCTTGCTGTTGATCGCCGGCGGCGCCGCCGGTTTTCTCAATGCCGTCGCCGGTGGCGGGACCTTTCTTAGCTTGCCCGCGCTGATCTATGTCGGGGTGCCGCCCATCAGCGCAAACGCGACGTCCACGTTCATTGCCTTGCCTGGATATCTGAGCAGTGCCTGGGGCTTTCGCCATGACATGCGGGCGGAAGGTTCACTGGGGCTGAAGGCCGTCATCGCGACAGCCGCCGCTGGCGGCATCATCGGCGCGTTGCTGCTGATCATGACGCCCGGGGAGGCCTTTCTATGGATCATTCCGTGGCTGCTGCTGCTGGCAACCGCATTGTTCGCCGGCGGGCCATTCCTGCTGAAGATGCTGCGCCAGCGTGCCAAGGGGGATGCCGGGCCGCTTGTTTCCGCCGCCGCCATATTCGCGATTTCGGTCTATGGCGGCTATTTCAATGGCGGTCTGGGGATCATCCTGCTTGCGACTTTCGGGCTGCTCGGACACGTGAACCTGCACGGCATGAACGGCTTGAAAAACGTGCTGTCCGCCGTGCTGTCGTTCATTTCGAGCCTGGCATTCGTCGGCGCGGGGCTGATCGCCTGGGAGCAGGCATTCGTCATGGCGGTGAGTGCGACCCTGGGCGGCTACGCCGGAGCGCGCCTCAGCCGGAAAATCGTGCGCACCGATCTGTTGCGCGGGTTCGTGACCCTCGTCGGGGCAGCCATGACGCTTGCGTTCTTCCTGCTGTGATCGAGGGGAGGGTGCGCTGCTCCTGACCGCCCCGTCGGGCGGAATTGTTTGAAAGTGTTATTTTCCAATATCTTGATCCGATGACGCGGGCCCTGCGCGCCTGATGACGTGCGTTGGGATTTTTCTCTTCCGGGTGCCCTGCCAGGGCCGGCCGGCTCTCGCAGGCCTATTTGTCGCCGCCAGCTGCTGCGGTTTTTCCGCCCGTTGACGACGCGGACTCCCGCTGGCCCGAGGTGGTCGCCCTGCTCCTCATTCCGGGTGCGGGAAGAGCTGCGGCTGCCCCGAGCCTCGCGGCGCATCGCTCCTGGCGAAAAGCAACATCACGACAGGCGAATTCCGCAGAAATCCGGGATTTTGAACGCGGCTGCGCCGTGCCCGATGTGCGGCGCACAACAAGATTTTCTTGACTGTATTGTTCCAGTGCATGAAAAAAAGTTCATGATAGTGAAACAGGTAGAAAATCTCCTCGCCATTCTGGACCTTTTCGCGAAGGTCCGTCGGCCGCGCACGCTGTCCCAGATCAGCGAGGCCCTCGGCTTGCCCAAGTCGTCGACCTTCAACCTGCTGGAGACCCTGGAAGCGCGGGGGTTCATTTACGAGATGCGGGCCTGGGGCGGTTACTACCCGACCCGGCGGCTGCTGGCTTTGGCGCAGGAGATCGCTCGCAACGATCCCTTTGCGGACCGTCTGCGGCCGATCCTTGAGCAGCTGCAGGAGCAGACGGGCGAGACGGTGCTTCTGGGGCATCGGGTGGATGGCGAGGTCGTCTACCTGGAGGTCATCGAATGCCAGCACCCGGTTCGCTACTTTGCGCAGGTCGGTGATCGGCGGCCGGTGCAGGTGACCTCCGGCGGCAAGGCGATCCTGAGCTGCTACGGCGCCGAGGAGCGTGCCGAGTTCTTCTCCAAGCTGATGTTCGAGAGATATCGCGACGCCACGTTGCCGGATGCCGCCGCGGTCGAGGCGGATATTCAGGACTCCATGGCCCGCGGCTGGTTCGAGAACCTCTCCGAGTTCACTCCGGACGTCCTTGGTGTCGGCATGCCGGTCGAGCTGCACGGCGAGCGGCTGGCGATCTCCGTGGCAGGCCCGAATTATCGCCTGCTCGAGAAGAGGGCGGAGCTTGCCGCCCGGATCGGCGAAGCGATCGTGCAGATCAAGGACCTGTTCGAAAACCACTCCGCATCGGGCAAGGCCGCCGAAGCCAGGACGCCCACCAACAAGGTGAAAGCGAAATGATCCGACGTGTCTCGCTCGCACTCGCGCGCTACGAGGCGATGCTCCTTGCGCTCGGGGCCGTCTGCCTCTTCAGCATGATGGTGCTGGTCTTCGTTGATGTGACGATGCGCTATCTCTTCAACAGCCCGCTCGGATTTTCCTACGACCTGATCTCGCTTTACCTCATGGTCGGCGTCTTCTTCTTTTCCCTGTCCGACACTCTGCGCCATGACGAGCACGTGCGGGTCGACATCCTGTACCTGCGCTTCCGTCCGGCCACGCGCGCCCTGGCGGACCGCGTCAGCTACGGCGCGAGCGGATTGTTTTTTGCCGCCATGTTGTGGACCGGCCTCGTGCGCGCCATCGACAGCACCGCCAAGGGCGAGGTGATGGCCACCATCGTGCCCTGGCCGGTCTGGGTCGCGTACTGGATCGTACCGCTTGGCACTGCCCCCATCGTCCTTCTGTGCCTGCTGCGCTTCATCCGGCCGCCCCAGGAGGACTAGCTCCCGCCTGGTCTGCCTTTCTCACCTGGCTGGTTGCCAGCCGCTTGGCCGGGGCGTTGGCAGTGTGCGCCGCCCTCCCACAAGACACATAACAAATTCCAAGGGAACGCCATGACGCCGCTGCTGATTATAGGTCTGCTGTTCGTCCTTCTTGCCATTGGAACGCCGGTGGGCTTTGCCCTGGCCATCTCCGGTGTCGCGGGCCTGTTCTCCCTGGCCGGCATTGCGGCGACCATCGGCGTCATCGAGACAACCCCGTTTTCGGTGGCCAATTCCTATGAGCTCATCACCATTCCCATGTTCATCCTCATGGCCGAGCTGGTCGTGGCGAGCGGTATCGCAGATGGCCTGTTTCATGCCATGAGCGTCTGGATCGGTCGGGTGCGGGGCGGTCTTGCGGTTGCGACCGCCCTTGCGGGAGCCGGCTTCGGAGCCATCTCCGGATCAAGCACGGCCTCGGCGGCCGCGCTCTCCGCCACCTCCATCCCGGCCATGATGAAAGCGGGCTATGAGCCGCGTTTCTCCTGTGGCGTGGTGGCGGTCTCCGGCACGCTTGCCATGCTCATCCCGCCCTCCATTGCGCTGGTGCTCTACGGGCTGATCGCCGAGGTTTCCATTGCCGATCTGCTTATCGGCGGTGTCATTCCCGGCATCCTCGTCACCCTGGCCATCGTGGCGACCGTCTATGTGCTGCTGTGGCGCGATCCCAAGCTCGCGCCGGAAACCCGCTCATACTCCCTGCAGGAGAAGCTCGCCGCCCTGCGCGAGGTGGGGCCCATGCTGGCGCTGCTCTTCCTGGTGACGGGCGTCATCTATCTCGGCGTCGCGACCCCCACCGAAGCGGCTGCGTTGGGTGCGTTCGGCGCGCTCGTCCTCACCGGGGCGGTTGGCAAACTCTCCTTCAAGATGTTGCAAAGGGTGCTTGCGCGCTCGGCTCGCGCGACCTGCATGATCCTGATGATCGTCATCGGCGCACACATCTTCGGCTTCTATCTCACGCTCAGCCAGGTCACCCAGAACACGGTCGGCTTCCTCACGGGGCTCGATACGTCCCCTTACGTGATCATGGCGTTGATCGTGGTCGTTTACATCCTCCTGGGCTGCTTCATGGACCAGCTGGCCATCCTGATCCTGACGGTTCCCATCGCGGTGCCGGCCATCACGGCGCTGGGATTCGATCCGGTGTGGTTCGGCGTGGTGGTGGTCGTCACCGCGGAGGTGGGGATGATCACGCCGCCACTGGGTCTCAACGTCTTCGTGGTCGCGCGCTATAGCGGCCGGCCTCTCGAAGAGATCTTCGCCGGCATCGCCCCCCATGTTGTCGCCCATCTCGTCGTCATCGCCGCGCTGATCGCGTGGCCGAGCCTGGTGCTCTGGCTCCCGAGCACAATGAACTGAACATGAAGGAGAAGATCATGACCTCTTCGCCGAATAGATACTTCGTCCGCGAGGCCGACGTCAGAACCTATTCGCCCGCCAACCACTCCGGCACCGTGAACCGCCGCCTTATCGGCCGCGAGACCGTCGGTGCGGAGCAGCTGGAAGTGGTGCTTGGCACCATCGAGCAGGGGCAGGGCGCCCACCCCCATCACCACGATGGCATCGAGCAGGTCTGCTACATGCTTGCCGGCCAGGCTCGCGCCGAGGTCGGCGGCGAGGAAACCATCCTCAATCCGGGCGACACCTGCTTCTTTCCCGCCGGCATGGAGCACGTCTTCACTGCGATCAGTGAAGAGCCTGTTCGTGTCCTCGTCGTCTACGCGCCGCCGTACGCGGAAAAGGTCTGAGACCTTTTGCGCGCCCGAACCCGCGCACCTGAGCAATCAACACCAAGAAGATGCCTGAGAAGAGCTCGGCAAGAGCCCCCAAGGGTACCCCTGATATTTCCTAGGAGGAACACACTCATGAAGACCCTTACCCGACGCCTCTGCCTGCTTGCGGGCGTGGCGGCCCTTGCCCTCGGCCCCATCACCGCCCAGGCTGCGGACGTGACGCTGAAGCTTGCTGACAGCCTTCCCGCCGGTCACTCCATCACGAAGAACGCCACGGCCTTCTTCTTCGAGAAGGCGAAGGATGCCTCCGGTGGCAAGCTCGACTTTCAGCACTTCCCCGCCCAGCAGCTCGGCAAGGCCAAGGACCTGCTGATGGTCACCCAGACCGGTCTCGCCGACATCGGCTACATCGTCCCGAGCTATGTGTCGGAGAAGATGCCGCTCGGAGCTGTGGCGGAACTGCCCGGCGGCTTCAAGTCGTCCTGCGAAGGGGCGATGGCCTACTGGCAGCTTGCAAAGCCCGGTGGCATGCTCGACGAGCTGGAGTTCAAGCCGAACGGGGTGCGCGTGCTGTATGTGGTGGCGCTGTCGCCCTACCAGGCCATCTTCTCCGAGAAGGCGGACTTCAAGGGCTTCGAGGATTTCAAGGGGCGCAAGATCCGCTCCAATCCGGGGCCCATGGAATTGGGGCTGGGTAACCTTGGTGCCGTGCCGATCCGCATGACGCCGCCGGAAATCTTCGATGCCATGACCAAGGGCACCATCGATGGCGCCCTTCTTCCCTACACCTCGACCTTCTCGTACGGCCTCGACAAGGCGGTCAAGTCCGCCACCATCGGCCAGAACTTCGGCACGGTCGGCATCACGTATTCGATCAACCAGAAGAAGTGGGAGAGCCTGCCCAAGGATATTCAGGAGGCTCTCACCAAGGCTGGCGAGGAGACCGTGTCGCACGCCTGCGCGATCTTCGATCAGGAGGAGAAGGAGCTTGCGGGCAAGCTGAAGGAGCAGGGCACGCTTCTGGTGGAGTTCACGCCGGACCAGGAAAAGATCCTGTCCGAGAACTTCGACACCGTCACCAAGGAGTGGGTCGCGAACCTCGAGAAGCGCGGTGAACCCGCCGAGAAGGTGCTTGCCGCCTTCCGGGCCGCAGTTGCCTCCCAGCGCTAAGCCGCTGTTCGACAAGGGCGGGAGGGCTGTCCTCCCGCCCGCGCCTTTCGGCCGGCACCGGCCGCCGGGCGCTTTCCTTTCGACTGACAATCCGGAGCTGCACAATGGCGGGCTTGTATTATGAAGACTTCGAGCCGGGGCGGGTGTTCGACCATGCGATCACCCGCACCGTGACCGAATACGACAACATGATGTTTTCCTGCCTGACCATGAACCCGCAGCCGCTCCACATCGATCGGCATTTCGCGGCCAAGACCGAGTTCGGCCAGCCTCTGGTGAACAGCCTTTTCACCCTCGGTCTGATGATCGGCATCACGGTGGCGGACACGACGCTCGGCACCACGATCGCCAATCTCGGCATGAGCGACATCCGGTTTCCCAAGCCGGTGTTCCAGGGGGATTCCCTGCGCGTCCAGACGCTGGTCGTCTCCAAGCGCGACAGCAAGTCGAGGCCGGAAGCGGGCCTGGTGGAATTCGAGCACAAGGCGTTCAACCAGGACGACGTGGAGGTGGCCGTCTGCCGCCGCCAGGCCTTCATGCGCCGCCGGCCGAAGGGGGACCGTGATGTCGCCTGAAGGCCCGATACGGCCAGAGCCGCGCTCCTATCTGTTCGTGCCGGGAGACGCTCCTGCCAAGATGGCCAAGGCCGTCCGGGGCGGTGCCGATGCGTTGATCCTGGATCTCGAGGATTCCGTTGCGCCGGCCCGCAAGGACGCGGCCCTGCGGGAGGTCTGCGGGTTTGTGGCTGCGGCCGCAGACCGCCCGCGCCCGCTCCTTTATGTTCGCCTCAATGGCACCGAGCCCGCGCGTGCGTTGGCCGAGCTTGCCGCGCTTCCGCTTGGCCCCCTGGCGGGGATTGTCTGGCCCAAGCTCACCTCCATTTCACAGCTCGATCCCGTCTCCCATGGCCTTGATGCCCTGGAGGCCCGCGACGGCCTGCGGCGCGGGCATGTGGGCATTGTCGGCATCGTGACGGAAACCGCGGCCTCGCTTCTTGCGGGCGCGGATCTCGGCCGGGGGCACCCGCGTCTTCAGGGCTATACCTGGGGCATGGAGGATCTCTCCGCCGATCTGGGGCGCGCGCCCTTGCCCGGGCGGACTGACGCGACCCGCATGCTCGCCGCCCACGCCCAGACCTTCTGCCTTCTCGCGAGCGTCGCGGCCGGCATCACGCCCATTGATGCCGTCGATCCGAACTTCCGCGATCTCGACGTTCTGACTGCGGATTGCCGGCGCTCCGCCGAACTTGGCTTTCGCGCCCGGATGGCGATCCACCCGGCCCAGCTTGCGCCCATACACGAGGGCCTTGCTCCGTCCGCCGAGACCCTCGACTGGGCGCGCCGGGTGCTGGAGCTTGCCGCCGAAAACCCCGATGGTGCCGCCTTCCAGCTCGACGGCCGCATGGTGGACCGTCCTCATATCAAGATCGCCCAGACCCTCCTCTCTCGGACAATGGCTCCATGACCCCGCTGCTCTCAGGCATCCGCGTCATCGACATCACCTCGATCGTGCTCGGCCCGTTTGCCGGGCAGGTGCTCGCTGATCTCGGTGCCGAAGTCATCAAAATCGAACCGCCTGCAGGCGAACTGTCGCGTTCCGTCCATCCGGTTTCCCAGGCCGGTGACAGCGCGATGTTCGTGAACAACAACCGCAACAAGAAGAGCGTTGCGGTGAACCTCAAGTCGGCCGAAGGCAAGGACGTGCTGCGCAGGCTCATTGCCTCGGCGGATGTCCTTCTGCACAACATGCGGGTGGACGCCATCAACCGGCTGGGCTTCGGCTTCGAGGCGGTGAAGGCGATCAATCCGCGCATCATCTATTGCTCGGCCATCGGCTTCGGCCAGGATGGGCCCTATCGTGATCGCCCTGCCTTTGACGACGTGATCCAGGCGGCGAGCGGGCTTGCCATGCTTCCCACCCATGCCGGCGGCGACCCCGCGTATGTCCCCAGCGTGGTGGCCGACAAGGTGGCCGCGCTCTATGCCTCCTACGGCATCCTTGCGGCGATTGCCGGCCAGGCCCGCGGGCAGGTCGAGGCGGTGGAGGTGGAAGTCCCCATGTTCGAGGCGCTGGTGGGTTTTCTGCTCAACGAGCACCTTGCCGCGGCCACGTTCTCCGAGGCCCCGGAAGGGGCCGGCTATCACCGGCTGTTCTCGCGCAACCGCAAGCCCTACCGCACCAGCGATGGCTGGGTCGCCGCGCTGCCTTATACCGGAGAGCAGTGGCGGCGCATCCTGGTGGAGATCGGGCGTGAGGATGTCACCAGAGAGCCCTGGTTCGAGAACGCGGGGGCGCGCAGCCAGCGGGTTGACCTGCTGTACGGTTATCTCGCCGTTGCGGTTCTGGACCGGCCCACGCAGGAGTGGCTCGACACGTTCGAGCGGCTCGACATCCCCTATTCCAAGGTCAACGATCTCGACGACCTTCTGGCCGATCCGCATCTGGAGGCGGTGGGGTTCTTCGCCCCTGGCGGACAAGCGGCGATCGGTGCGCAACGCGCGCTGCGCCAGCCTGTGGTGTTCCGGGGACCGAAGCCGGCACCGGACCGGCCGGCCCCCGCGGTGGGCGGCGATACGGCAAGCATTCTGACAGAGCTCGGCTTCTCGCGGGAGGAGGTGGAGCGGCTGCACAGGGATGGCGCCATAGGGCGCACGCAGGAGGATGACGCGTGAGAGAAACGACAGACGAGGACTACGGCAGGATCGGGACCGGGTTCTTCTTTGAAGACCTGAGTGTCGGCATGCGCTTCCGCACGGCCGGGCGCACGCTTACGCAGGCGGATCTGTCCGCCTTCTGCAACCTCACATGGCTCACCGAGGAATTGTTCACCAATGCGGCGCATCGCGCCGAGATGGCGCTGCCCGATCAGGTCGTGCCCGGTGCTCTGGTCTATGGTTTCGCGGAGGGGCTGCTGCTGCCGATGATGCAGGACACGGGCCTGGCCTTCCTGGAGGCCGATGTGAAGGTGAAGGGCCCGACCGTGGTTGGGGACACCATCACGGTGTACTGCGAAGTGGTCGAGGCGCGGCTTACCTCCAAGGGCGGCAGGGGGCTGGTGCGCACATTCAACTCCGTGCGCCGTGCCGACGGAACGGAACTGCTGACCTACAATCCGTTGCGCATGATCAAGGCGCGCAGCGCCGGGTGAAGCGGTGCGGTGGCATGCTGAGCAGTTCTCCGTTCGAAGGGGCACCTCGTTGCTCTACCGACCTTGCCGTCCGATTTTCGGGGAGGTGCTCAGCTATCACGCGCCGTGGGAATAAGTTGAGAGTGCCTGAGCCGGCTTTTGTGCCGCACCTGCCAGCATGTTCCGGCCGAGAGGGCAAGATCCTGCATGGTGAACTGCGGTAGCTCTTGCGGTTTTCCGGGGGCTCGGCTATCCACGTCAGTGGGACACCCCTCCCCAACGAGGGGCCCGTGTTTGGCTGAAATAGATCATATATTTCAGTTTCTTGAGGATTTCCGAGGCTTGGCCTGTGTCACTTCTGTGTCAAACAGGCGATCCGTGACAGTGCGGTCGGTCATCGCGTGAGCGTAGGTCCGGACCAGTGTCGAAACGTCCGCCCATCCGCCCCGCTCGGCCACGGTCTTGACGTCGAGCCCCGCATGCAGCGCTGCGGTGGCGAAGCCGTGTCGGCAGGCATGGGGAGACAGGTGCGCAATCCCGGCGCGCTTTATGGCGGCATCCCACGCCTTGCGTACGTTCTCTCGGCCGAGGTATCGGAACACCCGGTCATCCGGGTCCCGGTTCGACGGGATGTTGGAGAGCGCGGCGACCAGGCGCGGTGGCAGGTGCGCGATGCGCTCCCGTCCGGTCTTGGTCTGTCGGACAAGCGCCGTGCGCGCGTTGAGATCGACGCTCGACCAGGTCAGCTCGACGGCCTCGCCAATTCTCGCTCCCGTACCGAACATGAAGAGGGCCAGCGCGCCAAGGTGTGGCGAGGCGTGAGCGGCGAAGGTCTCGCACCACTCACGGGTGGCGGGCGTCTTGATGGCCTTGGGGACGGGGAAGCGCTTGACCTTGAGGTGGCTGCACCATCCGTTGTCAGCCGCATAGTTGATGACCGCCTGGGTCGGGACGATGGCCTGCCGGTTGCGTGTGGCCGGGCCAGTGCCGGGATAGAGCGCGATGGCGGCTGCGCGAACGGCCCGATCGGTAATGTCGCGAACGAGCGTGTCTTGCCAGTGGTCCTCGACGCGCGCCAGAAACCGCGTCGGCTTGCCGGCCTGCCGATAGGCGATGGCCGCATCTGCAAAGGTCAGCGTCGCGCCGGGGCCATCGAGATGACGCGTCCATTCCCTTTGCTCGCGCTCCGCTGCGATCCTTTGCGCTCTTGCGCGGTTCTCAGTCGACGTAGTGCCTCGTACCCGCCGTCCGGCGACGGTGCCCCTGTAGTGCCAGATCCGCCCGCCCGGGCGGCGATAGAGGGTGAGGGGCATGGGCGGGTCGCCTCCATGAGCGTCTGAACGTCGCGCGCCGTAAAGATCATCCGTTTTCCGATCTTGGAGCAAGCTCCAAGCTCGTGCGCCATTTGTCGTAGCCGACGCTCGGAGACCCCGAGGTGGCGCGCCAGTACCGCCGGGGTCGTATAGTCCGGCAACAGTTGCTCGCTCATCAAGTCGCCTCCACGTATCCGGGAATGTCGAGCCCGGCGAGCACGTCGTCGGGGACGTTGAAGAAGCTCAGGCGTCCCGGGCAGCGCACCGGCTTCAATGCCCGGGCCGGGCGCTCGAGCACAAACCCATGCGGCCCGTGGAACCACGGGCTGGCATGGTTGGGCACGCAATCGGTGATCGTGACGGCGCCGACGATGGCGCCGGTCGCGGCCTGCTGGTCATAGGCGTTGCGCAGGAGGGCCAGACTGGCCCCGGTCTGCCGTGCGCACAGGCTCAACATGCCGTCGATCTCGTCGCGCTCGACCGTCTGCCCGGCATGGATCAGCACGGGGCCGCGAAAGCTGGTGCTCCACGTCCGGTTCTCGACGGGTTTCAGGCCGGTGACGATCGCCCATGCCCAGGGCTGTCTGATGCTGAGGGCTTTCATGCTCGACTTCCTGCGGTTGAGGGGCACCACCGGCGGGTGGAGAGGGGCTCCCGCCGGTGGCCTGCTCGCGCGGGGAGGGGGATGCCCCGCGCGGGACGGGGTCAGGCCGGGCCGTTCATCCCGAGCGCCTGCATGTAGAGGTCGAGAACGGCTTCCTCCTCCTCGCGCTCATGCGGCTGCTTCTTGCGCAGGGAAATGACCTTGCGCAGGATCTTCGCATCGAAACCGTTCCCCTTGGCCTCGGCGTAGACGTCCTTGATGTCGTCTCCGATGACCTTCTTCTCCTCCTCGAGCCGCTCGATGCGCTCGATGAAGGCGCGGAGCTGGTCCGCTGCAATTCCGCCTGCATCACTCATGTGTCGGTTTCCTTCTGGTCGGGCAGGGGACGCCCCTGCCAGGGCGTGAGGTCGGTCTCGTCCTCATGTTGCCGGCGCAGGCCCATGGTCAGGGCGGCCACGCCGGCAAGGGCCGCCGCGACGAGCACAAACAGCGCCGCGCAAAACGCGATCCCCAAGACAATGAGGGCGAGGGCGGCGAGCTTGCTCATGCGGCACGGTCATCTCGGCCGGGTGCCTGCGCGTCGGCACGGCCGCGCATCACTCGACCATTGCGCGCAAAACGGATTAACTGAGATTGTGCGCGGTGCATCAGGAAGGGTGGGATTATGAGCGACGAGGACGAAGCAAGGCGCGTGCGGCAGTTGCAGGAAGCGGCCCGAACAGAAGCACATTCGGCGTTGCTGTATGCGCTGATGACTGCTCTCGCGGCGAAAGGGGCCCTCGAGCAAGAGCAGTTCGCGGCGCTCCGCGCATGTGTCATGTCGGAAATCGAGAGCGCGGAATACAACCTGGCTCGCGACCCGCTAGACCGTCGGCATATGCGGGGTTGGGCAATGGAAGAGGCAAGCCGCATCCTATCCCTCACGAGAGTCTAGGACGGGGTACGGATTGTCCCGCAACCACTTCTCCTTGGCCTCCTCGATGGAGGGCAGGTCATCCCGGCTATAGCCTTCGGAGATCATCCGCCAGCGCTGTTTCCAGAGAGGGCGGAGATGCTCTCCAAGACGCATGGCGTGCTCGAAAAGCCGCACCCGATGCTCTACAGGGGGCGGCTCGATTGCCTTGACGCGCTTCTCGAGACCGCCTGCGCGACCTTCAAGCTCGGCAGTTTGGGCGGCAAGGCGCGCCTCGGTTGCCGCCTGACGGGCGTCGAGGTCGGCAACGAGAGCTTCCAGCGCTTTCAAACGGGCAAGGAGGCTGGCGACTTTTACGGGCGTATCGGGTGTTGATGGCATGGCGTCCCCCATCGGCTAGCGATTGGGGAGTACGATAAGAGGACTATTCCTATCAATCAATAGGCAAAAATCTTCTTACCTGCGTCCGCCTTTCGCTGGGGCGTAGGGGTTACAGGAAGTGCGATTGCCTTTCTGAAATACGAGCTTCTAATTCTACCAGCTACACTCTTTCCGGAGAGGTTCGATGGCTGTCTCTAGTCCGGAAATTTGAAACGTCGCGATTATCGGGTTGTTTCCATACGGTGTCATCTTCATTATGACTTGGTTTTTTCCAATCATTTGCTTAATAACAGGAATTGCTTGTCGCCCGTTCCATAGTCCTAGGGAACGATTGTTTGTGGATTCTCTCATGCCAATGGTGCGGGCGGGCTCTTGATCAATCCGATAGGTAACGTCGCCATAGTTAGAATAGTTGCTTGAAGTCATGTGACAGCCGGTGTTTATGATTATAGCTGTAGTGTTTTCTCTGCACCGCATGACGAGGTGAATTTTCTCGCCACGGCTCCAGCTGCAATTTACAGCTTCGTCAGACTCAACAGTAAGGAATACGTCTGTTTGATCCGTGAGTTTGTTTTTTTCCGTAGTAACTATCCACTTCCCGTCACTTTGACTGGTGATTGGGGTAGGGGTTCTGCCGACTTCTCGATCATAGCAAGCAAGTCTGTCGAGATCGTTCTCAATACTGGCGCATGTGGATGGGTCGGCTTTGACTGATGTTATCGCGAGGCTTGCGGTTGCTGCAAAAGCCGTTCTTACTAAAATACCCTGCATACCTTCTTCCCCTCCCCTGGCTTCTATGTATGTCGTAGAATGTCTTTGCTGCTGTTGCTCGGGCACCCAAGTGCGTCGAACTACATTGTAAACCGACCGACATAGCGGCCAATAACCATCAGTTCGTCAATTCCCATCATGTATTCAGAATGACGGGTATTGTCAGATATCACGCGCACTCGGTTTTCTCGCACCTCAAGTCGCTTGACGATCAATCCGCCGAACAAGTCAATAATTGCATAGATACCATCAGGGGAGGGCACCCTATGTCGAGTGTCGATGAAAACTGTATCGCCGCTCGACAGTGTAGGCTCCATGCTGTCGCCTTGGACCGAGAATGCCGCAAGATGGCGCGGTGGTACATTTATGCGATCATGGATCCACGGCGGGAGGCGCCAGTAATCGCGCACGAGTTCGGCGGTAAAGGTTAATCCGTTGCCATTACTGTCGACAACATGCGTACTTAGCCCTCCACCTCCAAGACCAGCTGTGACATCAATTTCAGGTGTCGTATCTGCCGGAACAGGTTTCTTGCCGTCTTCAGTTATTATCTCACGGGTCGCTGTTGCGTCTGAAGGTGAGCGGCGTGGTCCGCCAATGTCTTCTTCATCTAAATTTAAAATGGCCGCTAACTTCAGGCGGTCGCGTTCTTTAAGTTCGCGAGGGATGCCGCGAGTCAGGAACTGTTGCAGATAGGCGTGATTGCGACCCATCCGCAAAGAGATGTCCTTGTAGTCGAGATCGAGCTCGGTAGCTCTCTCGATGATCCGTTTCCTGACGATATCCATTGGAAAATTCCTATTGGATTGACAATCGCCCGTGAAATAGTAATTCTCCTCTCAATCGGCAGGAATAGGCCTATAGAGGTGGCGCGTGAGCGAGGTTGAGGCATTCATCAAGTCTGTTGAGCGGTTCATCGCCGTGCGTGAGTGGACGGCTACCCGATTTGGTCGAGAAATGGTGAACGATCCGCGCTTTGTGTTTCAGCTTAGGAAGGGGCGTGAACCAAGATCATCAGTACGCCAGCGGGTCCTGGAGAAAATGCGCGAGGCGGTGTCATGAGCCTCTGTGTTTCTGCCCTTTCAAATGTCTCCTCTGACCGGCGGATGCTTAGTCCGAGCGCACCCGCCGGCCCGCACGTTTTGGCGTTTCGCGCGCGGGCCGGCCCCTTTGGCGGCTTGTGGCTGGCGCCCCGCGAGGCGGTGCGGAGCGCCGCTGCCGGCTGGCGGGCCGGCACGGGCACAGTCGCATGGGTTCCGCAATTTCTCATTTCCAAGGTCTCAGCCTGATTGGAGGACTGCATGACGCTGCTCAAGAGGCGGGCGTTCGGCTCCGTGCATGACGCCATCGACCGTGCGCTGGAGGAAATCCAGCGGGTCTCCGGAGAAAAGGGCATCGCGGCGGCGGCCGCGACGCTCGGCTGTTCTCAGTCGCTGATCTACAAGGCCAGCGATCCGGACATGGAGGGCGTGGAGCTTTCGCTTTTGCGCGCCGGCATGCTGACGCAGGTTTTCGGCATCCGGGAGCTGGCCGAATGGCTGGCGGACAAGGCGGGGTGCGACCTGGTGGAGCGGACGCCGGCCAGCGGGCCGGGGTTTTCCGGTGTTCTGGCCGCCCTTGGCCAGACCGTTCAGGACCTCTCGGACCAGCATCTTTCCGATGACGATGTGCGCAACATCCAGGCGCTCATCCGCAAGCTGCATGGGCTCATGGCGACGGACCGCGCTGCGGCCGGGGCCAGCCTGCACGAGGTACGGACATGAGCGCGCGGGGCGGATGCGGCCCGCTGGCCGGGTGGACGACCGAGCGGACGCACAGGCTGGACGCCGCGGCGGACCGTTCGCGGCTGGCGGGGCTGATCATGTGTGTTCTGGCGCTGGCGATCGTCGCCGCCGTGCTGGCGGGGTGCCGGGCATGAGCGCGGGCCGGTTTACCCCTCAGGAGCGCAAACACGCGCGGCTGGTGCTGGGGCTGTTCGTGCAGGGTGCCGACCATGCCGGGCGTGACATGACCGACGCGCCGGGCGTGCTGGAGGATTTTCGCGCGGGGCGGTTCATCTCCGACGCGGCGGTGCTGGAGATCGCGGCGTGGCTGGAGCTCACGCTCGGCGACCTGACCCGGGCGGCGGCGGTGGCGGCGGCGCGGGACGGGCGGCTGTTTACCCGTGCGCGGAGCAACGGGAGGGCGGCGGCGTGAGTGGTGAGCCCATCATGCGCGGCCGTGAGGTCGTCGATCATGTCGAAGACGGTTGGGAGCTCTGGCATGTGTCCAAGGACGCGTTGCCGGGCCGTTGGGAGTTGCGTCGTCGCGCGGAAAGCGTGCCGGTGCATTGGGATGCGATCGAAGGGGTGCGGCGCCATTTCCTGAAATGGTTTGGCGAGTACATGACCGAAGAGCAGGTCGGCCGCTACACTTGGGTATACCGGCACAAGCAGCGCGCGCTCTCTCTGTCGGGGAGGGCTCCGGCGTGAACCGTGACTATGCCCATGTGCTGACCCGCCCGCAGGCGCTGGACTGGACCAGCTTCGGGCGGGCGCTTGCCGCCGAAATCCGCCTGCGCGGGCTCACGCTGCAGCAGGTGGCCGACGAGGTGCGGCTTTCGCGCGCCACGATCAGCCGTGCTTCCACCGGGCATGAGGTGGGGCTCGTGGCGCTGCTGAAGCTGTGCGTGTGGTGCGATCTGAACCCGTTCGAGCTGATGCGGCCCGACGACCGGAGGCCGGCGGAATACGTGCGCCCGGTGGCGGAGAGGGGGTGTTTCACGTGATCACCCCTCTGAAACTATCTGAAAACATTGAGGTCATGCGCGCGCAACTGGATGCGGCGGCTCGGGATCTCGACCGGCGCCGGGCGCAACATGAGCGCCGGCCGGATGATCAAGGCGCCTATGTGCGTTTTCTGGAAGCGGCACTCGCGTTCGAGAAACTGCGGGCACGGCTCGAGGTGCTGGATCTCGCGCGGCGGAACGTTCGCCTGCAGCGGCATCTCGATTTGGCAAGCCGGGAACTGGCGCGGCGTTGCGCCCAAGTGGAAGCGTTCGGGCGGTTGTCCTCAACGATCAAATGCCGGCGCGGTGAGCCGGCGGCTCGGCCCGCACGGCGGGCAAAGAGCGGAGACGACCTCTTCGCGGCGGACGAGGGGAGGGTGGCGTGATGCTGTCAGTCGTCGTCTTTGCGCTCGGCCGGATCGCGGTATTTGATCGCGGTCTCAATCTCCGGGGGCATGTTCTTCGGAGGGCGGTCCGTCCATGCCCAGATGGCGGTGAGCTTGGTGTGTTCGTCGATCAGAACGTCTTCGAGGTCGGCCGTCGACAGATTGGCCTCGGCAAGGTCCGCGCCGGACAGATTGGCCTCGGCAAGGTCCGCGCCGGACAGATTGGCGCGACGAAGTCTCGCGCCGGACAGATTGGCACGGTAAAGGTCCGCGCCGGACAGATTGGCGCGACGAAGTCTTGCGCCGGACAGATTAGTCTCGGCAAGGCCCGCGTCGGACAGATTGGCCCAAGCAAGTCTCGCGCCGGACAGATTGGCGCCGTCAAGGCCTGCGTCGGACAGATTGGCCCGGGCAAGTCTCGCGCGGGACAGATTGGCGTTGAAGAGGCGCGCGCCGGACAGATTGGCACCGTAAAGGTCCGCGCCGGACAGATTGATCTTGGCAAGGAACGCGTCGGACAGATTGGTCTGGGCAAGGTTCGCGCCGGGGAGAGTGGCGCCGACGAGGCGAACGCCGGACAGATTGGCACTTGCGAGGCTGGGGGACCACTTAGCCTCTGCTTCCAATTGGCGACCGCCCGGGATTGCTTTCGGCAGGGCTGTGGCGGCGGTCAAGGCTTCCTGGACATCCGGGCCGAGGTTCTCGGAGGCTTTGTGCTCCTCGGCGGCACCCTCTGCTTCGTCTGCGGCTTCGGGCTGTTTGAGCGCGCGTTCCCTGGACTTCTCCCGGATGAAGGCGAAGAGCAGCGACTGGACGATGATGTAGCTCTCTTCCGGATCGCTGATCGCCAGTTCGCGCAAGCCATAGATGCCGGCGATGCGCACCGAGAGCTCTTTACTCTCCAGCATCAGGGCACCTTTCTGGTAGCGATCCACGTTCAAGCCGCGCTCTGCCACCCGTTGTTGACGGTTCGCGGTTTCAGCTTGTCGGCTGGCAGTGTTCGTCCTGCGCCAGGCAAGCCAGAGCGCGGGAACCGCGAGCGTGAGAAGCCCAAGGTTCCGCAGGATTTCCGAGCGGTTTCCGCCCCAATAGTCGCGCGTCCAGATCTCCGCGCCGGAGGTGGCGAGCGCCACAAGGCCGACAGCGGCAATGCCCAGAAAGCCCCCCCAGACCAAGGCCTCGGGGGCTTTCAGCGAGGTGTCCCGCGCGGGCGGCTCTGGGGCGTGCGTGGGAGGGGTGTCTTCGGCCATGAAGCGCTGTTCCAAAACGGTTTAATCAACGCCGACATCCGACCAGAGATTGCGCCCACGCGCAATGGGATGGCCGCGTGATGGGCAAGCGCAGCACCTTCGAGCGTGTCGACAAGGACTTTTACCGCACCTTCGACCCGCGTGCGGTTGTGCCGCTCCTGCCACATCTCGGCGGGGTGCGGAGCTTCTGCGAGCCCTGCGCGGGGGCGGGCGATCTGGTGCGCCAGCTTGAGCGGGCCGGGCTGACCTGTGCCGCCGCCTACGATCTGGCGCCCGGTGACGGCTGGATCGAAACGCGGGACGCGTTGACGCTCCAGCGTCCGGACCTTGCCGGGGCGGATTGCATCATCACCAACCCGCCATGGTCGCGCGCCGTGCTGCACCGGATGATCGTCCGGTTCGCCGTGCTGGCGCCGACGTGGCTGCTGTTCGATGCCGACTGGATCCACACCTCGCAGTCCGCACCCTTCCAGCCCTTGCTTTCGCGTGTCGTCTCCGTTGGCCGCCTTTGCTGGATCGAGGGAACGGGAATGACCGGCAAGGACAATTGCGCCTGGCACTTGTTCGACGCGGTGACCGCTCCGGCTCCGGCGCGCTTCTTCGGGAGGGCGGCGGCATGAGGGGATTGTCGGTGCATGTCGCGGCCGCACGGGCGGTTCGCCGTCTCGTGATTATGCACCCGCTCGGCACGCTTGGCGTTGCCAGGGAGTTCGGCGTTTCCGAAGCCGATGTCTGGAACCTCATGAGGTTGTCGGAATGAGCGCGTTCGCCCTTGGCGGGCTGGCGGACACCATCGTGGCGCGGGCGGTAGCCGCGCGGGAGACCTGGCAGGAGATCGAGGCGGTCATGCGGGACAATCCGGAGTTTCGGGCATGGGTGGACAGGGCGCGGGCGGTCGAGATCGGCACGTTTGCCCGCGCTCGGGGACTGACGCTGCGCGGCACGGGCGAGATGGTCGGACCCTGTCCGGACTGTGGCGGCAGCGACCGTTTTGCCATCAACACCCGCAAGCAGGTGTTCAATTGCCGGGGTTGCGGGGCGGGTGGCGACGTAATCGCGCTCGCGGAGCTTGTGCTCCATTGCGACTTCCGCGAGGCCTGCCGGGTGCTCACCGGCGAGGATGCACCGGACGGGCGCGCCGGCACGGTGGACCATGAGGCGGTGCGGCGCGCGGCCGAGCAGCGCGCCCGCGACGAGGCGCAACGCGCGGCCGAGGAAAACGCCTGGCGTGAACGCGAGCGCGCCAAGGCCTATGAGTTCTGGCGCTCGGGTCGGCACCTCGACGGCACGGAAGCGGCCGACTATCTGGCGGGGCGGGGGCTTAGCCCGGTGCTCGACCGGGTGCGGCTGCGCCATGTGGATGGGCTCGACTACTGGCACCAGCGCACCGAGCCGGGCCGGAAAAAGCCCGCGCCCTTCGTGTTGCATCACGGCCCGGCCATGCTGGCGCCGATCACCGACGACGATGACCGGTTTGCCGGTGTGCACATGACCTGGTTCCTGCCCATGCGGCCGGGCGAGAAGGTCGATCTGGCCGATCCGCAGTCAGGCGAGGCCCTGCCGGCGAAGAAGATCCGGGGCAGCAAGCGGCGCGGGTGGATCCGCCTCATCACGCCGGCGCGGTTTGACCGGCTGGTGGTGGGGGAGGGGATCGAGACCGTGCTTTCCGTCGCCGTGGCGGAGCTTGGAACGCCGGCGTTCGAGCGCACGGCCTATTGGTCCTCCATCGACCTGCAGCACCTGGGCGGCCGTGCGGCGGACCGCGTGGCGCATCCAGAGCTCAAGACCCGCAGCGGGCGGGCACAGACCGTGCCGGGCGGCATGCCCGCGGGCGATCCGGCCGCGCCCATGCCGCCGGACTGCGTGCGGGAGATCCTGACCCTTGGCGATGGCGACTCCGACCGGTTCACCGCCGACCTGGTGCACGCGCGCGCGGCCCGCAGGTGGGCACGTGACGAGCGGACAATCCGCCCCGCCTTCGCACCCGAGGGCGCGGACTTCAACACTGTGCTGCGGGGGGTGGCGTGAGCGAGAAAGATCAAACGGGCGAGCCCGGACGCGAAACCACGCCCGGGGGAGAGCAGGGCGGATCGCGCACGGCGCAGATCCGAGAAATCATAGCCACCGCACAGCAACCCAGCCTCGCCGACGACACCCTCGACGATGAGGACGAGGTTGCGCCGGGTAGCGCGACACAGGCACAGGACTGGGGCTTTTCGGTCGAGCGCATCAACAAGGAATGGGCGCTCGTGCTGATCGGTTCCAAGGCCGTGATGGTGCGCGAGAAGCCCGACGCGCCGATCGAGGATCGGCTGCGCATTGTCCAACTCGATTCGTTTCGTGTCCTGCTGTCCAACCGACCGACGCAGGTTGTCGGCGCCGATGGCAAGATCAAGACGATCACCTGGGCCAAGCGATGGGAGGGGGACCGGGACCGACGCCAGTTCGACGGGATCGAGTTCTTTCCAAGTCCGGACAAGGCCAAGGGCACGAAGGGCTATCTGAACCTTTGGCGTGGCTTCTCGGTGAAGCCGAAGGCGAAGCCGGGCGGCTATACGATCTTTCGTGACCATATCCTGACCAACATCTGCCGGGGTGACGAGGATCTGTTCCGCTGGGTGTTCGGCTGGTTCGCGCACATGGTGCAGCGGCCGCGAGAGCGCATGGGAACGGCGATTGTCGTTCGCGGCCTCATGGGCACCGGCAAGTCGGTTCTCGGTGAGGTCATGGGCTCACTGATTTCCGCTCACTACTTCCAGGTGGACGATCCGCGCTACATCACCGGGCAGTTCAACGCGCATATGTCCGCCTGTCTGCTGTTGCAGGCGGAGGAGGCTGTTTGGGCCGGTGACAAGGTCGCCGAAGGGCGGCTCAAGGGGCTCATCACGTCCTCGACGCAGATGATCGAGAGCAAAGGTGTCGATCCCTTCCGGCTCGACAACTATGTGCGCGTTCTCATGACCTCGAATGAGGACTGGGTCGTGCCGGCCGGCAAGGATGAGCGGCGCTATTGCGTGCTCGACGTCGCTCCGACGGTGAAGGAGAACCACGGCTACTTCGAGGAGATGTTCGCCGAGCTCGACAACGGCGGGCGCGAAGCGCTGCTGGCGGATCTTCTGGCCTTCGACCTTTCCACGGTGAATCTGAGGCGGATCCCGCGCACGGGAGCGCTGCTGGAGCAGAAGCTCCGCTCGCTCGATAGCGTCGACAGCTTCTTCTACGAACGTCTCCACGAGGGGTGCCTGTTGCGGGCGGACACGTCCTGGCAACCGGATGGCTACGTCGTGCGCCAGCAGCTCTACGACGAATATTTGACGGTTGCCGACAAGGTGGGCGTGAAGCGACGAGCGGAAATGAACCAGTTCGGCCGCGCGCTCAAGAAGCTCATTCCGACAATTCAGGAGACACGGCCACGCGATATCGCGGGCCGCAAGCGGGCCTATGTGTTTCCCGATCTGATCGAGGCGCGGGTCATGTTCGAACAGGCGGTCGGGCAGGCCGTTGACTGGCCCGACGACGGCTTCCACCCCGAAAACCCGGCCCCGGAGAGCGCAGGATGAGAGGGGGAGAACGGTCTCCGCCGGTGTGCGGTCCATGCGGAGCGTGGACCAGCGGGCCAAGGGTGGACCGGGAAAACATAATAAAATCAAGGGCTGGTCCATGTGGTCCACATGGTCCACGTAAAATCGAGCCCCGTGCGCGCGTGAGCGCGAAAGCGCGAAAGCGCTTTCACCCCTTCGGGCCTGTTCTCCCTCGGGGCGGAAACTGCGTGGACCACATGGGCCGAAAGGCTAAGCGACTGAGAAGACAAGCGGAATGCGGTCCATATTCCTTGTTTTCTTGACTGGACCAACATGGACCACATGGACCAAGGCGGCGAGGCAATGGCAATGGCGAGCGAGGCGGCGATGATGGCGGACTTTCACACTCACCAGGCGCTCAACGCGCTGGACTGGTATCTGATCTGGGCCAACCCGAAATGCGAGGCGCGGGCACTGGCAGGGCTCCGGGCCCTCGGTGTGGCGGGGTATCGCCCGATGCTGAGGGAGGTGCGCGTGCACTATCGCAGCAAGAAGCGGGTCGAGGTCGAGCGGGCGATGTTTGTCCGCTATCTGTTCGCGGGGATCGATGAGGCCCGTGGGCAGACGCTTGCCGCCGTGCGGGAGTGCGATGGCGTCGAGGGGCTGGTGTCTTTCGCCGAAGACGGCGCGCCGCTGAGGGTGCCGGCGGCTGATTTGCTGAGAGTAGTCAGCTATGAACGAGAGGCTGCGACAGGCAAGCGTCGCGCTCCGGTGTCCTTCGCGATTGGCGACAAGATCCGGATCGTTGCCGGCCCGTTCAGTGGAATTGAAACGGTCGTAAGCGCGTATGAGGCGCGTAAGGAACGCTTGAAGGCGGATGTTGAAGTCTTGGGTGGCGTGCGTCAGGTCCGCGTCGGCGTTGACAGTGTTCGAAAGCGCGCATAATCATTCTGGCAGGATGACTCGTCTGATCCCTCAGGGCCTCGGCAATGCCGGGAGCGACCTAGGAGGCGGGCCCGGCCACTGAAGACGCAGGATATGCGGAAGTGGCGCGAAGGATTCTTATTGCTTGATGTTCTTCTGGCTTCATCACCCGGCCCGGCACACCCGAGCCGGGCTTTTTTGTGCCCTTTAGCCGGCGGGTCCTTCCTGGCGCTCAACTCAATACGGGCGGCCTTAGCGCAAGACTTCGCCAGATGGACCTGATTTTCGCAGGGTTGACTTGGTTGACCGGGTTGACGGTTCAAGGTGACAGAGGTTGACCATGGGCGTTGACATGCTGGACACACCGGAGGCGGACGTCTGGGTCTCCATGGTCGAGTTGGCCCGCATGACGGGCGTCTCGAAGCAAGCGGTGTCAAAGCGCGTTGCCCGCTATGTCTCAGACGGCCTCCTGCAGGTGCGCCAGCAGGGCCGGTCGCGGATGATAAACGCGGCGGCTTACACCCGACTCGTCCGGGACATGACCGACCCGGCGCAGTCGCTGCGGAATCCCGCCCAGATCACGCGCCTTCCCGAACGTGTCGCGCCTACCTCCGTGCCCTCCGGCGCCGAGGAGGCCGATCCGCTTGAACCGCAAGACAACCGTGGAACCTACAATGCGTCGAAAGCCCGCAAGGCGGCCTTCGATGCGGAGAATGCGCGTCTCGACTACCTGGAGCGCATCGGCAATCTCGTTCGCAAGGACCAGGCCGACGCAAAGCTCTTCGATGTTTCGCGCCGGATCCGTGACCGCATGCTGAGCTTGCCGGCGGTCTGTGCGGAGCGTCTGGCAGCGGCGCCCGATGCACGAGCAATCAGGGTGATGCTGGCCGAAGAGATCCGGGGGGCTCTTGCCAGCGTTGCCCGTGAGCTCGAGGACGACAGTGGCAGCGCCTCCGAGGCGGAAGCCGTCGTGATGGACGAGGCTGATCATGATGGCGACGAGGGAGATTGAGGCGCGTTCCGAGGCGCTTCTCGCTGCGAACCTTTCCGGTCTCTCGGTTGCTGCGGCGGAAGGGCTGCGCCCGGATCAGCACATGCGGGTGTCCGAGTGGGCGGAAGCGCATCGCCTCGTGTCCGAGGACTCCGCCGTCCCGGGGCCGTGGCGCAATGACACGGCACCTTACCTGACCGAGCCCATGGACCGCCTGTCGCCGGATGATCCGATTCCGGAGGTTGCGATCATCAAGAGCGCGCAATCCGGCGGCTCGGCTCTCGCGGAGAACTGGCTCGGCTACATCATGCACAAGGCCGCCGGGCCGGCCATGTACATCCAGGCGACCATTCAGGCCGCGATGGACTGGAAGGACGAGAAGCTTTCGGCGACGATTGAAGCCAGCGACGTTCTGAACCCGGACAAGGGCGGCGTGGTACTTCCGGTCAAGGATCGATCCGGAAAGGGGTCCACGTCGAAGCGGCTACGGTTTCGCGGGGGCTTCCTGCTGTTTGGCGGCGCCAATTCCGCCGCATCCCTTCGCCAGCATTCGATCAGGTACATGGTGCGCGACGACACCTCCGCCTGGACGGACAATGCGGACAAGGAAGGCAATCCCGACTGGTTGTCGGAACAGCGGCTGAAGACCTTCAAGAAGTTCGGCCTGTCTAAGTCGCTCGACGTTTCGACGCCGACGATCAAGGGAGAAAATATCGACGCGAAGTATGAGCGCAGCGACAAGCGCCGCTACTACATGGTGTGCAAGTGCTGCGGCATGCTGAATGATTGGGACTGGTCTGACGTGCAGCGTCAGAAGTCGCCGCCCTACCGTGCGCATGTGGTTTGCTCCTCCTGCAAGACCGAGCACTTCGAGGCCGACAAGCGCGCGTTCATGGCAGAGGAGAACGGAGCCCGGTGGGTTCCTACGATCGCCGACGAACATGGCGAGGTTCCGCTGTCCTGCATTTCGGTGGAGGAGGCCGAGTGGTGGCGCAATCGGGCGCTTGGGGTGACCCGGGCCGGCTATCACTTCACCGGCTTCATGGCTGCCTTCGAGATGTGGGACGAGCTTGCCCGTCTTGAAGACGAGGCGGGCGATGATCCCGAAAAGCTGAAGCCGTTTCAGAACACCTCGCTCGGTCATGCCTACGAGGCCAAGGGCGATGCCCCTCCTTGGGAAACGCTTGCCGCGCGTCGCGAGGCAGACTGGCAGCGGGGGCAGGCGCCCGCTGAAGTGCTCTATGTGACGCTTACCGCCGATATCCAGCAGACCGGCATCTATTGGGAGCGGGTCGGCTGGGGGCCGAACAAGCGCAGTTGGGCAATCGATCACGGGTTCCTGCCGGGCGATACGTCAGTCGCCAATGACGGGGCCTGGCCGAAGCTCGACCAGGTTGCCGATCAGGGATGTCGTCATGCCTCGGGTGCCGTGCTCCATGATGACCTGATCGGGGTGGACTGCGGTTACCACTCCGATGCGGTCTATGCCTGGACACGGCGACGGCCAAACGCGCTGAACCTCAAGGGTGTCGACGGTTGGTCGCGCCTGCCGATTGACCGAGCGCAAAATGCCGAGGTCAAGAAGACCGGGCTGTCGGCCGGCAAGGCCAAGAAGTATGGCGCGCGCGTTTGGCTTGTGGGCGGCTGGGGCATCAAGTCCACGCTCATGACGCTCCTGTCCCGCTTGCCGAAGGAAGGTGGTTCCGATTGGCCTCTTGGCTACTGCCACTTCCCGGCCAACGCGGAGAATGACTACTTCCGCCACCTGGTCTCCGAGTATGTCGCGGTGGAGAAGACGAAGCGCGGGCCGACGCGGATGTGGAAACCTCGCGGCCCCAACCACTGGCTCGACTGTCGCGTCTACGCCTGGGCCCTGACGCACTTTGCCGGGCTTTGGGCGTGGGGGGATGAGCAGTGGCAAGAACGCGCCGACTACATCAACGGCCTTGTCCAGACGGGGCGTGATCTGTTCGGGCCGGAAGCTCCGTCGACCGTGACACCTGCCGTCGTCCGGCACGTCCGGGAAGACGGCGACGAGACGCCTTCAACCGAGGACAAGCCGGCAGAGCGCCCGGCTCGAAAGGCCGAAGACCGTTTCGGCCTCGATGCCCTGGCACGGCTCAACAACAGGTAACCCATGACACGCGAAGAGATCGAAGCTGCAATCGCGGACCTTGAGGCCGCGAAGCGCTCCCGGCTGCTTGGTCGCGGGCGGGTGTCCGCCTCCTCGGAGGGCCAGAGCGTGACCTATCAACTCGGCTCGCTCGAGGAGATCAATCAGGAGCTGGCGCGCCTGCGCCTGCAGCTCTCGCGATTGACGGGCCAGCCGTCGGGCCTTGGTCCGATCTATCCGCGTTTCGGGGGGTAACATGGTCACCGTCAAACCCCGTATTCGTGTGAAGGCCGGCGATGCCACCGGCGCGAGCGCCACGGCATCGCATCCCTATGCGAGCGCCGGCCCGTCGCAGGCGCTTTCGGGCTGGCACCCGGCGCTCACCTCTGCCGATGCGTCCTGGCTGGATGCTCGCGACACGTCGGTCGCGCGCATACGTGATCTGGAGCGGAACGAGGGGTGGGTTTCGTCCGGCATCGACAAGCAGGTCGACATGCTGGTCGGAGGCACGTTCCGCCTCAATGCCAAGCCCGATGCGCTCGCGCTCGGGATCAGCGAGGAGGCGGCTCAAGAGCTCGGTCGGCAGATCCAGTCGAAGTGGCGCGGCTATGCGGAAGACCCGACCTTCCGGTGCGATGCGGAGCGCATGTTGCCGTTCGCCGGCATCATGGGGCTGATCGCGCGCGAGTTCGTCACGACGGGTGAGGCCCTGTGCGTGATGAGGTGGAAGGAGCGGCCGGGCTGGGCATATGCGACCGCGATGCAGGTCATTGACGCCGACCGGCTCTCCAATCCCCACAACCGGCTCGATGACGATCGCCTTGCCGGGGGCGTGGAGCGCGACGAGGACGGCGAGCCGATCGCCTATCATGTGCGGCGCGCGCATCCGGGGGACGTCTTCACGCGCGGCAAGTCGGCGACGTGGGAGCGTATCCCGCGCTGGGATGACCTCGGCTTCGCGCAGCGCCCCAAGGTGCTGCATGTCTTCGACAAGAAGCGGCCGGGCCAGACGCGCGGTGTGTCGCGTCTGGTCCCGACGCTGGTGAAGTCGAAGATGCTGTCGCGCTATTCGGAATCGGAGGTGAAGACGGCCGCGATCAACGCCACGATCGTGGGCGCGATCTACACCCAGCTTGGCGCCGACTATGCGGCCGAACGCCTGGGCGAGTCCGTTGCGGGCGGCGGGGCGGGTGACTGGCGCTCCTTCAACGAACAGCGGGCGAATTTCTACGAGCAGTCCGCCGGCGCCATGGACGGGAACAGGTTCATCACACTGTTTCCCAGCGATCGGCTCGACCTCAACACCCAGCCGCGACAGACGGCCGGCTACCCGGCGTTCCAGGCCGCCTTCCTGCAGGCCTTCGCGGCGGCGCTCGGGATCACCTACGAGCAGCTCTCGATGGACTGGTCGAAGGTCAATTATTCGTCCGCCCGTGCGGCGCTCAACGAGGTCTGGCGCGGGGTGGCCCGCCTGCGGGCGCTCCTCACCTGGTCGGCCGCGAACCTGATCTACTACGCGTGGCTCGAGGAGGCGCTGGATCTTGGCGAGATCGAGGTGCCGGAGGGCGCGGCGGATTTCTATGCCGCACCTGCGGCATGGCTGCGGTCGGAGTGGATCGGTCCGGCACGCGGCTACATCGATCCGGTGAAGGAGGCCCAGGCTGCGGTCCTGCGGATGAATGCGCAGATCTCGACGCTCGAGCGCGAAAGCGCGGAGCAGGGCGGCGACTACGAAACCAACCTCGCCCAGCTCAAGCGAGAACAGGACGACCGGCAACGGCTCGGTCTGGGAGCGCCGGGCACTGACATGAGCGTGACGGCGCCGACGGACGAACCGGCGCGCCAGGGCGACCAGCAAGGAGAGCAGGCGGCATGATCACGCTTGGAACCCAGAGGCACGTCGCTCTCGCCGATGGTGTCGAGGCCGGCTTTGTCGAGTGCCTGCACCGGCTGGCGGCTGGTCCCGCTCCCGTCAAGGGAGCGGTGTGGATCGATGAGGAAGGCGGCGGGCGGCTTTATGAGGCTGTTGGGCCGCTCGCGGTTATCGGAGTGCGCGGCTATCTCGTCGACTATCTGCCGTTTCACGGGGCGGAATGGGTGACGGGCTACAACTGCCTGCGGCTCGCGGTCGAGACGGCGCGCCGTGATCCGGAGATCCGTGCCATTGCGCTTGCGGTCAACAGTCCGGGCGGACTGGTGTCCGGGTGCTTCGAGCTGGTGGAGTGGCTGCGCGGTGTGGCGGACGAAATCCCGCTGTTTGCGGTTGTCGAAAGCCTGTGCGCGAGCGCCGCCTTTGCCCTGGCCAGCTCCTGCAAGGCCGGGATCTCGGCACCGGTGACCTCGGCTGTCGGCTCGATCGGTGTCTATCGCCTGCACATGGATATCTCGAAGTACCTCGAGAAGGCCGGCATCGCCATGACGGCGGTGAAGTCCGGCGCCTGGAAAACCGCCGGCTCGCCCTACGGCCCGCTTGGGCAAGAGGTCGAAGCGGATTGGCAGGAGACGGTCGATGCCTATCGCGACCTCTTTGCCGAACACGTTGCCGCCGGGCGCGGCATGACGCGTGATGATGTGCTTGCCACCGAGGCGCGTCTCTATGACGGCCCGGTCGGCATCCGCAAGGCCCTCGATCTTGGATTGATCGACGGCATTCTTCCGCCGGACGCGGCGTTCGCGCGGATCCTGGAGCAGGCCGCAGCGGCCTGAACGCTTCAAATCAACATGAAAGGACTGGCGACATGAGCAAGCAGCGACGCTTGGCCCATCTCTTTGGCTCGTCGAAAGGCCCGCATTCGCGCGCGAGCGATGCGGAGGAGGTCGAGGAGGAGGAGACCGAAGGCGCGGCAGGCGACGGCGAGGACGAGGAGGACACCGGCGCGCCAGCGGCCGGGGAAGAGGACAGTGGCGACGGTGGTGGCGACGGTGATGAGGAAGAGGGGGAGGACGAGGAGAGCTCGGCGACCGCTCTGGCCGCGATCAGCGTCATGTCCTCGGCGGAAGCCAAGGGGCGCGAGAAGCTGGCCACCAGCCTTGCCAGGGATGTGGCGCGTGGCTCGATCACCCAGAAACGGGCGATTGCCCTGCTGAAGTCCGCGCCGCGCACTGGCGGGCTGGCGAAGGCGATGGAGGGGCGCGACCGCAACCCCGGCCAGGAGGCAAGCGGCTCTTCCGCCAGCGGTCCCAGGCTTGCCACCCATGACCAGTCGCTGGTTGCTGCGGCTGAGCAGCGCGCCAAGCAGCGGGCCGCGCGGCGTCGCTGAAACGGCTGCGGGAGAGCGGTCTCCCGCGCCTTCTTTCCTATCCCAATCCCTGAAAAATGGAGGCCATCATGGCCAAGGTGGACTACCAGCCCGGCGGCCTGATCGCCGGCGACCTTCCGCAGCTCAAGCGCACGGTGACGATCACGGGCGGCGCCTACGTTCGCGGCACTGTGCTCGGGCGCATCACTGCGGGCGACAAATACACGCTGTCGCTTTCCGCCTCGGCCGACGGGTCGGAAGCTCCCGGGCCGGTTCTGGCCGAAGACGTCGACGCCAGCGGCGGCGACGTGGACGGACCCGCTCTGTTCTCCGGCGAGTTCGCCGCCGACCGTCTCACCTTCGGGGCGGGCCATGACGCGGACAGCGTCGAGGCGGCCTGGCGTGTTGCCGGCCTGCCTCTTGCGGTGCGCACCCGCGCCTGACCCTTCACCGCGCCGGCCGGCGCGGCCGTTCACAATCACACACAAGGAAACACGATCATGGATCGTCTCTATTCCACGACCGCGCTGATCAAGGTGCTCGACACGCTCGATCGGCCGACAGCCTGGCTGAAGGACCGGTTCTTCGGCACCGAGATCCAGTTCACCACGCCGGAGATCGCCTTCGACAAGCTGAAGATGCGTCGCAAGCTGGCGCCCTTTGTCAGTCCTCGGGTGCCCGGCAAGGCGCGGGCGGCGCGTGGCCGTCAGGTCACCACCTTCGAGCCGGCGTATGTGAAGCCGAAGGACGAGATCACGCCTGACGAGAACTTCGTGCGGCTCGAGGGCGAGCGCTTCGCCGGGGAGCTGGAGCCGGAAGAGCGGTTCCAGCGCAACACGATCCAGAAGATCGACGACCAGGACAAGGAGATTACCCGGCGCGAGGAGTGGATGTGCTCGCAGATCATCCAGACCGGCAAGGTGATCGTCTCCGGCGAGGACTATCCGGAGCAGGAGGTGGACTTCGGGCGCGACCCGGGCCTGACCAAGCAGCTTCTCGCCGCCGCGCGCTGGGGCGAGGCGGGCGTCAAGCCGCTTGCCACGCTTCGCGCCTGGGCGACCGAGGTTGCGGTGGCGTCGGGAGCCTCGGCAACGCAGGTGATCCTGGGCGCGGAAGCTGCGGAGATCTTCCAGGGCGACGCGGATGTGCGTGAGGTGCTCGACAATCGTCGTCAGGCGACGGGAACCATGGAGTTGGGGCCGGTGGCGACGGGCGCGCAGGACATGGTGGCCGCCTATCTCGGGTCCATCGGCATGTTCGACCTCTGGCAGTACACCCAGAAATACGAGGACGATGAGGGCAACACGCTCGACTTCTTCCCGTCCTTCGGCTGCGGGCTGCTCGCGCCGCAGGCGCACGACGGGATGATGACCTACGGCGCGATCCGCGACAATCGGGCGCTGCGTGCGATGTCCCGCTTCCCGAAGATGTGGGATCAGGAGGATCCGTCGATCACCTTCCTGATGACGCAGGCGGCGCCGCTGCCGGTGCCGTCGGACGCCAATGGGTCCGCCTTCATCATGGTGCGCTGAGCGCTCCGTTTCCGGTTGTCTGCCGGGGCGCGCGCGTCGCGTCCCGGCCCATGAAAGGTTCTGTCATGTCGAAGGGCAAGAAAGTCACTTTGCGCCTGCCGGTCACCGTGGTGATGGGGGCGGACACCTACGCGCCGGGAGTTCCTGTCCCGATGGACGCGGAAACGGCGGAAGAGATGCGCTTGCGGTACCGCGAACTGCCGCCCGAGCAGGCGGTGGCAACGGTCACGCCCCCGCGCAAGCCGAAGGGGGACGGGCTGATCAAGGCGATCTGCGCCGCGATCGAGGGGCTCGACCCGGAGGAGGATTTTACCCTCACCGGCCTGCCGTCCATGTCCGCGCTGGAACGGGCTCTTGGCTATGACATTACGGCTGACGAGCGCGCTGCCGCGCTTGATGCCGGCACGTCGGCCAGCGGTCAGCTCGGGGTGTGACATGAGCCGCGAACTGGCGCTCGAGGTCGCCGAGGCGATCATGGCGGAGTTTGGCACCGCCGGCACCTATACGCCTCCGGGGGAGGCGGCCGTCGCTGTCCGCTTCCGCCTGGTCGAGGACGGCGAGGACGCAATAGCGTTTTCCGAGCACGGGCCTCTCGGCCGAAAGCCGATGATCCGTGTTCTGGCCTCGGACCTTACGCCGGTATCCGGCGGGGAGTTCGCCGCCGACGGGCAATCCTGGCATGTCGTCGGCCGGCCTCGCCTTGCCGACCGCTACCGGCTGGTCTGGTCGTGCAAGGTGGATGTCGGATGGCGGATGTGAAGCTTGCGCTGGTGGGCAACCTGCAAAAGACGCTTGAGGCGGAGCGGGCGGCGGTGGCGCGGGGTATTCGCGGCGGCATGGAGGCGCTGACGGATCTGGGCAAGACGCGGCTGCGCCAGCAGATGACCCAGACCGGACTTGGCGAGCGGCTGGCGAAGACCTGGCGGAACCGGGTCTATCCGCCGGGGCGGGTGGTGACCTTCGAGCCGGCGGGGGTGATCTGGAGCAATGCGCCGCACATCGTGCGGGCATTCAGCGATGGCGGGACCATCCGGCCAAAAGCCCGGTCGGCGAGCGCGCGACTGGCCATCCCGACGGACCTTGCCCCGCTGTCCCGTCGGCGTGGCGCGCGCCGCAAACGGATGTCCCTTGACGAGTTCGTCGAGGAGTTCGGGGACGTCCTGAGGCCCATTCCGGCTCCCGGATCTGGCGGGCGGGTGCTGTATCTCGTTGCAGACAAGGGGTTCCGGCGAGGTCGCGGCAAGCGCGGCGGCTCGCGGCAGGTCACCGGCAAGGGCCGGATCAAGGATGAGCCGCTGCTGATGTATATCGCCGTCAAGAGCGTGCGGCTGCGCCCGCGCCTTGATGTCGACAGCGTCGAGCGGGCGCTGGCGCGGCTTGCGCCGGAGGTCATCACGAGCCGGATCGTGGGAGGGCTGTCGGATGGTCAGTGACGGGGTGCTGGAGGCGATGCACGCGGCGCTTGCCGGAGTGTCGGGGGCGGCAGTGTCGGGGGCAGCCGATGTGCCGGAGCTGCGGCGCAACGAGACGCTGGACAGCGCGCTGGAGGAGGTGACCGGCGGCGCGAGCGCCTGGTCGAACTTCGTCGACGGCGATCTTGAGCGCATCGGCGAGACGCTTGGCGGTGACTACGCCTATGAGCTGCGCCAGTCGGCGCTGGTCGAGATCGTGGTGCGGGCGCCGGAGGATGCCGGCCGCCGGGCGGCCCTTGCCGCGATTGTCGATGCGTATCAGGACGCGATCGAGGCGGATCCGACGCTGGCCGGGTCCGTGTCGGTGTGGGAGATCACCGACCTTCAGCGGGACAATCTTGCCGAGACGGGGGTGCCCAACATCAAGGGCGCGACGCTGACGCTCTCGGCCGAGTTCATTGCCGAGCGCCCGATCTGATCTGACTGCCAGATCTGGGCCAATCAACCAGGGACATTGCCATGACTTCACGTCGACGTTCCGCGCGGGCGGGCGAGGGCGCGCCTGTGCCTTCCCGCCTGTTTGTCGTTTTGCTCGAGGACCGGGACGAGCTCGGGTCGCGCGGGCAGGTGATCGGCCTTGCGCTTGAGCGGGCGGCCGATCTGGAAACCTCCGGGGCCGCGCGGCGCGCGACGCCCCGGGACCTTGCCATTGCCGGGATCGTGCCCGGCCACTGAGGGAAATCAGGAGATCCTCATGCCCACTGCAGCCAGCCCGCGCGGCAAGACCGCGAACCTTCTTTTTGGCGATCAGGCGAGCTTCGACACGCTTGCCGGTGGCGACTACACGCGCACGCCGTTCTATTCGGAAAGCCTGGCGGAGGCGGCGCCCTTCGAGGTCGATCCGCTGCTTGGTCGGCCGCGCCAGAACAACCGCGACCAGAGCGCGCCGGCGCCGGGGCTTGCCTCGCTGTCGGGCGACGTGGGGGTGCCGCTCGACGTCAATCACATCCCCTATTGGCTGACGATGCTGCTGGGGGCGGCGGAAACGAGCGGGGCGGGGCCCTACACCCATGTCTTTGCCTCCGGCAAGGAGGTGCTTCCTTACCGAACGCTGGAGTTCGAGAAGCGGGCAGGCGCTGCCTTCTTCCAGTCGCTGGGGTGTCTGGCGTCCTCGCTCTCCTTCGACTGGACGCGGGCGGCGGGCTTCCGCCAGGCGACGGTGTCGATTGTCGGGCGCAACCAGGAGAAGACGGCGGCAAGTGTGGGCGGCGCGCCGGCGGCGACCCTCGCCCGTGCGCCTCTGTCGGCGGCGCAAGGGTTGCTGCGCATCAACGGCGTGCAGGCAGCGCATGTGCTTGGCGGCTCCTTCACCTATGCCAACAACCCGGAAGAGGACCAGTCGCTCAACGGCACGCCCTATGCGTCGGGCTATCTGCTCGACCAGGACGCGACCGCCAGCGGCTCGATGCGGCTGCGCTATGTCGATGAGACCTACTTCGATCTGATGACGGCCGGCGATCCGGTGGCGATGGAGCTGGAGTTCGCAAGTTCGGCCACCTCGAAGGTGGTGTTCACGCTGCCCGCCGTCCGCTTCGAGAAGGGGGCGTTCGCGCCGATCTCGGGACCGGGCGGGTTGCAGGCGGAGCTCAACTGGCGCGCCGAACAGGGGGAGGCGGCGGCCATGCTGAGCGTCAGTGTCACCAACGGTGTGGAGGCCTACGCATGATCCGGCTTGCGAAGATCGACCGCACCATGCGCCCGCGCGAGGTTGCGCCGGGCGTGACGCTCACCATGCGTCCGGCCACCTCGATCGATGTGGAGCAGGCGCAAGGCGAGGCGGCGCGGGTGCTGGCGCCGCTGATCACCGCGCCCGAGGCGCTCGCCGACTTCGGGCTTGAGGACATCGTGCCGGAGACGGGGGATCTGGAAAGCCTGCTGGGGCTCTCGGCCTATCTGACCTCGGCGCTGCTCATGGAGCGGCTGGTCGAGGGGTGGGAGGGCGTTGCGGATGAGGCGGGCGAGGTCCTGCCGCTCGACCGGCGCTCGATCGGGCTGTTCCTGCTGCATCCAGGCATGAAGGAAGCGTTCGAGCGGGAGGCGTATTCGGCGGTGCGGCTGGAGCACGCCGAGGGAAACGTCTTCGCCGCCTCGGCGACTGGATAGGCCGGGGCGGCGCAAGCTACTGCGAGGGCTGCCGGGAGACCTCTCCCGACAAACAGGACTGCGGCGGGCGGTGTCCGTTCAACGCCGAGCGCCCGCATACCGGCGAGGGCGGGGAGGTGCTTCGCGCCGCCTCGGGGGCCGGGTGCTGGCAGCGCGATCCTTACAGCGGACAGATCACGGGACTGTCGGCGGTGGAGCTGCGCCAGCGGCTTGCCGGTGGCGGTGATCCGCATCTTCTCGCCAGCTGTCTTGCCTCGATCGAGGCGGGGGTGCTTGGCGGGCTGGCGGCAAGCGGCGGAGACGAGACATGAGCAAACGCAATCAGGTTGGCATCCGGCTCGTCGCGCTTGACGGCAAGACGGTCGAGCGGGAGCTGAAGAAGTTCGGTGCCGAGGGGCAGGCAGCGCTTGGCCGGATCCAGAAGGCGAGCAAGCCGGCGCGGGCCGGTCTCAAGGCGGTTGATGCGGGTGTTGGCGAGCTGAAAACCCGGATGAGCGGGTTTGCGAGTTCGGCCGGGCCGGCGGGCACGGCGCTGATGGCGCTGGGGCCGGCGGGCACGGCGGCGGCCATTGGCATTGGCGCGCTGGCGCTTGCCTTCACCAAGGCTTTGTCCGTCTCGCGTGATGCGGTGCGGGAGTTCGACGCGCTGTCGAAGCGGGCGCGCACGCTGGGTCTCTCCTCCGATCTCTTCCAGTCGCTGCAACTGGCGGCGGACGAACAGGGGATTGCGCAAGGCTCCCTCAATGTGGCGCTGCAGACCTTCGTGACGCGCTCGGGCGAGGCGGCGACTGCGACCGGCACGCTCTATTCGAAGCTGAAACAGACCAATCCGGCGCTGCTTGAACAGTTCCTGGCAGCAAGCTCGGGTGAGGAGCGGCTTCGCCTGCTGGCAGGCGCGGTCAAGGATCTGGACAGTGCGGAGGAGCGCGCGGCGCTGACGGCGGCGGCCTTCGGCCAGCGCAATGTCGACATGGTGCGCATTCTCGCCGACACGAACGAGAGCTTCGACGATCTGATTGCGCGGGCGAAGAGCCTTGGCGTGGTGGTGGAAGAGCGGGTTCTGAAGAACGCGGAGGAGATGGAAAACCGCTTCGGCATCGCGGCGCGGGTGATCGATCTCAACCTGAAACAGGCGTTTGTCGATCTGGCGCCGGTGCTGATCTCGACGCTGGAGTTCTTCGCGGAGATGGCGAAGGCGGCGCGGGTTTTGTCGGACCTGTTCCGCGATCTCGAGAACTGGAGCTCGGCGACGCTGGAGGGGCGTGTCGAGGCGTTGGCAGCGCGGCGCGCGCAGCTCCTGAAGGACATTGAGGCTGGCGGCATTGCGACGCTCGGCGGGCTTATGGACGGTGTGACGCGGCGCGAGATTGCCGAGATCGACGCCGAGCTTGATCGCATGAGCGCTGTCTTGGAGGCGCGCAAGACGCTTGCGCGGACCACGGCTGACGCGGGCACGGGCGGCGGGCTCCCGGGACCGACGAAGGCGGAGGAGGCGCGCGCGGCGGCGATCCGCAAGTCGATCCTGACGATCGAGGAAAAGCGGGCAACGGCCCTGGCGGAGATCGCGCGTCTCGAGACGGTCGGACTGCTGACGGGCGAGCAGGCGGGCCTTGCCCGGATCAAGGCGGAAAAGGACTTCCAGGCGCTGGCGAAGAAGGCGACGTCTTCGTCGAAGGACAAGGCGAGCGAGGAGATGCTGCGGGAGGTGACGCGGCTGATCGAGGCGGCGCGCACCCCGGCCGAGGACCTGGCCGCGCGGCTTGAGCGCATTGCCGAGCTGGAAGGGGCGGGGACCTTCGACCGGGCCGCACCGGGCAAGGGGGCGGAGATGGCTGAGCAGGCACGCGTCATCGCCATGCGCGACTATCTCTCCGCGGCCGAGGACACGGAAGCAGCGCTGCGGAAGATCGAGGAGATTGCCCAAAACGGGGCCGGGGCGGAGGCGTTTGCCGCGCGGATCACGCTGGCCGAGCGGGCGGGCAAGGGTTTTGCCGAGACCATGGAGCGGGCCGGCGAGGGGATCGCCGACAGTCTGACCGATGCGATCTTCGAGGCGAAGAACCTGGGCGATGCGCTGCAGGGGCTGGCGCGCCAGATCGCGCGGGACTTCGTCAACAACCAGTTCCGCTCGATGCTGGGCGGTGGCGGTGGGATCTTCGGGGCGATCGGCTCGCTGGTCGGCGGGCTGTTTGGCGGTGGGGGCTCAGGGGGCGGTGGTGCGCCGCTCAACCTGATGGCGTCTGTTCGCCACGGCGGCGGCATGGTCGGTGCGGCGGGAGCCACGCGCAGTGTGCCGGCGTCGGTGTTTGCCGGGGCGACGCGCTTCCACGGTGGCGGCGGGTTGGGACCGGGCGAGCGGCCGGTGATCGCGCTCGAGGACGAATACGTCATGACGCGGGCGATGCAGGGCAACCTTGTGGAGACGCTGCGGGCACTGGGGACCATGGGCGCGGCCCGCTCGACGACGAGTGCCGCACCGGTGGTCAACATCCTCACGCCGCCCGGCCACACGGCCGAGACACGCGAAACCCGGGGCCCGGGCGGGGCGCCGCAGCTCGACGTGATCATCAAGCCGCTGGAGCGGGCGCTGGCAAAGAGCGTCCAGGAGGGCGGGCCGCTGCGCGGCGCCATCGGCAAGACCTTTGGCCTCAACCGGGCAAAGGGGATCGCGTGAGGGGGATCACATGAGCCTTCCCGACTGGCCGGCGGGCGTTCCGAGCGCGCCGCAACGCGGCTCGTTCCGGATCTCGCGGCCGTTCAACAAGCCGGTGTCGAGCGAGTTCGAGGCGGGCAACACGCGCGACCGGCCGCGCGGCACGCTGCAATACCGGATGCTCGCCATGGAGCTGCGCATGAGCGCGGCGGAGTTCGCAGCTTTCGACGCCTTCGTCGCCGAGGATCTGGCGAAGGGCACGCGCCGCTTCACCATGCCGGTGTGGGAGGGCAACGCGGCCGCGACCCGCACGGTGAAGCTTGCGGGCGAGGAGAAGTTCACGACGCGCCAGCAGGGGCGATCCCTGATGGTGGCTTTTACGCTGGAGGTGGAGCTTTGACCGACATTCACACGCAGACGATCCGGCGCACACAGGCGATCCGGGAGGCCTATGCCTCGACCACGAGCGACGTGATGCTGGGCACGGTGGAGCTGCGGCACCCGGCGTTCCTGGAGGACGGGGCGCCGATTGCGCTGCGCTTTGTCGCCGACGGGGTCGATCAGGATCTTCTGCTTGAGGAGGACGCGCCGATGGGGGCGGGGGAGGTGGCGCGGTTCATCGCCATGCCCTTCGGCTTCACGCCGCCCTCGAGCGAGGAGGGGCAGGTGCCGTCGGTGTCGTTCTGGATCGACAATGTGTCGTCGCAGATCCACTGCCATCTGCAGGCGGCGGTGCGGGTGCGCGCGCCGATTGTCGTCACCTGGCGCGAGTACATCGCCGGGCTTGCCGGCCCGCAGCAGCGGCTCGACGGGATCGAGCTTGCCAATGTGAAGGTGACTTCGACCCGGGCGACGGCGACGGCGCGTCTGAACGACTGGCCGGACCGGCTGTTCCCGGGCCGGCTCTACACCCGCGACGCGTTCCCGACCCTGTCGTGACGCCGGTCGATCCGGCGCACCTCGCCGCGCTGCAGGCGTTGGTGGGGGCGCCCTATGACGACCGCGACCGGCGGCCGGGCTTCCACTGCTGGGGCCTGTTCCGGGACGTGCAGAAGATCCTCTTCGACGTCGATCTGCCTGAGGTCGACATCGCCGAGATGAGCGTGCGGGCGAGAGCCCGCGCCTTCACCACCACCCCCGAGCGTCGGCGCTGGCAGCGCATTGCCGCACCCCGTCATGGCTGCGCCGTGCTGCTGGGGCGGCGCGACGTTCCGATCCACATCGGCTGTTACCTGGAGCTGGGGCCGCTGCCCTGCGACCGGGGCGTGATCCACGCCGCGCGGCCGGCGGTCAGCTTCGACAGCCTTGTCCAACTGGAGTTTGCAGGATGGCGCATGATTGCCTGTCTGGAGAGAGCCTATCTGGAGAGAGCCTGTCCGTAGCGGGCATGACGCCCGTTCCCACTGCTCTTGTCCCCACGCCTCTCGTGCCTGGCGTCCTGCCCGTGCGGCCGGGCGCGACGGTCGGCGAACTCGTCGAGGCCTTTGGCCCGCCGGCCTCGGTCGCCTTCATCGTCGAGCTCAACGGCGTGCCGGTGCTGCGCGCTGATTGGGGCTGCGTGCCTCTGCCGTCCGACCAGGTGGCGGTGATCGTGCTGCCGCGCGGCGGTGACGATGGCAAGTCGGTGCTGGGGCTGGTGGCCATGATCGCCCTGGCGGCCTTCGCGCCCTGGGCGGGCGGGGCGCTTGCCGGGGCGCTCGGGTTTGGCGGGAATGCGCTGGTGGCCGGCGCCATCGGCAGCGCCATCCTTGCCGGTGGCGGCATCCTGATCAACACGCTGCTGGCGCCAAAGCCGGCGGCAACGGCGGCGGAACAGCTGCAGGCCTCGCCGACCTACACGGCCTCGGCCGCCGGCAACCAGGCGCGGCTCTTCGCCCCGATCCCGGTGCACTACGGCGAGCATGTGATGGTGCCGGACTATGTGTCGGACCCGTATCAGGAGTTTGCCGGCAACGACCAGTATCTGCACCTGCTGTTCGGGCGGGGGCTGGGGCGCGCGGACGTCTCCCAGGTGCGCATCGGCGAGACCGTCGTGTGGACCGACGTTGGCGGCTACACGGGCGCGATCGAGGATCTGGAAATCGCCTTCTATGACCCCGGCGAACAGGTCGAATTGTTCCCCGTGCAGGTGGAGACCTCGGGCGAGGTGGGATCGCAGGTGCTGGCGGATGCCGCGTGGGTCGGGCCGTTTGCAGCCGTTCCCGCCGGAGAGACGGCGCATCGGCTGGCGGTCGACGTGGTGTTGCCGGAGGGCTGCTACCGGCTCAATGACGACGGCTCGCAGGCGGGGGCGAGCGTGCATCTGCGCTTTGAATATCGCGCCATCGACGGGCTGGGCGCGCCGGTGGGCGATGGCAGCTGGGGGGAGCTTGCCGAGGAGACGATCACGCTGACGACGGCCACACCGCAGCGCTTCACCCATGCGCTTGATGTGGCGCCGGGGCGCTATGAGGTGCGGGCGCAGCGCCTCAATGCGTGGTCGGCGGATGACCGGATTTTTGACCGGGCCGAATGGGCGGGCCTGCGCGCCTATCTCGACGGGCCGCAGTCCTTTGCCGATCTCTCGACCATGGCGGTGCGGGTGCGCGCGAACGAGCAGCTGACCTCGCAGTCCTCGCGGTCCTTCTCGATTGTGCAGACGCGCATTCTGCCGGTGTGGACGGGGGAGGGCTGGGAAGAGCAGCCGACGCGCTCGATCGCCTGGGCTGCGGTCGATATCGCCCGCAACGCGGTCTATGGCGCAGGGCTTGCCGAGGCGCGGCTCGATCTGGCGACGTTTGCCGCCTATGACGCGCTCTGGTCGGCAAGGGGGGATCACTTCGACGGTGTCTTTGACACGCGCACCACGCGCTTTGAGGCGATCAACACGGTGCTGGGGGCCGGGCGGGCGAGCGTCCAGTTTATCGGCGACAAGGTGAGCCTTGTGCGCGACGAGCCGCGCGGTCTTGCCTCGCAGGTGTTCACCGACCGCAATATCCTGCGCGGTTCGCTGGAGGTCGACTACGCGCTGCAGCGTTCGGACGCGGCGGATGACGTGATTGTCGAATACATGGACCGCACCAGCTGGAAGACGGCGGAGGTGCGCTGCACGATCGCGCAATCGACCTCGCAAGCGCCGGCGCGGGTGCGGCTGATCGGGCCGACGAGCCGGGAGCAGGCGTGGCGGGAGGGGATCTTCCTGGCCGCCGACAACTTCTTCCGTCGTGTGAAACTCACCTTCCGCACGGAGCTCGAAGGCCGGCTCCTGAAGCGCGGCGACCTGGTGCTTGTCCAGTCGGAAATGCCCCAGACCTGGGGCGAGGCGGGCACGGTGCTTGCCCATGCCGGTGAGACGCTCACCCTCTCACACGAGCCATCGAGCGACCCTGAGAACACCTATCTGCGGCTGCGGCGCAAGGATGGGGGCGAGTGGGGGCCGGTCAGGATCACATGGGAGCCGGGCAGCGGGACGGCGGGCGGCACGGTCGTCACGCTGGATGCGGCGGACCGCGCGGCGGCGGAGCTCGCGCACGGGGCGATCGACGAACACCTCGTGGACACTGGCGACGAGGCCCCGACGTGGCTTGCGGGCGAGGGGGTCGACCAGGTGTTCCGCGGGATTGTCGTCGCCATGGTGCCGGACGGGACGGGGGCGCAGATCGAGCTCGTCATCGACGATCCTTCGGTGCATGTGGCCGATCAGGGATTGAGCGTGCCCGACGCGCCGCCGGCTGGCCATCTGCCGCCGTCGCTGGGTGCCCCGGTGATCGAGGCGATGAGCGTCCACCGGGAAATCAGCGTGACGGAATCGCTGCTGACGGTCTCCGCCCGCCATCCTTCCGGCGCCGTCTCCTTCCGGGGGCAGGTCTCTTATGACGGGGAGACCTGGACACCGGTCTATGAGGGCAGCGTGCCGGCCTTCTCGGCAAGCGTGCGGCGCGAGGCGCTGTACGTGCGCCTGCAGGCGGTCGGAGAACTGCCCGGCCCCTGGCGCGTCGAGCTGGTGGCCGCCGCCCCGGAAGAGGTGCGCATTCCGCCCTCGGCCGAGCTGAACGCGACCGGTCTCTATGACGCGACGCGGGAGCGGGTGAAGAGCGCCGGCGACACGATCGGCGATCTCAGGACGTCGCTCTATGAGCTGATGCACCGGGTTGCGCTGATCGAGGAGGCGGAGGGGCGGCGTGTCGACCGGCTGGCGCGCGAGACGGGGGCGACGCGGGCGACCTTCACGAATGTCGTCGAGCTGGTGGCGAGCGAGGAGGGGGCGCGGGCGCGGGCGGTCGAGGAGCTGTCGACCACGGTCGGCACGGCAACGGCGGCGGTGACGACGCTTGCGGAGTCCGTCGACGGCATGAGGGCGCAGTGGGGGGTGTCGGTTGACGTTGGCGGCGGGCCGGCGGGCGGCATCGTGCTCACCGGATTGGAGAGGCTGGACGGCGGGACGACGTCGACCCTGTCGATTGACGTCGACGAGTTCCAGCTGGGCAAGCGCGGCGCGGACGGCTCCTTCAAGAAGCCGTTCATCATCGTCGACGGCGTTCTCTACATCGACACGGCCGTCATCCCCAATCTGACCGCCGACAAGATCGTCAGCGGCACGATCACGTCTGATGACGGCAAGTGCTGGATCAAGCTGAGCGCCCCGTCGGAGTTTGTCTTCGAGACCTGATCCCGAACACCTTCTGATCCCGAACGCCTGAGGAGGTGTCATGAGCATCATCACGCGCGGCATGCCGGACGGGCATGTGGCGATCTACAAGGGCCCGCGCGATCCCGGCATCGAGGCCGATCCGCTGGCCGATCTCAGCCGTGTGCTGTTCCACTCGCGGCTCAAATATGACGTCGTCCAGGAGGTGGTGAGCTTCAGGCTCGCGCTGTCGGCCGGCCCCTACAGCGCGGACGGCAAGATCGTTCACAACGTCCATGCCCACGGGCTTGACTACACGCCGATGATCTTCGGCACGATCAAGAACTATCGCGGTGTTCCCTACAACGACCAGATTGGCCAGAACCTGCCTGGAACGCCGCCGCTGACCACGGGCGAGGTGCCGTTCTCCGGCACGGTGATGCTGCCATCGACCGACCATGTGATCGCGGGCTCCTATGCCTTCAAGCTGCTGACGCTCGGCTGCAACGCCACCCATGTCACGGTGACGGACGTCAGCGTCTACGGCGTCAGCACCGATCCGAACTATCCAGGCAGCTACTACAACACCTTCGCCTATGACCTTGAGTGCGAGGTCTGGATCACCAAAACCCCGTTGCCGGTGTAGCCATGGCCATTCTGCTCAAAATCTCGTCGAGGGAACTGATCTTTGCCGGTGGCGCCTTTACCGACAAGGACAGCCACCTGCGGCTCAACGCCGGCGCCAACCGTGGCGTGATCGCGGTCTCGGGGGCGATGACGCCGCATGTTGCCGGCAATCTGGGATCGCACCACCACCTCTATCTCGATTACGGGATCAACGGGCTTGGCTGGGCTGATGTTCGCACCACGCATGTGGACCTGGCCGGGCTGGTGGTGGGTGTGTGATGGCGGTCTACTTCAAGAACGGACGGCTGGTCACATGGAACGGTGAGCGCAAGACCTTCGACAGCGACGAGCAGCTGTTGTTCTCGATCGAGCGCTACGCCGGCTCGCTGGTGCTGACCTCGGTCACCAACCCCAGCCTCGACAGCTCGCGCACCCTGCGCAGCTATCAGCTGTCTGCGGGCAACGTGGCGCCGGGGGCGACGCTGCCGAGCGGCATGGTGCGCTGTTCGGCCGGGCAGTGGCAGCGTGACTGGTTCACCTTCGCCGGGACCTTCGTCGTCTATCACAAGTGGATGCCGGTTCCTGCCGACGGATACCGGCTTGGGCCGGTGATCCGGCAGAGCGTCGATATCCGCATCGAGGACGGCAAGCTGATGCTGTTTGAGGATCTCAGCATTCGCGGGCGCGCCGGTCAGGGCGGCTTCTTTGGCGGCGGTCTGATCAGCCCGGCGGTCACGCTCGACTATGCCCTCACCGTCGGCGGCTTCAACTGATCCCCTGTCCGCGCCGCTGCCCCTGTCCTTACCGCCGTTTTCCACGCCGCCCCCCGGGCGGTTTTTTTATGCCCCCTACCAGGAGGCCAACATGGCAACCGAAGCTGAAATCCTGTCCAAACTGAACACTCTGCTCAGCGCCTATCGGGAGATGCTGAGCGCGGGCAATGCCTCGAAGATGCTGACGCTGGACCGTGCCAGCGGCGCGGACGCAGCACTCACAAGGCTGCACCAGGGCGGCGCCGAGATGTGGCGGATCGGCATGGCGCCGGGCGAGAATGACTTCGTCATCCAGAAAAGCCCCGATGGCACCGAGCTCAACTATGCCGACGTGCTGCGCATCGATGCAGCAACCGGCGAAGTCACCCTGGCCGGGCTGGCGCTGGATAGCGCGACGTTTGCCGATGCCCGCTTCGAGGGGCAGACGCTGTTTGCGGGCGGGAGTGCCGAGGTGCCGGCGATGGCCCCGGCTGGCGATGACAACACGGGGCTGTTCTTCCCGGGGGCGGATCAGATCGCGGCGGTGACGGGCGGTGTCACGCGGGTTCTCATCGACAATGCCGGTCGTGTCGGGATTGGAACCGAAGCCGTCGCCGCCGATCTCCATATCAAGTCGGCATACCCGAGCATCCGCCTGCAAGACGACGCGGACTACTCTCAGATCGACGCCAACTCGGGCGTGTTGCGGCTGAGTGCGGACGCCGGGAATGCCACGGTGGCGTCCGCGATCCTCATGCTGATCGATGGCTCGGAAAAGGCGCGCATCACGACGGCCGGCCGGTTTGCTATCGGCACGACAAACCCTCTTTACGATCTCGACGTCACCGGCAGCGCTCGCGCTTCCTCGTCACTGCTCGTCGGGACATCGGTCGGAACCGCTTATGGCAACGACAACCTGATCAAGCCGGCGTCTCCGTCCGCGTTCCTGAATATCAAGGGTGGCTCCGGGATTGCGAAGGTGGTGGTCGGGAATTCGTCGACGACACTTGTCGCGGGAGGTGGCGCTGACGCGATCACGATGCGGATTGGAGCGACATCCTCCACCGACGGTGGGCTCGAATTGGCCAAGTTCGATGCTTCCGGCTTTTCTCTTCGCGATACCCAGGGCGACGACGATGTCCGGATGACGCTCTATCCGAACGGGTCGACGTATTCGCAGCTGGGCGCCTCGTCGACGATCTCCTTTATCGATTCCGGGGGCGCGCGGCCGTTCGTGGTCTACACGAACGGTTCGGAGCGGTCTCGCATGACCGAAAATGGGGCGCTGCTGATCGGCACCTCGGTCTCCGGCGCGTCCAAGCTCGTCGTCAACGACGACAGCCTCCAGATCAACACCCCGAAAACCCCGGCTTCCGCCAGCGACACCGGCACGGCCGGCCAGATCGCCTGGGATGACGATCACATCTACGTCTGCACCGCGACCGACACATGGAAGCGTGCGGCGCTTTCAACCTGGTGAGGAGACCACTCATGACCATCACATACTCCTGGACATTCCCCGCTTTTGAGACCGCGCCGGAGGCCGAGGGCCTGGCCGACGTGGTGCGCGTCATCCATTGGCGGCTGCGCGGCGAGACGGCGGGCTTTGCCGCCGAGGTCTATGGCGCGGAAGCGCTGGAAGGCCCGGATGCCGAGAACTTCACCGCCTTCGGCGCGCTGACGCAGGCGCAGGTCGTCGACTGGATCACGGCACGGCTCGACGTTGCCGAGCTCGAGGCGCTGATCGCGGCGAAGATCGCCGGGCAGCAGGCGCCCGCGACCATCGCCCGGCCCGCCCCCTGGGTCTGACGACCGACACCTGCCGCCACACCACCACCAACGCATGCCGCCCTCGAGGCGGTTTTTTTATGCCCGCACGAGCGGGCGTTCGGGAAAGGACAGACCATGCGCACCATCCACACAATTGTCATCCACTGCAGCGCCACGCCGGAGGGGCGGGCGGTCTCCGTCGACACCATCCGCAAGTGGCACCTGGACCGCGGCTGGCGCGACATTGGCTATCACTTCGTGATCGACCTGGAGGGCAACGTCCACAAGGGTCGCCCGATCGGCCTGGTTGGCGCCCATGTGGCAGGTCACAACACCGGGGCCATCGGTGTCTGCTACGTCGGCGGCGTCACCAATGACGGGCGCCTGGATCCGAAGGACACCCGGACGCCGGCGCAGCGTGAAGCGCTGGCGTCGCTCGTCGCCGAGCTTGCCGAGACCTATCCCGGCATTCGCAGCGTCCGGGGGCACCGCGACTTCCCTGGCGTGGCCAAGGCCTGCCCGTGCTTCGACGCGGGGCCGGAGTATCAGCCTGTCGTCGACATGGTGCGCAAGGGCGGCAAGCCCGTGCCCGCTCGCACACCCGCCACGGCCGATGCGATCAAGCCGGCGTTCCCGCAGGAGCGCGACATGGGCGGCAAGAAGCTCACCAGCACCACGAACCTGTCCGCCTGCGCCGGCTTTGCGACGACGGCCGCCACCGCGCTCGCCGGGCTCGAGACCTGGCTTGCCGCGCTGATCATCGTCGTTGCCGCCGGCTTTGCCGCCTGGATCATCCGCGAGCGGCTGCGCCAGGCGCGGGAGCTGGGCGTGTGACCTGGCTGATGACACTCGGCGCCCGGCTCAAGGGCTGGGCGCTCTTCGTCGGCGCCATCGCGGTTGCGGTGGCGTCGGCCTATCTCGCCGGCCGGCGCTCCGAGCGCGCCGATGCCCGCGCCCGCGAGGCGCGGGGACGGCTTGAGGCGATGCGCTCGCGAAAGGAGACGGACAATGAGGTGGATGCGCTTGGGGCTGCTGATCTTGATAGCAGGTACCGCGAGTGGCTGCGCGACGGCGACAGGTGACTTTTGCGACGTCGCATCGCCGATCCGGCCCTCGGTCGACGACCGGATGACGTCGGGCACCCGATCCCAGATCCTGAAGCTCAACAGCTATGGGGCCCGGGCCTGCGGATGGCGGCCGTGATGCGGGTTCTGGATTGGGTCTGGGCCCATGCCACGCCCAAGCTGGCGATCGTCGCAATCTTCGCGGGGATCGGGGCGGCGTTGCCGAAGGACCTCACCTTGCGCCAGCGGCTGATGACCTTCTTCGTCGGCTTTGTCGCGGCTCTGGTCTTCGGCGAGCCGGTGCGCGAGACGCTCGGCGCCAGCAGCAGCTGGGGCTACGGCATGGCTGGCATCATCGCCATGACCGGCCGCAACATTGCCGTCTACATCATCCGGGCCAGCAAGGACCCGGCCAAGGCGGTTCGAGAAATTCTCGAGATCTGGAAGGGGCGACGCACCTAGGTGCGTCGTTCCCGCTGACGCGAGGAGACCGGAGCAAGCTCCGGTCAGCCGGGACGAATCGACCAAGACCAACCCGGCCCAACGCAACATGACTTAACGTTGTCCCCGCGATCGAGCACAAGGCTCGATCTCTGCCATCGCGGCGGGGCGAATAAGTCAGAGAAATCAATATGGAGTCAAATCTTTTCGGCGAAATGCAGATCAAGCCTGTATCGCCGGTCGCGCCATGGATCGGCGGGAAGCGCAATCTCGCGCGGCGTATCGTTCGCCTGATCGATAGCATCGATCACAGCATTTACGCTGAAGCGTTTGTCGGGATGGGAGGCGTTTTCTTGCGTCGATCCGTTGTCCCAAAATGTGAGGTTGTGAATGACTATTCGGGCGACGTGGCGAACCTGTTTCGGATTCTCCAGCGCCACTATCCGCAGTTCATGGACTGCCTGAAATTCCAGATTACGAGCCGTCGCGAATTCGACCGTCTGGCAAAGTGCGATCCGTCGACCTTGACCGACCTCGAGCGTGCGGCGCGCTTCTTGTATCTGCAACGCACGGCGTTCGGCGGCAAGGTGAGGGGGAGGAACTTTGGGGTCTCGCTGGACTCCGGGAGCCGGTTTGATCTCTCAACGCTGAGTTCGACCCTCGAGGCGGTTCATGAGCGGCTTTCCGGGGCCGTACTAGAGAACTTGCCATTCGAGGAATTTATCCCGAGGTACGATCGGAGCGATGCTCTGCTCTATTGCGATCCGCCCTATTGGGGCTGTGAGGACGACTACGGGAAAAACATGTTCTCGCGATCGGACTTCGCACGGCTTCGCGATTGCCTGGCGGCCTATAGAGGGCGCTGGATAGTCTCGATCAACGACGTGCCAGAGATCCGTGAGGTGTTTTCCGGCTTCGAGATTACGCCGGTCAAAGTGTCCTATTCGATCGCGGCTGGAGCGGTGACCGAGGCAGCGGAGCTGCTTGTGTCGAATTTTGCGCATCCATTGCTAAGCGGGAATGGCACCACGCCCGGATAGGCGCCCGGCGCAGGCGCGTTCTGCCGCCCGATGCTGGCGTGGCTTGGTGTCGCCTGAATGGTGCTCCTGGTGCTGGCGCTGGTGGCGCTGGTGGCGCTGGTGGTGCGCCGGTGATTGGTGCGGCTCTCACCCTCATCAAGGGATTGTTCGGCGGGCTGGCCTCCAGCTCCGCCGGGCGGATCGTGATCGTGGTGGTGGCGGCTGCGACGATCGGGGCCGGGGCGCTGTGGCTGCACGGCGAGCGGCAATACCAGCGCGGTGCCGACCATGGCGGGGCAGCGGCGCGCGAAAAGGCATGGCGAGAGACGGAGGCGGCAATCAATGATCTGGCATCACAGGCTGACAGGGCGCGTCTTCTGCGCCGCGCTTGCCTTGAGCATGGGCGCGTGTGGAACAACGCAGACAACTAGTGCAACGCGCGATGACCTGCGCCGCTCGGCGCGGGCGATCATCGGTACATCGCTCGTTGGCGCGCGGGGGCTGACGGCGGGCGACCAGGAAGCAATCGACGACACCATCGCTGGCCTATGCGGCGCGCGCGTGTATACCCGGAGCGAGTGCGCCTGGCACGACGCGGCGAGGGAGGCGAGACGGTGAGCGATGCGGAGATCGAGGCGCTCCGCAGGGCAGTGACCGAACTGACAATGACCGTCGGGCGGCTGGCTGGCGGATTCGAGACCATGGTGACGGAGTTCCGCAACGAGCGGGAGTCTTCGGCGAAGAGCAGAAAGGGGGTCTACAAAGCGTTAGAGGAGATGAGGCGGTAGCAACTGCAGGCGGCCGGAGATATCCGGTCGCTGGCCGAACGCATGGAGCGGATGGAGCCGGCTGTCGAGGACTACAACCGGCGCCAGGTGCAGCTCGAGACCGGGGGGTGGCTGGCCCGGACCGTGTGGTGGTTGGGCGGTGGCATCATGCTGACCGTTGTCACCATGGTCAGCAACTGGGATCGAATCCTAGGCACGATTAAGGGCTGGGGAATACGATAGTGAGCTTTCGCACTACGATAGCCACCGACGCAAACACAAAGGCCCCAACCTTGTATGGATGGGGCCTTTTGCGACTAAAATCCGATTTCATCTCCGAATCGCATGTCGCGTCTCCTTATTATTTCGAGCATAGCGATACCATCATAACTCTCGAAACTCAATCAAGTTCCAAGCGGAAGTCATAGACATAATGGCCTGGAACCATGTCCAAAAGGTGAACGATGCTAACGGTTTCTCCTATTCCAACTGGGATCCGGGACTCGAGGCTATCATCCTTGTACAGGGCTACGGACAATTTTTGAGACGGCAGGTGGTTGGTTACAGAGAGTTGTAGCTCTCGGGTGTATCTCGACCCTACGTGCCGATTGGGTTCGTCACAGGCTCGGACCCAAACCACAAATCGGTGCTCTATGTGACACGGTTCATTCGGAAGAACTCGTATCTCAAAATCGCGTTCTACTGAATGATCAAAATCCTCTGCTGTGCCGATTTCTTCGCCACTAACTTTCAGGTAGGTTAACGTGCAGGAATGCTTGCCATCAGGTGCTGCGTTGCCATTCTCATATCTAAGTTTCGTAGTAAACAGCACGGGCATGTCGTTGAGATAGCTTCTTAAGTAGTTATTTGTTGTTTGGTTTACACGAAACATACGCGTTTCTTCGTCATACTCGGTTACGACAAAATCTTTTACGCATTTTTCGCAGTATGGCTGGAGAAGCTTTTGTAATTCTGGGATGATATAGTCGATATGTGGTCCGGATTGGCCCCGAAGGAGATTTCGTGCCCTTGCCTCAAAAACAGCTCTTTCCGGGCGTGCAAACTGAGCGATGGTCACGACGAGTGTAATCACTAATGTCAATAAAAGTCCGCTTATCCAAGAAGCAAAAGCCGCGCCCCAGAAGGTTGATGCATTTGATGCGCTTGGTAATATAAAGTATATAAGTATAGTTATTGCGACTGCGCCGGAAATTGATCCGATAACCCATTGGACACGCCAGTCTCTCCAGTCTATCTCATTTGAGATTCGTTGAAGTAGTCCAATTTTATGTTTCATGTTTGATTCTCTGATTTTAAATAAAAATACGCAAGATTAATTTATGATTATAAATTATCTTGCGATAATTCGAATTTCGTCATTTTGATGACCGTGTGGCCGGAGTTGGTTTCCTACTGTTTGGTGCACTTTTTCTCGATCATGACCTTTCGGAGGGTCTCCTGTTCACCTTTTACTCGGGCGACCTGATCAGACACGTTGGCGCCGGATAAAGAGCTCACAGGCAGGCCCAGTAGGATAACGCCTACAGTGTCGTTGGTGCGGGCGTTGCGCTGTTGCTCGGAGACCTGGGAAAGGGCCTGTTCGATGCGAGCGGACTCCTGTGAGAGCTGCTTGCAGTCGAGTTGGCTGTACTGGAGCGGTGAGACGTAAGCCGGTGCAATCGATTCTGGTGACTTCGCGCAACCGCCAATCGAAACCAAGAGACAAGCGCACGCCATTCCGATGCGAAAATTCATTAAACTCCCCCCAGAGTTTTAAAGCCGTCAGCTGCCATTTTTAACTGTGGCGTGCCTCAAGGCAAGCGCGAGATCGCCGCTGCCACGCTCAGTGATTTCAATGCCGAGTCTGAGAAATTCCATCTCGCGAAAGGTGACTTGAGCTGCATCCCGCAGTGCCGGGCGTCCCGTCAAGATTGGTAGGGCGGAGAGGAGCAGACCGTTGAAGTCTGGCTATCTCCAATGCCGCTTCCAGCTTCGCAATCTGTAGCCTCAAGCGGTCTGCCTGCTTCGTTGTGCTGACGAGCTTCAGCCGTCGCCGCAGGCTGATGATACTGGCCTCGATGAAATCGCACTGCATGTCAGCATTCCCCCCGTGGTTGTGTTGTATCAGGTTGTAAATACCATGGGGTGGCGTAGGCGGGGATAAGGGGGGGGCATGATTGACGAGGCGAGCGAGAACGTGGGGCGACTGGCGTATGTCGTGGATGCCTTGCAACTCGCGAGGCAGGCGACAAACGAACGTGACGCGTTGCTATGTTTCCTGATTGAGATGGCGTTTCAGGAAGCTTCTCTTCTCCTCGAGGCGAGGAAGGCGGATGGATAGCGATATGCCATGGACACCTGAAGAGCTTGGAACTGCCACTCGTCGGTTCCAGGCTGAGGATCCGAGCATGCACGCCCTGTTTGTGGTGCTCTACGGACCCGAGCTTCCACCTTGGGCTCTGGCTCAATTCGGCTACCTAGGTGCGAAACCGCGGCGCCGGGGATAGCGTCGAGATTGTTCAGCCAGAGCGTGGATTATTCTGGAGAGTGGTATGGCTGAAGGGGGCATAAGCTGTCTAGCTGGACTGACGTGCACCCCGTCTTTGGATCGCCCCGAACGGGAACTTCCGGGGTGTCTGGCTCAGGCGGCGGAAGGTGCCGATGAGCCTTTCATGAGCGATATCGGCGGCTTGTTGCCGATTGCGCTGTGCGGGCGGACATTGTTGTAGTCCTTACGCCATTCCTCCATTTTCGAGCGGGCGTCGTCAAGCGTCAGGAACCAGTGCGCATTGAGGCACTCCGTCCTGAACTTGCCGTTGAAGGACTCGATGAACGCATTGTCCGTGGGCTTGCCCGGACGCGAGAAGTCGAGATCGACGCCACGCTGATAGGCCCACAGGTCAAGGTCACGGGAGATGAACTCGGAGCCCTGGTCAACCCGGATCGTCTTCGGGTAGCCGACCAACCGACATGTCCGTTCCAGCGTCGCCACGACATCTTCTCCCCGGTAGCTGAACCGCGGATCGACCACCGGCGAAAACCGTGAGAAGGTATCGACGACGGTCAGAACGCGGATCTTGCGACCCGTCGCCAACTGGTCATGAACGAAATCCATTGCCCAGACATCGTTGGAATGCACAGCCTCCACCCGGTCTTCGCGCAGCTTCGCCTTGACGCGTCGCTTCGGTGTCTTGTTGCGGATCTGCAGTCCCATCTCCTTGTAAAGCCTATAGATTCGCTTGGCATTCACGGCCCAGCCTTCTCGACGCAGCAGAACATGGACACGCCGGTAGCCGTAGCGCACCCGCGTTGCCGTGATCTCCTTGATCCTTGCCTTCAAGGCAGCCTGGTCGCCACGCTTCGACTTGTAGTGATAAAGCGAGGTATCGATCCTCAGACAGGCGCAGGCGCGACGGATCGACACCTTCCAGTCCTCACGAACCTCATCGACAAGAAGGCGGCGGCGAGCAGGCTTCAGAGCTTTTTTGAAAGGACGTCCTGCAGCATGGCCTTGTCGAGCGTCAGGTCGGCGACGATCTTCTTCAGCCGGGTGTTCTCGTCCTCGAGCTGGCGCAGGCGTTTGACCTCCGACGGCGTCAGCCCGCCATAACGCTTGCGCCAGTTGTAGAAGGTCGCGTCACTGAGGCCCGCCTTTCGGCACACCGCAGCGACCGACGTGCCTTCATCGGCCTGGCGCAGAATGAAAGCGATCTGCGCCTCCGAAAACTTCGACTTCTTCATGGAACTCTCCTTCTCCCAGAGCAGGGATCATAATTGGAAAATTCCAGCTCAGAACGCTCCGAAAAACGGGAAGCACGTCACAACGTACACGACGATAAGGAAGCGTATCGGGGCCTGCATAAAGACATGTGTCGGGTAGGGTCTTATTGAGGAATGCGGTTGGACCGAAGATCACGACGAGTTTGGGCCGTACAAGCTATGGAAACTGAAAAGGGGCGGACAATGAAGCCGCCCCGATTCGGGATTATGCCGCCGGGAAGTCCGTAGGCAGATGTGTTGCAGGCGGGATATCAGGGAATTTGCGCCCCTTCATCACGTCGGCAATGCGGCCCTGATTGATCTGGAAATAACTCGCGATGCGCGCGTAGTTATAATCCATAACACGAGCCAGCTTAATCACCGGAACCATTTCCGGCGTAAGCTTGCGGTCTTTCATGCAATTAACCTCGCTGCATGACGTGACCGAGAACGGGGTTGACGCAGATTCTCAGATGAATCATTGTCGGATTGCTGATTTGTGTCCGTCTACGGTCACAAGTTCTGATCCGAAACCATTTTCGGACCAGTGTGGAGCCGAGGCATTCGCGCCCCGACCCCTACCGCCCTGTGGCGGCTGCTGAAACTAACCGGGTGGTCAGACCCCGTTAGATCAGGAAGCGGCCGTCATATGGGCTCCATCATTCATCCTCCTCTGTAAGGCTATTTCCATTGGCGGTGTACGCGGCCTTATTCGCGTCCTTTGTTTTCAAGAAGGTGATGACATTGATAATAGAGGTCATCACTTCTGGATTCCCGGCGGCTTCGCCCATCAGGTCGACTAATCGGTACTCCAGGGCCTTTTCGCTCATCTCATTTTGCGGCAGGCGCGGCGGAGGCGGAGGCGGAGGCGGAGGCGGAGGCGGAGGCGGAGGCGGAGTGCGTTGCTTTTTCTCTGTGCGGGGAACGCTGGCCTTAGGACGCTCTCCCCGAGCCTTCTGAGAGCCTTCGGGCCAAATGCCGGCGGCTCCATACAACCCCGTAAACAGCGTTAGCATTCTGCCTTGCATACTTTGCGGCCTGTACGGCCGAAAGGCATCGCGAACAGAAGATTCGTCACCGTCTGCCGGGTTCGCGTACTGGAGAATATCTGCATAGGCAGCGTTCAGCCACTCTGCCATCTGATTCTTGTACTCAGCTTCCGGCGCAACTCGAAGTCGCTCCAAAATTTCGGTGTGCTCTCCACTTTCTGTAACAAGATCAAGCGTTTGAAGCGCTTGGAGAGTTCTGGGGGCAAGACTCTCTGAAACTCCCATCCGCAACAGCGCATCCTTGTCGATGGTCGATGGAAGACCCTTCGTACGGTTCCGTTCGAGCAAGCTTACGATTGCCGTTGTCGGGGCGTAGGGCGCAGGCGTGTCTTGCGATAGGGGCATTGCGTACCTCCAAATTTCGTACAATGACTGTACGCGGCAACGCGCCAATTTTCAAGGAAGCGTACGTACAAATCATAAGAAATTTGCAAAACACTGAATTAATTAAAGAAATGGCTCTGACTGTGCTAATCTGAACGCGCAATCTAGGCGAAGGAGGCGGATGGGAATGGTTACACCAACTTTGATTCGGAGACAATGCGGTGGCTGGCTAGCCGTTTCTCCGTCCACGGAAAGAATCAAGATCGGCGTTGTTGGCGATACCGAGGCCGAAGCAGAAGATCGGTATAGGGCAGCGCTTGCGAGGTGGCTGGCGCTGGATATCAGCGCTGCCAGTACCCACGCCACTGATCAGACTTCGGCGCAACCGCCACGGCACTCATGACCATCGTGAACTGGGTGCCGTTCGATTCCCGGCGGCTGTATTCGCGCCAAGCCATTTCTGTAGAGTAGGCGTTAAGATAGCGACCGGCGATCTTGTGATGCGTTCCGATTTCGGCGCGGCGCAGGCGCGAGAAGAACGATTCGGCGGCATTAGTGCAAGCGCCGTCCTTCGAATAGGCCTCTTTGTGATTGATGCGCTTCATCGGGAAGTACGCCGCCAGCTTGTCCCAATGGGAGGCCTCGTCAGCATGGACGGTTGAACCGTGCTGGACGTTCGCGGCGATGAAAGCAACGCCTTCGGCTTCGGTAACGGCGACATGCGTCAGCGTGTGGCCGTTGGCATCGAGGGCGACGATAACGGACTGGCGCTTGCCGGACTGGTGCGCCTTCAAGCGGCGGTCCTTGCGGCCCTTGGCTTCATTGGCAGGCTTCACGTAACCGCCGAAGTATGCGCCATCAACGGCCACGTCGCCGGACAGTGCGCCTTCGTCGCGCGCAAGCTTTATGGCTTCGCGAACCTTGTGCAGCATGACGAATGCCGTCTTGTAATCAACGGTGAGGTCGCGGGAGAGCTGAAGGGCGCTGTAGCCCTTGGCACCGTTTATGAAAACGGCGATAACAGCGAGGATGTCACGCACGGCCAGCTTGCGGCTGTGAAAGATCGTGCCAGACGTGATGCTGTACTGCCTGCTGCAGCCCTTGCACTTATAAATCTGACGGGTTTTCAGGTCGTAGGAATCGCAGCAACCGCACTCCGGGCAAACTGGCTCGCCATCGGTTTCAGACCAACGGATCTTGCGGAAAGCGTTCCTGGCTTCCGTATCCGACATGCGCATGACCTTGACCAGCGACAGGGTCTTGGCGGCATATCTGTATTAGGCAAGGTTTCTTCTCTGGATGCCGCTTTTCGGATGATGGAAATCTGGCAAAAACGTTTGTCTGCTGCGTAAATCAAAGACATCATTAAAGATGACGTGCATCATCGAATCTGGTGATTTTGCTCCATAATGCCGCTATTTTCTATGAACTGGCGGACAGTGCAATCGGCTGCGTGTGAGTATGACGGAAGCGGAACAAGAGTGAAACGCTCTGTGCCAGTTTTGTGCCACACAGACCGGGCTGTTCGCGACACGTTCCGCCGCTTCCTGCAAGATCCTGCATGGTAAAATCAGGCGGGACTTGCGGTTTTCTGGGCGCTCGGCTATCCACGTCAGTGGGACACCCCTCCCCAACGAGGGGCATCTATCTGAGAGGATAGCATATGAGCGAGCATGCAAAGCCGGCCGTCGCGCCGGAGAATCCCCGTTTTTCCTCAGGACCTTGCGCCAAGCGCCCCGGCTGGTCCGCCGCGGCGCTCGATGACGCTCCGCTTGGCCGGTCGCACCGCGCCAAGATCGGCAAGTCGAAGCTTGCCGAAGCCATCGAGCTGACCCGCGAGGTGCTTCAGGTTCCCCAGGACTATCGCATCGGCATCGTTCCGGCGTCCGACACGGGCGCCATGGAAATGGCCATGTGGTCGCTTCTCGGCCCGCGCGGCGTCGACGTGCTCGCCTGGGAGAGCTTCGGCTCCGGCTGGGTGACGGACGTCGTCAAGCAGCTCCGGCTTTCCGACGTGCGCGTCCTCGAGGCCGGCTATGGTGAGATCGTCGACCTTGCCGAGCCAGATTTCTCCCGCGATGTGATCTTCACCTGGAACGGCACCACCTCGGGCGTGCGCGTGCCGAACGCGGACTGGATCCCGGCCGACCGCGAGGGGCTGTCGATCTGCGATGCGACCTCGGCGGCCTTCGCCCAGCCGCTCGACTTCGCCAAGCTCGATGTCGTCACCTTCTCCTGGCAGAAGGCGCTGGGCGGAGAGGGCGCGCATGGCATGCTCATCCTCAGCCCGCGTGCCGTCGAGCGACTCGAGAGCTACACGCCGGCCTGGCCGATGCCGAAGATCTTCCGCATGACCAAGGGCGGCAAGCTGATCGAGGGCATCTTCAAGGGTGAAACGATCAACACGCCCTCCATGCTCTGTGTCGAGGACTATCTCGATGCGCTGAAGTGGGCGCGCGACATCGGCGGCCTGAGCGCTCTGATCGCGCGTGCCGACGCCAATGCCGGAGCCATCTCCGACTGGGTGGCGCGCACCGGCTGGGTCGACTTCCTGGCCGCCGATCCGGCGATCCGCTCCAACACCTCCGTCTGCCTCAAGATCGTCGATCCGCGTGTTGCGGCTCTGCCTGACGACAAGCAGGCGGCCTTCGCCAAGGCGATGGCCTCCGCGCTCGAGAAGGCCGGCGTGGCGCTCGACATCGGCGCCTATCGCGATGCGCCGAGCGGCTTCCGTGTGTGGTGTGGCGCGACGGTCGAAACCTCCGATGTCACGGCCCTGCTGCCGTGGCTCGACTGGGCGTTCGAGGCCGAGCTTTCCGCGCTCGGCCAGGCTGCCTGATCCGTTTCCATCGTCACGTTTCGCTGATCCCTCACGGCCCTCCGGCGCGCATCGCGCGCCGGATCCGGAGCCGCAGAGGCATAGCACGGAGAATTCCAATGGCTCCCAAGGTCCTGATTTCCGACAAGCTTTCGGCTGCTGCCGTCGCCATTTTCAAGTCGCGCGGCGTCGAGGTCGACTATGAACCCGATCTCGGCAAGGACAAGGACAGGCTCCTGTCCGTGATCGGCAAATATGATGGCCTGGCCATCCGGTCGGCCACCAAGGTGACAGAGAAGCTTCTGGCCGCTGCCGGCAATCTCAAGGTCGTCGGTCGCGCCGGCATCGGTGTCGACAACGTCGATATCCCGGCCGCCAGCAGCCGCGGCGTGATCGTCATGAACACGCCCTTCGGCAACTCGATCACCACCGCCGAACATGCCATCGCGATGATGTTCGCGGTTGCTCGACAGATCCCCAGCGCCGATGCCTCCACACAGGCCGGCAAGTGGGAGAAGTCGAAGTTCATGGGCGTCGAGCTGACTTCCAAGACCCTTGGCGTGATCGGCTGCGGCAACATCGGCTCGATCGTCGCCGAACGGGCCATCGGCCTGAAGATGCGGGTCATTGCCTTCGATCCGTTCCTCTCCGACGAGCGGGCGCTGGATCTCGGCGTCGAGAAGGTGGATCTGGAGACGCTGTTCGCGCGCGCGGAGGTCATTTCCCTGCACACGCCGCTGACCGACAAGACCCGCGATATCATCGATGCCGAAGCCATCGCGAAGATGCGCAAGGGCGTCATCATCATCAATTGCGCCCGTGGCGGGCTCGTCAACGAGCAGGCGCTGCGCGCCGGTCTCGACAGTGGCCAGGTCGGCGGTGCCGGCGTCGATGTCTTCGTCGACGAGCCGGCGACGGAGAATGTGCTTTTCGGCGCGCCCAACCTGGTGTGCACGCCGCATCTGGGCGCCTCGACCTCCGAGGCCCAGGAAAACGTCGCCCTGCAGGTCGCCGAGCAGATGTCGGACTACCTGACCAAGGGCGCTGTTTCCAACGCGCTCAACATGCCCTCTATCTCCGCCGAGGAAGCGCCGCGCCTGACGCCCTTCGTCAAGCTGGCCGAGCAGCTCGGCTCCTTCGCCGGGCAGGTGACGGAGACCAGCATCACCGGCATTCGCCTCGAGTATGAGGGCGAAGTGGCGGAGATGAACGTCAGGGCGCTGACCTCGGCGGCGCTGACCGGTGTGCTGCAACCTCTGCTTCAGACAGTGAACATGGTCTCTGCCCCGATCCTCGCGCGCGAACGCGGCATCCAGGTCGAGGAGGTGCGTCGCGGCCAGGCCGGAGCCTATGAGAACTACATCCGTCTGACGGTGAAGACCGAGCGCCAGGAGCGCTCCGTCGCCGGCACCGTCTTCGCCGACGGCAAGCCGCGCGTCATCCAGGTGAAGGGCATCAACATGGAGGCCGAACTCGGCGACCACATGCTCTACATCACCAATGAGGACAAGCCCGGCTTCATCGGTCAGCTCGGCACGCTGCTGGGCGAGGCCGGCGTCAACATCGCCACCTTCAACCTTGGGCGCCTGAGTGCCGGCGGCGACGCGATCTGCCTCGTCGAGGTCGATGGCGAGGTGCCGGCTGCCGTGCTCGAAACGCTCGTTGCCCTGCCGCAGGTCAAGCAGGCCAAGCGTCTGCGTTTCTGATCCCTCAGGCTTCTTCCCCGCCTGACGAGAAAGGCCGGATCGGTTTCCCGATCCGGCCTTTTTCATGTCCGCGTCTGCAACGCTGGGTGTCGCCGGGGCTGGCGTCAGCCCGCCTTCCAGGCGTCGATCGCCTGATCGACGGCGCGGGTGCCGGGCGTGCCCTTTTCTAGGGTCAGGATGGCGCGCTTGCCGTTTTCATAGAGCATCGGAATGTCGATCCAGCCCCGATCGCGCAGCAGCGACAGATTGCGCTCCTCCTCGTCGGGGAGGTTGGACAGCGCCACCCAGAAATAGCCGGTGTCGACCTTGGCCGATGCGCCGATCAGCGCCTCGCCACGGGCTTCCTCGGTCGGCTTCATGACGAGGCCGGGCACGTCCTGGACGCCGCCGCCGGCGAAATTGGGCGGCAGGTTGAAGCGGATCTCCAGCAGGTGGCTTGCCGGCAGGGAGCTGTCGCGATTCGGGTGCAGCGTCAGGTTGGCGTCGATGTTGCGCTCGGGCACCTGCACGCGGATCTTCAGCACCGTCTCCTTGCGGCCATCCACGGTTTCCTCGGAGAGGTTCCAGATGGTCTGGCCGGAGGAGGCCTGGCCGGCGCTGCCGGGCTGCGCGCCCTCTTCGTAGAGAATGGCCCGCTGTGCGACGGCGGTCGCCTGATCGGCGTTGGCGGATGCCGCCGGTGCCGGTGCCGGCGTCGTCGCGGGGGCTGCCGGTGTCTCGCTTGCCGCCGGCGTCTCCGGGACGGCCGGGGTTTCAGCCTGTGCCTGCTGGTCGGCCGGAGCCACGGGGGCCTCGGTGGCCGTGGCCGGCTGCTCCTGGCCCGTCGGGACGGCTGCCTGCGAGGTCACGTCGCGGCTCGCCTGCGGTGCTGCGCTGGTCACGCCCTCGGGGGTCGACGGGGTGATGCGCGTGGTGGAGACGCTGCGGGCATCGGGGGCGACCGCGGTTTCGCCGTTCTCCAGCAGGCGGGCGGCGTTCTTGCGCGGGGTGTCGGCATTGGTGCCGCCGTCCTGCGGCCCGGGTGTCTGCGTGTCCGCGGGGGTGCCGGTGGAAGCCGTGTCGGAGCCGTCCGTGCTGTCGCCACCGGCGAACAGGTTCATCACCGCCTCGCGCTGCGAGTAGCCGACGGCGGCCGCGCCGACCAGCAGCAGGACCACGGCGACGCCACCGAGGATGCCGGGGAGACGCGAGGTCCGGATATGGCCCTCATAGCCCGCAAGAGCCGGCTGGCGGCCGGCTCCCAGACCGTTTTCGTCCTTGTTGCGGCCGCGCGCCCTGGTGCGTGGCGTGTCCGTGCCGGCGGCGGGTCCGGCAAGGCTCGGCTCGCGCTTGTCCGTCCTGCGGTTGTCGTCACGCGCCGTCGGCTGGGGATCGTCGCGGCGCGGCGTGGCGCGCAGGCCCTCGTTGCCGGCGGCAATCGTGCTGTCGGCTCCCGGCTGGACGCGCTTGTTGCCGGTGACGGCCGGCGCATCGGCGTCCGCCGGTTTTTCGCGTTCCGGCGCGCGCGGCGATGCGGTCGGCTGTGCAGCGGCTGCGCGCGGCGCGGCTGGCTGAGGCGCCTGTGCGGCAGGCTCAGGCGGCTGCGGTGCGGCGACCTGGGGGGCGGCGACGGGCGGCGGCGCGGCGGGGGGCGGCGCGGGCTGAGGCTCCGCCGGCTGGGCCGCGGTCGTCGGCGGTGGGGTCGGTGTCGCCGGCCTTGCGCTCGAATAGCCACCGAGCGTGTCGCGGGCGGCCTCTGCCTCCACGCGACGGATGCACTCTTCCAGACGAAGCTGCTCGGAGGTGATATCCGAGGGCGAGAGTGGTGGATCGTAGGCCTTGAGCTGGGCAACGATGGCTTTGCGGGCGCGCTGATAGATCTCGCGCCGGGCCGCTCCCGTGTTTTCAGGGAGCGCGGCCACGGTTTTCTTCAAAACCGGATAATAATCTGCCATGTGTTCAACTCGTGATCGCCGCATATGGAACCGGCGCACGCGGCGCCGGAACGGAGTTCAACGCTTAATCCTGAAACGGATTCTGAACAAGGATTGTGTCATCCCGTTCAGGCGAGGTCGAGAGCAATGCGACCGGCGCGCCAATGAGTTCCTCGACGTGGCGCACGTATTTCACCGCCTGCGCCGGAAGATCGGCCCAGCTGCGCGCGCCCTCCGTCGATTCCTTCCAGCCCGGCAGCGTCTCGTAGATCGGCTTGACGCGGGCCTGCGCGCCCTGGGAGGCGGGCAGGTGGTCGATGCGCTTGCCGTCGAGCTCATAGGCGACGCAGATCTTGATCTCGTCGAGGCCGTCGAGCACGTCGAGCTTTGTCAGCGCGATGCCGTTGATGCCGTTGATGCAGCAGGACTGGCGCACCAGCACCGCATCGAACCAGCCGCAGCGGCGCTTGCGGCCCGTCACCGTGCCGAACTCGTGGCCGCGGGTGCCGAGGAAGTTGCCGACCTCATTGTCCTGCTCGGTCGGGAAGGGGCCTTCGCCGACGCGGGTGGTGTAGGCCTTGGTGATGCCGAGCACATAGCCGATGGCATTGGGGCCGACGCCGCTGCCGGCCGCCGCCTGGCCGGAGACGGTGTTGGACGAGGTGACGAAGGGATAGGTGCCGTGATCGATGTCGAGCAGGGTGCCCTGCGCGCCCTCGAACAGGATGCGCTTGCCTTCCTTGCGGGCGGTGTCGAGCAGCGCCCAGCCGGCCTTCATGAACGGCAGCACCTTGTCGGCCACCGTCTCCAGCTCCGCGTAGATCGTCGCCGGCTCGATCTCCGGCTCGCCGAGGCCGCGGCGCAGGGCGTTGTGATGGGTGAGCAGGCGCTCGATCTTGGCGGGAAGCGTCTTCAGGTTGGCGAGATCCATGATGCGGATCGAGCGGCGGCCGACCTTGTCCTCATAGGCAGGGCCGATGCCGCGCTTGGTGGTGCCGATCTTGGTGCCGGCGGCGGCGGCCGTCTCGCGCAGGGCGTCGAGCTCGCGGTGCAGCGACAGGATCAGTGTGGCGTTGTCGGCGATCGCCAGCGTTTCGGGCGAGACGTTGACACCCTGTTCCGCCAGACGGGCAATCTCGGCGACCAGCGCATGCGGATCGATGACGACGCCGTTGCCGATCACCGAGAGCTTGCCGCGCACGACGCCGGAGGGAAGCAGGGAGAGCTTGTAGCTGACACCGTCGATCACCAGCGTGTGGCCGGCATTGTGCCCGCCCTGGAAACGGACGACCACGTCGGCCTGCTCCGAAAGCCAGTCAACGATCTTGCCCTTCCCCTCGTCTCCCCACTGAGATCCGACGACGACGACATTGGCCATGGCATGTCTTCCCTGAAAAGATGAACTCGAGTGTGGCGGCGCCGGGCGCTCGCGCACACGAAAAACCCCGGCTTTCTGACCGGGGCGTTGCGAACGGACTATAACGACGCTTTCGCGCCCTGACGAGCCCTCTAGTGGGTCGAAACCGAGATTTGCAGGGCTTTGGCGCGTGCGAGCTCAGTCCTTGCGCGGCTTTGCCGGCTTCTGGCCGCCCGCGAGGCGAAAGATCACCGGTGAGGTGCGCAGCAGCCAGACGAAGCGCTTGCGCTGGCTGGCCGGCACGGCGTCGCGGGTGAAGAGCCGGGCGGCGAGGAAGGCGACGAAGGACAGGTGCAGGCCGCCTGTGTAGAGGAAAAACGCCGAGGGCCCGAAGCGGTCCATCACCGCCGAGGCCAGCAGCGGCCCGACCATCGCGCCAAGGGCGAAGAACATGCTGAGGCCGGCGGCCAGCTCGACGAACTGGCCCGGCCCCGCGTGGTCGTTGGCGTGTGCGGCGGAGAGCGAATAGAGCGGCAGCGCGAAGCCGCCGAACAGGAAGGCGCCGAGGAAGATCGCCGCCGGCGCGGTCATGCCCGACAGGAACAGGCAGGAGACGCCGGCGCCGACGGTTGCCAGCATCAAGACCCAGCGCCGGTCGATGCGGTCCGAGGCCCAGCCGAGCGGGTACTGGAAGATGGCGCCCGCCACCACCCACAGGCTGATCAGCAGCGCCAGGCCGTCGGTGTCGAGGCCGACGCCTTCCGCATAGACAGGGCCGACCGTGCGGAAGGCGCCGTTGGTCAGGCCGATGGTCAGGCAGCCGACGGCGGCGACCGGCGATATGCGCCAGATGGAGAGATAGTTGATCCGTGTGGTGTCGGAAACCGGCGGGTTGCCCTCGCGCGCCAGCGACACGGGCACGAGCGCGGCGCAAAACAGCAGGCCGATCATCACGATGATCTCCGGCCCGCCGCCGCCGAAGGCCGGCAGCAGGAACTGGCCGCCGGTGATCGCGCCGAGGTCGACGATCCGGTAGACGCTGAGAATGCGGCCGCGCTCGGCGTTGGAGGCGAGCGCATTGAGCCAGCTTTCGAGCACCATCGCGGTGCCGCAGAAGGCGATGCCGCTGACAAGGCGCGACACTGCCCAGGCCGCGCCGGCCGGCGTCACCGCCAGCGACAGGATGGCGATGGCGTTGATCGCGGCGAAGGCGGAGAACACGCGGATGTGGCCGACCCGGCGGATCAGCAGCGGCGTGACGAGCACGCCGAGAATGAAGCCGGCGTAATAGGCGGAGCCGAAGACGCCGATGGTCGTGTCGGAGAGCCCGCCCAGCCGGCCGCGCACCGCGATCACTGTCATGGCGACGCCATTGGCGCCAAGCAGCAGCGCGGCCGCCACCAGCAGCGGCACGAGGCGGGTCAGCAGCGGCCGTGTCGCGCCGGCCGCGTCTGTCGGGGTGTGGGAAGGGACGTCAGGCATGGCGGAGGACGATTCGCGTGGACGTTCCCCGGAGACTGGCCGCTGGCGGCCGGCCGGGCAAGCGTTTCCGGGCCGCGGTCGCTGGTTTGCAGGGGCGGGACACTCGCCGTCCGCCGCCGGGCTCGGCTTTCGGGTCGTCGGCCGGGTTGCTGCCCCTGTAGCTTGCGCGCAGATCGGCGGAGCGACGCCCCAAGACCGGAAATGCTTCCATGACACTGCGAAACTGGCTTTTGCTGCTGACCCTGTCGGTCGTTTGGGGAGCGACTTTTCCTGTCGCCAAATACGCGGTGGCGGAGATCCCGCCGCTGGTTCTGACCTTCTTGCGGGTGTTCCTCGCCGCGCTGTGCCTGCACCTTCTGCTGATCGTGCGCGGTATCCGCTTTCCGGTGACGCCGCGCCTGTTCGCCGCCTTCTGCCTGATGGGGCTTCTCAACAACGCCATTCCCTTCTCGCTGATCTTCTGGGGGCAGACGGTGCTGCCGGCGAGCCTCGCCTCGATCCTCAACGCCACCACGCCGATCTTCACCGTGCTCGTCGCCGCGCTGCTCTTTCGCCAGGAGAAGCTGGCTGCCCACCGTGTGGCCGGGATCGTTCTCGGCTTTGCCGGCGTCGCGGTGCTGCTTCTTCCCGGCATGGATGGCGCGGTGCTTGAGGGCTTCAGCGGGGCGCCGCTATGGGCGGAGGCGCTGTGCCTGGGCGCGGCGCTCTCCTACGCCTTCGCCGCCTCCTTCGCGCGGGTCTTCCGGGGCATGCCGGTGCTGGTTTCCGCCGCCGGTCAGCTCACCGGCTCCAGCCTGCTGATGCTGCCGCTCGCCGTGCTGCAGGGCACGGGCGCGCTGAGTTGGGGGGCAGCGGAAACGATGTCGTGGGATCCGGCGGCGACGGGCCTCGTCGCATGGGTCTGCGTGATCGCCCTCGGCGTCGCCTGCACCGCACTGGCCTATCTGATCTACTTCCGCCTGCTGATGGACGCGGGCGCGACCAACGCCTCGCTCGTCACCCTGCTCATTCCGGTTTCGGCCTGTCTCATCGGCATTTCGGTTCTGGGCGAACGCCTCGAGATGCCGCAGGTGGCGGGCATGGCGCTGTTGCTGCTCGGCCTTGTCGTGCTCGACGGTCGTGCACTTGCCTTCGCCTCTCGGCAGCGGCGGTCGCCCTCCGCGCGGCTAGGTCGCAAACCTCAGACAGGCGTTCTTGGCGCGGCGAGAATGACCGCTGCACCGAGAACGCACAGGGCGGCCCCGGCAGCGTCCCAGCGGTCCGGGCGGATGCCCTCCACGGCCCACATCCAGACCAGCGAACTGGCGATATAGACGCCGCCGTAGGCGGCGAACGCCCGGCCGGCGGCGGAGCTTTCCACGAGCGTCAGCAGGAAGGCGAAGAGGGCAAGCGACAGGCAGCCGGGCACCAGCCACCACGCCGGCTTGTCGAGCCTGAGCCATGCCCAGAAGGCGAAGCATCCGGCGATTTCGGCAAGTGCCGCACCGAGATAGACGGCAGCGGTGAGGGCGGTTGTCTGCATGGTCTCCTCGCGCTCGTGGAGCGGTTCACGCCGGCGCGGCGACGGCCATCGCGTCGATGCGCTCGGCGAAGCGGTCGTAGAAGTCGTGAAGCGCCGCCGGGGCGAGGGCGCGGCAGCTGGCCAGTCCGGCAAGGGCCCGTGCCACGTCGTTCGCGTCGATGGCGTCGACGAGCCTGGCATGCGCGTCGGCCAGCGTCCGGAAGGCCTCGGTCGCCGCGTGGTCGGCGTCGCCAACCAGGGCGAAAAGCTTGATCGGCGTGGTCTTTCCCTTCAGCGGGATCGCGCCCGCCTCCAGGAAGGCGAAGTCGGCGGCGGCGCGGGCGGTGTCCTCGGACACGACGCAGTCGGCGCCCACCGCCTTGCAGCTCGATTCGATCCGCGCCGCCACGTTCACCGCATCGCCGATCACCGAATAGTTGAAACGGCGGTCGGAGCCCATGTTGCCGACGCAGGCCTCGCCGGTGTTGAGGCCGACGCCGATCCTGACCGTCTGGGTTGCAAGTCCGCGGGCGCGGAAGTGGAAGGCGTCGGCTTCGTTGAGCCTGTCGACGGTGCGCACCATGTCGAGCGCGGTGCGGCAGGCCAGGCGGGCATGGTCGGCCACGTCCATGGGAGCGTTCCAGAACGCCATGATGCTGTCGCCGATGTATTTGTCGATGGTGCCCTCGCGTTGCTGGATCTCTTCCGACAGGGGCGAGAGCAGCGCGTTGAGAAAAGCGACGAGGTCGGTCGGCGTGAGCTGTTCGGAAATCGGTGTGAAGCCGCGCACGTCCATGAACAGGATCGTCATGTCGCGCATCTCGCCGCCGAGCTTCAGCCCGTCTGGCGAGGCTTCCAGCCGCTTGACCATCTCGGGCGCGAGATACTGGCCGAAGGCGGCGCGCACGAAGCGCTTCTCCCGCTCTGTCAGGAAGTAGAGCAGGGCGGTCGCCGCCGCGTAGACGACGAAGAGATTGACGGCGGTCGGATAGATCGGGTCGAGCAGCAGGCCCTGGTTCCTGAAGAAATGGATGGCGCCGCCGTAGAGGATCGCAGCGAGGATACCGCCGATGGCCGCCGCCCAGATCGCGCCGAAGGCGAGCACGAGGCCGATCACCGCAAGGCCGAGCAGGAAAGTGGCGATGATCTCGGCCCCATCGGCCCAGTCGGGCCGGGACAGGAAATCGCCGGAGAGGATCTGCTCCAGCGCCTGGGCGTGGATCGAGACACCCGGCACCAGCTCGCCGAGCGGTGTGGCGCGGATATCGTAGAGCCCGACCGAGGAGGTGCCGACGAGAATGATCCGCCCCTCGATGAGCGGTGCGATTGCGGCGCGCTTTTGCGGATCGAGCACATCGGCGGCCGAGACGTAGCGGTCGGCGCGGTCGGCGTTGAAATAGACCCAGAATTCACCGCGTTCCGTTGTCGGAAAGGGGAAGTCTCCGACCTTGATGTCGGTGACCTTCGGGGGCCCGACGCCGATCTCGCCGCTGGCGTCGGAGGTGCGCACGATGAAGCCGCTCGCCCCCTGCGCCACCCTGAGGGCCTCCATGGCCAGGCTCGGGTAGACCCTGGTTCCGTCGGTGAAGAGCATCGGCACCCGGCGCACGATGCCCTCGGTGTCGCGGGCAGACAGGCTCACCGCGCCGTTGCCGGCCGCTGCCGCCTCGAGCACGGGCAGGCTCGTCAGGGTCGATGCGAAGGCGGGCAGTGCGTCGGTCGGGTCGCTGCCGGCAAAGGCGGTGCCGGCCTTGAGCGCGGGCGTCGAGCCGCCGTCGCCGGACAGGACCGCATAGCCGAGAACGACGGGGGCACCGGCAATCGCCCTGGCAAAGACCTCGTCCGTGTCGGGCAGGCTTTTGGCGAGGGCATCGGGAAGTTCCGTGCCGGTCGCGCCCTCGCGGGTCAGCTCCGGCAGATAGCGGTGCGGTGACAGGCGGTCGGGCTCGGCGAAGATCACGTCATAGGCGATGGACGCGGCCCCCATTCCGGCAAGGGCGGTGGTCAGTTCGCCAAGCCTGTCGCGGCGCCAGGGCCACTGGCCGAACTTCGCCAGGCTCTTCTCGTCTATGTCGACGATGCGCACCGGATAGTCGGCCTCGGCGCGCGGCCACAGGCGCTGGTAACCGTCGAAGCCGAGCAGGCGGATGGAGGTGACGAAGCCCGGATCAAAGGCGCGCAGTCCGGTGACGAAGACGAGGAAGAAGCCGGCCACGAGGCCGATCAGAAGCCGCTTGCGCCGCGTGATCCGCATGTTTCCCCCGGCCGGTTCCAAGGCCTTCCCGCACTCCGGCCGGAGGGCTCCCCGTCGGCGGCTTCAGGGTAGGCAATGGTTGCGGGCCACGCAAGCAGGCCCGCTCGCGCGCCTGGCGTGGCGGCCTGGCGCGACGGGGCATGCCGGCGGCAAGCCGGCTTGCTGTCGCGTTGCCCGGTTCGGCGCGCTCAGCTCGGCGCGGCAAGCTCGGCCGGGCGCCGATCCAGCTCCCGGGCGCTCTTCTGCACGGCCTTTTGCACCTTTTCGAAGGCGCGAACCTCGATCTGGCGGACGCGCTCGCGGCTGACGCCGAACTCGGTGGAAAGGTCCTCCAGCGTCATCGGGTCTTCCGAGAGGCGGCGGGCCTCGAAGATCCGCCGCTCGCGCTCGTTGAGGACGTCTAGCGCCTCTCCCAACATCTTGCGGCGCTGGCCGAGTTCTTCCTGTTCGGCAACGATCTTTTCCTGGTTGTCGCTCTCGTCGACGAGCCAGTCCTGCCATTCGCCGCTGTCGGCCTCGGCGCGGATCGGGGCATTGAGCGAGGCGTCGCCGGCCAGGCGCCGGTTCATCGAGATGACCTCCTTCTCGCTGACGCCAAGTTTCGTCGCGATTTCAGAGACCTGCTCCGGCTTCAGGTCACCCTCCTCGAGCGCCTGCAGCTTGCCCTTGAGGCGGCGAAGGTTGAAGAACAGGCGCTTCTGGTTGGCGGTCGTACCCATCTTCACCAGCGACCAGGAGCGCAGGATGTACTCCTGGATCGAGGCCTTGATCCACCACATGGCGTAGGTCGCGAGGCGAAAGCCCTTGTCGGGCTCGAAGCGCTTGACCGCCTGCATCAGGCCGACGTTGCCCTCCGATACGACCTCGGAAATCGGCAGGCCGTAGCCGCGATATCCCATGGCGATCTTGGCGACGAGACGCAGATGCGACGTCACCAGACGCTCGGCCGCGGCCGGGTCGTCATGCTCCTTGTAGCGCTTGGCGAGCATGTATTCTTCTTGCGGTTCCAGCATCGGGAACCGACGGATCTCGTCGAGATAGCGGCTCAGGCCGCCTTCTCCGGAACTCAGGGCCGGAATGTTCTGGGCCATGACTGCACCCCTTCCTTGCTTCGGCCCACGCGATTGCGGCTTCCTCCCTCCCCGGGAGCGAAGTGCCTGCGTCAGGGCCTGACGATCCCTCCGGCACCGTCGGTCGCGTTGTTTCGCGGCGAAAGGTGCCCTCGTCGGGCATCCGAAAACCGGCGCCCTGTCGGCGCGCCGGTCTCCCAATATAGGGATGAAAGCGACAAAAACACGGCCTGAATTTCGAAATTATGTCGCGGGAATTGCCCGAATTGCAGCGAGGAGGGTCGCCAGATCGTCGGGCAGCGGGCTCTCGAAGCGAAGCGTCTCGCCGGTCTCGGGATGAGCGAAGGCGAGCAGGCCGGCGTGAAGCGCCTGCCGGGGGAAGGCATCGACGGTCGCGCGGATATCCTCGGGCAGGCGTGCCGACTTGGTGCGGAAATGCGCGCCATAGTCCTGGTCGCCGATCAGCGGGTGGCCGATGTGGGCCATGTGGACGCGGATCTGGTGGGTCCGGCCGGTTTCCAGCCGGCAGGCGAGCAGCGAGGCCAGAGGCGGCGCGTCCGGCGCGCCGAAGCGTTCGCGGACCTGCCAGTGGGTAATTGCGTTGCGTCCGGAGTTGGCGCCGACGACGGCGATCTTCTGCCGATTGGCCGAGGAGCGGGCGAGATTGGCCTCCACTGTCCCCTTCAGGCGCGAGGGCGCGCCCCAGACGAGGGCGGTGTATTCCCGCTCCAGCGGGCCAGTGCGGCCGTGGTCGGCGAATTGCGCCGACAGCACCTTGTGCGCCGCGTCGGTCTTGGCGACGACGAGCAGGCCGCTGGTGTCCTTGTCGATGCGGTGGACGATGCCCGGCCGCTTCACGCCGCCGATGCCGGACAGGCTGTCACCGCAGTGGAACAGCAGCGCGTTGACCAGCGTGCCGGCCCAGTTGCCCGGACCGGGATGAACGACCAGCCCGGCGGGCTTGTCGATGACGATCAGGTGCTCGTCCTCGAAGACGACGGAAAGCGGGATGTCTTCGGCTTCGGGCTCCGCCGGCTCGGGCGCGGGAAGCTCCAGAACCAGTGTTTCGCCCGCGTTGACCCGGTATTTTGGCTCGACTATGGTCCGCCCGTCGACGCCGACCTGGCCCGCGCGGATGAGGGACTGGATGCGGCTGCGGCTCAGATCCTCCACATGGCGGGCAAGACAGGCATCGAGACGGCCTCCGGCCTCGTCGGCCCCGACCGTGATCTCGCTCCGCCCGGCGTTCGGGCTTTCTTCTTCAATGGATATCGACATGACACACCCGGACCTGGACGACGATCGCGACAAAGAACCGCCGCTCGATCCGGCGGCGCAGAGATTGCAGGCCAAGCTCAAGCGTCTGCTCGCCATTTCGAGCCTCGTGATGGGGCTCGGCTTCGTCGCGGTGTTCGCCGCGATCCTCTACAAGCTGAATGAGGGCGGCGCACGTCCGGACGGCGCCGGTATAGCGGCAACCATCGTTCTCGACAAGGACGAGCGCGTCGAGGGGCTCGCCATGCAGGACGGACGCATGGTGCTTCTGGTCAAGCGCGGCGAGGCTGCCCGCCTCGTTTACCTCGATCCGGCCACCGGACAGGTGCTCGGCGAGACAACCTTCGTCTCGCGCTAGGCGACGATGCGATTCCGGTTCGGGGCGCGCGTCGCCCCGAACGCCACGCCAAATGACACCGGGGTGTTTTCCCGGGTTATCCACTGCCGTTGCGGCCTTCTTTCGAGGCGCTGCCACGCGGCAAGGGCGGGGCGGAAATGGCGGATCCGCGCGGCTTCGCCCGGGCTCTTCCTCGCGGTCCCCGGGCAGCCGGCAAAAAAGTCGACAAATTTCCGTTCGACGGGCTTGCAATCCCCCAAGGCAGGGGTTAGACACCGGCCTCGTTACCAACGACCTGCCGGCGCCCCCATCGTCTAGCGGTCTAGGACGCTGCCCTCTCACGGCAGAAACAGGGGTTCGAGTCCCCTTGGGGGTACCATTTTTATTCCAGCGCCATGCGCTGTGAAACGCGGTCGCGTACGCTTCCCAGGAACTGACATCCGTGCGGCGCGCAAACAACGTGTCCGTCGACGTATGGCCTTCGCGCACGTTTTGGAACGTCTCATCAAATCATGAGCTTGGCCTGATCGACCGGCGTTTCGCACGCGGTCGCTTTGCCGTATCGCGGTGCCGTTCTCCGTCAGGTCGTGAAGGCTTCGGACCAGGACGATCTGGGTCGTGACGGTCTCAGGTCGCTGCGATGTCAGGCGGAGAACACCAGCGTGGTTGCTTATTTCTCGCTGGCGCTGCTGCGCCGCGAGGGCTGTGCCGGGCCCGGCAGGATCGGTGCCTGGGGCTGCTGCGAGCGCGTGTTCGCATCCGCCTTCATCCGTCCGCGCGCGGCGCGGATGCGCGCTGCGAGCGATTGCGTGCGCTCGCCGGTCTCTTGGGTGCCGTCGCCGCGTGCGGCCCGCTCCTGAGGCTTTTCTGGTGTCTCAGGCGCCGCCGATGTCGCGTCCCCGGTTTTCCCGGCCTTGGCCGCTTCCTCAATCTCAACCTCAACCTCCGGCTCGGCGACGGCGTCGCGGGGGAGGAAGGCGTTCGCGTCCTGGGCCGAAGTGGCTTCGACGGCGGAAGGTGTTTCCGCCAGCGTGGAGAGATCCTCGTCGGTGCCGATGGCGGCGACGACGCCGGCCGCGAGTTCGGCAAGCTGATCGCGCAGCGCGCGCATGTCGTCGTTGCCGTAGAGTTCGGCGCGCAGGCGGGCGTTGTCGGTCTCGAGTCTGCGGGTGCGGTCGAGAACGCCGGCGGCCGATCCGCCGTCCCCGGCCTCGCCATCGTGTTCCGCCTGCTGTTCGGCAAGGATCGACAGGCGGGCGATTTCGGCCTGGGCGGCGACAAGTTTCGATTCCGCCGCGAAAAGCCGGTCATCCCGGTCACGCATGCCCTTGCGCATGCGGGCGAGGTCCTCGCTTCCGCGTGGCTGCTCGCCGGTGTCGGCGGCGCGATCGGCCGAGCGCTGGGCGCGCTCCAACTGGCGCTTGAGGGCCTCGATCTCGGTCTCGAGACCGGAAACGGCGGAGCGATGCGCGGTGCGCTCCGCTTCCCGGGCCGCCTCGATCTGTGCGGTGTCGGGAGACTGGTCGCTAATGCCCTCACCGGCCACGGAGGGGGCTTCAGGCGGGCGGGCGGTTTCCTCGGCCGCGGACACGAGGCGCTGCACCGTGCGTTCCAGCTCGCGGATGCGGGCCCTGGCGCGGGCCAGGGCTTCCTCATGGTCTGCCATCTCGCGGCGCAGGGTGTCTTCGCGCGCCATCGCCTCCGAAAGCGCCTGCTCGCGGGCGCCAAACTCCTTGCGAAGATCGCTGGCGACATGCTCCGCCCGGTCGCGGGCGATGCGGTTTTCGGCGGCGCTGCGTTGCAGCCGCTCCACGCCGGCCTCGAGCCGCCGGTACTCGACGGCGTGGGCGGCGCGCAGCGCGCCGATTTCGGCGCGGGTCTCCGCGTGGGTCATCGGGCTGGTTGCCTCGACGGCGCGGCGCGTCAGGCGTACGGCGCGGCGCCAGATGGAAGGCATGATCGCGATGGCCAGAAGACCGGCGATGCAAAACCCGAGCGCCACATACATCGCCGCTTCGATCAAGACGGTTCACCACTTTCTGCAGGATCGTGCAAGATCCGCCCCGCCCGCCATCGCTCCAGCACTTGTGCGCGGGCGGCAGCGGCAAGGGCAGGACGGGCGGAAAAGCCCCGTGCAAGACACCTTACGGTTCCCGCCCTTGCTTACCTGACGCGGGCGCGCGCGCCAAGCCGGCAGGCCGTATCCTGTCGTTTTTTCGGAGGCTGCGGCCTGGCAGCCACGCCACGGGGGCACCAGTGGCGGTCCCTCGCGGCGTGGCGGATCCCGGCCTTGCGGCTCAGAACGGGTTCCAGGTGGGCTGCTCGGTGAACTTCAGATAACCGACGTTGACGCCGAGACGGGCGCCCAGTCCGGCCCGCACCGGAACCACGTAGATGTCGTGGTTCGACAGCACCGTCATGCCGAAGCCGCCGATCAGATAGGCCGAGCCGTTGACGCCGACATAGCGACGGTACATGGCCGACGTATCGGGCAGATTGTAGATCAGCATCATCACCCGGGCGCCGTCGCCGCCGATGTCCCAGCCGAGCGAGGGACCCTGCCAGAACACCTTGTGGGTGCCGGCGTTGCGGGTGAAGAGCTGGCCCTCGCCGTAGCGCGCGCCGGCGATGATCGCGCCGGAGCCTTCCTCGCCGAGCACATAGCCGTTCGGCTGCCCGTACTGCTGCACGGCACGCTCGATGACGGAGGCGAGGCCGCCCGACACTTGGCCGAAGAAATGGTGGCCGGCGTTGACCAGTTCGCCCTGACTGTATTGCTCGGGAGCCTGCTGCGCGCGGGCGGCGGGGGCGGCCGCGAGCACGAGAAGGGAAACAAGAAGCGCAAGCGACAGCGCCACCCAGGGCGCCGGGCCGGCATTGCGCCGCATTGCCGCGACAGACGAGACTGCTCGTTTGGAACTCATGTGGTCAGGTCCTTCCCGCTTGCTGACGTTCAATCGCGTGACGCTTGCCGCACCAGCGTCACGCTTCCCGTTCCGGTGCGTTGCGCGGCCCGTCCGGCCGCCTTCCCGCGCTCCCCGTGCGGATCCGCTGGAAACGTGCCGGCAAGACCGCCCGTCAGGAATTGCCGCGGTTGCGGCTGCGGGCGAATTGAAGGCACAGTCGATCCGATGCGGAGGCGGGACTGATTCGGTGTCAGAGTGTAAGAGAAATCGGAAGACATTGTGGAGGCCGCGCGGCGACGTGCAGGCACCGCGTATTTCCGTAGCGTTCGTGATGCTTGTACTGGCGTTGACCGCCTGCGCGTCCGTCGCGCCCGCCAGGGCTCTCGACTATGCCACCGACCCGATGCGCGGCTATGCGCTCGACGGGCGCGACCCGGTTGCCTATTTCACCGAGCACCGGGCGGTCGCGGGCAACGAGAAACTCTATTATTCGTGGCGCGGCACGAACTGGCTGTTTCGCAACGAAGGCAACCAGGCGGCCTTCGTGAAGGCGCCGCACGTCTATGCGCCGGCCTTCACCGGCTGCGATCCTCACGCGCTCGCGCAAGGGTTTGCCGTTGACGGAAATCCGGGGATCTTCGCCCTGTTCGACGGCAGGCTTTTGATCTTTCATTCCGACATCAACCGGTTCCTCTTCCTGGCCGACCCGGACGAGAGCTGGCGGGTGGCGGAGGACAAGGCCGAGCGGCTGGGCTGCATCCCGTGACGGCGCGCGAGACGGCTGGCCACGAGAGCGTGCCCCGTCGTGCCCGTCGATGCCTTGGCAGCGCCGAATCCCGGGTGTAACGCTTTTTCACGGCCTGCGAATCGCGCTGGCCGATGCCAGCTTCTCGAGGACGACCGAATGACCTCCATCGACGATCTCAGCGCCCTGGATCTCGCCGCCCTTGTCGCCAGCCGGGTATGTCACGACATCATCTCTCCGGTGGGAGCGATCACCAACGGGCTTGAAGTGCTCGACGAGGAGAATGGCGAGGACATGAAGGAATTCGCCATGGACCTGATCCGCAAGAGCGCGCGGCAGGCCTCGGCGAAGCTCCAGTTCGCCCGCCTTGCCTTCGGCGCCGCCGGATCGGCTGGCGCGGAGATCGACCTTGGCGACGCCCATTCGGTGGCCGCCGGTTTCCTTGCCAATGAAAAGGCCGACATCGCCTGGGAAGTGCCGCGCCTGCTCATGGCGAAGAACCGGGTCAAGCTGCTGCTCAACCTGATCCTGCTCGCCAACCAGTGTGTGCCGCGCGGCGGCCTGATCACCGTCTCGATGACGGGCGAGGCGTCCAATCCGACTTTCGAGTTGAAAGTAACGGGATCTACAACCAAGGTTCCTTCGCTTGTTCTTGACCTAACGTCCGGCCGCGAGCCGGAGAGGATCGATGCACACACGGTGCAGCCGGTTTATACGATCCTTCTTGCACGCGAGTCGGGCATGAATTTAGAAGTCATTAAGCAAGATGACGGAGTAAGAATTACTGCGACCGCTAAAGACTGAACTCGTTGCAGCCTTGCTGGAAAGATTTCAGCCTATCTTAACAGTTTGACGCTCATTGTTCGACGAACGGGATGGGGATCCGGGTGCAGGCCCGGGTCTAGTACCAGTAACCAGTCGGGTGAGCGTTGCCATGGACGACCTGCTTAGCGAGTTCCTTACAGAAACGAACGAGAGCCTCGATGTCGTAGACGTCGAGCTTGTGAAGTTCGAACAAGAACCTAACAACGCGAAGATCCTCGATAACGTCTTCCGTCTGGTTCACACCATCAAGGGGACCTGCGGGTTCCTCGGACTTCCCCGTCTCGAAGCGCTGGCGCATGCCGGCGAGACGCTGATGGGCAAGTTCCGCGACGGCGCCTCGGTGACCCAGGAAGCGGTTTCGCTCATCCTGTGCTCCATCGATCGCATCAAGGAGATCCTTGCCGATCTCGAGGCGTCCGGCGGCACCGAGCCCGAGGGCAGCGACGACGATCTCATCTCCGAACTCGAGCGCATGTCGCTGTCGGCAGTGACCGGCGATGCGGCTGTCGCCAAGGCGGCCGAGCCCGCTGAGAAGGAGGCCGCGGCCGAGACGGTCGAACAGTCTCTCGAGCGCCCTCTGCGTGTGGGTGAGGTGTCTCTCGACGAACTCGAGCGGGCGTTCCGCGAGGCCGAGGTCGAGGTCGACCTTCCGGTCGGCGCGGAGCCCGATGTCGCGGCCGAGTCGATGCCGGCTCCCGTGGCCGCCGCGGCTGCCGCCGCAGCCGTCGCCGCGGTCAAGGAAGAGGTGAAAGCCGCTTCCAAGCCGGTCGCCAAGGAAAAGGAGCCGGAGGAGAAGGGCGAGAAGAAAGCGTCCGTTTCCAGCCAGTCGATCCGCGTTGCGGTCGAGACGCTCGAACATCTGATGACGATGGTGTCGGAGCTGGTGCTGACGCGAAACCAGCTTCTCGAGATCTCCCGCCGGCACGAGGATTCCGAATTCAAGGTTCCGCTGCAGCGCCTTTCCAACGTGACCGCCGAGCTGCAGGAAGGCGTCATGAAGACGCGCATGCAGCCGATCGGCAACGCCTGGCAGAAGCTGCCGCGTATCGTGCGCGATCTCAGCCAGGAGCTGGACAAGCCTATCGAGCTGGAGATGATCGGCGCCGATACGGAGCTTGATCGCCAGGTTCTGGAGCTGATCAAGGATCCGCTCACCCACATGATCCGCAACTCCGCCGATCACGGTCTGGAGATGCCGGTCGACCGCCGTGCGGCCGGAAAGACGGAAAAGGGCACGATCACCCTTTCCGCCTATCATGAGGGCGGCCACATCATCATCGAGGTCAAGGACGACGGCCGCGGCATCGACGTGGACCGGGTCAAGGCCAAGGTTCTCGAGCGCGGTCTCGCTGGCGAGGCCGAACTGGAGAAGATGACGGATCAGCAGATCCACAAGTTCATCTTCCACGCAGGCTTCTCGACGGCGGCCAACATCACCAGCGTGTCCGGCCGTGGCGTCGGCATGGATGTGGTGCGCAACAACGTCGAGCTCATCGGCGGCTCGATCGACCTGCGCTCGGTTCCGGGGCGCGGCTCGAGCTTCATCATCAAGATCCCGCTGACGCTCGCCATCGTCTCGGCGCTGATCGTCGAGGCCGGGGGCGACCGCTTCGCCATCCCGCAGCTTTCGGTGGTCGAACTGGTGCGGGTGCAGACCAACTCGGAGCATCGCATCGAGCGCATCAAGGACACACCGGTCCTGCGCCTGCGCAACAAGCTGCTGCCGCTCGTCCACATGTCGCACCTGCTTGGCTTCGACAGCCCGGATGCCGGCACGGATATCGATGACGACACCGGCTTCATCGTGGTGATGCAGGTCGGCAGCCAGACCTTCGGCGTGGTCGTCGACGGGGTGTTCCACACCGAGGAAATCGTCGTCAAGCCGATGTCCTCCATGCTGCGCAACCTGACCATGTTCTCCGGCAACACCATCCTTGGCGATGGCGCGGTGATCATGATCATCGATCCCAACGGCGTCGCCTCGGCCATGGCAAGCCATGCCTCCAGCGTGGTCGCGGAGACCGAGCGCAAGGAAATCGAAGAGGCGATCACCGCATCGCTCGACGGCCAGAGCAGCGTCTCGATGCTTCTCTTCCGTGCCGGTTCGCCGGAGCCCAAGGCCGTGCCGCTGTCGCTGGTCACGCGTCTGGAGGAGTTCGAGGTCTCCAAGATCGAGCACTCCAACGGCCGCGACCTGGTCCAGTACCGCGGTGCGCTGATGCCGCTGGTCTACATCGATCCGATGCAGACCCGCCGCGGCGAGGGCACCCAGCCGATGCTGGTCTTCTCGGATGCGGGCCGCTCCATGGGCCTCGTGGTCGACGAGATCGTCGACATCGTCGAGGACCGGATGAACATCGAGGTCGGTTCCGACCGGCCGGGGGTCCTCGGGTCCGCGGTCATCAAGGAGCGCGCCACGGAGATCATCGATCTGGGCTACTACCTGCCGCAGGCCTTCGAGGACTGGTTCATGCGCAAGGAGATGGACATCTCCGCGCTGACCAAGAAGGTGCTGCTGGTCGACGACAGCGCGTTCTTCCGCAACATGCTGACGCCGGTGCTCAAGGCGGCCGGCTACGATGTGACCGCGGTGACGGGCGCCCGTCAGGCCTTCGATCTGCTGGAGAATGGCGACATGTTCCACGCCATCGTCAGCGACATCGAGATGCCGGAAATCAACGGCTTCGAGCTTTGCGAGTCCCTGCGGCGCGACCCGCGCTTCCGCAAGATCCCGATCCTGGCGCTTTCGGCGGTCGTCTCGCCGGCCTCGATCGAACGCGGACGCCAGGCCGGCTTCGACGACTATGTCGCGAAGTTCGACCGTCCGGGCCTGATCGCCTCGCTCAAGGATATGTTCTCCGGTGAATTGGAGATTGCGGCATGAAACACAATGACAACATCTCGGCCGCCGCGGCAGACACGATCCAGTATGTGACCGTGTTCATCGGCGGGCAGCTTTTCGGACTTCCCATCTCCCAGGTGCACGATGTCTTCGTGCCGGAGAGCGTGACACGGGTGCCGCTTGCGGCACCCGAGGTTGCCGGTGTCCTCAACCTGCGCGGCCGCATCGTCACGGCGATCGACATGCGCAAGCGCCTGCACCTGCCGAACCGCGACGAGAATGCGCAGGTGATGGCGGTCGGCATCGAGCACAAGGGCGAGAGCTACGGTCTGGTGATCGACAAGGTCGGTGAGGTGCTGCGCCTTTCCAACGAATCGCAGGAGCCGAACCCCTCCAACCTGGACAAGCGCTGGGCGGAAATCTCCGGCGGCGTGCACAGGCTGGATGGCAAGCTGATGATCATTCTCGACATTGGTCGCCTGTTCGGCGTCATGTTCGAGCCGATGGCCGCGGCCTGACCATCGGTCCGTTGTTCTGACTTGCCGGAAGACGGCACTCGGGAGCAAGCAAGATGAAACACTGCCTCGTCGTCGATGACTCCAGCGTGATCCGCAAGGTCGCCCGCAGAATTCTCGAGGACCTTTCCTTCGAGATCTCCGAGGCCGAGAACGGCCTCAAGGCCCTTGAGGCCTGTCGCAAGCGGATGCCCGACGCCATTCTTCTCGACTGGAACATGCCCGAGATGGACGGCCTCGAGTTCCTTCTGTCGCTTCGCAAGGAAGAGGGCGGCGAAACGCCGATCGTGGTGTTCTGCACCACGGAGAATGACGTCGCCCACATTACCAAGGCGATCCGTGCCGGGGCCAATGAGTACATCATGAAGCCGTTCGACAAGGACATCGTGGAAGCCAAATTCCAGGAAGCCGGGCTTCTCTAGGACACGGGGCCAAAAGGCATGATCGTTCAATCTCCGGCGCGCCCCACTGGCGGCGCGTCACAGCTGGATTGCGTCCGCGTCATGGTCGTGGATGACTCCGTTGTCATTCGTGGCCTGCTCAGCCGCTGGATCGAGGAAGATCCGGCCCTGAAGCTGGTCGCCTCCCACCGCAACGGCCGGCTCGCCGTCGAAGACATCGAGCGTTCCGATCCGGACGTGGTGGTGCTCGACATCGAAATGCCGGAGATGGATGGCCTCACCGCGCTTCCGCTCATGCTGAAGAAGAAGCGCGATCTGATCGTCGTCATGGCCTCGACGCTGACCCGCCGCAATGCGGAAGTCAGCCTCAAGGCCCTCTCTCTGGGCGCTCAGGACTATGTCCCCAAGCCCGAGAGCCAGAGCCAGATCTCGACCTCGATCGACTTCCGGCGGGAGCTCATCGAGAAGGTCAAGGCGCTCGGCCATCGCAAGGTGCGCATGCGCACCACGGGTCGGACGATGAGAGCCTCGACCACTGCCGGCCAGACGACCGCGCAGCCCCCGGTGTCGCGCCTGGCATCCGCCCAGGCCGGCTACACAAGACTTGCCGCACAGCCCTCGGCCGCCGCGGCGGCCGGCATCATCACGCGCTCCTATTCGAGCGTTCGTGCCCGGGTGCTTGCCATCGGCTCGTCGACCGGTGGTCCGCAGGCGCTGCAGCAGCTCTTTACCGATATCGGCAGCGCGATCGGCGATGTTCCGGTGCTGGTGACCCAGCACATGCCGCCGACCTTCACCGCCATTCTCGCCGAACACCTGGCCAAGGCGTCCGGGCGTCCGGCGCGCGAAGCGGAGAACGGCGAAGTGCTCAAGCCCGGCCATATCTACGTCGCGCCGGGCGGATTGCACATGGTGGTCGAAAAGGAGGGAACCAATACGGTCGCCCGACTGCTCGACACGCCGCCCATCAATTTCTGCAAGCCTGCCGTCGATCCGATGTTCGACAGCGTGTCCAAGGTCTTCGGCTCCGCGACGCTTGCCGTCGTGCTGACCGGGATGGGCCACGATGGTGCGGTCGGCGTGCGCACGATTGCCGCCGGTGGCGGCAGCGTGATCGCCCAGGACGAAGCCTCGAGCGTCGTCTGGGGCATGCCAGGTGCAGCTGCCAATACCGGCCAGTGCAGCGACATCCTGCCGATTTCCCGGATCGGTCCGAAAGTTGCCGGATTGCTGAGTGGAGGCTCCAGGTGATTGCGTCCCAATTCGAATTCCTGCGGCAGTATCTGAAGACCCAGTCCGGTCTCGTGATCACGCCGGAGAAGCAGTACCTGGTGGAAAGCCGCCTTCTGCCTGTGGCACGCCGTCATGGCCTGCCGGGGCTGTCGGAGCTGGTCCAGGCCATGCAGCGTCCCGGCGCCAGCCAGATCGCCAGCGACGTCGTCGAGGCGATGACCACGAACGAGTCGTTCTTCTTCCGAGATAACACGCCGTTCCAGCACTTCCGTGAGGTCATGGTTCCGGCCATGCTCAAGGCGCGTGCCGACCGGCGCTCGGTGCGGATCTGGTGCGCGGCCGCCTCCACCGGCCAGGAGCCCTATTCGCTGGCCATCTGCCTGAAGGAGATGGCGCAGAAGATCGGTGGCTTCCGCTTCGAGATCATCGGCACCGACCTGTCGAACGAGGTGCTCGAGAAGGCGCGCAACGGCATCTACAGCCAGTTTGAGGTGCAGCGCGGCCTGCCGATCCAGATGCTGCTCAAGTACTTCACCCAGAAGGGCGATCTCTGGCAGGTCAACCCGGACATCCGCTCCATGGTGCAGTGGCGCAAGCTGAACCTGCTCGAGAACTTCTCCTCGCTCGGCACGTTCGACATCGTCTTCTGCCGCAACGTGCTGATCTATTTCGACCAGCCGACCAAGATCGGGGTTCTTCAGAAGATCTCCAAGCAGATGGCACCGGACAGCTATCTGGTGCTGGGCGCGGCGGAAACGGTTGTCGGGCTTACCGATGCGTTCCGTCCGGTCAAGGACCTGCGCGGTCTCTACCAGCCGTCCGCTGCCGCCGGGGCCGGCGGTGCGCCGCTGACCGCGCGCTCGCGCTTTCAGGTTGCCGGCTGAGGCGGATCTTCCGCTCGATCGCAAACGATTCAAGGGGCCTCGCCGATCCGGCGGGGCCCTTTTTTGTTGGCCGGATCTGCCGGCTGGCCGTCACGTCGTGGCTGCGGCCTCGGCGCGGAATGTATCGAGCAACATCTTTCCCGCATCGCGCACATGGTCGGCAAGCAGCGCCTCGGCGCGGGCGCTGTCGCGGGCGCGGCAGGCATCGAGCAAGGCGCGGTGCTCGCGGTTGGAACGGTCCGAATAGTCGAGCCGGCGGATGGCAATCTTGAGGTAGCGATCCGCCGCGTCGTTCAAGAGGGCGATGTGGGCGAGCAGGCGCGGGCGGGCACAGGCCTCGTAGAGCGTCAGATGAAACGCCTTGTTGAGGCGCCCGAACTCGGACAGCGACGCGCTCTCGAGCTCGTTCTGGATCACGGCTGCTCTGTCGATGCGGCTGTTTGAAAGCTCGGGAATGGCCAGGCGCAGCGCCATCGTCTCCGCCATCGCGCGCATCTCGTAGATTTCGTTCAGATCATCGAGATCGATGGGCGCGACGGCCGCGCCGCGGTTGCGCACCATCTCGACGAACCCCTCCGCCTGCAGGATGCGAAGAGCCTCGCGCACGGGCATCCGGCTCGTGCCGAAGAGGGCGGCGAGCTGCTCCTGGCGCAACGGCGCGCCAGCCGCCAGCTCCCCGCCGATGATGCGCTCGCGCAAACGGTCTGCAATCGCCCGGGTCTGGTCGTCGCCCCCGGAGCGCGAAGGTTGACCGGTCGCGCCGGTCGAACTGCTTGCCAAGATCTCCGTCTCCCGCATGTCCGCAGGCCCTGCCAGAAGCTCCGCCTGCGCGGTTTGACAGGGCTCTATCATTTTCGTATTCATAATTGCAAATTGGATCCAATAGAGGTGATGCGATGACAGTTTCGAGATTGCGCGACATTCCGGGCATCAATGTCGACAAGATGGGCAATGCCGCCGACGCCATCGGCGACCCGGACATGCTGCGTCTGGAGAATCTGGACACGGACATCGCTCCGCCGCCGGCGGCGGTCGCGGCGACGCTCGCGGCGGTGACCCGCGACGCGGCGAACAGCTATCTGCCCTTCCTTGGCATCCATGAACTGCGCCGAGCGGCGGCCGCGCGGGTCTCCGCCGACACTGGCGTCACCTTCGATCCGGAAAGCCAGTGCATTGTTTCGGCCGGTGGGTTGAGCGGCGTCCTCAACGCGCTGCTGGCGGTTCTCGAGCCCGGCGACGAGGTGATCATCACCGACCCGGCCTATGCGGGGTTGTTGAACCGCATCCGCCTCGCCGGCGGCGTACCCAGGCTCGTGCCGCTCGTCGTCAGGGACGGAGGCTGGCGGCTCGATCTCGACGCGCTGGCGGCCGCGCGCGGACCCCGGACGCGGGCGATCCTGACAATGAGCCCGTCGATGCCATCGGGCATCGTTCACAGCCGCGAGGAATGGCAGGCGATCTGCGATCTTGCCGTGGCGGCGGATGCCTGGCTCATCCATGACGCCGCCATGGAGCGCATTCTCTACTCGGATCAGCCGATGCTGCACCCGCTTCACTTCGACGGCATGGCGCAGCGCACGATCACCGTCGGCAGCGTCTCCAAGGAATACCGCATGATCGGCTGGAGGGTCGGCTGGATCCTCGGTCCGGCGGGGATCATCAACGACATTGGCCTCGTCAGCCTGAGCAATGTGGTCTGCCAGGTCGGTATCGCCATGCCGGGCGCGGCGGCAGCACTGAAAAGCGCGGACGACGGCATCCAGGGGGCGGTGGCGGCCTGGCGCGGACGGCGCGATCTCATCCTGAGGGAACTTGCCGACCTGCCCGTCGTCAGGCCGGACGGCGGCTGGTCGCTGCTGATCGATACGGTGGCGCTCGATCTGGCGCCGACGCGGGCGTCGGAACTGCTGCTGGAGCGTGGTGGCATCGCGGCGACGCCAATGACCGGCTGGGGGGAGGCGGCATGCGCCGGGCGCTACCTGCGTTTCGTCTTCGCCAACGAGCCGGAGGCGCGGCTGACCGGCATCCGCGAGCGTGTGCGGCGGGCCTGGGCGCTCTGAGAGAGAGCGGCTTTGCCCTTCAGTCGGTCGATGCGCAGTGGCGTATAAACGCGAAAAAGCCCCGCTTTGGCGGGGCTTTAACACGTCCGGCGGGGACAGCCGGTCAGGGACGGTCGCGCGAGCTCCCGACCCGGCCGGTGACGGCCGGTGTCAGGCAGTCCGGTCGATCTGTCTCAGGCGGCCTTTTCCTCGGGCTCGCGCAACACATAGCCGCGGCCCCAGACCGTCTCGATGTAGTTCTTGCCCGCGGTCGCGGCTGCAAGCTTCTTGCGCAGCTTGCAGATGAAGACGTCGATGATCTTCAGCTCGGGCTCGTCCATGCCGCCGTAGAGATGGTTCAGGAACATCTCCTTGGTCAGCGTGGTGCCCTTGCGCAGTGAAAGGAGCTCCAGCATCTGGTACTCCTTGCCGGTCAGGTGGACGCGCTGGCCAGCGACCTCGACAGTCTTGGTGTCGAGATTAACGACCAGATCGCCCGTCGTGATGACCGACTGGGCATGACCCTTGGACCGGCGGACGATCGCATGGATGCGCGCGACCAGTTCGTCCTTGTGGAACGGCTTGGTCATGTAGTCGTCGGCGCCAAAGCCGAGACCGCGCACCTTGTCCTCGATGCCGGCAAGACCCGAGAGGATCAGGATCGGCGTCTTCACCTTGGAGACGCGCAATGTCCTGAGAACCTCGTAGCCCGACATGTCGGGCAGGTTCAGGTCAAGCATGATAATATCGTAATCATAGAGTTTGCCGAGGTCGATACCTTCCTCGCCAAGATCCGTTGTGTAAACGTTGAAGTTTTCAGACTTCAACATCAACTCGATGCTCTGCGCCGTGGCGCTGTCATCCTCGATCAACAGGACACGCATACCAATCCCCTTTGTTTGCCTATCCTGGGCAAGACGCGCCGGTGGTAACGCCTTCCGGTGCGAAGGACTGCGATTAACCTCGACTCACTGTGTGAGACAATGGTTAACAAATTCTGATTCACACCTGCAAGCACCGATGAGACAAGGTTGGAAATCTTTTCCAACAACCTGAAAAACCTGCGGAAATCCTGTCCGTAAATTCTTCAAGTTTCACATTAACAAGCCGCATCAAACGACTCAAGTGACTCAATCTCTACGCCGGTCACGGTTCCCAGGACGGCTCACCATCCAGAAATCCCTCACGATTAGGATTAACCAAACTCGTAAATGATAGGTTACCGTAACGCCGATTTCGCAATCGCGTCTTAAGGGAGTGTTGAGGGTCGCATGGAGCCATTGTTCGCGGAGCTCGAGGCATTGATGTCGGCGGAGATCTACGGTCGCGTGGTGTCCGTGCAGGGATTGCTGCTGGAAGTGGCCGGGCCAATTCACGAAATGAGCGTCGGCGCGCTGCTGGCGGTGGAAAGCGGGGAAGGCGGCGCGCCGGTCTTTGCCGAGGTCGTCGGCTTCCGCGAGGGGCGGGCGCTGTGCATGCCTTTCGCCGGTCTCGAGGGCGTGCGCATGGGCTGCCGGGCGGTGCTGGCCTCGCGCGAGAGCCTTTCCCATCCCTGCGAGGGCTGGCTCGGGCGCGTGATCAACGCCATGGGCGATCCCATCGACGGGCGCGGCCCGCTGCCGAGCGGCGGCGTGGCGCGGCGCCTGCGTTCAACGCCGCCGCCGGCCAACGAGCGCGGCCGCGTGGGGCCGCCGCTCGACCTGGGCATTCGCGCTCTCAACACGTTCGTCACCTGCTGCCTGGGGCAGCGGATGGGCATCTTCGCCGGTTCGGGTGTCGGCAAGTCGGTGCTGATGTCGATGATCGCGCGCAACATGGCTGCCGATGTCGCCGTGATCGGCCTTATCGGCGAGCGCGGCCGCGAGGTGCAGGAGTTCATCGAGGACGACCTGGGAGAGGAGGGCCTTGCCCGCTCCGTCGTGGTGGTGGCGACCTCGGACGAGAGCGTGCTGATGCGCCGCCAGGCGGCCTATCTGACGATGACGGTGGCGGAGCATTTCCGCGACGACGGCAAGAACGTCATGTGCATGATGGATTCGGTGACCCGCTTCGCCATGGCGCAGCGCGAGATCGGATTGTCCATCGGCGAGCCGCCGACCTCCAAGGGCTATACGCCGACGGTGTTCACCGAGTTGCCCAAGCTGCTGGAGCGCGCCGGCCCGGGCCGCGGTGGCGTCGGTTCGATCACCGGGCTGTTCACGGTGCTGGTGGAGGGCGACAACCACAACGAGCCGGTGGCGGATGCGGTGCGCGGCATTCTCGACGGCCATATCGTCATGGAGCGGGCCATCGCGGAGCGCGGCCGCTATCCGGCGATCAACGTCTTGAAGTCCGTGTCGCGCACCATGCCGCGCTGCGTGCCGGAGGCGGCGGTGCCGGTGCTGCGCAAGGCCAAGGCGCTGATGGCGACCTATTCCGACATGGAGGAACTGATCCGCCTGGGTGCCTACAAGCGCGGCTCCGATGCGCTGGTGGACGAGGCCATCCGCCGCCATGACCCGCTGGAGACCTTTCTGGGGCAGGGCAAGGGAGAGGCGACGTCGCTGTCGGCGGGCTATCTCGAACTTGCCAACCTTTTGGAAATGACTCTCGGATAGCGTGTTTGCGGTAGAGGGAGTTTTGAGTAATGAAGTCGCGTGAGAGTCTCATTCGTCTGAAGCAGTTCCAGGTCGACGAACGTCGCCGGCAACTGGCGCAGATCGAATCGATGATCGACGAATTCAAGCGCATGGCGCAGGAACTCGACGATCAGATCGTCTCGGAGCAGCAGCGCGTCGGCATCACCGACGTGGGCCATTTCGCCTATCCGACCTTCGCCAAGGCCGCGGCGCAGCGTCGCGACAATCTGCTGAATTCCGCCGAGGAACTGAACGGGCAGCTCGAGGCGGCCCGCGAGGACCTGCGTGCCGCGCTGGAGGAGCTCAAGAAGTTCGAGCTTCTCGAGGAGCGCGACCAGATGCGCGATCGCAACGAGCGCGAGGCGGCCGAGCAGGAAGAACTCGATGAGATCGCCGGACGTCGTCAGGTGCAGTCCTGAAAGGATGACCCGGACGTCGACCCCTGAACCGCCGGTCCGCGCTTTGGACCGGTGACGCCGTCGGCCAGGCGCGATTCCGGCCGAGTTGCTTTCCCCGAAATTTCCAGCATCCGGACATTGGTCGCCGCGCGCCGCGGTTGCCGTTGCAGCTTGCGCGTGGGATCAAGCCCGCCATGTGGACGATCAGACATTCCGAATCGGGCGACGCGCCGCTGGCCATCGAGATCTGGCGCCGGTCGGTCGATGCGACCCATGACTTTCTCGCCCCCGAAGACCGGGCAGAGATCGAGGAACTGGTGCGCGGTTTCCTGCCCGAGGTGCCCCTGACCTTCGCCGAGGTGGAGGACGGGCGCGCCGCGGGCTTCATGGTGCTGAGCGAAGGGCATCTCGAGGCGCTGTTCATCGACCCGCAGATGCGCGGACGCGGTGCGGGGCGGGCCCTCGTGGAACACGCGCTTTCCCGGTTTCCCGCGTTGCTGACGGATGTCAACGAGCAGAACGCCCAGGCTGTCGGCTTCTATGAGCGTATGGGCTTTTCGGTTGTCGACCGATCGCCGCGCGACGACCAGGGCAGGCCCTATCCGCTCCTGCACCTGCGGCACGGCGCCGCCGCGCGCAGCTGAGATCCCCGGACCTGACGAAGACATGTGGCGCCGGGCGAGCGTCGCCCCTATGTTCGCTTCGCGTTCCAATCGGAGACTTCGCTTGCGCCGCCTGTTCCTGTCGCTCCTGCTGCCGGTCGCCACGGCTGCCTTCGTGCTCGGGCTGATCCTTCCGCTCATGGAGCTCGAACGGCTCTATGTGTTCACCGACCGGCCGAGCCTGCTGCAGTTGCTGCAGGGGCTTTGGAGTGATGGCGAGACGTGGCTGGCAGCGGTCGTCGCCTTGTTCTCGGTGATCTTCCCGGCAGCCAAGATCGTGGCGCTGCACGTTGCCGTCGTCTCAGAGCGCTCCGGCTTCGCGCTGACGCTGCTGCATGCGCTCGGCAAGTGGTCGATGATGGACGTGATGCTGGTCGCGCTTGTCATCTTCGCCGCGAAAACAAGCGGCTTCGCCAGCGCCGTGACGCTGCCGGGTCTGTGGTGCTACGGCGCCGCGGTGGTCGCCAGCGCGCTTTCGGCCGCCCTGGCGCGGCGCTGACGTGCCGCCGGCGGACGGGTGGAGAGAACCGTCACGAAAGACTGGCGTCGGGGGTTTCGGTCCCCGGGGAAGGGGCGTTTTTCGAGGCGCCGCCGTCGGCGTTCGTGTCGGCATTCCGGCTTTGGCGATAGGCTGACAGCCAGCGCACGGCCTGGCTCTCCGGCAGGCGAAGGTGCTTGCAGCGCAGATGGGCGAGGCCGAGGAACACCTGGTCGGTGGTCTCCGCCCGCAACGCCAATGCGATCATGTCCTCGATCCCGGCCTGGAAGATGGCGTGCTGCACGGTCTTGAGCGGCGTCTCGGTCTTGCGGCCAAGAATCTGGAAGGCATCATTGATCCGTCCCTCAGCCAGCAGCACCAGGATCATCGAGCCGAAACGGTAGTCGCCACGCTCGACCAACCGCCATATCTCGTCCACGTCCGTCGTCTCGAGGAAGATCGAGAACCGGCGTTGCAGATCCTGGCGTATCTCCTCGGGTGCCGTCAGGTCGCGGGGGTCCGTGCCGGCCATCACCGCCTCGAGACGCAGGCGGGTCGCGGCGTTGACGTGGGGGATCAGCCACTCGCAGATGAGCGGCGTCAGGTCGGGCCGTTCGCTCATGCGCTCGCGCAGCGGGGCGTCGGAGAGGGAGCGTTTCGCCAGCGTCCGCAGTGCCCAGTCGGACAGCGGGCTCTGGACGTTGCCGGCGACGGCGCGCCAGACCTGGGGAGAGCCGCGCTCGACCAGCGTGTCGGACACCCGGCACGGCATACCGACGCGCTTGGCGATGGAGGTCAGGTGCGACTGCGGCATGCGCCGGGCAAGCTTCAGCAGATCGGCCTCGTTGAGGCTCGGGCTTAGCTCGAGCATGGGCGCGGCGATGGTGATGTCGTCGCAGGCGAGCCGATAGGCCACCTTGTTGGGCGTGTCGCTCCAGGGGGCGATGCGCCGCGAAAGGCGTGCGCGCTCCTCGCGGCCGGAGTTGTCGAGAAGCTTCAGGATGATATCGCAGTAGAGTTCGAGTTCCGCGTCCGTGTGCCGGCCAACGCGGTCCAGAAAGATGTCGGCGACGCGCTGCAGCAATCGGCCGCGCGCTTCGGGGGATGGATTTCTGGCTAGCTTCAGCAATGCTTCGAGCATCGTGGGCCTTCGTCGTTCGCTCCCGAGCGTATCATTTTCATTGTTACCAAGGTGTTGCAATGAATGCTCAAATTCTCTCGCAAGAGAAACTGGAGCGGGACATGTCAGTTGTCGCGAGGCGCAATCCATGGCAAGCACGGCAGGGTGCACGGTCGGATCGATTGCTTTTCCCAAGACGACCCCGTGCGAGACCGAACGGAATTCTCGAACCCTTTCAGGCGAAACCGCCGGGAGGGCGAAACCGACAGGATCATCCCGGGCGCGATCGTCCGGGCTCCGCCGTCCAGCTGGCGCAAGGCGTCACCGGACGGCGAACCGACAGGAGACCTCTATGCTGAACGGGCATCATCTCGTCAACGGAACGTGGGTTGCATCGGAACGGACCTTTGCGCCGCTCAATCCGGCCACCGGCGAGGAACTGTCGCCCCGCGTGGGTGACGCGGACGCAGCGCTCGTGGGCAAGGCGGCGGAAGCCGCGGAGGCCGCCTTTGCCGACTATGCCGCCCGACCGGCCAGCGACAGGGCGGCCTTCCTCCGCCGCATCGCCGACGAGATCGAGGCGCGCGGCGCCGAAATCACCGAGCGCGCGCAGCAGGAGTCGGCCCTTCCGGCGGCACGTCTCGAGGGCGAGCGCGGTCGCACCACCGGGCAGCTGCGCTTCTTCGCCGACTGGATCGAGGCCGGCATCTGCTTCGACGCGCGTGTCGATACCGCCCAGCCCGACCGCAAGCCAGCCCCGCGCCCGGAGATCCGCTCCATCCTGCGACCGCTTGGCCCCGTCGCCGTCTTCGGCGCATCCAACTTTCCGCTCGCCTTCTCCACAGCCGGCGGCGACACGGCCTCGGCGCTGGCCGCCGGCTGTCCGGTCGTGGTGAAGGGGCATCCTGCCCATCCGGGAACCAGCGAGATCGTCGCCCAGGCGATCCTGGCCGCCATCGAGGCGTGCGGAATGCCGGCAGGCGTCTTTAATCTGGTTCAGGGCTCCGGCCATGAGGCAGGTGGCGAGCTCGTGCGCCATCCGCTCATCCAGGCCGTCGGCTTTACCGGATCGCTGCGCGGCGGACGGGCGCTCTTCGATATGGCCGTCTCGCGGCCGCAGCCCATCCCCTTCTACGGTGAGCTCGGTAGCGTCAATCCGGTCTTCGCGCTTCCCGGCGCGCTCGGCGCGCGCGGTGCCGAACTCGGTGCCGGCTGGGCCCAGTCGCTGACCATGGGCGTCGGCCAGTTCTGCACCAATCCGGGCGTCGTCGTGGCGCTCGAAGGCGCGGGGCTTTCCGACTTTCTCCAGGCCGCCGACGAGGCGCTGACCGGCGTGTCCGCCCAGTCGATGTTGACCGGTGGCATTGCCAAGGCTTATCGGGCTTCCGTGGGTCGGCTTTCCAAGGCCTCCGGCGTCACCGGCCGCCGCATCGGCGAGGAAGCCGGGGGCAGCGCTGTGCTGCCGGCGGTGTTCGAGGTGAGCGCCGAGACCTGGCTCTCCGACAGCTCGCTGCACGAGGAGATGTTCGGCCCGGCCGCCGTCGTCGTCCGCTGCAAGGATACCGGCGAGATGGCCGACGTCGCCCGCGGGCTGGAGGGTCAGCTTACCGCGACCGTGCTGATGGAAGATGGTGATCTCGACGCGGCGCGTGCGTTGGTGCCGGTTCTCGAACGCAAGGCGGGCCGTCTGCTTCGCAACGGCTTTTCCACCGGCGTCGAGGTGTCTCACGCGATGATGCACGGTGGCCCCTATCCCGCGTCCACCGACGTGCGCTCGACCTCGGTCGGTTCCCGCGCCATCGACCGGTTCCTGCGTCCCGTTGCCTACCAGAACTTCCTCGAGGAGATGCTTCCCGAGGGACTTGGCGGCAATGACGGTGGGCCGCGCCTGGTTGACGGCAAGGCTCATTCGGGTACGTAAAAGAGCGGACCGGATCGCGGGCGGCCCCAGTCGCCCGCGACGTCCATTTCAGTTCCGTCGCTCAGGAGTTCATATGCGGTTCCCCGGTTGGCTTGCGCTTGTCCTCTTCGTCCTCGGCCTGTCGGTCGTCCAGTTGCCGATCCCGGCCGGGGCCCAGACCGCGGGCACGGACAGCACGGATGCGGCCTCGCAGCCGGCAGCCTCCGGTGTCGCGCCCTCACAAGCCCAGGCGGCGGCGCTGTTGCAGCTGTTGCAGGATCCGGGCGCGCGCAATGCGCTGATCGAGTATCTGGGTGGGAAGCCGAGCGGCGCACCGGGCGCTGCCCCAGCTCCGGCGAGCGATGGCCAGGCCGTTGCCCCAGGCGGGGCCGCCCAGAGCGAACCGGCGGCGGAGGGGGCCTCCGGTGACCAGGAGCCGGCGCGCGATGCGACGATCGCGCTGCGGATCGCCGAGCTCACGCAAAAAATGATCAACGAGGGGCGCGGATATGCCGAACAGATCCTGCGCGCCTTCACGACGTTGCCGACGGCGCTTTCCTACAGCAGCCGGGCGAATTGGGACCGCATCCAGGAGATCGTGATCCAGATCGCGCTGATCGCGGGTTCGCTCATGGTCATCGTGTGGCTGCTGCGGCAGGCATCCGACATGCTGTTTCGGCGCCTTATCGGCGACGGCGAGGGGATCACCGTGCTCAAGCGCGCGTTGCTGCTGCTGCTGCGCGGCGTCAGCGAGTTCGTCGTGGTCGGCATCGCCATCGGCGCGGGCTACGGGGTTGCCATGGCGACCGGCTCGACCCATGGCGAGGTGGAGCTGTTCGAATCCCTGATCCTGAACGCCTTCTTCTTCGTTCAGGTGGCCAAGATCGCGACCCGCTTCGCGCTCAGCCCCAAGTTCAGTTCCTTGCGCCTGGTGCCGCTCGATGACGAGCAGGCCTACTACTGGCGCTTCTGGTTGTTCATCATCTACAACCTGCTCGGCTACGGCGTCATGGTGGCGGTGCCGGTGATTTCCCGCAACATCTCGTTCCTGCTCGCCGATTCCGTGCGGATGATGATCGTTCTTGCGGCGGTTCTGATTGCGATCTTCGCGGTTCTGCGCAACCGCGTCGCCACCCGCGACCGCATCCTCGACTATGCCGGGCGGCAGAGCAATGTGCTGGCGAGCGGCCTGATCGAGGTGATGGGCCGGATCTGGCACGCGGTGGCGATCTTCTACGTGCTGCTGCTGCTTTCGGTGTGGCTGTCGCGCCCGTTCGACGCCACCGCCTTCATGGTGAAAGCCACGGCCTTCTCGGTTCTCTCGGTGATGATTGGCACGCTGGTGTCGCTGATGCTGACGCGGGCGATCACCGACGGCGTGCATCTGCCTGAGAACGTCCACCAGCGCCTGCCGTTGCTCGAGAGGCGTCTCAACGCCTTCGTGCCGCGCGTGCTGTCCATCGTGCGGTTCCTGGTGTTCGTCTGCGTGTTGCTCGGCATCCTGCAGGCATGGGCGGCTGTCGATGTGATGAGCTGGTTCGGCTCCTCCGACGGGCAGGACTGGGTCGGCCGGCTCGTTTCGGCGCTCATTGTCGCCTTCATCGGCTTCCTCATCTGGCTCGGCATCATGTCCTGGGTCGACCTGCGGCTCAATCCGCGCGGCCGCCTGCCGACCTCGCGGGAGAAGACGCTCTTCGGGCTTTTCCGCAATGCCTTCACGATCCTGCTGCTGGTGATGATCGCGCTGTTGGCGCTGTCCGAGCTCGGGGTCAACATCGGGCCGCTGATCGCCGGTGCCGGTGTCTTCGGTCTGGCGATCTCCTTCGGCTCCCAGAAGCTGGTTCAGGATATCATCACGGGTGCGTTCATCCAGTTCGAGAACGCCATGAACGAGGGCGATGTCGTCACCCTGGGCGGTGTCACGGGGACCGTGGAGAAGCTGACGATCCGTTCGGTGCGGCTGCGCGACCTCGATGGCGCGGCGCACATGATCCCGTTCTCGACCGTCGACCGGGTGGCCAACTTCATGCGCGGCTACGGCTATCACGTCGCCGCCATCGGGGTCGCCTACGACAGCGACATCACCGATGTGAAGATGGCGATGCATGTCGCCTTCGACCGGCTCAAGGAAAGCGAGGCCGGGCGCGACATCCTCGATCCGCTGGAGATGCATGGCGTCACCACGTTCGGCGACAGCGCGATCACCGTGCGGGCCCGAATCAAGACCCTGCCGGGCTCGCAGTGGGCCACCGGGCGCGCCTACAACGAGTATCTCAAGGCGGTCTTCGACGAACGCGGCATCGAGATCCCGTTCCCGCAGGTCACCTATCATGTGTCGAGCCCGTCGGCGGAAGGCGGCGAGCGCGCCGCCGATACACCGTCGCTGCCGGGCGACGACGTTCTCATCGAGGCGAAGCCGGCCAGCAGCAGGTCCAAGAAGGATCGCGACATTCCCAGCGAGGACGAGCTCTGATCCAGCCCGGCGAAGCGGGAAATGCAGGTCATTTCAGGAACGGGCGCGCCAGGAATGGCGCGCCCGTTTCGCGTGGCCTGACGGCGGCGGCGGGTGCCTGGGTCGCGTTGCGTCGCCGGCGGAATTCTGGAAAAATTTCGCTATAATTTCCAAAAGAAGAAATATCGCACCGGTTGTGAGTGGGTTCGACAGCGACTAATCTTCGGCCAAGGCCCAAGAGCCAGGAATCCGCTTCCCCATCTCAGTGAAGCGGGAAAACGAAAATGGCGGGCCGAGATCATTCAGGGGAGAGTTTGCATGTTTGTTCGCCGCACCATGAAAACGGCGCTCATGGGCGCCAGTCTTGCGGTCCTGATGGCGTCCGCAGCTTCGGCCAAGACGCTGGTCTACTGCTCGGAAGGGTCGCCGGAAGGCTTCGATTCCGCGCTTTACACCGCAGGCACTACGTTCGACGCGTCGTCCAAGCCGGTCTACAACCGCTTGGTAGAGTTCAAGCGCGGCACCACCGAGGTCATCCCCGGGCTCGCCGAGAGCTGGGACATCTCCGAGGACGGCAAGGAATACACCTTCCACCTGCGCAAGGGCGTCAAGTTCCAGACCACGTCCTTCTTCACGCCGACGCGCGATTTCAACGCGGACGACGTGCTGTTCTCCTTCGGGCGCCAGCTCGACAAGGAGCATCCCTGGCACCAGTACACATCCGGTGCGGCCTGGGAGTATTTCGACAGCATGTCGATGCCCGATCTCATCAAGGAGATCGTCAAGGTCGACGACCACACGGTGAAGTTCGTGCTCACGCGCCCCGAGGCGCCGATGGTGGCCAATCTGGCCATGGACTTCGCCTCGATCCTGTCCGCTGAATACGCCGACAAGCTCGCCGCCGACGGCCGCAAGGAGATGATGAACCAGGAGCCGCTCGGCACCGGTCCCTTCGCCTTCGTCGGCTACCAGAAGGACGCGGTGATCCGCTACAAGGCGCATCCCGACTACTGGGGCGGCAAGCAGCCGATCGATGACCTCGTCTTCGCCATCACGACCGACGCGGCCGTGCGCCTTCAGAAGCTGAAGGCGGGCGAATGCCATGTCATGCCGTATCCCGCCCCGGCCGATCTGGACGATATCCGTGCCCAGAACGACCTGAAGCTCATGGAGCAACAGGGCCTCAACGTCGGCTATCTGGCCTATAACACCAAGCAGGCGCCCTTCGACAACCCGAAGGTCCGCAAGGCGCTGAACATGGCCATGAACAAGCAGGCCATTCTCGACGCGGTGTTCCAGGGCTCCGGCCAGGCGGCGAAGAACCCGATCCCGCCGACGATGTGGTCCTACAACAATGCCGTCAAGGACGACCCGTACGATCCGGAAGCGGCGAAGAAGATGCTTGAGGAAGAGGGCGTCACCGACCTCAAGATGAAGCTCTGGGCGATGCCGGTCCAGCGCCCGTACAACCCGAACGCGCGCCGCATGGCGGAGGTCATCCAGGCCGATTACGCCAAGGTTGGCGTCGAGGCGGAGATCGTCTCCTACGAGTGGGGCGAGTATCTGGCCCGCTCCAAGGAAGCCGACCGCGACGGTGCCGTGCTGCTCGGCTGGACCGGCGATAACGGTGATCCCGACAACTTCCTCGCCGTGCTTCTGGGGTGTGACGGCGTCGGCGGTTCCAACCGTGCGCAGTGGTGCTACCAGCCGTTCGAGGATCTGATCCAGAAGGCCAAGGTCGTCTCCAGCAAGGCGGAGCGCACGGCGCTCTACGAGGAGGCGCAGACCGTCTTCAAGGCGCAGGCCCCGTGGGCGACCATCGCCCATTCGGTCGTCTTCATGCCGATGTCGGCGAAGGTCGAGGGCTACGTCATGGACCCGCTCGGCGGCCACTGGTTCGACGGCGTCGACATCGCGGAGTAATTCCGCGGTCCCGAAGAGGAGCCGCCGGCGGCACGGCCCGGAGATTTTCCAGGCTGACGTGTCCGACCGGCGGGCCCGACACCCCGCACCGGCCCCTTGCGGCCGGTGCGGGCGCATGGACGGTATCCCATGATCCGCTTTTTCCTCAGCCGGCTCCTGCTGCTCGTGCCCACCTTTCTCGGTGTGTCGTTGGTGGCTTTCGGTTTCATTCGTCTGCTGCCCGGTGATCCTGTTCTGCTGATGGCGGGCGAGCGGGGGCTTTCTCCCGAGCGCTACCAGAAACTGATGGAGCAGTTCGGCTTCTCCCGCCCGATATGGGAGCAGTATCTGGACTATCTCGGCGGCATTCTTTCCGGCGACCTCGGCACGTCCATCGTGACCAAGAAACCGGTGGTCACCGAATTCCTGACATTGTTTCCGGCCACCGCCGAGCTTGGCCTTTGCGCCATCATCATCGCCATTGTGGTCGGCATTCCGATCGGCATCCTCGCGGCGGTGAAACGCGGCAAGGTCGTAGACCAGACGGTGATGGGCGTGGCGCTCGTCGGCTATTCGATGCCGATCTTCTGGTGGGGCCTGCTGCTGATCATCCTGTTTTCCGGCATCCTGCAATGGACGCCGGTGTCGGGACGCATATCGCTGCTCTACTTCTTTCCGCAGCCGACCGGCTTCATGCTGATCGACAGCCTGCTTTCTGGGCAGAAGGGTGCGTTCCAGTCGGCGGCGAGCCACCTGGTGCTGCCCTCCATCGTCCTGGCCACGATCCCGCTGGCGGTGATCGCCCGCCAGACGCGCTCGGCCATGCTCGAGGTGCTGGGTGAGGATTATGTGCGCACCGCGCGCGCCAAGGGACTGGCTCCGCTCAGGGTCATCGGTCTGCACGCGCTCAGAAACGCACTGATCCCGGTGATCACCACCATCGGGCTGCAGGTCGGCGTGCTGCTCGCCGGCGCCATCCTGACGGAGACGATCTTCTCCTGGCCCGGCATCGGCAAGTGGATGGTCGACAGCATCTCGCGGCGTGACTATCCGGTCGTGCAGGGCGGCCTGCTGATGATCGCCGCCATCGTGATGCTCGTGAACCTGACGGTCGACCTGCTCTACGGTCTCGTCAATCCGCGCATTCGACATACCTGAGACGGGACAGAGCAATGACAGAAACCTCGAAACCCGTTTCCATCGAAGCCGAAAGCCGCAACGCCACACGGCAGATGCTGGTGGAGTTCTGGTTCTATTTTTCCCAGAGCCGAGGCGCGGTGATCGGCCTGGCGATCTTCGTGCTGCTGGTGGTCGTGGCGCTTGCCGCGCCGCTGGTTGCGCCGCACGATCCGGACCTGCAATATCGTGACGCGCTGCTCGTGCCGCCCTTCTGGGCGGAGGGCGGCCGGGCCGCTTTCCTGCTGGGAACGGACGCTGTTGGCCGCGACATGCTCTCGCGGCTGATCTTCGGCGCCCGTTTCTCGCTCTTCATCGGCGTTGTCGTCGTTGTCATCGCGCTGACCGGCGGCATCGTCCTGGGTCTGGTCGCGGGCTATTTTCGCGGCTGGGTCGATACGGTCATCATGCGTGTGATGGACGTCATCCTGGCGTTTCCATCTCTGCTGCTGGCGCTTGTGCTGGTCGCGGTGCTAGGGCCCGGTCTGGTCAACGCGATGATCGCCATCGCCGTCGTGCTGCAGCCGCATTTCGTGCGGCTGACGCGTGCGGCGGTGCTGAGCGAGCGAACCCGCGACTATGTGGCTGCGGCCCGGCTTTCAGGCGCCGGCCACCTGCGGCTGATGTTCAAGACGATCCTGCCGAACTGTCTGGCGCCGCTGATCGTGCAAGGCACGCTGTCCTTCTCCAACGCGATCCTCGACGCGGCGGCGCTGGGCTTCCTGGGCATGGGCGCGCAGCCGCCGACGCCGGAATGGGGCACGATGCTGGCCGAGGCGCGCGAGTTCATCCTGCGCGCCTGGTGGGTGGTGACCTTCCCGGGTCTCGCGATCCTGATCACGGTGCTGGCGATCAACCTGGTCGGCGACGGGCTGCGCGACGCCCTCGATCCCAAGCTGAAGCGGAGCTGAGACGATGCCTCTTCTCGAAATCCGCAACCTCAGCGTCGAGTTCGACACCGCGGCCGGGCCCTTCCGGGCGCTGGACGGGGTCGACTACACGGTTGAAAAGGGTGAGGTGCTCGCCATCGTCGGGGAATCCGGCTCCGGCAAGTCGGTCGCCATGCTCGCGGTGATGGGGTTGCTGCCGGACACGGCGACCGTCACGGCCGACATGATGGCATTCGAGGGCACGGACCTCAGAACGCTTTCGGTCCATGCCAGGCGGCAGATCATCGGCAAGGACATCTCGATGATCTTTCAGGAGCCGGTCGCCAGCCTCAACCCGTGCTTCACGGTCGGCTTCCAGCTCGACGAGGTGCTGAAGACGCACACGGACATGAACCGCCGGCAACGACGCGACCGGATGGTGGAGCTGCTGAACGCGGTGGGCATTCCCGATCCGGCAAGCCGGCTCGATGCCTTCCCGCACCAGATGTCGGGCGGTCAGTGCCAGCGTGTGATGATCGCCATCGCCACCGCCTGCCAACCCAAGCTTCTGATCGCCGACGAGCCGACCACGGCGCTGGATGTGACCATCCAGAAGCAGATCCTCGACCTGCTTGGCGATCTCCAGCGCGACCACGACATGGGGATGATCATGATCACCCACGACATGGGTGTCGTTGCCGAGACCGCCGACCGGGTGGTGGTGCAATATCAGGGCAAGCAGATGGAGGAAGCCGACGTGCTGAGCCTCTTCGAGACGCCGACGCATCCCTATACCAAGGCGCTGCTTTCGGCTCTGCCGGAGAACGCCAAGGGGGACCGGCTGCCGACGGTGGCCGACTTCGCCGAGACCTTTTCCGCCGACATGGAGGCCCGCCGATGAGTGCCCCCATCCTCAAGGTGCGCGACCTCAAGCGCGACTATGTGGTCAGCGGCGGCATGTTCGGAAAGCCGAGCCTGTTGCATGCGGTCAAGGGCGTCAGCTTCGACGTGGAGCGCGGATCGACGCTGGCGGTGGTGGGTGAATCCGGGTGCGGCAAGTCGACGCTTGCCCGGATGCTGACGATGATCGATCAGCCGACCTCCGGCACGATCGAGATCGACGGCAAGATGATCGACATCTCCCGCCACCGCGTGGGGCGCGAGATGCGTCAGGCCGTTCAGATCGTGTTCCAGAATCCCTATGGCTCGCTCAATCCGCGCCAGAAGATCGGTGCGGTCCTCGAGGAGCCGCTGTTGCTCAACACGTCGATGAGCGCGGCCGAACGGCGCGACGCGGCGCTGGCGATGCTGGAGAAGGTCGGGCTCAAGCCGGAGCATTACGGCCGTTACCCGCATATGTTTTCCGGCGGCCAGCGGCAGCGCGTCGCCATCGCGCGGGCGATCATGCTGAAGCCCAAGCTGCTGGTGCTCGATGAACCGGTTTCCGCGCTCGATCTCTCCGTGCAGGCGCAGATCCTCAATCTGCTTGCCGATCTCCAGGATGAGTTCGGCCTCACCTATGTCTTCATCAGTCACGACCTGTCGGTGGTACGCTACATCGCCGACATGGTGATGGTGATGTACTTTGGCGAAGCGGTGGAATACGGCACGCGCGACGAGGTTTTCGGCGACCCCAAGCACAGCTACACGAAGACGCTTTTCGCGGCGACGCCCAGGGCCGATGTCGCGAGCATCCGGGCGCGGCTCGCCGCGCGCGGGGCTGCCTGATCCGGCACCGGACGAGGCGATGGCAAGACTTCCGCTCTGGAGCGCCGTGCCTCTTCTCGGGGTCAGCCAGATCGTTGGCTACGGCAGCCTGTTCTATGCGGTTGCGCTGACGGCGCCACGGATCTCCGATGAGTTCGGCTGGTCTCGTGCGACCGGCCTCGGCGGCTTTTCGCTGGGGCTTGTCGTGGCCGGGCTTGCCTCGCCGGCCGTGGGTGCCGCTGTCGGGGCGCATGGCGGGCGGCGGGTCATGGCGAGCGGGTCGCTGCTGGCGGCAGTCGGCCTTGCCGCGCTGTCCGGCGTCGGCGGTCTTGTTTCCTATTATTGCGTCTGGGCGGTTCTCGGCGTCGCCATGGCGATGACGCTCTACGATCCCGCTTTCGCGACGCTGGGCGGGATCTATGGCAGGCGGGCGCGCTCGCGCATAACCGCGCTGACGCTCATCGCCGGCTTCGCTTCGACGCTTGCCTGGCCGGCGACCCACTGGCTGATCGAAAGCCACGGCTGGCGTGGTGCCTATCTGGCGTTTTCCCTTGCAACGCTTGCCATCGCCTTTCCGGCGCATCTGCTGTTGCCAAGGCGGGGAAGCGGCCTTGGCGAGTCCCCGGACAGGGACGCTGACACTGCCCAAAGCGGGCAGACGGCCGAGCTGGCACCGATGATCGTCGATGAGCGATACAGACGTGCCGCATTCGTGCTGGTCAGTTTGGCGATCGCCGCCAACGCGTTTCTGTTCATCGGCCTGTCGGCGCATCTGCTGGCGCTCTTCGAGGATCTGGGCCTGTCGGCGGCGGTCGCGGTTGCTGTCGGCACGCTGATCGGTCCATCCCAGGTTGCGGCACGGGTGGTGGAGTTCGTCTTTGCGCGTCGCATTTCGCCGCTGGGGGTGGGCATCGTGTCGGCGGCCATGCTGCCGGCGGCCTTTCTCGTGTTGCTGGTGGGAGGGGTGACGCCGCTTTCGGCCGCTGTCTTCGCGGTGATCTACGGTGGGGCGAACGGACTTGTCACCATCGTGCGCGGCACGCTGCCGCTCGCCCTCTTCGGGGCGGAGGGCTACGCGTTGCGGCTTGGCCTGATCGCCCGGCCGGCGCTGATCGTGGGGGCGGCGGCGCCGTTCGCGCTGGGGGCGGCGGTCGATGTGGGTGGTTCGGGGATGGGACTTGTGCTGGCGTTTGCGGCCGGATGTCTGTCGCTCGCCGCCATGTCGGGCATTGCGGTCGTGCGGGCGCGCGCCAACAGGAATGCCGGCGCGGCGGTCAGCTTCCCGGGCCGGTGAGCGTTTCGGCCTGGCGGCGCAGGTTGTGGAGCAGGTCGTGGGCCCGGGCGCGCGCCGCGTCGACGTCGCCGGCGGCAATCGCCTGCATCACCTCCATATGGTGCCAGGCGGCGGAGTTGAGGTCCGCCTCGCCGAAATACCGGTACCAGAAGCGGCGCGAGTGGGTTTGCAGCGGCGCGACGACGCGCGCGGCAAAGGGGTTGCAGGCGGCAATGGCGACGATCTCGTCGAAGATCTTGTCCTGGCGCAGGAACTCGGAAATGTCCTTGCAGGCGGCCGCATCGCGCATGGCGACCGCACATTCCGCCAGCCGGTCGCGCTGCGGACGGCTGGCCAGACGGGCGGCGGAGCCGGCGAGAAGGACTTCTATCGCGTGGCGGGCATCGAGGACGCGGGCGAAATCGCCCGGGCTTATCTCGCTGACCAGAATGCCCAGACGGGGGCGGATGGTGACGAGACCTTCCCAGGCGAGCCGTTGGATCGCCTCGCGCACGGGGGTGCGGCCCATGTCGAGCGCGGCGGCGAGCCTGTTCTCGGTGATCGCGGTTCCCGGCGCGAGGTCGAGTGTCACGATGCGTTCTTCGAGCGCCCGATAGGCAGTGGTCGCCCGGCTTTCCTCCTCCTGGACCGCCTCCGTCGGTGCGCGCCCGGAGACGAGGCGTTCCAGCCCGGGGCCCGTCACCTGGCGGGATCGGCTTGCACCGGGGGCGCGGCTCGTGGCCTTGCGTTCCGCGAGACTGCGCGCCGCCGTGCCGCGCTGCCTGCCTTCGTCGCTGCCGTTGGTGCCGCTCATCCTGTCCCCGCACGTCTGCCGAATACGTCCCGTCTCTTGATATATCAGTTGTTGACATAAAGGAAGCTGCGTGAAATTCTTCGCTCGACACCTGATATATCAGGTTCAAGCCAAACTCTGGGCAAGGAGCGATCGACCATGTGGCGGGGCATTTTTCCGGCGGTTACCACCAAGTTCACCGAGGCCGACACGCTTGATGGGGTCGAGATGGAGCGCTGTTTCGCGCTGCAGGTCGATGCCGGCGTTGACGGTCTCATCGTCTGCGGCTCGCTCGGCGAGGCGATGGCGCTGGAGCCGGAGGAAAAGCTCGAGATCCTGACGCTCGCAAAATCGGTCGCGGGCAAGCGACCGGTGATCATGACCGTGTGCGAGAGCTCCACCCGGCGTGCCGCGAAGGCGGCGGAGGCGGCGGCCAAGGCAGGCGCCGACGGGCTGATGGTGCTGCCGGGCGTGCCCTATCGCTCGGCGCCGCGGGAGACCCTCGGGCACCTTTTGACGGTGACGCGGGCCGCCGGTCTTCCGATGATGGTCTACAACAACCCGGTCGCCTATGGCGTCGACGTGACACTCGACATGTTCGAGGAGCTCGCCAGCGAGCCGCTTGTCGTCGCGATGAAGGAATCCACCGACGACATTCGCCGGGTGAGCGAGGTGATCTCGCGCTTCGGCACGCGTTTCGACGTCTTCACCGGTGTCGACAATCTCGCGCTCGAGAGCCTGCTGATGGGCGCGACGGGCTGGGTCGCCGGTCTCGTCGTCGCCTTCCCGAAGGAGACGGTCGCGATCTGGAAACTGGTACAGGCCGGTCGCCTCGAGGAGGCGCGCGACATCTACCGCTGGTTCCGCCCGCTGCTCGACCTCGACGTCTCCACCAACCTCGTCCAGAACATCAAGCGGGCGGAGGTGCATGCGCTCGGGTCGAACGACCGCTGCCGCGCGCCGCGGCTGCCGCTCGCCGGTGTCGAGGGCAAGCGGGTCGACGATATCATCAAGGCGGCTCTTGCGGTTCGCCCGGCTTTGCCGATGATCTGACCATCGGGCAGGCGACGCCCGTGGGGAGGAAACATGAGCGCAGTGCCATCGGTTCACATTCTGGGTGCGGGGATCGTCGGCCTTGCCGCCGCCGCGACCCTGGCTGCTCGTGGCCATGAGGTGACGCTGATCGACCGGGGAGAGCCGGGAGCGGCCACCTCGCGTGGCAACGCCGCCGGCATCGCCTGGACGGATGTATCGCCGCTGGCCTCGCCCGGGATCTGGCGCAAGGCGCCGGGCTGGTTGCTCGACCCGCTCGGCCCGTTGTCGCTGCGCCCGTCCTATGCGCCGGCGTTCCTGCCCTGGATGCTGCGGTTCCTCGCCGCCTCGCGCCCCTCCGCCTGGCGTCGGTCGGTCTCGGCAATCGCTGCGCTCAACGCTACCGCGCTTCCCGCCTGGGAGCGGCTCTGGGCCGAAACGGGCACCGGCGGAAGGCTGCGTTCGCACGGCTGTCTCGACGTTTTCGACAAGCCGGCCGAGGTGGCGCGGGCGCGTCCGGGCTGGCAGCTCCAGCGCGACCACGGTATCGAGGTGCGCGAGCTATCCGGCGCGCAGATCCGGGAGATGGAGCCGGACCTGGGGCCGACCGTCGCCGGCGGCGCCTATATTCCCGGCTGGTCCCATGTCGACGATCCTTTCGCTCTGTGTCAGGACATCGCCGCGCATTTGCGCGCGCGCGGTGTCCGGTTCGTCGACGGCAGCGTCGAGAACCTCGCCCCGTCCGAGAGCGGCGTGCGGATCCGGCTTGCCGGCGGCGAAGAGATTGAGGCGCAGAGGGTTGTGATCGCCTGCGGGGCATGGTCCCGCAAGCTCGCGGGCGGGCTTGGCGAGAACGTGCCGCTCGACACGGAGCGCGGCTACAACATCACCGTGCCGGAGCCGGGCGTTTCGTTCCGCCGCTTCATCATGCTCCCCGGCTACGGATTCGTGCTCTCGCCTCTCGCTCCGGGCCTCAGGATCGGCGGCGCGGTGGAGTTTGCCGGCCTCGACGCCCCGCCCAACTGGGCGCGGGTCGACGCGCTGGTGACGCGGGCGCGCAAGGTGGCTCCGGGCCTCAATGCGGCGGAGGGGACGCGCTGGATGGGGTTTCGCCCCTCGCTTCCCGACAGCCTGCCGGTCATCTCCCGAAGTTCTGCCTCTCCGCATGTCTTCCATGCCTTCGGCCATGCCCATCACGGGCTGACGCAGGCGGCGACGACGGGCGAAATTCTTGCCGACATGATCGCCGGGCGGGCGCCCGCGATCGATCTTTCCCCTTATTCCATCGGCCGGTTCTGAGCGGCCGCATTCAAGGTGCCCGACATGGCGCGTCATACGTTCTTCTGCATCGATGGTCACACCTGCGGCAACCCGGTGCGGCTGGTCGCCGGCGGCGGGCCACTGCTGTCGGGCGACAGCATGCTTGCCCGGCGCGCCGATTTTCTGTCCCGCTACGACTGGATCCGCACCGGGCTGATGTTCGAGCCGCGCGGCCACGACATGATGTCCGGGTCGATCCTCTATCCGCCGACGCGCGAGGATTGCGACATCGGCGTGCTCTATATCGAGACCTCGGGCTGCCTGCCGATGTGCGGCCACGGCACCATAGGCACGGTGACCATGGCCATCGAGGAGGGGCTGCTCGCGCCAAGGACGCCGGGCACGGCGCGGCTGGAGACCCCGGCTGGCCTCGTTCTCGCCGACTACGCGATGGAGGATGGCTTCGTCACGTCGGTGAAGCTCACCAATGTGCCCTCGTTCCTTGCCGCAAGGGATCTCGAGATCGACTGCCCGGAACTCGGGCGGATTGTCTTCGACGTCGCCTATGGCGGCAACTTCTACGCAATCGTCGAGCCGCAGAAGAATTTTCCCGGTGTCGGTTCGATTGAGGTCGACAAGCTGGTGGCGATCAGTCCCTTGCTGCGCAAGGTCCTCAACGAGACCTTCGAGATGGTGCACCCGCTGGACGAGCGCATCCGTGGCATCACCCACATCCAGTGGACCGGGCCGGCAACGCAGGCGGGGGCCGACGCGCGCAACGCCGTCTTCTACGGCGACAAGGCCATCGACCGCAGCCCTTGCGGCACGGGGACATCCGCGCGCCTTGCCCAGCTTCACGCGCGCGGGCGCCTCAAGGTCGGCGACAGCTTCGTCCATGAAAGCGTCATCGGCTCGCTCTTCCGGGGCGGGGTGAAGGAGGAAACGCGCGTCGGTGATCTTCCGGCGATCGTGCCGACCATCGAGGGCTGGGCGGTGAAGACGGGGACGTCGACCATCACGCTCGACGAACGCGACCCCTATATGGCCGGCTTTTCGGTAACAGGCACGGGCGTGAAGCTGCATCCGCGCCCATGAGGCGCGAAAGGCGGGTGCCAAACCGGCGGCGAAGCGGGTAGACAGGAAGCGAACGAAACGGGAATCGCTTCATGGACTGGTCACCGCAGCAGGAACAGGCGCTCGCCGAGACGGCGCGCTGGCTGAAATCGCGCGACAAGCAGGTCTTCCGCCTCTTCGGTTTTGCCGGGACGGGCAAGACGACGCTCGCCCGGCATCTTGCCGAAGGCATCGACGGCGACGTCGCCTTTGGCGCCTTCACCGGCAAGGCCGCGCATGTCCTTCGCCAGAAGGGGTGCGACGGGGCGACCACGATCCACGCCATGATCTACCGTCCGCGCGGGCGCAAGGACGAGGCGGAGGACGAGGACGAGGGGGCTTTGAGCTTTTCCCTCAACCGCGAGAGCGTGGCGGCCAAGGCCTCGCTCATCGTCATCGATGAATGCTCGATGGTCGATGAGGATCTGGGCCGCGATCTCCTGTCCTTCGGCACGCCGGTGCTGGTGCTTGGCGATCCTGCCCAGCTTCCCCCGGTCAAGGGCGGTGGCTTCTTCACCGACGCCGAGCCCGACATCATGCTCTCCGAGGTGCACCGGCAGGCGCGCGACAATCCGATCGTGCACATGTCGATGGTCATTCGCGAGGGCGGCACTCTTGACCACGGCACCTATGGCGAGAGCCGGATCATCTCGCGCCGGGATATCGATGCGCAGGCGATCCTTGCCGCCGACCAGGTGCTTGTCGGAACCAACCGGACGCGCCGGCTCTACAACGGCCGTATCCGCGAGCTTAAGGGCTTCACCACGCCGATGCCGGCGGTCGGCGACAAGCTGGTGTGCCTGCGCAACGACAAGACCAAGGGCCTGCTCAATGGCGGACTGTGGACGGTGGAACGGCTCAGGCCGTCGCGGGGCAACACGATCCGCTTCGACGTGCGTCCCGAGGACGAGGCGGGTGGCAAGTCGAGCGTCGCGGTAAAGGTGCTTCCGGCGCTTTTCGAGGAGGGTTCGGAGCAACTTCCCTACGCGATGCGCCGGCGTTCCGACGAGTTCGACTATGGCTACGCGCTCACTGTCCACAAGTCGCAGGGCTCGCAGTGGGATGACGTGGTGCTCTTCGACGAGAGCTTTGCCTTCCGGGATTTCCGCGACCGCTGGCTCTACACGGCGGTAACCCGCGCGGCGCATTCCATCACCGTGGTACGCTGACGCCTTCGTCTCGCCGCATCTGTGGACCCGTCTGTGGGCAAGGGTGCGGGGGAGTGGAAGAGCGACGCAGGCCGGCTTAAGACCGAAGCCGAAGCGTCCCCAACAGGCCAATGCTATGACCGACAACACCGAGCTGCTTTCCGAGATTTCCGCCGCCGCGCCGCAGGCGAAAAAGGCATCGGCCCTGCCGGCTGAGGTGTCGGCGAGGATCGCCGTGCGCATCGCCGGCGAGCTGTCCTGCCGGCCTGAACAGGTGTCGGCGACGGTGGAGCTGCTCGATGGAGGGGCCACGGTGCCCTTCGTCGCCCGCTACCGCAAGGAGGTGACGGGCGGTCTCGACGACACCCAGCTGCGCACGCTCGAGGAGCGGCTTACCTATCTGCGGGAGCTGGAGGAGCGCCGCGTCGCCATTGCGAAGTCGATCGACGAGCAGGGAAAGCTCGATCCGGATCTGGCGGGCAAGATCCTCTCCGCCGAGACCAAGGCGCAACTCGAGGATCTCTATCTGCCCTTCAAGAAGAAGCGGCGGACCAAGGCGCAGATCGCCCGCGAGGCGGGGCTCGAACCGCTTGCCGACCTGTTGATGGCCGATCCTTCCCGCGACCCCCAGAAGGAAGCGGCGGGCTTCGTCGACGCTGACAAGGGCGTGGCCGACGAGAAGGCGGCGCTCGACGGCGCGCGCCAGATCCTGATGGAGCGTTTCTCCGAGGATGCGGCGCTGGTCGGCCGGCTGCGCGATCACCTCAGGCGCGGCGGCGTCGTGCGGTCGCGCGTCGTCGAGGGGCAGGAGACGGCGGGCGCCAAGTTCTCCGATTATTTTGATTACCGCGAGAAATGGGCCGACGTGCCGAGCCACCGGGCGCTTGCCCTGATGCGCGGGCGCAACGAAGGCGTGCTGGCGCTTGAGCTGGCCGTCGACGAGGAGGACCCAGGCCCTGTGCGGCCGGTGGAGCGCATGGTGATGCATGCCGCCGGCATCGAGGACAAGGGGCGTCCGGCCGACAGGTGGCTTGTGGAATGCGCGCGCTGGGCGTGGCGGGTCAAGCTGTCGCTGCATCTCGAACTCGATCTGATGAACATGCTGCGTGAGCGCTCCGAGGAAGAGGCGATCCACGTCTTCGCGCGCAACCTCAAGGACCTGTTGCTGGCCGCGCCAGCCGGTCACAAGGCCGTTCTCGGGCTCGATCCGGGCATCCGCACCGGCGTTAAGGTCGCGGTTGTCGACGGGACCGGCAAGCTGGTCGAGACGACGACCGTCTATCCCTATCCGCCGCGCAACGACGTCGCCGGCACGCGGGCGGCACTGCTGGCGCTGATCGCACGCAACAAGGTGGCGCTGATTGCCATCGGCAACGGCACGGCGAGCCGGGAGACGGACCGGCTGGTGCTCGATCTTCTCGGCGACATTCCTCCGGCGGCGCGTCCGGTGAAGGTGGTGGTGAACGAGGCGGGTGCGTCGATCTATTCGGCCAGCGCGTTGGCCGCGCGCGAATTCCCCGATGTCGACGTGTCCTTGCGCGGAGCGATCTCCATCGCCCGGCGGCTGCAGGACCCGCTCGCCGAACTCGTCAAGATCGAGCCCAAGTCCATCGGCGTCGGCCAGTACCAGCACGACGTCAACCAGACGAAGCTTGCGCGCGCGCTGGACGCCGTGGTCGAGGATGCGGTGAACGCGGTTGGCGTCGACCTCAACACCGCCTCGGCGCCGCTGCTGGCGCGTGTCTCGGGTCTGACCTCGATGCTGGCGGAGGCGGTCGTCTCTCATCGGGACGCGGAAGGTGCCTACCGCAGCCGCAAGGATCTCCTGAAGGTCGCCCGTCTGGGCCCCAAGGCCTTCGAGCAATGCGCCGGCTTCCTGCGCATTCCAGGCGGCGAGAACCCCCTCGATGCCTCATCCGTTCACCCGGAGGCCTATCCGGTTGCCTCGCGCATCGTGAAAGCGTGCGGACGGCCGCTCGGCGACGTGATGGGCAACGGCAACCTCCTGAAGTCGCTCGATCCGGAAAGCTTCGTCGACGAGACCTTCGGTCTGCCGACGGTGCGCGACATCATTGCCGAGCTGGAAAAACCCGGCCGCGATCCGCGCCCGGAATTCAAGACGGCGAAGCTTGCCGATGGGGTGGAAACCATGGCCGATCTGCGGCCCGGCATGTCGCTGGAGGGAACGGTGACGAATGTCACCAATTTCGGTGCCTTCGTCGATATCGGCGTGCATCAGGACGGACTTGTTCATGTCTCGCAAATCGCCGACCGTTTCGTGCGCGATCCGGCCGAGGTGGTGAAGGCTGGCGACATCGTTCGGGTTCGCGTTGTCGAGGTTGACATGCCGCGCAAGCGCATCGCGCTCTCCATGCGCAAGGATGGCGGGGCGGAGGCGGCGGAGCGCTCCTCCGGCGGTCAGAGAGACGCGCGGCGCGACGGCGGCGGTGGCGGACGGGGCGGCGGAGCGGGCGGCCCCGGAAAGGGCGGCCGGCCTGGCGGCGGGTCCTCGGGCGGGGGGCGCAACGACCGCGGCGGGAAGGACGCATCGCCTGGTGGCGATGGTGCGATGGCCGCGGCACTCGCGGCGGCTTTCAACAAGAAGAAGCGCTGATTTTCAAAAAAAAGCAAAAAGGGCGTGGCGGAATTTCCGCCGCGCCCTTTTTTGTCATTCGAAGGTGGCGCCGATCTTCGGATCGCCGGGCAGGCCCTCATAGGTGAGGGTGATGCTCATGCCGGGCTTCATCGGGTGAAGCGGGCCAATGGAACCGACGGAGACGTAGTCGCCCGGCTTCAGGGACTTTCCCTGTTCCTTGAGCTTGGCGGCGACCCAGATGACCGCGTTGAGCGGGTTGCCGAGCACGGCCTTGCCAGGGGCCTCGGACAGGACCTCGCCGGTGGCGCTGTCGGTGAGCTTCGCGTTGAAGTTCGCCATCATCTCGGTGCCGACGTCGCCTTGCGGAATGGCGATGACATTGCCCATCACGCCCTTCCACGCGCCGACGTTGATCGAGGTGATCGCCGGGCCGTCGAGCTTGTTCTCCTTGGCGACGACCAGGGCGGGAAGCTCGATGAAGGGGCGCACGCCGGAGATGGTTCTGAGCACCTCCTCCGGTGTGGTCGCGTCGTTGACGGCCGGGTCGGCGATCTCGACGATAAGGTCAGCCTCGAAGAGCGGGCGGCCCGCCTCGGAGGCGCTGACCGTGGCGCCGTCCTGCAGGAACATGTCGCGCAGCATCGTGCCGAAGACGGGTTCGCTCACGCCGAAGGCTTCCTGCGCCTTGGGCGAGGTGAGCCCGGCCTTGTATCCCGCGACCGGGCCGAGATCCTTGCTCAGCCGCTGGACGATCTTGTCCTGGGCGCAGAGGGCATCTTCCATCGACCCGCCGGCGGCGACGGGCGCCGGCGTCGGCGCGGCTTGCGCGCGCGCCGCCATGAAGGCGTCGATCGTGCTGTCGTCGGGGCATTCGGCGTTTGCGGGATTTGCGAAAAAGAATGTGGCGCAGAGCGCCAGAGCGGCCTTGCGGAGGCCGGCATCGGTGGGCGTCATCGGGTCTCCTTCCCTTCGCGGGTGTCGCGACGAGGGGAGAGTGCAACTGCGGCCCTTCAATGGCAAGAGCGACCGCCGCACCAAAAGCGGCGCGGCGGTCAGCAACTTATTCGGCTTCGTCGGCCGAGCCGGAATTGAGCAGCGAGTAGCGCTCGACGCCGAGCTTGCCGAGGAGATCGATCTGGGTCTCGAGGAAGTCGATATGGCCTTCCTCGTCAGCCAGAAGCTCCTCGAACAGCTTCATCGAGACGTAGTCGCCCTCGGCGTGGCAGATGTCGCGGGACTTGGAGTAGGAGGAACGCGCATCGTACTCGCCGGCGAGATCGGCCTTGAGCACTTCTTCCACATCCTGACCGATGCGCAGCGGCGAAACCTTCTGCAGGTTCGGATGGCCCTCGAGGAACAGGATGCGGGCGATCAGCTTGTCGGCGTGCTGCATCTCCTCGATGGATTCTGCACGCTCCTTGGCGGCGAGCTTGGTCAGTCCCCAGTCATCCAGCATGCGGTAGTGCAGCCAGTACTGGTTGACGGCGCCGAGCTCCAGAAACAGGGCCTCGTTCAGCCGCTCGATGACTTTTTCACTGCCTTTCATGACACACTCCTTGTTGGATGGGCACAGGTCCATCGGGGGGCCTTCGAAGCCCGGAATAGGCGAGGCGACACCGTGCCGACCGGGCCTGTCCAGATCACATTAGAATAATTCCAAAAAGATGTGAAGGGGCTTTCCCGTTCATCCACCGGCACATGCGTAAAGGGGGCGGGACCCGCGACAGCAGAAGTGAACCGCTGGCGCATTCCCTTCGTTTAAAGTCAGGAAGGCTGCGCCGGAATGCGACATGGCGCGCCCACCCTGGCCAGAGAAAGACAGAGCATGAAGTACGCCATCGCCTACATCGCGACATCCCTTGTCTTCCTCGCGGTGGACTTTGTATGGCTAACGCGGGTTGCGGTCGGCTTTTATCGTGACAGGCTTGCTCACCTGATGGCCGACGAGGTGAGGATCGGCGTCGCCGCGGGGTTCTATCTTGCCTATGTGGCCGGCATCGTCATCTTCGCGATCGCCCCGGCGTTCCGCTCCGGCCAATGGACCGACGCGCTGCTCTACGGCGTGCTTTTCGGCTTCTTCGCCTATGCGACCTACGACATGACCAATCTCGCGACCCTGCGCAACTGGCCGATTTCGGTGACGGTGGTCGATATCGCCTGGGGCGCGACGCTGACCGGCGTCTCCGCGCTTTGCGGCTATCTTGTTGCCCGCAATTTTGCCTGATCGGACGCTGCGGAAGCCTGCGCGCATCCGCGCCAACCGTCGATGGCGACTTGCATTTGCCCGCCCGCTTCGCCCAATCTGACCCGAAAGGCACCTGAGGGATGGTGTCGCCAACGGGAGGAAGCAGAATGGCTGGAGCGGGCGACGTTGCCCTGATCACGGGTGCATCGGCAGGTATCGGCAAGGCGACGGCGATCGCCTTCCTGAAGGCCGGCTACAGGACCGTGCTGGTCGGCCGACGGGGAGAGCTGCTGGAGCAGGCAATCGCGGAATCGGGCGTTGACGCTGCAAATGGCCTGGCGGTCGCCTGCGACGTGACAGACCCTGTTGCGGTGGACGACCTCTTCGGCGCCATCGAGGATGCTTTCGGCAGGCTCGACGTGGTCTTCAACAATGCGGGCGCCGCCGTGCTGTCGACGCCCATCGGCGATCTCTCCTATGAGGACTGGCGTCGGGTGGTGGGCGTCAATCTCGACGGATCGTTCCTGATCGCGCGCGGCGCCTTCAACATGATGCGCAAGCAGTCGCCGCAGGGCGGGCGGATCATCAACAACGGTTCGATCTCGGCCTATGTGCCGCGTCCCGGCTCCGTGGCCTATACGGCCTCCAAGCACGCGGTCACCGGCCTGACGCGCTCGATTTCGCTGGACGGGCGTCCCTTCAACATCGCCTGCGGCCAGATCGATATCGGCAATGCCGCCTCGGAAATGACCGAGACGATCCAGAAGGGCGTGCCGCAGGCCGACGGTTCGATCAAGCCGGAGCCGGTGATGCATGTCTCCAACGTCGCCAACGCGGTGCTGCACATGGCGAGCCTGCCGCCGGAGGCGAACGTGCAGTTCATGACCGTGATGGCGACCAACATGCCCTATATCGGGCGCGGCTGAAGAACGACCAAGCAGGAGGGCGGGCGCCATGCCCGCCCGTGTCGCAGCCGTGTCTCACACGGTGAGATGGGCGCGCACCTCTGTTTCATCCAATTCGTTGCGGCTGCCGGCGAGCACCACCTCGCCGCGGTCCATCACGGCGAAGCGGTCGGCCAGGTCCCGGGCGAACTCGAAATACTGTTCCACCAGCACGATGGCCATCTCACCGGTGTCGCGCAGGAACGAGATTGCCCGGCCGATGTCCTTGATGATCGAGGGCTGGATGCCCTCCGTCGGCTCGTCCAGCAGGAGAAGGCGCGGACGCATGACGATGGCACGGCCAATCGCGAGCTGCTGCTGCTGGCCGCCGGACAGGTCGCCGCCGCGGCGCGACAGCATGGACTTGAGCACGGGGAAAAGCTCGAAGACGGTGTCGGGCACCTTGCGCTCGGCGCGCGGCAGGACGGCGAAGCCGGTCTCCAGGTTCTCGCGGACGCTCAGGAGCGGGAAGATGTCGCGGCCCTGGGGCACCAGGGCGATGCCCTTGCGGGCGCGCTGATAGGGGGAGAGGCGGGAAATGTCCTCGCCATCCCAGCGGATGGCGCCGGCGGAGACCGGCTGCTGGCCGGCGATGGCGCGCAGCGCCGAGGTCTTGCCGACGCCGTTGCGCCCGAGCACGCAGGTCACCTTGCCGACCTCGGCGGAAAAGCCCACGCTTTTCAACGCTTGCGCCGCACCGTAGTGCAGGTCGATGGATTCAACGCTCAGCATGGGAACTCTCCCGCCAATGCGGTGTCGTCAGCGGCCGAGATAGACATCGATCACCCTCTGGTCGGCGGAAACATGGTCGAGCGACCCTTCGGCGAGCACCGAGCCCTCATGCAGGACGGTGACCTTCACCCCGAGTGCCCGCACGAAGGTCATGTCGTGCTCGACGACAACGACCGAATGGCTCTTGGCGATGTCGCGCAGAAGGTCGGCGGTCGCGGCCGTCTCGGCGTCGGTCATGCCGGCGGCGGGCTCGTCGACGAGCAGCAGCTGCGGGTCCTGCGCCAGCAGCATGCCGATCTCCAGCCACTGCTTCTGGCCGTGGCTGAGATCGCCGGCAAGGTCGTCGCGCCGGCCAGTGAGCCGCACCAGATCAAGCAGCGCGTCGATGCGCGCCTGTTCCTCGGTACTCGTGCGGTGGAACAAGGTGGCGAAGGGCCCGCGCGGCGCCTTCAGCGCCAGGCCGATATTGTCTTCCACCGTGTGGCTTTCGAAGACGGTTGGCTTCTGGAACTTGCGACCGATGCCGAAGCCGGCGATCTCCGCCTCGTCATGGCGGGTGAGGTCGATCATGTCGCCGAAGCGCAGGTCGCCGGAGTCGGGTCGGGTCTTGCCGGTGATGACGTCCATCATCGTGGTCTTGCCCGCCCCGTTGGGACCGATGATGGCGCGCATCTCGTTGCGGCCGATGACGAAGGAAAGGTTGTTGAGCGCCTTGAAGCCGTCGAAGGAAACGCTGACGCCGTCGAGATAGAGGAGGGTTTCCGCCTTGGACATGGATCTCACTCCGCCGCCTGGTGGCGCGGCGCGGCGGAATTGGCCGCGTCGCTGTTGTCGGGGTTCCTGGCGGATGGATCTCCGCTGCCGCGTTTCGGCAATCGCGCCGCGAGCGATCTGGCGACGCCGACGATGCCCTTTGGCAGGAACAGGGTGACGGCGACGAAAAGGGCGCCGAGCGCGAAAAGCCAGATCTCGGGGAGCGCGGCGGTGAACCAGCTCTTGGCGAAGTTGACGAGCACGGCACCGAGGATCGGGCCAATGAGCGTGCCGCGCCCGCCGACGGCGACCCAGATCACCGCCTCGATGGAATTCGCCGGGGCAAACTCGCCCGGATTGATGATGCCGACCTGCGGCACGTAGAGCGCGCCGGCGAGGCCCGCCATCATGGCCGAGACCGTCCAGACGAACAGCTTGTAGTGCTCGACACGGTAGCCGAGGAAACGGGCGCGGCTTTCCGCGTCGCGCACGGCGATCAGCACTTTGCCCAGTCTGGAGCTGGTGATGGCCACGGCGAGCAGCAGGCAACCGGCGAGCGCCAGGGCGGAGGCCGCGAACAGGCCGGCCCGGGTGGCGCTGGACTGGACGTCGAAGCCGAGGATGTCCTTGAAGTCGGTCAGCCCGTTGTTGCCGCCAAAGCCCATGTCATTGCGGAAGAAGGCCAGAAGCAGCGCATAGGTCATCGCCTGGGTGATGATCGACAGATAGACACCGGTCACCCGCGAGCGGAAGGCGAACCAGCCGAAGGTGAAGGCAAGCAGTCCCGGCACGGCAAGCGCCATCACCATGGCGAAGGGGAACATGTCGAAGCCGTACCAGTACCAGGGCAGTTCCTTCCAATCGAGGAATACCATGAAGTCGGGAAGGATCGGGTCGCCGTAAACGCCGCGGGTGCCGATCTGGCGCATCAGGTACATGCCCATGGCATAGCCGCCGAGGGCGAAGAAGGCGGCATGGCCGAGCGAGAGGATGCCGCAGTACCCCCAGACCAGATCGAGCGCGAGGGCAAGAAGCGCGTAGGTCAGGTATTTGCCCATCAGCGTGACGGCATAGGTGGGCACATGCAGCGGATGGTCGGCGGGGAGCGCCAGGTTGAGCACCGGCACGAGAACGGCGGCCGCGAGAATGACCAGAAGGGCCGCGAGGCGCCCGCCGGTCAGGCCGCCTGAGAGATGGCGCAGGATCATGGGCGAGGGCTCCGGATGCGGTGGGGCGGACGGCGAGGCGAGGGGCTCGCGCTCATGCTTCCACCGCCCGGCCCTTTTGCGCGAACAGGCCGCGCGGGCGCTTCTGGATGAACAGGATGATGAAGACGAGAACCAGGATCTTGGCCAGCACCGCGCCGGCGAAGGGCTCCAGGAACTTGTTTGCGATGCCGAGCGTCATGGCGCCAAGCAGTGTCCCCCAGAGATTGCCGACGCCGCCGAAGACGACGACCATGAAGCTGTCGATAATGTAGGACTGTCCAAGGTTGGGCGAGACGTTGTCGATCTGGGACAGCGCCACCCCGGCGATGCCGGCGATGCCGGAGCCGAGGCCGAAAGTGAGCGCGTCGACCAGCGGCGTGCGGATGCCCATCGAGGCGGCCATGCGCCGGTTCTGGGTGACGGCGCGCACGTTGAGCCCGAAGCGGGTGAACTTCATCGCGACGAGCAGCGCGGCGAAGACCACCAGCGAGAAGACGACGATCCACAGGCGGTTGTAGGTGATGGTGAGCTGGCCGATCTCGAAGGCGCCCGACATGAAGCTCGGGTTGCCGACCTCTTGATTGGTGGGGCCGAAGATCGAGCGCACCGCCTGCTGGAGGATCAGCGACACGCCCCAGGTGGCAAGCAGGGTTTCGAGCGGCCGGTTGTGGAGAAAACGGATGATGCCGCGTTCGATGGCGATGCCGACGAGGGCGGCGACGAGGAACGCGGCCGGAAGCGCGACAAGCAGCGAATAGTCGAAGAAGCTGGGGGCCAAGCTCCGGAACAGGTCCTGAACGACGAATGTGGTGTAGGCGCCGAGCATCACCATCTCGCCATGCGCCATGTTGATGACGCCCATGACGCCGAAGGTAATGGCGAGGCCGATCGCGGCGAGCAGCAGCACCGAGCCGAGAGAGATGCCGAACCAGATGTTGCGGGCCGCGTCCCAGACAGCCTGGAGCTTCTGCACGCGGGCAATGGCGGCCTGCGCCGGCGCCTGCAGGCTTGCGTCGGGTCCGTTGGCGACCGCGGTCAGCAGCGACAGCGCATCACGGTCGCCGCGGTCGGCGAGCGTTTCGAGAGCGGCGCGCTTGTCGCTTTCCGGCAGGTTCGAGGCAAGGACAGCGGCAGCGCGGGCCTCGCGCATCGCCTTGGCAACGGTCTCGGAGGTTTCCGCCGCCAGCGCGGCGTCAAGCGCGGGGATCGCCTCGGCGTCCTGCGCCTTGAACATGGCATCTGCCGCTGAAAGGCGAACGGCCGGATCCCCGGCTCTCAGGGTAAGCCCGCCGAGCGCGGCGCGGATCGTCCGGCGCAGGCGGTTGTTGACGCGGATCTTGTCGGCGCCGCCGCGCGATACCTCGCCGAGATCCTCGCCTGTCAGCGGGTCCTTGAGCCGGTAGGATGTGCCGGAACGCTTGGCGACGACGGCGCGACCATCGGATTTGCGGATGTAGAGGTCGCCGTCGGACAGGGCCTCGAGCGCGGGAACGACGGCCGGGTCGCCGGTGGCGGCGAGCGCCGAGACCTGGCGCTGCGTGTCGTCGAAGGAACCTTTGCCAAGCGCGTCGACAAGCGGGCGAAGCGCGCTCGTGTCCTGGGCCCAAGCGCGCGGCGCGCCAAGCGCGAGCAGGCCGGCGAAGAGGCAGAGGAAAAGCCCGAGGCGGAGGCCGGCTGCCGGGTGCGGGGCCGGAAGGCACAAGGCGGGGGCAGCTTTTGCGGGAAGGCCTGTCACGGTGATGTCGGTCACGGCGGGTCCTGTCGCGGGCGGAAAAAGACGGGAGGCGGCTGAAGGGGGTAAGGAGGAGGCGGGTCTTGCGCCCGCCTCCCTCCCCCCCTGGATGCGGGGTCGGGTTAGCTGCCCGATCCGCCGCACTTGCCCGTGGCCGTGTTGAAGTTTCCGCAGGACAGCGGCTTGCGCCAGTCGGAGATCAGATCCTTGGAGCCTTCGAGATAGTCGGACCAGGCGTCGCCGACGACGAGGCCGGGGGTCTCCCATACGGTCTCGAACTGGCCATTGTCCTGGATCTCGCCGATCAGCACCGGCTTGGTGATGTGGTGGTTCGGCATCATGGCCGAATAGCCGCCGGTCAGGTTGGGAACCGAGACGCCGACGATGGCATCGATCACCGCGTCCGGGTCGGTGGTGCCGGCCTTCTCGACCGCCTTCACCCACATGTTGAAGCCGATGAAGTGAGCTTCCATCGGATCGTTGGTGACGCGCTTGTCGTCGCCGATGTAGGCCTTCCAGGTGTCGATGAACTGCGCGTTGGCCTCGGTTTCGACGGACTGGAAGTAGTTCCAGGCGGCCAGATGGCCGACGAGCGGGCCAGTGTCGAGGCCGGCCAGTTCCTCTTCGCCGACCGAGAAGGCGACGACCGGAATGTCCTCGGCCTTGATGCCGGCGTTGGCCAACTCCTTGTAGAAGGGGACATTGGCATCGCCGTTGATGGTCGAGACCACGGCGGTCTTCTTGCCGGCCGAGCCGAAGGCCTTGATGTCGGACACGATCGTCTGCCAGTCGGAATGCCCGAACGGCGTGTAGTTGATCATGATGTCCTCGTCCGCCACGCCCTTTGCCTTGAGATAGGCCTCGAGGATCTTGTTGGTGGTGCGCGGGTAGACATAGTCGGTGCCGGCGAGAACCCAGCGCTCGACGCCCTCATCGTTCATCAGGTAGTCGACGGCCGGGATTGCCTGCTGGTTGGGGGCGGCGCCGGTGTAGAAGACGTTGCGCTGGCTTTCCTCGCCCTCGTACTGGACGGGGTAAAACAGCAGCGAATTCAGCTCCTCGAAAACTGGCAGGACCGACTTGCGCGACACCGAGGTCCAGCATCCGAAGACGGCGGAGACCTTGTCGACCTCGATCAGCTCGCGTGCCTTCTCGGCAAACAGCGGCCAGTCGGAGGCCGGGTCGACGACGACCGCCTCGAGCTTCTTGCCAAGCAGGCCGCCCTTCTTGTTCTGCTCCTCGATGAGCATCAGCATCGCGTCTTTCAGAGTGGTCTCCGAAATGGCCATGGTGCCCGACAGCGAGTGCAGGATGCCGACCTTGATCGTGTCGTCTTGCGCAAAAGCGCCAGTGAAGGCGGTGGAAGTCATGAAGGCGGCGAGAGCCAGGCCGGCAATGGAAGTCCTGTTACGAATTTTCATTGTTTTCCCCTCTGTCAGTCTCCCCCGGAGAACGAGACGGACAGAGAAGATCAAGATGCGTGCCAATTTTCCGCGGAGCGGGGATTTTGCGCTAGGGCGTTGAATCCGCGAGGCTCCCGGCTGGATTGGCGGAAATTTTCCGCTTTGCGCAAGTTTTCGTGCCGCGCACAATGCGTTTGCACAAGAGTGCGGCGCGGCGAGATTGTGCCTAAAATATGCTCAAAATCAAATATGACGCAGGGGCTTCAAGGGCGATCCCGACGGGCATCGCTGAAATGGGTCATGGCTTGCGGTCTCCCACCACGCCACTGGCGACGAGCGCCTCGACTTCCTCCGGCGCCATCTCGAGCACGCGGGTGAGCACGTCGCGGGTGTGTTCGCCCAACAGCGGCGGCGCGACCTTGTCGTTGACCGGGGTTTTCGAGAACCGCAACGGGCTTGCGACGCCCGGCACGGTGCCACCGCTGCCGTGGGGCAACTCGTTCCGGAGCCCGCGTGCCTTGGCCTGGGGTTCCTCGAAAACTTCGGCGATGGCGTTGATCGGGCCGCAGGGGACGGCGGCAGCCTCCAGAACCTCGATCCATGCGCGGGTGGTGCGGGTCTTGATGATGTCGGCGATGACCGGCACGAGGATCTCGCGATGCTTCACCCGGTCGCGGTTGAGCGTGAAGCGCGGGTCGGCGGGAAGGTCCGGCCGGCCAGCCACCTCACAGAAGCGCACGAACTGGCCGTCGTTGCCGACAGCGAGGATCAGGTGCCCGTCGGCGCTGGCAAAGGCCTCGTAGGGCACGATGGCGGTATGGGCATTGCCCATGCGCACGGGTGAGGCGCCGGAGACAAGATAGCTGAGCGCCTGGTTTGCGAGGGAGGCGACTTGAACATCGAACAGGGCGATATCGAGGTGCTGGCCCTCGCCGGTGCGCTCACGGTGGGCGACCGCGCCGAGAATGGCAATGGTGGCGTTGAGGCCGGTGAGAACGTCAGCAAGCGCCACGCCGGCCTTCTGCGGTCCGCCGCCGGGCAGCGCGTCGCGCTCGCCGGTCACCGACATGAGCCCGCCCATGCCCTGGATCATGAAGTCGTAGCCGGCGCGTGCGGCATAGGGGCCGGTCTGACCGAAGCCGGTGATCGAGCAATAGATCAGGCCTGGGTTGGCCCTGGAAAGGCTGTCGTAGTCGAGGCCGTATTTCCTCAGGCCGCCGACCTTGTAATTCTCGACGAGAATGTCGGACTTCCGGGCAAGTTCGATGATGAGGGCGCGCCCCTCGTCGCTGGCGATGTCGACGGCGACCGACTTCTTGCCCCGGTTGGCGGCCATGAAATAGGCGCTCTCGCCGGCGGCGGGACCGTCCTCCACGAAGGGAGGCCCCCAGCCGCGCGTATCGTCGCCGGTGCCGGGACGCTCGATCTTGATCACCTCCGCGCCCATGTCGGCGAGCGTCTGTGTCGACCAGGGGCCGGCGAGGACGCGGGAGAGATCGAGAACGCGCAGATGCGACAGGGGACCGGTCATGGTGGCGGGAAGCCTCCTTCATCGAGTGACGGAACCGGTGATAGCGCCACGCGGGGCAGGGGTCCAACGACTTGCGGGATAGACCCCATTCCTGGCGGTCGTTCGACAGGCGCAAGCAGGGTGAACAAGCCGGTTTTCTTTCGCAGCCCTGCTCTGCTACCAAAGGCGTCGATACGGCGGAGCACGGGAGAGGACCGCAATGAGCTTCAAGGCACTGATCGTGAACAAGGACGAGGCTGGCGCGGTGACGGCGGGCGTCGAGACGCTCGACGAGAGCAGATTGCCGGAAGGCGACGTCACCGTGGCGGTCGAGTATTCGACGCTCAACTACAAGGACGGGCTGTGCCTGGGGGCCGGTGGCGGGCTGGTGCGCACCTATCCGCATGTGCCGGGCATCGACTTCGCCGGCACCGTCACGGCCTCTGACGACGCACGCTACAAGCCCGGCGACAAGGTGGTGCTCACCGGCTGGCGTGTCGGAGAGGTGTGGTGGGGCGGCTACGCGCAGATGGCACGCGTCAAGGCCGACTGGCTGGTGCCGCTTCCGCAAGGCCTTTCGGCCCGCGATGCCATGGCCGTCGGAACGGCCGGGTTCACCGCCATGCTTGCGGTGATGGCGCTGGAGGATCATGGCGTGACGCCGCAGAAGGGACCGGTGCTTGTCACCGGGGCGGCCGGCGGCGTCGGCTCGGTCGCAACGGCGATCCTGGCGCATCTGGGATATGAGGTCGCCGCGGTGACCGGTCGGCCGGAGGTGGCGGAATATCTTGCTGGGCTCGGTGCGTCGCGCATCGTTGCACGTGAGGACATCGCGGAAACGGTGAAGCGGCCGCTCGAGAGCGAGAACTGGGCCGGCTGCGTCGATGCTGTGGGCGGTGCGATGCTGGCGCGCGTTCTCGGGCAGATGAAATACGGCGGGTCGGTCGCGGCTGTCGGGCTTGCCGGCGGTGCCGGTCTGCCGGCAACCGTCATTCCCTTCCTGCTGCGTGGGGTCAATCTGCTCGGTATCGATTCCGTCATGCGGCCCTATGAGGACCGTGTGAGGGCGTGGGCGCGCATCGCCACGGACCTGCCGATGGACAAGCTTTCCGACATGATCCGGCCGGCAACGCTTGCCGAACTGCCGGAGCTTGGCGCCGCGATCCTCAAGGGTGCGGTGCGCGGGCGGGTCGTGGTCGACGTCAACGCCTGACAGGCGGGACAGGCAGGCGAACGTCGCTTTCCAACGGCAGCCGTCTTCGCTACCTATATGCTCCGTTTCGGGCGGGAGAATTTGCTCCCGCCGGCTTTCATTCCCGGTCGCGGCGACGCGCCGACCAAGAGGATCGACCTTGCATTCCGACGGATCCATCGACGAGCGGGCCGCGCGCCCGAGCAAGTTCACTCGCCTGCGCGACATGCTGGCCAGACCGGAACTCGCCTTCCTGATGGAGGCGCACAGCGGTCTTTCGGCGAAGATTGTCGAGGAGGCCGGTTTCGAGGGGATCTGGGCGTCGGGGTTGTCGATGTCGGCGAGCCTCGGGGTGCGCGACAACAACGAACTCTCTTTCAGCCAGGTGCTGGACATGCTGGAATACATGTCCGACGCGGCCGACCTGCCGATCCTGGTCGACGGCGACACGGGGTACGGAAACTTCAACAATTTCCGCCGCTTCGTGCGCAAGCTCTGCCAGCGCGACATCGCCGGCGTGTGCATCGAGGACAAGATCTTCCCGAAGACCAACTCGTTCCTCGGTGAGAACCAGCCCCTCGCCGACATCGAGGAGTTCTGCGGAAAGATCAAGGCAGGCAAGGACACCCAGACCCACCCGGACTTCCAGGTGGTGGCGCGCATCGAGGCGCTGATCGCGGGCCGTGGCGTCGACGAGGCGCTGAAGCGCGCGCATGCCTATGCGGAGGCCGGGGCGGACGCGATCGTCATCCACTCCAAGAAGAGTACGGCCGACGAGATCCTCGATTTCTGCCGGCAGTGGGACAACCGCGCGCCGGTCATCCTCATTCCGACGAAATACTACCGCACGCCGACCGATCGCTTCCGCGAGGCCGGTGCCTCCATGGTGATCTGGGCGAACCACAATCTGCGCGCCTCGATCAAGGCCATGCGCGAAACCTGCGCCACCTTGAAGCGCGACGAGACGCTGATCGAGGTCGAGGACGAGGTCGCGGTGCTCGGAGATGTCTTCGCGCTCGCGGGCTCGGAGGAGCTGGAGCGGGCCGAGAAGCGCTATCTCTCGGCCGGTTCGCCGTCGTCGGCGGTGATCCTGGCGGCGACCAGGGGAGCACGGCTCGGCGAGCTGACCGCTGAGCAGCCGAAATGTATGGTGCCCATCCGTGGCAAGTCGCTGCTCGGGCGTCAGGTCGAGGCGCTGTCGCAGCATGGCGTGGGCGATGTTCGCGTCGTTGTCGGCTATCGCGGCGATGCGGTGGCGGCCCCCGGCATCGTCAAGCTGGAAAACGCCGCCTATGAGACCACCGGCGAGGCGCGCTCGCTGGCCATCGGTCTGGATGGGGTCGCGGGCGATGCCGTCGTCTCCTTCGGCGACATCGTCTACCGGCCGTTCTTCCTGTCGCTGATGGAGGGACGCGACGAGGATATCGTGCTGCTGGTCGACGCGAAGGGGGCGGGCGACAACGGACGCGACGCGGTTCTTGCCTCGCACCCGGACGGCGATGAGGTGGAGATCGACGGAGTGGAGCCGACGCTGCAGCGGTTCCTTGCGGACGGCGACGTCGCGCAGGGGCACGGCGAATGGATCGGTCTGCTGCGCGCCAGCGCGGCTGGAACGGACAAGCTGCGCAATGCGCTGGCCGAAATGGCGACCGAGGGCAGCCTTGACACCGCCGACGTCGGCTCCGTGCTGACCCGGCTTGCGAGCGCCGGCGAGCGGATCGCGGTTGTCTACGTGCGCGGCTACTGGCGCAACGTCAACGACCTGATGGACCTCGCCCAGGCGCGCGATCAGGTGTGAGGCAGCGACAATGATCGAGGCAACGGATTTTCTCGCCGAAGCCAAGCGGCAGGGGCTCGACTTCTTCACCGGGGTGCCGTGCAGTTTCCTGACCCCGCTGATGAACGCGGTCATCTCCGACCGGGAAGCACGCTATGTCGGTGCGACCAGCGAAGGCGAGGCGGTGGCGATTGCCGCCGGCGCCTGGCTGGCGGGGCGCGAGACGGCGGTCATGTTCCAGAATTCCGGGCTCGGAAATGCAGTCAACCCGCTGACCTCGCTCAACCATCCCTTCGAGATCCCGACACTGGTGATCGTCACCTGGCGCGGGCAGCCCGGCATCAAGGACGAGCCGCAGCATACGCTGATGGGCGAGATCACCGGCGGGCTGGTCGACCTGCTCGGCGCGCGGCGGGCGGATTTCCCCGAGAGGCGGGAGGCAATTGCGCCAGCTCTTTGCGAGGCGCTCGCACACATGCGCGAGAGCGGTCGGCCCGCCGCCTTCGTCCTGCCGAAGGGCGTCATCGCCGATGGTCCGCTCGACGAGCCACCCGTCGCAGTCGCCCCGCGCCCGCGGGTCCAGGACTTCGACACGGACGCGGCCCCGGCGCTGCGCTTCGACGTGCTGCGGGCGATGAGCGGACTTCTGCCGCAAGGGGCGGGCGTGATCGCCACGACCGGCCATACCGGGCGGGAGCTTTTCACGCTCGAGGATCATCCGCGCAATCTCTACTGCGTCGGCTCGATGGGCGGGGCGAGCGCCATAGGCCTTGGCGCGGCGCTCAACACGGACCGCGAGATCGTGGTTCTCGACGGCGATGGTGCGGCTCTGATGAAGCTTGGCAACATGGCGACCATCGGGGCCCAGGCGCCGGAGAACCTTACCCACGTCGTGCTCGACAACGGCCGGCATCTGTCCACCGGCGGGCAGTCCACGGTTTCGGCGAATGTCGATTTCGCGGCGATTGCGGCCGCCTGCGGCTACCGTTTCGCGGCCAGGGCAAGCGGCATCGCTGGGGCGGCTGAAGCGCTTGGCGAGGCGCTGCGCCAGCCCGGCCCGCGGCTCCTGCACGTCACGGTCGCGCCGGAAACGGTTTCCGGCCTTGGGCGGCCGAGCGTTGCGCCGCGCGATGTCGCACGGCGGTTCCGCGCCTATCTGGCGGGCGAGGCAGGAGCATGAGCGAGGCGCCGATCCTTCTCACGCCCGGTCCGCTCACGACGAGCGCGCGCGTCAAGGCTGCGATGCAGCGCGACTGGGGCTCGCGCGATCCGGGTTTCGTTGCGTTGTCGACACGCACCGTCGAGCGCCTGCGCACGCTCGCTGGCGCGGACGAGAGCTGCGTCTGCGTCCCGCTGCAGGGGAGTGGAACCTTCGCCGTGGAGGCGATGCTCGGCAGCCTGACGCGCCCCGACGAGCGCATTCTGGTGCTCGCCAACGGCGCCTACGGGCGACGCATCGTCGAGATCTGCCGCAGGATCGGGCGTCAGGTCGAGGTCTATGAGGTGGCGGAGATCCAGACCCATGATCCGGCCGAGATCGCGCGGCGGCTGGAGCTGGACCCAGGGCTTGCCGCCGTCGCCGCGGTTCATTGCGAGACCACGTCGGGGCTGCTGAACCCGGTGCCCGAGATCGCCGCGGTTGTGGCGCGGGCCGGCCGGCGGCTGCTTCTCGACAGCATGAGTGGTTTCGGCGCGTTGCCCGTGGATATGAGCGGCATGGATATAGCCGCCGTCGCCGCGTCTTCCAACAAGTGCCTGCAGGGCGTGCCCGGCCTCTCCTTCGTGATCTGCCGGCGCGCCGATCTCGGCACGCGCAAAGGGGTTGCTCCCTCGCTTGTTCTCGACCTCGAGGCGCAAGCGCAGGGCATCGAGGCGGACGGCCAGTGGCGCTTCACCCCGCCGACCCATGTCGTTGCAGCGCTGTCCGAGGCGCTGGACGAGCTCGACGAGGAAGGCGGACCAGAGGCCCGGCTGGCGCGCTATTCGCGAAACTGCCGGACACTCGTCGACGGCATGGCGGCGCTTGGCTTCGAGACCGCCCTCGATCCCGCCCGCCAGGCTCCGGTCATCGTCTCCTTCCGCGAGCCGGGGGAGGCGTGGTTCGATTTCACCACTTTCTATGATGCCTTGTGCGCGCGCGGTTTTGCGATCTACGCGGGCAAGATGCGCGACGTCGGAACGTTTCGCGTGGGGACCATTGGAGCGATAGATTCTGTCGTCATCGAGCGTTTTCTGGATTGCGCCCGGGCTGTTGTGACAGAGATGAAACAGAAATTGATCCGGTGAAGCTCAAGGTCACCGAGCGCCTTACTTTCGCAAGGTTTGCCGCAAAAATCCCGATGCGGAGAAGGATAGCCGGCGCTATCGTCCGGCAGGGCACGTCGGGTTTTCGCATTCTGGCGCTGTCCGATGGGCAGGGTCTTCGACGGCTTACTCGACACGACCAGACCTTTCGGCTATTTAGCGAAATCCGCCAGTTTGAGGACGCATGGCTGTCGGCGACGCTTTCTGGGAAACGCTTCCTGCCTTGAAGGAGCAACTGGAAACCATGTCGCGTCATGGATTCTGGCGGGCGGAAGCGAGAGGCGGCGCCGTGCTGCGCAGCATGAATTCTGTATTGGCAATATTTACGGGATTGTATTGCGAATTAATGCCGCTCGGGTTTTGGGAGATTGAAACGAATGAAGCCTGAACGGCCGAGCTTTGCAGTGGTTGCTGAACGCCGTTTTCGCCTTGCTGGAAAGGCGATCATCGAACGACACAATCCCTACTTCCTGCCCGTCGACGAGCACCGCGAAAAGTGCGAGCGCAGTGGCATCCCCTTCATCAGCTTTGCCCATTACGACTATCTTGGCCTGAGCCGCAACGACGCGGTCGTCGAGCGTGCGGTCGAAGGTCTGCACACCCTCGGCAGCGGCGTCGGAGCCTCACGCCTGGTGGGTGGCGAGCGCGCCGGGCACCGCTCGTTCGAGCGCGATATAGCGGAGTTCCTTGGCGTCGGCGACGTGATGACGCTGGTCAGCGGCTATCTGGTCAACGTCTCGCTCATCAACTTCCTGATGGGGCCGCGCGATCTCGTCCTGATCGACGAACTGGCCCACAATTCGATCTTCGTTGGCGCCAAGAACGGGCGCTACGATCACAAGGTCTTCGCCCACAACGATTTCGACGATCTGGAGCGACTGCTCGAGGAGCATCGCGGCGAGTACCGGAACGTGCTGGTGGTCGTCGAAGGCCTCTATTCGATGGATGGCGACATTCCCGATCTTCCGCGCCTTGTGGAACTGAAGGAGACGCATGACGCCTGGCTTCTCGTGGACGAGGCGCATTCCTACGGCGTGCTCGGCGAGACGGGGCGCGGTCTTTGCGAGCATTTCGGCATCGATCCGCGTCGCATCGAGCTGACGGTGGGAACGCTGTCCAAGTCCTTCGTGTCCTCCGGCGGTTTCATCTGCGCCGAGGCGAGCGTGATCGACTGGATGCGCTTCACGTTGCCGGGCTTCGTCTACAGCGTCGGCCTGTCGCCGGCGACGCTGGGCAGCGCCCATGGCGCGCTTGAGCGGCTGGTGGCCGAACCGGAGAGGGTCAAGCGCCTTCACCACAATTCCGAGTACTTCCGCGACCGCGCGCGGGCCGTCGGGCTCGACACGGGTCCGGCAATCGGTCGTGGCGTGGTTCCGGTCCTCTTCGCCGATCCGATGCAGACCATGGTCGCGTCGCAGGCGTTGCTCGATGCCGGTATCTATGCTCCTCCTATCGTCCAGATCGGCGTTCCCAAGGATCAACCAAGGATTCGTTTCTTCATCTCCGCCGACCACACCGAGGCGGAAATGGACAAGGCGATCGATATCGTCCTGGCGGTGATCGGTGGGACGGTCGCAGCCGACACACAGCCCCAGCCGGCGGTCGCCGGCGTCTGACCGGCCGTCGCCACTCGGGTTCCCGAACGACAATCACGGACTTTCCAACCATGGCGGCGAGCGCAATCTCCTGCGGCACAAGACGCGATGCGAACGCATGGCGCAAGCGAATGGCCGTCGTTGCCGCGCTTCTCGCGGTTGCGGTCGCAGCGACGCTTGCGCCGATGTCGGCACATGCCCAGGAAGGTACGCGCATCGAGACGCGCTCAAGCCAGCGGGCGCAGGCGTCTGTCGTCGAGCCCGTTGATCGGGCTCCCGTCATTCGGCCCGATTTCCCGGTTCCCGAAGAGCCGGGTATGCTCTTCTATCTGCAGCGCTCCACCAATTCGAACACGATCATCTACGCGGCGAACTTTCGCGCAGATGGCAGCCTCGATCCGCGCGAACCGGTGCTGGCTTACTGGCGGCGCTACAACACGACCGGCGAGAGACTGCCGCTGAAGATGATCGAGGACAGTTTCGCTTTCGGCGTGCGCGCACGACAAACAGAAGATCCGAACGTCTTCAGCCTTTACGTCGTCTCGTATCCCGAGCGGATGGCGACACTCAGGCTCATCGAGCCGGGAAAGGCGCAGCTCACGCTGCGCGCCGGCGGCTACGAGATGAAGCCGACCTATGCCTATGTCGACGTCGACGAAAGCGGCCTGATGCCGAGCGTGAGCCGGGTTGTCGTCGTCGGGCAGGATGTGGGAACCGGCAAGCCGCTGGTGGAACGGATCGAGATCGAGTAACGCTCATCGCGGATCGGGTCGCCCGACCGCAGCCAAAAGCCGCAAGGACATTCCCTCGCGCGGCCAGAAACAACGACAGTTCCCGGAAGGCCGCTTTCCAGGCCGATGGGCATGGGTAGGGGCTAGACACTGATCATGACAGCGACTTCCGCCAGGACGATCCGGACAGCGATCGTCGGAGCCGGCAATTGCGCCAGCTCGCTTGTGCAGGGCGTGGCCTATTGCCGCGCGTTCGGGGACGAGGCGATCGGCGTGCCGTTCCCGGTTCTCGGCGGCTACCGGCCGCAGGACGTGGACATCGTGCTTGCCTTCGAGGTTGATGCGCGCAAGGTCGGCCGTACGGTCGGCGAGGCCGCCGTGGCGCTGCCGAACTGCACGGAGATCTTCCACAAGGATCTTGGTGGCATGAGCGCGCCTGTGCTGCGCGGCCCCGATCTCGATGGCGTTTCCGCCTTCATGCGCAACCAGGCGCCCGATCGCAGCTTCGTTGTCTCCAGCGAGCCGGCACTCGGCAAGGACGCCATCGTTGCGGCCCTGAAGGAGGCCAAGGCCGAGGTTGTCATCAACTTCCTGCCGGTCGGTTCCATCGAGGCATCGCACTTCTACGCCCAATGCGCTCTCGAGGCCGGATGCGCCTTCGTCAACGGCATTCCGGTGTTCATCGCTTCCGACCAGGCGTGGGCGGAGAAGTTCCGCCAGGCGAAGCTGCCGATCCTGGGCGATGACTTCAAGGCGCAGTTCGGCGCGACCATCACCCACCGCGCCCTGGCGCGGCTTGCCGACATGCGTGGCGTCAAGGTTGATCGCACCTATCAGCTCAATGTGGGCGGCAACACCGACTTCCTGAACATGATGGACATGGACAGGCTGGCGATGAAGCGCGAGTCCAAGACCGAGGCGGTGCAGACAGCGATGAACGCGCGTCTCTCCGACACCGAGATCCGCATCGGCCCGTCCGACTACGTGCCATGGCTCGAGGATCGCAAGGTCGCCTATGTGCGTCTCGAGGGACGCCTCTTCGGCGGTGTGCGCACCCATGTGGAGATGCGTCTCGAGGTCGAGGACAGCCCCAATGCGGCGGCGATGGCGCTGATTGCCATCCGTTCCGCGGCGATTGCTCGCGACCGCGGCATGGTCGGTCCGATCGAGGACGCAAGCGCCTTCCTGTTCAAGCATCCGCCGCTGCAGATCGAGGATGCGGAAGGTTACAACCGTCTTCTCGCTTTCGCCGGCGACGCAACGGACGTCTGACGATGGGGAACGCGGACGCCAGCGATGCCGACCGTCCTGTCGCCTTCATCTCCGGCGGCAGCAGCGGCATCGGGCGGGCGCTTGCGTTCACTCTCGCCCGCAAGGGGTTCGACCTCGGGCTGATGGCGCGGGGCGAGGTGCGGCTGGCCGAGACGGCAGCCGAGATCCTGCTGGCGGTGCCTGCGGCCCGCGTCGAATGGGCGTCGGCCGACGTCGGTGACGAGGCGGCCTCGCGCGAGGCGCTGCGTTCGCTCGTGCGCAGGCTCGGCGTGCCGGCGTGGGCGGTCTTCAATGCCGGGATTGCCCAGCCCGGGCATTTCCTCGAGCAGCCGCTGCACGAGCATGTCGACCAGATGCGCACGAACTACTTCGGCGCGCTCAATCTGGCCCACGAGCTTGCTCCCAAGATGGCCGCGAAGGGGACCGGGAGGATGGTCTTCGTTTCCTCCGGTGCCGCCTTCTTCGGTATCTACGGCTATGGCGCCTACGCGCCGTCGAAGTTCGCCCTGCGCGGACTTGCCGAGGTGCTCCGGGTGGAGCTGGCGCTGGTCGACATTTCCGTGACCCTGGCCTATCCGCCCGACACCGACACGCCGCAGCTTGCCGCTGAGGCGCTGACCAAGCCGACGGCCACCAAGGAGATCACCTCCGGGGGCGGTCTCTGGAGCGCCGAGCGGGTGGCCGAGCATATCGTGCGCGGCGCCGAGCGCGGGCGGTTCCTGGTTGCGCCCGGCACGCAGATGGGCTTGCTTGCCTATGGTCACAGCCTGCTTGCTCCGGCCCTGCGGCGCTGGCAGACGCGCATCGCCCGCCGCCACGCCGCGACGATGTTCCGCAAGGGATGAGCGGAATGGGCCTGCAGGCAGTGGCGCTTCCCACGGTCGCGCTGGCCATTCTCGTTGGCCTCGCCATCGGTTTCGTGCTGCTCGCTCTCGGCAGCCTGGTCCCGGCGACGGCTGGCAAGACACGGCCGCTCTGGCCTATCTACGGCACGGAGCTTGTTATCGTCGCCGGTGGCCTGCTGCCGTTCCTGGCCGGGAGCGTCTGGCGCGATCTCGCGCTGGCGGTGCTCGGTCTACGGGTCGGCTATGAGGCGGCCGGGGTCGCGCTGTTGCGCGTCCTGCCCGATGGTGGTGGGCGCCCTGCATTACGGTTTGCGTCTCTTTTCTTCGGTGGTCTCGTCGCGGTTCTAGGGTTTTGCGCCGGTCTGCTGGACTTCGGCCTCGCGGTAGGGATCGGTCTTGCCGTCGCACTTGTCGCAACCTGCCTGTGGCGTCTGCTGGCGCGGCCGGCGGCAGTGACCAGGGTTCTGGCGGAGCTTGTCGTCTTCCCGATGGTGCCGGCGGTTCTCTTCATCGCCGCTGCCCGCAACGACGGGCAGGCAGGCATGCTGCTCCTCGCCTTCCTGCTGGTCGAGACCTACGACAGCTATGCGCTCTTCGGCGGCAAGCTGTTCGGCCGGCGGCCGGCGTTTCCGGTGCTGAGCCCGCGCAAGACCGTCGAGGGGCTGGCCGTCGGGGGAGCCATGCTGGCGCTGACGGCGGTGGTCGCCGGGCCTCTGGCTTTCGGCTGGCAGCCGGGACCGGCCCTGCTTGCGGCCCTTGTCATCGCGCTTGCCGCCGTCGCCGGCGACCTCGCCGGATCGCGCCTCAAGCGCGCTTCCGGCGTCAAGGATTATCCGCAGGTGCTGCCGCGCCAGGGCGGGCTGCTCGACATCGTCGATGCCTGGCTGATTGCCGGGCCGGCGCTTGTCTTTCTTGCCGGGCTGGCGAACACCGCTCAACCGTAGGCACCGAGGCTCCAGGCGAGCGGTATAAGAACCAGAAGGGCGTAGAGAGCGGCTCCGGCGTCGTCCAGCATGATGCCGAGCCCGCCCTTGACCGTGTCTTGTAGCCAGTCGACCGGCCAGACCTTGCGGATATCGAAGAAGCGAAAGGCGAGAAACCCGGCGAGCCACCAGACGGGATCGACCGGCAGGAACAGTACGACCGCCGCTGCTCCGAACGTCTCGTCGACCACCACCACCTGAGGATCCTCTTCCCCCCGGTCGCGGGCGACGCATGCGGATGCCCAGGTGCCGACGGCGAAGAGGAGTGCGAGTGCGATTGCCTGTTGGGCGACACCGGCGCCCGCGAGCGGCCACGCGACGAGCAGGCCGACAGCGGCGCCGACCGTTCCCGGCCAGACCGGCGACAGGCCGGCGCCGAAGGAATACGCCAGACAATCGGCAAGGATCTGCTGAAGACGTCGCATCGGCGGTGACCTATGATAGCGTTCAGGAATCGAGGATTTTCAGGCTTGCGCGCGAGGGTGCGCGCAGGCCCGATCTAGCATGAAGTGGACAGAACAGGCGATGGCGCCGGCGCAGTTTTCGGACCCTTTGGGAGCATCGCTGCCGTGATGCCGGTCTTTTCGATCGCGACGCGGTCGCTGCTCATGCGTGTGCTGGCCAGGGTCGCCGTCGTCGTGGTGACCATCGAGATCGTGTTTCTCGCCGAAAAGCTCACCGGAGTCCTGGAAGAAGTTCTCGGCCACGGCGGTTCGATCCTCTCTGCACTGTCGATACTGGCGATGACCACGCCGGAGATTTTCGACTTCGCGCTGGCGCTTGCCTGTGTGATCGGCGGCTATTTTGCCTTCGTCGCGGCGCGCGAGGAACGGGAACTCGTGGCGCTTTCGGCGGCCGGTGTCTCCTGGCGGGTGGCATTGCGGGTGGCGCTCCTCACGGGCCTCGCGGCGTTCGCGCTCAGTCTCTCGGTGTCGGGCTTCGTCGACCCGCTCGCCAAACATGCGAACCGGGCGCTGGTCTTTCAGCTCAAGAGCGAACTTCTGTTTCGCCGCATCACCGAGCCGAGCGTGGGAACACTGATCGAGACGATCCGGGGGCGCACCTTCGCCGCGCTGAGCGACACCAGCGTCTCGCCCCCGCATGAAAGCCTTTTCGTTCATCAGCCGGGGGCGGCGGGCGCCTGGCGTGTGACCCAGGCCGGGAACTGGAAGCTGATCGGCCCGAACGAAAAGGGGGCCTACGATCTCGGTCTCGGCCGGGTGATCGCCTATGATTTCATTCCTCTCGACGGGGACGGACAGAAAAGCGTGCTCAGCGCGGGGCGCGGCCCCAACCTCCGCGCGCTCAGCGACGAGGACATGTTGGCGGTGCCGATGCTGCCAAGGGTCAAGGTGGAAAACGTCTCCATGCCCGTCAGTCTCGACAATATCCTTCAATTCGCCGCACGAAGCGACGTGGCGAAGGAATGGACGCTGCTGGAGGCTCTGGAAAGCGGTGCGGCCAGCACCGGGGCGCTCGAAATCGCCGGCCAGCGGTTCGCGCGGTCCGTCGCCGCCTTTGTCGCGCCTCTTCTGGCGCTGGTGGCTTGCGCACTGGCCGGCAGCGGTGTTGCCGGCTATCTGGCGCTGCCCGCGGCCTGCGCAACGCTTCTTGTTTTCGATGTGGCCTTGCGCGCCTTTCTCGGCGGGATCGCCGTCACGGCGGGCGGCGGGGTGATGGTGGCTATGGGGCTCGGCATTGGTCTTGCGGCGGCCTTTGTCCTGGCGCTTGGCCTTGGACGGCGCGCCCCGGCGCTGCTTCGTCCCGTCAACGAGCGGGCATGAGCATGGGAACGGACAGGCGGGGCCCGACGGCGGATGCTTCGGCGGGGCTTGCGCCCCTCCCGGTGCGCGGCGTTGGTCGAACGCCGATTTTCGGTATCGCCGCGCGCCGTGCGCTCGGGCTTTATTTGCGCGCCGCATTGCTCGTCATGTCGATGTTCCTGATCATCGCCTGGGCCATCGACCTGGCGCAGACCCTTGATGATGTGCTCGCGCGCGCCGACGCGCTGGATCGGAGCCGGATGGAGCTTCTTGCTCTCTACCTTGGCTTTCGCGGTGTCGACATCGCGACACGTCTGTTCCCGGTCGCCTGTTTCATCGGCATTTTCGCGGCCGAACTCTTCCGGCTGTTCAATCGCGAGACAACCATCCTCGCAGCGGCGGGCTGGTCGCCGCGCCAGACCCTGCTGGTGGTTTGTCTTTTTGCCGCGCTGACGGGTTCGCTGCAGTTCGCGCTCGAGCGTTGGCTCAGGCCGGCGGCCGTCTTTGCCCAGGCGGAGCTCGAGCTGGGGGGCTACGGTCGCCGTTTCGCGGCTGGCGAGATCGAGGGGCACCGCTGGTTCGTCGTTGACGGCAATGTGCTGCGCGCCCGTATCACCCGGCAGGCGAAGCCACGCCTCGCCGATCTCGAGCTCTATCGGGGCGTCGTGGCGGGGGACCTGCAGGATGTGCTGGTCGCCGGGCGGGCGGAGCCGGCCAAGCGTCCCGGGTTCTGGCGGTTCAGCGACGTGGCGCTGTGGTCGCGCCTGCCGGGCGAGGAGGGGGAGACGGAAACGGCGACCTATGCCCAGACCTCGCTCTATCTCATCAGCCGCTATCCGACGCTGGAGGTACGTCTTTCGCTGCTGCCGGAAACGCTGGCCTATTATGATGTGCCGGCCTTCTATCTGCCGCAGGCGCCGCTCGAGCGGCTCGCACGGCCGGACAATCCGCTGAAAGGGCCGGACGTCGACGCCGCGCTGTGGAGGCGTTGGGCGGCTTTCTTCCTGCCGGGAGCCTATGCGCTGCTGGGAGCGAGCCTTGCCCCCATCGCCGGGTCTGGCCGGATCGTCGCGCCTGGGCGGATCGTCGTCCTGGCGATGTGCGGTTATTTCGCGCTCGTCGCGACGAAGGTTTCCTGGGCGATGGGCGAAATCGGGGCGTTGTCCGGGTTCACCAGCAGCTGGCTTTCCATCGCGCTCGCGATGATCGGGACGGCTATCGCGCAGCGGATGCTCTCCCGCCCGCACTGACGGGGCGGGGAGGTCAGGCTCAGTCGGACGAAGCCTGACGCCGTGCCTCGACAATGCGCGGGTAAACGAGGCGGGCGGCGCGGGCCAGCATTTCCTCGTTGTCGACTTCCGCCCAGGCCAGATCCTCGACCTTGGGACAGGTGATGTCATGGGTCCGCGCCAGGGCCACGAGACCGCTCTCGTAGTCGGCCATGGGTGTTTCTTCGACCAGGCCCGGGCCGATCCGCTTGAGCCTACGCACGGCCTCGGCGGCAAGGTAGGTGAGGCCGACGAGTTCGCCGTGGTGAGGGGCGTCGCGGTGGCCGGCCTGCTTCGACATGTCGACGAGGCAGGGGTGGTCGCCCTGTGTCTCCGCCCAGACATAGACCTCGTCGCCCGCTCCGGTCGGCCCGGATACGAGCAGGGCCGAAGACCCCGGCTCCGCCAGCACGGCGGCAACGGCGCGAGGTTCGAACACAAGGTCGGACTCAAGCAGAAGGACGGGTCCGTCGACGTCTTCGAGACCGACGAGAAGGCTGTTCAGGGAGCCTTTCTCGGCGAAGTCGGGATTGTGGCAAAGAGTGGCGTCCGGCAGCCGGCGGGCAACGAGATCGCCGTATTGCTCGGCAAGGTGGCCGGTGACGATGCGCACCTGGCCAAGGCCGTGCGCCGCGAGTGTCTCGACGGCGTCCTCGCAGAACGTCTTCTCGCCCAGGGAGAGAAGACCCTTGGGCGTCATGCGGCCGCGTTCGCCCATGCGCACGCCCCGTCCCGCCGCCAGAAAAATCGATGTGATATCGCGCATGAACCCGCCGCAATGTGGTAAGGGCTCCACCTATAGAAGAGGCTCCCTCAGGGGGCAAGCAATGCCGGAACGGATGACGTGGGGAATGACGGACGGACCGACACTTGGTGAACTCGTGGTGGAATATCGCCGCGCCAGATTTGCCCGCGAGATGCGCAGCGACTGGGCGGTCGCGTTGTTCTACCGCTTGCCAAGCCTGCCGATCATCCGTGTGTTGTCGCGCACCCCGGTCTCGCCGACCATGGTGACGCTTGCCGGCATCCCGGTGGTCGTCGCGATGCCTCTTGCGGCGCTTTTCATGTCGGTGGATCGCGCCGTGCTGATGGTCGGATTGCTGGCCATCCTCTTTCAGGTTCTCGACTGCGTGGACGGCGGACTTGCGCGGGCCACCGGCCGCAGTTCGCGGCTTGGCGGTACCGTCGATTATCTGGTCGATATGGCGCAATGGGGCTTCCTCTACGCCAGCATCGGCATTCTGGCGGACCGCGCCGGGGGTCCTGATGCGGCGATGGCGGGCGGGGAGCAGCTCACCTGGACCTTTTTGGGCGTGGTCGCCGCATGGATCCGCCTCTTCGCGCGTGTGGTGCGTGACGCGGGCCCGCCGCCGCTCACCAAGGTTGCGGGCAGTCCGCTTCCTCCCCTGTCGGCGACGGGCGCGGTGCTTGCCTTCTTCGCCGGCCTCAGTGGCACCATCGCGCCGCTGGTGCTTCTTGCCGGGATGACCGGAACGCTCGTTCCCCTGCTGGTTTTCCTTGTCGTCTATGCGGTTGCCGACGTGGTCGAGGGGCTCTTCGGGACGCTGCGGGCGGACGCGAGCGGCGACGCATGAGGATCATCCAGGTCTGTCCCTATGACCTCGCCCGTCCTGGCGGCGTGCAGGCGCATGTGCGCGACCTGTCCGCCTGGCTGACGCGGCAGGGCCACGAGACGCGGATCGTCGCGCCCTATCCCGTCACCGGGCAGCCGCTTGCCGGCGTCGACCATTGCGGGCGGGCGCGTCTTGTCTCGCTCTTTTCCACGCGATTCGAGATCAGCCTCGCGGGGCGGGCGGAAGTGCGCGCGCTGGCGGGCGAACTCGGCGAAGGCTGGAAGGCCGACCTCGTTCACCTGCACACGCCATGGACACCGCTGATGGCCTGGCAGGTCTGGCGTGGCCTCCGCCTGCCAAGCGTCGCCACGTTTCATGCGACCTTGCCGGACCCTGGCGACCGTGGGATTTCGGCACGTCTTTTGAGGCACGCGGCCAACCACTTCCTCGACCGTTCTCGGGCGCTTATCGTGCCTTCGGCGACACCGCTTGCCCATCTCCGGCCGGAGGCGCGCGGCATTGCCGCCCATGTGCTGCCGCCCTCGGTCGATCTCTCGGCCTGGCGAATGGCCGGTCAGACGCGCGGGCCCAAAGGCGCGGGTTGCCATATCGTCTTTCTGGGGCGCTTCGAGGAGCGCAAGGGGCTTGATGTGCTGCTCGCCGCCTGGCCCGACGTGGCGCGCCAGGGGGATGACATCCGGCTGACGGTCGCCGGCGGCGGAACGCTGGAGCCGCTCGTTCATGCGGCGATGGCAGGTCCGTTCGGCGGGCGCATCGCCCATCTGCCGACGCCGGATGACGCGGCCGCCCGTGCCTTGGTGGCGAGCGCCGATGTTCTGGCCGCGCCCTCCCGCTTCGGCGAAAGCTTCGGCATTGTGCTGATCGAGGCGATGGCGGCGGGAGCGGTTCCCGTGGCGGCCGCCAATCCTGGTTACGCCTCGGTGATGACCGGTGAGCTCGCGGGGCTGCTGGTGCCGCCCGGCGATGCGCCGGCGCTTGCCGAAAGGCTTCTGGAGCTGTGTCGCGCACAGGATCAACGCGCACGCTTCGCGGAGCTGGCCAGGGCCCGCGCCGCAGGCTTCGATATTGCCGCGACCGGGCCGGAGTTTCTTGCGGTCTACGAACGCGCGCTGCGGGAGACAGCGAAACGCTAGGCGGGCTTTTCGAAGCGCGAAGGGGTCGGGAACCAGCGTTCGAGCGTCCTCTTAACGAGCGCGACGACGCGCGGATTGGGCCTGTCCCCGAAGCTGTCGTTGAGGGTGATCGTCGCCGGATGCTGCCATTCCAGGCGTCGCAGCTGCAGCCATGTCCAGGGCAGGATGTTTTCAAGCGAGACATAGCCCGTGAGCCGTTTCACCTCGGCGGGCGGTGCGGCTTCGCCTGCGCCGGTGAGAACCGCGTGGTGCGGATAGACATATTCGGGCGGCACGGTGCCGTTGCCGCGAAACCGCGCTCGGCGCGTCGCCAGGATTTCCTCTGGATAGGCGGCGAGCATGGCCTCGAAGCCCTCGCGGTCGATGGCGAGCGGGCCATGGGCGAGGTAACGGCGCGGCGCCGCGCCATGCACGCGGTCGAGCATGGCGTTGGCGGTGGCCAGAGCCAGGTTCCACGGGCTTGCGATGGCCGGCGAGAGATCCGCCTCGATCGGAGTACGCTTGCTCTCGAAAAGCACCCTCGGTCGTCCCTCCGGCGTGAAGAAATCGGACAGGGACAGCGGCGCGAAAGCCAGCATGTCGTCCTCGAAGTAGAGGAAGCGTTCCGACAGGCCTGGCAACCGCGCCAGGTGGCTGACAATAGAAAATGAGCTGAAGGTGGGCAGGAAGCGCTCCTCGATGACCTCGTCATGATGGACGATGCGAATGTCGGGACGCGACGTGTCGAGCCAGTCGGGAACCTGTGGCCGGCAGCTCAGAATATAAACGTTTCGCACGAAGGGGGCGAAACGCTCGAGCGAGCGCAGGCTGTAGCGCAACGTCTCGAGGTTGTCCCGGGTGCGGTTCGGGTTGGCGTCCCGGTTGTCCTGCGCGTGGGCCATCAGGCTGTCGCTGTAGCCGTCGAAACTGTCGTCGACCCAGGTGTAGACGACGTCGAGGGGCAAGGCAGGCGGCTGTTCCGAAGCGGGCATCTGGGCTCCCGGGAGCGGGGTTTGGCGCGTCCGGCCATGCGATGGCGTTTCTCGCTGCACAGCGACAAGGACGGTTCTCATTTCGCGCGGACCTCTATAAACCCGGTCGTGAATATCGACAATCGGGCATCCGGCCCGGAGCGTGGAACAGGGGACGAAGCGTGGCCGCACAGGCACAGGGATCGTCGGTAGAGAATGCAGGGACGAACGGGAGAGAACGCGATCTGGTGATCGCGGCCGATTTCGGCACCTCCGGGGTCAAGCTTGCCGCCTTGGGCGCTGACCTTGCCCCTCTCGCCAACGCAACCGCGTCCTATCCACTCTCGCTGCCGGGAGACGACGGGGCCGAGCAAGCGCCGCAGGACTGGTGGTCGGCACTGGCCCGAGGCATCGCCGATCTCGCCACGCAGGTTCCGGACCTGTCGCAACGTGCAGCGGCGCTGGTCTTCTGCGCGCAGATGTGCGGCGTGGTGGCGATCGACAAGAACGGCGCCCTGCTGCGTCCGGCGATGATCTGGCTCGACAAGCGCGCCGGCACCTTGTCGCGCAACATGAACGGTGGTTTTCCCTCGATCGCGGGCTATCGGGTCGACAAGCTTCTGGCCTGGACGCGGATCGCCAATGGGGCACCCTCCCACAATGGCATGGATCCTCCTGCGAAGATGCTGTGGATCCGGCAGAACGAACCGGACGTCTGGAACGCCGCCGCCAAGTTTCTCGACGTCAAGGACTGGTTGATCCTGAAGGCGACCGGTGCCTGCGTGACGACGGCCGACAGCGCCAACCTCACCTGGATGATGGACACCCGGCCGGGCCGCGAAGGTTGGTCGCCGGCGTTGGCTGCTCGGCTCGGCATCCCGCTCGACAAGCTTCCAGAGATTGTTGACGGAACGGCCATCGTCGGGGGACTTCTTCCCGCATCGGCAGCCGGTCTCGGCCTGCCTGAGGGCCTGCCGGTGATCGCCGGCGCCGGTGATGTCGGCGCCACCGCCATCGGGTCCGGCGCCATGGCCGACGGTGAGCTTCACGCCTATGCCGGCACCAGCGCCTGGCTCAGCGGCTTCTTCCCTTCGCGGCGGATCGACATCTTCCATTCCTTCGCCACCATTTCCAGCTGCGTCGGTTTCCGCCCGTTGCTGATCGCGACACAGGAAAGCGCCGGCACCGCCTTTGCCTGGGCCGCGCGTCTTGTGAGCGAAAGCGCCGGCGACAGCGATCAGGCGCTCGGCAGGCTTTACGACGGCCTCGGTCCCTCGCGCGACGACGACCCGCTTTTCGTACCCTGGCTTGCCGGCGAACGCGTCCCTGTCGACGATGACAGGTTGCGCGGTGTGTTCATGGGGCTCGGAGTGCGCCATGACCGCGGCGCGGTGTTGCGCTCGGCGCTCGAGGGGGTTGCGCTGAACCTGCGCTGGGCGCTTTCGGTGGTGGCCAAGCAGAAGGGCGTGCGCCACGATCTGCCATTGCCCCTGGTCGGTGGGGCGGCGGTCAATCCGCATTTCGCCCAGCTTCTGGCCGACGCCCTGAAGCGGCGGATCGAGGTGCGCGAACCGCGTCTCGCCGGCGTGCGCGGAGCAGCGGCCATCGCCGGTGTGGCGCTTGGCTGGTTCGACAAGGTGGAGGCGGCCGCGTCCGTGCTCTGCGCCGGGCCGGCCGAGGTCTATGAGCCGCGCGCCGAGGGCATGGCGCGATGCGACCGGCGCGCTGCTCGCCTCGAAAAGTCGCGCAAGCACCTGCTTGCGCTCTATCGCAACTGAGGCCCTTTGGGGTCAGGGGACCGCACTGCCATGATCGACGGATTGTTCAAGCGCCACATCGACCCGCTGTGGGAGGCGATGGCCACCCCGCTCATCCGGCTGCGCATGACACCGAACCAGGTAACGGCGACCGGCCTGCTTCTGGTTGGCGCGAGTGCGGCCGCTTTTCTCTGGCACCGCAGCCCGGTGGTCTTCGGGCTGACGCTGGCGCTTGCCTTCGCCTTCGACGCGCTCGACGGTGCGGTGGCGCGCCGGCGCGGCATGTGCACGAAGTCCGGCGGTTACTTCGATGCCATGGTCGACCGCTATCAGGAACTCGCGGTGCTTGCCGCCATCGGGGCGGTGTCGGGACACTGGGGGCTGGCGCTGCTTGCCTTTTCCGGTGGCGTGCTGACGAGCTACGCCAAGGCGCGCACGGCGATCGAGATCCCGATCAGCAACGAGGCATGGCCGGATTTCTTCGAGCGGCTGGAGCGGGTCATCTTCCTTTGCGTCATGCTGATTGCCGCGGGGCTGCTGCCGCTTGCGGGGGTTTCGCAGGCGATGGTGCTGGCGGTGGGCCTTGCGATCTACGCGGCGCTGTCGCATGCGACCGCCGTGCAGCGGATGCGCCGCGCCGTCGCCCTGCTGCGCAAAGCCGATGGCGAGGCTGCGGACAGCGCGCCTCGATCATGAAAAAAGGCCGGGCGATGCCCGGCCTTTCCAACGGTTGAAATGCTGCTTGTCAGGGCTTGTCGACGGCGAGGAGTTCCACCTCGAAGCGCAGTGTCGCGTTCGGCGGAATGACACCGCCGGCACCGCGCGAGCCGTAGGCGAGCTCGGGCGGGATGACGAGTTCCCGCTTGCCGCCAACCTTCATGCCCTGCACGCCCTGATCCCAGCCGCGGATCACACGGCCGGCACCGAGCGGGAAGGAGAACGGGTCGCCGCGGTCGCGACTTGAATCGAACTTCTGGCCGTTCATCAGATAGCCGTCATAGTGCACGGTCACCTTGGACCCGGGAACGGCTTCAGCACCGGAGCCGACGACGACGTCCGTCATCTTCAGGCTCTGGGCGGCCGCGAGGCCGGAAAAGATGGCAGCCGACGCGGCTGCGAGAACAATCGCGAAAACGGCGATAAGGGGTTTCGGCATCAGATCCTCGAAACGGAGGTGAGACTTGGGAGAGTTGCGTGGCGAAATTCTATCGCATCTACGTCAAGCTGCGAACCGCGCGATACGTCGCAGCGGTTGCTTGAGATCGCGCACATAAGAACGCTAAGCCGCGGAATGCGTCAACCCGTTTCGCGCACCGCATCGTCAATCCCGTCACTTGCCAGAGCCGTCCGCGCCAGCCATCGTGCGGAAAAGACGGCGGTCAGCCGCCGTCCCTGGGATGGGAGGTCCACACCATGATGTATGCACCGGTTCCCGACGCCGACGATGAAGCGGAAGCCCGGCGGCTGCTCGATATCGCGGCCGCCACCGGATCATGCGCGCCGTTCACGGATCAAGACGAGGACTTCGATCTCGGTCGCGCTTACCGGGTGCAGGCGGCGATCCGCGCGGCGCGGATCGCGCGCGGTGAGCGTCCTTCTGGCTGGAAGATCGGTTTCACAAACCGGACAATCTGGCGTGAATACAACGTCCATGCGCCGATCTGGGGACCGGTTTTCGACACGACGGTGGGCGAGGTGCCCGAAGACGAGGCCGCGACATTCGATGCGGGCGTACTTATGGAGCCGCGCATCGAGCCGGAGATCGTCTTTCGCATCGGCGCGCCGCTCCGTGCTGGAATGGACGAGGAGATGCTTCTCGATGCGATCGACGGCGTCGCGCTCGGTTTCGAGCTGGTCCAGTCTCCCTATCCTGACTGGCGTTTCAAGGCGCCGGATACGGTCGCGGCCTTCGCGCTGCATGGCCGGCTCTTCCACCGTCCCTTCGCGAAGATCGAGGACGGCAACCGGTCGATGTGGCTCGACAAGCTCTCCGATTTCGCCCTGGCTCTTCACCGAGACGGCAAGAAGATGGATGACGGCCGCTCGCGGAATGTGCTGGGGGGACCGCTGAGCGCTTTGAAGGCGATGGTGGAGGGGTTGCCGGCGACGGCGCTTGCCGTGGAAATCGGTCCGGGCGAGGTGGTGACGACGGGCACGCTGACACGCGCCCTGCCTGTTTCTTCCGGGGAAAGCTGGGAGACCCGTGTCGCCGGGCTTCCACTCGCCGACATGGCCCTTCATCTCGCCGATTGAGGTGGTGTTCCGCGCTTCTGGAAACGGTACTTCAGGATTGAAACACTTCGCGCGGTGCCTAGAATGCGCCGCACGCAAACAAGGCCCCATGCGCGCGGGAGAAGCCAGCGCCGCGGGGGATCAGGAGGAGTTTTGCCCGTGTCCGATGTCGCGACCGATCTCGTCAGCGAGCCAGTTTCCTATTCCCTCGCCGATGGCATTGCCCTGATCGCTGTCGACAATCCGCCCGTCAATGCACTCTCGCAGGCCGTGCGAGCGGGGTTGGTCGCGGCGATGGACCGGTTCGAGGCCGACGAGGATGCTCGGGTCGCCGTGGTGTATGGCCGTGGGCGGACCTTTATCGCCGGGGCCGACATCCGCGAGTTCGGCAAGCCGATGGTCGAACCGCTGCTGCCAGGGGTGATCGACCGCATCGAGCGCTCCGAAAAGCCGGTGATCGCGGCTCTGCATGGCACGGCGCTGGGTGGCGGGCTGGAGGTGGCGCTTGGTTGCCACGCGCGCGTCATGCTTTCCAGCGGCAAGGTCGGTCTTCCGGAGGTGACCCTTGGCATCTTGCCGGGTGCCGGCGGCACGCAGCGTCTGCCGCGCCTTGCAGGTGCGGAGGCCGCGCTTGACCTCATCACCTCCGGTCGCCATGCCGATGCGGCGGAGGCGCTGAAGCTTGGCATCGTCGACGAGATTGGCGATGGCGACGATGTGGCTGCGGCGGGCATCGCCTTCGCCCGGCGCGTGATGTCGGGCGAGATCGCGACGCGGCGAAGCGGAGACATCGCGACCGGCGAGAAGCCGGCGGAGGTTTTCGCCAGCGTGCGCGCGGCGACAAGCAAGCGCGCGCGCGGGCAGATCTCGCCGATGGTAGCCATCGACGCGGTCGAGGCCGCCTATGATCTGCCGCTTGCCGAGGGGCTCGTTCGCGAGCGCGCACTTTTCACCGAACTGATGCAGTCGGAGCAGCGGTCCGGTCTCATTCATGCCTTCTTCGCCGAACGGGCCGTTGCGAGGATCCCCGAGCAGGGCAGCGCCCGGGCTCGCGATATCGCCGCGCTCGGTGTGATCGGCGGCGGCACGATGGGGTCCGGCATCGCGGTGGCGGCGCTGTCGAGCGGTCTCGAGGTGACGCTTGTCGAGCGCGATGAGGCCGCCGCCGAAAAAGCGCGCGCGACGGTCGGAAAGCTTCTTGAGGACGGCGTTCGACGCGGCAAGATGAGCGCCGAGCGGCGTGAAGACCTGCTTGCCTCCTCGTTCCGCACCGCGACGGATTATGCGGCCCTCGCCGAGGCCGATCTGGTCATCGAGGCGGTGTTCGAGGATATGGACGTGAAGAAGGAGGTCTTCGCGAAACTCGACGCCGTGCTGAAGCCGGGCGCGATCCTTGCCACCAACACTTCCTATCTCGACGTCAACGAGATCGCCTCATCCGTATCGCGGCCGCAGGACGTGATCGGCTTCCACTTCTTCTCGCCCGCCCATGTCATGCGGCTTCTCGAAGTCGTCGTCGCGGAGACGACCGCGCCTGATGTGGTGGTGACCGGCTTCGCACTGGCGAAGCGGATGAAGAAGGTTGCCGTGCGCGCCGGGGTTTGCGACGGTTTCATTGGCAATCGGCTGCTCAACGCCTACCGCAGGGCGGGCGACTATATGGTTGAGGACGGCGCGAGCCCGTATGAGGTCGATGAGGCGGTCGTCGCCTTTGGCTTCCCGATGGGGCCTTTCGCGGTGAGCGATCTGGCCGGGCTCGACATCGCCTGGGCCGGACGCAAGCGCCGCGCGGCGACGCGCGACCCGCGCGAGCGGGTCGTCGGCTTTGCCGACCGGCTGTGCGAGCGAAGCTGGTTCGGCCAGAAGACCGGACGCGGCTTCTATCTCTACGAGCCCGGCGCGAGGCGCGGCACGCACGATCCCGAGGTGCTGGAGATCATTGCTGAGGAGCGTGCGCAAAAGGGCATCGTTGCGCGCAGCTTCAGCCAGGAGGAGATCATCCGGCGCTACATGGCCGCGATGATCAACGAGGCGGCCAGGATCGTCGACGAGGGGATCGCGCTGCGTCCGCTCGATGTCGACGTCACGCTCTTGTTCGGTTACGCTTTTCCGCGCTGGCGGGGAGGGCCGATGCACTATGCCGACCAGGTCGGGTTGGCGAAGGTGCTTGCCGACATCCATGAGTTCGCGAAGGACGATGACTTCTTCTGGGCTCCGTCGCCTCTTCTCGAGCGGCTGGTCGCGGAAGGCAAGACCTTCGCCTCGTTGAACGACAGGAGCTGAGCAAGGGGGCTGTCGTCCCGCTCCGCCGTACGGTTTCTTGCGGGCGGCTGCTGCTGCCCGCATTTCAAGACAACAAGGAAGCGGCGAGGGATATCGCACGCTTTGCGGGGGGGACACCGCCATGGATTCGACCGAGATCCGCAACACCGGGCGCTCCGGTGGTGTCGACAGCACCTATGCGTGGCTGCGGCTCGTGCTGTCGATGGGGCTCGCCACCATCGGCGGCGCCGGCATGTGGTCGGTGATCGTCGTGCTTCCGGCGGTGCAATACGACTTCGCCGTCGATCGTGCGGACGCATCGCTCCCCTATACGGCGACGATGGTGGGTTTTGCCTTCGGCAACCTGCTGATTGGCCGCTTCGTCGACCGCTTCGGCATCTCACTTCCGTTGGCGCTCGCCTCCGTCGGGCTCGGCGGCGGCTTTCTACTGGCCTCGCAATCGGGTTCTCTGCTCACCTTCACGATCATCCAGGGCGTGCTGATCGGCTTCGGCGCGGCGGCCAGTTTCGGACCGTTGCTGGCCGATGTTTCGCACTGGTTCGTGAAGCGCCGCGGTCTTGCGGTCTCGGCGACGGCGGCGGGCAACTATGTTGCCGGCGCTATCTGGCCGCTCATCATCGGCGAGTTGATGGAAGGGCACGGCTGGCGCGGTGCGTATCTCTTCATCGGCGTCGTCTGCCTCGTCGTTCTGGTGCCTGCGTCCTTTCTGCTCCGCCGCCCCGCCCCGCACACGCTGCATCTCGCCGACGGCAGCCTTCCGGTCGATCCGCCGCCGATGCGGCGTACATCGCTCACGCCGGGCCAGTTGCAGGCGCTGCTGATCGTTGCCGGCATTGGCTGCTGCGTCGCCATGGCGATGCCGCAGGTGCATATCGTCGCCTATTGCGTCGACCTTGGCTTCGGGATGGCGCGGGGGGCGGAGATGCTGTCGCTGATGCTCTTTGGCGGCATCGCCAGCCGCATCCTCTCCGGCATGCTCGCCGACCGGATCGGCGGCATCTACACGCTGCTTCTCGGCGCGGTCCTGCAATGTCTGGCGCTGCTGCTCTACCTGCCCTACGACGGGCTCGCCTCGCTCTACGTGGTGTCTCTGATCTTCGGCCTGTCGCAGGGGGGCATCGTGTCGAGCTATGCCATCGTGGTTCGCGAGTACCTGCCGGCGCGCGAGGCCGGCCGGCGGGTGGGCGCTGTGATCACTGCCACCATCGTCGGCATGGCGCTCGGCGGCTGGATGTCGGGCTGGATCTACGATCTGACGTCATCCTATCAGGCGGCCTTCCTGAATGGCATCGCCTGGAACCTGCTCAATATCGCGATGATTTCCCTCATCATCATGAAGAGCGGGCGGTCGCGGCTCGCGATCGCCTGAGGGGCGTTATTCCGGGCTGCCGCCCGTGTGCAGACGCGCGATCAGCGCCAGCGCCTGGCGGCGGCAGTCGCGCCCGACAAGCCAGCCGAGAACGGCGCCGGGCCCCTGTGCCGCGATGGCTTCCGGCATCACTGACACCTCGAATTCGCGCATGTCCTTGCCCACCGAAATGGCGACGCGCCCGTCCTCCCGGGAGAAAGCGGAGCCGGCGGGAAGCATATGCTCGCCCGCCGGCCAGACGAGCCCGGTCTGGCGGGCGCCGGCGTTGCGCAGGCTCACGTCCTGGGTTTGCGAGGCATCGCGACGCCACAGGATGAACTGCCCGGCAGGCGTGCAGCGTGGTCCGGAACTGTCGGTGGTCATGTGCCAGGGGTCCGCGGGGGCGGGAATGTCGCCGGCGCCTGCCCGGGCCGCGCCCAGAACGGTGGAGCGCGCCTGCGTCGACCCGACAAGCCGCTTGAGCAGGGTCCAGTCGGAGCTGCTGTCGCTGCCGTTTGCCGCGGTGCTGGCTGGCGCGACCGGACCATGCCTGGCGCCTTCGATGTTGAAGACAAGGCCGCTCTTGCCGATCAGCGTCAGCCGTGCGCCCGCCGGAAGGTCGACCGGATCTCCTGTCTCGATTTCCCGGCCGGGGGCGAACTCTTCCGGTGCGGCGGTCGCGGCGATGACGACATAGGCCGGCGCTGCCTCGGCGCTGGGCGTGACAAGTCCGGCGCAGAGCGCGGCGAGACAGGCAAGCAGGGGCGCGGAATATCGCATGCGGTGTCCTTTTGCAGGAGGTCGTGCCGACAAGCCGGGATCACTTCCCCGCCAGCACGAGCGTCGCGCCTGTCTCCCCCGCCTGCAACCGCGACAGATGCAAGGTGGCGACGGGGTCGCCCGGGGTCAAGTCCAGGAAGCGTGTGAGCGCTTGTTCGGCGCCTTGGTCATGTCGTTCGAGAATATCGTAGGTGCTCGCCCAGGCGTCGCTCAGGGTGGTGCTGTCCGGACCGTCCACGGCATGGGGAGTGAAGACGGCGAGCGGCGCGGCCCGCCCCTTCAGGACAAGGCTTGCCACCGGGCGCAGGGCGCTATCCGGGCAGTCCCGGGCGACCGCGTCGCTGAGCAGGATGCGGGTGCCGAGGAAGCGGTTGGCGCCCTCGAGACGGGCGGCCGTGTTCACCGTATCGCCGATGCCGGTGTAGTCGAAGAAGCGGCTGCCGCCGAAGTTGCCGACGACGGCCGGTCCCTTGTGAAGCCCGATGCGGGTGATACCGAGGCGGATGCCCTTTTCGCGCAGCCGAGACCGGTATTCTTCGGCGAAAGCATCGAGAGCGCAGGCAAGATCCACCGCATGGCGCGCCTGGTGCGGATCGTCGTCGGGGGCGCCGAAGAAGCCGACGACCGCATCACCGATGATCTTGTCGATGGTCGCCCCGTGCGCGGTCATCAGTTGGCACATCTCGTCGAGATAGGGATTGAGGATATCGGCGAGAGCGGAGGGTTCCAGCGTTTCGGACAGCGTGGTGAAGCCCTCGAGATCCGTGAAGACGTAGGTAACGCACCGCTTCTCCCCCCCGAGCGCCAGAGCCAGCCGGCCGCTGGCGATCCGCTCGACCACCGCAGGGCTGACATAGCGGGAGAAGGCAAGCCGGAGAAAACTGCGTTGCGCGCGTTCCGCCTGCCAGCGTTGAAGGGATGCAAGGCCGGCGGCGGCAAGGGCGGCAACCGGCGGCGCGATCAGCGGGGGCAGCAGCTTGCCGGCGGCAATCGACCAGAGGCACAGGCCGAGATAGGCGAGGATGCCGAGACCAAGTGCCCCGGCAAGGCGGGCTGGTGGCAGGCGAAGGCGGAAGGCCATGGCGGCAAGGAGCGCGGCGGCAAGGGTGGCAGCGACACGCATTGCGGGTTCTGCGACGGGCAGCGAGAGGCCGGCAAGGCGCTGGGCGAGCACGTGGGCATGGATGACAACGCCGGGGATCGTGCCGGCGGCGCTGCCGAGGCCCGCGACCATCGGCGTCGGGTGGCGGTCGATGGTCGGCAGGTCGGTGCCGATCAGGACGGTCTTGCCGGAAAACCAGTCGTCGGGCAGCAGCGCGACATGCTGTGCCGGATAGAGGGCAAAGGGCGTGGGCAGGCCGGCGTCCACGGGCCGGCTGTAAAGAATGCGGCCCGGGCGCACTTCTGCGCTGGAGGAGGCCAGGGACGCTGGCTGGGGATCAGGCAGGAGCGCCTCGGTCAACGTCGCAAGCCGGGTACCGTCCTCAAGGCGGGATTGCGGCAGGTGGCGCACGACGCCGTCGATCTCGTCGCGGTCGAGCGCGATCAGCCCATGGCGACGCACGAGGACATGCTCGCGGACAAAGCCGTACTGGCGTTCCGTCAGGCCGTCCTTGCGGGTCGCGAGTGCGAGGACGACTGGAATGCCTGCTCCGTCGATGGCGTCGAAGAAGGCCCGGTCTTTTGCCGGATCGCTGGGCTGGTCAACGAGAATGTCGATCCCCACGGCGCGCGCGCCGGCTGCATCGAGATGGCTGACAAGGCCAGCGAGGAACGCCCGGTCGATCGGCGAGCGATAGGGAAAGCCCGCAAGCGTATCCTCGGTGATCGCAACCACGACGATGTCCCCGGCGATTGCGGGCGAGGGGCGCGGTGCGGCGGCAAGCGCGAGATCGCCGACGAGTGGTTCGAGACGGACGGCGGCGGCCAGGCCGATCAGGCAGGCGGCGAACGCGACCAGAAAGCTGGCCCGCCAGCGCAGGCGGGGCGCCGTGGCGGTGCTCACTTCGGCACGTCGAACCGCTTGACCTCGGATCGGGTGCCGTCCCGATAGAGGAGTTGGACGGTCACATGGTTTGTCGCCTTGGGAATGGCCTCATAGACCTCCGAGCCCGGACCGCTTTGCGGGATCGCGTGCGGGTCCGCCTCATTGCAGGGACCAAGTTCGAAGGTGCGGTCGGGCGTATCGCCGTCGAGCGCGTAGCGAACCTCGGCGATGGCGCAACGGTAGCTGATCAGATGAGTGAAATAAGCCAGCCTGCGGCCGTCCCAGTCGCGAAAGCTGAGCCAGGCGGAGGACAGGCGCTCGAGGATCTCCTTCTGCCCGGCGACAAGCGCGGTGGCAGGCGTGAAACGCACCTCGAACGGGCCTTGGGTCTCGCCGTGGACATCGCGGTAGCTGACCCGGACGGTCGTGTCGCCGGCGTTCGCGGGCAGCTCGAAGGCGGGATAGGGCATGGGCTGGCCGGTCGAGGGGTCGACGGCGCCGCTGACAAAACCGGTCGAGCGCATGTCCTGGCCGGGCAACCCGACGAAGATCTCCTGCGTCCGGTCGGCGATGGCGAGCGTCAGCATCCAGCCCTGGTTGGAGCGCATGGCATTGAGCCGCACAGGCTGGGCAACCGCGGTCTGATTGAGGCCCGAAAGCGCTGCGAGCCTCGATTTCGCGTCCTCGATCTGCTCGGCCGCAAGCTGCTGGTCGAGGTAGTAACGCAGAAACCGGCCATCCTCGACCCCTTCCATGAAGCGGGTGAGCAACTCGCGCTCGCGCGCCTTGTCAGGCATGGACTGCTGCCCGAGCCGTGCGCGCGAATAGTCCTGGCTGAGCGCATAGAACGCCGGGGTGAAATCCGGGTTTGCATCGATAAAGGCAGCAAGGCGACGCAGGCGCTCTTCACGCTCCTCCAGAAGGATCTCGGCGAAGAGTGTGGTCGGGTCGCTTCGTCCCTGCGACAGGGAGCGGTAGATCTCGCGGGCGCCGGCCCGCCCCTCCTGAATCTTCAGAACAGCCTGGAACCGCAGGTGCGGATCGACCTGCGGCATGCCGAAGGCGAAATACTTCAGGTAGTCCTGCCGGGCCTTGGGATAGTCGCCGCGCAATTCGTGCAGCCGGGCGTTGGAGTAGAACTCATGCGGCTGGCGCGGTGTCTCGACGATCAGGGAGCGGCTGGCGAGTTCGGCGAAGAGCTTCTCCACACCTTCCGTTCCTGTCGTGGCGGTGTCCAGCCGTGCCTTTGCGAGTGGAGCGAAAGCACCTGCCGGGAAGCGGTCGAGATAGGCTTGCAGCTCTTGCGCGGACCCGCTGTCCTTGACGTCGTTCCACATCCGCAGCTCGAGTTGCATGTCCGTGGCTGCGACCTGGCCGGAAACGGAGGGTGTTTCCCGGGCGATGGGCGCCGCCTCGTCCGGCAGGAAAACGATATCGGCGGTGAGAGAGGAATGATCCCAGGGCACCTGCTCACCATCCGTCTGGGAGACCACGCGCCGGCGCACCGCCTTGAAGACGCTTTCCACGCTGGCGCCCGGAGTGAGCATCTCGGCGGCGATGGCCGCGGTATAGGGGCTGTTGAGGCCGGTGCCGTCGGAGGCCGTGCTTCCGGGCGCGGTGGCAAAGGAGATGAAGCTGCCGCGCGGCGTCGACTGGAGCAGGGCGAGGCCGCTGCCGGTGCCGATGGAGCGCGTCAGGGCGGTGTTGCGGCAGGCGTCGAGAATGACGATGTTGGCGCCCTTGTGGGCGGCCTCGACGCTGGACAGCAGCCAGTCGACGGAAAGCGCCTCGAACTCCGCATCGACCTCGTCGCGCAGGTCCGCGCCGAGGGGCGCGAGGTAGTTGCGTCCGCCCGCCTGGAAGCCGTGGCCGGAATAATAGACGGCGGCCAGAGCGCCGTCGCCGGCCTTGCCAAGCTTGTCGGTGAAATCGCGGACGGCGAGTTTCATGCCGCGCAGGTCGGCGTCGAGCACGAGGTCGACGGAAAAGCCTGCCTTTTTCAGGGTGTCGGCGATCAGGGCGGCGTCGTTCGCCGGGTTCTTGAGCGGTGTCAGCGTGTCCCCGGCGTAGTCCGCGTTGCCGATCACCAGGGCGAGGCGCTCCGCAGCGCGGGCCATGTCCGCCGGAAGCAGCGCCGCGAGGCCCACGAGAAGGATGGAAAGGAACGTTCCCGCGCGCCGAAGGAACACGGGTTCGTTTTGCGTCTGTCTCGCCCGCATGAGTTTGCTCTCTGCTTTGGCACGCCTCGCCGGCGCGGATTCCATCCGATTGTCCCGCCGGCGTCAATGCCGGTGGCTGGAAGGCGCCGGGAAGCCAGCTTGCGTCGCCTCTGCCGATTGTCGAAGATCGCCTCGCAATCTGGAAACGGCGAGGGAGAGGCGGATGCGTTTGCGGGTCGGGTTTGCAGGCTTCGGCGCCGCCGGGCGATTTTTTCACGCCCCGTTCGTCGCGGCGGCTGGCATGGAGGTAGCCGCCATCGCTTCTTCGCGCAAGGCGGAGATTGCGGCCGTCTTTCCCGACGCAAGGGTGGTTGCCGACTTCGATGCGTTGCTGGCGGTTGCGGATCTCGACCTGGTCGTTATCGTCACGCCGAACGCCTGTCACGTCGACCAGGTTCGAGCCGCGCTCGAGGCGGGCCGGCACGTTGTGGTCGACAAGCCGGCGACACCGACGCGGGTCGAGGCCGAAGGACTTGCCGATCTCGCAGATGACCGCGGGCTGAAGCTTGGCGTCCATCACAATCGCCGCTTCGACAGCGATTTCCTCACTGCAAGCCGGGTGCTTGGCGACGGCGTGCTCGGGGAGATCGTGGCGCTGCGCATGAACTGGGATCGCTATCGTCCCGAGGCGACGGGTCGCTGGCGCGACCGCGCTGCGCCGGCGTCGGGCAATCTCTACGATCTTGGCTCGCATATGATCGACCAGGTTCTGATGCTTGTGGGCATGCCCGACTGGGTGCAGGCCGATGTCTTCGCGCAGCGGCCGGGCGGCGAGACGGACGACGGCTTCGAGATCCTGATGGGGCAGGGGCAGCGGCGGATCACGCTTGGCGTCTCGCTGATCAGCACCGCCCCACGCGACCGCTTCCGGCTCGAAGGACGCAACGGCCTCTTCCGCAAGGCCGGGCTCGATTGCCAGGAGGACCAGTTGCGTGCGGGACTGCACCCGCTTGCGGCGGGCTTCGGCGAAGAGCCGGAAGGGCAGTGGGGCGAGATCGTCGCGCCGGACGGCTCCGTCTCGCGTGTGGTGCCCGAGACCGGGCGCTGGCTCACCTTCTACGAGCGGATGCGACAGGCGATCGAGGGGACTGGTGAGGTTCCCGTGACGATGCGTTCGGCCGGGCGTACGATTGGCCTCATCGAGGCCGCGCATGCCGCGGCGCGCGAAGGGCGACGCGTCCATCTCGACGCGGACGGTCGATGGAGCTGAGCAATGGCGTCTTCTTTCTCGCATCCCTACCTGGCTGATACCGGCTTTGCCGCGCTCGCGCATCGTGGCGGGGGGCTGGAAAACCCGGAAAACAGCCGCAAGGCTTTCGCGGCGGTCGCCGACCTCGGATACCGTTTCATCGAGATCGACGTGCAGGCGAGCCGCGACAACGAGGTGGTTGTCTTTCACGACGACCGGCTCGAACGTACGACGGATGGGCGAGGCGTCGTTTCGGAGCAGTCCATGGCGGATCTGCGGGGTGTCCTGATGGAGGGGGGAGAGCCGCTGCTGCCGTTGGCCGAAGCGCTTGAGAGCCATCCCGGCATGCGTTTCAACATCGACATCAAGACCGACCAGGCACTGGAGCCGACCATCGAGCTGATCCGGCGCATGGGCTGCCTGGAGCGGATCTGCATTGCCTCCTTCTCGGATCGCCGTCTCGCGGCTGCGCGGGCGGCGCTGGGCCCGGGGCTCTGTCTCAGTTCGGGGCCACGCTCGGTCGCCGCGCTGCGCTTCGGTTCCTGGCGGCTTCCGCTCGCCGCTCCCGGCGTCGAATGCGCACAGATCCCGATCTCGCAATACGGCGTGACGCTGGCCACGCGCGGCTTCGTGCGTCACGCCAACCAGAACGGAATTGCCGTGCATGTGTGGACGATTGACGAGGCCGAGGAGATGCGGCGGCTGATCCGCCTCGGCGTCAACGGCATTGTCACCGACCGGCCGAGCCTGCTCAAGGCGGTGGCACGGGAAGAAGGCGTATGGTGAGGACGTTGCCGCCCGGGATTGTGCTCTTGCCGCTTGAAACAAGCCGGCGGCTCGCCGATATCTGAGCGGCTCGGGGCAGGCGCCCCGCCAAAATCACGAAGACATTGCAAGGGCAGAGGAAAGCGATGACGCGCGAGACGACGCATGCGGCAGAGACATCCACGCCGGAGAACCACACCTTCCAGGCAGAGGTTTCCCGACTGCTGCACCTGATGGTGCATTCCGTCTATTCCAACAAGGACATCTTCCTGCGAGAGCTGGTTTCCAACGCGGCCGATGCCTGCGAGCGGCTGCGCCACGCGGCGGTGACCGCGCCGGAACTGGTGCGCGACGATCCGGACTTCGAGATCCGGCTCGAGATCGACAAGGAGGCCGGACGCCTCGTCGTTGCCGACAACGGCAGCGGCATGACGCGCGATGAGCTGGTCTCCAATCTCGGCACCATCGCCCGTTCCGGCACCCGCGCCTTCATGGACAAGCTCGGGGAGGCGCGCGACGGCTCCGCCCTGATCGGCCAGTTCGGCGTCGGCTTCTACTCCGCCTTCATGGTCGCGGATCGCGTCGATGTGGTCAGCCGCGCCGCCGGCAGCGACGAGATCTGGCGCTGGACGTCCGACGGGCTTGGCACCTTCACGGTGGAGCCGGTTGCCGCCGACGATCCGCAGGTTCCTGCGCGCGGTTCGCGCGTGATCCTGACGCTCAAGGAGGATGCCGGCGACTACGCCCGGCCCGAGACCATCGAGCGGATCGTGCGCGCCTATTCCGCGCATGTGCCCGTTCCGATCACGCTGTCCGTGGTTGGTGAGGAGGCCGAGCCGCGGCGTCTCGCCGATGGCAACGCGCTGTGGGCGCGCCCGAAGTCGGAGATCGGCGAGGAGGAATACAAGGAATTCTATGGCCATGTTTCGGGCCAGTACGACGATCCGGCGCTGACGCTGCACTATCGCGCGGAGGGGCGGCACGAGTATTCCGTGCTTCTGTTCCTGCCGTCGATGAAGCCTTTCGACCTGTTCAATCCCGACCGCAAGGGGCGGGTGAAGCTCTACGTGCGCCGGGTGTTCATCGCCGATGACGTCGATCTTCTGCCGGCTTGGCTGAGGTTCGTCCGCGGGGTGATCGATTCCGCCGATCTGCCGCTCAACCTCTCGCGCGAGATGCTGCAGCACAATCCGGTTCTGGATGCGATCCGCAAGGGGGTGACCAACCGTATCGTCAGCGAGTTGCAGAAGCTCGCTGACAACGACAGGGAGGCTTACCTCACGGTCTGGGAAAACTTCGGGGCGGTGCTCAAGGAAGGGCTCTATGAGGACTTCGAGCGCCGCGAGAAGCTGATGGGTCTGGCCCGCTTCCGCTCCAGCACCGGTGGGGACGAGTGGCGGTCGCTCGCGGACTACGTCGCGGCGATGAAGGAGAACCAGACCCAGATCTTCTACGCCACCGGATCGAGCCGCGAGGCGATCGCCTCCAGTCCGCAGCTTGAGGGCTTCCGTGCCCGTGGCGTCGAGGTTCTCTATCTCGATGATCCGGTAGACGCCTTCTGGGTGCAGACCGCCGAAGGCTTCGAGGGCAAGCCCTTCCAGTCGGTGACACAGGGTTCCGCGGCGCTCGATGCCATGCCGCTTGCCGAAGAGCGGAAGGACGCGGGCGACGGCGACGCGGACGACAAGACAACGCAAAAGGCCGATATCGGCCTGGTGACGGCCTTCCTTAAGGAGACACTCGGCGACAAGGTTTCGGATGTGCGTGCATCCTCGCGCCTGTCGGAAAGCCCTGTCTGTCTCGTCGCGCCGGAAGGCGGGCCAGACCGTCAGTTGGAGAAGCTGATGTCACGTCAGCAAGGTGCGCTGCCTGGCATGTTCGCGCCGGTGCTCGAGTTCAATCCGGGGCACGCGCTGCTGGTTGGGCTTTCTGCGCGCCTTTCGGCCGCTGGCGACAAGGCAGAGCTTGAGGACTATGCGTGGCTTCTCCTCGACCAGGCCGCGATCCTCGACGGCGAACTGCCGGTTGATGCCGCATCCTTTGCCCGACGCATGGCCATGGTGATGCGCAAGGGGTTGTGAGCCCAGAGCGCCGAAGTCGGAAGAGCTGGCCCGGGTGGTTTTGCCGCCCGGGTCCTCTCATTCGAGGATGACGAGAACCATAGAGCCGATGAGCAGCAGCGCCATGACGATGTTGAAGGAGCGTGCGATCCTGGGGTCGCGCAGGTAGCGGCCGACGATGGCGCCGAAGGCGAGCCAGGGCAGGCAACCCAGGATCGCGGCGCCAATGAAGACACCTGAAAAGGTTGCTGCCTGGGTGAGAACCGGCGTTTCCGTATTCATGTAGACCGAGATGGCGACGGCCGCGATCAGCCAGGCCTTCGGGTTCATCCACTGAAACAGAGCCGCGCCGACAAAGCTGCCGCGACCACCGTGATCAGGCGTTCCGGCGGGTTTTTCCGGCGTGCCGACCGGTGCTGTCGCGATTTTCCAGGAAAGCCAGAGAAGCACGGCGAAGCCGGCGACCTGCATGCCCTGCATCACGTAGGGAATGGAGAACAGCGTCTTGCCGACACCAAGCCCGAGCAGAAAGAGCATGGTGGCGAAGCCGAAGACGATGCCCCACAGCACCGGCATGCCCTTGCGGATGCCGACCGAACCGCCGACCGCCGTCAGCAACACATTGTTCGGTCCTGGCGTGACGGAGGAGACGAAGGCGAAATTTGCGAAGGCGAATAGCTGCTCCGGCGTCATGACTGCCAAGTGTCCTCTCCCATGATCCGCGGGTTTCGCGCGGCACGTTTCGGTTCGCGGGTCCTCGGGCGCGGAGGTGCCTTCTTGGTCATCAGCCTGATGCGAGAACGGACCTTCTGTCGCGTCCGAAGGTCTTGCAAAGTGCAACCTCTGTTGGATCCAGCAAGACAGCAGGCACCAACCCACACGAGCTTGCAAGTCCGAATGAGCACGGTCCGGGTCCGAGCGATGATGATTTTTCATCACCTCGTGAGGTGAGCGAGGCTCGCCGTGAGGTCAGCACGTGAGAAGCCGCGTGGCGTGTCGGAAGCAAGGCCGGCGAGGACCGTGCCGACAAGTTCCGCAGGCCGGTCGAAGCGCGCGCCCGGGCGGTCGGTTTGCGGCAGATGGTGTCGCACGAGATCACGCGCGCCGGCGACATAGGCCGCGTCATCGAGCTGTTCGAGCGCTTCCACCCGGGCGATGAAACGCTCCGCCGCCACGGCGACCTCATCGGTGCGCAAGGCGATCCGGCCATCGGGTTCGATGGTCACCGCCTTCTCCTGGTGCAGGACCGAGAGCAGGATCAAGCCGGTGCCGCTGTCGAAGTTGCGGTACCAGTCGGGCTCCAGCGGGTAGCGGAAGGCTCTGTCGAGCAGGATGAACTCCGCCACGGCGGTTCCGTCGACGATGTCGCCTTGGACGCAGGCGAGATAGGACTGGAGATCGACCTTGATCTCTTCCAGCAGGCCGGTGAACCAGCGTGTCTTGATCGCGACCTGCGTGTCGAAGGGACGGGCGCCCTGGTGATGAAAATAGTCGTGCAGATAGCCCCAGACGCAGCGCGCCTTGTAACAGGCGCGCGGGTCTGTCCGGGTCGGGTTCGCCACGTCGAGGCCGCGGGTGGCGGCGGTGGCCGCCGGCCAGGTCACCTCGTTGAAGATGCGGTGAAACTTGTTGAAGAAGAAGATGGCGTAGCGCTGGCGCTCGATCTGCGTCGATGCGCGGATGTTCTCCGGGAAAAAGACGATGTTGTTGCCCCGGGTCAGGCCGCGGCTCCCGGCCAGCAGATGCGAGGACTGGCAGATGTTGGCGGGATGCGGAAAGCGCCGGTAGAGCTCCAGATAGGCGGGATCGGACGGTTCCTCGCGCAAGGAGAGGAAGGTCTCGAACCTGAAGCCCGTGCGCGCGCCGTTGGCAAGGCGCAGGGGGCCGAGAAAGAAAAACGGCGTGCCGCCGGGAGGCGGCACGATGGCATCGCGGGAACAGGCAAAATCGGGTGCCGCCGACAGGTCGCCATTGGCCCAGGACAACAGGTCCTGGAACAGGGCGTCGGCGTAGGCTGTCTGCCCGCAGGCCTCGGCGACGGTCGGCGCGTCCGCCGCGAGACGGCGTACAAGCCGCCCCGCCCGTGCGTGGGCGGCGGCGGGAACGGAACCGTCTTCATCCTGGAGATCGGCAAGCTCTTCCACCACGGGAACGAGATGCTGAACCAGATCGGGGCAGTTTGCGAGAACCGCGGGACCGTCTTCAGTGCGTGCCGGATCGGGCATGGGTGCTTCCTGCCTCTTCGTGCTCGGGGGAATGGACATGCGGCAGTCCGGCGCCAGGATCGGTTGTCGGAACATGGATTGTGAAGCCCATGGGCACCGCGCCGTGGTCGGCGACGACCGACAACCCCTCCCGGCGCGCGGCTGCGAGCGTGGTGATGCAGCCGTCCATCTCACCCGAACGGCAGAGGCTGGCGGCCTCCGAGTTGCTGTTGGCCAGGTGGATGTCGCAACCAGGTGGCACCAGCGAGCTTGGCGCCGGGTGGCTGGCAACGCGGTGTATCCTGTCGCCGGAATTGCGGGCCGCGAGCACCATGTTGAACGTGTCGAACAGGAAGAGGTCGGCAAGCACCATCCGCCCGAGGAACGGGAAGACGAGCTTGTGCAGGTCCGGATAGACGACGCAGCCGAGGAGGGCGGCATCCGGTTCGTCAGCCACAAGCGCGATGGCCTCCTCCAGTGTCTGATGAAGATCCACCTCGATATCGAGGCCGCGCAACCCGGCATAGTGGCGGGCGGCGGCCTCGCAGTTGGTGCCGGCAGGCCCGAGGGTGCGGATGCGCCTGATCCGAGATAGCGCCGGGGAGAGCAAATTGTCAGCCTGGCCGGTCGAAAGAGATGCGGTCATGGTCATGCGCCAAACCTCCCGTGTCGGTGATGTTCAGTATTGGTGTCTATTCAATTTATGCAACTCCTGATTTGCTAAATGCAGATCGTGTCAAGTTTGTGTTGGATTGGGGTGCGTGTAATTCTTCTTTCAAATCAATTATTTCTCACAGCGACTGATGACGTGCGGGCAGGGTGCTTGAACTGTCGGTCGCGATCCCAGAGGATGCCTCTCCCGCGTGGCTCCGGATTGGCGGAAAACGGGGGCAGGGCGGCTCGATGCCGGCAACGAGAGGAAGAGCGGAATGGGAGATGTGGTCGAGAAAGCGAGAGCGGCGATTGACCGGGTGGCGTGTCTGGGAGATGCCGCCAACCAGCTCTTTGTCTCCTTTTCGCCGCAGCGCGTCCTTGCGGATGCGGAAGCCGCCGAGGCGCGGATCGCCGCCGCCAGACGACCGCTTCCCCTCGCAGGGCTGCTCGTCTGCGTGAAGGATCTCTATGACGAGGCGGGAGAGCGGACGACGGCGGCATCGAAGCTGCTGCGCGACCGTGAGCCCGCACATGCCGATTGTCCGGTCATCGCGCGGATCAAGGAGGCTGGAGGCGTGCCGTTCGGCCGCACCGTGCTCAGCGAGTTCGCTTATTCCGGTGTCGGCCTCAACCCGCACTACGGAACGCCGGGCAACGTCTTCGATCCCGAGGGCATTCCGGGAGGATCTACCTCTGGCGGCGCCGTGGCGGTCGGCCTCGGGCTTTGCGATGTGGCGCTGGGCACAGACACGGGCGGTTCGGTGCGTATTCCGGCCGCGGTCAACGGGCTCTACGGACACAAGCCGAGCCAGGAAAAGGTTCCGCTTGCAGGGGTGCACCCGCTGGCGCCGTCCTTCGATTCCTGCGGTCCGCTCGCGCGAGACTTCGCGACGATGCTCGCTGCCTATCAGGTCATGAGCGGCGGTGATGCCGCCGGCGTCGAGGCAACCGGCGGAAAGCTGCGGTTCGCTGTTCCCCGGGGCGCCTTCACGACCGATCTGGACGACTGGGCGCAAGGCAACTTCGACCTCGTTCTGGAGCGGATTGCCGCCGCCGGCCACGACCTTGTCCCGGTCGACTTTTCGTTTTTGCAGGATGCCATTGGCCTCAACCGCATTCTTGTCTCGGCCGAAGCTTATGAGTTCTATTCCGGCGATCTTGATCGCCTATCGTCGATAGGTGATCCCAGGGTGTTGGCGCGCATCCGTTTCCGGGAGTCGCTGAGCGACGAGGACGTCGACAAGGCCTATGCCTCGCGGCGTGAGGTCGCCTCCCGGGCGAACGAGCTGCTCGCGGGATTCGACGCGCTGCTGGCGCCGACGCTTCAGATCCTGCCACCGACGATCGCCGAGGCGGAGATCGACTTCGACCGCGTCAACGCCGCCATGCTGCGCAACACCTCACTGCTCAATCTCGCCGACGCCTGCGCCATGTCCATGCCGACGCCCAGTGGAGCGCAACGGCCGGGTGCCCTGATGATCGGCGGCGCGAAGGGGACGGATGCAAGGGTGCTGTCGGTCGGAGCCCGGCTCGACCGGGACCTTAACGACTGATCGTGGATCCGGCCGGGGCAAAGCGCGCATCGCGGGTGGGGTCGACGGGTGTCTGCGTCATCTCCAGATGCAACTCGTCTCCCTCGTAAGGGTGTGCCAGGGCGACAGCCTCGTCGAGTTCGACGCCAAGCCCCGGCGCCTTCGGAACGGTGACATAGCCATCCTCCCAGACAAGCGGGCGCTTCAGGATCCGGGCATGGAAGCCCTCGAACCTTCGGATCGATTCCAGGATCAGGAAGTTCGGCGAGCAGGCGGCGATCTGGATGTTTGCGGCGGCGACGATGGGGCCGCAATAGAGGTGAGGGGCGATCTGGGCATGCCAGGCCTCCGCCATGCCGGCGATCTTCTTCGCTTCCAGTATGCCGCCGACGCGCCCGAGGTTCATCTGCAGGATGCCGGCGGCCCCGGTTTTCAGAACCCGTGCGAACTCCCACTTGGTGCAAAGCCGCTCTCCGGTGGCGACGGGGATCGAGGTGCCGCGCGCGACTTTTGCCATTTCCTCGGGCATTTCGGGCGGGACGGGCTCCTCAAACCAGAGCGGATCGAAGCGCTCGAGCCTGCGGGCGAGGCGCAGGGCGCCCTCGGCGGAGAACTGTCCATGAGTCCCGAAAAGCAGGTCCGCCCGTGACCCGACCGCCTCGCGGACCTGCCGGCAGAAGGCTTCTGAGCGGTCGAGTGTCTCGAGATCGGGCAGATGCCCGCCGTGGACGGAGTAGGGACCAGCGGGATCGAACTTCACCGCCGTGAAACCTTCCGCGACATAGGCGGCGGCCCGTTCGGCGGCGCGGTCCGGGTCGCCGTAAAAAGCGACCGGGTCCTCGTGTTCCTCCGGGTAGAGATAGGTGTAGCTGCGCAGCCGTTCGTGTACCTTGCCGCCGAGAAGAGCGTGGACCGGGCGCTCGACCGCTTTGCCGACAATGTCCCACATGGCCATCTCGAGGCCGCTGGCGACGCCCATCATCGATGGGTCGGGGCGTTGGGAGAAGCCGGAGCCATGGGCGCGGCGGAAGAAGGTCTCCGTGGCGAAGGGGTCCGTGCCATCGAGATAGCGCGCGAAGACATCGTGCGCCATCGCCACGATGACCTTCGGTCCGAAAGCCGCGCCGTAGATTTCGCCGTAGCCGACGATGCCGCAATCCGTGACCAGCTTGACGAAGACGAAATAGCGTCCGCCGAAGCCCGGGGGCGGGTTGCCAACGATGAAGGTCTCGAGCGATTGCAGCTTCATGGGCTTGCCCTTCCACGGTCGTTGGCAGTCCCGCCTTTTTTCGCGCGGCGGCGTCCGGGCAGAGTCTGCCGTCAAGCCCGGCTGCCTGTCAGCGTCGCGGGTGCGACGTCTTTCGGTCTGTCTCCGTCATTGCCAGTTGCGTTGCCGGCGCCGTTCGGCGCCGATGCGTCCTATGACCAGCGGACCTTGGCGCCAAGCTCCGTGAGCTTTTCCACGAACCGCGGATGGGCGCGGCGGATCGGATCGGCATTGCGGATGATCGACTGGCCGTCGACCTGGATCGCGGCCAGGAAGAGGCCCAGCACGACACGGATGATGTAGGGGGCCTCGACGATGGCCGGGCGCAGCGAATTGCCGCCGAAGACGATCAGCCTGTGGGGATCCGAGAGGTTTACCCGCGCGCCGAACTTGGCGAGCTCGGAACTCCAGCCGAGCGCGCCCTCGTAGATCTTGTTCCAGAACATGATCTCGCTGTGGCAACCGACGGCAACGCCAATCGCCTGCGGCAGCAGGTCGGCCGGGAAATACGGCCAGGGCGCGGCCTCGATCTTGGGCAGCATCTCGCGGGTGTAGGGTCTTGAGATCTCGCGGGTCCAGCCGGTGACGGTGATGGCGTCATCCTCGACCTCAAACGTCAGTCCGAGCTTTTCGAACTGGCGCAGGATCAGCGTCATGTGGGGGGTGATGTCTGTCTTTACCGTCAGGCGTCCGCCGGTGACGCCGCCGATGGCAAGGAAGGTGGCCACCTCGTGATGATCATCAGGCACCCGGACGCGGGTGCCCGACAGCCGTTCGACGCCGGTGATGCGAAGCCGCGAGGTGCCCAGGCCGTCGATCTTGGCGCCCATGTCGCGCAACATGGCGCAAAGCGCCTGAACATGCGGCTCGGAGGCCGCGTTCATCAGCACGGAGGACCCTTCAGCCGTCGCCGCGATCATCGCGAAGGTCTCGGTCGCGGTGACGGAGGCGTAGTCGGCCCAGATCTCCTGTCCCGTCAACGCGCCCTCGCGGCGGATGTCATAGGGCTGGGTGGCGACGAAGCTGCATCCGAACTGCTGCAGGATCTCCAGATGCGGATCGATCTCGCGCAGGCCGAGAGCGCAGCCCTTGGCGTCGGTGTCGAAGGTCAGCTTTCCGGTTCGCACGACGACGGGGGCAAGCAGCAGAACGGCCGAACGGATGCCCAGCGGGAGCTCTGCCTGGCCGGTGCGGAAAGCCTCGAAATCATGCCGGATCGTCAAGGTTGCACCGTCGTCGGCACGCGCCACGGTCGAGCCCATGCTCTCGAAATAGGCGAGGATCTTGGCGACATCGCTGATCTCGGGAACGTTCTCGAGCGTCACCGGTTCGTCGGTCAGCAGCGTTGCGCACAGCATCGGAAGCACGGCATTCTTGTTGCCGGAAGGGACAACGGTGCCCGAGATCGGGTGTCCGCCGTCGACATAGAGATCGGCCATCTGGGAGAGCCTCCAAAAAGCTGGCGCGGGGTCGTTTGCGTTTCCTAATGGAGTTTAGGAGCGACGGCAAACGGCAGTTCGGTGACGAGGAAATGGCGTTGGCGCGGCACGGCGGTCAGCCGGAGGCGCGCGCGCCGCCGTTCATGCGGATGTCGGAAACGATGCGGCCCTGTTCCATTCGGATCAGCCGGTCGCATTTGTCGAAACAGTGTTCGTCGTGAGTGACGGCGATGACGAGATGCCCATCGCGGGCCATCTGCGGCACCAGCACATCATAGTAGAGCGCCCGGTGAGCGGGGTCCTGATCGGCGGCGAATTCGTCGAGGACGATGATCGGCCGGCGCTCGGCCATGGTGATGGAAAGGGCGAGCCTGCGTTTCTGCCCGCTGGAAAGCGCCAGCGTCGAGAAGGCGCCGTCCTCCACCCGTACCCGGTGGCCAAGATCGAGGCGCGCAAGATTCGGTGACACGCGCTCGCGCTCATCCTCGTCGAGGCCATAGAGGCGGGGGAACAGGTGGAACTCGCTGAAGACCGCGCTGAAGAGGCCGCGATAACGGTCGAGCGTCTCCGGCGTCACCGCGACACCGTCGAGCAGGATCTGGCCGCTGTCGGGCGCGCGCAGGCCGGTCAGAAGCGAGATGAATGTCGATTTACCCGCACCGTTGCCGCCGCAGACGAAGACCACTTCTCCCGGTTCGAGCACGAGATCCAGCGGACCGACGATGAAGCGCTCCGCGTCGCGGCTGCCGGGGGACGACAACGTCGTGGTCACGCCCTTGAGCTCGATGCGCGAGAAGCCCGCGTTGGCGCGCGCGCTGCTGTCGGAGGGACGGCGAAGCTCGGCGTCTGCTTCCAGCTCTCGTTCCAGGGCGCCGATCAGTCTGCGGGCGACGACGGCGCGGGAGAAGGAGGCGAGATTGCCCATCACCGTTTCGACCGGCCCATAGGTCAGCAGCACGACGGTCAGCACCTGCAGCACGGTTGCGGTCTCGACCGAAGCCAGCAGCGGCAGGCCGACGACGATCATGCACAGCAGGCCCATCATGACGCCCTGCGCGGCGACCTGGCCCAGGCTGAAGAAGCGCTCCGCCTTGATCTTGAGGGCGCGCTCGCGCGTTGCCAGATCGGCGATGTCGCCCTGCAGGTCGTCCTTGCGCCGGCTGCGCAGCCTGAGCTCCTTGAAGCCGCGCAGCACGTCGTTGATGCGGTCGAAGAACTGCCACTCGGCGCGCGACGCGGCCTCTGCGCTTACCTGCGCCGGCTTTTGCGCCAACACGTAGCCGGCACTGCCGAAGAGCACCGCGAGCAGTGTCGCCAGCCCGCTCGGCCAGGACAGATAGAAGAGATAGGGAATGCAGAAGGCGATCAGCAGCATCGCCTCGATGGACTGGATGAAATTCACCGAGGCATGCGAGATCTGGTTCACTTCATGTGTGACGATCGAATAGATCTTGCCCTGATCGTGACGCGCGAAAAAGTCGGCCCTGGTGTCGAGAAGCTGTTGGCTCAGGCGGATCCGCAAGCGGCGCTTCGTGGTCTCCACAAGCTGGAAGCTGGCGACGCGGGCGAAGTGCGAGAAGATCAGCGTGGTCACGATGGAGACGGCGAGCAGGGCGACATTGCCGGCCGCGATGGCCGTGCTGGCCGCCAGTGCGTTGATCGCGAAAATCATGCCCGAGCGGGTGACGCTGGCGAGCACGGCATAGACGAGCACCGGCGAGCGAAGCAGGTTGCCGTCGCGCACCAGGAAGCCGAACAGGGAAAAGAGGCTGCCGGCACCGTTGTCCTGCCTGCCCCCGGCAGGCTCGTCTGCAGTCTCGCTCACGCCCCGTCACTCCCCGGCCGTTCCGGCGGCTCGGTCTCGTTACCGGCCAAACCTTGATATCGCCGGCCGCAGTCCGCCGGCACGCAGCGCAGTTTCAGGGCCGTGTTCAGGCTCCGGTCGCGCGTTGTGCTTCTCCTAAAGCAAATCCGGCAAAAGAGGAAATGCCCACGTTGCCGCAAGGGCGCGAATGGCCCAGGTGAGCGCCCGCAAGGCCGACAGCCGCGATAGCATGCCTGCGAGAACCGACGCCCATCCGCTCACGCGTGTGGAAATGCAGCCGACGCCGCATCGCTCTCTTGACAGCGCGCCGCGCCGCCGACTATATGCGGCTCATCCCGCGCGGGAGACAATCCTGCGGCCGGGCGGCGGAGTAGCTCAGTTGGTTAGAGCAGCGGAATCATAATCCGCGTGTCGGGGGTTCGAGTCCCTCCTCCGCTACCAAAATTTCCTCTGACACAATCGTTCGGCAGCTCGCACCCTCCCCTCAGATCAGCGCGAGTTCTCCCAATTGCGCTCATGAACGGCTCATCGGCGCCCTCAGCCCCATGAGCCAGACACCCCGGAAGTTCCTGCCCGGGGCGATCCTAAGACGGGTCCCACGTCAATCGAAACAAGCCGATGGAGCTTGGCGGGAGCTTGTATTTTTTTCTGCGCTTTCGTGAATATCTGATCCCAGATGCCCTGTTGCGTCTCGACTTCGCACAACAATACCACGCAATGTGCTTCAAGTTCCGCGCCGCGTTTTCTGCGTAGGCTTTCTGAATTGTACTCCTCGGGCACACCAGTGGAACGCGAATGGGGCGGCTTCGAATATTCATCCGCCATTTTCGAAAAGGGGAGATGGATCAACTGCTCAAGGTAGTCGCCAGAGCCGACGCCATCATCTTTCAGGAGATTGCAAAAGCTCCAAACCTTGGAACTGATGAACGCAAGGTTCATTCGATACTCCCCAAACTGAGCTGCCCCCCCCCCCCGAAATTCGGACACTGACGTAAGCTACGATTTGCAGTCTGCTGATCTTCGACGAGAAGGAGATCAGAGATGTCGAAACGCAAGCAGCACGCGCCTGAGTTCAAGGCGAAGGTCGCGCTGGAAGCCCTGAAGGGTGAAGAGACGGCGGCCGAGCTGGCGAGCCGGTTCGGGGTGCATCCAACGATGATCCATCAATGGAAGCGGGCCCTGCTGGAAGGCGCGTCGGACGTGTTCGAGCGCGGGGGCCGCAAGAAGCCCGAGATCGACGAGGAGCAGGTGAAAGAGCTCCACGCCAAGATCGGGGAGCTGGCGGTGGCCAACTCTTTTTTGGAACGAAAGCTGAAGCCCTGGGGCGGGAAGTGAGGCGCGGCATGATCGAGCCGGACCACCCGGATCTGTCGATTGGGCAGCAGTGCAAGCTGCTGTCGATCGCGCGCTCATCTTATTACTACGAGCCGAAGGGCGAGACCGAGCAGAACCTCGGCCTGATGCAGCAGATTGACGAGCAGTTCCTGGAGACCCCGTTCTTCGGTGTCCGCCAGATGACCTCGCACCTGCACAATGACGGGCACTTCGTGAACGAGAAGCGGATACGCCGGCTGATGCGCCTCGTGGGGTTGATGCCGATTTACCAGAAGCCCAACACAAGCAGGCCGGCGAAGGGGCACAAGACCTATCCCTATCTGCTGAGAGGCCTGCGCGTGGATCGCCCGAACCAGGTCTGGTGCTCGGACATCACCTATCTGCCCATGCGGCGTGGGTTCCTCTACCTCGTCGCGATCATGGACTGGCGCACCCGCAAGGTTCTGTCCTGGCGGATCTCTAACACGTTGGAGGCCGACTTCTGCGTCGAAGCGTTGACCGAGGCCATCCACAAGTTCGGCCCGCCCGAGATCATGAACACGGATCAGGGAAGCCAGTTCACGTCCTTCGCCTGGACGGATCGGCTCCGCCGATCGGGCGTCCGGATATCGATGGATGGGAAAGGTCGGTTCCTCGACAACATCTTCATTGAGCGGCTGTGGCGAACCCTGAAATACGAGTGCGTCTACCTGCATGCCTGGGAGACCGGATCAGAGACGAAAGCGGCCATCCGGAAATGGATGACCTTCTACAACCACCAGCGTCCTCATTCAGCCCTCGGTGGCAAGCCTCCGATGCTGGCCTATTGGCAGAGAAATGATATCAACCAACCCGATCAGCAGGTGCAACGAGTAGCTTAAATTACGCCAGATCCTGTACAGCCGATGGGGAGTAGCTCATTGCTACCCGTGTGTCACCTAGTATGGGCAGCCACAGGTAAGGGTGAGATTGGAGGTGTTGATTGGATTGGGCAATTGGCGCTGAACATGCGCCCGACATCGTGACGATTAGTCAGCGTGTCGGTCTTGATGCTCCAAGCGTCAATCAACCACAGGGGGATGGGGGAGGTCGTTTTTTTATGCGCGATGCTTCCATACGCAGACGGGTAGGCATGTAGACCACCAAGATTTTGGCCCCGTAGCCGTTCAACCGCGAACTGACTTTGCTACAGACTTTTCGGGTCTCTCAATCTCGAACCGTTTTGATCCATTTCTAGGGCTTGGTTAAGCACCTTCTTCACTTCGGCCCGAATGGACTTGAAATCGAATTTTCTTCCAAGAAGAACGCATACGTGGTGCGCAGGGTCAACCAACTTGAATATTTTACCCAATTGCTCGTCTGCGAGCGTGTGGTCATCAATCATCGGTGCAGGAAAGAAATAGCCTGTATCGTTTGCGAGCAAGAAACGATCCAAGTCCTCATCGAAATGCTCGAATGCATTTCGCAGATCCCTATCTTTTAACGGTGAAGCAACGTCCAAGCCGAAGGCGTTCCGGAGGTTCGTTCCGCGGGCATCAGATAGGGTGTTTCTTTTCCTTACGGGCCAAAAGAACCGCGATAAGGCTGCTGAATGGGCAAGTCCTTCTTGAACTTCCGAGAAGATGATTTCAGGCGGTTGCTCCTCAGCGACGGCTCGCTCGTATCCGTCAAACGCCATCTCAGCCTGAGCGGCCGCATAAATAATCGAGTGAATATAGAATGCCTCAAAGTACGGCAGAATGCCATCGTAATTGTCTACGACGATCTGCACCCGTCTTTGCTGTTCCTGCTTATCCATCGGCTCAGTTTTCTTCCTTTCATCCATTTTTGCCTGCCCACGAAAAGTTTCCAAGTTTCCCGACATATATATTTAGAAAAGTCGGAAAGTTTTTGACGCGCCAGTATACGCCAGCGCGCCAAGGCGACCTTATTCGAAGTCCGCGTCGGGGAATATGTCACGAAGGCGTCCTTGCCCTTCTCCGTGACCGTGAGGCCCTTTTTGTCGACCAGTTCGTCATGGCATAGCGCGGAGAGATGCTTGCTGATCGCAGGCGCCTTCAAGCCCACGGCATCCACCAACTCCTTCTGTTTTGCGAAGCGCTTCGAACCATCGCCAGCAGGGCCTTTATACACGATGCGCAACGTATGATCCTGCGGCATGAATTTGGTCGTCTCGCCATAATCCCATTCCAATATACCGTCCTCGCCTTCGACCAAATTCATAGTCAAGTAGGCAGGGTTCGGCTTGATGTTGCGGGTCTTGGTGAACTCCATATTCACCGCAGCGCCATCGCCATTCGCTTCTTTTGAAGGTGTCAGCTTGATGGTTGTGTCCAACGGGTCCTCGAGGCGTGATGCTCCACGCTGGTCGCCCATCTTGCCGGCATGATGAACCAGAAGCGTCGCATAGCCCTTGTGACGCAGGGCAACGAGCCAAGGAAGGATTTCGTCCAACGCAGAATTGTCGTTTTCTTCGGCACCTCGTCGAAGGGAGGATAGATTATCCATGATGATGAACTCGGGCTTGCGGCCCTGTTCAGCCATTGTATCGAGCATAGACGTTGACGTTGCCCCCAAGTTTTATTCAGTTTGACGGAGAATCTGGCGGTGGGTTTGGCCGATATGGCCGGGGCTATTGACGGGGTCTGACGTGGAGCTCGCGAGCGAGCGGAGCGGCAGATCCCGTTTCGGGTTCAAGGTGTCGGCATATTCGGTCGGGGTCAGCCAACCGAGCCGGGAATGTGGGCGGTTGAGGTTGTAGTCGTTCCTCCAGGCCT
>NZ_JBTZBT010000005.1:0-217736 GCF_054880955.1 Stappia sp. ICDLI1TA098
CGCGAGCGAGCGGAGCGGCAGATCCCGTTTCGGGTTCAAGGTGTCGGCATATTCGGTCGGGGTCAGCCAACCGAGCCGGGAATGTGGGCGGTTGAGGTTGTAGTCGTTCCTCCAGGCCTGAAGAGTTGCTCGGGCGTGCGAGAGCGACGGGAACAGCGTTTCGTTCAGCAGTTCGTCCCTCAGCCGGCCGTTGAAGCTCTCGATGAAGCCGTTTCGCATGGGCTTTCCCGGCGCAATGTAGTGCCAGTCGATCTGCATTCGATCAGCGAAGCTCAGGATGGCGTTCGAGGTGAACTCGGTCCCGTTATCGCTGACCACCATCTTCGGCTTGCCGCGCCGCGCCAGGAGCGCTTCCAGTTCGCGGGCTACGCGAAGACCCGAGAGCGATGTGTCGGCGACCAAGGCCAGACACTCGCGGGTGCAGTCATCCACGATTGTCAGGACCCGAAAGCGCCGGCTGTCGGTCAACTGGTCCGAGACGAAGTCGAGCGACCATCTCTCGTTCGGGGCCATGGGGATCAGCATCGGCCGCCTTGTGCCCATTGCCCGCTTCCCGCCACCTCGTCGACGTACCGACAGCTTCTCTTCCCGGTAGATGCGGAACAGGCGCTTATGATTGACCACATGCCCTTCGCGGCGCAGCAGGACGTGTAGCCGTCGATAGCCGAACCGTCGCCGCTCATGGGCAATCGCCTTCATCCGCTCGCGCAGAACCACGTCGTCGGTTCTCCTGGTCTGATAGCGCATCGTCATGCGGCAACAGCCAAGGATCTTGCACGCCCGCCGCTCGCTCATTCCAAACGCGATCTGGAGATGTGCGACGGCCTCTCGCTCGACGGCGGGCGTCACCATTTCTTTGACAGAAGGTCTTTCAGCGCAGCGTTGTCGAGCATGCTGTCAGCAAGGAGCCTCTTCAGCTTCGCATTCTCATCTTCCAGCGTCTTCAGCCGCTTCGCCTCGCTGACGTCCATGCCGCCATACTTGGCTTTCCACTTGTAGATGCTGGCGTTGCTGACGCCGTGCTTGCGGCACAAATCCGCAACCGGAACACCGGCCTCGTGCTCCTTCAATATGCCTATGATCTGTTCTTCGGAAAACCGGTTGCGCTTCATCTCTGGTCCTTCTCGTCGGGCCAGAGCCTAATTCAAACTGGATTAATTCACTGGGGCAACGTCACTTGCTGCTGGTATCGTCGACGCTGCTGTATATGGTCGAGGCCGCTGGCCAGCCGGAAGCGTTCGGGAGTATTCCGCGGGCGATGTGGTGGTCGATCGCGACGCTGACGACTGTCGGATATGGCGACGTCGCGCCGCAAACCGCTCTTGGGCAGGTCCTTGCGGGCATTACCGCGATCACCGGCATCGGTCTGATCGCCATGCCGACAGGTATTCTCGCAGCCGCATTCTCGGACGCCATTCAGGCGCGGCGGCGGCAGTCGGCGGTCTCCGACGAGGGGCGGGAGGAGCGCGAGCGGCTGTCGTGAAGCTGTCGTTGGAGCAGCGGATTTTGGCGAGACATCGGCAAGCACCTGCGCGGGCACCGCAGCCCCTGAGGGCACTCCAGGAAATCGACGCTGGAGCGCTGTGTTCATAGCCGGAAATGTCCGGACTTGTTGTGGTTCAATAAGGTTTTACGCTACGTCGGATTGTTAATATTTCATATACTATGTTTATTTTTATAATATATCTTTCAGTATCACGAGCAACTGAAAGATATATTTCATTGCGCGAATCATCTGATCATTTAGTGATGATATGGGGTGCGTGAGGTTGCGTTCAGCGACGCGCGGACCTGGGGCAGTTGGGCATCACATCGGGTCGTTCTTCCGAGGCGCCTCGCCACGGCCGCCGGCCATCCGGCTGGCTGCGAAGCGAGGCCGCGGGGCGGGCGGGCGTGTTTGCGCTGCCGGCTCGAGATGTTCAGATCAGGGGTTCAGTCATGCCGTTTTTTGCTCGCCTCCCGCGCTCCCTCTCCGCCGGAAGGGCCGCCTCGGGCATTGGCTTGCCGCTTGCGGTCGCACTGCTCTCGGCAACGGCGCTGACGCCGGCCGAAGCCCACTGCCACAGCTCAAACGAGGTCGAGACCTGCACCGGCGATCTCAACACCGGTCCCATCAAGCACACCGACGGCGGTGTCGAGAACTTGACTGTCAGCGGACTGACGGTCGACTACCTCGCGCCATCGGGGACAACCGATCCGCTGATCTGGCTCGATATTCCGGCGGTCACGCCGGAAAACAAGAAGGACTGGTGGGGCAAGGACGGCCCCGACGGTCACGCGCTTCAGGCGACCATCAGCCTCGACAACGGCTATTCGATTAAAGCGGTTTCCGGCATCGAGACGCTGAGCCACGGCTCGACCGGCAATGACGGCGAATATGTCGAGCATTTCGACAAGCACACGACCGGTGGCAACGCCGGCGACGGCGGTAAGGGCGGCGCCGTGACGCTGACGCTGAAGTCGGCCGGCGGCGGCGGCAAGATCGGTGCGCTGGAGGTCTCCGGGGGCGATAGCGACTCCTTCGCTATCAAGGCCGGGTCGTTTGGCGGAACCGGCGGCGACGGTGGCAAGGCGCGTGCCAAGGGCGGTCTGAAGGACGCGCAGGGCGGCGAGGGCGGCCGTGGCGGCGATGCTGGCACGGTGTCCGTCACGCTCACGGACGATCATTATTTCACCTATGACGGTGCCGGCATCGGCATGATCGTGCTGTCGCACGGCGGCATGGGCGGAGACGGCGGCGAGGCCGAGCTGGACACCTGGGGCGATCAGGACAACGCCCACGGCGGCGTCGCCGGCAATGGCGGCAATGGCGGCACGGTGACCGTCGCGGCCGACTCCGAGAACAACTCGATCACCACCAGCGGCACCTATGGCGTTTTCATCGCCAGCGTCGGCGGCGATGGCGGAACCGGCGGCGCGGCCGAGGACGGGCACACCTATCCGGGCGCAGGCGGCGATGCCGGCAATGGCGGCACGGTAAACGTGACCCTCAGCACAACGGTCAAGAACACCAAGGTTGGCGAGACCTACGGCGTCTATGTCAAGAGCGCCGGCGGCTTCGCCGGCGACAGCGGCGACGGCTCGGGCGGCATCACCAGTCATTCCGGCAAGCCGGGCGAGCCAGGTGCAGCGGGCGATGCGTCGCTCACGATGACGAATTCCTCGATCGAAAATGCGTCCACGGGCAGCTCGGCGAGTTCGGACGATCAGTCCTACGGCATTCTGGTGCAGAGTGTCGGCGGCATGGGCGGTGACAGCGGCAAGGCCACAGGTGGCGTCGCCACCTATGGCGCCAAGGGCGGCAGCGGTGGCGCGGGGGCGAGCGCGACGGTCGATCTGACGTCCACGACCATCACCATGCATGGCGACTACGGCACCGGCGTGCTGGTGCAGAGCGTGGGCGGCGGCGGCGGTGTCGCGGGCAAGACCGGCGGCGTGGTGGCCATGGCGGCGTCCGGCGGTGCCGGCGGTGTCGGCGGCAAGGCTGGCGGCTCGCTCAAGAATACCACGATCAATACCGACGGCGATCATGCCTACGGCGTCCAAATCCAGAGCATCGGCGGTGGCGGCGGGGCGTCGGGGTCGGCGGCCGGCGTGGTGGCGGTCGGTGGCACTTCGGGTGGCCTCGGCGGCGACGCCGGTGATGTTTCGATCACCGTCGACAACGGCATGGTGACGACCAAGGGCGATCACTCCGACGGCTTTTCTCTTGCCAGCATCGGCGGCGGCGGCGGACAGGCCTCGTCCTCCTCCGGTCCCATGGCGATTGGCGCCGATGGCGGCGGAGCCGGCAACGGTGGCGCCGTGACGCTGACGGGGGCGGGTTTCGGCGTCAAGTCGAGCACCTCCGGCCGCCATTCGGATGCGGTGTCGCTGAAGTCCATCGGTGGCGGCGGCGGTGATGGCGCCGGCACGTTCGAGCTGTTCGGGAACTTCTCGTCCCATGTCGGAAGCAGTGGCGGCTCGGGCGGTTCCGGTGGCGATATCTCCTACACCGGTACGGAGTTCGACGACCTCTCCACCACGGGGGATCATTCGAACGGCTTGTCCCTGCTCTCGATTGGCGGCGGCGGCGGCAAGGGCGGCAACATCGTCACCATCAGCCTGGGCGCGGAGCTGAACAACGTCCAGTCTGTCAGCGTCGGCGGTTCGAGCGGCAACCTGAACCATGGTGGGAACATCACCAACACGACCGTCGCCGGCAGCATCCACACCAGCGGGGCTTCGGCTTCCGGCGTGCTTGCGGCCTCCGTCGGCGGCGGTGGCGGCTCGGTCGGCTCCAGCTATGACTTCACCGTCGGCACCAAGTTCGGCTCGAGCTCGAACCTGGGCTCGTCGCTCGGTTCGGGCGAGGACACGGGCGGCGATGGCGGCACGGTGACACTCACCTCCAACGCCGACATCACCACCGAGGGGGATCATTCCGACGGCATCCTGGCCGCCTCGATCGGCGGCGGCGGCGGCAAGGTCGGCAACATCGTCGATGGCACGGTCGGCATGGACTTGCCGAACTTCAGCTCCAGCACCGGCGCCAGCGCAGGCGGGGGCGGCAACAGCGGAGCGGTCAACGTGACGCTGGCGCATGTGGCCAGCTCGGCCGACGGCAGCCCGATCGGCGACATCGTCACCAAGGGTCACCATTCGGCCGGCGTGCTGGCGATGAGCCTGTCGGGCGGCGGCGGCAAGACCGGCAACACGATCACCGGCGGCGTCGACACCAATATCGGCGTGGCGAGCTACGGCCAGAACGGCGGCGCGGCTGGCAAGGCCGGCGCGGTGACGGTCACGACGGCGGTCAACGTGTCGACGGAGGGGGACTTCTCGTCCGTGATCGAGGCGCTCAGCGTCGGCAATTCCGGTGGCCATGGCGGCCTGGTCGTCAACGGCAACATCTCGCTCGTCGAGGCCAATTTCACCCAGGGTGGGGCGGGCGGCAAAAGCGGCACGGCCGGCACGGTCGATGTCACCAACACCGGCACGCTCAAGAGCACCGGCGGCTGGTCGGCGGGTGTTCTGGCGCTCAGCGTCGCCGGCTCCGGCGGCGCGGGCGGCACGACCATCGCTGGCAACGTCTCCATGGGCAACATTTCTGCCGCCGTCGGCGGTGGCGGAGGCGATGGCGGGAACGCATCGAAGGTCACCGTGACCAACGAGGGCACGATCTCGACCGCTGGTGAATATTCGGCCGGCATTCTCGCCGCCTCCATCGGCGGTCATGGCGGCGCGGCGGGCACCACGGTCAATGGAACCATCACGGCCGGCGAGGTCGCTGTCGGCGGCAATATCACCATCGGCGGCGACGGCGGCGAGGGCGGCGTGGCCGGGGCGATCCAGATCAACAACAAGAAGGGCGCGGTGATCGTGACGGCGGAGAAGGCCGCCACGGGCATTCTCGGCCTGTCGCTTGGCGGCAGCGGCGGCGTCGGCGGCTCCAACTACTCCATTGCCGGCTCGGGCGGTGAGTATTCGGCCACCATCAGCGGGTCCATCGGCGGCTCGGGTGGCGACGGCGGCAAGGCCAACACGGTCACCATCCAGAATGACGGCACGATCGTCACGCAGAAGGTCTTCTCCGACGCGATCCTGGCGCTGTCGATCGGCGGCAATGGCGGCAAGGGCGGCGACAGCTACGCGATCTCCGCCGACTATTCGAGCGCGGGCAGCTTCAATGCGTCGCTGAGCATGGGCGGTGATGGTGGGTCCGGCGCCGTCGGCAACAACGTCAGCGTCACCAACACGGGCGTCATCGCCGTTGGCGCGTCCTCGGCGGCGGGTATTCGCGCCTTGTCCGTCGGCGGCAATGGTGGTGTCGGCGGCGGCGGTGTCGCGGCCTTCGGTACGGTTGCCAACAACTCCGGCGGAGACAGCAAGTCGCTTTCGGTCAAGAGCGAGGTCGGTGGCCATGGCGGCACCGGCATGGATGCCGGGACGGTGACGGTCACCAACAGCGGCACCATCACCGCCGACATCTGCTCGGTCGTCAAGCTCTCCTCCTGCGCGTCGACGCCGAGTTCTGCCCCGGGCGCGTCCGGGTCCGGCGACGATGACGACGACAAGAAGTTCGACCCGACCAAGTTCTTCACCTCGGTCGGCATCTCCGCGCAGTCGGTGGGCGGCGGCGGCGGCGCTGGCGGCGATGCCGGCTCCTATGCGGTCGGCTACACCTACACGCCGAAGAACATCGAGGAAGCCAAGAAGTTCTCGCTCGAGATCACCATCGGCGGCTCCGGCGGGGCGGGCGGCGACGGCAACACGGTCAATGTCGGCAACACCGGCACGATCCGCACGGCGGGTCTGGCCAGCTACGGCATCTTCGCCCAGTCGGTGGGCGGCGGCGGCGGCTCGGGCGGCAACGGTTCGCCCGGTCTCGAGGGCTGGCTCGCGGAGATCTACGAGGACTACGAGAAGATCAATCAGGTTCTCGAGAGCTACGAGACGATCAAGAACATCTACAAAAAAGAATGGAAAGAGATCTTCCTGGAGTCCTGGAAGTTCGATATGGGCGGCGAGGGCGGCGGCGCCGGCAAGGGCGGCGACGTGATCGTCTCCAACAGCGGAACGATCATCACCGACGGTGATTCCGCGACCGCCATCTACGCCCATTCGGTGGGCGGCGGCGGCGGCGCCGGTGGCGATGGCTCGATGGGCGGCATCACCTCGATCGCGCTCTCGGGCTCGGCCGATGCCGGCAGCCATGGCGGCAAGGTCACTGTCGACAATTACGGCCAGATCACCACCAGCGGTGACGGCGCGATGGGCATCTATGCCCAGTCGGTCGGCGGCGGCGGCGGCACGGCCGGCGATGTCGAGGGCTCGATCATTGAGAATATGGATTCGATCGTCGAGGTCCTGGGCTACAACATCTTCGGCGGCACCGGCGCCGGCGCTGGCAAGGGCGGCGATGGCGGCGATGTGACCGTGACGCTCCACAAGGGCAGTTCCATCACCACGACCGGCGAGAACGCCCATGCGGTCTGGGTGCAGTCGGTCGGCGGCGGCGGCGGTGCGGCCAGCTGGTACGGGCTCGGCGACGACAAGTCGACCGACGTTGTCGGCAGCAACGGCGCGGACGGCAAGGGCGGCCTGGCCAAGGTCACCGTCGATGGCACGATCGACGTCAGCGGCGAGGGCGCGCACGGCGTCTTCGTGCAGTCGGTCGCAGGCGGTGTTGCCGACTATGGATCCGGTGGTGCCGAGATCAACGTGAGCGGCACCATCACGGCCAAGGGCAAGAACTCGCGCGCGATCCTCGTTCACACCGCGGACGCGGCAAGCGACGAAGACGAGATGGGGGTCGCCAACATCACCATCGAATCCGGTGGCTACGTCGGGGTTACCGACGAGGGCGCCTATTCGGCAATCGGTTTTGTTGGCGGTCATTCGATCTACAATTCCGACCACTCACTCAAGATCTCGAACAAGCTGACCAACCACGGCACGCTCTCCTCGACCAACGTGGCGCTGCAGACCGATGGCAAGCACTCTCTGCAGTTCGAAAATGACGGAACATTCTATGGCCGGATGGATTTCGGCTCCTCCAGCACCATGCGCAATGCGGTCACCAACTTGGCCGGCGGCGTGATCAATCTCGGCAACTCGCAACTGGGCACAAGCGAGTACTCGACCTTCGTCAACTCGGGCACGCTGAAATCGGGCTGGAACAATGACACCCGCCGCATGACGGTGCATTCCGGCGGCAGCTTCACCCAGACCTCGACCGGCACGCTGCTGTTCGACGTCTCCAAGGACGAGACCCAGGCGGGCGCCTTCACCCTGGACTTTGCCAAGGGCGGCGCGCTCGACGGACAGCTTGCCTTCAACTTCGGCAACACGCTCGCCAACGGCGCGAGCGGCTCCTTCGATGTGGCGACGCTGACGGCCGGCAGCGGGTCCAGCTTCGACACCTCCAAGCTCGGCGTGCAGTCGGGTGGCGCGGTTGCCTACACCTGGTCGAAGGCGACCAAGTCCGACGGCGACCACCTGACTCTCGGCTATTCGGTCGACTATTCCGGCGATGCCACCGGTGCCACGCTGACCCAGAACGCGCGCACCTTCGGGCAGTTCTTCGCCGGCGTGAGCCAGCAGGTGGGGAGCCTCTCGACCGAACAGCAGGAGATCCTGGATGCGCTGGGCGCGCGCATCCTCAACGCAAGCAGTTCGGCCGAACTGTCGTCGGTTTACGAGGAGCATCTCCTCGACGAGGCCGCGACGGGTGTGACCAAGGCGCTGTCGACCACCCAGGCTGTGCACACGCTGCTGCAGAGCTGCCCGGTGCTTGATCCTGCCGATCCAATGGGCTTCTACCGCCAGCGCGATTGCGCCTGGTTCGAGGCGCTGGGCAGCATCTCGCATCAGGACGGCACCTCGTCGCGCCCGAAGACGGATGAATCCACGCACGGTTTCGCCGGTGCGATCCAGAAGGAGATCGCCGACGGCCTGTTCCTGGAGATCGGCGGCCAGCTCGAGAAGGTCTATCTCAGTGGCGCCAACTTCAAGCAGGACGGCACCCGCGTGAGCGGCGGCTTCGCGCTGAAGCAGGAAGTCGGCAACCTGACCTTCGCCACCAGCTTCGCCGGCGGCTTCTATGATCTCGACCACGCGCGCGTCTACAATGGCGGCGGCGGACTGGCCACGGCGACGGCCGACGTCAAGGGCGGCTTCGTCTCGGCCGAGGCGCGCATCGAGGCGGTGTTCGAGGCTCATGGCTTCTACGCCAAGCCCAAGGTCGGCCTCGGCGTGTCGCATGTCTGGCAGGACGCCTTTACCGAACAGGGGGCAGGCGGCCTTAACTGGCACACCAACGCGATCCGCCATACCGCCGTGCACACGCGGCCGTCGCTTGAGGTCGGAAAGGCGTTCCAGTGGGGCTCGTCCTCGGCGGTGGCCTATCTGCGCGCCGGCCTGACGGCTGAGTTGACCAATCCGGACGTGAATGTGCGCACACGGCTTGCCGATGGCGCGGCGCTCGGCAACCTGGATCTCACCGTCGGCAATGACCGCTTCGTGGCGGACCTTGCCGCCGGGCTCTCGGTCGACGTCAACGAACGGCTGAACCTGTCGCTGCTCGGGCAGACCAGCTTCACGTCCTCGTCCTACGGGGTGGGTGGCTACGCGCGGGCCAGCTTCAAGTTCTGAGGCCCGTGCCCGGATCTGGCACACCTGGACAAAAACCCCCGCCCGGCCTCCTGCCGGGCGGGGGTTTTCTTTGCCGGGCGCCGCAAGGGCTGGGTCAGCGGGATGGGCTCTCGATCTGCATGGAGGCGCTCCAGTCCGCGAGGAAGGACGCCTTCTTGAGGGTGTCGAGGTAGGTCAGCAGCCCGGGACCGATGCGGATCGGCAGCAGCGGCCGCCCCTCGGTCCGTAAGAGCCAATCCTGCGTTTCCGCGCCGGGTGCGCCGGCGAGAAGCGGCAGCATCGATGGCGAGGCGGCAATCGCCGCTTGCCCCTCCGGCGACAGCAGGAAGTTGATGAAGGCGACCGCCGCGCGCTTGTTCGGAGCGGTTTCCGGGATGAAGGCGGTGCGCGTCATCACCAGCGTGTAGTCGTCGAGCAGATAGAGGCCGAGCCGCTTGTCCTCCCGCGCCTTTCCAAGCGCGTAGGAGCCGATCATGTTGTAGCCGTAGACCAGTTCCCCGCTCGCCACGCGTTCAAGGACCTCGTTGGTGCAGCAGAAGGTGCGAACCCGCGCCCGGCCAAGGGATTCAGCCAGACGGGAGAACTGATACCCGCGCTGCGCGTCCTGGGTGGCGAAGAGATAGCCGACGCCCGACAGGCTGACATCGTAGGTACCGATGCGCCCGCGAAAGAACTCCGGATCGTCGCGGATCATGCCGGCGAGTTCCGAGCGGGTGTGCGGCAGGGGCCGGTTGGCGAAGGCGCGCTTGTTGTAGGTCATCACCACCGGCTCCCAGGTGAAGCCATAGAGCTCGCCGCGCCACTGTGCCCAGTCGGGCAGGGTGTCGGCGTTGGGCGGGCGAAAGGCGAAGGCCATGCCGCTGTTCACCAGCTTGGCCTGCAGATCCATCGATGAACTGATGACGACGTCGGCGGCTGCACTTCCCGTGGCGATGGCCGCGTAGAGTTCGCTGGTGTTGAACTCGACATACTCGACCCGGACGCCCGGGTAGGCGGCCTCGAAGCGTGAGATCACCTCGGTGACCGCCGTGGTGTCGGTGGCGCTGTAGATGCGCAGCACCGTCTCGGCGTCTACGGGCGCTGCCGTCAGAACGGCGGCGCAAGCCCCCAGAATGAGGGCTGCGATGGCTTTCATGCGGGTCTCCTCCCCCGTGCACCGGTCTTTTTTGCCGGTTTTTAGTCCGGCCCTTCGGCCGGCATGTCCAGTTCGACGCGCAATCCGCCGAGCCGGCTCTCCCCCAGCGTCAGCCGTCCGCCGTGGCTGCGGGCGACCGCGCTGACGATGCTGAGGCCGATGCCGGATCCTCCCCCGGCCCGGTTCAGCGAATAGAAGCGTTCGACGACCTTCTCCCGTTCCTCCTCGGGAATTCCCGGCCCGGAATCGTCCACTGATATTCGCACCGCCGGCCTGCCGTCGAGGTGCGTCGGCGCCATGCCGATGTCGATCCGGCTTTCCGCCGGTCCGTGCCGGGCGGCGTTGTCCAGCAGGTTGCGCAGCGCCTCGCGCAGCGCGACCGGGTCGGCGACCAGCGTGGCACTGCCGGCAGGCAGTTCGTCGTGCAGCACGGCGATGTCGATCCCGCCAGTCTGCGGGTTGCGCAGGAATTCCTCGACCGCCGCGCGGATCAACGGCATCAACTCGATGCGCTCGACCGGACCGTCGATGCCGCGATGCGTGACCATGGCGTGGGACAGGAGCTGGTTGGTGAGGCGGATGGTCCGCGTCGCCTGCTCCGAGGCCCGCTCGAGGCGCTGGCGCATCCGCTCCGGGTCGTCCTGTTCGGCGGCCATCTGAAGCTGCCCCTGCAAGGCGGCGAGGGAGGTTCGCATCTGGTGGGCAACATCGGCGATGAACGACTGCGCGTGCTCCTTGCTGGCGACGAGACGCAGCATGAAGTCGTTGATGGCGCCGATCAGACCCTCCACCTCGCGTGGTGGCTGGGCGTCGAGCGGTGTCATGTCGGCGGGCTCGCGGCCACGGATATCCGCCTCGATGCCGGACAGCGGAGCCATCGCCCGGTTGATGCCAAGGCGCATGAAGAACAGGCCGATGGCGGCGATGGCGACCAGTCCGGCCACCCCCTTGGAGAACAGGTCAAGCTGCATCTCGTCGCGGGCGATGCGGGTGTGGCCGAGCTGGAGCAGGATCCAGTCCGGCCCGGTCGGCTCGATGATGAGCTTGCCCTGGAGGATGAAGCGGGCGGTCTCGCCGCTGTAGGGCGCGTCGAAGAACCGGGGCTCGTCGGCGGTTCGCGCGCCTGAGGGAAGCGGCAGGTCGGGCGCGCCGGTCAGCGTCTGTCCGCCAAGGCGGAAGATCCGGTAGAAGACACGGTCCTCCTTGGCGAGGCCGACGATCTCCAGCGCGGAGGAGGGGATGTCGATGGTCAGGCCTTCGGGCGTCGGCGAGACACGCTCCAGGATGGCGATGGCCGAGCCGGCGAGAAGCAGGTCATAGGTCTGGTTGGCGGCGTTGCGGGCATAGCTCCATAGGCCGATGGACAGCACCGCCAGGATGACGAGAAACCCCGCGGTCATGCCGATCGTCAGCCGTCGGCGCAGGGAATAGGGCGCCGTGCGCACCTCGCTCGCGCCCGGCATCGTCAGTCGTCCCGCGCATTCGCGATATAGCCCAGCCCGCGGATGGTCCGGATCGTGAAGTCGGCGCCGTCGAGCTTGCGGCGCAACCGCGTCATCGTCTGTTCGACGGCGTTCAGCGTCGGCGCCTCGTCAAAGGTGTAGAGCTTGTCGGCGACCTCCTCCTTCGACAGCACGCGGCCGATGTTGCCGATCATCACCTCGAGCAATTGCACTTCGCGATGGCGCAGGTCGACATCGGCGCCGTCGACGGTCGCCCGCTTGGCGGCGCGGTCGAAGGCGAAATTTCCGGCCAGGAAGAGGTTGCTCGATTCCCCGGCGCGACGCCGTGCGAGGGCGCGGCAGCGCGCGGCGAGCTCGCGCAGGTCGAAGGGCTTGACGATGTAGTCGTCGGCGCCCGCATCGAGGCCGACCACGCGGTCGTCGATCTCCGAGCGCGCGGTGAGCAGCAGGACCGGGGTGTGATCGCCGTTCAACCTGAGCTGGCGCAGGATCTCGAAGCCGTTGCGGCCGGGCAGATTGACGTCGAGAAGGATCAGGTCGAAGGACTTGTAGCGGAGCAGCTCGCCAGCCTGGGTGCCGTCGGACTCGCGGTCAATGGCATGCCCCTCGCCGCGAAAGCGATCGATGATCGCTTCGGCCAGTTCGTCATTGTCCTCCACAAGAACGATCCGCATGGACATTGATTAGTCCATCGCCGGAAGCGCGGGAAGCAAAACCCGCCTGCAACCGGCCCTTGTCAGCGTCGCGTCAGCGACGGGTCAAGCTCCGGTCAGCCGCGCCGCATAGTCTCATGCTCCACGCCAGCCGCCGGCCTTGTCGGCAGCTTGCGTGCGATCATTGGGAGGAACACATGAATCTCGTAAAAACCGCGGCCGCGGCGCTTGTCGTCGCCGGCCTGAGCGCTCCTGCGTTCGCCTTCGACATCGAGAAGCCCGAGTGCATCGCGCCGGCGCAGCCGGGCGGCGGCTTCGACCTGACCTGCCGTGTCGCGCAGACCGGCCTGAAGGCGGAATTCGACAAGCCGATGCAGGTCAGCTTCATGCCCGGCGGCATTGGCGCCGTCGCCATCAATCTGTTCAACACCACCCGCACCGACGATCCGAACGCCATTGTCGCCTTCTCGTCCGGCTCGCTGCTCAACATCGCCACCGGAAAATACGGCGAGTGGACCGAGAACGACGTGCGCTTCCTTGCGACGGCCGGCGCGGACTTCGGCGCCGTGGTGGTGCGCGCGGACAGCCCCTTCAAACAGCTTTCCGACCTGATGGATGCGGTCAAGGGGGATGCTTCGTCCGTCGTCTTCGGCGCCGGTGGTTCGGTCGGTTCGCAGGACTGGATGAAGGCGGCGCTGCTGCTGCGCTCCATCGAGCAGGACCCGAAGAAGATGCGCTACGTCGCCTTCGACGGCGGTGGCGAGTCCATCGCGGCGCTGCTTGGCGGCAGCATCCAGGTTTACATGGGCGACGTCGGCGAGATGGTTCCGCATCTGGATGCCGGCAAGCTGCGCATCCTTGCGGTGATGTCGGACGAGCGTCTGCCGGAGCCCTTCGCCGAGATCGCGACCGTCAAGGAGCTTGGCTATGACGCCGAGTGGACCATCCTGCGCGGGTTCTACATGGGCAAGAATGTCTCCGACGAGGCCTATGACGCCTGGGTCGCGAAATTCAAGGCCGCCTACGCGAGCGAGGAGTTCGCCAAGCTGCAGCACGAGAAGGGTCTTCTGCCGTTGAATCTTGCCGGCGCCGAGCTCGACGCCTCGGTCAAGCAGCGCATCGCGACGCTGCGCGAGATCGCCCGCGACGCCGGCCTGATCCAGTAGTCGGCCGGTTACTACGGCACGTCCCGACGACAGGCCGGTGGCGGCAGGCGCATCGCGCGCCGCCGCCGGCCGCTCGCGCGGGGAAGGGAGGACACCATGGCAGACCGCGTCTTCGCGGGCGCGTTCCTCGTGATCGCGCTGCTCTACACCTACATCGCCTTCACCATCATCAAAGCGCCTTTCCAGTACGATCCGCTGGGGCCGGAATCCTGGCCGCGTATCATCGGCCTGGCTGCCTGTCTGTGCGCGCTCTACCTGATCCTTCGCCCCGACGTGGAGAAGCTGTCGACATCGCTGTCCACGGTCGGCCGCCTGGCACTGGTCGTGGTGCTGCTGCTCGCCTATGCGCGGCTTTACGAGCCGCTCGGCTTCCTCGTCGCCACCTGGGTGTTCGCAGCCGTCTTCGGATGGCGGCTCGGGGCGACGCCGGGCAGGGCGATCGCCTTTGGCGGCGTCACCGGCGTTGTCGGCTATTTCGTCTGCACCCGGCTTCTCGAGCTGAACCTGCCTGCCGGCCTGCTCAACCACATTCTGTGAGGCACCCATGGACGCTGTCATCTCCGGGCTCTCGGCGGGCTTTGCCGTTGCCTTGCAACCCTTCAACCTGTCCCTCGTGCTGATCGGCTGCTTCGCCGGCACGCTGATCGGATCGCTGCCGGGCATTGGCCCGATCAATGGCGTGGCGATCCTTCTGCCGATCGCCTACGGCCTTGGCTTTCCCCCCGAATCCGCACTGATCCTGCTGGCTGGCATCTATTATGGTGCCGAATACGGCGGGCGGATCTCCTCTATCCTGCTGAATGTTCCAGGCGACGCCGGCGCGGTGATGACGACGCTCGACGGAAATCCCATGGCCAAGCGCGGCGAGGCCGGGCGGGCGCTGTCGCTGTCGGCCGTCGCCTCCTTCATCGGCGGCACCTTCGCCGTCGTTCTGATGTCGCTGAGCGGGCCGGCGCTGGCCGCCTACGCCGTGACCTTCTCGCCGTCGGACTATGTGGCGCTGATGGTCTTCGCCTTCGCCAGCCTCGCCTCGCTGGTTGGCAGCAATCCGGTCAAGACCCTGCTTGCCGCCCTGATGGGTCTGATGCTCGCATCCATCGGCATCGATGCGAACACCGGCATCGCGCGCTACACCTTCGGCATCCCCGACATTCTCGCCGGCATCGACTTCCTGGTGGTCGTCATCGGCCTGTTCGGCATGGCCGAGCTCATCCATCTGGTCGAGCAGCAGGTGACCGGGCGGCTGAAGCCGCTTGCCATAGACAAGAGCTTCGTCTCGCTGAAGGATCTTGCCTTCACGAAGTGGACCATCCTGCGCGCGTCGATGATCGGCTTCTTCATCGGCATCCTGCCGGGCACGGGTGCTTCGGTCGCTTCCGCGGTCGCCTATGGCGCGGAAAAGCGGGTGGCGAAGAACTCGGAGAACTTCGGCAAGGGCGACCTGCGCGGCCTGGCCGCGCCGGAGGCGGCCAACAATGCAGCGGCCGGCGGGGCGATGGTGCCGATGCTCACCCTCGGCATCCCCGGTTCGGGCACGACGGCGATCCTGCTCGGGGCGCTGCTGCTGTTCAATGTCACGCCGGGGCCGATGATGTTCGAGCAACGCCCGGAGATCGCATGGGGCCTGGTCGCCTCCATGTACATCGGCAATCTGGCGCTGCTGGTCATCAACCTGCCGCTGGTCGGGCTCTTCGCCCGCATGCTGACGATCCCGCAGCAATACCTGACGCCGCTGATCGCGGTGCTGGCCTTCATCGGCGTCTACTCGGTCGTCAGCAATCCGCACGATCTCTACATGATCACGCTGCTCGGCGTGTTCGGCTGGATCCTGCGCAAGCTGGACTTCTCGCTGGCACCGGTGATCCTCGGCTTCGTGCTCGGCAGTCTCTTCGAGGACAACCTGCGCCGGGCGCTTTCGATCTCCGCCGGAGACTGGTCGATCCTGCTCAACTCGTGGAACAGCATCGTGCTCTACATGCTGGCCGCGCTGGTAGTGATCCTGCCGCTGTGGCTCGGCCGGCGGAAAGCGCGCTCGTGACGCGGGACGGTGCCCGCGGCCTCGCCGTCGCCCTCGCCGCCGGCCTTGCCGGCGCCGGGGGCGCGACGCTGGTCGGGGTGCCGGCCGCAGCGCTGATCGGCAGCACAGTCGCGGTCACACTGGCGGCGTTTCTGCGGCTTCGTCCCGCGATACCCGGGATGCTGCGCAATGTGGCGTTCCTGGTGATCGGCGTGACACTGGGGGCGGGCGTCACGCCGCATTTCCTGTCGGATATCGCCAACTGGCCAGTGAGCCTTGCCATGCTGGCGGTTACCATGGCCGGGGTGATGGTCGTCTCCGGCGCGCTGCTACAACGGGGCTACGGGCTCGATCCGGTGACCGCACGGCTTGCCACGTCGCCGGGCGCGCTCAGCTACTGCCTGTCGCTCGCAGCCTCCGGCATCGGCGACCTGCGGGCCGTGATGGTGCTGCAGAGCCTGCGCCTGCTGGTGATCACGCTGCTCTTGCCGCCGATCATCGCGGTGGTCGGTGCCGGTCCCGACGCGGCCGGCCTTCACAGCCTTGGCGAGATCGGATATGGCGCGTCCGCACTGATCCTTGCCGTTGCCTTCGTCGCCGGCCTGGTTGGCGAGCGGGTCAACCTGCCGGCGGCCTATCTTCTCGTCGGCCTGACGATCAGCGCCGCGACCCATGCCGCCGGCCTCGTCGAAGGCCGGTTGCCGGTGCCGCTCACCTTCCTCGGCTTCACGGTCACCGGGGCGGTGATCGGGGCGCGGTTCAGCGGGCTGACGCGCCAGGAGCTGTCCCGGCTCGGCAGTGCCGGCCTCGCTGCCGCGTCGGCCGCGCTGGCCATTTCGGCCGTCGCAAGTCTGCTCACCGCCTGGATCGTCGGTCTGCCGTTCGGCCAGGTGTGGGTGGCCTTCGCGCCGGGGGGCGTCGAGGCGATGTCCTCGATGGCGCTTTCGCTCGGCTACGATCCGGTCTTCGTGGCGACGCATCACGTCTTTCGCATCGTGGTGCTGATCGCCGTCATGCCCCTCCTGCTGCGTTTCGGCACCGGCAAGTGATCTTGCCGGCCCCGCGCGCCGTCGGTCGGTCGGGGGCGCCGACGGCAGCATTCGCGGTTTAGCTTGCCCGGCGGCGGGCGATTGGGCAATTTCGTCGCTTCGATGACGGCGGCGTGTCGTGCGGTCGGACCGCCGCGACAGCCGTCACCAGACCAGATCTCGATCAAGACCGGACGGAATGACCAAGGAAACGCCTGTTGCGCCGCGTTCGCGCAACACCACCTTGCGGGACGTGGCGAAGGCGGCGGGCGTGGATGTGTCCACCGTGTCGCGTGTCCTGAAGAACGACAAGGACGTGCGGACCAGCGCGGAGACGCGCCAGCGCATCATCGACGCGGCCGAGAGGCTGCAGTACCGGGCCAATCCGCTTGCGCGCGCGCTGAAGACGGCGCGTTCGCGCACGCTGCTCATCGTCGTGCCGCAGATCGAGAACCCGGTTTTCGCCTCCGCCATCCTCGGTGCGGAGGCCGAGGCGCGGGAGAGGGGCTATGTCCTGCTCGCCGCCTATGAACAGAACGGGCCGGCGGCGAACGTGCTGGAACGGGTCTCCCAGTCCAGCCTCATCGAAGGCGTGATCATTGCCAGCTTCGACGAGGATGACGGCCTGCGCCAGAGCATCGCGGCGATCAACCGCCCCTATGTGGTGATCAACCGCATCCTGCCGGGCGACGTGCATTGCGTCGCGGTCGACACCTGCGCGGCCAGCGCCATCGGTGTGCGCCACCTGCTCGAATTGGGGCACCGCCGGATCGGTCATCTCGCCGGCCGGCTGGGGCGGTTCAACGGCAACGCCCGCCGCCAGGGCTGGGAACAGGCGATGACCGCCGCCGGGCTGGTCGCAGATCCCGACCTTGTGGCGGAGGCCGGCTATGATCCGGCGCGGGTGCCGGCCGCCGTCGAGGCGCTGCTGGCGCAAGGGGCGACGGCCATCCACGCCGCCACGCTGCTGACCGGCGCGGCGACCATCGCGCATCTGCACCGCCTCGGCCTCGACGTGCCGGGCGACATTTCCGTGGTCACCCTGCATGACGACCTGCTGGCCCGCGTCGTCTTCCCCGAAATCACCACGGTCGGGCTGCCAACCCATGAAATGGGACGCGAGGCGGTTCGAACCCTTCTGGCGCAGCTCGAGCCCGAGACGGCCGATGCCGCTGCGTCTCCCGCGCTTTTGCTCGCCCCCGGCGACCTTGTGGTCCGAGGCTCCGCCGCTCCCCTGTCAATTTAGGTATTGACGCCACCCCGGTATTGCGTTTTCTATCTGAACAAACGTTTGCTCAATTGGCTGGTCGCGCTGGTTTGCGCCGCCGAAGTCGGGAAGGGAGGACCATTGTGAGCAGTGAAACGCGGTTCGCGGAGTTTGCGGACATTGTCGGGGCGGACAACATCCTTGCGGGCGAGGACGACCGCAGGCGCTATGCCCACGATAAACTGCCCTATGCGAATTTCCGGGCTCGCGCCGGTGCTCTGGTCGGCACATTGCCGGGCGTGGTGCTGCGCCCGGGATCGGCTGAGGAAGTGCAGAAGATCGTGCGTACGGCCGGCGAAGCGGGTGTCGCGCTCATTCCTTACGGCAGCGGATCGGGTGTCCTTGGCGGCACCATCCCGCTCGGGGAAGAGGTGATGATCGACATGCAGCGCATGGACCGGATCCTCGAGATCGACCATGAGAACGCGCTCGTCACCGTCGAGGCCGGCATGAACGGCGAGGCTTTCGAGGCGGAACTCAACGAAAAGGGCTACACGGCCGGCCATCTGCCCCAGTCGCTGACCATCTCCACCATCGGCGGCTGGGCCGCCTGCCGCGGCGGCGGTCAGGAATCGAGCCGCTACGGCAAGATCGAGGACATCGTCGTCGGCATGAAGGCCGTCCTGCCGGACGGGCGCATGCTCGAGGTGCGTCCGCTGCCCAAGCGTGCCACCGGCCCCTCGATCCGCGATCTTGTCGTCGGCAATGAGGGCACGCTCGCGATCATCACCGAACTGACCTTGCGCCTGTGGAAGCTGCCCGAGGCGGAGGAGATCATCGTGCTGGCCCTTCCAGACCGGCAGGCGGCGCTGGGCCTCGCCCGCCGGATCATGCAGGCGGGCCTGCATCCGCGCATCGTGCGGCTTTACGACGAGCGGGAAACCGCGTCGCGCACCGAGGGCATCGCGGCTTTCGCCGACCGGCCGGTGATGGCCAACATCGTGGTCTGCGGCGAGCCCGGAGTGGTGGCGGCCGAGGCGGCACTGGTGCGCTCCTTCGCTGCCGAGGCGGGCGCCGTGGAAACGGAAACCCGGCCCTTCGACGACTGGCGGGCCAGTCGCTACAAGTCCATCAGCCAGCAATGGCAGGACAAGGGCTTCTACAACGACACGATCGAGGTGACCGTGAACTGGTCGCGCGCCTCTGCACTCTATGAGGCGATCCGCGAGCAGGTGCCGGCGATCCATCCCGAGGCGCATTTCAGCGCCCACTGGTCCCACGTCTATCCGGAGGGCGTGTGCCAGTACATGACCATCCGCCTGCCGCAGATGCCGCAGGAAGAAGCGCTTCCGCTCCATGCCAGGCTCTGGAAACTCCTTGAGGGCGAGACGCTTGCCCATGGCGGCTCCATTGCCCACCACCACGGCAGCGGCCTGTTCCGCGGCCCCTGGATGGACGGCGAGCTGGGCGTCGGCATGGACATCCTGCGTGCGGTAAAGCAGGCCATCGATCCGCAGAACCTGTTCAATCCGGGCAAGCTCGGCCTGCCGGCGCGCGACGGTTCCATCGACCCCTATCGCGACAGGGGGGATCATGCCTGATCCTTTGCTGCTGGGCATCGACCTTGGCGCGGGTTCGCTGAAATCGACGATCACGGATGGCGCCGGCAGGGTGCATGGCGCCGCCTCCGCCGCCGTCGAGACGCTCGCCCCGCACGCCGGCTTCAGCGAGCAGGACCCGCTTGGCTGGCGCGCCGCGATGATCGGCACCCTGTCTCAGCTTTGGCGGCAGGGCATCGATCCGGCGCGCATCGCCGGCATCGCCTTCACGGCGGGCGCGCATACCCACGTTCTGGAGGATGGCGAGGGCCGCATCCTGCGGCCGGCGATCATGTGGAACGATCAGCGCTCGGGGCGGCAGGTCGCTGCCCTGCGCCAGTCGCACGGGCCCCGGATCCTGGAGCTCTCGGGCAATCTGGTCAGCGCCACATGGACGCTGCCGCAACTTGTCTGGGTGCGCGAGAACGAGCCGGACGTCTTCGCCCGGATCCGGCGCGTGCGTCCGGCCAAGGACTGGCTGCGCCGGCAGGTCGACGGCAGCGACGCGACCGACATCACCGACGCATGGGGGCTGATGCTGGCCGATGCCGTCGGTGGTGGCTGGTCGGAGGAGCTCTGCTGCCTTGCCGGGATCGATCCGTCCGTGCTGCCGCCGGTGGTCGCCTCGAGCGCGGTGACCGGCGCGGTCACGGCGGCGGCGGCCGAGGCGACCGGGCTTCGGCAGGGAACGCCGGTCATCTGCGGCACCTCCGATACCAACGCCGAGACCTTTTGCGGCGGCATGACCCGGCCCGGCCTCGGCTCGCTGAAACTGGCCACGGCGGGAACCGTGTCGACCCTGACGCCAGCACCGGCCTTTTCCGAAAAGGTCATCCACTATCCCCATCTCGTGCCGGGGCACTGCTACACGATCCTGGGCACCAACTCCTGCGCCTCGGCGCACCGCTGGCTGCGCGACACCCTGTTCGGCGCCATCGGCTTCGACGGCATGGACCAGGCGGCGCGCGCGGTGCCGCCGGGCAGCGACGGGCTGCTCTTCCATCCCTATCTGAACGGCGAGCGGAGCCCTTACTGGGATCCGGATCTCAGGGCGTCCTACGTCGGCCTGGGCTTTGCGCATGGGCCGGGACATTTCGTGCGCGCGCTCTATGAGGGCATCGCCTTCAGCTTGCGCGACTGCCTGGAGGTGCTGCGCGGCCTCGACATGGGCTTCGAGACGGCGCGCCTCGTCGGCGGCGGCACGCGCAGCGAGCTCTGGCAGCAGATCATCGCGGATGTGACCGGACTGGTGATCGAGATCCCGCGCGAGGGAGACGCCTCCTTCGGCGCGGCGCTGATCGCCGGGCTCGGGGCCGGCGTTTTCGCCGACACGCAGGCGGCAGCCGCGGTGATCGATGTCGCCGCCACGCGCCGTCCGCAGGCGGATGCGGCCGCGCGCTACGAGGAAGGGTTCGCGCTCTACCGGGAAACGAAGGAAGCGCTGACGGCCGTCAACCACCGCATCGCGGCGGCCGGCAGGGGAGGGAACTGATGGCGGAAGTGAGCCTGCGCGGCCTGCGCAAGACCTACGGCTCCGTGACGGCGGTCGAGGGCGTCGACCTGGACATCGCCAAGGGCGAGCTGATCGTGCTGCTTGGTCCTTCGGGCTGCGGCAAGTCGACGACCCTGCGCATGGTCGCGGGTCTGGAGAGCATCTCGGGGGGGAAGCTCTTCATCGGCACGCGCGACGTGACGCAACTGGAGCCGAAGGATCGCGACATCGCGATGGTGTTCCAGAACTACGCCCTGTATCCGCACAAGACGATCCGCGCCAACCTCGGCTTCGGCCTGAAGATGCGCGGCATCGACACGCAGGGGACGCAGCAGCGGGTCGAGGCGGTCGCCGAGATGCTGGGGATCACGCATCTGCTCGAGCGCAAGCCGCGCCAGCTCTCCGGCGGCCAGATGCAGCGCGTTGCCCTCGGCCGGGCGCTGGTGCGCGACCCGGCCGTGTTTCTTCTCGACGAACCGCTGTCGAACCTGGACGCCAAGCTGCGCGTGCGCATGCGCGAGGAGATCGCGCTGCTCCAGAAGCGGATCGGCAAGGCGATGATCTACGTCACCCACGACCAGACCGAGGCGATGACCCTTGCGGACCGCATCGTCATCATGCGCGACGGCCACGTCCAGCAGATCGGCGCCCCGCTCGAGGTCTACGACCGGCCGCAGAACGTCTTCGTGGCCGGCTTCATCGGCTCGCCCGAAATGAACATCTTCCCGGCGGAGGTCCGGGACGGACGCCTGTGCATGGGGCCGTCGGCGGACATGTCGCTTGCCGCGCCGTCCGCGGCGCCGCGCGGGCCGGTCATCGCCGGGGTGCGGCCGGAGGCGCTGCGCGTCGCCGACCAGGGGCTGCCCTTCGTCGTGCGGGCGGTCGAGCAACTGGGATCCCAGACCCTGCTGATCGGCCGCGTCGGGGACCTGCAGCTTCGCGTCATGGAGGAACGACGCGACGACATCCGCGCGGGAGACACGGTGGCGGTATCGGGAGACGTCGCCGCGATCCATCTCTTCGACCGGGAGACAGAACAGCGACTGGCATTGTCCGCCTCTGCGGAGCCGGCGCGGAACTGACTGCAACCACCGCGGCGGAGGACGCGGGGCAACTTGGGAGGAGACTATGAAGAACTCGGGGAATTCACGGCTTATCACCCGGCGTCAGACCCTGCGCGGTGCGGGCGCTCTCGGTCTTGGAATGGCGCTGTCCGGCCTCGCCGCGCCCGCAATTCGCGCCCAGGGCCGAAAGGAGATCCGCTTCCTGAACTGCGAGACGGGCAAGGACACGCTCGCCTTCTTCGACAGGATCGCCAAGGAGTATCAGGAGAAGACCGGCATCGAGGTGCGGATCGATTCCGTGCCTCTTGGCGAGAGCTTCACCAAGATCACCAACGGCATTCGCAGCGGCACGCCCTATGATATCGCCAATGTCGGCTTCATTGGCCATGTGCTGCTGCTGGCGGACCAGGGCCAGATCGTTCCGCTGAACGAACTCACCGACCCGTACGAATGGGGAAACAACATCCTCTTTCCGATGGACGGCAAGGTCTACTGGTATCCCTTCGACTACAACCTTTCGGTGATCTACTACCGCAAGGACCTCTACGAGCAGAACGGCCTGTCGATGCCGAACACCTGGGACGAGTTCGTCGCCAACTGCCAGGCGACGATGGCAGGCCGGCGCAAGGGCTGCCTGTTCCCCATCGGTTCGAATGGCGCGACCAACTGGATGTCGCTGGCCTTCATGTGGGCCGAGGGCGTCAAGCTGTTCGACGACCAGTGGAATGTTGTTCTCGACGCCGAAGGCATGAAGTCGAAGGCCGCCGCCTATCTCGACTTCATGGAGCAGCTCTATCCGACCATGCCGCCGGGGGCCATCCAGGCCGACTATGCGACCGTTCTGTCGAATGTCGTCGGCGGCAGCGTCGCCCATGGCCCCTATGCCGGGCGTGTGCTCGAGGTGGCCGAACGCGACAATCCGACGGTCGCCGAGAACCTCGGCATCATGCCCTACATGGACAGCACCGGCCGCAACAAGGCGGTCAGCCACGGCTACGACGGCTGGGTGGTCCTCAAGACCGACAACACCGACCCGGCCATGGAGTTCATGCGCTGGCTGACCACGGAGCGCCTGATCGACTTCCTGCACACCGCGCCTGTCCACTTCCAGCCGACGCGGCTGGACATCTACGACAATGACCGCTGGCGGGACAACGCGCTCATCCGCAAGTACGCCGACCAGATCGAGGTCATGCGCAAGATGGTCACCGACGAAGCCATGCTGGTTACCTCCGTCGACACCCAGGGGCCGCGGCCGGACATTCGTCCGGGCAAGGTCTTCGAGGCCTTCGTCATGCCGGAGATGATCCAGGACAAGCTCATCAAGGGCATGTCGTCGACGGAAGCGGTCGAGCGCGCGGCGGCGCGGATGCGCGAACTGGTGAACTGATCCACGGCCTTTCGCCGATGCCATCGCGAAGGCGGCGCGCGTTGCCGCCTTCGCTTTCCCGATTGCGAGAAGGGTGGACGAATGACCCGCTGGATGCTGCCGGCCTTTTTGGCCGTGGGCGTGATCGTGACCTTGACGCTGATCGTCGGCCCGGCGCTTTACGCCGTGTCGCTCAGCTTCTTCGACATGCCGTCGCTGACCTCCGACCCGGTCTGGGTGGGGTTGGCGAAATACCATGCCGTGCTGATGAGCGCGGAATTCTGGAACGCCCTGTGGAACGGCATCGTCTACGCCGGCCTGGCGATCGTGCTCCAGGTGGTGCTCGGCATCGGCTTCGCGCTTATCCTGCATCAGCCGTTCCGTGGCCGGGCGCTGGTGCGAGGGCTGGCGTTTCTTCCCTATCTGCTGCCGACGGTGATCGCGGTACTGACCTTCAAGTGGATGGTCGACGGATCGCTCGGCATCGTCACCATCCTCATGGACGACTGGGGCCTGCCGCCGATCTACTGGTTCGAGACCGAGCAGGCCGCGATGATCTCGGTGATCCTCGTGTCGGTATGGCTGTGGACGCCGTTCGTCACCACGACCTTCCTTGCGGGACTGCAGACCGTGCCGACGCAGCTCTACGAGGCGGCGCGTGTCGACGGGGCCGGTCCGATCCGCCGCTTCTTCCACATCACGTTGCCGATGCTGCGGCCGATCCTGACGGTCATCGTGCTGTTGCGCGGCGTGTGGATGTTCAACAAGTTCGATGTCATCTGGCTGACCACGGGCGGCGGGCCGCTCGGGGCGACGGAGCATCTGCCGATCCTGTCCTATCGCACCGCCTTCGCGCTCTATGACATCGGCAGCGGCGCCGCCATCGCGACGATCTCCTTTCTGTTCCTGTCGCTCGCCGTCTTCCTCTACTTCCGCGCCTTTCCCATGGAGGACGATGCATGACATCCGCAGCTCCCCGGCCGGTCGCGCGCATCGGCCTCTATATTGCGGCGTTCGCCATCGCGATCTACAGCGCCTTTCCGATCTACTGGATGGTGTCCTCTTCCCTGCGCCCGACGCAGGAGATGCTCACCAATCCGACGCTCGTGCCCTCCGAGCTGACCTTGCGCTACTACTATAGCCTGCTCGCGCAGACCGATTATCCGCGCCAGTTCCTCAACAGCCTGATCGTCGCCGTCTCCACCGTGGTGTTGACCATGGTCCTGTCGGTGATGATCGCCTATGGCGTCACGCGCCAGAGGATCAGGGGCAAGAAGGCGATCATCGCCGGCATGCTCTATGCCTACATGTTCCCGCCGCTGCTGCTTGCCATCCCGCTCTATGCGATGTTCACCAAGGTCGGGCTCAACGACACGCTGTTTTCGCTGGTCGTGTCGCATCTGACCATGACCATGCCGCTCGGCGTCTGGTTCCTCTGGGGCTTCTTCAAGGCGATGCCCTTCGAGCTGGAGGAGGCGGCGATGGTCGACGGCTGCACCAGGCTCGGCGCGTTCCTGCGGGTGGTGCTGCCGCTGTCGGTTCCCGGCCTGGTCACGGTGGCGATCTTCGCCTTCCTGCTGTCGTGGACGGATTACACCTTCGCGCTGGTGATGATCGGCTCGGATGTGAACAAGACGGTTCCTCTCGGGCTTGCGTCTATGATCGGCGCCTTCGACCTGCGCTGGGGCGATATCATGGCCGGGTCGACGCTGATCGCGATGCCCCTGTTCGTCGCCTTCATTCTGCTTTCCCGGTATTTCGTGCAGGGCCTGACGGCCGGCGCGGTGAAAGGATAGGTCATGGCCTTGCGTATTCTCGGAGCCCCGCAACGCTATGTTCAGGGGCCCGGCGCGATCGACACGCTCGGTGCCGAGGTCGAACGCCTGGGGGGCGGCCAGGTCGCCATCGTCATCGATCCGGTCGCAGCCGATCTGCTCGGTGCGCGCATCGCGCGGTGTCTGCCGCGGGCGCGGCTGCTGCCTTTCGGCGGCGAGTGCACGGCGGCCGAGATCGAGGCCCAGGCGGCGGAAATCGGCGACGCCCGCCTGATCCTCGGCATCGGCGGCGGCAAGGCCATCGATACCGCCAAGGGGGCGGCGATCCTGCGCGACCTGCCCGTCGGAATCGTCCCCACGATCGCCTCCAACGACAGCCCGACAAGCCACATCGCCGTGGTCTACAGCGCCGATCACGTCGTTGAGGGTGTGCGCCACATGCGGGCGAACCCGGCGCTCGTGCTGGTCGACACCGCCGTCATCGCCTCAGCGCCCCGCCGCTTTCTGGCAGCCGGCATCGGTGATGCCATGTCGAAGCCCTACGAGCTTGCCGGGGCGCTTGCCGGCGGCGGTCTCAACTTCTTTGCCGGGACGCCGACGGAGCTGACGCGGGCCATTGTCGCGCGCGCAGGCGCCATCCTCCTGGAGGATGGCGCGCAGGCGATGGCGGCGACGGAGCCCGATGCCGCCTTCGAGCGGGTGGTCGAGGCGACGATCCTGCTCAGCGGGCTCGCATTCGAAAGCGGCGGGCTGTCCATCGCCCATTCCATGGTGCGCGGCTTCTCGGTCATGCCGCAGCTGGCGCATCTGCTGCATGGCGAGATGGTGGCGCTCGGCACGCTGACGCAGCTTGCTGCCGGGCAGGGGGACACGGCGGAGATCCGCCGTCTCGCGGTCTTCTTCCGGCGCATCGGGCTGCCGGTGTCGCTCGCCGCCTTCGGGTTGGGCGAGGCAGCGGATCTGCGACGCATCGCCGAGGTTTCGCTGACCGCTCCCTATGCCGGCAACTACATGCGCCAGCTCGGGCCGGACGACCTGGTCGCGGCGATGCGCGACCTCGAGGCCCATGTCGGAGGCTAGACGGCGGCACGCCGCGACAACGGACGGGAAAGGCTGCGGAATGCGCAAGGTGATCGTGACCGGCGGGGGAACCGGCATCGGGCGGGCGACGGCCGAGTGCCTCGCCGCGCGCGGCTGGGACGTGATCGCGGCGGGGCTGGAGCGGGACGATGCGTTGTCGCCGGACGTCTCCTTCGTCGAGTGCGACATCACCGATGAGGCGGCCCGCGACAGGCTGTTCGTTTCCACGCCCGCTTTGCACGGCCTGGTCAATTGCGCCGGCGTGATCCGCTTCGATGCGGAATGGGACGCGGCGACCTTCGAGAAGGTGATGGCGATCAATGTCGGCGGCAGCTTCGCCGCCGCGACGGCGGCGTTGCCGGCGCTGGAGCGAACCGGCGGCGCCGTTGTCAACATCGCGTCGATGTGGAGCTGGTTCGGCAATGGTGCCGCTCCGGCCTATTCGGCCAGCAAGGGAGCGGTGTCGTCGCTGACCCGCTCGCTCGCGGTCGCCTGGGGCGGACGCGGCGTCCGGGTGAACGCTGTTGCACCGGGCTGGGTCGACACCCGGCTCTCGGCGCGGGCGAAGGCGGACCCGGTTCGCGGCCCCCGGATCGCCGCGCGCATTCCGCTCGGGCGCTGGGCTCAGCCGGGCGAAGTCGCCGCCGTGATCGCCTTCCTGCTGTCCCCGGACGCGTCCTATGTGCACGGTGCCATCGTACCGGTCGACGGCGGCTATTTGGCCGCCTGAGCGCCTGGCCCCGGGTCTCAGTCGGCCGCTGCTTTCAGCCGGTAGCGGAAGTCGCAGTGACTGGCGCCCTTCATGATGGTCTGGGTGCGCGTCAGCTCCATCTTCGGATTGTAGCCGATGCAGAAGTCGCCATCACGGTTGCACGACAGCAGGTGCCCGATGTCGCCGAGACCCATCTCCTTGTACATTTCCGAGTAGCGACAGCGGGTGACGTTGAAGTCGAGCTTGTCCGTGCCCTCGTCGAGCACGTCCATCTCGAGCGCTCCGTCCATCTTCCAGAGCGGCAGCAGATCGGCGAAGTCCTTGAGGTTCGGCTCATGGTCTTCCTTCTCCCGGAAGTCCTTGCCCTGGGCGATGGCCGAGTTCGATACCGCCTCGCCGATCACGGCCTCCGCCTCGGCACGGCCGTGCCGCTCGACGAGGACGTCGAACACGCATTTGAGGATCTGCGCCTCGATGCGGCGCTTCTCGATCATCGGAAGGGGCGCTGGGGTCTGTGTCATGGTGTCGTCCTTTCGCATCTGGGTGTCGCGTCGCGCGGCGGCCTGGCGCGGGGTGTCGGCGGGCAGGGTTCGGCGCCTCAGGCGCCAGCGACATGCCCGCCCAGATAGGCGTCGGCGACGCGGCTGTCGTTGGCAAGCTCGCTTGCCGTGCCTTCCATCAGGATCCGCCCTCCCTCGATGACGGCGGCCCGGTCGGCGATCCGCAGCGCCGCCTTGGCATTCTGCTCCACGATCAGGATCGCGTAGCCCTCGGAGCGGATCTGCTCGACAAGATCGAAGATGAAGCGGACCAGCAGCGGGGCAAGGCCCAGCGACGGCTCGTCGAGAAGGAGCACCTTGGGCTTGCGCATCAGCGCACGGCCAATGCACAGCATCTGCTGTTCGCCGCCCGAGAGTGATCCCGCACCCTGCCGCAATCGCTCCTTCAGCTTGGGAAACAGCGTCAGCACGTGGTCGAGCTCCTGGGTTCCCAGAGGCCCGCCGCCGATCGTCAGGTTCTCCAGCACGCTCATGTTGGAAAAGATCTGGCGGCCTTCGGGCGCCTGCAGGATGCCGCGCTCGACGATCTGGTTGCTCTTCAGGCCGACGATGTTTTCCCCGTCGTAGCGGATCTCGCCGCCGGTCGGGTGGTAGATGCCGGAGATGCAGCGCATCAGGCTGGTCTTGCCGACGCCGTTGGCGCCGAGGATCGCCAGGATCCCCTTGTCCGGCAGGGCCAGCGTGATGTCGTGCAGGATGTCCTGGACACCGATCCTCAGCGACAGGTTTCTGATCTCGAGAACGTTCACGCGTCCACTCCCAGATATGCTTCCAGGACCTCCTGGTTCTGCCGCACGAGCGCGGGCTCGGCGTCGGCGATCTTCTTGCCCGAGGCCAGCACCACGATCCGCTCGCAGATGCTCATGACAAGGCCCATGTCGTGTTCCACGAGCATGACCGTGAGGCCCTCGCCGTGCAGGTCCTTGACGAAGGTGGCAAGCTCGGCCGTCTCTGAATCGTTGAGCCCCGCCGCCGGTTCGTCGAGGATCAGCAGGTCCGGCTTCATCGCCAGCGCGCGCGCGATCTCCAGATACTTGCGCTTGCCGTAGGCGAGGTTCGCCGCCAGCTCGTTGGCGTATTCGGTGAGGCCGACCTTTTCCAGCGCTTCCCAGCTGCGCTCGGAGATCTGCTTCGCCCGCTTCGATCCGGCGGTGATCGCCTGCCAGGGGCTCTGGCCGATGGCCCCGACGGCCCCGACCGAGACATTGTCGAACACGGACATGTTGGGGAACACGCGCAGGTTCTGGAACGTGCGGGAGATGCCGCGATGGGCGATGGCGGCCGGCTTCAGCCCGCTGATCTTCTCGCCCCGGTAGCGGATTTCTCCCGAGGAGACCGGGGTGAATCCGGAGATCAGGTTGAAGAGCGTCGTCTTGCCGGCGCCGTTCGGGCCGATCAGGCCGATGAGCTCGCCCTCGCCGACGTGCGTGGTGACGCTGTCGACGGCCATCAGGCCGCCGAAGCGCCGGGACACGTTGTCCACTTCCAGCATGGCCGTCATTTCCAGCCCACCTTCTGCTTGTCGGGCGCGCTCTGCCAGGAGCCGTTCAGCCGGCGGCGGACGAAGTCGAGCGCCGGCACTTCGCCGAAGAGGCCCTTCGGCAGATACAGGATCGAGCAGAACAGCACGACGCCGACGATGATGTTGCGGATGTCGCCGACCGAGCGCAGCGCCTCGGGCAGCAGGATCAGCAGCAGTGCGCCGATGATCGCGCCGGGAATGGAGCCGAGCCCGCCGACCACCACCATCGCCAGGATCAGGATCGATTCCGAGAAGTCGAAGTCGACCGGCGAGATGTAGCCCGTCGTATAGGCCCAAAGCGCCCCCGCGATCCCGGCGAAGAAGGACGAGATCATGAAGGCCTCGATCTTCAGCCGCACGGTGTCGATGCCCATGGCGTCGGCGCACTGGTCGTCCTCGCGCAGGCTGCGCAGGGCGTTGCCGTAGTAGGAGTGGCTGAGCCTGTGGATCACCCAGATCGAGGCGGCGACGATGACGGCGACGACGAAATAGGTGCCCGTCTCGCTGTCGATGGCATAGCCGAAGAGGTCGATGCCGGTGAACATGATCACGCCGTTCGGGCCCTTGGTGACGGCCACCCAGTTCTGCAGGACCAGGAAGATCATCTGCCCGATGCCGAGCGTCGCGACGGCGAAGTAGATGCTCACGAGCCGCATGGTCGGTAGCGCCACCACGAAGGCGACGGCCGCCGCGCCGATCCCGGCCATCGGCAGGCCGATGGCGAAGCCGATGCCGTGGTCGGCACCCGCGAGTGCGGCGATATAGGCGCCGATGCCGTAGAAGGCGGCGTGGCCGAGATGCAGCAGGCCGGCGATGCCGGTGACGAGCTGCAGCGACACGGCAAGCAGCGAGAAGATCAGCGCCAGCGTCGCGATCTGGTAGAGATACCCTTGGCCAAGCCAGGCGAGCAGGGCGGGCAGGGCGGCGAAAACCACCGCCAGGATGACGAGCTTCAGGCCCGCCGATTGGAAGTTGATCCTAGACACGTTCCCTCCTTGCTCCGAAGAGCCCCTGCGGGAAGAACACCAGGGTGACGATGAGGAACAGATAGGCCACCATGTCCGCCCAGACGGACGACACGAAGGTGGTCGACATGCTCTCGGCGATGCCGAGCACGAGCGCCGAGATCACCGCGCCGGGGATCGAGCTCAAGCCGCCCATGACCATTGCGACGAAGGCCTTGATGCCCGGGATGAAGCCCATCGCCGGGAACACCGCGCCATAGTAGAGGCCGACCAGGATGCCGGCGAGCGCACCCATCATCGAGCCGATCACGAAGGTGATGACGATGGTCCGGTCGGTGTTGATGCCGACGTATTTCGCGCCGAGCGGGTTGTTGGAGACGGCGCGGATCGACAGGCCGATGGCGCTGTAGCGCAACAGGTACTGAAGACCGCCCAGCATCAGCGCCGACACGACGAAGATGATGATGTCGCCGTTGACGATGGTGATCGGTCCGAGCTCGATCGGCTTGTTGATCAGATAGGCGATGTCGATGGTCTGGAACTCCGAGCCGAACAGGAGCTCCATCGCCTCGCGGGCGATGATCGACATGGCGAGCGAGGACATCAGCGTCGCCTCGCGCATGGCGCGTGACTTGAGCGAGGCCTCGTCGGAGAATCTTCGGAAGGGCCGGAAGGCGAGCCGCTCCAGCCCGAAGCCGGCGAAGGCACCGACCGCCAGGACGATGAAGACCACGATCAGGAACGGCGGGCCGAAGGCGGCGATCGCCATGATGCCGGCGAAAGCGCCGATCGTGTAGACCTCGCCATGGGCGAAGTTGACGACGTTGAGCACGCCGAAGATCAGCGTGAAGCCGATGGCCATGAGGGCGTAGACCATGCCCAGCGACACGCCGATCGTCAGCTGTTGCAGATAGTATGGATCAAGCACGGGGTCTGTCCTGGCAAGCGAGGAACACGGGAACCTTGCGCTGCGGGCACACATCGTGCGTGCCCGCGAATGCGTGTCGGTCTGCGAAGTTCGGCGCGCGGCCCAACTCCCGGGCGGCAGGATTGCCCGCCCGGGAGCGCGTCGGGCTTACTTGACCGGGACGAAGGTGCCGTCGGAGACGGTCGCCTTGGTCAGCTGCTTGATGGCCTCGCCGTCGGCGTCGAAGGAGGTCACGCCGGTGACGCCGGGATAGTCCTTGGTCTTGGCCAGCTCGTCGCGCACGTTCTGGCGGCTGACGTCGGGATAGGCGCGGGCGACCGCCTCGAGCATGATGTTGACCGCGTCGAAGGCCTGGGCCGGGAACTGCCCGGGCTCGGCTCCGTTGCGCGCCGCCTTCCACTCGCTGACGAACTTCTGGACGTTCTCGTCATCGCTGTTGGGCAGGAAGGTCGCCGTCAGGTACAGCCCCTCGGCGGCCGGGCCGGCGAGCTCGACGAGCTTCTGGTTGTAGGCGGCCGAGGTCGAATAGACCGGGGTGTCGACGCCAAGCTGCTGCATCTGCTTCAGGAACTGGGCGCCGTCCTCATAGAAGAAGCCGGTGTAGATGGCGTCGGGCTTGGCGCGCTCGATCTTCGTGATGATCGAGCGGAAGTCCGGCAGGCCGCGGTTGAAGAACTCGGTGAACACCACCTCGCCGCCGTTGGCCTTCACCTTGTCGGCGAAATCCTTGACCACCGACTGGCCCCAGTCGGTCTGCTCGGCGATCACCGCGATCTTCTTGTAGCCCTGCTCGTTCATCCAGTCGGCGTTGAAGACGCCTTCCTGGGCCTGGGTGGTGATGTTGCGGAACTGCCATTCGGAGATCTTGGCGAAGTCCGGGTGCGAGGCGGTCTGGCTGAGCTGGGCCATTCCGGCGCGCTTGTAGACCTGGGCGGCGGCCATCGACACGGTCGAGGTGAAGTCGCCGAGCGCTGCGACGATGCGCTTGTCGTCGACGAACTTGCGGGCGATCGTGACGCCTTCCTTGGCGTCGGACCGCGAGTCCTCGAAGATGATCTCCACCGGAACCTTCAGCTTGCCGGAGGCGGCGAAATCCTTGAGCGCGATCTCCGCGGCGGTCTTGAAGTCCTGGCCGTACTGGGCGGTGTTTCCGGTCAATGGCAACTGGTAGCCGAGATAGATCGTGTCCTGGGCATGGGCCTTGACGGGCAGGGCGGCAAGTCCGGCAGCGCCGAGGACCAGTGCGAGCCAGTTTCTGCGTGTCACGTTCATGTGATCATCTCCGTTGTCTGGACGAATGTGTTGTTGTCGTTCGTGAGACCGGCCGGCCCCGCGCCGGGGCCGCCCCTTTTTGTCAGCCCGCCGCCGGGCCCGGCTCCACCTTCAGCAGGCAGCAGCCGATCTTTCCCTTGGACCAGGTCTCGCCCTTGAAGGTGAACCCGGCCTCGGTGAAGAGCCCGCCGTCGATGGCGCCGGCGGCCTTGCACAGGTGCTCCAGATCTTCCTCGTTGCGGCCGTCCGCCGCCCAGGTGTCCTTGAGCGGACAGCGATGGAACTGGATCTCCAGGCCGTCGTCGTCGCACTTGCGGATTTCGGGGGCGAACATCTCGGGCGCGCAGGGAATGCCGCCGATGAACGCCTCCTTGAGGCCGGGCAGATTGTCCGGGCCGAGGTGGGCGAACTTGCCGCCCATGTCCTTGCCGAGGCGACGGGTCGATTCCCCGATCAGCTCGACAGCGCGTTCCGCACCGAAGGCCTCGCGCAGCACGTCGAACATGTGCGCATAGGCGCGGGCGCGCATCGCGAAGGCGCCCTTCAGCATCTCCAGGGTGACGACCGGCTCGCTGGAAGTGTTCTTTGTCATTGGATGGGGTCCTCTTGCTTGTCGTTGTTTGCGGTCAGTCGCGCCCGTCGCGCCAGCGGTACAGCGGAAGCATGACCGGAGGAGCGACGGACTTGATCAGGCCGTGAAACGGGATTGGCTTGGGGTCGGACATGGGCAGGGCGAGTTCGGACGCCGGACGACCGGCGATGGCCTCGGCGAGTTCCCGCCCGAGCGAGATCGACAGGGCGACGCCGCGCCCGTTGCAGCCCGCCCAGCACCAGAAGTCGGGGCCGAGCTGCGAAATGAAGGGGAAGCGGTCCTCGGTCATGCCGATGAAGCCGTTCCAGACGAAATCGAACTTCGGCGTGCCGAGGACGGGAAAGGCCTCGGCGAGCCTGCTGCCGACCAGAGCCTTGAGCCGCTCCGGGCCGTTGAGGGTGCACACCAGCGCGCCGCCGGTGACGAGGCGGTTGCGTTTGTCGAAGCGGAAGAAGCGCAGGTCGCCATGGGTGTCGGAGACCGCTTCGCGGCCGGGGATCACGACCTTGCGCTGCTCCTCGTCGAGCGGTTGCGTCGCCATCTGCCAGGAAAGCACCGGCACCACAGAGCGCGCCACCCTGGGCGAGAGCGTCGGCTCGAGTTGCCCGGTATAGGCATTGCTCGCCAGCATCACGGAGCGGGCGACCAGCGTCGCGCCGTCCTTCGTGCGCAGGTGCCACTTGCCATCCTTGCGCTCCACGGTCGAAACCGGGCTGTGCTCGTGGAGCGTCGCGCCGTGCTTCTCGCAGGCCGCGGCGAGCCCGCGCGCCAGCGCCAGCGGGTTGATGTGGCCGCCGGTCGGATTGTACATGCCGCCGAACCACTGGTCCGACCCGACCACGCGCGCGGATTCCGCGCGGTCCAGCAGCCGGCAGGGAGAGCCGCGCTTTGCCCAGGCTTCGACGCGCCTGGCACTGAGCCGCATGCGGCTTTCCCGGTGGGCGGGCTGGAACCAGCCGGTCTGCTCGCCCTCGCAGTCGATGCCTTCGGCGCGGGCGGTGTCGAAGAGATAGGAGGCACTGTCGCGGATCAGCGCGACGAAACGCTCGCCGGTCTCGCCGAATCTCTCCTCGATCGCGTCCGGCTCGGCCGCCGTCATCGTCGGGATCACCTGGCCGTTGTTGCGTCCCGAACCGCCGTAGCCGACCTCCATTCCTTCCAGCACGGTGACCTTCTGGCCCGCGCGCGCCAGATGCAGCGCCGTCGACAGGCCGGAGAAGCCGCCGCCGATCACCGCGACGTCCGTCTCCGCCCGGCCCCGCAGCGCCGGCGCCGCCGTTCTGGCGGGGGCCGTTGCGGCCCAGAGTGAGGTCGAGATCTGCTTGCTGGAAAACATTCGCGGCGTCCGGTTTGGAAAGTGTCGGGTGAGACGGGCATTCGGTGGCGCGGCGCGGGGCTATCCGGGCTTCCGGGTGCGCGCCTTTTCTTCAGCGGGTCGGGTCTCCCGCCTCGAGCGGCAGCTTCGCGCTTCGCTTGATCTGTTCCATGGAGAAGCAGGAGGTGACATCGTTCAGTTCGATAAGGTTGATGAACTTCTTGTAGAAGGCGTCGTAGGAGGAATTGTTCCTCGTCACGACCTTCAGGATGTAGTCGTATTCGCCCGCCAGCCGGTTTACTTCGACAATCTCGGGGAACAGACCCACGACCTCGTTGAATTTCTCAAGCCATGCCGTGTTGTGCTGATTGGTCCGGACCATCACGAAAACCGTCAGGTCGAGGCCGATCTTGCTCTGGTTGAGAAGCGTTACCCGGCCATCTATATATCCCTCCCGCTCCAGCTTCTGCAGACGACGCCAGCAGGGGGTCGACGACAGCCCGATCCGCTCCGATATCTGAGCTACTGATAGGCTAGCATCATCCTGAATGACAGAAAGTATTTTTCTATCAAACTCGTCAATTTGCATATTTCGTACCCCATCTGATTATTTTTTTAGTATGGGCATCCTACAAAATCGCGAATTTATGTCTATTGGAGAATGTGCTTCCTAAAGTTCGCCTGCTGCGCAACCCGCCCGCAACCGCTTTCCGGCCGGTTGTGTCTGCCTCGCAAGTGAGCATGCCGTGAAATGCGGCATCTGGTAAGAACTCGCAGGGATACACCGCGGCTGCACATTGGCACCTTTCCCGAGGTGGGGCGGGCCTGCGCGGCGTTGGTCCGCGCCGTCAGGCCCGGGTGGCGGTGCGCGCCAGGAGGGGCACTGCCAGCATCAGGACGGCGATGATCCAGAATGCCGTCGGCAGATCGGCTGAGCGGGAGACGAGGCCGACGGCCGCTGGCCCGAGCAATACGCCGGCATAGCCGGTGGTGGTGACGGCCGCGACGGCGAGACCCGAGGGCATGACCTTCTGGTGTCCGGCGATGCTGAAGAGCACCGGCACGATGTTCGAGGCGCCGAGGCCGATCAGGGCGAAGCCGGCCATCGCCAGCGCCGGCCAAGGCGCGGTCAGGAGCAGGGCGATGCCGGCAACGGTCGTCAGGCCGCCGCCAAGCAGGATCCTGCGGTTTCCGGCGCGCGCGACGATGCGATCGCCGGTGAGGCGACCAAGCGTCATGGCGCTGGCGAAGAGCATGTAGCCGAGCCCGCCCTCGGACTTGTCGACGAGCCCCATGCCGACCGCGAGCAGCGCGCTCCAGTCGAGGATCGCGCCTTCGACGAGGAAGGTGATGCCGGCCAGCGCGGCGACGAGCAGGACGATGCCGCGCGGGGCGACGAAGGTCGGCGCGTCTCCGCCGCGTGCCCTGAGCAGACGCGGTCCGGCAAGCACCATCGCCGCCAGGGTGAGCACGCTGCAGCAAAGCGACGCCGTGAAGGGCGTGAGCCCTTGCGAGAGCAGCAGCGTCATGCCGCCCGCGCCAACGAAGCCGCCGACGCTGAACATCGCGTGGAAGCCGGACATCAGCGGCCGGTCGGCATCCCGTTCGACCTCGACCGCATGCACGTTCATCGCCACGTCGATGGCTCCCAGCGCCGCGCCGAAGGCGAAGAGCGTGATGCCAAGCAGACGCGGGTCGGCAACGAGGGCGAGCAGCGGCAGGATGGCGACAAGGGCGAAGCCGCCGGTGAGGATTATCGGCCGGCTGCCGAAGCGGGCGCTGACCCATCCCGTCACCGGCATGGCGACGATGGAGCCGATGCCCAGGCAGAGCAGCAGGAGGCCGAGCGCGCCATCGTCGACCCCCGCGTTTGCCTTTGCGAAGGGCACGAGCGGCGCCCAGCAGGCGACGGCGAAGCCGGCCGCGAAGAAGGCAAGGCGGGTGGCGAGCCGAGTTTCCGGCCGGTTGGACGAGGTCTGCATGGAGGTGCCTTGAGGAAGAGGGAGATCAGTCGTCGGCGGGGACGGCCATCAGGACACGGTTCCCCGCGGCGACCGGAATGGGGTTCGTCACGACGCGCCGGCCTTGTTCGCCGGCAGGCATTCGGCAAGACACAGGTTGGTGCCGCCGGTGTCGAGGAACGGCGTCTCGTGTGCGCTGGCGGGGATGCGCATGGCGGGCGCCATCGCCCGCTTGCGCTCTGTGGTCTCGTCGTTTCGCCTCCCAAACGGCCTCGATGCCGGCCAAAGCGGCAGCGCGCCGCCGTAGGCACGCTGGCGGATGCCCGTCTGCGCAAGTGCGCGCAGATCGCGCCGGAGCCGGTTGGCGATGGCGTTGCGGCGGTCTGGCGGGAGGGGAAATGAAACACGCATAATCGTGCATGATCACGAAAAACCATGCGATGTCCAGCCCTCGGAACGGGGCTTGCCAGTGCGAGCGCGCGCCTTGCGTGCTATGGCGGAGCCAATCGCCGGGGAGGCATGAAGTTTGAGTGCCGTTGCGTCATTATGCGGTATTCGCCGGTGATGAATCAGGTTTATTAAACCTGATCGCCGACAGTGGATCGCAGGGGGCTTGTCCTCCCTCTTGAAGCGGCGCCCGCAGCGCCCGCCCGCACGCAGAAAAGGAGACGTATCGTGACTCAATTTCGAATTCTTGTCGCGATCTTGTCCGTTTTTGCAGTCTTCGCGGGCGTGGTTCGCGCGCCCGCCGCCGGGCTTCCCGCCTACAGCCCCCCGGCGGAGGCGGCGCAGGAGCAGATGAAGGCAACCATTCGCGTCGTCGGGAACGGGGCAACGCGCGATATTACGATCCGGGAAATCGAGCAGCTTCCAATGGTCGAGATCGAGGGCAGGGCAACCGCGGAAGAGGCGGTGTCCCGGTTCCAGGGGGTGCTTCTGTCCGATCTTCTGAAGGCGCTTGGCGGCGGCGACGCCCCGGCCGTGACCTTGCGTGCCTCGGACGGATATGCCGAGGAGGTGCCGCGCGGCGACTGGGAGCGCTGGCCTCTGGTGGTTGCGACCCGGCTCGACGGCAAGCCGTTGAGCGTGCGCAGCCGGGGACCGGCGCGGCTGATCTATCCCACTGTCATTTATCAGGAGCTCTACGATCACGTCTATGTTGATCGCAGCGTCTGGCTGCTTTCCGAAATCGGCTGGTGAGGCGATGATGAGGGCATCTGCCAAGCTGGTTCTCCGCCACCGGCGATATTCCTGGATACTTGGCATCATCTTTCTGTGTTTCGGATTTCTTGCCTCCCTTATCGTGATCAGGGGCGTCGAGACGCTGAAGAGCCCGCCGCCAGCCAACGGGCAGCAGCTTATTCGCCACATGCGATACACCTATGCAGAGATCGCGCGGGTCGAGACCTTTCTTGAATCCTTGAAATTCAACCCCTCTTCGGTGGACGCGCACCGGATGCTGTCCGATACGGCGGATCATCTGTATGTGCGCCTGGAGATGCTGCGCGGTCTGGCACGCGGTCCGATGGCCGATCCCCTGTCGAATGTTTCGGGCCTGACGGATACGCTGATGACCGGCCTCGACAAGCTGGTGAAGGCGGGGCGACCGATCGACGTCGGCACGGTCGACGAGCTGAGAGTCGTCAGTTCCCGGCTTTTGCGCGAGATCGGGGACTTCACGCGCAGCGTCGAGGCCGAGATCGACACGCTGTACCGTCAGCAGATCGAACAGTCCGCCAAGGCGCGCTATGAGGTGGTCGGCGGCGTTGCCCTTCTGCTTGTCCTCACCTCTATCTCGCTCGGCCTGTTCTATCGCAACCGGCTTGTCATGGAGGAGCTGCGCAAGGCAAACGGCCGTGACAGCCTGACCGGGCTTGCCAACAGGCGCGGCTTCGCCGAATGGGCGCATGAACTCGAGGCGCGGCCCGCTCCCCGACCCCACGCCCTGATGGTGTTCGATCTCGATCGCTTCAAGGCGGCGAACGACCGGTTCGGCCATGCCGCCGGCGATGCGGCGCTTGTCTCGGTGGCGGACTGGCTGGTCGCCGAATTCGCAGGGCGTGGCATCGTCGCCCGCTGGGGCGGAGACGAGTTCGTGGTCGCGGCGGAACTGTGCCCCGATGATCCCGCAGCGCTCGACACCCTGCTTGCCAGAAGCATTTCGGAGCCGACCGTCGTTGAATTCCAGGGAGAGGCCGTGGCGGTTGGCGTGAGCTGCGGCGTTGCCATGTGGCCCGCCGACGGGGCGACGATCGACGACGTCATGACGAACGCCGACGCCGCACTCTACGAGGCAAAGGACGCCGGGCGCGGCCGACTGGTGTTCTATGATGCTGCGATGGCGGGACGGCGCAGCCGCTCGGAAGCCCTGAGCCGGCGGCTTGAAAGCGCCATCGCCGGGCGCGAGCTTTTCCTTGAGTTCCAGCCGCAGTTGCGGATCTCGGACGGACGGCTTGTCGGTGCGGAGGCGCTGGTGCGCTGGCGGTGCGGCGAGACCGGCCGGGTGATCCCGCCCGACGAGTTCATTCCCGTCGCCGAGGAAAGCGGACAGATCTCCCAGATCGACAGGTTCGTGCTCGATGAAGCCTGCCGGATGGCGAAGGACCTGGCTCGCGATCCCGATGGCCCGCTCCGTATCGCGGTGAACATCTCCCCACAGAGCTTTCGCCGCGTCGATCTCGTCGATCAGGTGGCGGAAGCGCTGAGGCTCACGGGATTGCCGAGCCGCCTGCTCGAGGTCGAGATTACGGAACGGCTGCTGCTCAGCGACTGCGATCAGGTCATGAGCAACCTGGCGAAACTGGCCGAGCTCGGCGTTCGCCTCGCCCTCGACGACTTCGGCACCGGCTACTCGAACATCGCCTATCTGGCCCGCCTCAAGCCGGACGTGCTCAAGATCGACCGCTCATTCCTGCGCGAGGGCGACGAGCACACGCGGCGCAGCATTGTCACGGGCATCGTTCGTCTTGCGGAAACGCTCGGCGCGGAGACGGTCGTGGAGGGGGTCGAGACGGAGGACGATCTGAGCTTCGCGGCGGAGGCCGGTTGTCCCCTCGCGCAAGGCTTTCACATCGGCCGGCCGATGGTTGGCGACCTGCTTTTCGAGTTTCGCCGTAGCTTTGTCTATGCCTCCGACGATGACGGCCAGGTCCTGCGACTGAACAGCCATACCTGAGGGGCAGGCGAGGAGGGCGGGCGAGTTCGCCGCCCTCCTTGTTCTTCTCTTGCTTGCGGGCGCGCGTCAGCCCGCCAGGATCATGTCGGCGGCCTTTTCCGCGATCATGATCACCGGTGCGTTGGTGTTGCCCGAAGTCACAGAGGGCATGATCGAGGCATCGACCACGCGCAGCCCTTCGACGCCACGCACCTTCAGCCGGTCGTCGACGACAGCCATGTCGTCCTGGCCCATTTTGCAGGTGCCGCACTGGTGGTGGTAGGACATCACCGCGCTGCGGGCGTAGTCGGCAAGCTCCGCGTCGCTCTGCTTGTCCTCGCCCGGGTAGATCTCCCGGCCCTTCCAGTCGGCGAGCGCCGATTGCGCGGCGATCTCGCGGTTGCGGCGGATCGAGGTGACAAGCGTTGCCACGTCGTAGTCCGTCGAAAGCACCTTCGGGTCGATCTCCATCGCGGCTTCCGGATCGGCGCTGGTCAGGCGGATCTCGCCGCGGCTGGTCGGGTTGATGCCGGCGGCATTCAGCGTGAAGGCGTTCGGCGTCACGGCCTCCTGCTCGGGCGCATAATAGGGCACATGGAAGAACAGCGGCTGGATGTCCGGTCCCGGCCTGGCGTCGCTCGACTTCATGAACGCGTGGCCATGCAGCGGCTGGATCGACATGTCGGAGGGTGGCGGGATCTCCTTTGCGCCTTCCCAGATGACCGGAAGCAGCGTGTGGTCGTGCAGGTTCTTGCCGACGCCGGGAAGATCGAGCACGACGGGAACGCCGATGGCCTCGAGCTGATCCTTCTCGCCGATGCCGGACAGCATCAGGATGCGCGGGCTCTCGAGCGCTCCTCCGCTCAGGATGACCTCCTTGTTCGCCTTCACGGTGACGGTCTTGCCGGCCTGCATGTAGGTGACGCCGGAGGCGCGGCCGCCCTCGATCTCCGCCCGGTGCACCCGCGCGTTGGTGATCAGCGTCAGGTTCTCCCGCTCCAGCGCCGGCTGAAGGAAGGCGACGGCCGTTGAATGGCGCTTGCCGTCCTTCGTCGTCAGGTCGGTGTAGGCCACGCCCAACTGCGTCTCGCCGTTGGTGTCCTCGTTGAGCGGATAGCCGGCCTCGACGGCCGCCTCGACGATGGCCCTGGTCACCGGATGCGGCTCGAACTCGGAGGTGACATGCAGCAGGCCGCCAGCGCCGTGATAGGCGTTGGCGCCCTTGTCGTAGTCCTCTGACTTCTTGAAGTAGGGCAGAACGCTCTCGTAGTCCCAGCCCTCGTTGCCGAGCGCGGCCCAGCCGTCGTAGTCGCTCCGGTCGCCGCGCACGTAGATCATGCCGTTGAGCGAGGAGGAGCCGCCGAGCACCTTGCCGCGCGGCCAGAACAGCTTGCGGTCGTGGGCATGCTCCTGCGGCACGGTCTCATACGCCCAGTCGTATTCCGTGCGCCACAGCTCGATGAGGCGCATCGGCGTGGTGATCAGCTCGCTGGTGTCGGGACCGCCGGCCTCGATCAAGAGCACCGAGGCACCATCGGCCGACAGGCGGTTGGCGAGCACGCAGCCGGCCGAGCCGGCGCCGCAGACGATGTAGTCGTAGCTCTGCTCGTTGGCCCTGGCGGGGTTGATCGAGGCGCCCAGCAGCCCGTTGCCGAGCGAGAGCACGCCCGAGGCGACGATGGTGTGGCCGATGAACGACCGGCGCGTGAGCCCGGTCGGCGATTTCCGTTCTTTCTTCATGCGTTCCTCCCTTGAACGACGGTCGTTGTGCGAGGCCGCTTCCCCGGCGGCCCTCGCGGTCAGCTGAAGACGACCTGGATGTCGGTGTATTCGGCGAGGCCTTCCTCGCCGAACTCCACGCCGATCCCCGAGCCCTTGACGCCGCCGAAGGGCGCGTTGGGCTGGATCATGCCGTGTTTGTTGATCCACACGGACCCGCATTCCAGCCTCAGCGCCAGCTTGCGCGCGGCTTCGATGTCGCTGCTCCACACAGAGCCACCGAGACCGTTCGGGCTGTCGTTCGCGGCCGCGATGGCCTCTTCCACATCCGTGTAGCGGATCACCGGGAGGGCGGGGCCGAACTGCTCCTCATCGACGAGCGGATCGCCGTTCGCGAGCCCGCTGACAATGGTCGGCGGGAAGAACAGACCCTCGCCGGGCGTTCCGCCGATGAGCACCTCGCCGCGGCCTTTCGCGTCCTCCACGAGCCGCTTCACCTTGTCGAACTGCATCCGGTTCTGCACCGGCCCGAGGATGGAGCCCTCCGCCAGACCGTCGCCAACGGGCACGTTGCGGGCGTAGTCGACGAGCGCCTCGCACACCGCGTCGTGGATGCTGTCGTGAACATAGAGGCGCTTCATCGCCGCGCAGGTCTGGCCGTTGTTGAGGAAGGCGCCCCAGAAGAGCCCCTCGGCGATCTGCTTCGGATCGGCGTCGGGAAGCACGATGCCGGCGTCATTGCCGCCAAGCTCCAGCGTCAGGCGCTTCAGCGTGGCGGCGGCCGACTGCATGACCCTGGTGCCGGTCGGCCCGGAGCCGGTGAAGACGATCTTGCCGATGTCCGGGTGGGCCGACATCGCGCCGCCGAGGTTCGTCTCGCCGTCGTCGCCGGTGACGATGTTGACGACGCCGGCCGGCAGCACCTCGTTCATCAGCTCGACAAGCCGAAGCGTGGAAAGGGGCGTGTGTGGCGAGGGCTTGATGACGACCGTGTTGCCGGTGCGCAGGGCCGGCAGGATGTGCCACACGGCGATCATGACGGGGAAGTTCCACGGCGTGATGGAGCCGACGACGCCGATCGGCTTGCGGTGCAGTTCGACCCGGCCGGTGTTGTCGTCCTGGAGCAGCTTGACCGGCAGCGAGAGGGAGGCCGTATGCGCCGCCCAGGCCTGCGCGCCGCCGATCTCCCAGCGCGAGCCGAGACCGTTGAGCGGCTTTCCCTGCTCGAGCGTCAGCAGGCGGGCGAGCTCCTCGGCGTGTTCGCCGATCTTCGCCGTCACGGCCTCGCAGGCGGCTCTCAACTCGGCATCGGGAGTTTGCGACCAGGAGACGAAGGCCTGCTTCGCGGCGGCCACCGCCTCGTCGAGATCGGCGAGAGAGGCGTTCGGTGCACGTCCGGCGAGCGCGCCTGTCGACGGGTTGAACACATCGAAACGGGCGTCGACGGGATGCGGCTTTCCGGCGATGGTCAGGGTCGGTTCTGTCACGGGGTCGTCTCCTCCTGCTTGTGCGGCGCGGACCGGTGCGCAGGGTCCACGACACGCTTTCCCGTGACTATGGGGGCGGTGTTCCGGCAGGTCTTGGCGGATTGTGACAGCCGGATTGGACTATCGCGTCACGCTCAGGCACGACGGAGCAGGTCGCCGGGGGCCAGGCCGAAGCGGGCGCGGAAGACGCGGTAGAAATAGGAGAGGTCGTTGAAGCCGCAGTCGAAGGCGAGCATGGCGATCGAGGCGCGGCGGTTGTCGGCAGGAAGCGACTGAAGGCGCGACCACGCCACCTCGAGCCGCGCGGCGAGAAGCCGACCCGAGACCGTGTCGCCATTGCGGCCGAAAAGGCGCTGCAGCGTGCGCCGCGAGACGCCCAGGTCGCCGGCCAGTTCGTCCAGGCCGAACCGTGGGTCTGCGGCGCGCGTCGCGATGGCCCTGAGTGCGGCCTCATACATCGTGTCGTCACGCCGGTCGGTCGGTTTCTCCCTGGCGCTGAAATAGGCGCCCAGCAGGTTGAACAGGGCTTCGCTCAGCGGCGCCTCGGCCGCCTCGCCGCCCTGGACCATGCGTCCGATAACGAGCCGGAGCGCCTGGAACAGCGGATCCTTGCGGTCGATGCCGACACCGGTGGTGCAGGCCTCGCCCAGGCGGCGGACGGCCTCGTCTCGTGGAAGGTGCAGGGAAATCTGGCGCGAGCGAACGCCGGAGAAGATGAAGTCGGAGGGGTGCGTCGAATCCACGATGAACATGTCGCCGGTGGCGAGCCGGGTGCGGCTGTCGCCCTGGAGGATTTCGCAGTCGCCTTCTTCCTGAACCAGCAGGAAGAGGTGTTCCCCCGGATCCTGCCGGATCATGCGCGCGTCGCGCAGGATGCGGCGCGCATCGAGTGAGACGAAGGCGGTGTCGAAGCGACCGACGCGCCCCTGGCTCACGGCGCCATGGACAACCCCCGAGGAATGCGGCGACGGCTCGACGCTGAAGGCGCCGCATACATCGAAGAGCTGCCGGTTGTAGCTGTCGACCGGCAATGCGGCGTCCGCGAGGGGGCGGGCGCTGCTCCCGCCGGCGACGGCATGCAGGCGTGGGTCGTACTGCAACATTGGACTCCTCCCAAACCCCAATGATCGAGTCTGGCGATGGGAAAGCGAGCTCCCGAATTCACCGACCAGACGGTCGACTATAGTCTTGGGCCGGTTGGCGTCAAAGGGCAATCGGCGGTTGTTCGCGCGACGGGGCGGCGGATGTGCACGGCAGAGGGGAGCGGCTGGGCAGCCTATGGCGCTGACGCACCACCGCCGCTATTGTCTGCCCGCAGAAGCGGGGATATGCGCGCCGGGAGGCAAAGGGGCGCGGCCCTCGCAAGCACCAGCAAGGAAACTCGGGGGCTGCTGCATCCCGGGTTTCGGGAGGATGTCGTGCGGCGACCGCTGCTTTTCCGGCTTGCGGCCTTGTGCCTTGCCATGCTCGCCGCCGCGCCGGCGGACGCTGCCGGCGGGGACGCCTGCGGCCTGCATGTGCTGACCTCCTATCCCGAGAGTTTCTATGCACCCTTCGTCGAGGCCTTCTCGGCGCAGAGCAATGCCCGGGTCTGCGTCACCAACAAGAACACCATCGCCCTGATCCGGCATGTGCGCGAGCGCCGCAGGCCGGTCGCCGACGTGATCTGGGCAAGCTCGCCGGTTGCCTTTTCCGTGCTCGACACGCAGGGCCTGCTTGCGCGCCGTCTCGACCTGGTCGAACCGGCCGAGGCCTTCGGCGGCATCGCCGTCGATGCGCCCAACGGCACGCGCTTCGGCTTCGCGCTCTCCGAACTCGGCGTCATGTGGAAGCCGGAGCGGGTGGACCAGCCCGCGCCCGACGATCTGGCGGCACTGGCGCAGGGCCGGTTTCGCGGCCGCATCGGCATGTCCTCTCCGGCCCGCAGCGGCACGACCCACCTCTTCGTCGAAACCGTGCTGCAGAGGTTGGGCTGGCGCGACGGATGGGCGCTTCTTTCAAGGCTCGGAGGCAATCTGGCGACGGTTACGGCGCGCAGTTTCGGCGTTCGCGACGGCGTCGCCAACGACCGTTTCGCCTTCGGCGTGGGGATCGACTTTCTCGCCAAGGCGCGCGAACACGGGCAGGCGCCCATCGCCTTTCGCGCGCTCGTTCCGGGTCTGCTGTTTCCCGCGAGCGCGGCCCTTACCCTTGCTGGCGCGGACAACCCGCGCGCCTCCGGCTTCGTGGTCTTCCTGCGTTCCGAGATCGGCCAGAACCTGCTTCTGCGTCCGGCGATCGCGCGCATCCCCGTTCGCACCGGCCTGCGGGAGCGCGCGATGGGCGAGCGCGGGGCCGACGCCAGCACTGCCGAGGCACGGGCGGATGCCGTGCCGGTCTTCGACGCCGATCTTGCCGCCCGCAGGCTGCCGGTGGTCGCCGCGCTCTTCGACGAGATGATCACCTACCGGCATCTGGAGCTTGCCGAGCTCTGGTCGCAGATCGACCGATTGGAGGCGGATCCACGGTTCAAGACGATGGCCGAGGCCCGGGCGCTGGCCGGCGCGGCGCGGGGCCAGCTCGAGGCCGTTCCCGTTGCCTCCTTCATGTCGGACGCGGTCGAGCTTGCCGGCGAACTGGGACGCGGCGGCGGGCTCGGCACGCTTGCCTATTCCGGCGAGGGCAGCAATCTGCGGGACAGCTGGTCGCGCGATTTCGCCAGCCGTTTCCTCAAGGCGCGGGAGCTGGTCGCCAGGGCGGGCGCGCGTCTGGATGAAGGCGCGAGCGCCGACGAAGCCGAAACCGGAACATCCAGACCGTGACGCCGGATTTCACCTCGCTGAAGTCGAAGCTTCTGGCGGCGCTGGCTGCGGCGGCCGGGCTCGCGGTCGTGGCGACGCTGATCACCAATGTGACGCTGGGCAGCGTCGGGCGCACGGTCGCCGACCTTGCCTCCGACACCCTTGCGACATCGGCCGGCAGCGCCCGGCTTGCGGAAATCGGCCAGGCGATCCGTGTCGATGTGCCCGCGCTCGGCGATGCACGCACAAGATTCGACCGCGAGAACGCGATGCGCCGCCTCGATGGCCACTTCGCGGCCCTGCGCGACCAGCTTGCCGCTGGCGCCGGGCCGGCCGGCGGGTTTCCCGGCCTGACGCAGGTGCTAGCGGGGGTCGAGGCGAACGTCCTCGAGCTTGACCGCAACGTCTCGCGCCGCTTCCGCCTGGCCGAGGCACGCAAGGAGAGCACGGCCCGTCTCAACCGGCTGCATGGCGACTTCCTGCTGGAAATCGACCCGCTGCTGGTCGACGCGCAGTTCAACGTCCAGAGCGCGCTGGAGACCGGCGACGGGGCCGCCGTCGAGGAGCCTTGGCGACGCGGGCGCGTCGCGCGGGAAGTGCGCATGACCGAGGCCCTCGGACGGCTGCACGCAAGTGCCAACCTTGCCGTCGGCATGATGCTGCGCGGCGTCGGCGAGACCGACTTCCGGATGATCGAGAACCTGCGCGGCCGGCTCTCCGAGGCGGTGGAGGAGGGCAACACCAGTGCCGAACTCCTGACCGGGAACGCCAGCACCATCACGCTGCGCCAGATCTGGAGCGACATCGCCGGCTTCGCGTCCGGGCCGGACAGCCTGCTCGACCGTCGTCTCGCCGAAAGCGGCCTGCTGGCGCAGAGCATCCAGTTGCAGGAGACCAACAGCGCCCTGCTGAAGGAACTCGGCGACATCGTCGCCGGCGCGGTGCGCGAAACCGGCCGCAGGTCGAGCGCGGCCTCCCAGAGGATCGGCGAGATCATCGTCGGCGGCAGGCTCTTCAACGCCCTCGGCACGGCGGTGCTGCTGGCGCTGTTGGTGCTGTTTTCCTATGTCTTTGTGCGTGGCCGGCTGTTTCGCCGCCTGATGCAGGTGCTCTCCTCCATGCGCCGGATCGCCGCCGGCGAGACGGGGATCGAGGTGGCGGTCTCCGGGCGCGACGAGATCGGCCAGCTTGCCGATGCGGTGCGGCTGTTCCGCGACCGGTCGCACGCGCTCGACCTGCGCGCGCGGGAACTGCGGGAGACCAATGCCACGCTGACACATGAGGTCGCGCGCCGCCGGCAGGCGGAAACGGACCTGCGCGAGACCCAGGCGGAACTCGTTCAGGCAGCAAAGCTCGCAGCCCTTGGCCAGCTTTCCGCCGGCATCGCCCATGAGTTCAACCAGCCGCTGACCGCGATGCGCTCCTATGCCCACAACGCCATCCGCTATCTCGACCGCGAGGATGTGGAGAAATGCCGCGAGAAGCTTGGCGACATCGAGCGGCTGATCAAGCGCCTGTCGGCGTCGTCCAATCACCTGAAGACCTTCGCGCGCCGGCCGCAGGAGGTGCTGAGCCGGCATGACGCGATGGAGGTCCTGACAAACGCCCTGTCGCTGTTCGGCGAGCGCATTGCGCGCGAGGGCGTGCGCGTCGATATCCGCCACCCCGACCACAGCGTTCATGTGATGACCGAGCCTGCCCTACTTGAGCAGGTGCTTGTCAATCTCGTCAGCAACGCGCTCGACGCGATGGGCGATACGCCCGCGCCGGTGCTGAAGCTGAGGGTCAGCGAGACGGCCAAGCTTGCCCGCATCCGTGTCGAGGACAATGGCGTGGGGCTCGACGAGGCGACGCTGGGAAAACTGTTCGATCCGTTCTTCACGACGAAGCCCCCGGGCGAGGGGCTGGGTCTTGGACTTTCCATTTCCTACAATGTGATACGCGACCTGGGAGGGCGGCTGGACGTGAGGGCGAGAAAGGGAGGAGGCGTGATGGCGACCGTGGAGCTGTTCAAGTCATGAGTGCGGCGCAGGTGATCCTCGTCGACGACGAGGCGGAAATTCGCAACGCCTGGGCGGAAACGCTGGCGCTGGACGTCTATGAGCCGCGCGCCTTTGCCGACGGACGCGCCGCGCTTGCTGCGCTCGACGCCAATTGGCCGGGCGTTGTCGTCACCGATCTGCGGATGCCGGGCATGGACGGCATGACGCTTCTGGCCGCGGTTCAGGCGGTGGACGCGGACATCCCCGTCATCATCGTCACGGGGCATGGCGACGTGCCGATGGCGGTCGCCGCCGTGCGCAAGGGGGCCTATGACTTCATCGAGAAGCCGGCCGAGCCGGAGGCGCTTCTGGCCGTGGTCGAACGCGCCATGCGGATGCGTGCGCTGGTGCTGGAGAACCGGCGGCTGTCGCGCAAGGCCGGCGAGGCCTATGCCATCGACAAGCACCTGATCGGCAACAGCGAGGCGATGCGCCGGCTGCGCCAGCGGATCACGGCAATCGCGGCGGCCGACGTGAACACGGTCATCTATGGCGAGACCGGGTCTGGCAAGGAGGTCGTCGCTCAGGCGCTGCATCGGCTCGGTCCCCGGCAGGGCGGGCCTTTCGTTGCGCTCAACTGCGGAGCCTTGCCCGACACGCTGATCGCCAGCGAGCTTTTCGGCCACGAGCCGGGCTCCTTCACCGGTGCCGACCGGCGGCGCATCGGACGGCTGGAACAGGCCAGCGGTGGCACGCTGTTTCTCGACGAGATCGAGAGCATGCCCGTCGCCCATCAGACGCAGCTTCTGCGCGCGCTCCAGTCGCAGACCATCGAGCGACTTGGCGGCAAGGACGAGATCCCCATCGACGTGCGGGTGGTGGCGGCCTCCAAGGTGGACCTGGAAGCCGCATCTGCGGATGGTGGCTTCAGGGCCGACCTCTACTACCGCATCGCGGTCGCCAGTGTGTCGTTGCCGCCGCTTCGCGAGCGCGCCGAGGACATTCCCGTCCTCTTCATGCACTACGCGAGCCGCATGAGCCGGAAGATGAACGCGAAGCTGGCGGAGCCGGATCCGGGCTTTCTCGACGGGCTGCGCGAGAGGCGCTGGAAGGGCAACGTGCGTGAGCTTATCAACTTCGCCGACCGCTATGCGCTGGGCATTGGCGCGGAACCCGCCGCCGACGCCTTCGGCGCGGTTTCGACGCGCAGCCTGCCCGAGCAGATGGATGCCTTCGAGAAGCGGGTGCTGTGCGAGACGCTGGCGCGCACGAAGGGGCGCATCCAGGAAGCCGCCGATGCGCTCGGCATTCCCCGCAAGAAGCTCTATCTGCGCATGCAGCGCCACGGCATGGGGCGGGAGGAGTTTCTTGAGGAGGATCGCGTCGAAAGTGACACGTAATATCTCATGATTGGGTCAAAAATGACCCGCGAAACGCAAGCCGTCTCTCGTGAAACCTAACGAAAATCAATGATTTGGGCGAAATTGTGCGGGACGGCGCCACTTGGCGCGAAGGTTGCTCTGCTGTCAATGCGACACATTGGTCGCGACAGGCTTATTGGGAGGATCTTTATGCCTGAGAAAAAGACAAGCCGGCTGCGCAAGTTCGGTTTCGGTGCCGCGATGGCGGCGCTTCTGGCGTCCACGCCACTGCATGCGGCGGACGACAAGCTGGTCATCGTCACCTCGTTTCCCTCGGATCTGACGGACGTCTTCAAGACGGCCTTCATGAAGGAGAATCCGTCGGTCACCGTCGAGGTCGTCAACAAGAGCACGTCTTCGGGCGTGAAGTTTCTGATCGAGACCGCGCAGAACAACCAGACGGACATTTTCTGGGCTTCGGCGCCGGATGCGTTCGAGGTGCTGAAGGGGCAGAACCTGCTCACCAGCTACTCGAAAGAAGTGGAGGGCATCCCGGCGGACCTGAACGGCTATCCGATCAACGATCCGGACGGCAAGTATCTCGGTTTCGCGCTCTCCGGATACGGCTTCATGTGGAATACGCGCTACATGGAGGCCTATGGCCTTCCGGCGCCCAAGGAGTGGAGCGATCTCGAAAAGCCGATCTACCACGGTCATGTCGGCATCTCGGCTCCCTCGCGCTCCGGGACGACCCACCTGACCGTCGAGACCCTTCTCCAGGGCGAAGGCTGGGATGAGGGCTGGAAGACGCTGAAGGCCATCTCCGGCAACGCCAAGACGATCACCGAGCGCAGCTTCGGCGTGCCGGACGGCGTCAACAGCGGTTCCTTCGGCATCGGCATCGTCATCGACTTCTTCGGCTTCTCGTCGAAGGCGTCGGGCTTCCCGGTCGACTTCCACTACCCGAGCGTGACAGCGCTGGTGCCGGCGAACATCGGCATTGTCGCCAACTCGCCCAATGAGGGGCCGGCGCAGAAGTTCATCGACTTCCTGCTGTCGGAGAAGGGGCAGGCTCTGCTGTTCGATCCGAAGATCATGCGTCTTCCGGTCAACAAGAACGCCTATGGCAGCGCTCCCGAGGGACTGCCGAACCCGTTCGACGGATCGATCAAGACCGAAGTCAACTTCGACAGCGACATCTCCGAGAAGCGCTACAACGTCGTCAACTCGCTCTTCGACGTGATGATCACCTATCGTCTCGACGGCCTGCAGCAGGCGACGGCCGCCATCCAGGCGGCGGAAGCCGCCCTCGCGGATGCCGGCGGTGAGAACGCCGAGGCCAAGGCCCTGATCGAGCAGGCCCGCGGTCTTGTCGACGAGCTTCCGGTGAGCGCCGAGCAGGCGAGCGATCCGGAATTCAACGCGATCTTCAAGGTCAAGCGCAAGAAGGCCGACACCAAGGTCGAGGGCCGTCAGGCCGAGGTCGAGCAGCAGTGGGACGAAATGGTGGTGAACAACTACCGCAAGGCGATCGAACTCGCCGAACAGGCCCGCTCGATGCTCTGAGCAAGGCTCAGCCTGCCGCAGAAAACCCGTGAAAGAGGTGCCCCGCAAAGGGGCGCCTCCAGCCTGCCCGCTCCCGCGGGCAGGCGCGGGTGGCCTGCATGCTATCTCACCCGATGGAGCATCCCTCATGTCGTCCGCAGCTCTCCGGCGACCGGTGTTCAGCGTTTCCCTTGGCCCTTATGTCGTCGCGGGCCTTGTGTTGCTGTTCCTCGGAGCCTTTCTTGCCGTCCCGGTCCTGAAGGTCATCCAGGTCGCCTTTCAGGATCCGGCTTCCGGTGGCTTCACCCTGGTCAACTTCCAGGACTTCTTCGCCAGTTCGCTGTTCCGCCAGTCGTTCTTCAACTCGATATATGTGGCGTCGGTCTCGGTGGTCATCGCCACCGCGATTGCCCTGCCGCTTGCCTATTTCACGACGCGGTTCAATTTTTCCGGCTCGGTGATCATCCAGACGCTGGCCTTCGTGCCGCTGATCATGCCTCCGTTCATCGGCGCGGTCGCGATGCAGCTGCTCTTCGGTGCCAACGGCAGCGTCAATCTGCTTCTGCGCCAGTATTTCGGGATCACGATCCCCTTCATGGAAGGCCTGAACGGCGTCATCTTCGTTCAGAGCATCCACTATTTTCCCTTCATCCTGATCAACCTGTCGGCAAGCCTGCAGAACATCGACCGGTCGATGGAAGAGGCGGCGCAGATGCTCGGGTCGAGTGGGGTGCGCATGTTCCGCCGCATCGTCTTTCCGCTCGCCATGCCTGGCTACATCGCCGGTGCGTCGCTGGTCTTCGTCAAGGTGTTTGACGATCTGGGTACGCCGCTGCTGCTCAACGTCAACACGATGCTGGCGCCGCAGGCCTATCTGCGAATCTCCTCCGTCGGCATCTCCGATCCGATGGGCTACGTCATCTCCTGCATCCTGATCGTCTTCTCGATCTTCGCGATGTGGGTCTCCTTCCTGGGGATGCGCGGCAAGGATTACTCCACGACCCAGAAGGGCGGCGGCGGCCTGTCGAAGCGCGACCTGAGCACCCATGAGGCGGTGCTGTGCTACATCGTCGTGCTGTCGCTGCTCGCCATCGTGCTGGCACCGCATCTCGGCCTGCTGTTGCTGTCCTTCGGCACCGTGTGGTCCTTCGGCGTCCTTCCCGACGGCTACACCCTGGCCCACTACGAGACGGCGCTGACCTCGGCCTGGGGCTTCATCCAGAACACGCTGCTCTACGCCGGCCTTGCCGGGCTCATCGACATCCTGCTCGGCACGGCGATTGCCTATGTGGTTATGCGGACCAATGTCATTGGCCGCAAGTGGCTGGACTACATGGCTATCTCGGCCCTTGCCGTGCCCGGTGTGGTGCTCGGCATCGGCTATCTTCGGGTCTTCTACGGCGTCGAGATGCCGGTGACGGGCCAACCGCTCGCCACCTGGTGGGGCATCATCGTCATCGCGCTCGCCGTGCGGCGGCTGCCCTATGCGTTGCGTTCGTGCACCGCCGCGCTCCAGCAGATCTCGCCATCGCTCGAAGAGGCGGCGGAGAATCTTGGCGCGCCGAAGCTGCGCACCGTCCGGCGCATCGTCGTGCCGCTGATGGCGAGCGGCCTTGTCGCCGGCTTCGTCACCAGCTTCGCGACCGCCGCGGTCGAGCTGTCGGCGACGATCATGCTGGTGGCGAGCGAGCGCGACGCGCCGCTGGCCTATGGCCTCTATCTCTTCATGCAGTCGGCCGCCGGCCGTGGCCCGGGTGCCGCGCTCGGCATCATCGCCGTCATCATCGTCGGACTGGCGACCTATCTGTCGCATCGCCTCGTGGACAATGCACGCCGCAACCAGACGGCCTCGGGGAACAACGGGGGAGGACACTGAAATGAGCATGACAAAGACCGAGGCGGCTTCGACCGGCGGGGAGATCGGCAGCCGTGTCGAGCCGGTCGCCATCGACATTCGCGACCTGTCGCTTTCCTTCGGAAGCACCGAGGTGCTCAAGGGCATCGACCTGAAGGTCGAGCCGGGTGAGTTCTTCGCCTTTCTCGGCCCCTCGGGATCGGGCAAGTCGACGCTGCTGCGCGCCATCGCGGGCTTCGGCCCGACACCGCGCGGCAGCATCCTGCTCGGCGACCAGGATGTCGTCGGCCAGGCTCCCTGGAAGCGCAACGTGGGCATGGTGTTCCAGAGCTACGCGCTCTGGCCGCACATGACGGTCGCACGCAATGTGGCCTTCGGCCTCGATGAGCGTCGCGTGCCCAAGGCGGAAAGCACGGAGCGGGTGAAGGCGGCGCTGGAGCTCGTCGGCATGAGCCAGTACGCCGACCGCTATCCCTCCCAGCTTTCAGGCGGGCAGCAGCAGCGTGTCGCCCTTGCCCGAACGATCGTGGTTGAGCCGCGCGTGCTGCTGCTCGATGAGCCGCTGTCCAACCTCGACGCCAATCTGCGGGTGCAGATGCGCCAGGATCTGCTGAAGCTGCAACGCCGGCTCGGCATCACCACCATCTTCGTGACCCACGATCAGGAAGAGGCCAACACCATCTGCGACCGCATTGCGGTCATGGCGGATGGCGTGGTTCAGCAGGTGGGCAGGCCCGACGATGTCTACGACAATCCGACCAACGCCTTCGTCGCCAACTTCCTCGGCACCGCCAACGTGCTCGAAGGAACGGTGGAACGCGCTGGGAAGGGCGCCGTGTTTCGCGGAACGGGTGGTGTCTCGCTGCCCTGCGCCGACGACGCAAAGGCCGGCCCGGCGAAGCTCGTCGTGCGTCCGCAGAGCATCTCCATCGTCGAGGGCGGCGCGCCGTCCGGAGAGGATGCCGTGCTTGAGGGCGTGGTCAGCGCGGCCGAGTTCCTTGGCGGCATGATCCGCTACATGGTGGACGTCGCCGGCCAGACGCTGCTGGTCGATGAGCTTCACACCAAGGGCAGCGGGCGTCGCGAACAGGGCGAGCCGGTGCGCCTTAGGGTTCGCCACCGGGAAGCGGTGCTGATCAGGGGCTGAACAAAAAACGGCCGGGGCGTCCTGCGGGAGCGCCCCGGCCTGGCCGGTCCGGGAGGAGTTGGGGCCGGCGACCGGCGGGGATCGGGCTAGTGGCCGATCATCCATTTGTGCCGGGTCGGCGTGGGCTTCTTCGGTCCCACCTTGCACAGCGCGCAGCCGCAGCCGGCGAGATGCTTGCGGTTCACCACCTTGGGCTCGCTGGTGCTGGCATCGGAGCTGTTCAGCGCCCGGCGAAGTTTGGAATTCATCATGTTGAGCCGGGGAGCGGCCACATCGCGGGCGCTCGGTGCGCTGCAATCAGGACAGGCGCAGGCCTCGCCCGCGTTGCTCATCTTTTCCCAGCTGTCGAACGGTCCGCATTCTTCGCAGACGTAGTTGTAGAGAGGCATGGCTCGATCCAGGTCGTTTGTCCGTTGATGGGCAGCGGACGGAGAGCGACGTGTCCCCCCGTCCGCCAAGGGTCACATCATTCCGTCGAGAAGCAGGTAGCCTGGCATCCACCCCGTGACGATGCCCGCCACGAGGGTCAGCAGGGCGGTGGCCCTGAGGACCGGCTTCTGCAGGCCGAGCAGCAGGAAGTACATGAACCAGAGCACGGCCCAGATGGCCCAGTTAAGCCCGAGCCAGACCTCGCCGAAGGTCTGGGCGGAGGCAAGGCTCTGGGCGGCCACCGGCACCACGGTGATGGCCACGAACAGGCTGAACCAGCCAAGTCCGCGCCCGTCGACCGAGACGATGCGGTTGTAGGCCACCCAGAGATAGGTGGTGGTGAAGAGCAGCGTCAGCGCGCCGGCCTTCACGGAGGTCGCGTCGGCATTGGCGCCGAAGGCGGAACTCAGCGCGACGCCGAAGGTGACGACGCCGGAGACGACGTTGATGACGACGATTTCCCGATCCTGGATCTTGCCCATCAGCCAGAGGCCGTTGAGGAAGAGGACCGCGCCGACATAGAGCAGAGCGAAGCCGAGCAACATGGCTCATTCCTCCGAGTGAGGGTCCCGACCGGGGCGCTTGCGCCCCGGTCGGGACACCGGGATGGAACGGTGGTTCGCGGCCGAGCGTCAGCTCGTTTTCGCGACGTCGGCTCCAATTGCCTGCTTTATCGGACCCGACGCATTTGGCCGGATATCGAAGTCGAAGATGGCCGTCGGGATGGCGAGCGTCGCGCATACATTGGGGATGTCGACAATGCCGGCGATGCGTCCTTCGACTGGCGCGGTGCCCAGGATCATGTAGGCCTGCTCGCCCGAGTAGCCGAATTTCTTCAGGTATTCGATGGCGTTGAGACAGGCGCGCCGATAGGCGACATGGGCGTCGAGATAATACTGCTCGCCCGTGTGCTCATCGACCGAGATGCCCTCGAAGATCAGGTAGTCGTCGAAATGCGGATCGATCGGGCTCGGCTTGAAGATGGGGTTGATGACCCCGTATTTCGCCATGCCGCCCTTGATCACGTCGACGCTGATGTCGATCCAGCCGGCCATCTCGATGGCGCCGCAGAAGGTGATCTCGCCATCGCCCTGGGAGAAGTGGATGTCGCCCATGGAAAGGCCGCCACCCTTCACGTAGACGGGGAAATAGACCTTCGAGCCGCGCGACAGGTTCTTGATGTCGCAGTTGCCGCCATGCTCGCGCGGGGGAACCGTGCGCCATGCCTCGGCCGCCGCCTTGCGGGCCGCATCGCCCTTCATCTGCCCCATCAGCGCCGTGTCCGAATACGGAAGCGCGGCAAGCGGGGGCACCCGGTTCGGGTCTGTCGCGACGAGTTCCGCCTCGCGGCGGTTCGCCTCGGCGAGCAGCTTGTGGTCCGGCAGGCAGCCGATCAGGCCGGGGTGGATGATGCCGGGATAGCGCACGCCGGGAATGTGGCGCGAGGTGGTGTAGATGCCCTGGAAGTCCCAGCAGGACTTGCTGGCCTCGGGGTAATGTTCGGTCAGGAAGCCGCCGCCGTTCTCCTTGGCGAAGAGGCCGTTGAAGCCCCACTCGGAATCGGGCTTCGCACCGATATCGAGAATGTCGACGACAAGCAGGTCGCCCGGTTCCACGCCCTCGAAGCCGAACGGACCGCTCAGATAGTGGACGCGGGTAAGGTCGACATCTCGCACGTCATTGGCGCTGTTGTTGTTGCCGATCTGGCCACCGGTCCAGTCGTGGCACTCGACGCGGATCACCTCGTTGCGCTTGAAGGTGTCGATCATTGGAATGTCGGGATGCCAACGATTGTGCGTCTTGATCTCGTGGTCTTCCGGCGCCTTGTTCAGGTCGACCGAGAATACTGTCTTGGGCATGGTTTCCTCCGGTTATGCAGGCAGGGACGAGCAGGGGATGCTCTCCCGCTAGCGCGTGTCCCGTCTTCGGGCGGGCGCACGGCTGCACTTGCGGAGGTTAGGTGGCCATTGTAATTCCAGCGGCTCCGAACAGGGGCTTTCCTGTAATTTTTTGTAACTGGCGCGTGGTCGGACGTCGTGTGTCTGCACGGTCGCCGGAACCGGCTTGTCGCTTGAGATGCAAGGGAAAACCTTGCTTCCTGTGACGTTGGAGCCTGCAGACGCGCCCCGCGACGCATCGTCACTCCTCACCGGCCGCGCGTAAAGCGGCTGCGACTTTATCCGGGGTGCTCGACCCCCGTGCGCGAATGCGGCTATCGTTGTTTCATGCAGAGTGATGACACACGATCCCGCATTCTCGTGGTCGACGACGACCGGCTGCTTTGCAACTTCCTCCTCAAGTTCCTGACGGGGGAGGGTTTCGTCGTCGATTGCGCCAACGAGGGGCGCGAGATGCGCCGTGCGCTTGCCGACCGTCCCTTCGATCTCGTCATTCTGGACCTGACCTTTCCCTCCGGCGAGGACGGCGTGACACTCGCGCGCAACCTCAGGTCCCAGCACGACGTACCGGTCATCGTGCTGTCGGGAAAAAACTCCACCATCGACAAGGTCGTCTGCCTCGAGCTTGGTGCCGACGACTATGTAACGAAGCCCTTCGAGCCGCGCGAACTGCTGGCGCGGGTCAGGACGGTGCTCAGGCGCAGCCTGCGCCAGATCGACGTCGCCGCCGTCGAGGAGGCCTCGGAGGCGATCTATTGTTTCGCCGGCTGGCGGCTCGACCCGGCAAGCTATCAGTTGAGCTCTCCCGAGGGCGAGCCGATCCGGCTCACGAGCCAGGAGTTTCAGGTGCTGGCGGCGCTCGTGCAGCGGCGTGGACGCATCCTGTCGCGCGAGCAGATCCTGGAAATCGTCGCCAACCGGAACTGGACGCCCTACGACCGCAGCATAGACGTGCTGATCGGCAAGATCCGCCGCAAGCTCAACGACAATGTACGCGAAATGCAGTTCATCAAGACGGTCCGGGGCGTCGGCTACGTCTTTGCTCCCCCGGAGGGTGGCGTTGAAACAAGGGGCAGGTAGAGGCTCACTGTCGTTCCCGCGCCGGGGGCGCTGTCGATGCCGAGCCGCCCTCCGACATGGCGCAGGAAATTGTCGACCATCGGCAGGCCCAGGCCGCAGCCGGCTCCGGCGGGTTTCGTCGTGAACAGCGGGTCGAGTGCGCGCATCCGTACCGCCGGCGTCATGCCTTCGCCTGTATCCCTGATCGAGAGAACGCAGTAGTCCCCCGGCATCAGGCCCGCGGTGGCGGTCTCGGCATGCCGCCCGAGGTGCCTGCGTTCCAGCCGAAAGACGATCGTGCCGCCCTCCGGCATCGCGTCGCGGGCATTGAAGGCGAGGTTGAGCAGGCCGGTCTCGAGCTGTCCGTGGAGGATCTCGGCCGGGAAGGGCCCATCCTCCATCTCAAGCCGGATGTCGATCCGCTCTCCGAGCGTGCGCTCCAGCACGCGCACGATGCCCGGGAGTTCACGCGAAAGATCGACGCGTACGACGCTTTCCTCCGGCGGTTGACCAAACCGCAGCAGTCGGGTCGTCAGGTCCGTGCCGTTCGACACGGCGGCGAGCGCGTCGGAAACGAGGTCGGTGAGATCCTCATCGGATGAGACCCGCTCTTCCAGTAGCCGCAGGTTGCTCAGGAGAACGGCAAGTACGTTGTTAAAATCATGAGCGATGCCGCTGGTGAGCTGGCCCATGGCCTGCATGCGCTGCGCCTGGCCGAGGCGTTCCGCCGACCGCGCCTTGTCGCGCAGGAGCTGGATGCGTTCGAAACAGCGGTTCAGTGTGGCGAGCAGATCCTCGCTGTGAAAGGGCTTCATCAGGTAGTCGTAGGCACCGGCCTGAAGCGCCTCGACCGCCGTCTCGACCGATGCGTAGGCGGTGATCATGACGCAGACGAGGTCGGGATCGCTCTTGCGGAGCCGCCGCACCACATCGATGCCGTCGCCGGTGCCGAGGCGCACGTCGACAAGCGCCACCGCGACCGGCTCGCGCGCGAGACAGGCCAGCGCCGTGTCGCCGTCATGCGCCTCCACCACCCGATATCCCTCGAGTACGAGCAGGCCGGCCAGGCTTGCCGCGAAATCGGCGTCGTCGTCGACGATCAGGATGCTGCGTTCGACCGCAGGGGAAAGCGGCGTCGCCGCGCTGTCGCTGCCGGGCGCGTTCATGCTGCCTCCTCCGGCAGGATCAGGGTAATGCAGGATCCTTCGCCAGGCGCGGTTTCGAGCATCACCTCGCCGCCATGAGCCTCGACGATGCGCTTGACCAGCGGCATGCCGAGGCCGACGCCGAATGCCTTGGTGCTGAACAGCGGCTCGAAGACCCGCCCGATCACCTCATCATCCATGCCCGCGCCATTGTCGCTCACCGATAGCAGGACGCGGCGATGCGCGCGCCGTGTCGCCACGGTGATCCGCGTGTCGTGCCCGGGCATCGCCTCGCAGGCCTGAATGGCGTTGGTCAGGACATTCGAAAACGCCTGGCGCAGCCTTTCGCCGTCGGCCGTGACACGGCAGTCGGCGGCAAGGTCGAGCGCGATGGTGGCACGGGTCTTCTCGCTGAGTTCCGAGATCTGGGTTGCGACCCAGCGGTCGATCGAGAGCGGGGACGGGTTGAAGCTGTGTCGGCGCGAGAAGTCGAGCAGGTCCTCGATGATGCGCACGCAGCGCCATACGTTGCGCTGCAGGCGCTCCAGTTCGCCGGCGACGGGTTCGCCGCTGTCCTTGAGCGAGCGGCGCAGGATCTCGGTCGAGGTGGCGAGCGTGCCCAGCGGGTTGCGCAACTCGTGGCTGACGGTGGCCGTCACCTTGCCGATGGCGGCGAGCCGTTCGCTGTTGGCGAGTTCAAGTTGCGCCTGCTGGAGCTTTTCCATGGAGGCCATCAGGTCGCGCTCGGCCAGTTCCCGACTTTCCTGCGACAGCACGATCCACCAGGCGCCGATGCCCAGCAGCGGCAGCAGCGCCAGGAAGAGGTCGATCAGAAGGTTCTCGCTCTTGAGGTGGGGCTGTCCGGTGCCGGGCTCGATGAGCCGATAGGTCAGGAGCATGGCCGCCGCCGTGACGATGGCGAGCGAAAACAGCACGCCGCCGACCTTGAGCAGACGCTGGCGCGTGTGCGGGGCGATCTTGTCGCGCAGGCTGCGACCGACATAGTTCGCCCGGGACTCCTCCAGCGTGATGCCGGATGACTTGCAGACGTCATGGCAGTGGGAATCGAGGCTGCAGCACAACGAGCAGATCGGCCGCTGGTAGAACGTGCAGCGGACCATGTCCGGCCGCTCGTAGTCGACGCCACAGAGCTCGCAGCGCACCTCCAGCGCGCCCGCCTTGGCGACCGGCTCGGCCGGGCGGGCGATATAGGTGCGTCCGCGCGTGCCCACGCCGATGGCGATGGCACTGAGCAGCGACGAGACGAAGGCGACCGGAGCCGCATAGGCCTGCGCGATCTCGCCGAGCTCGCCGGTGAAGCAGATCACCGCGACCAGCGAGCCGAACGCCATCGAGCCGCAGCCGACGGGATTGAAATTCGGCAGGTAGGCGCGGCGGAACTCGGGGTAGGGCGGGCTGATGCCGATGGGCTTGAGGACGGCAAGGTCGGCGAAGATGGCACCGACCCAGGCTGCGGCGATGACCGAATAGACCGCGAGCACCAGCTCCAGCGTCTGGAAGATGCCGAGCAGCATCAGCAGCAGCGAGATCAGGATGTTGAACACAAGCCAGACCACCCGGCCCGGGTGGTAGTGGGTGACGCGGGAAAAGAAGTTCGACCAGGCAAGTGAGCCGGCATAGGCGTTTGTGACGTTGATCTTCACCTGCGAGATCAGCACGAAGACCGCCGCAGCCGCCAGCACGATGGCCTGGTCCGAGCTGACGTAGCCATAGGCCAGGATATACATGTGGATCGGCTCGAGCGCGGTTTCGCTCGACAGGCCGCTGGTGATGGCGACGGCCGCGAGGAAGCTGCCGCACAGGATCTTGAAGCCGCCGATGAAGATCCAGCCCGGGCCGGCGGAAATGACGGCGGCCCACCAGCGCACCCGGTTTTCGGGCGTCTTGTCGGGCAGGAAGCGGAGATAGTCGACCTGCTCGCCGATCTGGATGGACAGGGCGAAAAGTACGCCGAGCGCGGCGCCAAAGGACAGCACGTCGAAACCGCCGCCGGCATTGTGGAGGCCGGCGAAGGAAACCCACTCGCTCGCCGTTTCCGGATGTCCCAGCGCGATGGCGACAAAGGGCAGAAGCAGCATCGCGATCCAGATCGGCTGCGTGATCATTTGCAGTCGGCTGATCATCGTGATCCCCATGAAGGTGATCGGGATGATGACGAGCGAGGAGAGGATGTAGCCGAGCACGAGCGGCACATCGGCGAAGAGCTTCAGCGCCTGCGCCATGATCGCCCCTTCGAGGGCGAAAAAGATGAAGGTGAAGGTGGCGTAGATCAGCGACGTGATGGTCGAGCCGATGTAGCCGAAGCCGGCGCCGCGCGTCAGCAGGTCCATGTCGATGTTGTGCCGGCTCGAATAATAGGCGATCGGCAGGCCGGTGACGAAGACGAAGAGACAGGTGACGAGCACCGCCGGCAGGGCATTGGCAAAGCCGTAGCTCAGCGTGATCGCCCCGCCGATCGCCTCTAGCGCAAGGAAGGAAATGCCGCCAAGCGCGGTATTGGCGATGACAAACGGAGACCAGCGCCGAAAGGACCGTGCCGCGTAGCGCAGCGAGTAGTCCTCGAGCGTCTCGTTGGCGATCCAGGAATGGTAGGATCGCAAGGCTGGCAGATGCGGCAGGTCCATCAGCCGGTCAGAGGCGTGATGGGGTGCCGTCGTGCAGGTGTGATCCGTGTCATGGGACCGAGCGTCTCCCCCCGATGAGCTGCGCCGGTTGCGTGCTTTCTTGTTTTGCCGGGATCATAGCAGCATCCGGGGGCTCCGCTCCAGAGCGCGTATCTATCTCTGCACGGAGGAAACGGTCGCGCCGGGCGCACTCGCCGGTGTAGTGTGCCGCCGCGCCGTGCGCAGCCGCAATCCCGCCCGCACTCCGACGAACGTTCCGGCCCCATGAACCTGCGTCATATCGAGGTCTTCCACGCGATCCGGCTTGCCGGGTCGATCAACGCCGCCGCCGTCCGGCTCAATGTTTCCCAGCCGGCGCTCAGCCGCACGCTGAAACACGCCGAATCCCTGCTCGGTTTCAAGCTCTTCGACCGCGTGAAGCAGCGTCTCGTCCCGACCAAGGAGGCCGAGTTGCTGTTCGAGGAGGCGAAGGACGTGCAGGTCGCGCTTGACCGGTTCCGCGCGCTTGCCCGCAATCTCGGCCGCAATCCGGACAATGTCCTGCGCGTCGGCTTCCTGCCGAGCCTTGGTGTCGGGCTCGCGCCCCGCGTCATCTCGCGCCTGCCGCTGCATTGGGAAGGCTTCGAGCTGGAGGTGTTCACCCACCACTACGATGTGCTTGTCGAGCGGCTTCTGGCCTTCGACCTCGATCTCGCCGTCGCCTTCTCGATCGCGGAAATTCCGGGGGTGAACATCATGACGGTGGGCAAGATGCAGCTCACCTTTCTGGAGACCGATGATCCCGCCGTGCCGGTCGAAACGTCGGCGAAGCACCTGCGCGACATCGACATGGCGGACCTTGTCGGCCTGGAGCGGGAATCGCCGGTGGGCGTGTTCCTGCGCGCCGCCTTCGAGGGTGTTGGCGTGCCATATGAGCCGAGACTGTCGGTCCACACCTATTCCGTCGCCGCCGCGTGTGTCAGCGAGGGCATCGGCTGCGCCATCGTCGATGAGTTCTCGGCCCGCTTCACACGGGGCGTGCGGCTTCGCCCGCTCGAGCCGCCGCTCGAATTCACGATCACCGCGCTGACGGCGGAAAACCGCCCTCTGTCCAACGCCGAGGAAGTGTTCCTCAAGGTGCTGAAGGTCGCCTGCCGGGAACTCAATCCGTCCGCTTGATCTGCTCAGGCGGCGCCGCGCCGCAGGAAGCGGCCGCCGCGAGCACCCGTCACCTTGCCATCCTCGAGCACGGCAGTGCCGTTGACGAAGACATGGGCGATGCCGGCGGACGGACGGTCCGGTGTGTCGTAGTCGGCAAGGTCCAGCACCTCTTCCCGGTCGAAGGCGACAAGGTCGGCGGCGAAACCGCTTTGCAGCCGGCCGCGTCGGGCGATGCCGAAGACCTGCGCCGGCAGAGAGGTCATCTTGCGGATCGCCTCCTCCAGCGGCAGCACGTTGTCCTCGCGCACGTAGCGCCCGAGAACGCGCGGGAAAGTGCCCCACAGGCGCGGGTGCGACTGCGGCCCGGGAATGCCGTCGGAGCCGATCATGGTGCGCGGATGCGTCATGATGCGGCGGATGTCCTCCGGCGACATCTGGAAATAGACGCCCATGGCCGGGGCAAGACGGCGCGCGGCCTCTTCCTCGTCGCAGCCCATCTGCTCCGCCGCATGGGAGAGCTCCTTGCCGTTGAACTCGGGATGACTGCGGGAGTTGATGACGAGAATGCGCTCCGCGTGCCGCGTCAGCTCCGGCAGCAGCACGGTCGAGCTTGCCTCGTAGGGATAGACATCCATGGCGATGTCCTGATGGCGCAGCGCCTTGTCGATCATCGAGAGCGTGCGTTGCGAGCGGCCGTAGTTGTGCCGGCCGATGCACTTGTGGTGCGAAATCACGACCGGGACGCCGGCCTGGCGGCCGATGTCGATGGTCTCGCCGACGGCCTCCTCGACCTTGTCGCGCTCGTCGCGCATGTGGGTGACGTAGAGCGCGCCGGGAAAGGCCGCCAGCTCGCGCGACAGCGTCACGATCTCGTCCGTGGGAGCCGAGCGCGCGACCGGATAGGCAAGCCCCGTGCTGAGGCCGAGAACGCCGGCCTCGAGCGCCTCGCGCAGCAGCGCGCGCATTTTCTCGATCTCGGCCTGGCTCGCCGGAGCCTCCGTGTCCTCCATCGACATGGCGCGCAGCGTGCCGTGGCCGGCAAGGGCGGCGACATTGACGGCAACATTCGCCGCATCCACGGCCTGCCCGTACGCGGCGAAGCTGTCGAAACGATAGTCCTGAGGATCGCCGAGCAGGCCGAGCGGGGGCACCAGTCGCGGCGGGTTCTTGTAGGGAGCGAGGCTGATGCCGCAATTGCCGACGATGACGCTGGTCACGCCCTGCGTGATCTTCGGCTCCATGCCGCTGTCGTCGAGGACGGCCCGGTCGTCATGGGTGTGCACGTCGATGAAGCCGGGTGCGAGGCAGAGACCGCCAAGATCGCGGATCTCCTGGGCGTGCCAGTCGGAAACGTCGCCGACCGCGAGGATATGCCCGTCGCCGATTGCGACACCGCCGCGGACAGGCGGGCGGCCAAGACCGTCGTGGATCTCGGCGTTGGCAAGCAGCAGGTCGCAGGTGTTCTGGGGCATGAGGTTTCCTCCCGGTCGGGCGCGTGGTCGGATATCAGGCGGCAAGCCCCTCGGGCCGGCGCTTGTCCGCTGCAAGCAGCGGCTCCAGGGCCGAACCGAGCGCGAGCAGGCTTTCCTCGCCAAAGGGCTGGCCCATCAACTGGATGGCGAGCGGCAATCCCGCCTCGTTGAAGCCGGCGGGCAGCGACAGCGCACAGGCTCCGACGTAATTCGCCGGGCGGCCGAAGAGCGCCAGCGGCACGGTGGTCTCGTCGACCTCCGCAACCGGGACCGCCGCGAACGGCAGCATCGGGGTCAGCAGGCCGGCGAACGGGCGCATGAACTCGGCGTAGCGCCGCTTGGTCTCGCGGTAGTGGGCGAGCGTGGCGATATAGGTGTCCGCGCCGATGCCTTCGCCGGCGAGAATGCGCTTGCGGACATGGGGGCCGAACGGCCGCGCTTCGTCATGGATGTAGTCGCGGTGAACGGCAAAGGCTTCGGCGGCGATGATCTCGCCGTTGCGGCGGGTGAGGTCGTCGAAGTTGAAGGGCAGGGAGACCGGGACGAGCCTGACCCCGAGCGCGACGAGCGCCTCCTTGGCCCGTTCGAATGCGGCCTGCATGTCCGGCGAGAGCGCGATGGGGAAGTCATCCTCGCGCATGACCGCCACATGGAGGCCGTCGACCGACTGGCGCCGCCAGGCGCCTGCCTCGAGCAGGGGGGCGGCAAGCGTAGCGGGATCGTCCGGGTCGGGGCCGCTAAGGGCTTCCAGCAGCAAAGCCGCGTCTTCCGAGGTGCGTGTCATCGGCCCGACGGAATCGAGCGTGCCGGAGAGCGGGAAGCAGCCCTTGAGGCTGATGCGACCGTAAGTCGGCTTCAGGCCCGCAAGGCCGGTGAGGGCTGCGGGAATACGGACGGAACCACCTGTGTCGCTGCCGATCGCGGCCGGCGCAAGGCCGGCCGCGACGGCAACACCCGATCCGCTGGAAGAGCCGCCGGGAATGCGATGTGTTTCGCGATCCCAGGGGTTCCAGGGGGTTCCGCAGATCGGATTGGTGCCCCAGCCGCCAAAGGCGAATTCGACCATGGCGGTGCGGCCGATGGGGATCATTCCTGCAGCGAGAAGACGCTTCATGACCGTTGCATCGGTCGTGGAGCGCCGGCCGGACCACGCGGCGCTGCCCACGGTGCAGGTCTCGTCGCGCCAGTCGACGAGATCCTTCACCGCAATGGGCAGGCCGTGCAGCGGACCGTAGACAACGCCGGCGGCACGAAGCCGGTCGTGGCCTTCGGCCATGGCCATCGCCTTGTCAGCATCGACATGGACAAAGGCTCCCAGCGCCGCATCGTGGGCGGTGATCCGATCCAGGAAATGCGCAGTGATCCTGGTTGCGGTGAGCGACCCTTCTGTGAGGGCCTTGGAAAGCTCCGCAAGGGAGGCGAATGACAGGTCCATGTCCACTACTTCTTCTTTTGGGGGAGAGCTCCAGGCCCGGCGGCGAACCGCCGGGCCGGGCGCGTGATTACTTCCGCTCGGTCCAGGCCGGGATCGGGTAGATCGGCTCGGAGACCGCGACTTCCTTCGGCCACACGGTGACGAGACCCTTGCCCGGCTGAAGCTGGACAACGGGGAACGGCATCTTGAGCTGCATGCCGGTCTCGTCGATGGCGTAGGGGCCGGCGAGAACGGTGACGTTGTCGCTGAGCTCCATGGCTGCCTTCTTCAGGTCGGCTGCCTCGAGGCTGTTGGCCTTTTCGATGATCTCGCCGGCGATGACGCCCGCGCCATAGGCGAGGACGGTCTGGAAGTCCGGCTCATAGGAGACGTCCGGGAACAGTCGCGCATAGGCCTTGAGGAAGCCCTCGCGGTCGAGACCGGCCGTCACCTCCCAGTTGATCGTCGGGTGGAAGTTGGTGTGGCTGTAGATGTACTGGGCATCGTCGCCGATCTCGATGAACTGCGGCGTCGAGGCGTAGACCATGAACGTGAAGGGGAAATTCACGTTCATCTGGCGCATCTGGCGCACCATGGAGATGAGGTCGCCCTCATAGCTCGTCGGGAAGAACACGTCGGCGCCGGCGGCGCGCGCCTTCTGCAGCAGCAGGCTGAAGTCCTTGGTACCCTTGGGATAATCTTCCTTGAGCACGACTTCCATGCCGAGCTTCTTGGCAATGGCCTCTGCACCGTCGGCAAGGCCGGCGGGGAACGGCTCGTCGACGTTGACGATCGCGACCTTCTTGCCGCCAAGCGCGTGGGCGGCCTCGAGGCCGGCGCTCGGCATGCGCGACACCGGCATCTGGGTGGCGGAGACGATGTTCTTGAAGCCCTGGGCATAAAGGGCATCGGAGGCGGCCGACCAGATCACCATGAACTTGTCGAGGCGCTCGGTCACCGTCGCCGCCGCGGCACTCAGCGTCGAGCCGAAGGGCGCCATCAGCAGGTCGACGTTCTCGTTGGCGATCAGATCCTCGTAGACGCGGGCGACCATCTGCTTGTCGCTGCGGTCGTCGCGCTTGACCAACTCGACGAGACGCTTCTCGCCGTTGACGGTGAGGCCGCCATTGGCGTTGACCTCGTCCACCCAGATCTCGACGCCACGCACGCCCGACTGGGAGGCGAGGGCGAAGTTGCCGGAGGAGGAGACGGTCATGCCGATGCGGATCGGATCCGCGGCCTTGGCGGCGGTCATCGGCAGGACAAGGCTTGCGGCAAGCAGCGTGCCTGCCAGGAAACTACGCTTGGTGATGGTCCACATGATTGTCCTCTCTGGTTTTTTTGAGTTGGCGGATGGCGTCTTCAGACGTCGATCCGGTAGTTCATCCACTCGGCGACCATCTCCTTGAGCTGGCCGTCGGTGGCAAAATCCTCCCGGGTTCCCTCGGCTTTGTTGCGACCGAGCTCCAGGACGTGGAGACGGTCGGAGACGGCCGCGCATTGGCGGACGTTCTGGTCGACAAGGATGATGGTCGCGCCCTGGTCGGCCAGTGAGCGGGTCAGGGCGTAGATGTCCTTCGAGATCTTCGGTGCGATCATCGCCGTGGGCTCGTCGAGAAGGATCACCTTCGGATCGGTGACGAGCGCGCGGGCGATTTCCAGGAAGCGCTGCTGGCCGCCACTCATGGCGCTGGCCGGGCTGGAGCGGCGTTCCTTGAGGATCGGAAAGCGGTCGAAGATGCCGTCGATCGCCCGCTCGATGCGGGCCTTGTCCTTTCGGAAGGGCCAGCAGCCGAGCAGCAGGTTGTCGTGGACGGAAAGGTCCGCGAAGACACTGCGGTTCTGAGGAACGAAGGAGATGCCGGCGAGCGCGCGCTGAAAGGCCTTGAGGCCGGTGATATCGCGGTCGCCGAGCCGGATGCTGCCCGTGCGGGTCGACAGGAGACCGAAGATGGTCTTGAGAACCGTCGACTTGCCGGCGCCGTTCGGCCCGATGATGCCGGTCACCTCGCCGGGGCGGGCGTGCAGTGCCACGCCGTTGAGAACCGTGATGTCGCCATTGTAGGCGACGCTGATGTTCTCCATGCTGAGTTCAACGCCATCCATGATCAGGCTCCCAGATAGGCTTCGATGACGTCGGGGTTCTTCTGGATGGCGGCGGCGTCGCCTTCGGCGAGCACCTTGCCTTCGTGCATGACCAGAATGTTGTCGGACAGTTCGTAGACGGAGGTGAGGTCGTGGCTGACCAGCAGGACGGAACATCCGACCTCCTGGGGCATCTCGCGGATGATGCCGATCAGCAGCAGCGCAAGGCTCGGGTTGACGCCGGCGAAGGGCTCGTCGAGCAGCACAAGCTTCGGCTCCGCGACCATGATGCGGGCGAGTTCCAGCAGCTTCTGCTGGCCGCCGGACAACTCCTCCGCGTAGTTGTGGCGCAGCCGGTAGAGCTCGACCTTGTTCAGCCAGTGGGCGCTGAGCTCGGCGACCTCGGCGTTGCCGAGCCCCTTGCTCAGCAGGGCGACCGAGAGGTTTTCCAGCAGCGACATCTGCGGAAAGATGCGCGGCACCTGGAACGTGCGGCCAACGCCCTCGGCGAAGACGGCGTGGGGCTCCTTGCCGATCAGGCTCTTGCCGTCGAGCTCGATGGTGCCGGAGGTCGCCTGGTAGATGCCGTTGACGCAGTTGAGCATCGTCGTCTTGCCCGAGCCGTTCATGCCGAGCACGCCAAGGATGGAGCGGTCGGGGACGGTGAGGCTGATGCCGGCGAGAGCCGTTACGCCGCCGAAAGTCTTGATGAGGTTTTCGATTCTGAGCATGTCCTCACCTCTGCTTCTGGATGCCGAACAGGCCGGCGGGGCGGATGAGGATGACGGCGATCAGCAGCACGAAGCCGAGCAGCATCGCCACGGTTCCGCTGAAGAAGACCATCGCGGTCTGCTCCGCCAGGCCGAACAGGATGCCGCCGGCGACCGCGCCGATGGGGTGGCCGAGGCCGCCGAGAACGATCACGATGAAGCCGATCAGCGTGTAGTCCTGTCCGATGAAGGGGGAGAAGGAGGGGAAGATCATCGACACAAGGATGCCGGTGATGCCCGCCAGCCCCAGCCCGAGCCCGAAGGTCAGCGCCGAGAGATGATCGAGATCGACGCCGACGATCTGCACCGCGTCCCGGTTCATGATGATGGCGCGCAGCGCCTTTCCGGGCATGGTGCGATAGAGGAAGAAGGCGAGTGCCGCGGTGATGACGATGCTGACGGCGAGGCCGAGCAGCTTGGTCGTCGGCAGGATGACGTTGCCGAACATCAGGAACGGCGGCTCGAGCGAATAGTTGAGTGAGCGCGCGTCCGCCTCGAAGACGAGCAGCATCAGCGCGCCGAGCACGAGCGACAGGCCGAACATGACGAGCAGCGAGGCGTGCTCGGGGTCATTGGAGCGCGCGAGACGTTTCACGAGGATGAAATAAAGGCCGTAGCCGGCGGCGCCGAAAACGGCGAACACGAGCGGCATGGCCATCAGCGGCGAGAGGCCGAGCCAGGTCTGGGCGAAGAAGGCGCCATAGGCACCGAGCACGATGAACTCGCCATGGGCGAAGTTGACGACGCGCAGCACGCCGAAGATGACATTGAGGCTGACACCGATCAGCGCGTAGATCAGCCCGACGACGATGCCGTTCACAAGGCCTTGAAGCAGAAGGTCATTCATCTTTTTCAATCCTGTCAGGCTTACGGGATGAAGCGGCGGAAGCGCGAGAAGCGCTGCGCGAAGGCACCGACGATGCCGCGCGGCAGGAGCAGCATCAGGCCGATGATCACGAGCCCGAGAATGAGCAGGTTGAGGGTCGGGAACTGGCGCCAGATGAGCTGGTCGATGCCATAAAGCGCGCCCGCGCCGATAATCGGTCCGACGAGGAAGCCGAGCCCGCCCGCCATGGCATAGACGATGCTCTTGGCCGTCACGAGCAGGTTGAAGGAGGAGTCGAGGTCGATCGCGTTGGTGTACCAGGCCTCCACCCCGCCTACGAGCGCGGGGAACATGGCGGCCATCAGCCAGGCCTTGAGGCGGGTGCGCACGACGTTGACGCCGACAACCTCGGCTGCCTCGCTGTCATCGCGGATGGCGCGGAGCGCGACACCGAGGCGCGACATGGAAAGCCATGTGCCGGCGGCCAGCGCGCCGAGGAGAACGGCGAACATGGCGTAATAGGCGGCGACCGGATCATTGGCGCTGGACAGGATGAGGCCGAGGCTGCCGCCGGTGATCTCCGAAGGCATCAGCGAGATCGTCAGTTTCAGCGCCATCGCCAGAGCCAGGCTGACGATGCCGAAGTAGACGCCGCGCAGCTTCAGGGTCGGCGCGAGCAGCAGACCGAAGGCAAGCCCGGCGAGCGCAGCGCCGGCAAGAGCAACCGGAATCGGCAGGCCGAAACTCTTGTAGAGAGCACCGGTCGCATAGGCGCCAATACCGTAGAATGCGACATAACCAAAAGGCATATATCCGGCCATGCCGGCCACGAAGTTGAACGATGTGGCCATCGTAAGCCAGAGCATCATGTAGAACATGAAGGAGAGATTGTCCGTAAACATCGGCGCGGGCAGAAACGCGACGATGATTGCGGCAACGACTCCGGCCCAGATCAGGCGTTTGGTCCGGTTGGTGTTTTCCGGAAGCGATGAGGCGGCAATAGGCGGCCGTTCGGCCGCGATTTGCGGATCCGCTGACTGTTCTGACACTGTTGACCTCTGTCGATATTGCTTTTTTTTGAAGCGTATCCCGGTGCCCGGGTCCTGTCCTATCGCAATTACGCGAAACCTCATAACCTGATGACATAACTTTCCGGGGTTTGTGATGCTTCATGCGGCAGCTGGTGGTGCATTTCACGTCATATCAAGACATAAGCATGTCTTTATATCGCTTGACTTTGGCTGTCGCGAGGCCCACTCTTCGGGCGTCGTGGTTCTCTGGTCGTCGCGATGACGCCGGAGCTAAGAGGGAATCCGGTGCGCCTGTCCACGCGACAGGCAAGACCGGAGCTGCCCCCGCAACTGTGAGCGGCGAGCCGAAGTCCAATTCGCGTCACTGGAACCGCAGGGGTTCCGGGAAGGCCGGACGGAAGCGTTGACCCGTGAGCCAGGAGACCTGCCGCGACAAGATAGTCGTCCCTGGGCGGGGTGTCCCGGTGGTGCGCTTGCGCTTCCGTCGGCGACCTGTCGCGGAAGGTCATGGCATGCGTCCGCTCGGCCTTTGCCCCCAACACATTGGGGTTTGAAGCCGATGTCTCTACTTTCTCTCGCAGTCAGCACTCTTGGAGCGCCGCGGATCGGCCCGCGGCGGGAGCTGAAGTTCGCACTCGAATCCTATTGGTCCGGCAGGTCTGACGCGGCATCGCTGCAAGACGCGGCGGCCGGTCTGCGCGCCGCCAACTGGGCCCGCCAGCAAGCGCTTGGCGTGACCAATATTCCTTCCAACGATTTCTCGCTCTACGACCATGTCCTCGACACCAGCGTGATGGTCGGCGCGATTCCGGACGTCTATGGCTGGGAGGGCGGCGAGGTGCCGCTCGATACCTATTTCGCCATGGCGCGGGGCAGCCAGGGAGCAGGCGATCAGGCCTCCTGCGGTCATGGGCAGCGATCCGCAGGGACCGGCGTTCCCGCGCTCGAGATGACCAAGTGGTTCGACACCAACTATCACTACATGGTTCCGGAGTTCGCGGCCGGCCAGAAATTCACGCTCGCCTCGACCAAGCCGCTCGACGAGTATCTCGAGGCAAGGTCGCTGGGGTTTCAGACGCGGCCGGTCCTGCTTGGTCCCGTGACCTTTCTGAAGCTCGGCAAGAGCGCCGATCCGGGGCTCGATCCGCTGTCGCTTCTCGACGGCCTGCTCGATGTCTATGTGGAGCTTCTCGCCCGGCTCGCCGAGGCCGGCGCGGACTGGGTGCAGATCGACGAGCCATGCCTTGCGACCGACCTCGAGCCAGCGGCGCAGGACGCTTTTCGCCGCGCCTATGCCCGGATCGCCGGAGAGGTGCGGGGCCTCAAGGTGATGCTCGCCACCTATTTCGGCGCGCTTGGCGACAATCTTCCGCTTGCCGCGTCGCTCCCGGTCGCCGGTCTGCATGTCGACCTAGCGCGCGCGCCGGAACAGCTCGACCAGGTGCTGGAGAGCGTGCCAGCGGACACGGTCCTGTCGCTCGGTGCGATTGACGGACGCAACATCTGGCGCGCCAATCTGCCGGCGCTTCTCGACCGGCTCGAGCCGGTGGTCGAGGCGCGCGGTCTCGACCGGATCGAGATCGCCCCGTCGTGCTCGCTGCTGCATGTGCCGATCGATCTTGATCTTGAAACCGGTCTCGATGCCGACCTGAGGGACTGGCTTGCCTTTGCCGTGCAGAAGATGGACGAGCTGTCGACGCTCGGAAAGGCGCTGGTGAACGGACGCGACGCGGTTGCCGAGCGGCTCGCTGCATCCGCATCCGCCGTGGCGCGGCGCGCCTCGTCCGCCAAGGTGCACGATCCGGTGGTGAAGGAGCGGCTCGCCGCGATTCCCGCTTCGGCCAGCCGCAGGGCCAGCGCCTATGCGTCGCGGGCACGCCTGCAGCATTCGCAGTTCGGGCTGCCGTTGTTCCCGACGACGACCATCGGCTCCTTCCCGCAGACCGCGGACGTGCGCAAGGCGCGTGCCGCCCATGCCAAGGGTACGCTCGATTCCACCGGCTACGAAGGGTTCCTGCGCGAGGAGACCCGGCGCGTCATCCGCTGGCAGGAGGACATCGGTCTCGATGTGCTCGTCCACGGTGAATTCGAGCGCAACGACATGGTGCAGTATTTCGGCGAGCGCCTGTCGGGTTTCGCCTTCACGAAACACGCCTGGGTGCAAAGCTACGGCTCGCGCTATGTCCGGCCGCCGATCCTCTTCGGCGACGTCTCGCGGCCGAAGCCGATGACGGTTGGCTGGTGGCGCTACGCGCAGTCGCTGACGCAACGACCGGTCAAGGGGATGCTGACCGGTCCGGTCACCATCCTCAACTGGTCCTTCGTACGCGATGACATCCCCCGCAGCGAAACCTGCCGCCAGGTCGCGCTTGCGATCCGCGACGAAGTCGCCGATCTCGAGACGGCCGGCGCGCGGATGATCCAGATCGACGAGGCGGCATTACGCGAAGGATTGCCACTGCGGCATGCGGACTGGAAAGCCTATCTCGACTGGGCTGTCGGCTGTTTCCGCCTGGCGTCTTCGGGCGTCGAGGACGAGACCCAGATCCATACGCACATGTGCTACTCGGAGTTCAACGACATCATCGAGGCCATCGCGGCGATGGATGCGGATGTGATTTCCATCGAGACCTCGCGCTCGAAAATGGAGCTGCTCGATGCGTTCCAGGGGTACAGCTATCCGAACGAGATCGGGCCGGGTGTCTACGACATCCACTCGCCGCGCGTGCCGACGGTGCGGGAAATGACGAACCTGCTGATGCTCGCGCGCGAGCGGCTTTCCGATGCACAGCTCTGGGTCAATCCCGACTGCGGCCTGAAGACCCGCAAGTGGGACGAGGTGCGCCCGGCACTCGTGAACATGGTCGAGGCCGCCCGCCAGTTGCGCTCGCTTGCCCGGGAGGCGGCGGAATGATGGCCAAAGCGCCGCTCGCGGGACGTGCCGCCACCGCCTGACCGGCGATATCGCATGAACAGGGCCCGTGCCGGAGCGATCCGGCACGGGTTTTCGCTGTCTCAGTCCCAGGCGAGCGCGCCGCCGTTCTGGTACTCGATCACGCGGGTCTCGAAGAAGTTCTTCTCCTTTTTCAAGTCCATCGCCTCGCTCATCCAGGGGAAGGGATTGTCCGTCTCCGCAAAAACCGGAGAGAGGCCGAGCTGCGCGCAGCGCCGGTTGGCGATGAACTGCATGTACTGCTCGCAGGCAGCGGCATTCAGACCCAGGAAACCGCGCGGCATCGTGTCCCGTCCGTAGGACGCCTCCAGGTCGGCCGCCCGTTTCACCATGTCGCGCAATTCGTCCTGGAACGCCGGTGTCCAAAGATGCGGGTTCTCATGCCGGATCTGGTTGATCACGTCGATTCCGAAGTTCAGGTGAATGCTCTCATCGCGCAGGATGTATTGATACTGCTCGGCGATGCCGACCATCTTGTTGCGCCGTCCAAGCGAGAGGATCTGCGCGAAGCCGGTGTAGAACCACATCCCCTCGAAGACGACGTAGAAGGCGACGAGATCGCGCAGAAACGCCTGATCCGCCTCCGGCGTGCCCGTCTCGAACGAGGGGTCGTCGAGATGACGTGTGTACTCCAGCGCCCAGGCGGCCTTGTCGGTGATCGAGGGCACTTCCCGGTACATGTTGAACAGCTCGCCTTCGTCGAGGCCGAGGCTCTCCACGATGTACTGGAACGTATGGGTGTGCACCGCCTCCTCGAAAGCCTGGCGCAGCAGGTACTGCCGGCACTCCGGGTTGGTGAGGTGGCGGTAGATCGCCAGCACGATGTTGTTGGCGACAAGGCTCTCCGATGCGGCGAAGAAGCCAAGGTTGCGCTTCACCATCCGCCGCTCGTCCTCCGTGAGGCCGTCGCGCGACTTCCACAAGGCGATATCGGCCTGCATGGAAACCTCGGTGGGCATCCAGTGATTGTTGCAGCCGGAGAGATATTTCTCCCAGGCCCATCGGTACTTGAGCGGCAGAAGCTGGTTCACGTCGGCGCGCGCGTTGATCATGCGCTTTTCGTCCACCGTGACGCGGGCGGCCCCGCGATCGATGGCGCCAAGACCTGTGGCATCCGCTGCGGGAAGCGGCGAGGACGGGGCGGCGGGCGCGGCCGCCGTGCCGTTGTCTGACCAGTCGAGCATGTCTGTCTCCGTTGTCCGGTGTGTCTTGAGGGCCGCTTACTGGCAGGCTTCGCAGTCGGGATCGTCGATGGCGCAGGCCTGCACCTGTGTTGCCGGGACGGGGTCAAGCGGGGCGGACGCCGGGCCGCCGGCGGAGACGGCGTTGAGCTTGCCGTCCGTGCCCTTGAGGGTCGACTTCTCGACGTGAGTCGCGGAGCTGGAACGCAGGTAATAGGTGGTCTTCAGCCCGCGCTGCCATGCGAGCCGATAGGTCTCGTCGAGCTTTCGGCCCGACGGATTGGCGACATAGAGATTGAGCGACTGCGCCTGGTCGATCCACTTCTGTCGACGCGCGGCGGCCTCGATCAGCCATGATGCCTCGACTTCGAAGGCCGTTGCGTAGAGAGCCTTGAGATCATCGGGGATACGGTCGATCCTGCCGACGCTGCCGTCGTAGTACTTCAGGTCCGAGACCATGACCTCGTCCCACAGACCGCGTGCCTTGAGGTCGCGAACCAGTGCCGCGTTCACCACGGTGAAGTCGCCGGACATGTTCGATTTGACGAAGAGGTTCTGATAGGCCGGCTCGATCGACTGGGAGACGCCGCAGATGTTGGAGATCGTTGCCGTCGGCGCGATCGCCATGCAGTTGGAATTGCGCATGCCGACGCGCCTGACGCGCTCACGCAGGGAGTCCCAGTCGAGCCGGGAGGTGCGGTCGGGCACGAACCCGTCGCGCGCCTCCGCCAAGAGATCGAGGCTGTCGACGGGCAGGATGCCCTTCGACCACAGCGAGCCTTCGAAGCTTGCATAACGACCGCGCTCGGCGGCAAGCGCCACCGAGGCCGAGATCGCGTGGAAGCTCACGGCCTCCATGCTCCGGTCGGCGAAGTCGACGGCCTCCGGCGAGGCATAGGCGATGTGCTGGGCCTGGAGCGCGTCCTGGAAGCCCATGATGCCGAGGCCGACCGGGCGGTGGCGCAGGTTGGAGCGCCGGGCCTCCGGGATCGTGTAGAAATTGATGTCGATGACATTGTCGAGCATCCGCATCGCGGTGGCGACCGTGCGCGCCAGCCGGTCGTGGTCGAGACCGTCCGCGGTGACATGGGCGGCAAGGTTGACCGAGCCGAGATTGCAGACGGCGACCTCGTCCTCCGCCGTGTTCAGCGTGATCTCCGTGCAGAGGTTGGAGGAATGCACGACGCCGACGTGTCCCTGCGGAGAACGGATGTTGCAGGGATCCTTGAACGTGATCCAGGGGTGCCCCGTCTCGAACAGCATGGTCAGCATCCGCCGCCACAGGTCGACGGCCCGCACCTGCCTGAACACCTTGATCTCGCCGCGCGCTGCGCGCGCCTCATGGGCCTCGTAGGCGGTCTTGAAGGCAGGGCCGTAGAGATCGTGAAGCTCCGGCGTCTCGTCGGGCGAGAACAATGTCCAGGCCGCGTCGGCCTCGACACGCTCCATGAACAGGTCCGGCACCCAGTTGGCGGTGTTCATGTCGTGGGTGCGCCGGCGGTCGTCGCCGGTGTTCTTGCGAAGGTCGAGGAATTCCTCGATGTCGATGTGCCAGGTCTCGAGATACGCGCAGACCGCGCCCTTGCGCTTGCCGCCCTGATTGACGGCGATGGCTGTGTCGTTGGCGACCTTCAGGAAGGGAACGACACCCTGGCTCTCGCCGTTGGTGCCCTTGATATGAGCGCCGAGCCCGCGCACCTGCGTCCAGTCGTTGCCAAGTCCGCCGGAGTATTTGGCGAGCAGCGCATTGTCCCGGATCGCCTTGAAGATGCCGTCGAGATCGTCCGAGACGGTGGTCAGGAAGCAGGACGAGAGCTGCGGGTGGCGGGTGCCGGAGTTGAAGAGTGTCGGCGTCGAGGTCATGAAGTCGAAGGAGGAAAGAAGCCGGTAGAACTCGATGGCGCGGGCTTCCCGGTCTATCTCGTGCACGGCGAGCCCCATGGCGACGCGCATGAAGAATGCCTGCGGCAGTTCGATGCGGGTGCCGCGCGCATGCAGGAAATAGCGGTCGTAAAGCGTCTGCAGGCCGAGGTAGTCGAATTGCATGTCGCGCTCGGGCGCGAGTGCGGCGGCAAGAGTGGCGAGATCGAAGCGGGCGAGCTCCGGATCGAGAAGTTCCTCCTCGATGCCGCGTCGCACATAGGCGGTGAAATAGGCGCCGTAGCGTTCCGCCATCTCCGCCTGCGTCGCCTGGTCAGGGCGTCCGGCAAGGAACGACAACGCCTCGCGGCGCAGCTTGTCGTTGAGCAGGCGGGCGGAGACCTTGGCGTAGTTCGGCTCACGCTCGATCAGCGTGCGCGCGGCGAGGATCGGTGCCAGTGCCAGCTCGTCGGCGCTGATGCCGTCATAGAGATTGCGTCGCGTTTCGGCGAGGACCGTCTCGCTCGACACGTCGGCGAGTCCGCCGGTCGCTTCGCGGATGACGGTTTCGAGCCGGGCGTCGTCAAGGGCGACAAGGGTTCCGTCCGCCGAAGTCATGCGCAGGGCGGGCGGCGTGGTCATGGCCGGAGCCGTCGCGGCGCGCTCGCGCTCGCGTTCCCGCGCGCGCTCCTCGCGGTAGAGAACATAGGCGCGGGCGACCTTGTGGTGACCGCCACGCATCAGCGCCAGTTCCACCTGGTCCTGGACGTCCTCGATGTGGAAGGTGCGACCGGCCTCGCCACCGCGCGTCAGGCCGGCGACGACCTGCTCCGTCAGTCCCTCGACGATGTCGTGCACGCGGTGCGAGGCCGCGGAGCCGCTGCCCTCGATGGCGAGGAAGGCCTTCGACAGCGCCAGCGTGATCTTGGAGGCGTCGAAGGGCGTCACGGTGCCGTTGCGGCGGATCACCCGGCAGCCGGGATCGGCGGCCGGAACGGATTGAGCCCGGAGATCCGGACGTTCGGTTGCGATGGTCAGAGACATCGGCTTCAAACCCCAATTTATTGGGGGCAAAGGCCGAGCGGATGCAGGAGGAGGCCGCCGCGTGATGCAGCGACGATTGATCCATGCGATCCACCGGGACACCCCGCCCAGGGACGATACGTTGGTGTCACGGCAGGTCTCCTGGCTCGCGGGTCACAGCTTCCGTCCGGCCTTCCCGAAACCCTCAGGTTCCAGTGACGCGATAGGGACGTTGGCTCGTCGCTTACAGTTGCGGGGGCAGCTTCGGCCTTGCCGTCCCGATTCAGGACGGCGCACCGAATTCCCTCTTAGCTCTCGATCCTGAGAATCGAGAGACCATGACTACAAGATATGGTGGTTGAAGCCGGATCTTCCGTCAATTGATTGTGTTCGACCATCCAAGAGATTTTCTCGGTGGGAGCCTGGCGTGACGAAGCGTTGCCATAAGAAAAGGCCACGGCCGCTTGCGCGACCGTGGCCCCGTGATGCCGGGTCAGGGAGACCCCGGCCTCACTTCATGCCGAGCTGGACGCGCAGCGTTTCGGCAAGCTCCTTGATCGTCGCCTCGGGGTCGGCACCTTCGGTGACCTCGACCAGCGCGGCCGAGATAAGGTCGGTCACGGCGACGCCCTCGGTGCCCGGATAGGCGTACCAGGGGCCGGCGTAGTTCGCGATCTGGGTGTGGGCGACAAGCGCGTTCGGGTTCTTTTCATAGAACGAGCCGAGATAGGCCTTGTCCTCGATCACGATGGAGTTGGCCGGGGCATAGCCGGTCGATTCCACGATGATCTTCTGGCCTTCGGGGCCGGTCACGAAGGAGATGTACTCCCAGGCGGCCTTCTGCTTGGCCGCATCCTTGGTCAGCATGACGATGCCGGAGCCGCCGGTGGGGAAGTAGACCTTCTCCTTGTCCTCGGTGGCGATCGGCAGCGGCTTCACCGCGAGCGTGAAGGCATCTCCGGCGCCCTGCTCGAAGCGCGTCTGCAGCGAGGAGCTCTCGAACATGATGCCAAGCGTACCGGCCGGCAGCGCCTGGCGGGCGTCGCTGTCGGCGTAGGACTTCATGCCGCCTTCCTTGGCGAAGCGCTGGTAGAGGCGCGCAGCCTCGATGCCGGCTTCGCTGTCGAGGGTGATGTCGGTCTCGTCCTCGTTCATCGGGCGCCCGCCATAGGCGCCGAGCAGCGACTGGTAGCGCCAGTCGTGGCGGTCGATCCATACGCCGTCGATGTTGTCGCCAAGCGCGTTGATCTTGGCGGCGAGCTCGATCACCCCGTCATACGTGGTGGGGAAATCGTCCATCGAGCCGCCGGCTTGCTCGACCAGCTTGGGGTTGACGTACATCACCAGCGTCGAGGCGGACGTTGCAAGCGCGTGCTGCTGGCCCTTGAAGCTGCCGAGCGAGAGCAGGGCGGGCGTGTAGCCGGCCTTTGCGGGATCCTCGCCGAGGAAACCCTCCAGCGGCTGCGTCAGGCCGCGCTCCTGCAGGATGCGCCAGCGGTTGAGGCCGACATAGGCGACGTCCGGCGCGGTGCCGGCGACAGCCTCGCGCAGCAGGCGCTGGACGCCTTCCGGATAGCCCTCGGCGGCGCCGTCGAGGGTGACCTTGATGTCGGGATGCTTGGCCATGAAGGCATCGGCGAGCACCTTCTGCGTGTCCGCCCAGATGGTCGGAATCGCATAGTGCACGCGGATTTCGGTTTCCTGCGCGGTCGCGGCGGTGGCGGTGAGCGCGAAGGCGGCGGCGAATAGGGCACGTCTCATGCTTGACACTCCTTGTTGACGTTTCTGCACGCGCGGTTTTTCCCGCGTCTTTCGTGGTTCCCGCGTTTCAGCCCTTGAGCCCGCTTGCCGCGAGGCCCTGGGTGAACTTCCGCTGCGCCACCAGAAAGGCGATGACCAGCGGAGCGGTGATGATCACGGCCGCTGCCATCAGCGGGCCGACGTCGTCACCGGATTCCTCGTCCCGGAAGTAGAGAATGCCGCGCGGCGGAGTGGCGAGATGCGGATCGGTCGTGGCGATCAGCGGCCAGAACAGGTCGTTCCAGTGCGCGGTGACGGAGAAGATCGCAAAGGCGGTGGCCGCCGGCATGACAAGCGGGAAGGCGATGCGCCAGACGATGGCGGTCTCGCTCAGCCCGTCGACCCGGGCGGCCTCGAAGAGCTCCACCGGAAGCTGCGAGAAGGCCTGGCGAAACAGGAAGATGCCGAAGGCTGTGGGGACGAACGGCAGGATCAGCGCCCAGTAGGAGTTGAGGATGCCAGCCTGCGCGAAACCCAGGAAGATTGGGATCGCGGTGACGTGGAACGGCACCAGCAGTGCGGCCAGAACCAGCGCGAAGACGAGGCCGCGCGCCTTGAAGTGGCGCTGGGCGAGCGCATAGGCGCAAGGCACGGCGAAAAGGACCTGGAAGATCAGGATGCCGGACACCACGACCAGCCCGTTCCACAGGAACAGCGGCACGTCGGTGCTCGTCAGCGCGACCCAGAAGTTCTGCCATTCGATGCGCGACGGCAGGAGTTGCAGCTCGGCGGTAAAGATTTCGTCCCGGGGCTTGATCGACAGCAGCAGCATCCAGGCGAAGGGAAGCAGGATCGCAGCAGCGCCGAGAAGCAGAAGCAGTGTCGAGACGGCATGGCCTGTGAGCTTTCGGATCATCTGTAGTGCACCTTCTTTTCGACGACCCGGAGCTGGACGAAGGTCAGGATCAGCAGGAAGGCGAAAAAGACCATGGTGATCGAGCTCGCATAGCCTGCCTTGAAGTAGACGAAGCCTTCCCGGTAGAGCGCATAGACGAGGGTGTCGGATGCAAATGCCGGACCGCCCTTGGTCAGGGTCGCGACAGTCTCGAAGACCCGGAACGCATTGGTCGCGGTGACAACCAGGACGAAGAGCGTGGTCGGGCCGAGCATGGGCCACGTCACCGTCCAGAAGCGCGACCAGCCGCCGCCCGCGCCGTCGACTTCGGCTGCGTCATAGAGCTCCGGCGGAATGGCGACGAGCCCGGCCAGGAACAGAACCATGTTGTAGCCGACGGTCTGCCAGATGCCGATCGTGGCCAGCGTGTAGAGCACCAGGCCGCGGTCGCTGAGCCAGTTCTGCGGCTCGCCGCCAAGCGCGACGATGGCGTGGTTGACGACGCCGAGCGAGGGGTGAAGAACCATCTGCCAGGCGACCGACATGGCAACGAGCGTTGCCGCCACGGGCAGGAAGTAGATGGCCCGCAGCGCATGGGCGAGGCCGGGCGCCCAGCCGGTCATCCGGTGCAGCCCGAGAGCGACGAGCAGGCCAAGCCCGACCGAGGCCGGAATGACGATGGCCACATAGATCAGCGTGTTGGTGATGGCGCGGCGCCCGAGCGTCGAGCCGAAGAGCTTCGCGTAGTTCTCCAGGCCGACCCAGTTCAGGCTGGGCGCGCCGAACTGATAGTCGGAGAAGGACAGAAATGCGACGATGGCGACCGGCACGAAGATGAACACCACCATCGCAAGCGTCGCAGGCCCGGCAAGCCACAGATCGGTGAGCGCCTCGCGTCGGGCGATGGAAAGGCGGCTCATTGTCCTGCCTCGCGCCGTTTGCCGGAGGCGGCATCGAAGAGATGCACGCGCTTGTCGTCGAACCCGAGCCGTACGGTGGCTCCAGGAACTGGGATCTCGTAATCGCCGGGCGCCAGCGCGCGAAGCTCGGCTCCGCTTTCCGCCCGCAGCCCGAGGACGATCTCGGAACCGAGATACTCGGCCGTCTCGAGCCGCGCCTCTATCCTCCCGTCCGCCAGGGGCGAGAGATGTTCGGGGCGCAGGCCGACCAGCATTTCGCCGGCCGCCGGATGCAGCCCCGCCGGAGCCGTTCCCGGCTCGAAGAGGTTGATCGCGTTGGTGCCGATGAAGGCGGCGACGTCACGCGAGGCCGGCCGGTCGTAGAGGTCGCGAGGGCTGCCCGCCTGAGCGACCTGGCCGGCGATCATCACCACGATCTGGTCGGCCATTGCCATCGCCTCGGACTGGTCGTGGGTGACATAGACGAAGGGTCGTCCCGTGCGCTTGTGCAGGGCGACGAGTTCCGTCCGCATCTTGACGCGAAGGCGGGCGTCGAGATTCGACAGCGGCTCGTCGAGCAGGAAGAGAACGGGATCGCGCACCAGCGCCCGACCGAGGGCCACGCGCTGCTTCTGGCCGCCGGAGAGCTGCGCCGGCTTGCGCGCAAGCAGGGCTTCGAGCCCGAGCATGTCGGCCACGTCGGAGACCGCCTTGCGAATGCGCTCGCGCGCCGCGCCGCTCCCCGGTGCGAACCGGCCGAGGAACGGTGTGCGGCCGAGCGTCGTCAGATGGCGCATGGCAAGGGGGAGGGCGATGTTCTGCGCCACGGTGAGGTGCGGGTAGAGGGCGTAGGACTGGAAGACCATCGCCACGTTGCGCTCGTGCGCGGTCTTTCCGGCGACGTCGGTGCCTTCGAGCAGCACCTCCCCCGTGGTCGGACGGTCGAGCCCGGCCATGATCCGCAAGGTTGTCGACTTGCCGCAGCCCGACGCGCCCAGCAGCGCCGTGAAGCTGCCGGCCGGGATCGAGACGTCGATCCCGTCGAGGACCGTCTGGGGGCCGAAACGACGCGTGACGCCGCGCAGTTCCAGTGTCGTGGGTGTGACCATTGTGTTCGCCAGGTTTGTAAAGTTTCTTACATTATGCGGAGCGCGCGTGTAACTTTTATGACGAGGTCGCCATAGCCATCACATGTCCGGCGAGCCGCTCGACTGCGTCCTGCGGATCGCGTGCCATTTCAAGCCCTTCCACATCCGGCGCGCCCAGCAGGCCGATGACTGGCTTGGAGAAATGCAGGCCGTAGGCGATCTCCGAGAGCGTGCCGTAGGAACCGCCGACGGCGACCAGAACCGCGCAGGACTTGGCGATGATCATGTTGCGCGCCTCGCTCAGGCCAGTGGCGATGGGCAGGGCGATATAGTCGTTGGCACAACGCCAGTCATGGTCCGGAACCAGACCGACCGAAAGTCCTCCCGCCCCAAGGCAACCCTTGGCTGCAGCTTCCATCACGCCGCTCTTGCCGCCGCACATGACGGTGAGGCCGAGAGCGCCGAGCGCGGCGCCGATCTCTTCCGCGCCGGCGTATTGAGCATCCGTTGCCGCGCGTGGGCCGATAATGCCGACGGGCACCCGGCGCGCCTTGCCGCCGCGCGTCGCGGCAGCCAGCGCCTCGCGCGCCGAGACGTCCTTCGCCCCCGCTGGGAGATCGGCCGGCTCCCAGCGCCACTGCCAGGGATCCAGTCGCCCGGCGTCGCTGTGGACCGTGTCACCGGAAAGAAAATATCGCGTGTTACCCATTGGCCAGCTCCGATCGTTGATGTAAACTTTTTTACATTCAAATAGCGAAGCAGGACAAGACCATGAATCGCGGCGCCCCGCACTCGACCCTCAGCGCGCGGCAGCGGAAGATCCTGTCGCTGACGGAGCAGAACGGCTTCGTCACCATCGAGAGCCTTGCTGAGGAGTTCGGCGTTTCGGCGCAGACGATCCGCCGCGATATCATCGCGCTTGCCGACGCGGGCCGGCTGCAGCGGTTCCATGGCGGTGCGGGGCCCACCGAGACGTTACGGCTCGATCATGGTCAGAAGGAGCAGCTTTCCGTCGAGGACAAGGTGCAGGTCGCGCAGACGGCGGCGGCGCTGGTTCCCGACGGCGCAAGCGTCTTCCTCGATGTCGGCACGACGGTGGAAATGGCGGCCAAGGCTCTGAACGCGCGCGCGGGCTTTCGTGTCTTCACCAACAGCATGCGTGCCGCGCTCGCCTTCGATCCCTCCCGGCACGACGTCAATGTGCTCGGTCGCCGAGTCGCCGGTCGGGACGGCTCGCTTGTCGGTGAGGAGATCATGCTGGCTCTTCAGGGCCTGCGTCTCGACTATGCTCTGATCGGCTGTTCCGCGGTGGATGGCGAAGGGCGCGTGATGGACTTCGATCTGTCGAAGATCGCCGTCAAGAAGGCCGCGATGCAGGCGGCCGAAAAATCCCTGCTGCTCGCCGCATCGAGCAAGTTCGGCCGTTCCGCCCTGTCCACGATCGCCATGCTTTCCGACTTCGACATGGTGGTCGACAGCGGTCGCGAGCTCGAGGCCGGCACAGGCTAGGCGCGCAGCGTGTCGCTGTCCTGCGCCATGGAGTAGGTTGTCACCAACTGACCGCTCACCCGGTGAACTTCAATGGGCAGCCCGTAGATCGCTGAGAGCCTTTCGCCGGTGATCACGGCTTCGGGCGCGCCGTGGCAGGCGACGCGAGCGTCCTTCATGGCAATGATCGTATCGGAGAAATTGGCGGCGAGATTGATGTCGTGCAGCACGATGACGACCGTCTTGCCGTTTTCCCGCGCGGCCTTGCGCAGGAGATGCATCATCGAGACCGCGTGGCGGATGTCGAGGCTCGCCAGCGGCTCGTCGAAGAGCATGTAATCCGTGTCCTGACACAGCGCCATGGCCACGAAGGCGCGTTGACGCTGCCCTCCCGAGAGCTCGTCGAGATGGCGTTCGGCGAGCGCGCCGAGTTCCAGATGGGCGAGGGCCCGTTCGATGTGGGCATGATCATCCGGCCCGAGGCGGCCGCGCGAATGGGGGAAGCGGCCAAAGCCAACCAGATCGCGCACGGTGAGGCGGGTTGCGACGTGGTTGTCCTGCTTGAGAACGGACATGTGCCTGGAAAGCTCTTCACCGGGCGTTCGCGCCACATCGAGGCCGCCGACGCGGACCGTGCCCGTGTCCGCCGCCAGCAGCCGTGAAATGAGACCCAGCAGGGTCGATTTTCCCGCCCCGTTCGGGCCGATGATGCCGGTGACGCCTCCGCGCGGCAGTGTCAGCGTGACGTCGTCGACGACGGGCGTTCCGTCGTAGGCCTTGCTCAGCCCCTTGATCTCGATCACCGCGCAAGTCCTCTCAAAAGCAAGACAATGAAGAGCAGTCCGCCGGCGAACTCGATGACGATGCCGACAACGGCCTCGAGTCCGAGGATCCGTTCAAGCACGAGCTGCCCGCCGAGCAGGATGATGATCCCCACAAGGGCTGCTGCCGGCACGACATGCCGGTGCCGGAAGCCGGGGACCAGAAGGTAGGTCAGGTTCGCCACCAGCAACCCGAAGAAGCTCACCGGTTCGAAGGCGTTGAGCGGTCCGACGAGCGCGGTCGCGACGGAAACCTGGAGCGACACCAGCACGAGCACCAGCGCCACCTCGCGGCGGTGGTTCAGCCCGAGGTTGATCGCCACGTCGCGGCCGAGCAGCAACACGTCGAGACGGTCGCGCATGCGCCACAGCACCAGCGACACGAGGCCGATCAGCACGGCCGCTATGACAAGCAGGTCCGGCGCGACGCTGTTGAAGCTCGCGAAGAGCCGGTCCTGCAGCACGACGAATTCATTGGGATCGATCACCCGTTGCAGGAGCACGGTGATGCTTCGAAAAAGCAGGCCGAAGACGACGCCGACAAGCAGCAGGAGATGCAGGCTGCGGCGCTCACCGAGGAAAAGCCACCGGTAGAGCGCGAGCGAGAAGACAAGCATGACCACCGTCTCGACGGCGAACATCAGGCGCGGCTCGACGGTGGAGAGCCGATGCGCGCCGATGGCGAAGACGAGGCCGGTCTGCAAGAGGGCATAGAGCGCGTCGAAGCCCATGATCGAGGGCGTCAGGATGCGGTTGTTGGCAATGGTCTGGAAGATCACCGTCGAGATGGCGGTCGCCGTGGCGACGAAGCAGATCGCGGCCAGCTTGCGCCCGCGCAGAGCCAGAACGAACTCCCAGTTTCCGCGCACGCCAATGGTCATGAAGCCGACCGCGGCCACGGCCGCGAGGGCGGCGAGCAGCGCGATAACGACAACGGGGCGGGTCGTCAGGGCGGTCCGCAAGCCGGTCTCATGCCGCACGGGTCGCGTGCCTCAGCAGGAGGTGGAGGAAGATGGCGCTGCCAACGACTCCGAAGACCGTGCCGACCGGGATCTCGTAAGGGGCGACGATCAGACGGCCGATCATGTCGCAGGCAAGGACCAGTGCCGCGCCGGTCATGGCGATAACGGGCAGCGTGCGGCGCAGGTTGTCGCCCATGATCTGGCTGACGAGGTTCGGCACCACGAGCCCCAGAAACGGGATGGAGCCGACGGTGGTGACGACGATGGCCGAAACCATCGACACGATGACGAGGCCGGCGGACATGGTCTGCCGATGGTTGAGACCGAGGTTGCGGCTCATGTCGCCGCCGAGCCCGGCGATGGTGAAGCGGTCGGCGGCAAGATAGGCGAGCGCGGCCAGCGCGAAGGTCAGCCACAGCAGCTCATAGCGTCCGGCAATGACGACGGAGAAGTCGCCATGCCGCCAGGCGCCAAGTGACTGCATCATGTCGAAGCGGAAGGCGATGAAGGCGGTCAGCGATCCGATGATGCCGCCGAGCATGATCCCGGTAAGCGGCACCAGCAGCGGCGCATGAGGCGGAACCCGTCGCAGGAGCCGCAGGAAGAGCGCTGTGCCGGCCAGTGCGAAGAGCGCTGCGACCAGCGACTTGACGACGACCGGAGCACCAGGAAACACCATAAGCATGAGGAGCATGCCGAGCCCGGCGGATTCGACGGTGCCCGCCGTCGACGGCTCGACGAAGCGGTTGCGGGCAAGCAACTGCATGATCACGCCGGAGACAGCCAGGCTCGATCCGGCGAGAATGAGCGCGAAGGTGCGCGGAACGCGGCTGTCGAACAGCGCCTCCAGTGCGACCGCGCGCGTTTGCGGGTCGAGCAGGCTTTGCGGGGAAACGTCGGCGACGCCGATGAACAGGCTGGCGAGGGCCAGAAGCCCCAGCAGCGCCAGCCCGATTGCCAGGCGTTGCGTTGCCCGCCGCCGCTCCGCATTTCTTGGTTCACTCATGTCTTATGCCGTCAGGAGGGAATGCCACGGCCCTCAGTCGAGAGCGGCGGAGACCTCGTCCACCATGGTCTGCATCGCGGTGAGGCCGGTGCCGCCGAGGTACCAGGTGTCCGGCTGGAGATAGGTTACCTTGCCCTCCTTCCACGCCTTCGTCCGCCGCACGATGTCGTTGTCGAGCATCGCCTGAGCTGCCTGTCCCTTTTGTCCGATGGCGGCGTCGCGATCAACGACGAAGAGATGCTCTGGGTCGGCCTTCAGGATGAACTCGTAGGAGATCGCCTGCCCGTGGGTCGCCACGGCGAGATCCTTGACCGCCGGCTCCAGGCCGAACGCGGTATGGAGAATGCCGAAACGCGATCCCGGGCCATAGGCGCTCATGCGCCCGCCGGTCGTCAGGATGACGAGAGACGTGCCGGCGTCCTTCGCCTTCTCCCGCAGCGCGGCGACCGAGGTGTTCAGAGCCTCCAGCCGCTGCGAGGCTTCCGCTTCCTTGTCGAAGACCCGCGCGAGCGTCAGGACCCGCTCCTCGGCGCTTTCCAGATAGTGGTCGAGATCGGCGGAGACGTCGATGGTCGGGGCTATGGCCGACAGTTCGCGATACTTCGCGGCGGAACGGCCGCCAATGATGATCAGGTCCGGCGCCAGGGCCGCCACGGTCTCGAGATCCGGCTCGAACAGGGAGCCGATCTTTTCGTAGCGGTCCTCGTTGAATTTTCGCAGGTGCGCCGGCTTTACGCCGCTGGGCACGCCCTGAGGGTCGATGCCAAGCGCATCGAGCGTGTCGAGGGCTGCAAGATCGAAGACGAGCACGGTCTTCGGCGTGTCGGGCAGCGTGGCGACCCCCTGGGCGTGCTCAACGCGCAACTCCTCGGCCCGGAGCGTTCCCGGGATCATGGCAAGGACGCAGGCGGCGAGCGTCAGTGCCGCAGCGTGTCGTGCAAGCAGGGAGGTCATGTCTGTCTTCCGTTCATGGTCGAAGCGGTTGGTTCGCGGAGCAACCGAGTGCCGTTTCCACGGCATCAAGCGCCGCGACGATCCGGGCGGTCTGGTGGTTGCGTCCGGCGTATTCGCGGTAGGTCAGGCGCAGCTTGTCCGCGCCGGCGGCCTTCACGATGTTTGCCAGGGTCCTGGCGTTGGTGACCATCGCGTTGCCGGTCACCCATTTTCGGCGCGCCTCGATGCCGTCCTTCTGGCGCAGGTCCAGGGGGCTGAGGTCCTGCTCGGCGCCCCCGACCGAGAGGGAGAGGTGCGGCGGCACCGTGTCGGGGACACGGGAAGCCTGCAGGGAGGCTTTCATCTCCAAGAGCATGCGGCGGTCATTGACCCAGAGGGACGGGCTGCTCGCCACATAGCAGTCGAATGCGCCGGGAGCCGTGCGCAGTCTCTCGAGCACCATGAGCCCGCCCAGCGAGTGCCCGAACAGCGTCTCGCTTGCCACTGTGCCTCCTGCGATCTCTCGCACAAGCGGCTTGGCATCGCGCTCCAGCATCTCGAGGAACGCGTCGCCGCCTCCAAGCTCCGGCCAGGGCTCGCCGTTCGGTCGTTCGGGCATGACATGGGTCTCCGCCGCCGGCGTCATGTCATGGACCCGGCGCGCGATGGACGCGCGCCCGGGCGGATAGGCGATGGCGGCGACCATAACCGGCGGCAGTCCGGCCCTGGCCGCCGCCGCGTTGAGCGACCTGGCGATGTCGGTGAGAAGGGCGAAGCTCTCCTCGCCGTCGAAGCTGTAGAGGATCGCATAGCCCGCCGGCCCCGCCGGCTGGTCGGGCGACCAGACGAGCAGGCGAAGCGTTTCGCCGGAAACGGAGGAGGTCAGCGGGAGCTCGATCCCGCCTTCGATCCGCACGGGTTCTTGCGCATGACCGCCGACGGCCGCGGCGAGAAACGCCGCGGCCGCGAGGGCAAGGCCCGCGATGGGGTGTCTTGTGCTCATTCACGATCCGTTGGCTGCCAGACGATCTCGGGCTTTTCGCGCCAGGCGAACCGCTCGAGATGGTCGTGGACGACGAACTGGGTCCGGCGAAGCGTGTCCTGGGTGTCCGACGCGCATTCGATGTGCAGCACGTCATCCCCGGCCTTCAGGCGGCAGTCACCGAAGGGAAAGTCGACGGAGCCCTCGCTGGCGTCGAATGTGACCGAGACCTTGTGCGCGAAGTGCTTGCAGAGCTGCTGCAGGTAGCGCGACGCGTGCTGGGTCTCGACCCTGGCTTGCGATCCTGGCATGGGCGATCCTAGAACCTTGCCGACAGGCGGAATTTTGCCGCACGCGGCTCGCCGTAGAAGTTGAAGACCGAGGTGCCGCCGACGCGCGAGTAGTACTTCTGGTCGAAGACGTTGGTCACGTTGAGCGTGGCCTTCAGGTTGTCGTTGATGTTGTAGCCGGCCATCACGTCCGCCGTGGCATAGCCGGGCGCCTCGATGGTGACGCCCTGCGATACGCTCGAGAACGAGCTGAAGGCGCTGACGCCCGCGCCGACAAAGGCCCCCTCGAGTGCGCCGAAGCGGTCGTCGAAGGAGTATTTCGCCCAGAGCTGCAGCATGTGCTTCGGCGTGTAGGTGCTGAAGGTCTCGCCGGCGGAGGCGGCGTTCAGATACTGGCTGTAGGTGTAGGTGTAACCGGCCGTGACCTCGAGACCCGGAAGCGGAGAGCCGAAGGCCTGAAGCTCCACGCCCTGCACCTCGACCTCGCCCTGGGCGATGGAAGAACCCGGGTTCAGCGGATCGGAAATGGCGCGGTTGTTGTCGCGAAGATTGAAGTAGGAGAGCGACGTGGTGACATTGCCGTCGAAGAACTCGCCTTTCAGCCCGACCTCGTACTGACGTCCCTCGCGCGGGTCGAGGAGATTGCCGGATACATCCGTTGCCGACTGCGGCTGGAAGATCTCCGTGTAGCTCGAATAGGCCGACAGGAGGTCGTTGATGTCGAAGACGATGCCGGCATAGGGGGTCACATGGGCGTTGACCGACTGCTTGTTGGTAACGGCTCCGGTCGCCAGGTTCTTCGTCGTCGCGCCATACCACGTCAGCCGGCCGCCGCCGATCAGGGTCAGGCGCTCGATCGGCTTGACGCGCAACTGGCCGTAGACGCCGAGCTGGTCGGTCTGGGTGCCTGTGTTGACGGTGTAATTGACCACCGGATACGGCAGGTTGGTCTGCCAGTTGTAGATGTTCTGGTCGACCGTGATCGTTCCTGCACCCTGGTGCAGAGTGGCGTCCTGGTTGCGGTAGTCGGCGCCGAGGATGACATTGTGCTCCTGGCCGAAAAGCTCGAACGGCTTGCTCACGTGGGCATCGACCGAAAGCGCGTCCGACTTGTACTTGCGGGCGAGCCAGCGCGAGTCCGATGTGTCGCCGCCGCCGGAAACAATGTCGCCGTTCGAGGCGACATAGCCATTGGCCCAAGCGTACATGAAGTCGACGTCCGTGACCTGATAACGGGCGGAAACCTTGGCGTGCCCGCCGTCATCGAACTTGTGCTCGACCTCGCCGATGTAGTCGGTGACGCTGTTGTCGAAATTGTTCCAGTCGGCGCCCGTGAAGGTCGAGCGGTCGAGGTTCAGCAAGGTGCCGTCCTGTGCGGTCGGCAGTCCGTTGAACGGGGTGATATCGCGGACCTGATGGCTGATCGAAAGCGTCGCCGTGGTGTTTGTGCCGATATCGGCCTGTATCGTGCCATAGGCGACGCCGACGCCGTTCGTCACTGTGTCGACGAAGCCGTCCTCGCTCTCGAGCACACCGACGAACCGGCCGCGCACGGAGCCGGATTCATTGAGCGGCCCGGTGATGTCGATTTCACCGCGCTTGTCGGCCCAGGACCCGAAGGCGCCGTCGAAACGCGCCTCAAAGTCGCGTTTGGCCTGCTTCAGGCGCATGTTGATCGTGCCCGCCGGTTCCCCCGTTCCGCCGAACAGGCCGGAGGGACCATGCAGGATCTCCACGTGATCGACGATGGCCATGTCCGGCTGGGTGCCATAGACGCTCGAAAGCGGTGCTGACAGGCCGTTGAAGTAGAGAGAGTCGAATTCGAAGCCGCGGGAGAACAGGCTTGAGCGGCCATTGTCATTGTTCAGAACGACGATGCCGGGCGTGTCGCGGAGTGCCGTGTCGAGTGAGGTGTAGCCGCCATCGTCCAGCCTCTCCCGTGTCAGGACTGTCGTCGTCTGCGGGATCTCGCGAACCGACATCACGTCCTTTTCGCCAACGCTGATGAGGTTCGTCGTGTAGCTGTTGCTGTCGTCTGTCTCGTAGCTCGCGCCCTCGATCACGATGCGGTCAAGTGTCGTCGCTCCGCCATCCTGGGCGAACGCTGGGCCGGCAAGCCAGACGCCAATGAAGGTGGACGCCAGCAGGGCGCTGCTGGAGCGCACCAGCACACCGCCCGGACGCATCCGGCAGGTCTTTCTCGTAGCCATCTGTACCCCCATACACCGTTCGGCCCTGTTCGCCGAACGTAAACTTGATGAAAACATTCATGTTTGTTAGTGAAGGCGGGAACGACGCGCCAGCGCCCTTTCTTTGAGGAGGCGTCAAAGATGTTTGCAGGAGCGGCGGCGTGCACGAAAGGCGGCTTCAGGTGGCGACCGGTTTCAACATCAAGGACAGCGACGTGCTGGCGACGGACCTCAGCGAACATGCGACGCTGACCGGTCCGGGCTTTCAGCTCCTGCGTCCTCTCATGGCCTCTCCGCAGGCGATCCTGCACGGCGATCACCGTATCGCGCGGCTGCGCTCGGGGCTCAGCATCCACACGTCGGATACCGTTACACTTCAAGATGTTACCACGGTCGTCGAGCAGCCGGCCGGCCTGACGGTGATGGTCTTTCTGTCCGGGACCGTCGACGCCACGATCGGTGGGGTGCCGCTCGACGTGGGGCGGCGCGCGGACGAGCCCGTGCGCGGGGTGATGATCTCGAGGGCGCGGGCGGATCGATTCGTCCGCCACGCCCGCAAGGGCGACCGTATGCGCAAGGTGACCGTCACCGTCTCTCCTGCCTGGCTGGGCGAGAGCGGCTTCGACGGCACGGCGGATCGGCAGACCCTTCAGGCGTTCTGTCGCACCCATCTGGCGCGTGTCGACTGGGTGGCGAGCCCGGCGTTGATCGCCATCGCGGAGCAGATGCTGCATCCGCCGGAGAACGGTATTTATCCCGAGCATCTCTATCTGGAGAGCCGGGCCCTAGATCTTTTGGCGGAGGCTTTTGCGGCGTTGGCGGCGCGTGGGCGGGCGAAACCGCTGGCGCAGCTTTCACCGGTGGACGCGCGACGTCTTCAGGCAATCGAGGAGAACATGCAGGCGGCCGATGCCGAGGGCCTGTCGATCGAGCAGCTCGCGCGGCTCAGCGGTGTCAGCGTCAGCAAGATGCAGCGGCTGTTCCGGCTCGCGCATGACATGACGGCCTCGGAGTTCATTCGCCGTCGCCATCTGTTGCGCGCGCGCCAGTTGCTCGAGCGGGAGGGCGTGAGCGTTGCCGTTGCCGCCGACGTGGCGGGTTACGCAAGCGCCGCGAATTTTGCCACGGCCTTCCGTCGAGAGTTCGGCCTGTCTCCGCGCGAGGCGCGCAAGAGCGCGAAGGGGTGAGGCGCGACCCTCTTCAGGGCTTTATAAACAGCCCCAGTGCGCGGGAAAGCAACGGCTGAAGCGGCTTCAGGCGGAAAAGACGGGTGAGTGCGATCATCGCCTTGAGCCGTGTGCTGCCGATACGCCCGATCTCCCTGCCTTCGGCGTCTCGCCAGATATGCGCCTGTCCGGACGCAAGCAGCCTGCGACGGTAATCCTTGCGCGCCTCATTGTAGACGTCGACCCAGGAGCCGACCTGGTTGCTGACCTGGTGCTGACCAGGATGCTTGCGGCCGAAGTTGGCGAGTTCATTGAGATACAGCGGCAGATAGCCTTGCTTGATGAATTCGAAATGAAAGTCGAGGACAGGGTCGATCCCTTCCAGCAGCGGCTCCTTTTTCTCTCCAAGCATGATCGAGCGGAAGACATCGGCGCGCACGACATAGCTCAGTTCGGAAAAGTAGGAGATCCATTTTCCGTCGTCCGTGATCCACGGCAGGAGCCACTGCCGCTTCTGGGCGATGGGGTATTTCTTGCGAAAGTTCGGCGGATAGAACGAGCGGCGCAAGGTGCCGTCCGTCTCCATGTTGGCGCTCGCTCCCCAGATCAGGGACGTCTCCGGATCGGCTTTCAGCGCCGCCACCGCATGGGACAGCCAGTGCGGTCCGAGATAGCCGTCGGTCGACGTCATGAAGGCGATGTATTTGCCTCTGGCCGCGCGGGTCGCCCGCTTGACGCCGTCGGCACGTGACCGATCCGCTCCCTCAAGAACCGTGAGCTCGGGATATCGAGCCATGATTTCCAGGGATCCATCGGTCGAACCGCCATCGGCGACGATCACCTCGATATTGACATCGCTCTGGAGCAGGATTGTCTTGATGGCCGTTTCCAGATGATCGGCGTTGTTTTTGTTGAGGAACAGGATCGAGATCAGCTCGGAAGACATGTTGCTGCTTTCTTGGCTTCCCGAGCGCCGCACGTGCTCAAGCCGACTCTGGAACGGGGCAATCGATAAAAAGGCCGGTGCAAATTCAATTCGCCATGAGGGGAATGTGCAATTCACCGAGCTCTTGGTTGCACGATCAACGCGTCACCTGCAAGCACGATCCGTGCTATCTGAAGGCGCTTGTGCAGCGATGCCGACAGGGACGGAAGTGTATGACTTCATTGCTGACGGGCTCGCACACCGGCGGTTTTGCCGCCGTCTGGTGGGTTGACTGTGCAGCTGGTTGTTGCGACACGCTAGCTGTCCGACGCCTGATTTGCCGCAACGGTCACCGGATCGTGGGGAGCGGTGCCGAGAAGGAAGATTGAATGAACAGAAAGCTCGACCTGCTGATCGTCAATCCGAGTTCTGCCGCCAAGGCTTATCAGGATCTGGCCAAGGTCTATGCAGCGATCGAGCCTCCGACCTGGGCTCTGTTGCTGGCCCAGTCGATGCGGAGCAAGGGACACGGCGTCGCCATACTCGACTGCGACGCGGAGAGACTGTCCCTTGAAGAGGCGGCCGAGCGTATTGGCGATGCCGACCCCCGCGTGGTGCTCTTCTGCGTCTATGGCCAGAATCCGAATTCCGGCACCACGAGCATGATTGGCGCCACCCTGCTGGCCGAGGCGGCGAAGAACGAAGCACCGGAGCGGACCGTTGCTTTCGTCGGCTCTCACACAAGCGCGCTTCCGCGCGAGGTGTTGGCCTATCCCTTTGTGGATGTGGTGCTCCTCAATGAGGGCGTTTACGCGCTCGACAATCTGCTGAAATCGGATCTTGGGAGCGACCTGCCCGCCATTCGCGGCATCGGCTGGAAGTTGCGCGACGGTGGTGGCGCGGCGCGCCAGGTCATCAACCCGGCGGAGCGGGTGGTGCCCAATGAGCTGATGGATCAGGACCTTCCCGGCTATGCCTGGGACCTGTTGCCCTATCGCGAGAAGCCTCTGGATCTCTATCGTGCGCATTTCTGGCACGCCGGCTTCGATCACGACAAGCGAACGCCATTCGCCGCGATCTACACCTCCCTGGGGTGCCAGTTCGCCTGCAATTTCTGCATGATCAACATCGTGAACCGCACCGACGCGGACGACGATGTCGACGCATCGCACTCCAGGGGCATGCGGTTCTGGAGCCCTGAGTTCATGCTTGCCGAGATCGAGAAGCTGGCGGGCATGGGGGTCGAGACGCTGCGCCTGTCGGACGAGATGTTCTTTCTCAACCGGCGCTACTACCATCCGCTGCTGACCGGCATCATCGAGCGCGGGCTGGACCTCAACATGTGGGCGTATTCACGTGTCGACACGGTGCGCAAGGATCGCCTCGAACTGTTCAAGAAGGCGGGCGTGAACTGGCTGGCGCTCGGGATCGAGGCAGGGAACCAGGTCGTGCGCCAGGAGGTGTCGAAGGGCAGCTTCAAGGATGTGAACATCCGCGAGATCTGCGGCACGATCCAGGACAGCGACATCAATATCATCAGCAACTACATCTTCGGCTTTCCCGAGGATACGCAGGAGACGATGCAGGAGACGCTGGATCTCGCCCTCGAACTCAACACCGAGATGGCGAACATGTATCCGTGTCAGGCGCTGCCCGGCAGCCCGCTCTACACGCAAGCGCGGCGGGAAGGGTGGGACCTGCCCGACAGTTACGAGGCCTTTGCGTTCCTGTCCTATGATGCAAAGCCCCTTGCGACCCGCCACTGCAGCGCGGCAGAAGTGCTGCGGTTCCGCGACGATGCCTGGCAGACCTATTTCACCAATCCCGACTATCTCGATGTCGTCGAACGCCGCTTCGGCGCGCAGCAACGGGCCAACGTCGAGGACATGACGAAGATTCGCCTTAAGCGCAAACTGCTGGGGGATTGAGCCGCGGCATGATCATCACCCGCACGCCCTTCCGGATTTCCTTCTTTGGAGGAGGTACCGATTTCCCGCCCTGGTTCATCGAGAATGGCGGTGCGGTGATCTCGACCACAATCGACAAGTATTGCTATATCACCTGTCGATATCTGCCGCCGTTCTTCGAGCATCGGCACCGGATCGTCTATTCGAAGATCGAGAACGTCCAGCGGATCGAGGAAATCCAGCATCCCGCGGTTCGCGGCGTTCTCTCCGATCTCGGCGTGGTCGAGGGCATCGAGATCCACCACGACGGCGACCTGCCCGCCCGTTCGGGGCTGGGCTCCAGTTCGTCCTTCACCGTCGGTCTGTTGCACGCCATCAATGCGCTCGAGGGCCGCATGTCGAGCAAGCAGGGGCTGGCCGAGAGCGCGATCCGCATCGAGCAGGACGTTCTCGCGGAGAATGTCGGTTGCCAGGACCAGATCGCCGTCGCCCATGGCGGCTTCAACCGCATCGATTTTCTCAAGGGCGGAGGGCACGAGGTTCGGCCTGTGGTCTGCACGCAGGACCGGCTCGCAGCGCTCGAAGGTCGCCTCATGCTTTTCTTCACCGGCGTGAGCCGCTTCGGATCGCAGGTCGCCGCCAAGCAGGTCGCCAACATCGGCAAGAGCGGCGCCAATCTGGAGCGCATGCGGGAGCAGGTCGACACGGCCGTTGGCATTCTCTCCAACCCGTCCGCCGACATGGATGACTTCGGCCGCCTTCTGCATGAAGCCTGGCAGCTCAAGAAGGGGCTCTCCGACAGCATCAGCACCGCCATGATCGACGAGATCTATGCCCGGGCGATGACCGCAGGCGCCATTGGCGGCAAGATTCTCGGGGCCGGCGGCGGAGGTTTCATTCTCTTCTTCGTGCCGCCGGAAAGGCGTCGCGACGTTGCCAGGGCACTCGACGGCCTGACCCATGTCCCCTTCCATTTCGAGCGAGACGGAAGCCAGGTCGTGTACTACAAGCCCTCTGACGGGCCGTTGCGCCCCGGTCATGCCGGTTGATGCGAGGAACAGCCACATGCTCAACGACCTGACACATCTGGCCGACAAGGCCGCCTGGGTCTGGCGTCAGACGCTGGAGATCCATGCGCGCGCGCCGGAAACGCGCATTGCCTCATCGCTCTCGCCCATCGAGCTTTTCGTCACCCTCTACTACGGCGAGGTTCTGAAGCAGTTCCCCAAGGATCCGCTGAACCCGGAGCGCGACCGGCTGATCATCAGCAAGGGGCATGGCTCGATCTGCATGTATCCGATCCTCGCCGATCTCGGCTTCTTTCCGGTCGAGGAACTGCAGAGGGTGTGCAAGGCCGGGGGCTTTCTCGGCGGCATTCCCGATCCGGTGATCCCCGGCTACGAGACGGTGAACGGCTCGCTCGGTCACGGGCTCGGCGTGGGGACCGGCATGGCGCTGGGTTCGAAGCGCGGGGCAACCGATCGCAACGTCTTCGTGCTCTGCGGCGACGGCGAGTTGCACGAGGGATCGAACTGGGAAGCGATCATGTTCGCCGGCCATCATGGCCTCGACAACATGCATCTCCTCGTCGACGACAACGCCATCGCGATGCTTGGCCGCACCCATCAGATCGTGGGGCATGGAGACCTCGCCTCCAGGCTGGAGAGCTTCGGCTGGGAGACGGTTGTGGTCGACGATGGCCACGACGTGACGAAACTCTATCCCGCGCTCATGGACATGAAGGCCCGGCGCAAGGGAAAACCCAAGGCGCTTGTTGCCAAGACAATCAAGGGACGCGGCGTGCCGGGCGTGGAGGACATGCCGCTTGCTCACGTCATGGCGCCGCGGCCCGAGGTCCTTGCCAGCCTGTTGGAGAGAGAATGACCCTCGCAGCAGTAAAGCCGATGGCCATGCGCGATGCGCTTTTGTCGCGCATTCGCGACGCCATGGCGGATGATCCGACGATTTTCTTCGTGACTGCCGATTTCGGCTCGCCCGTCATCGACGATATCAGCACGCGTTTCGCGGACCGCTTCGTCAATGTGGGCGTCGCGGAGCAGAACCTGATCAATGTGAGCGCCGGCCTGGCGCTCGAAGGCTACAACGTCTTCGCCTATGCGATCGCCCCCTTCATCACGATGCGCTGTCTCGAGCAGATCCGCGTCAATCTTTGCCTGCTCTCGCAGGTGCGCAGCATGTCCGTGACGCTGATCGGCGTCGGCGCGGGCTACAGCTATGTCGTCTCGGGTCCGACGCACCAGTGCTACGAAGACATCTCGATCATGCGCTCGCTGCCTGTGGTGGGACTGTATTCGCCAAGCGACCATCTGGAGGCGGCGGCAACGTTCGATACGTGCCGCGAGCCCGGTATTCGCTACCTGCGGCTCGACGCACAGGTGCTGCCGCCGCTCGACGAGAATGGCGCCGCGTGGCGCGCCGACGGTTTCCGGCTGTTGCGTGACGGGGCCGCGGTGTCCAGCGGCGGCAAGACCGTCGCCCTGGTTGCCACCGGCTACATGACCCACACCGCTCTTGCCGTCGCCGATGCGCTGGCTCAGCGGGGTGTCGGTGCGGTGCTGGTCGATCTGGTCGATATCACGGGTGTCGACCGCGATGCGCTTGCGCGCAAGCTCGCAGGGGGCGACCTGATCGTGTCGATGGAAGAGGGCTTCGCCGGTCGCGGCGGCGTCGATGCGGTTATCAGCGGGCTGATCCGCGAGGCGGCCATCGAAACGCGCTTCCTGCCCATCGGCGTGCCGCCTGAATACAGTTTCGAGCTCGGCACCCGCGTCGAGCTTCATGATCGCATCGGCATCGGTGCGGACGCCTGCCTGAGGCGTATTCTCGAGCTTCTCTAACGCGAGATCGTTACAGCCATGAAATACCCCCTGATGCGGAACAACTTCGAGCGGGAAGACCTCGATCTTGTCATCGAGCACCTGCGGCAGGACGATCCGAAGCTCACGCACGGCCCCAACGTCAAGGCATTCGAGGAGGAGTGGTCGGACTGGCTTGGGGTGAAATACAGCACCTTCGTCAACTCCGGGTCCTCGGCCAATCTCCTGACGCTCTCGATCTTGAGGACGAAACATCCGGAAGCGGGCGAAATCATCGTTCCGACGCTGACCTGGATCTCCGACATCGCGGCCGTGCTGCAGTGCGGTTTCACGCCGGTCTTTGTCGATGTCGATCCCAGGACGCTGTCCATGTCGACGCAGGGCATTCTCGACAAGATCACCGAGAGGACCCGCGCGGTGTTCCTGACCCACGCGCAGGGCTTCAACGGGCTCACCGACGCGCTGCTGGTCGAACTCGAGCGACGTGGCATTCCGCTTATCGAGGATGTGTGCGAGTCCCACGGCGCCACGCACAAGGGGCGTCGCGTCGGCTCCCTTGGCTGGGTGTCGAACTTCTCCTTCTATTACGCGCACCACATGAGCACGATCGAGGGCGGGATGATCTGCACCGACGATCCCGAGGTGCATCGGGCGGCGCGGATGTTCCGTTCGCACGGCATGCTGCGTGAAGTGGGCAACGACACCTATCGTGACGAGATCGTCGCCAGCGAGCCGGAACTCAACCCGGACTTCATCTTCATGTATCCGGCATACAACTGCCGGAATACGGAGATCGGCGGCATCCTGGGGCGCAGCCAGCTCAAACGTCTTGATGCCAACAATCTTCGCAGGACGGAGAACTTCCTCCGTTTCCTCGATCGCATCGATGCCACGCGGTTCCGCACCGACTTCGAGACCGAGGGGTCTTCTAACTACGCCTTCAACCTCATCCAGACGGACGCGGACCGGGAGTTTTCCGGACGGCTGATGGGACGGATGCGCGAGGAGGGGATCGAGTTCCGGCGTGGGAGCGCCGGCGGCGGCAACCAGCTTCGCCAACCCTACCTGCGCGGCATCGTGCCCGAGGGGGCGTACAAGGATTATCCGCAGACCGAGCACATCCATTTCTTCGGCTATTACATCGGCAACTTCCCCCAACTTTCGCTTGCCGAAGTCGACGATATCACCCGCATCCTCAATGCTGTCTGAGGTTATTGGCGGACGGCCGCGCAGCGGCAACAAGATGATGAAAGGCTGATCCCTTGGCTGAACATATTCTCGTCACCGGCGGTGCCGGATATCTCGGCTCGACCATGGTCCCCATGCTGCTTGACGCCGGCTACAAGGTTACCGTTGTCGACAACTTCATGTTTCGACAGTCGAGCCTGAACCAGCTTTGCCACAACCCGAATTTCGAGGTGGTGCGCGCCGATATCCGCAGCGAGGAGGAGATGCGTCCACTCTATGCGTCGGCGGATATCATCATCCCGCTTGCCGCCTATGTCGGCGCTCCGCTGTGCAAGGCGGATCCGGTCGGCGCCACGACGGTCAACCACGATGCTGTGCTGATGATGCTGGACAATGTGTCGCCAGACCAGGCGGTCCTGATGCCGACGACCAACAGCGCCTACGGCACCGGCGACGAGAACAACTTCTGCACCGAGGAATCCCCGCTGCGGCCGATCTCGTCCTATGCCATCGACAAGGTGGCGGTCGAAAAGCGCCTCATGGAGCGGACGAACTCGATCAGCTTCCGCCTTGCCACCGTCTTCGGCATGTCGCCTCGGATGCGGCTGGACCTGCTCGTCAACGACTTCGTCTGGCGCGCTGTCAACGACCGGTTCCTGGTGCTGTTCGAGGGGCACTTCAAGCGCAACTATATCAACGTGCGTGATGTAGCCCGTGCCTTCCTGCACGGCCTGTCGAATTTCGAGTCCATGAAGGGTGAGATCTACAATGTCGGCATGTCCGACGCCAACCTGTCCAAGATCGAGCTCTGCCAGGCGATCAAGCGGCATTTGCCGGACTTCTATTTTGTAGAGGCCGATATCGGCAAGGACCCGGACCAGCGCAACTACATCGTCTCTAACGAGAAGATCGAGCGCACGGGATATCGCCCCGAAGTGTCGATCGACGCCGGCATCGAAGAGCTGATGAAAGGCTTCCGGATGATCCGCAACTCGGTCCACGGCAACGTCTGATCGGTGACCGCAGGGCCTTGTGAGGGCCCCCAAATGGACGAGGCTTGGATGGCGAAGGCACCGACACAGGCCGTGATTTTGGCGGGCGGGCTCGGCACCCGGCTTGGCGAGGTGACGAAGGTCACTCCCAAGCCTCTCGTGCCGGTGCTCGATGTGCCGTTCCTCCATCACCTGATCGGCAATGTCGTCCGCCATGGCTTTACCGATATCGTGCTGCTGTGCGGCTACATGGCCGAGAAGTTCGACGTTCTGACCGAGCCTGGCGTCTTCGGGGAGGCGACGGTTCGGCTGTCGATCGAACCGCCCGGCCTGCTCGGAACGGGCGGGGCGGTGCGGCACGCCGCGCCGCTGCTCGATGAGCGATTTCTGCTCATGAACGGCGACACGTTCTTCGACATCAACCTGCTCGATCTGTGCACCGAGCCCGGCGATGGCGCCTGGATGCGCATGGCGCTGCGGCGAGAGCCGGCCGCCGGCCGCTACGGCTCCGTTGCGCTCGAAGATGGTCGTGTCACGGGGTTCGACGCATCTGCGCAGGATGGCGACGGGCTTATCAACGGCGGCGTCTACTGTATGGACCGCCGGGTGCTCGGCGAGATCGGGCCTGGCGCGTGCTCCATCGAACGCGATGTGTTTCCCGTGCTGGCCAGGGCGGGGCGGGTCGAGGGGCGTGTCTACGAGGGCAGGTTTCTCGACATCGGCGTTCCCCTGGACCTGGCGCGCGCCGATGGCTTCGTCGAGGCCGTTCGGACCCGTCCGGCGGCCTTTTTCGACCGCGACGGTGTTCTCAACATCGACCACGGCTATGTGCACAGCGCCGACCGTCTTGATTGGGTCGATGGCGCGCGCGAGGCGGTGAAGGCGCTCAATGATGCCGGTTACTACGTCTTCGTCGTCACAAACCAGGCGGGCGTTGCCCGCGGGTACTACGGGCGCGAGCAAGTCGAAGCCTTCCATCGACACCTGAACGAGGACCTCAGGAATATTGGTGCGCATATCGATGCGTTCGAGTATTGTCCATTTCATCCTGAGGGGATTGTTGAGGAATTTTCTTTCCCGTCTCGGCGACGGAAGCCAGAGCCGGGGATGTTGCTTGATTTGATTGAATGTTGGCCAGTTAAAAAGTCCGGTAGTTTTCTGATTGGAGACAGGGAAACGGACCTGGAGGCGGCGCGTGCCGCAGGTGTGAAGGACTTTCTTTTCCCAGGCGGAGACCTTTTTGCTTTCTGCAAAAATCTGCGGTTGGTGTGACGAGCTATCCTCTCGGTGTTTAGGGCTGCTGTCCGTCAAGCTTTTGCGTGACGTATGGAAACTGCGTGCGCTTCAGGCATTGAAAGAGGGTGGAATGGGCGGCATCAATATGCGTTGGTTGAAGCGGGGAGGTGCGCTTCGCGTTGCAAGCTGGATTGCCTCTATCCGGGTTCCTCATTCCCTGCTGCGGGCAGCAAGGATCAGCGTCAATCAGGCGAATCCGGAACGCGACGCGGCAATGCGCGCGATGATCGGGCAATATTTCTCCAGTTCCGCGTCGTTGCTCGAGATCGGATCGTGGTTTGGCGAAGGGTCGACGCGCATCTGGCTCGACGAACTGCCCTCCGGCTCCGATCTGATTTTGCTCGATCGCTGGGACTCTTATGTTTCCGCGGAGGACCTGGGCAAGGGCAGTGCCGGCTATGCCGGTATGGACCGGTTCCATCGGCCGGCCTTGATCAACACCGTCGATGTCGTGGACGCTCATCCGCGCCGGCACGAGATCGACGTCTCGATCATTCGATCCGAAACACGCCGGATAGGCAGGTTTCTCGAGAACGCGGCATTCGACGTGATCTATATCGATGGCTCGCACTATCACGATGATGTGGTCGCCGACATCGAGTTCGCCAAGAAGGCGATCAAGACCGGGTTCGGCATCATCTGCGGCGACGATCTCGAGATCCTGCCTGATGCGGAGGTCATCGAACATGCCCGGCGGTTCAAGGAACGCGATTTCGTTGCCTATGGAGACCGGCATTTTCACCCGGGCGTCGCTCTTGCCGTTGCCGAGCAGTTCGGACGCGTGAACATGAAGGACGGGTTCTGGTGGGTGTTCTGCCGCAATGGCGTGTTTGAGGCGGATGGCCCCGATCGGCAAGTCTGACGTGCCTGGGCTATAGCCCGGGCTTTCAGCCATAGCTCTGCGTGATACCCTCAAGAAGCAAAAGACATTTCCCCCGGACGGCGAGACCTGCGATTTTGCCGCCATGACAATTTCCGGGGACCAACATGGAAGCTTTTGATCCGACCGCCGAATATGCCTCCATCCGCGAGGGTGTGGCCAAGGTCTGTGCCGCATTTCCCGGCGAATACTGGCGCGATCTCGATGCGCGCCGTGCCTATCCGAAGGATTTCGTCGACGCGCTCATTCGCGAGGGGTATCTCGCCGCCATGATTCCGGAGGAATATGGCGGCTCGGGCCTCAATCTTTCGGCTGCCGCGGTCATCCTCGAGGAAATCCATCGCAACGGCTGCAACGCCGCCGCCTGCCACGCGCAGATGTACACGATGGGCACCGTGCTGCGGCACGGCAATCCCGAGCAGAAGCAGAAGTACCTGCCCGGCATCGCTGACGGATCGCTCCGCCTGCAGGCCTTCGGCGTCACCGAGCCGACCAGCGGCACGGACACGCTCTCCCTGCGCACGACCGCGCGGCGCGACGGTGACGACTATGTCGTCAACGGCCAGAAGATCTGGATTTCGCGCGCCGAGCACTCAGACCTCATGGTTCTGCTGGCCCGCACGACGCCGCGCGATCAGGCAAAATCGCGCACCGACGGTCTTTCGGTGTTTCTCATCGACCTGCGTGAGCTCAAGGGCAATGGTGTCGAGATCCGCCCGATCCGCACCATGATCAACCATGCGACGACGGAGATCTTCTTCGACAACGCGCGCATTCCCGCCTCCAGCCTGATCGGCGAGGAAGGCAAGGGCTTCCGTTACATCCTCTCCGGCATGAACTCGGAGCGGATCCTGATCGCCGCGGAATGCATCGGCGACGCCAAGTGGTTCATCGAGACCGGCTCCGCCTATGCCAAGGAAAGGGTCGTCTTCGGTACGCCGATCGGCCAGAACCAGGGCATTCAGTTCCCGCTGGCGCGGTCCTACGCGCATATGCTCGCCGCCGAGGCCATCGTCTATCGCGCGGCTGCCATGTATGACGCCGGGCACAATCCGGGGGTCGAGGCGAACGCGGCGAAGATGCTTGCCGCCGATGCGAGCTGGGAGGCGGCCGAAGCCTGCCTCCAGACCCACGGCGGCTTCGGGTTCGCCGAAGAGTACGATGTCGAGCGCAAGTTCCGCGAGGCGCGCCTCTATCAGGTTGCTCCGATTTCCACCAACCTCATTCTCTGCTTCATCGCCGAGCAGGTGCTGGGGCTGCCCAAGTCCTATGGTCCGACCAAGGGCTGAGACCCGCAGATAAACGGCGACTGGGAGGAGACATGAGCGCCATCGACCGGATACTCGATCTTGCGGCCATGGAGCGCGGGGACATTCGCGACTCCGCGCTCGCCATGGCCCGCCTGTCGCTCTTCGACTGGCTCGCCTGCGGTCTCGCCGGCGTCAATGAGCCGCTGGCGGAAAAGCTCCGGGAACTTGCCGCGGCGGAGGGCGGTCGCGCCTGTGCCACGCTGTTCGGTGGCGGCCGCGTGCCCGCCCGCATGGCAGCGCTGGTCAATGGCGCCACCAGCCATGCGCTCGACTATGACGACACCCATTTCGCCCACGTCGGTCATCCATCCGTCGCCATCTATCCGGCGGCGATGGCGGTGGCGGAGGAGCGCGGGCTGTCGGGTGCGGCGCTGGCGGAGGCCTTCCTGATCGGCGCGGAGGCCTCGGTGCGGATCGGACTGGCGCTGGGGGCCGCGCATTACAACCGTGGCTTTCACCAGACGGCGACGGCCGGCGCCTTCGGTGCAACGGTCGCCGCCGGCCGCCTCATGGGCCTGTCGCGCGATGCCATGCGGGTCGCCATCGGCCTTTGCGCCACGCGCGCCTCGGGCCTCAAGTCCCAGTTCGGCACAATGGGCAAGCCCTATAACGCCGGTATCGCCGCCTCGAACGGCGTCGAATGCGCGACCCTTGCCGCGCTCGGCTTTACCTCCTGCGACGATGGCCTGATGGACCCCCAGGGTTTTGTTGCAACCCATTCCGACACGCCCGACGGCGATGCGATATCGAGCGCGCCGCCGCAGACGCGGTTCCTCTTCGAGGACATCAAGTACAAGCTCCATGCCTGCTGCCACGGTACCCACGCGATGATCGAGGCTCTGGCACGCGCGCGCCGTGAGGAGGGGGTAGGGCTTGGCGACGTCGCCGCCTTCCGCCTGCGCACCAATCCGCGCTGGCTGTCGGTCTGTGATATCGCTCATCCGCGCACCGGTCTTGAGGTCAAGTTCAGCTACCGCTGGCTGGCCGGCATGACCCTGCGTGGCGACGAAACGGCAAGCGACAAGGCCTATCGGGATGCGCTTTCGGCCGATCCCGAGCTGATTGCCTTTGGCGAAAAGGTCACGGTTGCGGGTGATGACAGCGTGAGCGACATGCAGGCGGACGGGGTTCTCGTGCTGAGCAACGGCCGCGAGGTTACTGTCTCCCACGATCTTGCCGCACCCATCCCGCCGGACATTCTGGAGGCCGGGCTGAGGGCCAAGGCGGCGGCGCTTGTCGGCGTGCGCGGTGAGCATCTCTGGCGGGCCGTTTCCGGGCTCGACGACATCGGCGCGCGCGACCTTGCCCGCACCATTGCGAACTGAAACGAAGAGGTCGGCATGAGCGACTACGCCGAGTGGATCGGCCGTGCCATCGAGCGCAGCGAGCCTGTTACCGAACGCATGATCGAGCATTTCCGGGTGACCCTTGCGGGTACGCGCGCGTCACTCGATGTGTTGCCCGGGTTTCACTGGTGCCTGGCACCGGATGCGGTCGAGCCACAGGACTTCGGCCGCGACGGTCACCCGCGCACCGGCATCTTCCTCCCTGCGCTGCCGCTGCCCCGACGCATGTGGGCGGGCGGCGAAGTGGTCTGGCACGGCAATCTGGCGCAGGGCGAGATCGTCAAGCGCATATCGACGATCCGCGATGTGACCTTCAAGCAAGGGAGAAGTGGCCAGCTTGGCTTCGTCACCGTCGACCATGCCTATGAGGTGGATGGCGAGGTGCGGATCAGCGACCGGCAGGACATTGTCTACCGCGACGACCCCAAGCCCGGCGCTGCACCCGCGGCGGCACCCGCAGAGGTATGGCAGGCGCTTCGAAGCTGGCGGATCACCCCGACGCCGACACTGCTCTTCCGCTATTCCGCTCTGACCTTCAACGGCCACCGCATTCACTACGACCAGCCTTATGTGACCAAGGTGGAAGGCTATGACGGTCTTGTGGTGCATGGCCCTCTGCAATCGACCTGGATGCAGAATCTGGCGACCGACATTCTCGGCCGGTTGCCGGCATCCTTTGCCTATCGCGGTCTGTCGCCGCTCACGGTCGGGCGTCCTGTCACTGTCGAGGCGCGCGAGGTCGAGGGCGGCCTGGAGATGCGGGTCCGGCGCGATGAGGACGGCGTCGTCACCATGCAGGGAATGATCACGGCCTGACGTGTCGGCGTGGGAGGCCGGCCGGCACCGTTTCAGGCGTCGACCAGCCGGCCTTCCCATATGCCGCGCCGCACCAGGTCGCGGGCAACTTCCAGAGTGATCTTTTCCACGGCGCGGCAGGCCCGGCTCATGGCGCGCGCCGGCTTGGAGACCAGATAGACCGGCCGCGAGATCGTCGGCTCGACGATCGGCGCCTTCAGAAGCTCGCCGCGCGCGACGAAATCATGCACCGCGGCGGGCGCGAAGATCGTGTGGCCGGAGCCGCGCGCGGCCAGCTCCTTGATCTGCGTCATCGCATCCATCTCTATGACGACATTCAGCGAAACGTCGCAGGCCGAGGCGTGCCGCTCGATGGTCTTGCGCAACCCGTGCGAGGGGCCTGGCAGGATCATTTCCAGACCTTCCAGCGCGCGCATGGGCACCGGCGCCCCCGGCGGCGTGTCGAGTGGCCAGGTATCGGGCGCGGAAAAGAAGAAGAGCTGCTCGTCGAGCATGTGGATCACGCGGAAATGCTCGACCTTCTCCAGATCGTAGAGAAAGCCCATGTCGACGGTCTCGTCCTCGATCCAGCTCTTGATGTAGCCGCTCATGGCCTCGATGGCGCGCAGCCGCACCTCCGGCAATTCGACGCGCACGGTCTCCGCCAGCGGCACGGACATGACCATCGACACCGAAGGCGGCATGCCGAAGCTGACCTTTCCGCGCGTTGCGCCGCTCAGGTCGCGCATCTCCGCGACGCAGCGCTCCATGCTGGCGCAGATCTCGCGGGCGTGGGCAACGAGCAGGTGTCCCTCGTGGGTCAGCACCGTGCCGCGTGGCGAGCGCTCGACAAGCTGGACACCGAGCTCATGTTCCATCCGCTGCACATATTGCGAAAGCGATGGTTGCGCGACGCCGATAGCCTGGGCCGCGGCTGAAAGCGACGGGGCCTCGGAGATGGCGATGAAATAGCGTAGGTGGCGGATATCCATTGTCGCCGGCATGTCTGGAGGATGGGGCGATCTCGTTCGGGCAGTCTGCCCGTGCGAACCGTGTCACGGGCCTTTCGTGATGAAAGGCAGGAAGCCGCATCCGGCAGCCGTGCGGGAGGATGCCCGCTGACTGCCGGATGCGGGCGGGTCAATCGAACTCGACGATCTGGCGGATGGCGGTGCCATTGTCGAGCCTGTCCATGGCGAGGTTGATGTCGCCGAGCTTCAGCCTATGGCTCAGCATCTTTTCGACTGGCAGAAGGCCGCGCTTGTGCAGGGCGAACATGCGCGGCAGGTCGCGCTGGGGGACACAGGAGCCGATGAAGCTTCCCTTGAGCGAGCGTTCCTCTGCGGTCAGTTTCAGCGCATTGAGCGGCATGCGGTCGGTCGGGGAGGGCAGTCCGGCCGTGACCGTTGTGCCGCCGCGGCGGGTGATCTCGAAGGCTGTTTCCAGCGCCCGAACCGACCCGGCCAGCTCGAAGGCATAGTCGACGCCGCCGCCGGTCAGGTCGCGGACGGCTTCGACGGTGTCTCCATCCGCCTTGATCGTATGGGTCGCGCCCATCGTCAGGGCCGTGTCGAGCTTGTTCTGGAAGGGATCGACCGCGACGATCTGGCCGGCGCCCGCAGCCGCCGCCCCCAGGATCGCGGCAAGTCCGACCCCGCCGAGGCCGACGACGGCGACCTTGGACCCCGGCTTGATGTGGGCCGTGTTGAAGACGGCTCCCGCTCCCGTGAGCATGGCGCAGGAAAAGAGGGCCGACAGATGCGGCGAGATGTCCGCGTCGGCCTTCACCAGTGAGGGGCGCGCCACGACGGCATGGGTTGCAAAGGCGGAGACGCCGACGTGGTGGTTGACCGGCCTTCCGTCGATCGACAGGCGGCGGCTGCCGGTCATCAGTTCGCCCACGGCATGGTGCTTGGCCGCGGCCTCGCAGAGGGCGGGCCGGCCTTCGGCACAGGGCGTGCAGTGCCCGCAACCGGGTGCGAAGATGCAGACGACGTGGTCGCCGGGCGCAAGATCGTTGACGCCTGCGCCGACTTCCTCGACGAAGCCGGAGGCTTCGTGGCCCAGAACCATCGGAACCGGACGTGGGCGGGTGCCGTTGATCACGGAAAGATCGGAATGGCAGACGCCGGCGGCGGCGATGCGGATGAGCACCTCGCCCGGGCCGGGAGGTGCAAGATCCACCTCGCGCACGCTGAGCGCGCGTGCTTCGGCGAAGTTCTCCTTGATTCCGTCCCGTTCAAGGACTGCGGCTGTAATCTTCATTCGGTTCCTCCCGTACCCGGTTTCCCGCGTCTGAGCGCGGCTCCCTCTGCATTTCTTAGGATGGATAGCCATTTTCGGTCTATCGAAACCATGTTGATATAGGAATATGTTATAGCCGGGTGCTTCGCAAATTATTGGTGCGGGGACAGGCGAGTTCATAGGCTCCACGTATCCGAAATGCTCTGGGAGGAAGCAGATGGATACTCTTAAAAGCACGGTGGTTGCGGTCGGCTTGTTGATCGCCTCGACCTGTCTCGCGCAGGCCGACGGAGCTGCTGCGGACTGGACCAGCTCCAAATGGGGCAAGGACGACCAGATCGGCGCGGCGAACCTGATGACGCCGGAGCGCGTCAAGGCCGCATCGCGGCTCGTCGACAAGGGCAAGGTCTACAGCCTCGGCATGATCGTCGGCAGCGACACGCCGGCCTTTCCGCCGCGCAGTCTGTCCGTCACCGTTCTCCAGCCCAACCAGATCTCCAACAGCGGCATGGGCGAGAACGCCTTTACCTACAACGATGACATCTTCATGGGTTGGCTGGGCATCGGCCCGCAGATCGACGGTCTTGGCCATGCCGGGATCGATCACACCTACTATAACGGTCACAAGGACAGCGACTTCGCCAAGGCCGCCGGCCTGACCGAACTCGGCCTGCACAACCTGCCGGGCCTCGTCGGACGTGGCGTCATGCTCGACATGGCGAAATTCTACGGCGTCGATATGGTCGCGGAGGGCAAGGCCTATACCGCGGACGACATCAAGGCCGCCGCGCAGAAGCAGGGCGTCGAGCTGCGCGAGGGCGACGTCGTGCTCTTCAACTCCAACTGGATGAACCTACTCGACGGCGACAATCCGGATGCCAAGCGTTTCGGCGCGGCCGAGCCGGGCGTCGGCGTGAGCGGCGCGGAATATCTCGCCGACATCGGCGTGATGGCGGTCGGCGCCGATACCTGGGGCATGGAAGTCGTACCGGCGGAGAAGGAGGGCGAGGCGTTTCGTGCGCATCAGATCCTCCAGCCGCAGAACGGCATCTACATCCTGGAGAACATGGACACCCGCGAACTGGCGAAGGACGGGGTGCACGAGTTCCTGTTCGTGCTCGGCCAGGCCCGCCTGAAGGGGGCCGTGCAGATGATCATCAATCCGATTGCAATCCGCTGACGGCAGAGGCCGCAGCGAAACGGAAGATGCGGGCGAGGAGGTGTCGCCTGCGTCATTCTTGGGAGGAAATCCATGAAAAAGCTTCTTCTTGCCACCGCGGCGATGGTTGCCGTGCCGTTCGCGGCTCTTGCCGCCGAAAAGCCGGCCGAGCTCAAGGTCGGCGTCACCACGTTCCTGACGGGCCCGGCGTCCGTCTTCGGCGTTCCGGCGCGCGATGCCGCCGAGATCCTCGTCGAGAAAATCAATGCCGAGGGGGGCATTGCCGGCGTGCCGGTGAAGCTCTCCTTCATTGACGAGGGGGCCGGCGCCGAGGCGCTGACCTCCGAATACCGCCGCCAGGTGGAAAGCGAGGGTGCTCACGCCATGCTCGCCTCGATCTCGTCTGGCAACTGCCAGACGCTGGCCCCGCTCGCCGAGGATCTCAAGGTCGTCAATCTGATGTGGGATTGCGGAACGCAGAAGATTTTCGAGGAAAACAAGTACAACTATGTCTTCCGCACCCAGGCGAACGCAACGCCTGAGATGCTTGCGACGGTTGTTTACCTTCTCAAGACCCATCCGGACTTCAAGACTATCGCCGTTGTGAACCAGGACTACGCCTGGGGTCGCGACAGCTGGCAGATCTTCTCCACGGCGCTGAAGGCGATGAAGCCGGACGTCGAGATTGTCGGCGAGTTCTTCCCCAAATTCGGCGCGCCGGATTTCTCCACCGAGATCTCGCGTCTTCAGGCTCTGCAGCCGGACGTGATCCTGTCGACCTCCTGGGGCGGCGATCTCGACACGTTCATCCAGCAGGCGGCACAGCGTGGCCTGATGAACACCTCGACCTTCGTCATCCCGCTCGCCGAGAGCTCGCTTGAGCGCCTCGGATCGACGCTTCCGGCCGGTCATATCGTCGGCGCGCGTGGCGACCATTATTTCCTGCATCCCGAGCGTCGCGACGACGCGGACTTCAAGGAGTTCATGGCCACGTTCGAGAAGAAGACGGGGGCACACGCGATCTATCCGGTCTTCCACATGTCGCAGGCCATCGCGGCCCTGAAGACCGCTTACGAGAAGGCCGCGGACGCCAAGGGCGGGGAATGGCCGGGTGAGGACGAGGTGATCACGGCGCTTGAGGGGCTGACCTTCCAGGGCCTGGGTCGCGAGGTCACCATTCGCGAGGATCATCAGGGCATCGAGGCGCAGCTTCTCGGCACCAGCGTCCAGAGTGGTGACTATCCCTTCGCCACCCTTGGAAACATCATGATCTTCGACGGTGAGGGCCTCACGGCGCCGGTCGGCGAGGAGTCGGTCGCCTGGGTCAGCAAGCTGACGCCCGACTTCATCAACGGCGTCAAGGTCGACACCTACGAGAAGTAAGCGATGACGACCGGGGGCGGGACATCGTGTGCCGCCCCCGATCCAGCATCCAGGCGATGCCTCGCGCCGCGGCGGCGCAGGCAGATGGCGCCGAATACCGTCCGTCCCGAAACCCGCGCCGAACGGCACCTCTCGCGCTGAATGGACACACATGAATCCGACCCTGTTCCTTCTGGCCCTGTTCGACGGCGTCGCCTATGCGGCGCTTGTCTTCATCGTGGCCGTCGGGCTCACGCTGATCTTCGGCGTGATGCGCATCCTCAACGTCGCTCACGGATCGCTCTACGCGGTTGGCGCCTATCTCACCGTGTCGCTGACCGGTTACATGCTGGCGCTCGGCTTCGCGCCGGTCTTCGCCTTTCCGCTGATGCTGGTCTCCGCCATCCTTGTCGGCGTCCTCATCGGTGGGCCGATCGAGTGGCTGTTGCTGCGGCGGATCTACAACAAGCCGGAAGTGCTCCAGCTTCTCGTGACCTTCGCCGTCTTCATGATCCTTGAGGACGTGCAGCGCTTGGTTTGGGGCACGCAGCCCTATTTCCAGGCCGCTGTGCTTCAGGAACTGGGGCGGGTCACGATCTTCGGCGTCACCTACATGGCCTATCAGCTCATCCTGCTACCCGTGCTGGCGCTGGTGCTTCTCTTCGGGCTGCGCTTCTTCCTGCGCCACACCATCGTTGGAAAGCTGATCCTGGCGACGACCGAGGACCGGGAGGCGGCCCAGTCCATCGGCATCGATGCGGACAAGGTGTTCCTGCTCACCTTCATTGTCGGCGCGTCGCTCGCCGGCCTCGGCGGTGCGCTGGCCTCGCCAACGACGTCGATCCTGCCTGGAATGGGCGCCGACATGATCGTGCTGTCCTTCGCGGTGGTCGCCACCGCCGGACTGGGCCAGATCGAGGGCGCGGCCTTCACCGCGCTGCTGATCGGGCTCGGCCGGTCCTTCGCGGTCTACGTCTGGCCCGAGACCGCGGTTCTCGTGCCCTATCTCATCATGCTCCTCGTTCTGCTGGTGCGCCCGGAAGGGCTCTTCGGCAGCCCGACGGCGCGCAAGATCTGAGGCCGGGACGCATGTCGCTTCGCAAACTCCTGCCGCTCCTCGCGGTCATCGTGGTGGCGCTGGTGCCTTTCGCCGCGCCGTCCATGCAGCTTCTCGTAAACCTTGCACTTGCCAAGGGGCTGGCCGTCGTCGGTGTCACCGTTCTGTTGCGCGCCGGCCAGGTCTCCTTCGGTCACGCGCTCTACTTCGCCATCGCAGCCTACGGCGGGGCTTTCCTGTCGGCGACGATGAACGGCGCTGATCTCTTTCTCGTGCTGCTCGTCTCGGTCGCCGGCGCAGCCCTGTCCGGCCTGATCGTCGGCCTGTTCGTGGTCCGCTACCGGGGCATCTTCTTCGGGATGCTCAATCTCGCGTTCTCCATGATCTTCTGGTCGATCCTGGAGAAATTCTACCATGTGACGGGAGGTGCCGACGGCATCCGCCTGCCGCGACCGACGGTGCTCGGCATGGCAATGGAGCGCGGGCCCTTCGAACTCCTGCTCTTCTATCTGACGCTGGTTCTGGCCATCCTGCTCGGCTGGTTCACCATTCGCTGGTTCGCCTCGCCGCTCGGTCAGCTTTTCCAGACAGTCAAGACCAACGAGACGCGGCTCCAGTATCTCGGCGTGTCACCTCAGCGCACCCTTCTTGTCGGGTATGTCCTGTCGGCCGTGCTGTGCGGTACCGGCGGCGTGCTGATGGGGATTGCCCAGGGCGTTGTCACGCCTGAGTTCTCATGGTGGATCCGTTCCGGCGAGATGGTCTTCGTCGCCGTGCTCGGGGGAGCCGGCTCGGTGCCGGGCGCCTTCATCGGGGCGCTCATCTATGAGATCGTGCGCACCTATGCCTCCGCCTTTGCCGGCGATATCTGGCAGCTTCTGCTCGGCGGCTTCCTGCTTCTCATCATTCTGTTCGCCCCCGGCGGCGTCATTGGCATCTATGAAAGCGCGCTGAACCGCCTCACCGGCAAAGGGAGGACCCAATGAGCGCACCTCTTCTCGAAGCCCGCGATCTCCAGATCCGGTTCGGCGGCGTTGTCGCCGCCGACGGCGTCTCGCTGACGGTGGAGCGCGGCAAGAACCTTGCGATCATCGGCCCCAATGGTGCCGGCAAGACCACCTTCCTCAACATCTGCACGGGCTGGATCAAGCCGAGCCGCGGCAAGGTGTTCTTCGAGGGCAAGGATGTCACGCCCCTGCCGCCGCGCCGGATCGTTCGTCTCGGTGTGGCGCGCGCTTTCCAGATCCCGCAGCTCTTCACCGAGCATACGGCCCTGGAGAACCTGCTTATCTCCGTCGCCGCCCGCGAGGGGTTGATGAACCCTCTGCGCAATCTTCACGAAGTGAAGGAACGGGCGGAGATGATGCACCTGCTGGACATGATGGGGTGCGCGGATGTCGCGGACCGTCCCGTCATCGAGCTGTCGGAAGGCCAGCGCAAGCTCATCGACATTGCCGTCGCGCTGGCGCTGAAGCCGCGCCTGTTGCTGATGGACGAGCCGACCTCGGGCGTCGCGTCCTCGGAGAAGTTTGCCGTCATGGAAACATTGGTGAAAGCGCTCGGCGAAGCGCAGGTCACCTCCGTCTTTGTCGAGCACGACATGGGCATCGTCTCGCGCTACGCCGATGAGGTGGCTGTCTGGGCAGCCGGAAACGTGCAGATGCGGGGATCTCCGGCCGAGATTCTCGCGCATCCCGACGTGATTCGGGATGTGATCGGGGAGGCCGTGTGATGCTGGATCTCGAAAACCTGGATGCCAGCATCGGCATCATCCCGATCCTGCGCAGCGTGACCTTCTCCATCGAGGCGGGCGAGACTGTCGCGCTGATCGGCCGCAACGGTGCGGGTAAGACCACTCTGCTGCGGTCGATCATGGGCTTTACCTCCGTCTCCGGCTCGCTCCGTTTCGCGGGAGAGGAGATTTCCGAGCTGCGTCCGGCAAAGCGTCCGGGGCTCGGCATCGGCTATGCGCCCGAGGACCGGCGGTTGTTCTCGGCCTTCACCGTTGAGGAGAACATCTTGCTGCCAGCGCAGGTCGCCCGCCTCGACCAGGCCGAAACCCGCCGCCGACTTGATCGGGTCTATCACATCCTGCCGGAGCTCAAGGAGATGGGCGGCCGGCCGGCCGGCAACGTCTCCGGCGGTCAGGGCAAGATGGTCGCTCTCGGGCGAGCTCTGATGCTCGGCACCAAGCTCGTCATGCTCGATGAGCCCTTCCAGGGGCTCGCGCCGGCTCTGGCGCTTCGCTACGCGGACGCGCTCAAGGCGTTGCGCGATGCCGACCGCACCGTTGCCCTCGTCATCACCGAATCCAACCCCTCTCTGTTGCGCGGCTTCGCCGGGCGCACGCTCGTGATCGAGCGCGGGGAAGTCTCCGAAGGCTCCCTGGAGCACGAAAGGACCTGAACCGATGAAAATGCAAAGCATCCGACTGCCCGATCCCTTGAACCTGATCGGCGGCAGGTGGATACCTGCGACCTCGGGGCGGGAAATGGATGTCCGTTCGCCCATCGACGGCGAGGTTTTCACCTCGATCGCCGACTCCGGTCCCGAGGATGTCGATGCCGCCGTCGCGGCGGCGCGCGCGGCCTTTGACGGCGGCGCCTGGTCGAAGCTGACGGCGGCAGAACGCGGCCGGCTGATGCTGCGTCTTTCCCTCCGCATCGAGGCCGAGGCCGAGGCCCTCGCCCTGCTCGAGACCCGCGACAACGGCAAGCCGCTTCGTCAGGCGCGCGCCGACATGCTGGTGACGGCCCGCTACTTCGAGTTCTACGGTGGCGCGGCCGACAAGGTGCATGGCGAGGTGATCCCCTTTCTCGCCGGCTACAACGTCGAAATGCACCGCGAGCCGCATGGCGTCACCGGACACATCATTCCCTGGAACTATCCGGCGCAGATGTTCGCCCGCTCGCTCGCCCCGGCGCTGGCGATGGGCAACGCCACCGTTCTCAAGCCGGCCGAGGACGCCTGCCTGACCGCGCTCCGCATTGCAGACCTCGCGTGCGAGGTCGGCTTTCCGGATGGGGCGATCAACGTGGTCACGGGGCGCGGCGAGGTCGCCGGAAAGGCGCTCTCGGAGCATCGTGGCGTCGATTTCATGTCCTTCACCGGTTCGCCGGAGGTGGGTGTCCTGATCCAGGTTGCCGCGGCGAAGAACTTCATTGGCTGCACGCTGGAGCTTGGCGGCAAGTCTCCGCAGATCGTCTTTGCCGACGCGGACCTCGAGGCGGCCTATCCGGTGATTGTCAACGCGATCATCCAGAACGGCGGGCAGACATGCTCCGCCGGCTCGCGCATCCTCATCGAACGCGGGATCTTCGACGAGGTGATGGCCGAACTGACCCGCCGCTTCGAGGGGATCGTCACCTCCGATTCCTCGAGCGAGGATGCCGTTCTCGGGCCGCTTATCTCCGCCAGACAGAAGCAGCGCGTCGAGCGCTATATCGATGAGGCCGACGCTCCGCTCGTTGCCCGCGGCAAGCTGGCCGGGGACGCCCCGCAGGGCGGCTATTATGTCCCCGCCGCGCTCTTCGGTCCCTGCGACCCCAGATCCAGGATCGCGCAGGAGGAGGTCTTCGGTCCCGTGCTCTGCGCCATCCCTTTCGAGGATGAGGCGGATGCGATCCGCATTGCCAACGATACGGAATACGGCCTGGTCGCGGGCTTGTGGACGCGCGACGGTGGTCGCCAGCAGCGTCTTTCCAAGGCGATGCGCTGCGGTCAGGTCTTCATCAATGGCTACGGCGCCGGTGGTGGCGTCGAACTGCCCTTCGGCGGGGTGCGCAAGTCCGGTCACGGGCGGGAGAAGGGCTTCGAGGCCCTGCACGAGTTTTCCCGCATCAAGACCATCGTCAACAATCACGGCTGAGGAACAGATCATGAGACTTTCAGGAAAAACCGCCCTCGTCACGGGTGCCGCCTCGGGCTTCGGCAAGGGCATCGCCGAGACCTTCGTGCGCGAGGGCGCCAAGGTCGCGATTGTCGACATGAACGGCGAGGGAGCGAAGGCCGTCGCCCGCGAACTGGGCGATGCAGCCATTGCGGTCACCTGCGATGTGACCGAGGGCAAGCAGGTCGCCGATGCCGTGGCGGAAACGATCAAGGCCTTCGGCTCGCTCGACATTGTCGTCAACAATGCCGGCTGGACCAATCCGAACAAGCCGTTGATGGAGACAGATGAGGCGACCTTCCGCAAGATCTACGACATCAACGTCCTGTCGATCTTCCACATGACCAAGACCTGCGTGCCGGTGTGGGAGAAGCAGGGCGGCGGCGTCATGATCAATGTCGGTTCCACCGCCGGCATTCGTCCGCGCCCCGGTCTCACCTGGTACAACTCGTCGAAGGGCGCGGTGAACCTGATGACGCGCAGCCTCGCGGTCGAGCTGGCGGCCAAGAAGATCCGGGTCAACGGCATCGCGCCGGTGATGGGCGTGACTGGCCTTCTCGAGCAGTTCATGGGCGTGCCGGACACGCCGGAAAACCGCGAGAAGTTCATCGCCACGATCCCGATGGGACGCCTTTCCGAGCCGCGCGACATCGCCAATGCGGCGCTCTATCTCGCCTCGGATGAAGCCGATTTCATCACCGGCGTGATCCTTGAGGTCGATGGCGGTCGCACCATCTGACCTGCCGCCTGTTCCAGTGGACCGGGGGTGTCATAGCCCCTGGGGAGATCCGCAACGACGCCCACCCGTAAGCGTGTTGCGGGTGGGATTGTCTCTTGCCAGAGCGGCGAGGGGTGGCCGGCCGTCAGGCGATAGCCGCCTCATGGGCCGCGAGCCTGTCGAGGATTTGGCGGGCGCGAATGACAACCGGTGCATCGACCATGGCGCCGTCGACCGCCACCGCTGCGGTCCCGTCGCCGGCGGCGTCCACGATTCTTCTCGCCCAGGCTGCTTCCTCGGGGGAGGGGGCAAAGCCTGCCCGCGCCGGACCGATCTGGGCGGGATGGATCAGCAGCTTGCCCGCGAAGCCGTAACCCACCGCATGACGGCAGTCGGCCTCGATCAGCGCGGCGTCGCGAATGTCGGTGGTGACGCCGTCGATGGGGGCGGCCTGTCCGGCAAGCCGTGCTGCAAGAGCAAGCGCGAAACGCGCATGGGCCAGCGTCTCGCGCTCATGCGCGATGCCGAGGTCTGCGGCAAAGTCGATAGAGCCGAAGGCGATCCTCCGGCTCGCCCGGGCGATCTCATGGGCGGCGGCAAGGCCGCTGGCGCTTTCGACCAGGGCAATGACGCCCGCCCCGGCGCGCCGCGCCGCGTGCTCAAGGCTGAGCGCATCCTCCGCCTTGGCGACGACGACACCGGCAAGCGGCAATTCGGCGCAGGCTGCGAGGTCCTGGTCGTGCCAGGCCGTGCCGGCCGCGTTGACACGCACCAGCAGCGGCACGTCCGGGGAGAGATCCGCGAGCGCCCTGGCAAGGCCCGCGCGGGCCTCGTCCTTTGCCGACGGAGGAACCGCGTCCTCCAGGTCGATGATCACGGCGTCCGCACCGGCGGAAAGCGCCTTGGCAAAACGCTCGGGCCGGTTTCCGGGCACGAAGAGCGGCAGCGCGATCGTATCGAGAGCGGCGGAGACGGCGTCCGTTCGTCCTTTGGTCATCTTGAGAATCCTCTCCTGTCGTGACACGGGAGAGTGCTCAGCCGGCGGCACGCTGGCAAATAGCCAGTTCGAAGTGCGCTCATAGACCGGTGTTATGGCATCTTGCCGCTGCAAAGGCATAGCTTGAGGCAATAGCCGCGGGGCAACCCCACTATTACTCAGGCATCTTCCCGTCGGGCATACTTGCGGCACAGGAAATGGAGTCGCCTTTACAATGCCTTCTGATCTCGCCGGATTGCTTGTTGTGTCTGTGGAGCAGGCTGTCGCCGCGCCCTATCTGTCCGGGCGGCTTGCCGAAGCCGGCGCCCGTGTCATCAAGGTCGAACGGCCGGAAGGCGATTTCGCGCGCGGCTACGACCATCTTGTTCATGGTGAGAGCGCCTATTTCGTCTGGCTCAACAGGGGCAAGGAGTCCATCTGCCTCGACCTGCGCGAGGAGAACGACAAGACGCTGCTGTCGAGCCTGATCGCGCGCGCCGATATCTTCATCCAGAATCTGGCGCCCGGCGCGATCGACCGCCTCGGTTTCGCGCCCGACAGGTTGCGCGAGGCGAACCCGCGCCTCATCACCGTGTCCATTTCCGGCTATGGCGATGATGGGCCGTTCCACGACCTCAAGGCCTATGACCTCCTGGTGCAGGCCGAAAGCGGCCTCTCGGCGATCACCGGAAACGCGGATGGATCGGCGCGGGTGGGCGTGTCCGTCTGCGACATCGCCGCCGGCATGACGGCGCATCAGTCCGTCCTCCAGGCGCTGTATGCGCGCGAGCGAACAGGCGAGGGGCGCCATATCGCGGTCTCCCTGTTTCATGCGCTCGCCGACTGGATGAACGTGCCCTACCTTCAGTTCGCCTATGGCGGCAAGGCACCGGAACGCAACGGGCTCAACCACCCGACCATCGCCCCCTATGGCGCCTACTCTGGAAGCGATGGCAAGGACGTGCTGTTCTCGATCCAGAACGAGCGCGAGTGGGCGATCTTCTGCCGCGAGGTGCTCGGTCGGCCGGAGGTGGCGAGCGATTCCCGCTTCGACAGCAACTCGAACCGGGTGGCGCATCGCGCCGACCTAGATGAAATCATCGCGGATGTCTTCAGCACTTTCCCGCGTGACGAGATCGCCGACAAGCTGAAGAAGGCGCGCATCGCCTTCGGGCGCGTCAGCACGATGGAGGATGTTGTCCGCCACCCGCAGAATCGCTACGTCGAGGCGGACACGCCGAGCGGCCCGGTGCGTCTTCTTGCTCCCGGCGCGCTGGTCAATGGCGCCTCGCCGGAGTTCGGCGCGGTCCCGGCCCTTGGGGCGGACACCGACCGCGTTCGCGCGGAGTTCGCCGGCGCCGGCGAACGCAGGCAGGCATGATGCCGGAGGGAGCTCGTTCCATGACAACAGACATTGCTCCGGCGCTGGATGAGGTTGCCACTGCGCAGGTCCGGGTTCCCCAGACCAACGAACGTCTTCTCGATCTCTTGAAGCGGGAGCGGGCGGAAACGGTGCTTGACCTTGGGTGCGGCCATGGTGCGCTGTCGGGCTTGCTCGCTGACAACGGCTACCGTGTGACTGGCATAGATCCCGACTGGACGGCCGTCGCGACCGCGCGCGACAAGGTTCCGGCAGCTCGTTTCGAGGCGGCGACGGCGGAAAATCTTCCCTTCGCCGATGATAGTTTCGACGCGGCGACCTTCGTCAATTCCCTGCATCATGTTCCGGTTCCGGTGATGACAAAGGCGCTCGACGAAGCGCTTCGGGTGCTCCGTCCGGGCGGAGCGTTGGTTATTGTCGAACCGCTGGCGAGGGGGACCTTCTTCGAGGTGATGCGTCCGGTCGAGGATGAGACCGCGATCCGGGGAGAGGCGATAAAGGCCCTCGAGGCGCGCATCGCACGCGGCGACTGCCTGCTCAGGGAGCGGGTCGTCTATGACCGGCATTCGACATTTGCGGCGCTCGAGGGGTTCATCGACTATCTGGTCGCCGTCGACCCCTCGCGCCGCGCCGTGGCGGAAGCAAGGCGGGAAACGCTTTGCGAGCTGTTCATGCGGCATGGCGTGGAGACGCCGGAAGGGCGTGCCTTCGTGCAGCCGCTGATGCTGGTCCATCTGGAGGCGCCTGCCAGGGCGTGAGTTCGCGGTTGCTTTGCAGCGTGAAATCATTACGTAAGGTGGACGGTCCCGTGTCCCGGACGCGGACGCGACGGGCCGCGTGACAACCACCGAGCGGGACACGCAGGACCAATGGATCAGCTCAGACTAGCCGCGCTTGACGCCGAGGATCTCGCCGTGATTTCGGCCCAGGTTCAGGATGCGGTGCTGAAGGTCGGCGACATCCGTTACTTCGCCAAGGACGGACATCTGGTCGTCGCAATGAACCGCTTCGCCTGGGACAGGCTTTCGGCGAAGCCGCGTCGTGAGGAGATGGAGCGCCGCCGCGCCGCTCTCTCGTTCGCCGGCGCCAGCGACCTCAAGGCCAAGAATATCCGACAGGATGCCAAGGATGCGATCCTGTCGCTTCTGGCGGTGACCTTCACGCCCGAGGGCGACGAGCCATCCGGCCGCGTGGAGCTGGTCTTCGCCGGTGGCGCCAGCCTGTCGTTCGCGGTCGAATGCATCGAGGCGCAGCTTTCCGACCTCGGCGCGGCGTGGTCGACCGAGCATCGTCCCGAGCATTCGCTCGACTGATCCTTCCCTTTCTGACAGACCATGCGGCGACGTCCACGGGGCCAGCCGCGAAACGACCGGAGCGATCCCTTGGTTCTTCGCCTGTCCAGCAACGGCCCGGATTTCGCGGCCCGGTTCAAAGAGCTTCTGGAAAGCAAACGCGAGGCGTCGAGCGATGTCGACACCGCCGTGCGCGACATTCTCGCAGACGTGCGCGACAATGGCGATGCGGCGCTGCTTCGCTACACGGAGCGCTTCGACCGGCTGCCGGCTGCCAGTGTTGCGGAACTGACCGTTTCCGAGGCCGAGATTGCCGCCGCGCTTGAAGAGATCGACGCCGATACGCTGGCGGCGCTTGTTCTCGCCCGTGATCGGATCGCCTCGCATCACGCCCGCCAGATGCCGGCGGATGACCGTTATACGGACCCGATCGGCGTCGAGCTTGGCTCGCGCTGGACGGCAATCGACGCGGTTGGCCTCTATGTGCCGGGGGGAACGGCGAGTTATCCCTCGTCCGTGCTCATGAACGCCGTTCCGGCTCGCGTCGCCGGCGTGTCGCGCATGGTCATGTGCGTGCCGAGCCCGGACGGCAAGCTCAATCCGCTTGTGCTTGCAGCCGCCCATCTCGCCGGTGTCACCGAGATCTACCGAATCGGCGGGGCGCAGGCGATCGCGGCGCTTGCCTATGGCACCGAGAGCATTCGTCCCGTGTCGAAGATAGTTGGCCCGGGCAACGCCTATGTGGCGGCGGCCAAGCGCCGGGTGTTCGGCACCGTCGGCATCGACATGATTGCGGGGCCGTCCGAGATCCTCGTTGTTGCGGACGGGGAGAATGATCCGGACTGGATCGCCGCAGATCTTCTTTCCCAGGCCGAGCACGACGTCAGCGCGCAGTCGATTCTGATCACCGATGACGCTGGTTTTGCGGACGCGGTGGAGAAGGCGGTCGCGCGCCACATCGAGAGCCTGCCGCGCAAGGACGTTGCCGGGCCGAGCTGGCGCGATTTCGGAGCGATCATCCAGGTTTCTTCGCTCCAGGAAGCACCGGCGCTGGTCGATGCCATCGCGCCGGAGCATCTTGAGCTGGCAGTCGCCGACCCCGAGGCCCTGTTCGAGCGCGTTCGCAACGCTGGCGCGGTCTTCCTCGGCCGTCATACGCCGGAGGCCATCGGCGACTACATCGGCGGGTCGAACCACGTGTTGCCGACGGCGCGCTCGGCACGTTTCTCGTCAGGGCTTTCGGTGCTCGACTTTGTCAAGCGCACGTCGATCCTGCGCTGCGATGCCCAGACCCTGCGTATCCTGGGGCCTTCCGCGATCCGCCTGGCCCAAGCGGAAGGGCTCGATGCCCACGCGCGGTCGGTCTCGATTCGCCTCAATCTCTAGTCGGGAGGCCCGCCGCACTTGTCGTGGCCGGTGTCGTCGCGTTAGGTGTTGGTTCTGAGGAGAGGCGTCGCCATGGCGGCGGCGGCGATCCGGCGACGGTATGAGCGATGGCGGCAGTTGAGGATACCATGGAACGTTCGGCGGCGCGGCTCGTCGGCGTCGATCTCGACGAGGCATCCATTGCCCGTTCGACGCCTGATATCGAACACGAGCGGGCGGTCGCGATCTATGACCTGATCGAGGACAATGTCTTCGAGCCCGTTGGCGCAGAGCCCGGGCCCTATGTGCTTCATCTTTCAATGGTCGAGAAGCGCCTCGTCTTCGCCGTGGCGCGGCAGAGCGGCGAGGACGTTGTCACGCACATTCTTTCGCTGTCGCCGCTGCGCAAGGTGGTGAAAGACTATTTCCTTATCTGCGAGAGCTACTTCGAGGCCATCAAGATGGCAACGCCGAGCCAGATCGAGGCGATCGACATGGGCCGACGCGGGGTGCACAACGAGGGCTCGCAAATCCTGATGGAGCGGCTTGAGGGCAAGATCCACGTCGATCTCACGACAGCGCGGCGGCTCTTCACGCTGGTCTGTGCGTTGCACTGGAAAGGCTAGATCGAGGCATGGGGCCGGGAGTGGCGCCTGGAGCCGTGCTGTTTGCCTGCGGCATGAATGCCGTGCGCTCTCCCATGGCCGCGGCAATCGTCGGGCAATTGTTCCCTGGCCGGGTTTATGTGCGCTCCTGCGGCGTGCGCGCCGGCGAACCCGACCCTTTCGTGGAAGCGGTGATGGCCGAGATCGGCTGCGATCTTGCCGATCATCGGCCCAGGACGTTCGAGGAACTGGACGAATCCGGCTTCGACCTGGTGATCACGCTTGCTCCCGAAGCGCACCATAAGGCGCTTGAAATGACACGCACCGAGGCGGTCGACGTGGAATACTGGCCGACACCCGATCCGACCCTGACGACAGGGTCGCGCGCGCAGATTCTCGATGGTTATCGCGCCACCCGCGACCTGCTGATGACGCGGATCAAGAAGCGCTTTGGATGGACCGCCGTGCCGGGTGGCTGAGTGGCCGGTTCCCGCCGCTCCCGAAGCGCATCAGGCACGCAAATCTGTGTGTTCCCTTTCTTCATGCGATCCGCTAGGTTCGCCGCCAACTCCGAACATCAATCAGGAATCCATATGGCTAAGGAAGAAGTCCTCGAATTTCCGGGCGTGGTCACCGAACTGCTGCCCAACGCGACTTTTCGCGTCAAGCTGGAGAACGACCACGAGATCATCGCACATACGGCCGGCCGCATGCGCAAGAACCGCATTCGCGTGCTTGCAGGCGACCGCGTTCTGGTCGAGATGACCCCGTATGACCTGACCAAGGGTCGTATCACCTATCGCTTCAAGTGATTCTGAAAGCTGCCGCTTTGCGCCGCCGCCAGCCGACCGAGAGGTCGCGATCCGATGACCGCCGCTGACACACCCATGCCTTCCGCAAAGATGCCGCTCGTGCTGGCTTCGGGCTCGCCGCGCCGGCTTGCGCTGTTGCAGCAGATCGGCATCGATCCGGACACGCTCCTGCCCGCCGACATCGACGAGAGCCCGCGCCGTGGCGAGACGCCCCGTGCGCTCGCCCAGCGGCTCGCCCGTACCAAGGCCGAGGTGGCGCGCCGCGCCGCCGACCGGGTGGAGGCGAATGTCGACGGGCTGGTGCTTGCCGCGGATACCGTGGTTGCCGTCGGCAGCCGCGTGCTGCCGAAGGCGGAGAGCTTCGAGGAGGCGGAAGCCTGCCTCCAGCTGCTGTCTGGACGCGGGCACCGGGTTTATACGGCGGTTTGCGTCAGTGCGCCGAAGGACGTCATCCGTCAGCGTCTCGTCGAGACCCGCGTGCGCTTCAAGCGCCTGTCGCGGGTGGAGATCGCGGCCTATCTTGCCAGCGGCGAGTGGCGCGGCAAGGCGGGGGGGTACGCCATCCAGGGGCTTGCCGGGGCGTTTGTCGTCAAGCTGGTCGGCTCGTATTCGAATGTTGTCGGCCTTCCGCTGCACGAGACGGCAAACCTGCTTGCCGGCCTGAAGTATCCGTTGCTCGATGCCTGGAAGGATCCGGCGAGCATTCGCCCCTGATCCTCTTCGTCGCCAGGTTGCTCGATTTTCGGAAGTTCCCGTAAAAATCGTGCTTCGCTCTTGGTTTCTCACGTCTTTTCCTGTCATGATCCGACCGACATCGCGCCGGGAGGGCGTGAAGGAAGACTGAGGAACCCGGGAGGAGTGAATGGGAGGACGGCTTGAGGGCAAGTCGGCGCTGGTCATTGGTGCGGGGTCTATCGGACCCGGCTGGGGCAACGGCAAGGCGACAGCGGTGCTGTTTGCGCGTGAGGGCGCGCGTGTCGCATGTGCGGACATCAATCTTGATGCGGCCGAGGAAACGCGGGCGCTGATCGAGGCTGAGGGCGGCACGGCCATCGCACTGAAATGCGATGCGACGCGCAGCGCGGAGGTGGCCGACACGGTGGCGCGAACGGTCGAGGCGTTCGGAGGGCTTCATGTTCTCGACAACAACGTCGGCATTGCCGAGGTCGGGGACGTGGTCGAGCTTGAGGAAGCTGTCTGGGACCGCGTCAACGCGGTCAACCTGAAGAGCATGTTTCTCGGCATGAAACACGCGATCCCGGCGATGCTGGCAAGCGGCGGCGGTGCGATCGTCAATATCTCGTCCGTCGCATCGATCCGCCATATCGGCGTCGCCTATTCCGTGTATTCCGCGACCAAGGCGGCGGTGAACCAGCTCACCAGCGCAACGGCCATCGACTACGCCGCGCGCGGCATTCGCGTCAACGCCGTCTTGCCGGGGTTGATGAAGACGCCGATGGTGGAGAATTCGACCGGCCTCGCTTCGGCCTATGCGGACGGCGACGTCGAGGAGATGTGGCGGCGACGGGATGCCCAGGTGCCGATGGGACACATGGGAGATGGCTGGGACGTGGCGAATGCCGCCCTCTTCCTCGCCAGCGACGATGCCCGCTACATCACTGGCCATGCTCTGGTCGTCGACGGCGGGCTGACACAGAAATACAGTTGAAACGCCGCGCGCCGGCGATCTCGTCGGCGCGCGACACAGGATGGAACCGTATGACCAGCGACGACACCTCGAAGGGCGCAACGCGCCCCGCACGCCCGTGCCCCGAATGCAGCAAGCTCTCGGTCGAGCAGTTCTATCCGTTCTGCTCGAAGCGCTGCGCGGACGTTGATCTCAACCGCTGGCTTTCCGGCTCCTACGGTGTTCCCGTGGTGGAGCTCGAGCCGGAGGATCTCGCGGAACTTGAGGCGCGTCAGAACGAGGAGCAGGGCGGGGGCGCGCGCGACTGATACTGCCGTTGCGTCTTGCGGGACTTTCTGCGGAAATGTGATGCGCGTCACCGCGCGGATTCGCCAGGTGGTGCAATCTGGGCCATTGATCCGCCACGAGGGCGTCCAGTCATCGATCGGAGAACGTCGTGATGTTTCGCCACTCCAGTCTGGTTGCAGCCGTGATTTCCGCGTGTGTTCTGGCAATGCCGGCCCGCGCAGACGGGGTTGGTGTCGCGAGCGCCGTCAACCAGAACGCCACGGGCCAGGTTGGCGGAGGGGCCTTGCGGACGATCCGCATCGGCAAGGCGGTGTTCAGCGGCGAGCGCATTGCGACCGACGGCAAGGGCCGTGTTCAGGTGCTTCTCGCCGACGGCTCCAATTTCATGGTCGGTCCCAATTCCAGCCTGGTCATCGATGAATTCGTCTACCGTCCGGCCGCAGGCCAGGCCAAGCTGGTGGCCACCTTCGGCCGTGGCGTCGCGCGCTATGTCGGCGGCAAGATCTCCAAGAACCGCGGCGGTGTGACGATCCGCACCCGCCAGGGCACCATCGGCGTACGCGGCGGAATGACCAACCTCGTCGACCAGGGCGGCCCCATCGTCTTCTCCTTCCTCTATGGCAAGGACCTCACGTTCGTCGGCCGCAACGGCAAGACGGTGCGGGTGTGGCGCTCGGGCTATTCGGTCTTCGCCAACGGCGGCAGCGGCAGAAGCGGGCGCACGCCGAGCGACATCCTCAACGCAGCCGCCCGGGCGTTCAAGGGCGGTGGCGGCGGGCCGCGGCCGACCGATGAGCAGCTTCGGCGGTTCGCGCTCGGCAATTCCGCCTTGCCGCCCAGGCCCGGTTCTCCGATCCCTCCGCCTGTGATCACCTCGGTCGGAACGCCCGTGCCAGGCACCTTCATCGACTATGACTTTGCAAACTCGACACGCCTCATGGGAAGGCCGACGGGCACCTGCGTGACCTATCCGAGCTGCTAGGCGCGGGAACGGGGCGGGGCTGCTGCCCCGTTTCCTATCGGTGCATGGGGGGTAAACGCCGGTTGCGACGGTTTGCGCAAGCTGGCAAGGTCCTGACGCAAGGTCTGTTTCCTGGGCCGGGCGATGGACGATGGGCGCCCGCGCGATGGCGGGTCGTGGGGAGATGACGGCGATGCGACATCGGGAATTGAAGACGGGACTTGTGGCGCTCGGCATGCTTGCCGGACTAGGGATCGGCGCCGCGCAGGCAGACTTCTCTCTCACGATCCTGCACATCAACGACCTTCATTCCCGGCTTGAGCCGATCAACAAATACGACAGCACCTGCAGCGCCAAGGAAGACGCGGAAGGCAAGTGCTTCGGTGGCATCGCCCGCATCAAGGCAAAGATCGACGAGCGCCGGGCGGCGCTCTCGCAGGCCGGCCGCAATGTGATCACGCTAGACGCCGGCGACCAGTTCCAGGGCTCGCTTTTCTACACAACCTACAAGGGCGCGGCCGCTGCCGAGTTCATGAATGCCATCGGTTTCGACGCCATGGCGGTTGGCAACCATGAGTTCGACGATGGGCCCGAGGGGCTTTCCGCCTTTCTCGACAAGGTGAAAGTGCCGCTCCTGTCCGGCAATATCGACGTGGAGAACGAGCCGACGCTGAAGGGCCGCGTGTCGGGGCCGCTGATCCTTGAGTTCGGCGGCGAGCGCGTCGGCATCGTCTCGGTTCTCGCGGAGGACACCGACGAGACGTCCTCGCCGGGGCCGAATGTTAAGTTCCTGCGCGCTGAGACCTATCTCAAGGGGGCGGTCGAGGGATTGCAGGCTGCCGGCGTCGACAAGATCGTGGCGCTCACCCATATGGGGCTGCCGCGCGACATGGAGATCGCCACCCGGGTGCCCGGCATCGACGTCATCGTCGGCGGTCACTCGCACACGCTCCTGTCGAACACCGAGAAGGGGGCGGCGGGCCCTTATCCGGTGCTGGTGCAAAACCCGGCCGGAAAGCAGGTTCCCATCGTCCAGGCCTATGCCTATGGCAAATATCTGGGTGAACTGGAGATCGTCTTCGACGACGACGGCAACGTCACCTCGGCGAACGGAAATCCGATCCTGCTCGACGTCTCTGTCGCCGCCGACAAGGATATTACCGCCCGGCTGGGCGAGCTTTCCAAGCCGCTTGAGGAAGTCCGCACCAAGGTGATCGGCCGCACCGATGCCGAGATCGACGGATCGCGCGACACCTGCCGCGCGCAGGAATGCTCGATGGGCGATCTGGTGGCCGACGCCATGCTCGACCGCGTGCGTCCCCAGGGCGTTCAGATCGCGATCCAGAACGGCGGCGGCCTGCGCGCCTCCATCGATGCCGGCGAGATCACCATGGGTGAGGTGATCTCCGTCCTGCCGTTCCAGAATACGCTCGCCACGTTCCAGCTGAAGGGCAGCGACGTGATTGCGGCACTCGAGAACGGTCTTTCCAAGGTCGAGGAGGGGGCCGGCCGCTTCCCCCAGGTCGCCGGCATCCGCTTTTCCTGGACGCGGGCGCGCAAGCCCGAAGACGGCCGCGTCGTCAGCGTCGAGGTGGAGACGGAAGGCGGCTGGGAGGCACTTGATCCCGACAAGACATATGGCGTCGTTTCCAACAACTACATGCGTGGCGGTGGCGATGGATATCGTGTGTTCGCCGATGCGGGGCAGAATGCCTATGACTACGGCCCTGGACTTGAAGTCGTTGTCGCAGACTACATCGCGGCAATGAGCAATGGCTTCAGTCCCGCGACCGATGGACGGATCCGTGAGGTGAAGTAGGGTCGATATCCCTGCGGAAGCTTAATATATATGCAGTTGAACGACTGTTGCGCGGCTTGTTGTGTCGGCTGCGCAACAGATCGTGGGAAATACGAACCCGGCTCGTGTGAGGCGCGGGACTCGCGTTGGTTGCCTGACGTAAATTCCGCAAGGTCGATGCAAGGGCATCCAGACCCGGAGCATTCTCCCGATCGTTGGTGATGGTCGAAGGAGTTTTCGGAGGGTATCACGTGAGATTGGGGCGCAATGCTGCGCGCGTTCTGGCGCAGGCTGCGGTGCTTGTGGCGCTGGTGCCGGTTCCCGGCTCTGGCGCACATGCGCAATCCGCGGGGCCTGCCGCCGTCGACGCGATAGCGAGTCGCTCCGACGCGGTCTCCCGAGCGGATCTGCAGGCGCGTCAATCCGAGCTGCTCGGCGTCATGCTGCGTGATCCGTCAAATCTCGACATCGCCTTCGAATACGCAACGGTTTCCGCTGCGCTCGGCGATTATGAGGCCGCGATCGGCACTTTCGAGCGGATGCTGATCTATGCCCCTGGCCTGCCGCGCATCCAGCTCGAGCTTGGCGTTCTCTACTTCCGTCTTGGCTCTTTTGATGCTGCGCGTTCCTATTTTCAGTCCGCTCTTCAGGCCGACAATGTGCCACCGGAGGTCGCGGAGCGGGTCAACACCTTCCTCACCGCAATCGACACGGCGGAAAACCCGGCGAAGTTCACAGCGACGGTCATGACCGGTATCCGCTGGCAGTCGAACGCCAATGCCGGTCCTGGCGGCCGACAGGTCACGCTGAACGGGTTGCCGTTCCTGCTGGACGATACCGCCATCGGTCGCCCCGACTGGAACGTCTTCATCGCCGGAAACGCCCATTTCGCTTATGACCTCGGCAATCAGGGTGACCTTCTGGAAGCGGATCTCCTGTTTTATGGCGGCCGGTATTTCGATGCGACGCGGCTCGATACCGAGCTTGCCGAGCTGACCTTCGGTCCGTCCTTCAACCTGGCCCGTTTCAACATCGACAACGCCCGGATCGGCTTCTACGGCATCGCCGGAGGCGTCCGGCTCGACGATGCCAACTATTCCGGTGCGCTCGGCTTCGGCACGCGGTTCGCGATCCAGCCGGATTCGCGGACCGCGCTGACTTCCAAGCTGGAGTACCGGCGGCGCTGGTATCGCGACACCGCCACCTATCCGACGGTGAGCAACCGCGACGGCTACCAGATCGCGGGGCAGACGACCTATGCCTATGCGTTCGACCGCAACTGGTCCTTCCGCGGCTTCGTGATGGGTGACTATGAGCAGGCGGCCGCGCACTTCGAGGAGAGCTGGGAGCTTGGCGCTGGCATCGGGGCGACCTACCGCTTTGCATCGCCCGTGGCAGCGCTTTCCGGAGCCTGGTCGCTCGATGCCGAAACCGGCTATATCCGTCGGGAATACCGCGCGCCCGACCCTTCGGTGAACCCGTCCAGCGCGGAAACCGACAACGAGTTCTGGCTGCGCGGTGGCCTGACCGTGCCGATCCGTTCCGACATCGCCGTGGCGCTGACCACCGAATTCCGGCGGCTGCAGTCGAACTACCCGACCCGGGATTATTCCAACACGTCGGTGATGATGAGCGTCGTCAAGGCGTTCTGACCTGACGGGGCAGTGGAAAGCGCCAGGACCCGTTCTCGCATCAGCTTTCGGGCCGCTTGGGCGCAATGAGGACATGAAATGAGCCGTCTGCCGGTCTTGGCCGCATCGCTTGCATGCGTTGTGCCCGCTCTCGTCGGTGCCGGCGACAGCGCGATCGCGCGCGATGATATCGGCATCGCGGCGGCGGTGAACCAGCAGGCGACCCGCACGCCCCCCAGCGCGGCGACGCGCACCGTCGTGCTTGGCGACACGCTGATCTTCCGCGAGCGCGTCGAGACGCGCGGCGAGGGGCTGGTGCAGATCCTGCTGCGTGACGGATCGACCTTCACCGTGGGTGCCAACTCCGATCTCGTCATCGACGAGTTTGTCTATGATCCGAGCGCCGGTTCCGGCAGGCTCGTTGCCTCCTTCGGCAAGGGGGTTGCCCGCTTCGTCGGCGGCAAGCTCAGCAAGAGCGTCGGCGGGGTGACCGTGAAGACGCCCGTTGGAACCATCGGCATTCGCGGCGGTATCGCCAATCTCAGCGTGGCAGGCAATGCCGGCCGTTTCTCGCTGCTTTTCGGGGACGAACTCAGCTTTACCGGCCCGGGCGGGCAGCGCGAGAGGATATTCGAGCGTGGCTATACGCTCGCTGTCGAAGCGTTCTCGGCAGCCTCCCTTCGCGCCGTGGTGCGGCGGACGACGGCCGACGATATCAGCGGCGTGCAGAGGCAGCTCTCCGGGCGGCCCGGTCAGACGGGCGGGACAAGCAATCCGCCGACGGAACAGGCCATCGGTCGATCCCGGATCGGTCAGGCGAATTCGGGTCGCGCGGTCACCAATGTCGCGCCGCGCCCGAAGCCGCACGTCGTTGTCTCCACGAACCTTGACGACCGCGACCGTGTGCTCGGTGAGATCGCCAGCCGGGCCAACAGGGACCGGATCGACAACGGCGGCAGTGATCATCCACAAGGCCTTGCGGTGCGGGTGCTGACGAGCGGCAGTTCCTATGAACCTCTCGATTCCGGCGTCGTGGTGACGAACCCCGGCGCGCAGGAACTCCTTGGCGGTTCGCCAGCGACGGACAGGACCATCGTCTTCGTGCCCAACGGGACGTTGACGGAGATGACCGGGACGATCGACGGCGAGACGCTGACCATTCCCATTCCCTCCGGCGGGCAGTCCGTGTTCAGCGCCGTGACGTCCGCAGCGCGCTCCGTCAACGGAACGGTCTATCGCCGTGGAGACGACTTCATCGCCTTTGCCTATTTTCCCGAAATCTCGCCCTCGGTGCTGGGGTTTAACAACCCGGTCCTCGGAATCTGGGGAACCCGGACCATGGCCGCCGATGTTGAAATGGCGGCATCGGGCGACCCGGAGATCCGCACCTACAAGCTTTCCGCCGATCCGCTGCAAGCAACGCGGCTCGGCGTCGAGCACAAACTCTATTTTCTCAACCCGGCAGCTGCCGATCTGCTCGGAGCGGCGTTCCTGTCCGGCGTGCGGACCAGCGACATGCTCGTCATAGCCAACCAGGATGTGACGCTCGTCGACCCTCGCTATCTGGTCGCTTCCATGGGAATCTCCGGTTCAGGCGAGGACCAGAAGTCGGCGATCAGCGTTTCCGCGGGCCTCTTCTCTTCTGACGGCGAGGGCGGTCTGCAGATCAAAGGTTCGCGACGGGGAAGCTACCGCGCCTCGGCCTATGACCCCTCGGTTCTCTATGCCGGTCCGGTCTCCTCCATCGCCTCGTCGGCGGGCGCGCATGTCTTCGGCCCGAACGGCGAGAACTTCGTCATCGGATATGATCCCGACACACTGGACGCTGGCGACGACAATTCCGCCGTCCGTCCGCTGCCCTATCTGTCGGAGGAAGCGAGCCACGGTGGCTACGTGCACGTCGGCGACTACCAGTATGACACGCCGACAATGGAGTTCTTCCGGTCCTCGCGCACGCTCAACGGCTACGCGGCCGGGATGATGGAATCGAAAACCACCGGCGGTGTGCCGGTCCCCTTCTGGTCGCAGAGCGCCGACGATCTGGTTCTGGTCACTGATGCGAGCGAGAACTCCGCTGGCGCGTCGATCCGCGTCGGCGACAACTTCGGTCACGATCCCGGACTTGCCGGGCTGGTCCTCGGGTTTGGCGACAGCCTGCTGACGTCGTCAGTCGATGGCGCGTCCGCTTTCATCGACAATGACCGTTATGCCCTGACCCACAATCGCGGTGAGACTTTCGCCATCAACGATGCCGACGACATCATCGTGCCGGATCAGAATCCGCGCAGCTACATGATCCCCTCGACACTTGTCGCCGGCGCCGACACAGACCTCTTCGCCGGAACGCCCCGCTGCACCTGCTCCTTCCTTGAGTGGGGTTACTGGGGAACCCGGTTCCGCGGCGAGGATGAAACGGTCACCGGATCCGATTCCAGCCGGCGAGACTACATTCATCTGGGCACATGGGCGGCCGGCAATGTCACGACCAACGCAGCGCTGCCGACGGCGGGCACGGCCAGCTACACCGGCCATGCGGTGGGCAGCGTCGCCAGGCAGACGGTCGACGGGACGGCACAGTATCTGGCGGCCGGCAGCTTCGCCATGACCTATGACTTCGCGTCGCGGGTCGGCTCCAGCAGTATTTCCGGCTTCGACGGGCGCGACTTCACCGGGGTGGTCGGTGGTGCCAGCGGCGCGCCGGGCGATCTCAACAGCTTCTCCGGTGCGTTGAACCAGACCGGCGGCGATGTGTCCGGCACCCTGACCGGCGCCTTCGTGGGCGGTCCCGGGGGCGTTGCACAAGGTGTGGTTGGCAGTTTCGGGCTGGAAAACACGTCGGGAACGTGGAGTGCGACCGGCGTCATTGTCGGTCAGCAATAGGGCGGATCGGCGCCATTCGGCGGCCGGCAGGGTCATTGCGGCGGGAGCTTGGCGGGAGCGCCGTCAACGCTGCCGGCAGGCGTTTCAACCGCTTGTGCAAAACTTTGCCGGGACGGCTGGACAGGCCAGTTTCCAGCCTCTATAAGACCGGCAATTCAAGGCGTTGCGACGTTTGACGCAGGCCCTGTGCCCAGGTAGCTCAGTTGGTAGAGCAGCGGATTGAAAATCCGCGTGTCGCTGGTTCGATTCCGGCCCTGGGCACCACTTATCTTCTTTAAATCGCTAGATATTTTGTCGGGTGGCATGTTGAGTGCCTCGCGATTTGACGCTGTTTTCAGCTCGCATTGAAAGTGTGTGTTTGCCGGGCGTTCAACTGCAAGCTCCGGGCGAAATGTCTGAATGCCCACCGGTCCCGAGTCTTGCCGACGCTCGCGGAAAGCTGGAGGGTTGGCGTCGGCACTACAACGAGGACCGGCCCCACGGCGCGATCAGATACATCGTCCTGATCGCCATGCATTTTCCCGATGACGCTGCCGGCCGGTCGTCGTGATGAGCGAGGCTCACTTGCCGCTGGTGGCGAGGATTGCCTCGAACCTTGTTCTGGCGCGGCGCGGCAGGTCCTGCGGGATATCTTGCGCCCGCGCCTCGACGTCGCCGACTGTGATCAGCATGACCATGCCCATCGCGTAGTGCGGCGAGCACTTGATGCCGTAGATCCCCGGCGCGTCGAGGCGGATGGTGATTTCCTCGTCGATCTTGCCGATGAACGGCTTGGCGCCAGCCGGCAGCATCTCGGGGATAGAGGCCGCGTTGTGGCCGCGCTGCGCAGCGATGAAGCGGACGCTGTCGCCGGGGGTGAGCGCGAGCATGGCCGGTTCGTAGACCATCGGACCGCTCGCGCCGCGGCTCAGCATGCGCACCTCGTAGGTTTCCGCCGAAGCGGTGGAGACATTCATGATCATGGCGAGAGCCAGAAGAAATCTCATCGGGACACCTGTTTCAGATTGCCTTGCGAAACCGCATCAAGGGAGGGGAACCTGGCTCTGGCGACAGGAAGGTCGCCTCGACCCCGAAGACCGCGCGCAGCCGGCCTTCGGTCAGGACCTCGGCGGGAGAGGCGCAGGCGATCAGGCGACCCCGGTCCATCATCGCAAGCCGGTCGCAGGCCATTGCCTGATTGAGGTCGTGAAGCGCGATGGCGACCGTGACGGGAAGGCCTCGTACCAGTTCGAGGATCGAGAGCTGGTGGCGGATGTCCAGATGGTTGGTCGGCTCGTCCAGCAGCAGGATCCGGGGTTCCTGCGCCAGCGCGCGCGCGATGTGGACCCGCTGCCTTTCTCCGCCCGAGAGCGTGTGCCAGAGACGGTCGGCAAATGCGCTCATCTCGACCGCTTCGAGAGCGTCGGCGACCCTGGCGTCGTCCTGCCGGCTCCAGGGCCGCAGCGCGGAGAGGAAGGGGGTGCGGCCCAGTTCGACGGCATCGCGCACGGTGATGCGGTCGGTTGTCTCCGCCTGCTGTTCGACCAGCGCCAGCCTTTGCGCGAGATCGCGCGGCTTGATCCGCCGAACCGGCGCGCCATCCAGCGTGACCTGCCCCGCGTTCGGCGCGCGCAGCCCGGCGAGGCAGCGCAGCAAGGTGGATTTTCCCGATCCGTTCGGACCGATCAGGCCGAGGCATTCGCCCGGGCGGACGGTCAGAGAAACATCGTGCAGGATGCCGGTCCCGTGGACCGACACACAGACATTCCTGGCGGAAAGGATCATTGTCGACGGCTCCCGCGAACCAGGATGACCGCGAAGGCGGGGGCGCCGACGAGCGCGGTGATGACGCCGATGGGCAGCACCTGGCCCGGCACGAGGATGCGCGAAAGAACATCGGCGGCGATCAGGAAAACCGCGCCTGCCAGTGCCGAGGCAGGTATCAGGCGGTGGTGTCGCGTGCCGGCCAGGAACCGCATGGCGTGGGGAATGACAAGTCCGACGAAGCCGATGGCTCCGACCTTGGACACCATGACGCCGGTCATCAGCGCGGTGACGCAAATCAGGATGCCGCGCACCGGGCGCACGGCGATGCCGAGCGAGGCCGCGCTGTCGGCGCCAAAGGTGAAGGCATCAAGCGCGCGCCGATGCCAAAGGCAGACGACAAGCCCGAAGAGCGCGGCGGCCACGGCCATGCCGACATCCTCCCAGCGGATGCCGGACAGATTTCCCATGAGCCAGAACATGATGCCGCGGGCCTGTTCGGCATTCGCGGATTTGGCGATGATGAAGGCGGTGAGTGCATTGAAGAGCTGAGAGCCGGCGATGCCCGCCAGAATGATCGCGGCGGCGGCCTGGGTTGCACGGCCGCCACCGGAGCCGCCGGAGGAGAAATGAGCCAGAAAGACCACCAGTCCGAATGCGGCGAGCGCCCCGATCAGCGCGCCGCCCGACAGGCTCACCGCACCGGCGCCGAAGCCGGCGACGGAGACAAGGACGGCACCGGTCGAGGCTCCGGCGGAAAGCCCCATCAGGTAGGGTTCCGCCAGCGGATTGCGCAACAGCGCCTGAAGCACGACGCCGGTCAGGGCCAGTCCGGCACCGCAGGCGGCGGCGACGATGGCCCGGCTCAGGCGATAGCTCCAGATGATGCCCTCGTCGATGCGATCGACAGGGTAACCCGCATCCCACAACCGGTTTGCCAGACTTTGCAGGACGGTTGAAAAAGGGATGTTGGTCTCGCCAATCGCCGTGCCGAGCAGGATCGCCGTCAGCAGCACCGGCGGCGTCAGCCAGAGCCAGGGAAGGCTCCGGCGACGGTAGAGAGGCAGGGCGGCCTCGCTCATTCGGCGAAGCTCTGGTCCGCAAGAGCCCTGGACAGGGCATCCAGCCCGTGGATGGTGCGCAGCGTGGCGCTCATCGCATGGGCATCCATCCGGATGATGCGGCCCTTGCGCACGGCCGTCATCTGGCTGGCGACCGGGTCGTTGCGCAGGAACTCGAGCTTCTTCTCGATGTCGTCGGCGGGAAAGCGACGGCGATCCATGTAGGCAATGACGATCACGTCCGGGTCGGACTTGGCAATGCTCTCCCAGCCGACTGTCGGCCATTCCTCATCCGATTCGATGACGTTGCGGATCCCGAGCTTGGACATCATGTAGCCTGGTGCCCCCAGCCGCCCGGCGACATAGGGATCGATTTCCAGATCGGCGGACGAAAACCAGAAGACGGCGGACAGGTCGTCGGGCAGGTCGAGCGCGCCGGCGCGTGCAATCGCCTCGGCTTCCCGGGCCTTCAGGTCGGAGACGAGGGTTTCTCCGGCTTCCTGAACATCGAAGATCGCCGCCAGCTCGCGGATGCCCTTGTAGACCGAGGCGGTCGAGAAGGCTCCGACCCGCGTTCCGTCGCCGCCGGTCGAATTGTCCTTGGTGTCGCAATCCGCGGGAAGGATGTACGTCGGAATGCCCAGGTCGTGGAACATTTCGCGCGTACCGACAATGCCAGCCTCGCCGACGTGCCATTCGTATTGCGCGGCGACGAGGCCGGGCTTCTTCGCGACCACGGTTTCGAAGCTGGGATCATTGTCCGCCAGCCGCTCGATCCGCGCGTTCGCCTCCGCGAACTCCGGCAGCACCGGGTTGAACCACACCGCGGTTCCCGTGACCTTGGGCGCAAGCCCCAGGGAATAGAGGATCTCCGTTGCCGACTGGCCAAGGGTCACCGCACTTGCGGGAGCCGCATCGAAGGTAATCTCCAGGCGGCAGTTGGTCAGCGTCAGCGGATAGAGGGTTGCCTCGGCCTTGGCCGGCGAAACGATTGCAAGGGCAGCGACTGCGCCGAGGGCGCGGAGAATGTGGCTCATCTGGTCTTTCCCGTCAGACGGAACGGGCGGCGCAAGACCAGGGTTCGGATCCCCACGGCATCCGAACGGGGACGAAACCTGTCCCGATTGTCCAAGAAACCATGTCGTGTCCTTTCCCCGAGGCACCCCGCCCGGTCGTGTTGAAACCCGTGTCGGCAGGTCTCCTGACTGACGGATCGACGCTTTCCCCGCCTTCCCGGACCTTCTGGCCCAGTGGCATATCTGGAGAGAGCTCACCGCCTACAGTTGCGGGGGCAGTTCCGGTTCCCTGTTGTCACGCAGGGGCGGATTCCCTTTTCATTCTCGAAAGAAACCGACGTCGCCACTAAGACCATGACCTACGCCCCCGGTCAATCTGCTTGAGCCGACACCATCGACGGTTGCGCTGCGACACGCCGAGATTTTGGCTTGATTTTCGTAAATTTGCCTCGGTATTTGTAGTGACTTGTTCAGGGCGGCGGCTTATCAGACAGGGCAGTTGGGCATGCATGGGGGGCAAGCCATGACAAGCGGCGTCGGGCGAGATCGCCCGGATGCGGCAAGGGCCTGACAGTTAAAGAGCCTTCATGACTCTCGATTTCACGACGCTCTATGTCGTCATCCTGCTGAATTCAATCGGCATCGCCGTCGTATGGGCCGGTGTCGCCATTTCCTATCCGAAACTCGTGGCGGCGCGGTTCTGGTTGGCGGCGCTGGTCTGTACGAGCTTTGGCGGGATCATGCTGTTCATCGAGGCCGCCGAGAGTGCACGTTTCTGGACATTCCTCGGCATTGTCGCCATCGGCCTGGGCTATAGCCTGATCTGGCAGGGGGTACAGGTCTTCCTCGGGCGCTCCGCGCGGTGGCCGCTGGCCATGGCCTACATGACGGCCTGCGTGATTGCCCTCGCGCTAGCAGGCGACACCAGGGCAGGGCAGAACGCCGTCTTTTCCGCGATCCAGATACCTCCGATGATCTTCAGCGCACTGGCGCTCAAGTCGGATGAGAGCCTCGGGCTGGGGACCAGGGTGGCGCTTGTCGCCGCCGGCATCGCGCTCTGCGGGCAGTCGGTCGAGGTGATTTCCAATCTGATGCGCGTCGCAGGCTCGCTTTCCGACGAAGAGTATTTCTCCTTTGCGGCCTGGCTGCTCATGGCGACGATCATCGGCACCAGCACGCTCAACTTCGGCTTCCTGCTGATGGCCATCGATCGGCTCAATTCCGAGCTGGTGGCCCTCGCGACGCGCGATGATCTCACGGGACTTCTCAATCGTCGCGGCATGCGCGACCGCACGGCGATGATCGCCAAGCGGGCGAAGCGCCAGGGGGAGAAGGTTTGCGTGGTGATGATCGACCTCGACGGCCTCAAGGTGATCAACGACACCTACGGTCACGGCGCGGGTGATGCCTGCCTCGTTCATGTCGCCGGGCTTGCGAAGGGCATGCTGCGGCCGGCGGATGTGCTGGCGAGGCTGGGGGGAGACGAGTTCGCCGTGCTGCTGCCGGTCCGTGAGGTTGACGAAGCGGAAGGTTTCGCCGAGGCGCTTGCGCGGCTCGTGTCATCGACACCTGTCATTCACATCGGCGTTGTCATCGAGACGTCCGTCAGCGTCGGCCTCAGCGTCTGGGATCCGGCAAGCGGCAAGCAGCTTTCGGACCACCTGCAGGATGCGGACGCGGCTCTCTACGAGACCAAGCGGAGCGGCCGGAACGGCTATTCCGTCTATGATCCGCTTCGCGACGCTTCGGTGCCCACAGCGACCTGAGAAAGACGGATGGCGGCGGGAGCCGCCGACCGAAGCCCCCTCACCGAAGCGCCCCAGAGATGCCTGTCTGCCGTTGCCCCTTCGGGACGTCGGCGGATGCGCGGCGAGGCACAAAAAAGACCCGCCGCGACTTGGCGCGACGGGTCCGAGTTGGCCGGGCAGAACCGGCTCGATCATCCCTGGGGGAGAGGGATTCCTGAAACGGCTGGATTACTTGGCTTCGCAATCCCACCACATGTGGGCGAAGTCGTAGTCCCAGCTCTGCATCGGCACCTGGTAGTAGCCCTTGAGGCAACTGTTGGCGGCGATGCGCTTGTTCTGGGCAAGCAGGAACACGTCGGACTGACGCTCCTGAAGCCGGACCTGAAGATCCTTGTAGATCTCGTTGCGCGGACCGGTTTCGACCGTCTCGCGGGCCTTGTCGATGAGAGCGTCGATCTGCGGATCGTCGACCCAGCTCATCGAGGACCAGGTGCCCTTGGCCTTCGAGTGATACTGGACGAAGAAGACCGAGTCCGGAGACGGATACGTCGGGCCGTAGAAGACCTGCGTCACGTTCGGCGTCGTCTCCGGCGAGGAGGCAAGTTCGGTGATCCGGTTCCACGGCTCGGGTCGAAGGTCCACGTCGAAGCCGATGGAATCGAGCGTAGCCTTGAACAGCAGGCCGATCTCTTCCTCGAATGCGGTCTTGGCGACATAGACGTGGGAGAGCTTGACCGGGCCGCCATCGGCGTATTTCGACTTTTTCAACTCCTCGGCCGCCTTCTCGAGATTGAACTCGGGCGCGGGAAGGTCGTTGTCGTAGGCGTCGGCGAAGGCCGGGGCGAGCGGGCCCTTGAGTTCGCTGCCCGGATAGATGACCTCGCGGATCGTCGCATAGTCCATCGCGTAGGCGATGGCGCGACGGATGTGCACGTCATCCGTGGGAGGACGCTGGTTGTTGAGCTTCAGGTAGAAGCCGGTCGCCGTGTCGACGGACAGCACGTGGTAGTCGTCGAGCTTGTCGATCGCCTCATAGGTCTCGCTGCCCTGGTACTGGGAGGACATGCCGAGTTCCCCGCGGGTCGCAAGCGCCTTCACGGTCGCTTCGTCGCGGGTGACGATGAAACGCAGTTCATCGATCGGCCGCCCCTTTGTCCAGCCGCTGTGGTAGCCGTCGTAGCGCGACAGCGTCATGCCGGAGCCGCGCGTCCAGTTGTCGAGCTTGTAGGGGCCGGCGCCGGAGGGCTTGTCGGCGAGGAAGGTCTCGCCCCATTCGCCGTCGTTCTGCTCCTTCACCAGATCGGAGTTGACCACGAGGATCAGCGGCGTCGAGGCGATGAAGGGAGAGTGGACGCGGTTCAGCGTGATTTCGACGGTGCGTTCGTCGACGGCCTTGACGTTTTCGGGCTTGATCAGCTCGGCGAAGAGATAGGCGGGTCCCTCGTTGAGGGCGATGAGGCGCTGCAACGACCAGACCACATCCTTGGCTTCGACCGGCGAACCGTCCTGGAAGGTCGCGCCGTCCTTGAGCTTGAACGTGTAGGTCTTGCTGTCGTCCGAGATTTCCCAGCTTTCTGCCAGCTGCGGCACGATCTTTCCGTCGCCGTCAACGGTGGTCAGGGCGTCGTAAAGGTTCACGATCGCCATGTATTCCGTGTAGTCGTTGACCTTGGCCGGGTCGACCGTGCCGAAGATCTGCACGGTGTTGACGGTAAGCGAGACCTTGTCCTGGGCGAAGGCCGGGGTGGCGGCGAGTGTGGTGGCGGCAAGCAGTGCGATGCCGGTGCTCTTGAGGCAATTCATCACGGAGTCCTCTGCTGGTAGCAATTCGACGGCTGTCCTTCTCAGCGGGACAGCTCCTTGATGGGCACATAATCGTGCGGGTAACCGAAGTAGCCTGGGCCGACGAGATCGAGGCCGGCGGGCGTCGACCATTGCGGGTCGCACGCGAGCCCGATCAGGGTGACGGCAAGGCCGAAGCGGAGCTGCTCGGTGGTCACCGGCAAGCCGCCGTCCGCGTCGACGCCGCAGATCAGGTCCGGGGTCACGGCAAGAAGGCGGTCCTGGTCGTCGGAGGCGATCAGGTACTCGTTCTGGAAGTTGACCGTGAAGGTGCGGCCCTCGTCCTCGTCCATGCCCTTGAAGATCGCCTTGCCGCGTGCAAAGCCGCCCTCGGTGCGCCGCTCGATGTCGACGACGCGTCCGGTGAAGAGCTTCCGGCCGTCGAGCCGACGGATCAGCGCCTCGGCCGGATTGCGGTTCGCCCTGCGTTCCGAGGCGATGGTTTCGCCGATTTCCTTGATGAGCGACATCGTGTTGCGCAGGATGCCGCGCTTCATTTCAGCGCCGGTCATCGGGTAGAGCGCGACCAGCGCGGCACCGCCCATCTCCACCGTCTGGCAACGGGCGAGCCGCTCGGTCCATCGGTTGGAGATCGCCTTGAGCACCGAGCTGTTGCCCTTGTCGTCGGCCAGCACCATCGGTGTGGCTTTGATGTCGTGCATGGTGAAGCTCACCATCTGCAACTCGGGGAAGGCGCGGCCCATGCCGTCGCCGTCGACGAGCGGCAGCCCGGTCGCGGCGGCGACCGCGTAGGGAATGGTGGAGTTGAGCCCGCCGGCCTCGATGCATACCAGCGCGTCGGCCTTGCGGCCGAGGTAGGCCTCGAGCTGCTCCAGCGCCTCATGCGCCTCGCGGCCGTTCGGCAGTTTCTCCAGCATCACCGTCGGAGCGCCCATCATGCACACCGGGACGCAGAGTGCGTCGTCGGCGACCGCGTCGGGCGGGATCACGGTGACGGGCCCGTGCGCGGCGATTGCCGCCTGCGCCATCAGTTTGCCGATGTAGGGATCGCCGCCACCACCGGTGGCCAGGAAGGCCCCGCCGAGCGCGATCGCCTCCATGTCCGAGGATGAGACGGAGAAGGAGCTCATGACGCGCTTCCCTTGCCGCTGGCCCGCATCGGGCGCCAGGTGAGGTCGGTGAAGCCGAACCCTGTCGGGCCGACCACCTCAAGCGCTTCCGGCGAGCGCAGAAGCGGATGCGAGGGCAGGGCGAGCACGGCGACGCGCTGGCCGTAGCGCAGCATCTCGGTCGTGATCGCCTCGCCGGTATCGATGTCGAGGATGACGATCAGGTCGGGGACGATCACCTCGACTTCGCCGTTGCGCGAGAAGACGAGGTTCTCGTTCTGGATCAGCACCGAGGCGGTGTCGTTCTCGTAGCTGTCGAAGCCCGAGAGGATGGCTTCGCCGGTGACGAAGCCTCCGCGCAGGTGGCGCTTCAGGTCATTGATCTTGCCGCGGAAGACGACCGTTCCGTCCTCGCTGTCGCACACGGCGCGGATCGGATCGGTGTTGCTGCGCCGTGCCTCCAGAACCGCGTTCCCGAGCGAGATCGCCTTGGTGTAGGAGTCCGGGATCGAATACTGCTTGACGAAAGCGCCGGTCATCGGCGCGCTTGCCAGCACCGAGGAGCCGCCCTGGGCCACGACACAGGCGCGTGCCATGCGTTCATGCCACTTTTCCGAAACCGCGTGGTCGAAGATCACCACGTTGCCGTGCAGGTCGCACATCACCGATGGCGTCGAGCGGTGGCCGTAGATCGAATAGGTGGTCATCTGCATCTCGGGGAAGGCGCGGCCCATGCCGTCGCCGTCCACCACCGGCAGGCCGGCCATCGCCGCCACGATCAGCGGCTCCATGGAATTCTGTCCGCCGATCTCCTCGCAGGCGATGGCGTCGACGCGGATGCCGAGGCGCTCCTCGAGAGCCCGCACGCAGCGAAGGCCCTCGCGCCCCTCCTTGATGCGTTCGAAGGAAACGAGCGGCGCGCCGATGCCACCAAGCGACACCACCTTGGCGTCGTCGGGCAGCTCCGCGAGCGGCAGGACCTTGAGGTCGAGACCCTCGCGCAGGGCCTGGCGCGCGCGCAGCTTGCCGATGTACGGATTGCCGCCGCCGCCGGTGCCGAGGATGCCGGAGCCGATCTCCAGAGCATCCACCATGGCCTCGTCGAGGGCCCAGGTCTTGGAGGTCACGTCAAGCATTGATGCCTCCCATCTCGCCCACGACCTTGACGTGGATGCGCGTGGCGTTGCCCGGCAGATAGGCGAGCGGCACGTCCTCGCGCTCGATGGTCTCGATGGTCTCGGCGACCGCGCCGGCGGCGATTGCCTTGGCGCGCGCCTCGTCCTCGGCCTGCTTCAGGCAGGTCTCGCGTGTCAGGCCGTTCTCCAGGGCGAAGATCCGGTCGACCTCGCCGCTGATCTGCGCGATGGCCGCGCCGACCGCGTTGGCGACGGCGAAGTTCTCCGGACGGATGACCTCCAGATCGCCGAGACGGTCCGGCATCAGGATCGAGCCGCCACCGACGGCGATCACCGGGATCGGATCGGGGGAGATGCGGCTGCGTTCGACGCCGCGCTCGAGGATGGCGGTCATTTCGGCACGCGCTTTTGCCAGCACCTGCGGATCGATGGTCTTGACCGCATCGGGGGTGCTGCCGACATGCGCCTCGCCAAGGGCAACGACGATGTCGGTCGCCGTCATCGTGCGTCCGCCGAAGACCATGGCTTCCTTCGAGATGCGATAGCCGACGGACTGCGGGCCGACGGTGACGGAGCCATCCTTTGCCTCGCGCACGAGCGAGCCGCCGCCGAGGCCGATGGAGAACACGTCGGGCATGCGGAAGTTGGTGCGCACGCCGCCGATGTCGACGACGGTCGCGGCCTGGCGCGGGAAGCCGTGCTGCAGCGCGCCAATGTCCGTGGTGGTGCCGCCGATGTCGACGACGATACCGTCACGCACGCCTGTGAGGAACGCCGCGCCGCGCATCGAGTTCGTCGGACCGGAGGCAAACGTCAGCACCGGGAACTTCTTCACCGTCTCGGCGGCCATCAGCGTGCCGTCGTTCTGGGTGATGAAGAACGGGCAGTCGAGGCCGGCGGAGGCAAGCGCGTGACCGAAGGCGTCGACCGTCCGGTCGCTGAGCGCCAGCAGGCTCGCGTTCATGATCGCGGCGCTTTCGCGCTCCAGCAGACCGATGCGGCCGATGTCGCTCGACAGCACGACCTGAAGGTCCGGGCAGTTGCGGAGAAGGCGCTCGCGGGCGACCTCCTCCATGTTGCGGTTGATGGGGCTGAAGACGGAACTGATGGACGCCGCGACGATCTTCTTTGCCTTGATGTCGTCTGCGATGCGGTCGATTTCGTCCAGGTCGAGCGGCGCGATCTCGCGGCCGTCGAATTCGTAACCGCCGCGCACCATGTAGCCATGTCCGCCCGCGGCTTCGCGCAGGTCGTCCGGCCAGTCCACCATGGGCGGCAGGCAGGCGGTCGCCGGCAGACCCAGGCGGATCGCCGCGACCGGGTTGATGTGCTTGCGCTCGATCACGGCATTGGTGAAATGCGTCGTGCCGATCATCACGTTGCCGATCCGGGCGCGGTCGACGCCGGCCTTCTGGATCACAGCCTCCAGCGCTTCCAGCACGCCACCGGTGACGTCTTCCGTCGTCGATGCCTTGACGCCGGCAAGGACGTTGCGCCCCTGCATGATGACCGCGTCGGTGTTGGTGCCACCGACATCAATTCCAAGACGATACATCGGTCTCTCTTTCCGTTGCGTAGCTGATGGCTCAGGCGACCGCGTCGACGAGGTAGCGCTGGCGCTCCTCGAGGCTGACGCGGGGCTTTTGCCGTTCTTCTTCCTCGGTCATCACCGGAACGGCGGCGATGAGCGCGCGGGTATAGGGATGCTGGGGATCTGCGAAGACGTCGCGCGGTTCGCCGCTCTCGACGATTTCGCCCTTCAGCATGATGGCGATGCGGCTGCAGAAATTGCGCATCAACGAAAGGTCGTGGGAGATGAAGAGGAACGTCAGGCCCAGTTCGTCGCGCAACCGCGTCAACAGGGCGATGACGTTCTTCTGGACAGACACGTCGAGCGCCGATGTCGGCTCGTCGAGAACGACGATTTCCGGTTCTGCGGCAAGCGCGCGGGCAATCGCCACGCGCTGCTTCTGGCCGCCGGAAAGCTCGTGCGGATATTTCGCGATGAAGTTCTCGGGCAGATCGACCTGCGTGAGCAGCTCGCAAATGCGTTTCTGCGCGGCCTCGCCTCGGATGCCGGCGAAGCTCAACGGCACAGCCAGCGTCTGGCCGACGGTGCGCTTCGGGTTCAGCGAAGTGCCCGGGTTCTGGTAGACGATCTGGATGCGGTTGCGGCGTTGCGCGGCGGTGCGGGCGTCGAGCGGAGCGCCGTCCATGGAAATCGTGCCGCCGGTCGGCCGCACTAGCCCCATGATCATGCGCGCGACCGTCGTCTTGCCGGAGCCGGATTCCCCCGCAAGGCCGAAAATCTCGCCCTTGCGGACAGATATCGTGGCGTTGTTCACCGCTACATGACGCGATCCCTTGCCGAGAAGCGGCCGGCTCTCGAACACCTTGGAAACGCCGGACATCTCCACGATGGGAGCCCCGTCGGAGGCGGGCTGATCGGTGACGCTGTCGCCGTAGAGCGGCGGGATCGCCTCGACCAGTTCGCGCGTGTAAGCCTGCTGCGGCCGGTGGAACAGGTCCGTCAGCCGCCCGTGCTCGACGATCTCGCCGTGGCGCATAACGTAGATATCGTCGGCCATCTGGCGCACGACGCCGAGATTGTGGGTGATCATCAGCAGCGACAGGCCGTTGTCCGAGACCAGCCTGTTGATCAGCTTCATGATCTCGTCCTGGGTGGTCACGTCGAGCGCGGTTCCAGGTTCATCCGCGATCAGCAGGTCGGGCTGGTGAAGCAGCGACAGGGCGATCAGCACGCGCTGGCGCATTCCGCCGGAAAGTTGCGTCGGATAGGCATGGAACACCCGCTCCGGATCGGAGAGCTGCACCTTGCGCAGGACGTCGAAGATGCGCGCCTTGCGGTCTGCGAAGGACGCCCGCACGCCCATGCGCGCATCGGCGAAGCGCATCACGTCGTCGAGGTGCCGGCCGATGCGGAACACCGGATTGAAGGAGGAAAGCGGGTCCTGCATGATGATCGAGAAGGCCGTGCCCTTGAGCCCTTCGCGACGCGCCGGCGGCATGGCGAGAACGTTCTCGCCCCGGTACAGGATCTCTCCGCCCTCGACGTCGGCGTTGCCCGGCAGCGTGCCGAGGATCGCCTTGCTGGTCACCGATTTTCCGGAACCTGTCTCGCCGATAAGCGAGACCCGCCCGCCCTCGGGGATGGTCAGCGCCACATCCTTGAGGATGTGCTGGCGCCGTCCATAGGTCCGGAAGGCGACGTTGAGGTCCTTGATCTCGAGGAGATTGGTCATGGCTCAGACCTCCACGTCGAACATGTCGCGCAGGCCGTCGCCCAGCAGGTTGAAACCGAGCGTGGCATAGAAGATCGCGAAGCCCGGTCCGAGCACCTCCCACCACATTTCGGGAAGGAACTGGCGGCCGTCGGCGACCATCGAGCCGAGATCCGGCGTTGGCGGCTTCACCCCGAGACCGAGGAAGGAAAGCGTCGCGCCGAAGAGGATGACGAAGGCGGCGTCGAGCGTGGTCTTGACGGAGATCACCGAGACGCAGTTCGGCAGGATCTCGCGCGTCAGGATGTGCCAGTGGCTGGCGCCTGCAAGGCGCGAGGCCTCGACAAAATCCTCTGCCGCGACCGACTTCGCGACCCGGTAGACAAGGCGTGCATGCCAGGTCCACCACAGCAGGGTGATCGCGATCATCGCGTTGACCAGGTTCGGCTCCAGCACGTTGCCGATGGCAAGCGCCATGACCAGCGGCGGGATCGCCAGCATGACGTTGGTGAAGCCGGTGATCGTCTTCTCGATCCATCCGGTGAAATAGCCGGCGAGCAGGCCAAGGGCCGTGCCGACGGGAACCGCGATGCCGAGCACGCCGACGACGAGCAGCAGCGAGACGCGGAAGCCGAAGACAACGCGGGACAGGATGTCGCGACCGACCTTGTCGGCGCCGAGCAGGTAGGTCCAGTCCGGAGACGCGTGGCGGGCGCGGAAATTCACCACCGCGCCGGCGTGATCGGGAAAGGGGGCGATCAGCGGTGCGAAGATCGCGATCAGGATGACCGAGAGCACCATGAGCGCACCGATCACCGCGGCCGGATTCCGCGAGAAGCGGTACCAGGCCATGTAGCGCGGGGAGAGGGCTTCCTGACTGTCGTTGGCAAGCGCCATCAGCGTTCCTCCTTCAGGCGCAGGCGTGGGTCGAGCATGAGCAACATGAGGTCGATCAGGATGTTGGCGACAACGAAGAAGACGCCGGAAACGAGCACCACGGCCATCACAGCGTTGAGGTCCTTCTGGAGGATCGCCTCAAGCCCGTAGGACGCGAAACCGCCCCAGGAGAAGACCATCTCAACGACGAAGGCGTTGCCGATCAGCGATGCGAACTCGAGGCCGAGGATGGTGAGCGGGGCGATCGAGGAAAGCTTCAGCAGATAGCGGAAGACGATGACCCGGTCCGGCACGCCGAAGGACTTCAGCGTCAGCACATGGTCGCGACGCTGATGCTCGATCATGGCCGAACGGGTGATCCGGGTGATCTGGCCGATGCCGGACATGGCCAGCGCCAGAGCCGGGAAGAGGAGATGGCGCAGCGCGTCGACGAAGACATCCATGCGACCGGCCAGCAGCGAATCGATCAGCAGCAAACCTGTCGGCCCGTGCGGCACGGCAAGGTTCTGGTCGATGCGCCCCAGAAGCGGCCAGTCGGAAAGAAAGTGCGCGGCGAAGAGCTGGAGCAGGATCGCGAACAGGAAGCTCGGCATCGTCACGCCGACGATGGAGAAGAAGCGGCCCGAGTTGTCGATCCACGAATTGCGGTGCCGGGCGGTGACGACGCCGAGTGGTACGGCAATGGCGATCATGATGATCACCGTGACCAGGACCAGTTCCAGCGTCGCGGGAAGCAGGGAGGCGATCTCTCCGCTGACCGCCTTGCCGGAGATCAGCGATCGGCCGAGATCGCCATGCAGGCCGTTCCACAGATAGCTGGCATATTGCTCGATGATCGGTCGGTCGAGCCCCATGGAAAGCCGCATGGCATCGACCTGCTCCTGCGTGGCGCTCGGTCCCAGGGCGATGCGTGCGGGGTCGCCCGGCACGACGCGGGCGAGAATGAAGATCATCAGCGAGAGGACGAAGAGAACCCCGATGAAACCCAGGACTCTCTTCAAAAGCAGAAGCAGATAGCTCGATCCCATCGACTGTTCGCTCGTCTCCAGAGGGTCGGCGGCGCTGGGCGCTCGCGCTTTCAACCCATCTTGAAGGGGGATGCAGGCAGCACACAACAAGTCATACGAATAGGTTTTTTCATAATTGGTATAGGTTTTGTGCTCGCAAAACCACGCAGACCTATCCCGTTCCGACCGTGTGATCGGGAGCGTGCGGCCTGATCTCGGGACCGTTTCGGCCGTCTGATCTCGGGACCGTTTCGGCCGTCTTGGGGCTGATGCAAGAAGGTCAGGAAACCCAGCCGAGTGCCCGGGCGGCGGCGATCGCCTCGCCGCGCCGGCGGCACCCCATCTTGCGGTAGGCATTGGACAGGTGGAACTTCACCGTCACCTCTGAAATCCTCATCTGGCGGGCCACGAACTTGTTGGTGCCGCCCTCGGCAACGAGCCTCAGCACGCGGAGTTCCTGCCGCGTCAACGGCGTGCGCTCCGCATCGCCCCCGGAAAGCCGTGCCTTCAACTGGCGAGCGGCCGTGCGCCGTTCGGAGGACGACATGACATGCGAGGCGATTCGCTTGTCGCCGATCAGGGTCTCGAACAGGCCGGCATCGCCGAGCAGATGGGCGTGGATGCCGAGCTGGGCGACCGATTCCAGAACGTTGGCGAGTTGGCGTCGCGCTGTGGAAATGTCCCGATCCAGACGGGCGAGGTATGCCGCCCAGAGCTGAAGCCGGCCGCGGTTGCGCTCGCCAACATTGTCGTTGCGCAGCAGGGCGGCAATCTGGTCGCGCAGCAGCGGCCGGTTGGGCACCTGCTCGATCAGATGGCGCAGCCAGCCCATCGCCAGATCGATCTCCATCGGGTCCACGAGCCGGGTGAGCGCCTCTTCCGCGCTTTCGATCCATGTCAGGTTGATGCGCGACTGGACGGACATCATCCTGTCTGCCGCGTTCTGCCAGCGCCGCGCCCGCTGCAGAACGTCGACCTCGCGCATGGTGATGGCGAGATTGAAGCGGCGCGAGCGCCATTCCTGCACACGCCATCGGTCGAGGAAGGTGAGGGCGGCGCCAAGCCCTATCTGTTCCAGCAGGAGCTGACTGCCGGCCGCCAGCGCCGGTTCGACGATGCTCGGCCAGATCTCGCCATAGGCGAACTGGTCGAACTCCTCGTTGATGAACCGCAGCAGCGCGCTTGTGTCGCCGTCCTCGAAGGCAATGATCGCCTCGATCATGGTGAGTAGGCGCCAGTCGGCTGGTGTCTCGAAGGTGACCCGCTCAAGCGCGGCGCGGGCACCCGTGAGCGCCGAGGACGCATCGCGCATGCGACCGCGCTGAAGCGCGACCAGGCTTCTGTGCAGCTCGACATAAAAGACCAGCAGATGGGCTTCCGCCAGACGGTAGTGGTGCTGCGCCCGGTTCGCCAGCTCCTCGGCGAGGGCGAGTTCATGCCGGTCGATCGCGCAGGTCAGCATCGCGTTGTAGAAGCCGCCGCGATGCAGGTGGTCGTCGACAGCGAGTTCGCCGAGCAACGCGAACAGCCGCTGACGCATCTGCTGGGATATCGGCGCGTCCTCGTAGATTGCCATGACGAAGCGGAAGACGCGCAGACTTGCGGGAAAAGCCTTGCTGAACGTACCGGTTTCCAGCGACAGGAAACCCGAGCCGAAGCGTTCGCCCATCATGTGCTGCGCGCGGCTGATGTTGCCGGACTTGAGCGCGTGCATGGCCGACGCGGCGATCAGCACCTCGTTCTCGGTCACCATTTCAGGGGGGAAGCCGTTCAGGATCTCGAGACAGATGTCGAGGCCGTAAAGGTGGATGAAGTAGAACCCGCCGACCTTGCGAAAGAGGGCCGCCGCCTCCTCGTACTCGCCGACGGCCTGGAAAGCGCGGATCGTCGTGAGCACGGCGGGCAAGTCACGTATCTCGACGCCCTCCGCGCTGTTGCCGTCGAAAACGGAGAGCAGAAGAGCCTTTTGCTGGGGCGAGGGGATCGTCAGCTGCCCGGTCGCTCGGTTCACCCGCACCGTGCCGGGGAGACAGCGTGCCAGGCTGAGGGACAGCGGCTGACCGGCGTCCGGCAAGCCTGTGTCGTCGGCGCGGCAGACGCGTTCGAGCAGATCGCGCTCCGCCTCCGGCAGCAGGGCAAGCAATTCGCCGATCATTGCTGCCGCTGTCGTCATGTGCCCCTGTCGCGTCCTTCGTTTCGTGCTGGCGCGACCCCGGGAGTAGTCCTCGAACGGACCTTTATCAAGACAGGGTGCCGGAGCCGTCCTTTGTCCGGGCGCGGCCTCGCCGGGACTTGACCAGCGGCCAGACGATCAGCGCCAGCGTTGCGAGCGCGAGGACGGCGGAGATCGGCTGCGTGACGATGGGTGTCCAGTCGCCCCGGCTGAGAAGCAGGGCGCGGCGGATGTTCTGCTCGGCCATCGGCCCGAGGATGAGGCCGAGGATGATCGGGGCGAGCGGCACCTCGACCTTTTCGAGGACGTAGCCGACCAGTCCAGCCGTGAGCATCACCCAGAGATCGACGGTCCGACCGTTGATCACATAGACGCCAACGGCCATGAGCACCAGGATCGCCGGCACGAGAAGAACGCCGCGCCGCCGCTGAACCTGCGCGAAGACGCGGGTTGCCGCCGCGCCGCCGACGAAGAAGATCGACACCGAGGTGATGAGCATCTGCACCATGAACCCGCCGACAAGGCTGGGGCTCTGGTTGAAGAGCTGCGGCCCCGGCTGGAGCCCTTGGATTATCAACGTGCCAAGGACAAGGGCGGCGATCACATTGCCGGGGATGCCAAGGGTCACGGCGGGGCCCATCGAGGCGGCGTTGTCGGCGTTGTTGCCGCATTCCGCCGCCGCCACGCCTTCCACGCGTCCCGTGCCGAAGCTTTCCGGATCCTTGTCGGCGACCTCGGCCAGCTGGAGCACCGGCGCAGCGCGTAGAGGCCGAGGAGAATGACAATCAGGTCGAGACCCGAAAGCAGCCACGGTTCGCCGAAGGTGTAACGCGGGATGCCGTCGTTGCCGTAGGTGTACTTCCCCGGGTTGTCCGCCAGCGCGGCAAGAAACGCGGCGCCCGCCTTGGCCGGGAAGTCAGGCTTGACGCACAGCGTGTAGACCGTCTCCGAGGTGGAGGCGACGGGGGTGAAGCTGTTCATGTCATAGGCGACGGGCTGAACCTACGGGACCGTCGTGATCGGGCTGTTCCAGGTCACCAGCAGCTTGTAGCTGTCCGGCTTGGCCGACATGAACCACGTCACGCCCGCCGAGCCGCCGCCACCGGCGATGTTCATGATGGCGATGGAGGCGTCCAGTTCCTTCTCGAGCAGCTTGGCGAGCTTGCGGGCGGACACATCCGTGCCGCCGCCGGCAGGAGCCGGGACGACCATCTCGATGGCGCGGTTGGGGTATGAGGGGCTTCTGTCCTCCGCGCGCGACGCCTTCGATGATGCGGCCGCGGTCGAGCGCCTCTACGGTCTGTCCACATCGCGCAGCGCCGCCGGCTGACAAGCGCGGCTTTGAACGATCAGCGGTGGCCGGCCGAGGTGGCTATTGCTGCGTGAAGTTCGAGGAGATGGCGCGGGCGGTTTCGGTGATTGCCGGGACGAGTTCGGTCTCGACCCGCTCCGGCGTCCAGTCTGGCATGTAAACTGGAATGCTGATCGCGGCGATGGCCTGTCGGTTCGGCCCGATCACCGGTGCGGCGACCACGATCTCCTGCAGAAGCAATTGCTGGACTGAAATGACATAGCCGCATCGACGTGCCTTCTCCACCCGGCCGCGCACCTCGTCGGGGTTGCGGCAGGTGAAGGCGGTGACAGGATCCGGCATGCCGTTTGCGAGGAGCCGGTCCAGCACGCTGTCTTTTGAAAACGCGGCAATGGCCTGTCCCACGGCTGTGACGACGGCCGGCTGACGCACGCCGATCAGCATGTTGTCGAAGGCGATGGCCGTGTGCGGAATGCGCGCCTTGTAGACCACCTCGCAGCCGTCGAGGATGCCGAGATTGACGGTGGTGTTGAGGCTGCGGCTCGCCTCCAGCATGCGCGGCATCGCCCGTTCGAGCAGCCTGTCGTGGATGAGATAGGCATACGCCAGGTCCAGCATCTTCAGGCCGGGCGCGTAACGACGGGTCTTTTCGTCCCTGTCGAGGTAGCCGAGCGCGTGAAGCGTGTAGGTCAGCCGCTGGGCGGCACTCTTCTCCAGCCCCGTGCGTTGCGTGATTTCGGTCAGGCTCAGCCCCTCGTGGGTTCCACGAAAGACCTGCAGAACCCGAAGTCCCTTCTCAAGGGTAGCGGATAGCACCTGTGGACGGTCGGGTTCGGACATCAGATCGATCTTCTCCAGCAAATCCTGATCTCAGCGTCTCTGTGCTCTTGACAGGAGGCAAGGCTATCAAATTAAATAGTACCCATCAATATCAAATAATGATAATCGCAAGCGAAAAGCGATGATGTTGTCTGACTGAAAAGGGGAATTGCAGATGATGATCCTGAGGAAGAATGCCGGCCTGTTGCTTGCCGGTGTGCTGATGACACTTTCCATGCCGGCGTTGGCCGGTCCGGATGACAACAGCCTGACGTGGTCCGGGGCCAAGGAGGTCGCGGCCGTCGATCCTTACTATGACACCTCCCGCGAGGCGATCGTGCTTGCCCAGCACGTCTACGACGGTCTGGTCTACTGGAATCAGGAGACCGAGACGTTCGAGCCGCTGCTTGCCAAGTCCTTCCGGCAGGTCGACCCGACCACCTGGGAATTCGAGCTGCGCGATGACGTCAAGTTCCACGACGGCAGCAGCTTTGGCCCCGAGGATGTCGTCTATACGTTCAACTTCATCACGGATCAGGCGAACGGCGTTCTCAACTACGGCGATATTCGCTGGCTGAAGGGGGCCGAGCAGACGGGCGACCATACGATCCGCCTGCATCTCAACGAGCCGTTCCCGGCGATTCTCTCCAATCTTGCACTTGTGTTGCCGATCCTGCCCGCGGGGCACTTCGACGCCGCCGAGACCGCCTCGGACGGCTCCAAGCGCTATGCCGCCGTCAAGCCGGTCGGTACCGGTCCTTATAGGGTCGCCGAGCTCAGCCAGGGCGATACGGTGGTGATGGAGGTCAATCCGGACTACTTCGCCGACAGCCCCAAGGGCACCCCGAAGATCGAGACCATCACCTACCGCACCGTCTCCGACGCTTCGGCCCAGGTGGCCGAGCTGATGACGGGCGGCATCGACTGGATCTGGGGATTGAGCAACGATCAGGCGGCAGCCCTTGCCGCGGCGCCGCAGATCACCTCGGTCAACGCGCCGACCATGCGCATCAGCTACCTGACCTTCGACCTGAAGGGCACCAGCGGTACCGATGCCTTCACCAAGCTCGACGTGCGCCGCGCGGTTGCGCATGCCATCGACCGCGGCCGCATCGCCAAGTTCCTGATGGGCGAGAACAGCGAGGTCGTGAACGCTGCCTGTCATCCGGTCCAGTTCGGCTGCACCAATGACGTCATGTCCTATGACTACTCGCCGGAGAAGGCGAAGGAGCTCCTGGAAAAGGCCGGCTATTCCGGCGACATCGAGGTCAACATGGTTGGCTATCGTGACCGTGAGGTCACCGAGGCGATCATGGGCGATCTGAGCAAGGTCGGTATCAAGTCCAACCTGCGCTGGATGAAATACGCCGCCGCGCGCGAGCTCATCGTTGACGGCAAGGCCCAGGTCGCAAACATGACGTGGGGCTCGTCCTCTATTCCCGACGTGTCGGCGATCACCAGCTACTTCTTCGGCGGCGGCCCGGACGATCCCGCCAACGACGAGCAGGTTCAGGCGTCGATCCGCAAGGGCGATCTCTCGTCCGATCCGGATGAGCGTCGCGCGGCCTACAAGGAAGCGCTGCAGCGCATCGCCGAGGAGGTCTACTGGCTGCCGCTCTTCACCTACACCAAGAACTACAGCTTCAATTCGCAGCTCGATTTCGCCCCGACGGCGGATGAGCTGCCGAAGTTCTACGCCACAAGCTGGAAGTGACCGCACGGGCGGGCGGGGCGATGCCCCGTCCGCCCGACGTCCTTTGCGCGTCTCCGTTCGCCGTCCGTATGCGACGGGCGGTTGCCCCCGATATCTGGAAAGCTTCATGCTTCGCTTCACCCTGAAGAGGCTGGTCATCGCGCTGCTGGTGGCGCTGACCGTCTCCGCCTTCAGCTTCGGGCTCATGTTCGCCTCGGGCGATCCGGCGGTCGCCATCGCCGGCGAGGGCGCGACCCAGGCCGACATCGACGTTGTTCGGCAGCGCTTCGGCTTCGATCGGCCGATCCTCGTGCAATATGGCAGCTGGATGGCCAGAGCCGTTTCCGGCGATTTCGGCGACAGCTTCTATTTCAGCAAGCCTGTGGTCGATCTGCTGGCCGAGCGACTGCCGGCGACCGCGACACTTGCCGCGCTCGCGATTACGCTTGCCGTTGTCATGGCGATCCCGCTTGGAATGCTCGCGGCCGTCTTTCAAAACCGTTTTCCCGACCGTCTGGCCTTGGCCATCGGCACCATCGGGCAGGCGACGCCGAGCTTCTGGCTGGCGTTGATGTTCATCTGGTTCTTCGCGGTGAAACTCCATCTTCTGCCTGTTTCCGGGTCGAAGACGCTGGCCCACTTCGTGCTGCCGGCTGTTGTGCTCGGCTATTATGCCGTGCCCTCGATGCTGCGCCTGTGCCGTGCCGGCATGATCGAAGCGTTGCAGTCGGATTATGTGCGAACCGCCCGGGCCAAGGGGCTGCTGCCCAACCAGGTGCTCTTCGGCCATGCCATCCGCAACGCGGTGCTGCCGGTGATCAGCGTCGCGGCGGTGGAGTTCGGTTTCATTCTCGGCGGCTCGGTCGTCGTGGAAAGCGTCTTCAGCATCAAGGGCGTTGGCCTGCTTGCCTGGGAGAGCATCGCCCGCAACGACTTTCCCACGATCCAGGCGATCATCCTGCTCTACGCCATGATCTACGTGTGGCTGACATTCCTGGCGGACATCGTGAACGCCTGGCTCGACCCGCGCATCCGAGTGAGCTGACCCATGACAGACACAGCCATCTCCCCCGGGCTCTCGCCGCGCCAGATCCTGCTGCGCCGGGCCCGTAGTCACCCCGGCCTGGTTATCGGCGGCACGATCATCGCCCTTCTTGTCTTCGTTGCGCTCGCTGCGCCGCTGCTCGCGCCCTACGATCCCAACGCTCAGGACCTGGCCAGCCGCATGGTGCCGCCGGTCTGGGCGGAGAACGGAAGCTGGGCACATGTGTTCGGCACCGACGCGCTCGGCCGCGACTATCTTTCGCGCATTCTCTACGGAGCGCGGGTTTCTCTGCTGATCGGACTGTGCGCCGCCATCGGCTCCGGGCTCATCGGCACGACGCTGGGGCTCGTGGCCGGATACTATGGCGGCAAGGTCGACGCGGTGGTGACATTCGCCATCTCGACGCGGCTGGCGTTGCCCGTGGTGCTCGTGGCGCTTGCCATCGTTTCGATCTACGGCGGCCGTCTATGGATCGTCATCGCGGTGCTGAGCCTCCTGCTCTGGGATCGTTTCGCGGTCGTCATCCGCGCGGCGACCATGCAGCTGCGCTCGCGCGAGTTCGTCACTGCCGCCCTTGCCATGGGCAGCAGCACCCCGCGCATTCTCCTTGTCGAGCTGCTGCCCAATCTGCTCGGACCTCTGCTCGTCGTTGCCTCGCTGGAGGTCGGCCACGCGATCCTGCTTGAATCGGCGTTGTCCTTCCTCGGTCTGGGCGTGCAGCCGCCAACTCCCTCTTGGGGACTGATGGTGGCGGAGAGCAAGGGCATGGTGTTCTTCGACGCAAGGCTGATCGCCCTGCCGGGTGCCGCCATCGCCATCACCGTTCTCGCAGTGAACCTGATCGGCGACGGCCTGCGCGATGTTCTCTCGCCGGAGGGCCGGGCATGAGCGGGCAGGATGCCAAGGCGGATCCGGTGCTCCGTGTCCGCAACCTCAACGTCACCATCCCGACCCACGACGGCGAGCTGCCGGCGGTGCGTGGCGTCGACATCACCGTGGAGCGCGGACGCACGCTCGGCATTGTCGGTGAAAGCGGATCGGGCAAGTCGATCACCTCGCTGGCGATCATGCGGCTGCTCAATTCCCGCATCCGCGTCGAGGCGGACGAGATGCGTCTTGCCGGGCTCGACCTTTCCGGCCTCGGGGAGCGGGAGATGGCCGATGTCCGCGGCGACCGGCTGTCGATGATCTTCCAGGAGCCGATGACGGCGCTGAACCCGGTGCTGACCGTTGGCCGGCAGTTGCGCGAAACTTATCTCAGGCACCGTTCCGCCTCGCGGCGCGAGGCGGAGGAGCGCGCGGTTTCGCTGCTCGAGCGGGTCGGCATTCCACAGGCGGCCGACCGGCTCAGGGTCTATCCGCATCAGCTTTCCGGCGGTCTGCGCCAGCGTGTCATGATCGCCATGGCGCTGATGTGCGAGCCGGAGATGATCATTGCCGACGAGCCGACCACGGCGCTCGACGTGACCGTGCAGGCGCAGATCCTGGAATTGCTCGCCGATCTCCAGAAGGAGCGGGGACTGGCCATGATCTTCATCAGCCATGACATCGGCGTTGTCTCTCACATCGCCCACGAAGTGCAGGTGATGCACGGCGGGCGCACGGTGGAGCGCGGCGAGGTGAACGAGCTCCTGTCGCATCCAACGCATCCCTACACGCGCGCGCTTCTGTCCGCGGTGCCGCGCCGCGGCATGCGGTGGGGGCGTGACACGCTTGGCGCGGTCACCTGGGACGAGAACGGCGAGGGAGCGGAATCATGAGGGAAGCCCTTATCCAGGTGCAGAACGTTTCGCGTGTCTTTCCGCTCGACAGCGGCCTGTTCGCACCGGCGCGAACCCTGAAGGCGCTCGACGACGTTTCGTTCGACCTACGACGTGGCGAAGTGCTGGCAGTGGTCGGAGAGTCCGGCAGCGGCAAGAGCACGCTGTCGCGTATCCTGCTCGGCCTCGACCGGCCGACCGAGGGGCAGGTGCTGGTCGAGGGGACACCCGTGACCCGGATACCGCGTCGGAAGCTCGCACAGAAGGTGCAGCCGGTTTTCCAGGATCCCTATTCCTCGCTGAACCCGCACATGACCGTGCGCCGCATCATCGAGGCGCCGTTGGTCATCAACCGTTCGGCCGGAGCGGCGGAGCGGCGGCAGCGGGTGAAGGATCTGCTCGACATCCTGCGCATGCCGCAACGCATGATGGACGCCTATCCGAGCCAGATGTCGGGCGGCCAGCGGCAGCGTGTCGCCATCGCCCGCGCTCTGATCTCACGGCCGGAGATCGTGATCTGCGACGAACCGACCTCGGCGCTTGACGTCTCCGTCCAGGCACAGGTGCTGAACCTGCTGATGGAACTCAAGGCGGAGTTCGATCTCACCTATCTCTTCATCTCTCACGATCTCGCCGTCGTCGAATACATCGCCGACCGGGTCGCGGTCATGCAGGGTGGCCGGCTGTTGGAATTGGCTGGCGTCGACGAGATCTTCTCCGCACCGAAGACGGACTATACGCGCCGGCTGCTCGCCTCGGCCCTGACCGTACCGAGCCTCGCCGGCCCCGCAGGCTGAACGCTCCCTTCGCTCTCCCGCCCCTTTCCGGAATACCCAGTCCTCGAGGAAACGATGACAACGACACCTTCCGCCGGCACGCGTGCGCCCCTTCGCATCGACAGCGCGTCGCTGCGCCTTGTGAACCTTCCGCTGATCACGCCCTTCACGGTCTCCAACAGCACGGCCTATGACAAGACCTTCCCGCTGCTGGTCCTTCGCAGCGGTGATCTCGAGGGCATCGCCGAGGGCGTCGTCGATCCGCATCCCGACTATCTGGACGAGACCATCTCCGGGTCGCTCGGCTGCCTGCGCGACACGCTGCTGCCGCTTGTCGTCGGCAAGAGCTTCGAGAACCCGACAGCGCTGGAAGCCGTGCTGCGGCCCTGGCGCGGTCACTACATGACCAAGGCGCTGATCGAGATGGCGTTCTGGGACCTGTGGGCCAAGTCCCTCGACCTGCCGCTGAAGAGCGTCCTCGGCGGCACCGGCGACGCCGTCGATGTCGGCGTGTCACTCGGCATCGACGGCATTGCCGAGACGGTCGAAAAGGCACGCGATCACGATGCGCTCGGCTACAAGCGGGTGAAGCTGAAGATCATGCCGGGCCACGACGTCGAACTGGTCGCGGCCGTGCGCAAGGCGCTTCCGCGCGCCAAGTTGAGTGTCGACGCCAACACAGCCTATACGCTCGCCGACCTGAGGCACCTGAAGAAGCTCGACGCCTTTGGTCTCGAGTATATCGAGCAGCCGCTGGCCTACGACGATCTCAACGATCATGCCTTCCTGCAGCGTCATATCGAGACGCCGGTCTGCCTCGACGAGAGCATTCGCACCGCCGAGCAGGCGCGCAAGGCGATGGAGATGGATGCGACGCGGGTCGTCAACATCAAGGTCGGTCGCGTCGGCGGCTATCTGGAATCGCGCCGCATCCACGATCTGGCCGCGGCCTGGGGCGTGCCGGTGTGGTGCGGCGGCATGCTGGAATCCGGCATTGGCCGGGCGCACAACATCCATCTCTCGACCTTGCCGAACTTCCGCAAGCCGGGCGATACCTCAAGCTCGAGCCGCTATTTCACCAAGGATATCGTCAACGAGCCGCTGGAGGCGCGCGACGGGCGCATGCCGGTGCCGCAGGGGCCCGGAATTGGCGTGACCCTCGATCATGCCTTCCTCGCGACAGTGACGTCGATGTCCGAGGAGTTCTGATCGAGCAAGGCCCCATCGCAAGCTCGACCGGCCCCGCCCGCGGTTCGCACCGCTGGCGGGGCTTTTTTGTTCGCGTCAGATGGGAAGAGGGGGCATTCGTCACAAAACTGTTTTGGAAGTTGACGATATTGAAATCCGAATTCGTCAACTCCTTCACATGAAGGCCCGCAGCCGACTGCGGCGAAACCATCTCATAGGGGTGAGATTTCGCTGAAGTCGCTGAATTAAAGTGCTTTCTCTGCCTTTTCCCTGGGCGCAGAGGCGGTGCTGTGTGGCCTGTACATGCGTGGTCTTGCGAATTTCCACAAGCTCATGGAGGTCTCTCGCATGAAATCCACAAATTCCGGCATTTCCCGCCGCCATCTCCTCGCGCTCGGCGCGGCAGCTCCTCTCGCCGGCATGATGTCGGGCGTGATCCGCCCGGCCATGGCCGCTGGCAAGACCAAGCTCCAGTTCATGTACCCGGTCGGCGTTTCCGGCGATATCAACAAGATCATCTCCGGCATGATCGCCAACTTCAATGCCGAGCACCCGGACATCGAGGTCGAGGCTGTCTATGCCGGCAGCTACGACAACACCGAGCAAAAGGTGATCACCAGCCTGGGCGTCGGCGAGCCTCCCGCACTTTGGCTGCCGATCAATTCCGCGCTCCAGACCTTCCTCGGCCTCGACGCGCTTGAGGATGTCACGGACCTGGCCAAGGGCGACGACATCTATCAGGATTTCCTGCCGGGGTTCCTGAACACCTGCGTGTCCGACGATCGCCTCTACGGTCTGCCGTTCCAGCCCTCCACACCGGTGCTCTACTACAACAAGGACGCCTTCCGTGCGGCCGGCATCACCAAGGCGCCGGACACCTGGGATGAGCTTCTCGAGACCGCCAAGGCGCTCGCCATCCGCGAGAACGGCGAGCTCAAGCGCTGGGGCCTGATCATCGGCGGCGGCTGGCACGACTGGATGTTCGAGTGCTACTGCCGTCAGAACGAGCTTGTGCCGTGGCAGAAGGACAAGGTCCTGTTCGACCGTCCCGAGGCGATCGATGCGCTTGAGTTCTGGGTGAAGATGGTCGAGGCAGGCGTCATGGCGCCCGCGTCCACCTGGCAGGGCTCGGCCAACGACTTCATGGCCGGCAGCACGGCGATGCTCTACCACTCGACGGGCTCGCTGACCAACCTGCGCACGTCGGCGCCGTTCGACGTGGGTGTGGCCTTCATGCCGAAGAACAAGACCTACGGCGCTGCCCAGGGCGGCGGTCCGCTCATGATCGCCAAGAACCAGACCGACGCCCAGAAGGAAGCCAGCTGGACCTTTGCCCGCTGGATGACCAACACCCAGAACCAGGCGTCCTGGAGCAAGGCAACCGGTTACCTCGCGGTGCGCAAGTCCTCCTGGGAATCCGAAGAGATGCAGAGCTATCTGCAGGAGGTTCCGGCTGCCAAGGTGGCCCTCGACCAGGCCGCCTATGCCGGCGCATTCCTCCAGGTCCCGGGCTACCACCGTGTGCGCGAGTATCTGAAGAGCGCGCTGGACCGCACGCTTGCCGGCGAGATCAAGCCGGATGTGGCGCTGAAGGAAGCCGCCGCCAGCTCCAACCGCGAGATCGAGCGCATCCTGCGTCGCCAGAAGGGCTGACTTGCCTTCACCTCGCCGATAGTGGCGCGGGCTCTCGCGAGCCCGCGTCCGTCTCCCGTTTGCGGGGCCCGAGCCCTGATGGCTCCCGCCCGACCCGAGGACACCCGCCATGACGCCAGGCGTCGCCCGCGCGCGCCGGAACGAAGCGCTTCTTGCCTACGCGCTGCTCTTTCCCTCGCTCGTCTTTCTCGGCCTCTTCACCTATTGGCCGATCATGCGCTCCTTCTGGTTCAGCCTGCACGACGTGATGCTCGGCGATCCGCGGATGTTCTGGATGGGGGCGGAGAACTATGTGCGGCTTCTCGACGACGGGTTGTTCTGGAAGGTCTTCGCCAACACCGCCTTCTACACGCTGACGACGATACCCCTGTCCATCGCCGTCGCGCTGCTTCTGGCGGTGGCGCTCGACAGCAAGCTGCGCGGCATGGCGGTCTACCGCTCCGCCTTCTTCTACCCGGTGATGATCCCCTCGGTCGCCGCCGGCATGGTCTGGGTGTTCCTCTATGCGCCGGGCTACGGACCGGTGAACGAGGCGCTGACCGCGATCGGCCTGCCGCGTCTCGACTGGCTCTACGACAGCAAGTGGGCGCTGCCGGCCATCGTCCTGATGAGCATCTGGAAATACTCCGGGTACTTCATGTTGATCCTGCTGGCCGCGCTCAAGCTGGTGCCCTCTGATCTCTACGAGGCCGCGCGCCTCGATGGGGTGAGCGCGCCGCAACAGCTCCTGCACATCACCATTCCACTTATCTCGCCGACGCTTTACTTCGTCATCGTGATCGGCCTGCTGCACAGCTACCAGATCTTCGACTACGTCTATGTGATGACGCAGGGCGGTCCCGCCGACGCGACCAATGTTCTGACCTTCTACATCTACCAGAACGGCTTCCAGTATCAGGACATCGGCTACGCCTCGACGCTGGCGAACACGCTGCTCGTCTTCGTGCTGGGACTGATCGGCATCGTCGCCGCGACACTCGGCCGGCGCGTGCACTACATGGGAGAACGCTGATGACCGCGACCCCGCTTGTCGCGCCCTCGGCAAAGGCCGACGTCGCGCCACGCCGCCCTTCGGCAATGAAGCGCTTTCGGCAAGGCTGGCTCCATCTGGTCATGATCCCGGTCGCGATCCTCTGGTTGAGCCCGCTGGCATGGATCGTCCTTACCTCGCTGAAGACCCGGTCGGAGGTTTTCGACCCCGAGGCCGGGTTCCTTCCCGCTGTCCTCAACTTCGCCAACTATCCGGCAACGCTCGCCGTGGCCCCCTTTGGCACCTATCTCGTCAACTCGGTCATTGTCACGGGCTCCATCCTGGCAGCCCAGCTGGTGACGATCACGCTGGCCGCCTATGCCTTCGCGCGACTCGAGTTTCCCTTCAAGAGGGTGCTCTTCACCCTGTTCCTGCTGCAGGTGATGTTCCCGATCTATGCGATCTTCCTGACAAATTTCGTCACGCTGCGGGAAATCGGGCTCATCAACACCCTGCCGGCGATGATCGTGCCCTTTGTGGCCTCGGGCTATGGCACCTTCATGCTGCGCCAGTCATTCCGTCAGGTTCCCTCGGAGCTTTCGGATGCTGCCCGGCTCGACGGGTGTGGTCATTTCGGCATTCTGTGGCACGTGTACCTGCCGCTGGTGCAGCCGACGCTGATCGCCTTTGGCATCATCTCCGTCGTAACGCACTGGAACGACTACATGTGGCCGCTGCTGGTCACCAACTCCGACAGCGTGCGCACCTTGCCCATCGGGCTTGGGCTGCTTGCCAAGTCGGACAGCGGCGCGGACTGGACCCGACTGATGGCCGGCACGACCATCGTCGTCTCGCCGCTGCTGCTCCTCTTCGTGATCTTCCAGCGCCGATTCATCGACAGCTTCATGCATACCGGCGTCAAGTGATGCCCCATCCGGAGTCCGTTTCATGGCCACCGTCACGTTGCAGAACGTCTGCAAGTCCTACGGCAACCGAAAGACCGTCCACGACGTCAACCTGACCATCGAGGACAGGGAATTCATGGTGCTCGTCGGCCCGTCCGGCTGCGGCAAGTCGACCACGCTGCGTATGGTCGCCGGGCTTGAGGACATCACCTCGGGCCGGCTCCTGATCGACGGGCGCGACGTCACCGAGGCGGCGCCGCAAAAGCGCGACATCGCCATGGTGTTCCAGTCCTATGCGCTCTACCCGCACATGACGGCCTGGCGGAACATGGCCTTCGGTCTGATGAAGACGACGCGGCTTTCGAAGTCCGAGATCGACAAGCGGATCCAGGAAGCAGCGGAGATCTTGAATATCACGGACCTTCTCGACCGCAGACCGAAGGAACTCTCCGGCGGAGAGCGCCAGCGCGTCGCCATCGGGCGGGCACTGGTGCGCCAGCCCAAGGTGTTTCTCTTCGATGAGCCGCTGTCCAACCTCGACGCCAAGCTGCGCAATCGCATGCGCAGCGAGTTGAAGCGCCTGCATCAGGAACTGGGTCTGACGGTGATCTATGTGACCCACGACCAGATCGAGGCCATGACGCTCGGCAGCCGTGTGGCGATGATGTCCGAGGGCGCGCTCCAGCAGGTCGGCGCGCCGATGGAGATCTACATGCAGCCGGCCAACACTTTCGTCGCGACCTTCATCGGCTCACCCGAGATGGGGCTTGTTCCCTGCCGCAGCGAGAAGGGGGGCGCGCTGCATCACGTCGCCTTCGGCGCGCCGCTGGCGTTTGGCGGGGCCAAGCTTCCCGACGACGTCATTCTCGGCATTCGGCCCGAGGAGGTGCGTTTCACCCGCGAACGCGGCATGGCGCGCGCCCGGGTGGAGAGCACCGAGTTGATTGGCGCGGAAGCGGTCGTCGAGGTGATGCTGGGCCAGGACCGGATAACGGTGCGCAGTGCCGTCTCCGACGCGCCGGAACCGGGCTGCGATGTCGGCCTCGACTTCGATCTTGCCCGCGCCAGGCTCTTTCATGCCGGCACGGGACAGGCTATCGACCTCAGGGGATAGGCTGGAGGAGCGAGGTCATGGCGACCACCGCGAGACAGAACCAGATCCTCTCGCTGCTGAAGGTGAGAGGCAAGGCGGCTATTTCGGAGCTCGCCGAACATCTCGAGGTTTCGGACGAGACCGTCCGTCGGGACCTGAAGGGGCTTTCGGCAGACGGGCTTGTGGAGAAGTTTCACGGCGGCGTGCGCTTGTCGCTTCCGCGTACCGAACCGCCCTTCGAGCGCCGACTGCGCGAGGCAACCGATGCCAAGCGCCTGATTGCCGCGCGCGCCGCCGCCTTCATTCGCGAGGGCGCGACCGTGCTGCTCGACAACAGCTCGACCGCCTGTTTCCTGGCGCGCGAACTTGTTCACCGTGAACCGATGACGGTTCTGACGATCTCCCTGGAGATCGCGCAGATCTTTGCCGCCGCCGCAACCCGACACCGGGTCATCCTGCCCGCCGGCGAGTTGCGCGCCGAGGATCGCACGATCACGGGAAACAGCACGATCGAGTTCTTGTCGGACTTCACTCCGAGCTATTTCGTCATGTCTGTGGTGGCGGGGTCGGATCGCGGGTGCCAGGACTTCGACTTGTTCGAGGCGGAATTCAAGCGGGCGATGATGCCGCGCGCCGACCAGACGATGTTGCTGATGGACAGCAGCAAGTTCGGCAAGTCCGGCCTGATACACGTTTGCGACTGGTCGAGGGTCGACGTGCTTGTCGCCGACGCGGTGCCGCTGGAAGTGGCGACCAATTTCGAGCACGGGCATCTGTTGCTGGCGGACGGCAGCGGAGAGGGGTGACCCCTCTCCGCCGTGGCGCACGTGGCACCGGATCTTGGTGCCCGATCCGGTCGATGGGGCTGGGCGCCGTCAGGCACCGCCGATTTTGCGTATGAGATCCGGCTTGCGCATTTCCGGTTCCGGATAGGCGCGCCGGCTGTGCGTGAGACCGAGGCCGACGAGGCTTTCGGCAAGCTTCACTGCCACGGGAAGCGGACGCACGAGCGGGACATGCGCTGCGCCCGAAGCAAGCGTGGCCGCAGTGCCGGCAAGCACCACCGCGTCGCTCGACGCGGCGCGCATGGCGATGTCCTCGGCGCTGGACACCTCGAAAACCCCGGAGCAATTGCCCAGGAGGCCATAGTCATGCACGAGCCGGCCGGCGCGGTTGAAATCGCGCGACGTGGCAAGCACGGAGAACCGGCCCGACAGGCTCATCGCGTGGAGCATCGAGCAGCGGCCGGCCGGGGCCACCGGGATCGAGAGCAGAGAGCGCAGCGCCGGAGCGCCGTAGTCGCCGAAGTCGGCCAGCGCCACCGCGTCGAAGCCTTCGGCTTCCGCGTCCTGGCCGGCGGCCATTACCGCAAGGTCCGCGAGCGCCCAGTCATGGGCGCCGACCGGTGGGGTGGAGACAAGAGGTACGCCGCGAACGACGATTTCGGTCGCTGCATCGGCAGCCGCCCTTGCCGCGTCGGTCTCGGCTGAGAGCTCGAGATCCTGCGGCACGAGAACGAGAATACGGGTCATTTCGCGCCTCCCGAAAGCGTGTCGGCGATTTCGCCCATGCGCGCCAGCCGTTCGGTGGCGACGGAGGAGGGCGCCGGATAGCTGGCCCGGCTGTGCGCGAGATTCAGCTTGATCGCGGCGTCGGCCAGCCGGTAGGTGAGCGGGCCCGGATTGATGATCGGCACGGGCAGACGCTCGGCCAGCCAGGCGTGGGCTTCGTGCATGGTCGTGGAGCCAAGCATGATCACGTCGGCGCCATCCTCGGTGACGCATTTCATGGCCGCGTCGTAGAGGGCGGGAAAGAACTCGTCCTCCTTGCCGGCAAGCAGGCTCTGGTTGTTGGGCTGAAGCCCGGCTGAGCGCACGGAGGCGAGCTTGTGGGCGATGCCGAGCTCGGCCACCGTCTTGCTGTAGAGGTGACGCCAGCGGTCCCACATGGCGAGCACGGAGAACTTCTCGCCCAGCATCAACGCGGTTAGCATCGCGTGCCGACCCGGTGCGATGACCGGGATCGACAGCACCGAGCGCAGAGCTGACATGCCGGAATCGCTCACCGTGTCGATGCACACCGCGTCATAGCCGTCTGCCTCGGCAGAAAGGCCGGCCTCGAGGATGCCTATGTCTGCGAGCACGGAATCCTGCTGGCTGACGTAGTTGACGGGTGCGATGCGCACGGGCTTGAAGTCGAACTCGATCCCGTCCCCGAGCTCAACCGCGTCGAGCTGCGCCTTGCGCTTCTCGAGGTTCTCCGCGCTCATCGGGAAGGGAACGATCACCAGGACCTTTGCCAAACTTTCCTCCTTGAAGTCTCTTTCCGGTCTTAGCCCGGGAATTCCTCGGTGATTTCCGCGACGGTGGCGACACGGCAGACAGGCTTGAGCGCCGCGATCGCCGTGTCATGCGTTTCTTGCGAGAAGGCCGCGCTGCCGTCGGACAGCACCGTCACGTCGAAGTCGCGCACATGGGCGTCGCGGACCGTGGAGGCGACGCCGCCGTTGGTGACGATGCCGCAGACGATGAGCTTGCGGATGTCGCACTTGCGCAGCACCCACTCGAGCCGCGTCATGTAGAACGCTGAATAGGCCACCTTCTCGACCGAAAGGTCGGCGGGGGCGAGTTCGTCGACGAGAGCGTGTCCCCAGCCGCCGGGCACGAAATCGCCCTTCTTCAGGAAGGGGCGCAGCTCTTTCAGATGCGGCGAGATCAGCGGCTCGCCGTTCTTGGCTGGGACCAGCGTGAACTGGGTCGAGATAATCCAGCCTCCGGCAGCGCGGATGCGGTCGACAAGCGGCGCCAGCCGCGCGGGCAGGGCGACGATATCGGCCGCGCCCTGTCCCGCCCGCCCGTAGGCGCCGTCCGGGTGCAGAAAGTCGTTCTGGAGGTCGACGACGACGAGGCCGGTGTTGGCGGCGGGGATCTCTTCACGCATCATTTGCGCTCCATGATGATGTTTCCAAGTTCGTCGACGCGTGCCTTGAGGTCGGGATCCACCAGAACGGTGGCGTCCGGCTGCTCGAGAATGGCCGGACCGGAGATCTCGGCACCGACGGGAAGGTCGAGGCGGGCGTAGATCATCGTGTCGTGCCATCCGCCGTCGAACCAGACAGGGCGTGTGCCGATCCGCGCCTTGTCGAGGGAGCAGTCGTCGCCGGGAGCCAGGGTCTTCAGATTGAACTGCGGGCGACGGCCGATGGCCGAGGTGCGCAGGTTGACGATCTTTGCGGTCAGCCCCGGCAGAAGGCGGCTGAACGAGGCCTGATAGGCCTTGTCGAAGGCCGCCTGGACGACGTCACGGGTAACGCCGGTGGTGCCCGTCTCGATCGTGACCGGCAGCGGCACCGACACCGTGTGGGTCTGGCCGATATAGTGCATGTCGAGCTCGAACACGATGTCGATCCGGTCCATCTGAAGCCCGGCGTCCTCGACGACCTGGCGCGCTGCGGCGGCTTCCGCGATCATGCGGGCGTCGAGCGCGTCGGGATCGAGTGCGTCGACCGTGAGGTTCACGGTCTGGACCTGATCGTGACGGATGTCGGCAATGACGCAGCCGAGCGCGGAATTGATGCCCGGATAGCGCGGAACGAGCGCTGCCTGGAGCCCGACGTCCTTGATGAGAGCGCCCGCATGGAGCGCCCCGCCGCCGCCGAAAGGCACGGCGACAAATTTCGCCGGGTCGTGGCCGCGCTCGATGGAGACGAGACGGATGGCACCGGCCATGCGCCCGTCGGCGACGCGAACGATGGCTTCCGCCGCCTCCATGACGCCAAGGCCCGTGGGTTTTGCCACATGCTCCTCGATCGCCGCCTTGGCAGCTTCGACGTCGAGCCGCGCCAGTTTGCCGCCGATGGGGCGCTCTGCATTGATGCGGCCGAGCACGATGTTGGCATCGGTGAGGGTCGGGCGCGTGTTGCCCTGACCGTAGGCGACCGGCCCCGGGCGGGAGCCGGCACTTTCCGGCCCGACCTGGAGCAGGCCGCCGGCGTCGACATGGGCGATGGAGCCGCCGCCAGCGCCGATGGTGGTGATCTCGATCATCGGCGTGCGCACCACGAGGCCGAAGTCGATGGTGGTCTGCGCCGCCAGCGAGGTCTCGCCGTCGACCACGAGCGACACATCGAAGGAGGTGCCTCCGAGGTCGCCGGTGATGATGTTGGGGAAGCCGGCTGCCCGGGAGATGGCGGCCGCCGCGATCACGCCGGCGGCCGGGCCGGAGAGTGCGGTGCGCACCGGCAGCTTGCGGGCGGTGTCGGTCGACATGACGCCGCCGTTCGACTGCACGATGTGGAAGCGACCGGTGAACTTCTCCGCGTTGAGTGCGGCGGAGAGCTTGCCGAGATAGCCGCCGACGACCGGTTGCAGATAGGCGTTGAGCGCGGTCGTGGAGGTGCGTTCGAACTCGCGTATCTCCGGCAGGATCTGCGCCGAGCAGGCGATGTTGTCGTTTGGCCAGACCGCCCGCACGGCCTCGAGCGCGGCAAGCTCGTTCTCGGGGTTCGCGTAGGCGTTGATGAAGACGATCGCGATCGCCTCGGCGCCCGCCGCAAGCGCTGCCTTGGCAGCCGCGGTCACGCCGTCCGTATCCAGTGCCTCGTCGACGCTGCCGTCGGCGAGCACGCGCTCGCGCACCTCGAAGCGCAGGTCGCGCTCGATCACCGGTGTGAAGTCGCCCCACAGGCCCCAGGTGTTGAGGCGGTCGCGGCGACGCATTTCGAGAACGTCGCGGAAGCCCCGGGTGGTGATCAGCGCGGTGCGAGCGCCCTTGCGCTCCAGCAGCGCATTGGTGCCAACCGTCGTGCCGTGGACGATGGAGCCGAGATCGGCGATGTCGCCGAAGGTCTTCAGCCCCTCGAGGAACCCGGTGGCCTCGTCGCCGCGGTTGGAGGAGACTTTCGCGGTCCGGAACCGTCCCGCGGCCTCGTCATAGTAGAACAGGTCGGTGAAGGTGCCGCCGACATCGACGCCGACGACGGCACCGCCACTGGTGGTGAACTGGTTGGTCATGCGGCAGCTCCTTTGCGCAGTTGCCGGGTTTCGTTCTGGTCGACCTGGCCATCGGCACCAAGGGCGACGCCATAGAGCGTGCGCGCAGCCTCGCGGGTGACGAAACCGAGGCGCACGTCGCGGGCAACCTTGTCGGCGGGGCGCGTCATTGGATCGCCGAAGCCGCCGCCTCCGGGCGCCTCGATGCGGATGCGCTGGCCCGGACGGACGCGAACATCGGTGATCTTGGAGGCCAGCTCCGGCGACTTGTCGCCCTCGTCCGATTGCCAGACGAAGCGGTTGAGCGCAGCCGGGCCGCCGCCTGCGACGCCGAGCGGCGGATAGATGCCGCGTTCGCCGAGCAGGAACACATCCGCGTTGGTCATTGTCTCCAGTTCATAGATCGCGCCGACGCCGCCACGGTGGTACCCGGCTCCGGCGGAATCGGGCCGCAGCGCCCATTGGGTGAACTTGACCGGGTAGGACGCCTCAAGGATTTCCGCCGGCGGAATAGTCGCCATGGAAATCGGATTGTTGGCATGGTTGAGCCCGTCGCTTTGCGGATTTCCGCCAAGTCCGCCGCCGAAGAAGGAGAACATCACGTAGCGCGAGCCGTCATCGCGGTAGCCGGCAACCGACAAAGCGTTGATTGTGCCAAAGGGGCCGGCGGTGGCGCGCGCGGGATCCGCCTGGGCGAGCGCGCCGAAGACGACGCCGATGACGCGCAAGATGGTTTCCGTGTAGCCGCCCACGGGCTTGGGCGGCTTGACGCCGAGAAGCGTTGTCGCGGGAATGTTGAAGGTGATCGGACGGAGGCAGCCGGCATTCGCCGGAACGGAGGTGAAGACATGCTTCAGCGCCACATAGCAGCAGGCGGCGGCGGTTGAATAGGCGATGTTGAGCGGGCCGGCGCAGGGAGCGGACGAACGCGAGAAGTCGAGCGTCATCTCCTCTCCCCGGATCGTCAGATCGAGGGCGATTGTCAGCTTGTCTGGCGTGATGCCGTCGTTGTCGAGATAGTCCTCGAACGAATAGCAGCCGTCGGGCAGCGCGCGGATCTCCTCGCGCATCATCGCCTCGGCGCGGTCGGAGAAGGCGTCGAAGGCTGCCGAAACGGTGCCGTCGCCATAGCCGTCGAGCAGGTCCGCGAGGCGCCGCTCGCCGAGGTCGAGGGCGTTGAGCTGGCCGTTCAGGTCGCCATAGTTGGATGCTGGTACCCGCGAATTTGCGGCCAGAATGTCGAGCAGGTCGCGGTTGATGACGCCCTTCGTGATCAGTTTCACCGGAGGAATGCGGACGCCTTCCTGGAAGCTCTCCGTCGCCTTGGCATTGAAGCCGCCGGGCACGTTGCCGCCGATGTCCAGCCAATGGCCGACCGAGGCGATCCAGCAATAAAGCTTGTCATCGCGGAACACCGGGCGCACGAGGCGGAAATCGTTGAGGTGCGTGCCGCCGGCGTAGGGATCGTTGAAGAGATAGGTGTCTCCGGGCGACAGGTCGCCGTCCTCCGCCACCTTGTCGATAACCGCCTTCACGGCGAAGGCCATGGCGCCGACGAAGATCGGCAGCCCGCGCGTGCCCTGAACCAGCGTCGCCCCGGTCTCGGCGTGGTAGAGGCCGTGGCAGGCATCGCGCGCCTCGGCGATGATCGGATTGAACGCGGAGCGGTAGAGCGTCGCGTCCATCTCGTCGGCGATCTGCTCGAGACGACCGTTGAGAATGGCGAGCGTTACGGGGTCGAGCGTCGTCGTCATTCCGCGTCACCTTTCATGGAAGAGGCTTGCGCCGCCCCGTATTCCTCATACTGCCGGCCGGTCTCGAGCATGGCCGGTGTGCCGATCAGCTCGTTCAGCTCACCGAACTGGAACATGTTGTCGGCGAAGGGCGCATTGGTGCCATTGGCGAACAGCGAGGCGTAGTAGGCCTGCGCGGTGCGGGCGAGGGCGCGTACAATGCCGCCGGGGAAGATGACGATGCTGAAGCCCATCTCGCCAAGTTCGGCTGCTGTGAACATCGGCGTGTTGCCGCCCTCGACCATGTTTGCAAGCAGCGGCAGCCGGCCGCCGAGAGACTTGCAGATCTCCGCGAGTTGCTCGGACGAGCGCGGCGCCTCGACGAAGAGTACGTCGGCGCCGGCATCGGCATAGAGCGAGGCGCGCTCTATGGCGCGCTCGTAGCCTTCAACTGCGACCGCGTCGGTGCGCGCGACGATCAGAGTATCCTCGCTTGCCCGCGCATCGACGGCAGCCTTGACCTTGCCGACCATCTCGGCGGCCGAAACCAGCGATTTGTCGCTGAGGTGCCCGCAACGCTTGGGCAGCGTCTGGTCCTCAAGCTGAATGGCACTGGCGCCCGCGCGCTCGAAGGTCTTCACCGTGCGCTGGACGTTGAGCGCGTTGCCATAGCCATTGTCTGCATCGACAATGATCGGCGTCTCGACCCGCTGGCGGATCAGGGCGATGGTCTCGGCGACCTCGTTCATGGAGACGAGGCCGATGTCGGGCCGACCGAGCTTGGTGTAGGCAATGGCCGCGCCGGAAAGATACAGCGCGGAGAAGCCGGCATCGGTGGCAATCGAGCCGGTCAGGGCATCATAGATACCCGGAGCGACGATCGGCTTGCCGCCGGCAAGTTGGGACTTCAGGGTCATTTCTTATCGATCCTTGATCGCGGGTTCGGTCAGGAGACCGTTCAGGCCCGTAAGGTTTTCCGCCGTGTCGATCGTTTCCACGGCGGCGTGCACGCGTTCGGCATGGGTCTCGCCCCAGACCGGGGTGGCAAGGTCGCGAAACTTGGCCCGCACCTCGTCGGCGGTGAAGGGATCAACCGCATCGCCGCGGTTGGTCAGCGTCTCGCCTGAAAGCACGCGCCCATCCCGAAGGCGGACGGTGACGGCGGCCGGGCGCATGGCCGGCAGCAGGGCGGTGTAGTCGGCGTGCTCGCGCACCCGGACAATCCTTGCAAGGCCGCGAATGCGCGCATCCGACAGCGACGGCTCGCGGAAGGCGTGAACCGAGGCTTCGCCATTGACCAGCGTCGTGGCAATGGCGAAGGGCAGGGAAAACCTGGCAGCGAGGACATTGTGCGGTTCGGGACCGTCGAGCTGTGCGGCCATCGCATATGTCGCCACCTCTATGGACTCGATGGCTTCGGGCGCGAGTGTTCCGTTCTCGGCAACGAGCCGCACCACCACGTCGAGGGCTGCATGGGTGAAGCGACACGCCGCATGACGCTTGAAGTAGTTGCGCTCGATTTCGAAGCGCGTTCCCAGTTCCTCGGTCATTCCCGCCGGAGAGAAGCCCTCGGCGAGGATCGAGCCGTAGACGCTGCCAACGCAGTCGCGCTCGCCGGTGAAGCCGCTGGCGACGAGGTCCCAGGCGGCCATGCCGTTGCGGTTGGAGAGACCACAATAGCTGTTGCGGGCCGTCGCTCCCTCGAGCATGGCGCTGAGGCTTGCGCCAACGCTCATGGTCGCGGCGACGTTGATCGTCTCCGCGAGCCGGGTCTCGTCGGCGCCTTCCAGCAGGGCGGTGGCGAAGGCCGCGCCGATGGTGCCCCATGTGCCGTGCGGATGAACGCTGGGACGCAGGCGGCAGGCCGCTCCGACGCGCGCGCCAATCTCGTAGCCTAGAATGAAGGCGGTGAGCAGCTCCGCGCCGCTGCGGCCGTTGGCCAGCGCGGTGGCCAGGGCCGCGGGCAGGACGTGAATGCCCGGATGTCCGCGTGCGAACTGATTGCCCTCGTCGAGTTCCAGTGCGGTTCCAGCGATGCCGTTGACGAAGGCCGCGTCGTCTCCACGCAGCGCGACACCGGCGCCGATGGCCGCAACCTCGCCCCGGCCGCGCCGGGCGAGGCGGCCGGCGAGCGCTGCGTTCTCGGTCTCCTGCATGCCGGCGGCCATGGCTCCGATGCAGTCGAGCATGACCAGTCTGGCCTGGGCGAGCAGCGACGGCGGCAGTTTGTCGACGGAAAAGCCGGTCGCGAAACGGGCCCAATGCGCCAGCCAGTCCGGCCGGGGTTCGGCAAGAAGTACGGAGGCGGGCACGAGGCCCGGGGAGGTCGTGGACATCGCTTGTCTCCCTTACAATCCGAGATAGGCGCGCTTGAGATCGGGATCGGCGGCGATGTCGGCGGCTGTGCCGGACATGATCACCTCGCCGTTCTCAATGATGTAGGCGCGGTTGGCGATCTCAAGCGACTGCACGACGTTCTGTTCGACGAGCATGATCGGCAGTCCTTCCGCGTTGAGCCGCCGGATCAGCGTGAACATTTCCTCCACCAGAAGCGGGGAGAGGCCGAGCGAGGGCTCATCGAGAATGAGGAGCTTCGGCTCGGCCATCATGCCGCGTCCGATGGCCAGCATCTGCTGCTCACCGCCCGAGAGCGTGCCCGCCGCCTGGGCGGAGCGTTCTCTGAGGCGGGGGAAGACCTCGTAGACATGAGCAAGGTTGCGCGCCCGGCTGGGACGCGCACGCCTGTAGCTGCCGAGTTCGAGGTTCTCTTCGACCGACATGTTGGGGAAGATCCGCCGGCCCTCGGGCACATGTATCAGGCCGGCGTCGACCGCGGCTATGGGCGAGCCGCCAAGCGTTGCGCCATCGAGGGCGATGCTGCCTGATGTGACCGGCAACATGCCGGAGAGCACCTTGTTGAGCGTCGTCTTGCCGACGCCATTGGCGCCGAGCACGGCGACGATCTCGCCACTGGCGACGGAAAGATCGATGCCGCGCAACACCTCGACCGCGCCATAGCCGGCGCGCAGGTCCTTGACCTCAAGCATGTGCTTCTCCCAGCTTCGCCATCCGTTCCGCCGCACCTTTTCCGAGATAGGCTTCGATCACGGTCGGGTCGTTGCACACCTGTGCCGGCGTGCCCTCGGCGATGAGCGCACCCTGTGCCAGCACATGAACCTGCTCGCACAGGTTCATCACCGCCTGCATGACGTGCTCGATCATCAGGATCGTCACCCCGTCGTCGCGGATCGCGCGGATGACGGGCACGATGTCGCGGATCTCGGAAGGATTGAGACCGGCGAGAACCTCGTCGAGCAGCAGCAGCTTGGGCTCGGTGGCAAGCGCGCGGGCAAGCTCCAGCCGCTTGCGCCCCGCCACGGTGAGGCTCGAGGCCGGAGCCTCCAGCTCCCTCTCGAGGCCGACGCGGACGGCGACCGCGCGCGCCCGTTCGACCGCGTCCTCCGTCTTGCGGTGGCGCAGGTAGGCCCCGACGGTGATGTTCTCCAGAACGTTCAGCCCGTTGAACGGCTGGACGATCTGGAAGGTGCGGGCGATGCCAAGTTCGGCGCGCTGGTGGGGGTGGAGCGCGGTGATATCGCGCTCCGACCATGAAATCCGCCCCGCGCTTGGCTTCAAGAAGCCGGCGATGATGGCAAAGAGCGTCGTCTTGCCGGCGCCATTGGGGCCGATCAGTCCGGTGATCGAGCCCTTGCCAACCCCGAAGGAGGCATTGCGCACGGCGACGAGGCCACCGAAGCGCATGGTGATGTCATCGACGCCGAGCATCATGAGGCAGCTCCCTTGGCAAGGCGCGGCGTGAAACGGCGCAGGAGGCCGAGCACGCCGCCGGAGGCGAAGGCCACGACCAGGATCAGCACAACGGCGAAGACGATGAGGTCGATACCCGGCAGGCGACCGGCGAAGCTCTTGGTCAGCTCGCCAAGCCCATGCAGGGTGAAGGCGCCGATGAGCGGGCCGAGCACGAGGCCGCGTCCGCCGACCATCGGGGCGAGCAGCGCCTCGATGGAGATCCACACGCCGAAGGCGATGGTGGAGTCCACGTAGAGGAAGTTCTGCACGTAGAGCACTCCGGCAGTCGCCGTCATCGCTCCCGACAGGCTGATTGCCTTGAGTTTCACCTTGAGCACGTCGACGCCGAGTGCGCGGGCCGCGTCCTCGTTTTCGCGCACGGCGACAAGCTGCGCGCCGAAGCGTGAGTTGGCGATGGCGCGGCTGATGACCAGCCCCGCGAAGACGAAGCCGAGCGCCAGCCAGAGGAAGGCCCCGCGGTCGGCGAACTGCATGTTGGCGAAGCCCGGGTCGAGCTTGAGCAACAAGCCGGCCGCGCCACCGGTCATCTCCGAGGAGTTGGCCAGGATGCGCGCGAGTTCGGCAAAGGCGAGGGTGATCAGCGCGAAGTAGGAGCCGCGCAGTCCGGCCCGGAAGCTGAGGAAGCCGATGACGAAGCCGACCGCCGCTCCCGCGCCCATCGCCGCCACCAGCGCCACCCAGGCGTTGACGCCGAAGTGCGACTGGAGGATCGCATTCGTATAGCAGCCGGTGCCGAAGAACACCGCGTGGCCGAAGGAGGTCTGGCCGGCGACGCCGCCGAGCAGGTTCCACCCCTGGGCGGCCAACGCGATGATCAGCGTCAGCACCATGAAGTTGGCCATGCTGTTGGAATGGAAGAGAGTCGGGACGAGCGCGAGCGCGACCGTGACGACGACGATTGAGAGATATCCCCGGGCCATCATGCTTTCGCTCCGAACAGTCCGGTAGGCCGCAGCAGCAGCACCAGGATGAAGATGATGAAGATGCCGATCTGTCCGAGGCTCTCGCCCAGCACCAGGCCGCTGACGCTCTCCACGACGCCGATCAGGAGGCCGCCGACCATGGCGCCGGGGATCGAGCCCATGCCGCCGAGCACGACGATTGTGAAGGCGATGTTGATGAAGGCGCCGCCGACGCGCGGATTGACGTAGAAGGTCGGCATCAGCAGGCCTGCAGCGATGGCCAGCGCCGCGCAGCCTAGCCCGAAGGTCAGCGCGTAGATGTGCCGCACATCGATCCCCATCAGGCTGGCGCCGAACTTCTCCTTGGCGACCGCACGGATGGCCTTGCCGGCATCCGTACGGCTCATCACGAACCAGAAGAGCGCGGTTACGGCGAGCGATCCGGCGAAGCCGACGAGCTTGGGTGTGGAGATGAGGAACGGCCCCGCCTCGACGACGGAGAACGAGAAGTCGGAGGAGATGGCGCGCGTGTCCGAGCCGAAGCCGGCCAGCAGGGCGTTCTCGATAAAGATCGACAGCCCAAGCGTGATCAGCAGGATGTTGCCTTCGTCGCCCTTGGAGGCAGGGCCGATGACGAAGCGCTGGAGGCCATAGCCGAGCCCGAAGAAGACGGGAGCCAGAACGAGGATCGACACGTAGGGGTCTACGCCGAAGAGGACGTTGAGGCTCCAGACCGCGAACATGGCACTGGCGAGCAGCGTTCCGTGCGCGAAATTGATGATGTGGAGGACGCCGTAGACCAGCGTCAGGCCGAGGGCGATCATCGCGTAGATGGCGCCCGTCAAAAGCCCGTTGATCATCGCCTCGATGATAATGATGGGAGAGTACATGTTGCGTTCCGCTGCCTGGAGTACGGCGACGGATCGCGGATCCGGCCATGTGGCCGGGCCCGCGATCCTGTGGCGACGTCAGCCGTTGGCGGGGAAGATCGGCTTGGCGTTGGAGAACTCCTCCGGATAGACGACGCGAATGTCGCCCTCCTGCACCTGGGTCGAGACCGGCGCCGCGCCTGTGTTCTGTCCGTTGACGAACTTGGTCGGGCCATAGGGCATCAGGTGATCGGAGAAGGTCGAGCTCGCGAGGGCCTCGATGATCTTGCCCCGATCGCTCGAGGCCGCGCGCTCGATGGCGTCGGCGAGAAGCGCCACGCAGGAGTAGTTGAGCGGCGTGTTGTAGTTGTAGGTCGAGCCCTGCTTCTCGACGCGCTCCTTGAGAAGCTGCGACTTCTTGCTGCGCGGATCCGGCCAGTGGTTGCAGTCCATGATACCGTTGGCGGCTTCGGGGAACTCGGCGACGAAGCGGCGGTTGGAGGCGGCTCCGTTGAGAACCGCGTAGACGCCCATCGGGCGCACGCGCTGCTGCTGCATGGTGCGGGCGAGGAGAACCGTCTCTCCGTAGTAGGTGCTCGGAATGACGAGGTCCGGCTTCAGCGAGCGCAGGCGAAGCGCGACGTTCGACAGGTCGCGCGACGGCGTCGGAATGGCGATCTCCTCGACGATCTCGAAGCCGTACTTCGGCAGTTCCGTCGACATCAGCTTCGCGAGGCCGGAACCGAACAGGCCATCCTCATGGACGAGCGCGACGGTCTTTGCCGGCTTGCCGGCGGCCTCGTTGATGCGAACGAGATTCTCGATTGCCGTCTTGGTGCAGATCGAGAAGCCCGGCGCGAAGCGGAACGTGTTCTTGAGACCGCGGCTGATGATCTGGTCGGAGACGCCGACGTCGACGATATAGGGCAAGTCGTAGCGCGAGGCAGCCTGCGAGGCGGCCAGGGCGATCGGCGAGGCGAAGCCGCCGACAACGGCGACGACGCCCTCTTCCTGCATGCGTTCGACTTCCTGGGCACCAGCCTCGGGGGTGGAGCGGGCGTCGCCGAAGATCATCTCGATCTTGGCACCACCGAGCGATTTGATGCCGCCAGCCTCGTTGATGTCGGAAATGGCAAGTTCGGCGCCGAGCCGGCCGAAGCCGCCGTCTTGCGCCAGGGCGCCGGTCACGGGCTGAAGAATGCCGACCTTGATCGGTGCGGGTTCTGCGGCGCGCAGCACGCCGGGTGCCGCAAGCGTGGCGAGGGCGGCGGCGCCGCCCTTCAGGATGGTTCGGCGTCGGATAGATGTTTCAAGAAACTTCATGGCTTGGTTCTCCTCGAAGGTGATGGTTTTTCCGCGCCGGTCTTCTTCTTCTTGTTCTTGGCGTTCGGTGTGTTCCGGCTTGCAAGCCGAAAGGTGTCGGCCGCTTTCCAGCGACGGGCGCCGTCGTCGCCCGTGCGCGTCAGCTCCATGTTGAAAGAGTAGCGGTCGGGCCGGTAGAGGGCCTGCAGATGCTCGATGCCACGGCCGTTCTCTTCGAAGACGACGCGCGTCATCGATAGCAGTGCGGCGCCGATCTCCAGATCGAGCGCGGAGGCGACCTCCGGCCCGGCGAGCGTGGCTCCGATGATCTGCTGCGCCTTGTCGGCGACCAGTCCGGAACGCTCGAGCAGCTCCAGAAGCGGGGTCGAGGCAAGATCGCTTTCCGAATAGGAGATGCCGATCCGCTCGGGAACATGGGTGACGAGGTAGGAGAAGGGCTGCCCGTCGATCAGGCGCACGCGGATCGACCGTTGCAGCCGCTCGTTCGGCTCGAGCTTCAATTCCTCGGCCATCGCCGGAGTGGCGTTCACATAGGAAAAGGAAATCAGCCGCACGTCCGTCTGCCGACCCATCTCGACGAGATGCGACAGCGCGTTGGCAAGGTCCGCCACGACCGGCATCTGCGCCGGCTTCGCGCTGACGAAGGTGCCGGATCCCGGCCGTCGCTCGATCATGCCGTCGCTGGCAAGCTTGTCGAGCGCGCGGCGCACGGTGACGCGCGAGACGCCGTGCTCCTGGGCAAGGTTGGGTTCACTTGGCAGGCGGGCGCTGTCGGCAACCTCGCCGCTCAGTATCTGCTCCCTGAGCAGGAGATAGAGACGACGTGCCTTGAGGGGTTCGATCGCGGCGGACATGTCCTTCTCTCCTGTTTTATGCTTAAGACATGTTCTGTCTTATTGAGAATACAGATCGCATAGTTTGTCAATGTCGTGACATCTGAAATTTCAAGGCGCGTCCGGCTGTCGCGGCACGAGCCAGGGACGTGCCGCCGCGTCGCGCTCCTGAAAGGAAGCGATCTCGGCGGCGTGGCTTTTTGTCAGGTCGATGTCATCCCAGCCATTGAGCAATTTCGTGCGCCAGACTGGATCGATGCGGAACGACACGGACAGTCCGCCGATGTGGATGCGGGTGGCCTGGAGATCGACGGTCGCCGCCAGCGTGCCGTCCTGCAGGGCGCGGAGAAGGACCTCTCCGTCCTCTTCCGAGACCGTCGCCGGCAGCAGGCCGTTGTTGACCGAGTTGGATGCGAAGATGTCGCCGAAGGACGGGGCGATGACGCAGGCGATGCCGTAGTCGACCAGCGCATAGACCGCGGCCTCGCGTGATGATCCGCTGCCGAAGTTGCGGCGGGTGACCAGAATTCGCGCGCCGGTCCTGTCGGGACTGTTGAGCGGGCAGTCGGCCAGTGCGTGGCCCTGCGTGTCGAAGCGCAGATCGTGCAACAGATAGTCGCCATAGCCATCGGCCCGTGATCGCTTCATGAAGCGGGCGGGAATGAGCTGGTCCGTGTCGACGCTCGACAGGGGCAGCGGGCAGGCGGTGGCGGTCAAGGTCGTGAAGGGCTGCATGGCGGGCTCTCCTCAATCCTGTGGAAGCTTGCGTGCGCCGACCAGCGGGCGCATGTCGGCGAGATGACCGGTGACGGCGGCCGCCGCCGCCATGGCCGGGGACATCAGGTGGGTGCGGCTGCCGGGCCCTTGCCGGCCCCGGAAATTGCGGTTGGTCGTTGACGCGCAACGCTCGCCAGGGGGTACGAGGTCGCCGTTCATGCCCACGCACATGGAGCAGCCGGCATCAACCCATTCCAGTCCAGCATCGCGGAAGATGCGGTCGAGGCCTTCCTCCTCCGCCTGGCGTTTCACAGGCGCGGATCCTGGGGAGACCAGGCCTGGCACCCTCGCCTTGTGTCCCGCCAGCACGGCCGCCGCCGCCCGCAAATCCTCGATGCGGCTGTTTGTGCAAGAGCCGATAAAGACCCGGTCGACGGCAATGTCGGTAAGTTTCTGCCCGGCGATAAGCCCCATGTAGTCGAGCGCCTCGCGGACGTGCGCCGCGCGGGCAGGATCGGAAATTCGGTCGGGGTCGGGCACTGTGCCGGTGATCGGCGAGGCATCCTCCGGGCTGATGCCCCAGGTAACGACGGGGGCGATTTCGCTGCCCGCCAGACTCACCTCCCGATCGAAGGGGGCATCCGTGTCGCTCGCAAGCGTCAGCCAGTGCGTCGTCGCCTGTTCGAAAAGCGCGCCGGACGGCGCGTAGGGACGGCCGCGCAGGTAGTCGATAGTGGTCGCGTCGGGAGCGATCATGCCGCAGCGTCCGCCCGCCTCGATCGAGAGGTTGCATAGTGTCAGGCGGCCTTCCATCGAGAGCCCGGTGATGGCGTCGCCGGCATATTCGATGGCATGGCCGGCGGCACCGTCCGCGCCGATGCGGGCAATGATCGACAGCGCGATGTCCTTGGCCGAAACGCCTGGCGAAAGCTTGCCGTCGACCGTGATGCGCATCCGCTTCGGCTTTTTCTGCCACAGGGTCTGCGTCATGAGAACGTGGGCAACCTCGGAGGCGCCGATCCCGAAGGCGATGGAGCCGAAGGCGCCATGGGTGGCGGTATGGCTGTCGCCGCAGACGATGGTGAGGCCGGGAAGCGTGATTCCCTGCTCAGGGCCGACCACATGGACGATACCCTGCGCTGGGTCGTCGAGACCGAAGAGCCGTAGGCCGTGATGGCGGGCATTGCCTCGCAACTGTTCGATCATGCCGCGGATCGCCGGGTCGACCTTCGTCAGGTCATGCGTGCGTGTGGGGACGTAGTGATCCTCGATGCCGAAGGTGAGGTCAGGGCGAAAGACGGAGGCGCTGCGCTCCTTCAGCCTGTTGAAGGCGTGAAACGAACCTTCATGCAACAGGTGCCGGTCGATCCACAGCAGGCACTGCCCGCTGTCGCCTTCCGTGACCACGTGGCTGTCGAAGACCTTGTCGAAAAGCGTCCTGGCTCCCGATTGCCCTGGCTTGGCCATGCCTTGCTCCTTCCCCGGCTACGCACCGAAATTAGCGCACGACGCGCTGTCTGAATCAAATCTTGTTTTAAAAGTAATACAGATTATTGTTTTCGAAAAACGTCAGGTAGCTGTCTGAAGAGGGTGAAGGTCGCATGTCACAGGTGTCCCGGGTCGAGGGGAAGGAGTTTGAGTTCGAGGTTCCGGTGGTCATTGTTGGCGCCGGTGCGGCGGGTCTTGTTGCGGCCCTTGCCGCACACGAGGCCGGGGCCGACGTGCTGGTCCTGGAGCGAGATCCGCTGCCGCGTGGCTCCACGGCGCTGTCTGCAGGGCTGATACCCGCCCCGGGCACCCGCTTCCAGAAGGCGGCCGGCATCCAGGACAGTCCAGAGCTTTTCGCGCGCGATATCATGGCCAAAGCCCATGGCGAGCCCGATGCGGGTCTGGTCTCACTTGTGGCCGAGACCGTTGGGCCGGCGATCGAATGGCTCGCCGACCGGCACGGGCTGAATTTTTCGGTAATCGAGGATTTCACCTATCCTGGCCACTCGGCGCGACGGATGCACGGGCTGCCTTCGCGGTCCGGTGAGGAACTGATCGACGCGCTGCGACAGGCGGTAGAGAACGCTGGCATCGAGGTGCTGTGCGATGCCCATGTGACCGATCTCTATGCCGATGGAAGCGGCCGCGTGCGCGGTCTGGCCTTCGCCCGTCCCGACGGAACGCTGGATGAGGTCGGTTGCGCTCGCCTCGTCCTGGCCTGCAACGGCTATGGCGGCAACAAGGCACTGGTCGCTGAACACATTTCCTCGCTGTCCGGCGCGCTCTACTTCGGCCACGAGGGAAACCAGGGCGACGCACTGGTCTGGGGCGAGGCGCTGGGCGCTTCGACCCGGCATCTCAATGGCCATCAGGGTCATGGCTCGGTGGCGCATCCCGCCGGTATCCTGATCTCCTGGGCGACCGTCACCGAGGGGGGCTTTCAGGTGAATAGCGCGGGTGAGCGGTTTTCCAACGAGGCGAAAGGCTATTCCGAGCAGGCGGCGGAAGTGCTGCGCCAGCCCGCTGGCCTTGCCTTCACCGTCTTCGATGCGCGCATTGCCGGCATCGTTCGTCAGTTCGAGGACTACCGGCGGGCCGAGGCCATGGGCATCGTCTTGTCGGGTGCGAGCCCGGAAGAGCTGGCCGAGCGGATGAACGTTCCGGCGGCAGCCCTGAAGGAGAGCTTCGCCGACGTCGCGCGGGCCAAGACGGAGGGCGTGGTCGACCGATTTGGCCGGAGTTTCGAGGGCGTCGCGCAGCTCCAGGCGCCCTTCCATGCGGTACGGGTGACGGGGGCGTTGTTCCACACACAGGGCGGTCTCGTGGTCGACGAGACAGCGCGCGTCATCGGACAGGGAGGCGAGGCGCTGCCCAACCTCTATGCCGTCGGCGGGGCCGCTTGCGGGGTCTCGGGAAATGACGCTTCAGGCTATCTGTCCGGCAACGGTCTGCTCACGGCCGTTGCCCTCGGTCTTGTCGCCGGTCGGGCCGCGGGAACGCAGGGCTAGCAGGACTGGCGTCGCCTTGCCCCTTTTCCTTGCCTTGGCCTTGTCCGGCGTGGTCAAAGGCCTCAAGTGAAATTGGGCCGGGTAGCGCGGAACATGACAAGCACAGGCAGGACCGGTGCCGGGACGAATTGCACGATAGCGACCGGCTCGGACGCGCGTTTCGCCCGCACGCTCTTTCAGCTTCTGGCGAACCTGAAGCGGTACCGTGTGTGCGAGAGCGCCCGCGTCCTCGTTTACGATCTTGGCCTCTCGAATGAAGACCGCGCCTTGATCGCGGCCCGCTTCCCCTTCGCCGAGGTCATTCGTTTCCCGTTTGCCGACCACCCGCCGCATGTGGCGGTTGCGGCGGGCACCTATGCCTGGAAGCCTCTGGCCATTGCCGACGCGGCGGAGCGTTTTGGCGGGCACCTCTTCTGGTTCGACAGCGCGACGCTCCTTCGTGCGGATCTATCCGAGCCACTGTCGGTTCTGGCCCAAAATGGCAGCTACACGCTGAAGGGGCAGGCGAACCTGAGCGAGCGCTGCCTGCCGGAGGTTCTGACCTATCTGCGGGTGGAGCCGGAGTTCTTCGACCGGCAGATCCGGATCGGCGGGCTGCTGGGGTTCGATCTGGAGCGGGCAGCGGTGCGACGGCTTGTCGAGGACTGGGCCCGGCTTGCAGGTGATCCGCTTGCCTTCCGCCCGGCGACGCCCCGCCACAACGCCGACCAGACGGTGCTGACCATCCTGCTCTTGAGGGCAGAGGCCGCGGGCGATCTGGTTCTCAATGGCGACGACGTCGACATTTCCTCGCCCCAACCGATACGCTGGGCGAGCACGCGCAACAAGATCACCCCGGACCGTCCATCCTGGACCGACCCGCTGCAACGCCTCTGGCATCGGCTCTACAAGGCGGGAGATCGGGCCAACCTGCGCTGGCAGGACTTTTATCGCCGGCGTTTGCTCGGCCTGCATCGCCTTCCCAAGGAGCATTTTCAGGTTTTCGTCATGCGCTCCGGCAACATCCGGCCAACGGCTGTTTCCGCACCTGCATTCAGCTATTACGCGGACCCGTTCCTGCGCCGGATCGATGGGCGGCTATGGCTTTTCGTCGAGGAATTCGAGTATCTCGAGCAACGCGGACGTCTGGTTGCCATGGAACTGGACGAGGCGTTGAAGCCGGGTCCGCCGGTGCCGGTGCTGCCGATCCGCGAACATGCGTCCTATCCCTTCCTGTTCGAGGTCGGCGGCGTGCTCCACATGTTGCCGGAGACCTGCGCCATGGGCGCGCTCGATCTTTACCGGTGCGAGCGGTTTCCCGACAGATGGCGCCGCGTGCGTCGGATGAAGGGGAGCACGAATGCGGTGGATGCGGTGATCTTCGAGGAGGGCGGCGGCTGGCGCCTTGTCCTGTGCGAGAGGCCGGAAGGAGCAGACGGCGCACGTACGCTTGCAGTCTACCATATGGACGATCCGGTGACGGGCGGTCTTGTCGCCGATCCGGTCAATGCAAAGGGGATCTTCGCCGACGGCTCGCACGGGCTCGGCCGGGGCGCCGGAGATGTCTTCGCCGACGCGGAGGGACCCATGCGGGTCATGCAGAACAACCGGAGCTACTACGGCCAGGCGGTGGAGGTGCGGCGCATCGGCCTCGACGCCGACGGGGCCTATCTGGAAACTCCGGTCGGCGATGAACACCCGCTTGCTGAATTCGCGCGACTGACTTCACCGCATCACGTCTCGATGGCGGGCGATTGTGTCGCCTTCGATCTTCGCACCCGGCTGGGATTCGTCTCGGGCATTCCCTGGCTTGGGCGCAAGCTGAGTGGGCTGGACCCCGCGGCGAAGCGTTTCCTGTCCGGCGAACGCGCGATTACGGACGCGCTTGCCCGGCTTCTGCCGGAGCTTGTTGCCCAGGTGCGCCCGCTCGACGGGAAGCCGCAGCATGACCTCCGACTGTCCAGCGGTCTGCGAGATGGCGGATGACGATGGTGTTGTTGCGGCGTTCCGGCGTTCCCTCTCCCCTGTTGACGAGGCCGAGACTCGACGCGCGGTAGTGTTCCCGCCGGCTCCACTGCTGGAAGCCGGCGCGCTTCGCCGGAACCACGAACTTGCGGGCGCGGCAGAAGCCCGAAATCCATACGTCATCAACGAAGAACGCCTCGCGCGGGGCACCCTCATGCGCGAGCATCGCCTGAAGTTCCGGGAAGAAGCGCGGACGCACCAGATAGCCTGAGAACCCTTGGAGGATGTCAATCTCGAAGGGTTTGCGCAGGCGGCGAGCGCGCACCGGAGCTGGCGGTTGCAGGTAGAGATTGCTGCGGATCGTCGTTGGCCGGTCGATAAAGTCCTCCGGCACCACCCAGCCCGACAGGCCGAAGGCGCTGTCAGGATCCGCGTCGGCCGCCGCCGCGAGCGTTTCGAGGAAGCGTGGCGGATAGATGCGGTCGTCGTCGACCACGACGACGGGGGCGTCGGCTTCAACGCAGGGGAGGGTCGGAAAGAGCTTTGTCGCCGGGCCGGAGTCATCGCAGCGCACGATCTTGACCGTTTCGAGTTTCTCGAGCCATGAGGGGATCTCGTAGGCGCAATCCTCGCGGCGGGAATGATGAGGCACGTTGAGGCGGATTTCGGCCGGTGCCAGCGATTGGTCGAGCAAGCTCTTCAGCGTCATGTCGAGAAGGCCGATGCGGCTCGGGATCGTTGTCAGCGTCACGACGAGCGGGCTCTTCGCGCGCGCCGCCACCTTGCGGTCGAGATCGCCAAGGTCCGCGCGCGCGAGGCGCGCGGCGCGGATCATGTCGGCAACCAGCGTCTCCCCCTCGAAGAAATCATGAGCGGCGATGGCAGTCGCGGCCCCACCGCAGATCGCGGCAAGGGATAGAGGGACGATCAGGGACATCGAGACAGATCCGCCTGTTGAAGAGGGGCGGACAGTCGCCGGGGCGCTCCGACGTGTCAAGACACGCGGCGAGGCGCGGGGCTGAGCGTCCGGTGCTGCTCAGATACCTGCGGCCGACTGCCAGTCCCGGATCGCGTCGAGCGGCCAGACGAGCATGATGACATTGAGGGTGAGATTGTCGCGAATGACCGCGGCGACGACAATTTCCATGGCGAGCGCCAGCACGACGGTCAGCCACACAGGCAGGCGCAGCGCCAGCCAGAACCCGACCAGCATCCAGATGACGTCGAACACGGAGTTGAGAACACTGTCGCCGGTGTAGCCGACCGCAATGGTCGCCTCGCGGTAGCGGTCGATGATCCAGGGGCTGTTCTCGAGGATTTCCCAAGCGGCTTCGATGACGATGGAGCCGACCGCCCGCCATCCCATGGAAAGGCGCGGCGTTGCCAGATGGAAGAGGCCGTAGAACAGCATGCCGTGGATGATGTGGGAGAAGGTGTACCAGTCCGAGATGTGCTGGGAGTTGTCCGAGGAAGTGACATCTCCCGTCCACAACTTGACCTCCCCGCAGGTGCAAATCGGCACGCGGCCCATGGCAAGCAGGATTGCGGCGGTGAGCGCGAGCAGGGCGACCGCTGTCGCGAGGGGGGCAAGCGTCTTTCCGGTCGGCTTCATCTGGCTTTTGTCTCCGGCGGCGGGCAGGGGCGGCAAGCCATAGCGTGGCCGGCGCGCTGCGGCAATCCGCATCCGCTCTGGCGTTTTGGCCCCGCTTCCACTAGATCTCTGCGCGAAGCAGCGCCCTGCCGGCTCGGCGGGCTGCGCCACGAATTCCAGAACGCCAGGCCCAGATGCGGCCAAGGAGACGGCATGAGCCTGACCGATACGCAAAGCCCGGCCGCCACCGGCGGCGCGGACACGCCCTATCTTTCCCGGCGAACCTTCGCCATCATCTCGCATCCGGATGCGGGCAAGACCACGCTGACGGAAAAGTTGCTGTTTTCGGGCGGCGCCATCCGTGCAGCCGGGCAGGTGCGCGCGCGAGGCGAACGCCGCCGCGCGCGTTCGGACTGGATGAAGATCGAGCAGGAGCGCGGCATCTCGGTGTCATCCTCCGTGATGACCTTCGAGCGCGACGGCATCACCTTCAACCTGCTCGACACGCCAGGTCACGAGGACTTCTCCGAGGACACCTATCGCACGCTGACGGCCGTCGACGCGGCGATCATGGTCATCGACGCCGCCAAGGGCATCGAGACGCAGACACGCAAGCTCTTCGAGGTTTGTCGGCTGCGCGACATCCCGATCATCACCTTCGTCAACAAGATCGACCGCGAGGGCCGCCATCCGCTGGAGGCGCTCGACGAGATCCAGGAAGCGCTTGCCCTCGACGTGTCGCCGATGACCTGGCCGGTGGGCATGGGCTCTGACTTCTTCGGCGTCTACGACTGGCGCAACAAGCGCTTCCTCACCTCCAGCGAGGGGCGCGGTCAGCGCTTTGACACCGTCCGCGAGGTCACAGGTCTCGACGATCCGATCCTCACCGATACGGTTTTCGAGAACGTGATGGCGGAACTGGAGGAGAACGTCGAACTCGGCGCGGAAGCCTATCCGGCCTTTGACCGCGAGGCCTTTCTCGAGGGTCATATGACGCCTGTCTTCTTCGGGTCGGCGCTGCGCGACTACGGTGTCGAGGAGATCATCGAGTTCATCGCCGGCTTTGGCCCGGCGCCGCATGCGCAGCCGGCGACCCTGCGGGTCATTCGGCCGGACGAGCCCAAGGTGACCGGCTTCGTGTTCAAGGTGCAGGCCAACATGGACCCCAAGCACCGCGATCGCATCGCTTTCGTGCGCTTGTGTTCGGGCACCTTCAAGCGCGGCATGAAGCTGAAGCATGTGCGCGCGGGCAAGACCATCGCGGTTTCCGCCCCGATCTTCTTCTTCGCCGAGGAGCGCGAACTCGCCGAGACGGCCTATCCCGGCGATGTCATTGGTGTACCCAACCACGGTCAGTTGCGCGTCGGCGATACGCTCAGCGAGGGCGAGGAGATCCACGTCACCGGACTGCCGGCCTTCGCGCCCGAGGTCCTGCGGCGCGTGCGCCTCAGCGACACGATGCGCGTCAAGCAGATGCGTCAGGGCCTGATGGATCTCGCGGAAGAGGGGCTTGTGCAGATCTTCAAGCCGCAGATCGGCTCGAACTGGATCGTCGGTGTCGTCGGCGTCCTGCAGCTTGACGTGGTGGTTGACCGTCTTTCTACTGAATACAGCACCGATATCGGTTTTGACCCTGTTCCCTACAGCACGGCGCGTTGGGTCGAGTGCGACGACGAACTTGTTCTGAAGAAGTTTCTCGAGACGAATCGCGGTAGCCTTGCACAGGATCGCGATGATCGACCCGTATTCCTCTTCAAGAATGCTTGGGAAGTTTCCTACATCGGTGAGAAAAATCCTGATATTCGCTTCCGTGAAACCCGCGAAATCGTTCATTTCCCTGAGAGTTGACGGTTTTCGGAACGTGGGTCACGCGCAGGATTCGCGGAGTGAGGCGTAATATGTGCGCCTTTCACTTGCGGATTCACCTAGATTGAACTATCTAGAAGATCGATTGCACAGCTTAGCTGGCGCAATTGATTCCGCCAACTCCCGTTTCGACTTAATGAGCAGGAGGGCTCATGTCGTGGCCCTTACCGACGCCTCCTTTCCGAAGCTGACCCTCCGGCTCGACCGCGTGCTGGAGACGCTACGGCTGTGGCTGGGTGGAAAGCCGTGCGCCGTGCAGGTCGCGGCATTGCCCTGGCGTCGGCGTTTGGATGGTGGTGTTGAGATTCTGCTGGCAACCAGTCGGGATACAGGGCGTTGGGTTCTGCCCAAGGGCTGGCCGCACAAGAAGCTGTCGCTTGCTGGCTCCGCCGCACAGGAGGCCTGGGAAGAGACGGGGTTCACCGGCGTCATTGGCGAGCGTGCGCTCGGCAGTTTCTTCTATCTCAAGGGCCTCGACAACGGCCTGGACCGTCGCGTGCGGGTGCAGGTGTTCGCGTTGCGTGTGAGCGGGCAGGCCGATGACTGGCCGGAGAAGGGACAGCGCGAGATGCGCTGGTTCCGCCCGGAAGAGGCTGCGGGCTTTGTCCAGGAGCCTGAGCTTTCCGCGTTGCTGCGTAACAAGGCTGTCTTCGAACGGCTGGTATGATGCAACGGTTTGCCTGCAAGCGGAGCGGGCCGTTCTCCCGACTTGCCTGCAGCCGGAATTCGCAATGACCCTTCACAAACCCCGCCGAACCACCCTCGACAAGGATCTCGACAAGTTCACCTATGTCGAGGAGGCCACCGCATTCCTGTCGCGCTCACGTATCGCGCTGGGAGTGGGGGCTCTGTTTCTTGTCGCCACGACGGCGGCCGGGGCGGTCTTCTTTTCCGGTCATCCGCATGTCCTGATGCTGACGCTGGCGCTGGCTATCGGTGGCTACATGGCGCTGAACATCGGCGCCAATGACGTCTCCAACAACATGGGGCCGGCAGTTGGCGCGCGCGCCATGACGATGGGGGGCGCATTGCTCCTGGCCGCGGTCTGCGAGGCCGCCGGCGCGCTTCTGGTCGGCAGCAATGTGGTTGCGACGATTTCCTCCCGCTTGCTCGATGTCTCCGCATTCTCCTCGCCTCCCGCCTTCGCGCTGGCGATGATGAGCGCGCTCGTCGCCGCCGCCGTCTGGATCAACGTTGCGACGCTGATCGGCGCGCCGGTCTCCACCACCCACGCGGTGGTCGGCGGCGTCGTCGGGGCAGGCATCGGCGCGGCGGGCACTGTCGCGGTGGAAACCGGCACGCTGGTTGCCATCGCCTTTTCCTGGCTGGTGACGCCGGTGATCGGCGGCATCTGCGCCGCCTTGCTGCTTGCGGCCATCAAGGCTGGAATTTCGGAGCGTGAAGACAAGATCGGTGCCGCGCGGTGCTGGTTGCCGGTGCTTTTCGGCGTGATGTCGGGAACATTCGTGCTCTATCTCCTGACTGTCGCTCCGCCCGCGAACCTGGACCTGTCCTCGTCTGCCTCCGCCGGTCTTGCCGCATTGGCGGCGCTATGCGGCGGCGGGCTATCGGTTCCGCTGGTTCGGGCAAGCGCACGGGGGTTGGAGAACCGCAACCAGTCCCTGCGTCAGCTCTTCCGCGTGCCGCTGATCGCGGCGGCGGCGATCCTGTCTTTCGCGCATGGCGCCAACGACGTCGCCAATGCGGTCGGTCCGGTTGCCGCGATCTTCACGGCTCTTCAGTTCGCGCCTTCGGCGTTGCCGGGCGGCTCCGGCCTTCCAGTGCTTGCCATTGCTGCCGTCGGCATATCGTTTGGCATCATGCTTTTCGGCCCCCGGCTGGTGCGCATGGTCGGCGAGCGCATCACCCGGCTCAATCCGATTCGAGGTTTCTGCGTGGTGCTTGCCACCGCATCGGTCGTGCTTGTGGCAAGCGCGCTTGGCCTGCCGGTCTCCTCGACTCATATCGCCGTCGGCGCTGTGTTCGGTGTTGGCTTCTTCCGCGAATGGTCGACCAACCGCGCCAGAGTGCGCAGTGTGATCGGGATGGAGCCGGAGGCGAACGTCGGTTTTCGGCGTCGTTGGCGGCGGGAAGCTGCTGATATGCGGCGGCGCCGTCTGGTGCGTCGCGCCCATGTTCTGACCATCGTCACCGCTTGGATGGTGACCGTTCCGGCAAGCGCTCTTCTGGCCGCCGTCATCCATTATCTGCTTGCGTGAACCCGACACCAGCCGCAATTTTGACGCGTTCCCGACAGATGGAATGGCCATGGACAGCAGGAGGGGCTCGTTATTTCGACATATAGCAAACGCCTGAGCACCGACCTCGCACGCTGGGTCGACGAAGGATGGGTGGATGCGGAGGCGGCCAGCAAGATCCGCGCTGATCTTGCCACGCGACAGACGGGCGGTTCTCGCCTGCCGTCGCTTCTGGGGGCCGTGGGCACGATTTGCCTGGCGCTCGCGCTTGCCGCCTTCGTTGCCTCGAACTGGCCGGCAATCCCACGTCCGGTGAAGCTGGTCGGCATTGCCGCGTTGCTCCTGGGTGCGCATTGGCTGGCGGCCTTCGCCGCCTCGCGCGGCCGGCGGATCCTGGCCGATCTTCTCACGGTTTTTGCGACACTCGTCTTCGTCTGCGGCATGGCGCTCGTCGGGCAGATGTATCATCTGCCCTCCGACTGGTCGGGCGGGGCGCTGCTTGTGGCGTTCGGCGCGCTTGCAGCGGCGTGGGCCTGCGCCTCGCGCGGCAGCCTTGTCGTCGCCTCGATCGCGGCGACCTGCTGGCTGATCTGGATCGACGAGCATCCGCATCTGACGCTTCAGGCCGGCGGCATCGCGCTGGCGCTGCTTGGCGCCACCGGTCTTCATGTCGTCCGCCATCCCTCCTTTGCCGGCCGCTGGGCAGTGCTGTTTCAGGGGCTGGCGGTCTACGGCTGGCTCGTGCTTGCCACCGCAACGGACAGCAGCTGGTCCCAGGATACGGAATTCGTCGTGCTCGGCCTTCTGGCTCCGGTTGCGCTTGGTGCGCTGCTGACGCTTGCCGGGCGCGTCGGAGTGCAAGGTTTTCTGCCGCGTCGGCGTGAAGGAATGATCGGCGAGGTGTCCGCCTTCGCCGCCTCCGCGTCCTCCTTCGGCGTTTTGATTCTGGCCGGTGTCGTCTGCCTGACGCTGCTTCTCGCGCTCATCGACGAGTTCAACATGAGCGGCTTGATACTTCCCGCCATACCGTGGCCGGTCTGGGCGGCATTCGCGATAGCGGCCGCTGCCGCCGGTGCGTTGCTGTCGCACCGGGCAATCGAGAACCAGGCGTTCGCCGTCGTCGGAGCCGTCGCGCTCGCCGTGGCGGTGCCGTGGGTCTTTCTCTATATGCCTGATTTTCTGGTGTTGAACGGGGCAGCGACGTTTGCCGCCGCCATCGGGCTGACGGTTGTCGGCACGCTCATTTCCTCGCGCGCTTGGAGCGCCTTTGGCAATCTGGCCATCACCGTCTGCCTGTTGCTACTGCTCTACGAGACCGTGGGGTCGCTGCTCGACCAGTCGGTGTTCTTTCTCGTCGCGGGCACAGTTCTTGTCATCGCGGCATTCGTGATATCGCGACGCCTGCGCAAGCCCCGAGCCGTGGAAACGGGGGAGGAAAGCCAATGATCGCGAAAGATCGAAAGGAGCGCCGCCTCTCGCCGTGGATCCTCTGGAGCATTGCGGCGCTCGTGCAGCTCGCATTGATCGCTCTTCCGCTCGGAGAACGCCTTTTTGTTCACGCCATGGGAGCGGAGGTGACGCTCGCGTTGCGTCCGGTCGACCCGCGTGACCTGCTGCGCGGCGATTATGTGATCATCAATCTCGAAATCGAGCGGGTTGAACTGCCCGCCGACCGCCAGTCCCGCGGGACGCCTCAGGTGGGGGATACGGTCTGGACCTTGGTCGAGCCGGACGGGCAGGGCGTTTTTCGCGCCGTCGACGCCCTGTCCGAAGAGGCCCCTGCCGGCCGCATCGCTCTTCGTGGTGTCGTGCGCCGTGTTGCGGACGTCAGGACACTGATCGTCGACTACGGGATCGACGCGTTCTTCGTTCCGGAGGGCGCGGGGCTTGAGATCGAGCGAGCGGAACGCGACAGCGTGCGTCTGGTCGTGGCCGTCACGGCCGATGGGTCGTCTGCCCCGCTGCATCTCGTTTCGAACGGCGAGGTGCTGCTGAGCGACGGCGCCTTCTAACCGACGACAGCAGCACAATGGCGGGTGGGCCTTTAGCCCGCCTCGCCTGCGGCCAGCATTTCCAGCTCGAGCCAGGCGTCCTCGGCCTCCGTCAGCCGTGTCTCGGCTGCAGCGAGAGAAGCCATCAGCCTCTCGAACCGCTTCGGGTCCTTGGCGAACATGTCCGGGTCCTCAAGTTCGGCCTGGATCTTCGCGATCTCCTTGCCGAGCTTCTCGATTTCGCCGGGCAGCGACTTGAGCTGATGCTGCTGGGTAAAGCTCAACGCGGACTTCTTTTTCTGCGGCACCTGCTTGGCCTCGCCGCCGTCCTTGCGCTTGTCCTCGGAGCCGCCACCGTTCGCGCGCTGCTTTCGCGCGGTCACGCCGGCGCCCCGCTGTGCCAGCATGTCGGTATATCCGCCTGCGTATTCCCGCCACAGGCCGTCGCCTTCGGCAAAGATCACCGAAGAGGCGACCCGGTCGAGGAAGTCTCGATCATGCGAGACCAGAAGCACGGTGCCTGGATAGTCGGACAGCATTTCCTGCAGGAGATCGAGCGTCTCAAGATCGAGGTCGTTGGTCGGCTCGTCGAGCACGAGAAGATTCGAGGCTCGGGCAAGGGCGCGCGCCAGCATCAGCCGACCGCGCTCTCCGCCCGACAGCGCCGAAACGGGTGTGCGCGCCTGCTCGGGAGAGAACAGAAAGTCCTTCATGTAGGAGACGACGTGACGCGGGCCGTCGGGCAGCATCACCGTGTCGCCGCCCGATCCGGTCAGGACCTCGGACACCGTGTCGTCGTCCTTCAGGGAGGCGCGCCCCTGATCCATGGTCACCATCGTAAGGCCCGTGCCGATGACCACCGATCCGGTGTCGGGTGCGAGCTCGCCGGTCAGCATTTTCAGCAGCGTCGTCTTGCCTGCACCATTGGCGCCGACAAGCCCGACCCTGTCGCCGCGCAGGATGCGTGCTGAGAAATCGCGAACCACCGGTCCGCCGCCGAAATCCTTCGAGATGCCGGTCGCCTCGATGACGCGCTTCCCGGACACCTCCGTCTCGCCGATGTTCAGCTTGACCGTTCCCTGGGGGCCGCGATGGTCCCGCTTCTGGGCACGCAGGTCGGCAAGTTCGCGCACACGGCGCATGTTGCGCTTGCGCCGAGCGGTGACGCCGTAGGTCATCCAGTGCTCTTCGCGCTTGATCTTCTGCGCGAGCTTTTGCTGGTCCCTTTCCTCCTGCTCGAACACCTCGTCCCGCCAGGCCTCGAAATGAGCGAACCCCTTGTCGAGACGACGCGCGACGCCGCGATCTATCCACACGGTGGCGCGAGTCAGGTCGGAGAGAAAGCGCCGATCATGGCTGATGAGCACAAGGGCGGACTTCATCGAGGAAAGCTCTCCCTCGAGCCATTCGATGGCCGGCAGGTCGAGGTGGTTGGTCGGCTCGTCGAGAAGCAGGATGTCCGGCTCCGGGGCGAGCGTGCGCGCAAGCGCAGCGCGGCGCTTCTCGCCGCCGGAGAGAGACACCGGGTTTTCCTGGCCAGTGAGGCCCAGAACCTCCAGCAGATATTGCGCCCGGTAGGGATCGTCGCCAGGGGCGAGACCCTCGGTGACGTAGTCGAGCACATTTGCGTGACCGGCGAGGTCCGGTTCCTGCGGCAGGTAGCGGATGGTGCGTCCCGGTTGCACGAAACGGTCGCCCGCGTCGGCCTCGATCAGGCCGGCGGCGATCTTGAGCAAGGTTGACTTGCCGCAGCCGTTGCGCCCGACAAGCCCGATGCGGTCACCTTCGCCGACCTGCAATTCGGCCGAGGTGAGAAGCGGCGTGCCGCCGAAGGTAAGGGCGATATCGCGGATGTGGAGCAGCGGAGGAGCCATGGAGTCCGTTTCGTGGTCGTGAAAGGCGAAAGGCCGCCGCCCCATCTTCGCGACGGGACGCGGCCACCGCGCGCATTGGTAAGAGAGGACGGGCCGGCAGACAAGCCGTGCGTCGCAGGCGCAAGGGTTTCCCGCGCCGGTTTATGGCGTCAGGCGAGGGCGCGGGCCTTCGTCAGGATGGCCCGGGTCATGCCCATCAGTTGAGCCATGGCCGAGCGGGCGGCATCCGCGTCGCGCGCTTCGATCGCCTCGAGCACCCGTGCGTGCTCCTCAAGCGGCAGCCGCGCGGTGATCGTCGGGTCCGAGGTGATCTCGATCAGCGCCCGCAGCGCGTTCTCGATGCAGGCGCCAAGGCCGGAAATGAGCGCGTTGTCGCTTGCTGCAAGAATCAGGCGATGAAAGCGCACGTCGGCGTCGAGGGTGACCGGCGTGCGCGCACCGTCGGCACTGCCCATCGCCTCGAGCGCCTCGCGCATTTCCGCGATCTGCCGGGCGCTCGCGTGGTGCGCGGCGAGCGCGGCTGCTTCCGGCTCGACAAGATCCCGAACGGCAACGAGTTCGCCGAGGAACGTGTGCTGAGCCACCACCTTCCGCCGCCAGGTGAGCATGTCGCCGTCGAGAAAGTTCCAGTCCACCTGCGGGCGAACGCTGGTGCCGTGCTTCGGACGGGAAGCAATCAGGCCCTTGCCGACGAGCGTCTGCATCGCCTCGCGCAGGCAGGTGCGGCTGACGCCAAATTCCGCGAGAAGCTCTGCTTCGGTCGGCAGCGTCCTGGCGGACGGATAGGTCCCATCGAGGATGCGGATCGCGATGGTTTCCGCGACCGCGGACTTGAGCGTTGCACGTCGCGCGGTGCTGCCGGCAGGGCGAAAGGTCATGGTGTCGGGTGCCGTAAAGGGATCAGGGATGCAGCCTTTGGCCATCGCCCGCCACAAATCAAGCCCAACCGGCCAGCCGGCTCATGGATGCACGCAAGACGCGGGGTTTTCCGCCGCCGATGCGGTATCTCGGCAACAGCGGTGGGAGATCGCGCGTTGGATGCGCACTCGGCGCGGTCAGGCGTTTCGTCGCACTCGCACTTGTCGAAAGGATCGGCTAGAAGGGCAATTGGGCGAGGCGTTTTTTCTCTTGGAGCGATGTGCATGGGTTCCAATTCCGAGGATGGGTCCGGCAGTGCGGTGCTGACGCGCCGCAGTCTGATCATCGGCTTGCCGATGCTGCTGGCAGCCTGCCAGTCGACAGGCGGCGCGACGACGGCGCTCACCGGCTCGTCCAGTAAACCTCCCCTTCCGGGCGAGGATTTCGACTACGCGGCCGCTTATGCCGCGCGCACGGATTATGATTTCAAGATCCCGGCGATCCCCTACAAGAAGTTCGACCGCAAGTACTGGCGCCAGGTCGTTGACTACAAGGGTGGTCAGCCGGCTGGAACCGTTGTGGTCGATCCCTATTCCAAGTTCCTGTACCTGACGCTTCCCGGCGGCAAGGCGTTGCGCTACGGCATCGGTGTCGGCAAGGCGGGTTTCGCATGGTCAGGCGACGCCAAGATCCGCGTCAAGCGCGTGTGGCCGCTCTGGCGCCCTCCGCGGGAGATGATTGCCCGCAATCCTGGCCTTGAGAAATACTGGAAGGATGGCTACCCACGCGGTCCGCAGAACCCGCTCGGCGCGCGCGCCCTCGATCTTTGGCAGGGGAGCAAGGATACGCTCTACCGGATCCACGGTACCAAGGATCCGTCGAGCATCGGCCGCAGCGTGTCATCCGGCTGCATCCGCATGTGGAACCAGGATGTGATGGACCTGTTCGAGCGCGTGCCGACGCACACCCGGGTCGTTGTCCTGAGCAAGGCCGGGTCCTCCTGATACGTTGGACCTGCTTTGCATGACGCCAAAGGCGCGGTCACCGGGAGTGGCCGCGCCTTTTTGCATTTCCGGCGGTTCGTTTGGCCGGGGATTTTGCGGGCTCAAGACCCGTCCGTACCATTGATACCGGTCTTGCCGGCTGCGGCGAGAGAGGCCACGAAGTCGTTGAAGCGCTCGCCCTGGATAAGGATGTGGGCACGCATGGCCGCTTCCGCGCCGGCGGCGTCTCCGGCAAGAAGGGCGTCGACGATGGTCTGGTGCTCGGAAAAGGAATTGTGCACACGGTTGCGCACCCGCAGCTGAAGGCGACGATAGGGCTTCAGCCTGTTTTGCAATGCGCGGGCCTGTTCGGCCAGAAAGCCGTTGCCGCTCAAGCGGTAGATGGTGTGATGAAAGCGTTCGTTGGCGCCGAAATAGGCGTTGGGCTCGCCCGAGGCGGCGGCCGTCTCGCATGCCTCATGCACGGCGACGAGTTCCGCGCTTTCGGCTGGCGACATGCGCCGTGCAGCCAGTCGGCCGCACATGCCCTCGAGTTCCGCCATTACCTCGAACATCTCGATCAGTCCGGGAATGCCGATCTCGCGGACGAAGGCGCCGCGTCGGGGCCGGATCTCGATCAGACCGGAGGCGGAAAGCTCAATCAGTGCTTCGCGGATAGGTGTGCGCGAGACCGAGAAGCGGGTCGCGAGCGAGACTTCATCGAGACGGGTGCCAGGCGGGTAAACACCAACGGCAATGTCGTCCTCCAGCGCTTCGCGCAGTGCCTTTGCCGTTCTCGTGGCGGCTTTCGAAGGGGCGGTCATGGCATCCATGGGGCAAAGATATGCAACTCGATCTCTCTTGTATACAAAATCCGTTGACTTGGATACCTGCCGCATGGTTGCCTTGAGGAACGACCGGGGGAGAAGCGCGAAACACAAGCGCCGTTGCCGGACGAACGTTTCAACCCGGCGGTGGGAGATCGTCGGGTGTCGAAGGGAGGACGACATGCTGAAGACATTCACCAGGACTGCGCTTGCGCTGACGACTGCGCTCGCGCTTGCAATTCCCGCCGCCCAGGCGGCCGACGTGAAGCTCAAGGCCTCGCACCAGTGGCCGGGCGGCAAGGGCGACGTGCGCGACGAGATGGTCCAGATTCTTGCCCGCGAGGTCGCCAAGGCCGATGTCGGTGTCGAGATCGTGGTCTATCCGGGGCAGTCGCTGTTCAAGGCGCGCGAACAATGGGGGGCCATGACCAAGGGGCAGCTCGACATTTCGGCTTTCCCGCTCGACTACGCCTCAGGCCGCCATCCGCAATTCTCGGCGACGCTGATGCCGGGCCTCGTGCGCAACCACGACCGCGCCGCCCGTCTCAACAGCTCTCCGTTCATGGGTGACATCAAAAAGATTGTGAACGATGCCGGCGTGGTTGTCATTGCCGATGCCTGGCTTGCCGGCGGCTTCGCCTCCAAGAAGCAGTGCATCACCTCGCCTGAGAGCATGAAGGGGCAGGTGACGCGCGCTGCGGGTCCGGCTTTCGAGCAGATGCTGGTCGGTGCCGGTGGCTCGATTGCCTCGATGCCGTCCTCGGAGATCTATACCGGCCTTCAGACCGGTGTTCTTGACGCCGCCAACACCTCGTCCGGATCCTTCGTGTCCTATCGGCTCTACGAGCAGACAACCTGCCTGACGGCACCGGGCGCCAATGCCCTGTGGTTCATGTATGAGCCGATCCTGATGTCCAAGCGCAGCTGGGACAAGCTGAGCAAGGAACAGCAGGACGCGCTGATGGCGGCCGGGAAAGTGGCGGAGACCTATTTCGCTGCCGAGGCCAAGGGGCTCGACGACAAGATGATCAAGGCGTTCAAGGACGCCGGCGTCGAGGTCGTGGAAATGAGCCCGGAGAACTATGACGCCTGGCTCGCGATCGCCAAGGAGACTTCCTACAAGAACTTCTCCGAGAACGTGCCCGGTGGCGAGGAGCTCATCGCGAAGGCGCTGGCCGTTGATTGATCGAACGCGAGCCCCCGACGGCAACCCTGCCGTCGGGGGCCGCATTCTTCCTGCATCGGCGCTCCGTCCGGAGCGCGTCCCGTCGCCGACCGGCGGCTTCCCTGCGGCGCGCCTTGAATCCGCTGGCGCGCGAACGAGCTGGAAGCAGATTTCGATGACAGCAGCGTATGTTTCTCTCATATCGGCGATCTCGCGCCTGCTTGGCCTTGTCGCGATGTGCCTCACCGGGTCGGCTGCCCTGGTCGTGACCCACATGGTGATTGTTCGTTACTTCCTGAATGGGTCGACGGTCTGGCAGACCGAATATGTGATCTACTCGCTGGTCGCGGCGACCTTCCTCGGCTCGCCCTATGTGCTTCTGCAAAAGGGGCACGTGAATGTCGACCTGCTCCAGCTTCAGGCTTCTCCGGGTCTCCGGCGGCTGATGCAGACGGTGTCAGGTCTTGTGGGCGTCGCCTTCTGCGCGCTTCTGGCCTGGTCGGGCTGGCTCTACTTGCACGAGGCGTGGGTCTATGACTGGACCACGGATTCAGTCGCGCGCATTCCGCTGTGGATCCCGCTCTTCCCGTTGCCGCTGGGTATCGGCGTGCTGGTGCTTCAGTACCTCGCCGAGATCATCAAGATCTACGGAGGTGTCGAATGACCCCGATGCTCTGGGGCGCGCTGGTCCTCGCCGCGCTGCTTGTCTTTCTCGCCATGGGCGTCCCCATCGCTTTCGCGCTCGGCTTCGTTTCCATCGCCGTGCTCATCCTCGCCGACGGCTGGGGCAGCCTCAGCATACTCGGCGAAACCTTCTTCGGCGGGCTTGCCTCCTTCAGCCTCGTCTCGATCCCGATGTTCATCCTGATGGGCGCCGCGGTCGCCTCGTCGCCGGCAGGCAAGGACCTCTACGAGGCGCTCGATCGCTGGCTCAATCGGATTCCGGGTGGCTTGGTGCTCTCCAACCTGGGGGCATGCTCGATCTTTGCAGCGCTTTCCGGGTCGTCGCCGGCCACCTGCGCCGCCATCGGCAAGATGGGCATCCCGGAGATGACCAAGCGCGGCTATCCCAACGAGATCGCTGCCGGGTCCATCGCCGCCGGCGGCACGCTCGGCATCCTGATTCCGCCCTCCCTGACGATGATCGTCTACGGTATCGCCACGGAGACATCCATCGGCCGGCTGTTCCTGGCCGGGCTGCTGCCGGGCTTCATGCTGACCGTGCTGTTCATGGTCTGGACGATCTACGACTGTCACCGTCGCGGCGTCGGCCTCGATATGCTCGGCCGGCGCTTCTCCTTCCGAGAGCGCTTCGAGGTGCTGCCGCGAGTGCTGCCATTCCTGGCCATCATCGTGGCGATCCTCTACGTGCTCTACGGCGGGCTCGCGACGCCATCGGAGGCGGCCGGCGTCGGGGCGTTGCTGTGTCTCGTCTTCGTCGCGGTGATCTACCGTCTGTTCCGTCCCTCGCTCTATGCCGGTCTCTTCCGCGACACGCTGAAGGAAAGCGTGATGATCATGATGATTATCGGCGCTTCCGAACTCTTCTCCTTCGCGCTGTCGTCGCTGTTCATCACTCAGACCATCGCCGGATGGATCGCAGCCCTCGACGTCAACCGCTGGGTGCTGATGGCGATCATCAACGCCTTCCTGCTCTTTGCGGGGTTCTTCCTTCCGCCGGTGGCGGTGATCCTGATGACGGCGCCGATCCTGCTGCCGATCATCATTCAGGCTGGGTTCGACCCCTATTGGTTCGCGGTTATCCTGACGATCAACATGGAAATCGGCTTGATCACGCCGCCGGTGGGGCTAAACCTGTATGTGATCAACGGGATCGCTCCGAATATCACCCTCGGGGAAGTCCTGCGCGGCTCGATGCCCTATGTGGGCTGCATGGTGGTCGGGATCCTTCTTCTCTGCCTCGTGCCCGAGATCGCGCTCTGGCTCCCGAATCTTCTGATGGGACCCGGCCAATGAGCAGTGGCAGTTTCTTCAATGACCTCCTGTCCTCGATCGCGGAGCAGGGGCGCCAGCTTCTCGATCTCAGGCGTGAGCGCACGCCAAGTGGCCACGGGCTCGGCGACCTGTGCGAGGCGCTCATCTCCGGGCGTGGCGAGGCCTCCGGCGTCGCGCTGGCCCGCGATGTGCTGACGAGCTACGCGACGCTCGTCCCCGAGGAGCGCAAGATATTCTTCGGCGAGCTTCACGCGCGGTTCGGCGTCGACGAGCAGCGTGTCGCCGAAGCCGCGCGCGCGGTGCTCGAGACCCCGGGCGATGATGCGCTTCTGCGCCAGCTTCATGCAGCTTCCGAGCCGCGCCGGCAGGAACTGATCCGGCGTCTCAACCTCTCACCCGGCGGCACCACGGCGCTGGTGCGGATGCGCAAGGACCTGCTCGCGATGATGCGCGAGATGCCGGAGCTGCGCGATGTCGACAAGGATTTCGAGCATCTGTTCTCGTCCTGGTTCAACCGTGGCTTTCTCGTCATGCAGCGGATCGACTGGTCGACACCGGCCGCGATTCTTGAGCGGATTATCCGCTACGAGGCGGTGCACGAGATCCACGGCTGGGATGACCTGCGCCGGCGCATCGCGCTCGCCGACCGCCGGCTCTACGCATTCTTCCATCCCGCGCTCGTCGACGATCCTCTGATCTTTGTCGAGGTGGCGCTGCTGCGCGCGATTCCAGAGGCGATCCCGCCGATCCTTGCCGAGACGCGGCCTGAGTTGCCGGCGCATGAAGCGACAACAGCGGTCTTCTACTCGATCTCCAACTGCCAGGAGGGGCTGCGCGGCATTTCCTTCGGCAATTTCCTGATCAAGCAGGTGGTTGAGGAACTGCGCCGCGACCTGCCTAACCTGAAGACCTTCATCACCTTGTCGCCGATGCCGGGCTTCAGGACGTGGCTATCCTCTGCGGTCACGGACGGGGAAGGGGTGGCAGTGAAGGCGTTGCCGGCCTCCTTCCGCGAGGCTCTGTCGGCGCCCGACGCGGACGCGGCCATCGCCGGCCTGCTCGCCGACGAGACGCAGGCCGAGGAACTGCGTGAGCCGCTGCGTGCGCTGGCCGCCCACTATCTCGTGCGCGAAAAGGGACGGGGCAATCGACCGCTCGATCCCGTCGCCAGGTTCCACCTCGGCAATGGCGCGCGTCTCGAGCGCGTCAACTGGGATGCCGATCCCTCCGCCAACGGCCGCCGCCAGTCCTTCGGCGTGATGGTCAACTATCTTTACGATCTCGGTGAGATCGAAAGGAACCACGAAGCCTTCGCGGCGACTGGTCACGTTGCCGCCTCCAGCGGCGTGTCCCGCCTCCTGAAGGCCGTGCCAGAACCAAGAAAACAGACACCGGACCCGGTTGCATGACACAGCAGAACCACCTTTTTTCTCAGATCCGCTCCGCCATCCGTGATGGCGACGCGCTGTTCCTGGAGACCCCGGACGGCACGCGTCTCACCTATGACGGGCTGATCGCGCGCTCCTCCGCCTTCGCCAATGCGCTGGTTGCCATGGGCGTCAAGCCTGGCGACCGGGTCGCGGTGCAGGTGGAAAAGACGCCCGAGGCCCTGATGCTCTATCTCGGCACGGTGCGTGCCGGTGGCGTCTTCCTGCCGCTCAACACCGCCTACACGCCGGCGGAAGTGGCGTATTTCGTCGGCGACGCCAAGCCGGCGCTGGTTGTCTGCGATCCGGCGCGCGCCGATGCCATCGGCCCCATTGCCGAACAGAGCGAAGCGCGTCTCGAAACGCTTGGTGCCGATGGCAAGGGCTCGCTGCGAGATGCCGCCGACGCGGCCTCCGAGACCTTCGAGGATGTCGCGCGCGGAGCGAACGACCTGGCCGCGATTCTCTACACTTCCGGCACGACGGGGCGCTCCAAGGGCGCAATGCTGTCTCACGAGAACCTTGCCTCCAACGCGCGGGTTCTGGTGAAGGAGTGGGAGTTCACATCCGACGACGTGCTCCTGCACGCGCTTCCGATCTTCCACACGCATGGTCTTTTCGTCGCCACCAATGTGACGCTGCTTGCCGGCGGCTCGCTGCTGTTTCTTGCGAAATTCGATCTTGCCGAGATCCTGCGGCTGATGCCGCGCGCAACGGCGCTGATGGGGGTGCCAACCTTCTATGCCCGCCTGCTCGGCAGCGACGCGTTCACCCGCGAGCTGGCTGCGCACATGCGTCTGTTCGTCTCCGGCTCGGCACCGCTTTCGGCAGAGGTTCACAAGGCTTTCAGCGCACGCACGGGACACGCCATTCTCGAGCGCTACGGCATGACCGAAACCAATATGAACACCTCGAACCCCTACCGGGGCGACCGGCGACCGGGAACCGTCGGGTTCCCGCTGCCGGGCGTCGAGCTGCGCATCGCCGATCCGGAGACGGGCAAGGTGCTGGCGCAGGGCGAGGTCGGGGGCATCGAGGTGAAGGGCCCCAATGTCTTCCAGGGCTACTGGCAGATGCCGGAGAAGACCGCATCCGAGTTCCGGGTCGACGGCTTCTTCATCACCGGCGACATGGGCCGCGTCGATGAGCGCGGTTATGTCTCCATCGTCGGGCGGTCGAAGGACCTGATCATCACCGGTGGTTTCAATGTCTATCCGGCCGAGGTCGAAGCGGTGATCGACGAGATCGAGGGCGTGGCGGAAAGCGCGGTGATCGGTGTGCCCCATGCCGACTTCGGCGAAGCGGTCGTTGCCGTCGTCGCGCCCCACAAGGGCGCGAATCTCGATCCGGACCTGATCGTTGCACCGCTGGCCGACAGGCTCGCCAAATTCAAGCAGCCCAAGAAGGTCTATGTGGTCGACGAACTGCCGCGCAACACGATGGGCAAGATCCAGAAGAACGTGCTGCGGGATCGCTTCAAGGAGACGTTCTCCGCCGCCTGAGCGGTGCAGAGACAAAGGCGGACCTGAGAAAAGGGGCGGGGGCTTTGGGCACCTCGCCCTTTTTCGCATTGGCGAAACAAAATCGCCCTAGAACATGTTCTCGACGGTGGTCAGGCCGAGGACAATCCAGTCCTGCATGCCGCCGCGATAATAGTGGATCTTCTCGGGCGGAAAGCCCTCGCGAACCATCGCCTTGATGGCGGTGGGGCTCTGCGGGCAGGCGGGGCCGTTGCAGAAGGCGAAGACCTCCAGCGCCCCGGAACAGTCCCACTTGCCCTGTTCACCCGAGCAGCCGAGCTCATCGAGGCGCATCGCGACCTCGGTGTAGGGAATGTGGATCGAACCCGGAATGGTGGCCTTCACGCGCCATTCCGTCGTGCGCATGTCGACGACCCGGGCGTTTTCGTCGCCCAGCGCTGCGAGAACCTCCAGCTCGCCGGCGGGATGCACGCCTGGCACCGGAATGAGCGGCTGCAGCACACCGCCGATGAGCTGCATGTCGTTGCGCGTGCGGGTGATGTCGACCGGCCCGTCCTCGGTCTCGATCGTCACCGACGTGACGTCCGGCGTGATCTGCAGTGCATCCTCGGCGGAGGCCGGGGCAAATCCGGCCCCGAGCCAGAGCCCCAGCCCAAGGGCAAACAGGCAAGCGTTGTGCCGCGTGGGTGCGGGCATGCGGGTCGTCTTCATGAAATCATCCTCCCGAACGGGCCAATTCTGTCGGCCTCTGAAAACAGATTGATGATTTCGAATGTGAAGACAAAGCGCAAGTCGCAAAAGCGACGAGCCTCTTGCGCGCCTGACACGGGGTTCTCAGCCTGCGGCTGCCCGGACAGGTGCGGTGGTCGCATGGGCGCAACCCCTGCCGTGCGCGTGAGACGACGACGGCTTGCGCCGGTCGTCCGCGACACCGCCGGCTGCGAACATCTGCGAAAGGGCTGCCAGCGCGGTCAGCACGTCGCGGCTTGCCTTGTCGAGGTCGTGGAGATGCGCGGCGGTTTCTTGCGCGTTGCCGGCGGCATGAGACTCAAGAGCGGCCTTTGCCGCCAGGTGCACGCGCTGGTGCGGATCCTGGATCGCCTTGTAAGCGGGGTGGCGACGCACCGCTTCGCTGTCGATGGAAGCATACCACTTGCCGAATCGGCAGGCGTGATGATCGGGCACGTCGCCGGCCGACCAGTCGTCGCGTCCGATGACCGTGTCGATCACGCGCTTCTTGAACAGCACGTGATCGATTTTCGCCATCTCGCACATGGACCTGTTCGAGCTGTCGTTGAACCACTTCTGCGCATCCTGGGCGAAGCGGTCGTTGCTCTGCTGCAGCGTCGTGCTCATCTCGACGAGTTGCCGGTCGTTCTCCGCCGCGAGATCGGCGACGCCATTGATGCTCTCGGCGATCTCCTGGCTGGAGTGCTTCTGCTGCTGCAGGATCTGGGAGATTTCCTTCATGCGCTCGGACACTTCGCCGATCTGCGAGCTGATCGTATGCATGCGTTCGTTGGCGCCCTCGATCGTCTTCTGGCCGCGCGTCACCGCCTCGCTCGAGCTGGCGATGGCTTGCTGCGTGGTCGTCATGCCTGCTCGCAGCGCGCCGATGCGCTGGGTGATGTCCTCGGTCGCCCGTGCTGTCTGCGACGCCAGCGTCTTGACTTCACTGGCGACAACGGCGAAGCCCCGGCCGGCCTCGCCCGCGCGCGCTGCCTCGATGGTCGCGTTCAGCGCCAGCAGGTTCGTCTGGCTGGCGATGCTCTCGATCACAGACAGGAATTCCCCGATCTGCTCGGAGGCCTGCTGCAGGTCGGCGAGGTTGTTCGCGCTTTCCTTGGCTGTCGCGGCAATGTCGCTCATGCACTGCGAAACGTCGTCCATTGCGCTCAGGCCGTGGGCCACCGCCTCGTTGGTAGCGTCGGCCTGGTGCGCGGCGCTGTCGCTGTTGGCGGCGATCTGTTCGACGGAGGTGACGAGTTCCGTCGCCGCCGCCGAGATCGCCTGGCCACTCTCGCGGGCGCGCTTGGTGTTGCGAGAGAAGGACGCCATGCCGATCGCAACATCGTTGATATCGGAGACCGTGCCGGCGAGGCTGCGCAGTGCGGTGAGCTGGTTTTCCTGCCGGTTTTCCTCGGCCTGCTGCTGCAGAACGCCGGTCTCATAGGCGTCGTAGGACACGATCATGTCGACGAAGATGCGTCCGATCAGAACCTGGAGCGCGGCGGCAAGCCGGCCAGGCTGAAGCGGGTAGGCGCCGGCGAGCGCGGGAATCGCATCGACGAGAAGCCGTCCGTACGCGGCAAGATACCATTTCGGCTCGAGGCCGATGCGCACATGCGCCTCACCCACCAGCTTCGAGCGGTCCGCCGTGCTGCGGCCCAGCTTATTGGTGAAGATGTGGTCCCAATGGTCGACCTGCGCGGACTTCAGGCGCGGAACGGCCTTGCTGACATCGCCGAGCTTCTCGCGAAGCTCCTTGTTCTTGGTGATCGCGCCGTAGAAGGCGTCGAGAATCTGCGGGAGAGCCGGGCGCACCTTCTGCCAGACCGCCTTGCTTTCCGCCGTGTTCCGCCCCTCGATACCGAGAAAATGCTCGATCTCCCTGGAAAGGGCCTCGAACGAGGAAGAGGAGGGGTTTTCGGCGGGGGAGGTGGTCATTTCGGCATCTTCCATAATTGCGCTGTGCCTCCGGCTTATCGGTAGACGCGTAAACGACAGGCTAACAAAGCGATTAAAGGTTTGTGACGTAAGGGTAATTTGTCGATAGGGCACCCTCTCCGCGTCCTGCTGCCAAAGCGGTGTGGCAGTTGCCTGCGGACTTGCATCCGCCGCCTCAAAAGGGGAAAACGTGTGCGGCCTCCTTGCCCCGCGAGGACGCGGTTTCGCTGCGCCCCGCTTTGTGGCACTCAGAGGCCGCCACCGCCATCCAAGCACGAGATCAGCCGAGCGAATGACAGTCACGATCGACATGGGAGAGCTTATGGGCGCGGGAATGTCCGGCCCGTGCTGCTTCGATCTCGAGGAACTGCTCGCGACCCGACTGCTCGTCCAGGGCAATTCCGGTTCTGGCAAGTCCCACCTGCTGCGGCGGTTGCTTGAGCAGAGCGCGGCCTGGGTGCAGCAGGTGATCGTCGATCCGGAAGGGGACTTCGTCACCTTGTCCGACCGCTTCGGCCATGTGGTCGTCGACGCGGCGGCGAGCGAGCGCGACCTTGCGGTCATCGCGGCGCGCGTTCGTGCGCATCGAGTGTCTGTCGTGCTCAATCTCGAGGGTCTCGACCCCGACCGCCAGATGAAGGCGGCGGCGGTGTTCCTCAACGCTCTTTTCGAGGCGGACCGCGACCATTGGTACCCGGTGCTCGTGGTCGTGGATGAGGCGCAGCTCTTCGCACCCGCTGCTTCCGGCGATACGGGTGAGGACGCCCGCCGCGTCTCGCTCGGGGCCATGACCAACCTCATGTGTCGTGGCCGCAAGCGCGGGTTGGCCGGCGTCATCGCCACCCAGCGGCTGGCGAAGCTGGCCAAGAACGTTGCCGCCGAAGCCTCCAACTTCCTCATGGGGCGGACGTTTCTCGACATCGACATGGCGCGCGCCGCAGACCTTCTCGGCATGGAGAAGCGTCAGGCGGAAGCCTTCCGCAATCTCGACCGGGGTCATTTCGTCGCCCTCGGTCCGGCGGTATCGCGCCGGCCAACGCAGGTCCGCATCGGCGTGGTCGAGACCGTCGGCCGGGGAGGTGGGCCGAAGCTGACACCGCTTCCGCAGGGGCGGCCGGAGGAACTGCAGGACCTGCTCTTCCAGCCGGCGTCGCATGTCGAGCGGACGGAGGCCGAGCGGCCGCCCGTTCAGGAGACCGTCCCCGCATCCGAGGTGCTTGAGCGGCTGACCCGGCAGGCCACGGCGCGCGAGGCGCTTGAAACGGCCGCGCCGAGGGATGATGCTGCGCTCGACCAGGCGGTCGATGCGATCATCGCGGAACTTCTCGGCGATCCCGAAGCGGCCTTCCAGCCGGTCGCGGCGCTTTACCAGGATTTTCAGGTCCGCTGCCGGATTGCCCGGCTGCCGGGCAGGCCGCCGGATCTGGCGGCTTTCCGCCAGCGGGTGGCGCTGGCTCGGGCCGGCGTTGAGGCGACCGATCTCGATCCCGAGGTGTGGGCCAACGCGGAGACGGTCGCGGCAAGCCTGCCTGAGGAGATGCGCGGCGTCTACCTTCTGCTTGCGCGCTCGGCGTTGAAGGGGGAGCCCTGCCCATCGGACCAGGACATCGCGACAGCCTATGGAACGCGGTCGCCCGGGCGTGCGCGCTGGCTTCTCACCCATATGGAAGAGCAGGGATTTATCGTCTGCGCCAACGACCTGCGCGGCAACCGCATCGTCACGCTGATCGATCTAGACTGCCAGACGGCAGCTCATGGCACCCGTGCATTGCTCTGAGGGCAGGCACCGGGTCGTCGGAGACCCTTGCTATTGGACGGAGTGGCGCGTGACGCGCGGCACGGCGTCGGTGGGAATTGCCGCGACCACCTCAAGCGAGGCCTTCATGCCGTTCTGCTGCATGTAGTCACCGATCAGGCTGAGCGCCTGGTCGACATCCCCTTCGAAGATGCAGCGATTGATCTCGGTGGAGATGAGGACGAAGGAATTCGCTTTCGTTTCTGTCTTCACATTACGCCCTCCGGCATTGCGTGGATCGTGCGATCCGCTTCTTCGTCCTCGGCCACGACACTTGCCATTCCGCTTGCCGCGGGCGTTGTGCGGTGTCGCCATTGGCGCAGGATCATCGCCGTCGACAGCGATTGCACTTCCGGATGCCTGGCCAGCCGGTCGCGAACCTCCTCCAGCGTGCCGTCGGGAGCGCAGCGGACGAGCAATGTCATGTCGGTTTCGCCTGCAATCGACCAGGCGCCGATAATCTCCGGCCAGGAGCGAACGGTGTCATAGACCGTCTTGCAAAACGGGCGTTTCAGCTTCAGGTGGAAGAACGCAGTCTCACCCTCGGAGCCTGCGGCGGTGCGCCCGGCGACCGCATCTGCGAGCTTGATGGTGAACGTCTCGATGACGCCCTTCTCCAGCAGGCGATCAATGCGGTTCTTGACGGTCATGCGCGACACATCAAGCAGCCCGGCAAGCTCGGTGTAGGACCGGCGGGCATCTTCCTCAAGCAGATGAAGCAGTTTCCTGTCGAGGGGGGACAGTACGATGTCCGCACGGGCATTTCCGTTGGATCCGGTCATATTGCTTCCCGATATGCAACCGATACGCGAATTTTTTCGCATTTCGATAGCTATTTGTCAAATCGCAAGATATCGCCTTTCGGTTTGTCTGACTATCCAGAGAGCAGGGCTTTTGCGATTGCGTTGAGGACGCGAGAGGGAGACGCGACCGGGTTCGCCGCAGCGGAAGTCCGCTGTCCGATGGGGTCTGGGCGCTTCGTGTCTGGCAAGCGGCGGCCGTTCCCGCAAGTTCGGCAATACAGCCCGGGCAACCGGGAAAGGCCGTTGCGCCGCGCGGATTGTTCGCGAAGGGGACTGCGCGCACCCGTTCAGACGCTCGCGGCCCGCACGCAATGCGAGAATGAGGCAGGAATGTCCGGACTTCGCCATCCCCTGACAGTTCCCCGGGGCATCGCCTTGATGATGAACATCGTCATCGGCGCGGGACTTCTCGCGCTGCCGGGCCTGGCCGTGCGGCAGGCGGGGGACCATGCGTTCCTGGGCTGGGTGCTCTGCGCGCTGGCCTCGCTGCCCTTGCTGGGCGCCTTTATCCTCCTCGGCCGGCGCTATCCGAACGCCGGTGGCATCGCCCATTATGCCGATGTGGGCTTCGGCCGGCGCGGCTATGTCGCCGCCTCCTTCCTGCTGTTGGGTGCCGTCCTGTTCGGCTTGCCGTCGATTGCGTTAACGGGCGGGCATTATCTGGCGGCGCTCACAGGCTTGCCGCCCTATGCGACGGGCCTGATGCTTCTCGCCTGCGCAACGCTCCTGCATCTCGCCCCCAGCGAAGCGGTCTCGCGGGTCAACTCCGTGATGGCGGTGACGATCACGCTGGCAGTGGTCGGTCTGGCCATCGCCGGTCTTGCCTTCGCCGGGACAGCGGCGGATGGCGGCGCGCAGGGCGGCGTCGGTCCCCTGATCCCGGAGGAAATCAGCCTTTCGCGCGCCGCAGCGCCCTTCATGATGCTGTTCTTCGCCTTCACTGGCTGGGAGATCGCGGCGAACACGGCCGAGGAATTCCGCAATCCTCGGCGGGATTTTCCACTGGCGATGCTCGCCTCCTTCGCCGTGACAGTGGCGCTCTATCTCGCCATTGCCTACCTCGCGCAGCGGCTGGACCTCGGTGGGCGCTACGAGACGGCCTTTGCCACCATCGCTCGGGCAAGCCTGGGCGCGGCCGGAGAGACCGCGGTGGCGCTTCTGGCGGGCACGATCATCCTGGCCAATCTCGCCGGAGCGATATGGGCGGTCTCGCGCCTTGTCTTTTCCCTTAGCCGCGAGGGCGTTCTGCCGGAGGTCTTCGCCCGGACGCGGGGCGGCTCGCCCTGGGTGGCGGTCATGACGACCGCGCTGGCGCTTGCCGCGGTGATCGGCGCCAGCGGCGCGGGGCTCTTCCGGCTCGACTGGATGCTGGCGCTTTCGGGCCAGAACTTCCTGATCCTTTACGGCGTCGCTGCGATGGCGCTGTTCCGGGTCGGACGCAATCTCCTGGAAAGGATGCTGGCCGTCGGCGTCGGCCTGCTGGCGCTTGCTCTCGTGCTGGCACAGGGGCTCGCGATTGCCTATCCGCTCGCTTTGGTCGCGCTTGGCATCCTCGTCGCGGAATTGCGCGCCGGACGCCTTGCGCCCTCATCCGCGCCCTTGCCCTGAGGACGGGCTTTCGCCGCGAAAGACCAGCGGGCAGGCAGACCTTTACAGTTTCGTCATGCCGCATGGCTAAAGCTCGCTCTTAAAGGGCGCAACGGCGCGCGGATTCAGGAAGGGGCTCCATGACTGGCGAAAGCAGCGGCACGACCAAGGCGGTGGCGGGCGCGCCAGGGCATCCGGTCGCCACCTGGAAAGGACTGGCAAGCCTTGCTCTTGCCTTCGTGCTGGTCGCTGTCGAGCAGTTGCACCTCGTCGCAGAGGAGAGCGTATTCTTCATCGTTCCTGCCGTTCCGCTGCTGATCATCTCCGTCTTCGGGGCGGTGCATTATGCCGAGATTGTCTCGGCGCGGTTCGGACAGCCGTTCGGTTCCATCGTGCTTGCCACCGCGGTGACGGTGATCGAGGTCTCGCTGATCATCTCGATGATGATGGCGCCCTCCGAGGGAGATACGACAATTGCTCGCGACACCGTCTTCGCGACGCTGATGCTTGTCCTCAACGGCATCATCGGTCTCAGCCTGCTCATTGGCGGCATCCGGCACAAGGAGCAGCTCTTCCGAAGCCACGGCGCGATTGCCGCCTTCAGCGTGCTCGGCGCGCTTGCGGTGCTCGCTCTTGCGCTGCCGAATTACACGACGGCGGTCGCCGGGCCGTTCTACTCGCCGGTACAGCTCATCTTCGTGGCTGTCGTTTCGGCGATCCTCTATGCCACCTTCCTGTTCGCCCAGACCGTGCGCCACCGTGCCGATTTCGTCGATATGGACGACGAGATACTCGAAGGTACGCATATGCCGACCAAAAGGCAGGCGGTCCTGAGCGGGGTGTTGTTGGTGATCGCGCTCGTCGCCGTCATTCTGCTGGCGGAAGCGCTGGCGCCGGGTATTGAGCATGGAGTCGCGAGCATCGGCTTCGCCGATGCCTTTGTCGGCGTCATCATCGCCGCCATCGTGCTGTTGCCCGAGGCGCTCACGGCTCTGCGCGCCGCCGCGGACAACCGGCTTCAGACCAGCCTCAACGTCTCCACCGGATCCGCGTTGGCCAGTATCGGCCTGTCGATCCCGGCGATCGCCATTGCGTCGCTTGTGACGCACAAGAACCTGACGCTGGGCCTCGATACGGAGCACGTCCTGTTTCTGGCGCTGACGCTCTTCATCGGCACGCTGACGCTTGCAAGCGGTCGCACGACGATCGTCCAGGGGGCTGTGCATCTGGTAATCTTCGGCAGCTTCCTGCTCGTCGCTGCCGTTCCGTGACGCCGCTTCCGGGCGGATACGCGGCATAGGTCTTCTTGCTCAGTCACCTCGCTCTGTGGCGCTTGGGTCATTGACTTCGGCCGTGCGCGAGTGCGAGCGCAAAGAGGAGGAAGGCAACGCTCCACACGGTTGCCCCGGCGATCAGCAGAACCGGCATGTGCTCGGGGAGCAGCGGTGCCGCGACACGTAGCGTTGCACCCAGATTGACCGCGACGAGAGCAATGGCGGCAAGTCGCCCGCTGGCCTTGCCGCCAGGACCCCGGTGCACGGCAAGGCGGGACATCACCGCAAGCGTCATGCAGCCGATGGCTCCTGCCGTCATGGCATGGAGTGCCGCGTCCGGCGGCGCGAGCGACAGCGGCTCGGCCGCGGCTCCGGCAAGCAGGGTGCCGGCCACAAGCCAGGCATAGCCGGCGTGCAGCGCCAGAATATCGGCCCTGCGAAGCAGCCACCCCCGCCAACGCGCGAGGCGCAGGGCCTGGAGCAGGCCGGCGATGGTCATGGTGGCCGCCGAGGCGGAGCTGAGCGGCGAGGCGACCCACACCGCGAGCGCCAGGCTTGCGATCAGCAGGACGATCACGTCGAACCGGCCGTAGGGCACGGGCACACGGTCTGCGCAGCGTCCCGCAAGGCTGTTGCGTGTCAGGCTCGGCACCAGCCGACCGCCGACGGCAGAGATCAGCAGCATCGCGACCGCCACCCCGCCCCTGGCGAAGAGTGCTGCGACCTCGGGATCGAACGCGAACACGCGGTGCGCCGCCGCCGCCGCCGCAATGACGGGAAACAACGCCAGTCCGTGGCGGGATTGCCCGGGCCGGCGATGGCGCGCTTCGCGCCAGAGCACCGCGGCGACCGCGAGGGGAAACAGGCTCTCGGCAACAATGGCTGGAACAAGCGGGCTTGCGAGCGGAACCAGCCGGCCAAGCGCCCAGAGCAGCACAAGCCCCGCAAGAGGCAGTCCCTGGGTCGGCAGCTTGCCGGACCAGTTGGGCGTGGCTGCAAGCAGGTAGCCGGCCATGATCGGAGGAACAAAGCCAAAAACCATCTCGTGAGCGTGCCATATGGCGGCCGGCATGCCGGCGATGGTCGCAATGCCGGTCAGGTAGATCCAGATCCAAAGAGGAATGGCTGCTGCGGCAAACAGCGAAGCGGCGGCGAAAAGCGGACGAAATGCGACCGCGAACCACCACCCGCCGATGTTTGCGCGTGTTTCCTGTCCGCGTCGGAAGGTGGCGGTTGCCATCAGGGCTCTCCCGGTTGGCGCGGGACGCTGCGCCCGCGCGGATCTTTGAAAGGTCCCGTTTAGCCCGCCCGATGGCTGTCTTCGTTGCGCGGGGACAAAGAACGGCAGAGAAAACGGGTGTAGCGATGGAGCCTGCAAGCTGCGAGGAGCATTCGAATGGTCAGGAAAAATCTGCTGCCGATCGGCGCTGAAACCATCGTTGGCGAGCTCATGGCAACGCACAGCGCGACGATCGCCGTCTTTCTAAGTCACCGCATGATGTGCGTCGGCTGCCCGGTCGCGCGTCTTCACGACCTCGAAGAGGCCTGCCGCGAGCACGGTGTCGCGCTCCCCCGGTTCATCGAGGATCTCAACCTGGCGGTGGCGCGAGGGGAGGGGGCCCTCTGAGGCGTCGCCACCTCTTGCCAGGCGGTGAAGGGTGGTTTATCTGCTGGCGGAGAGGACGACCTCCACCCATGGTGGGTATAGCGCTCGGGACGGCCCGCATACGGGGATGCTATGTCCTGGGGTCTTCTGTTCGTTGCCGGCCTGCTTGAGGTCGTCTGGGCCTATGCGATGAAGCAATCGCAAGGTTTCACCCATCTTCCCTCCACCTTGGTCATGATCGTTGCGATGGTGGGCTCGTTCGGCCTGCTCGCGCTTGCGATGCGCGATCTCCCGCTCGGCACCGCCTATATGGTCTGGACGGGCATTGGAGCCGTCGGCGCCTTCTGCGTCGGCGTGTTGTTTTTGGGCGAGGCAATCTCGCCGCAGCGTGTCGTGGCTGCCCTGCTCATTATTGCCGGCATCGTGACGATGAAGCTGTCGCACTAGGGAAGCCGCAGGGCGCTCCGCTCCGCTAGGTCTGACGTTCTGCGATCATGAAAAGCTTGTGAGCATCGCACACGACAACCTTCTTGCGCGCGCTGGAGACGAGGCCCTTGCCCTCCCAGGCTGTCATTACCCGGCTGACGGTGTGTAATGTCGTTCCGGTCATCTCGGCAATGTCCTGCCGGGTTACCGGAAAATCGATCAGGATGCCGTCCTCGGTTTTCCGCCCGGCCTGATTGACGAGCCTCAGGAGCGCATGCGCGACGCGTCGCTCGACTTCCTCCGTCGAGAGTTCGCGAATGCGGGTGTGGGCGTCCTGCAGTCTCTGACCCACCGTCTGCAGCGCGTTCATCGCGAGCACGGGGCTTCTGGCGATGAAGCTGTCCCACTGGCTCGACGGCCAGACCAGCGCGATGCTGTCCGTGACCGCAAGCGCTGTCGCTGGATAATCCGTGCGCCGCATCGCCTTGGCGATGCCGAAGATATCGCCGGGGCTGACGTGGCGGACCACCACCTGCTGGCCGTTCGGTGTCGTCTGCACGACCTTGAGTCTGCCGTGCAGTAGCGCGAAGAACTCCTTCGCCTCAAATCCCTGCTCGAAGACAGAGGCGCCGGGCGCGAAGCGTCGCGACACGGCCATCGCCAGAACAGCGTCGAGATCTTCCTCGCCCATCGATTGGAAGATCGTGAGGTCGCGGATCAGCGAGCGGTCGAGATTCCCTTGCGGCATGTGTAATCTCCCGTAAGGGTTCCTTGCAGTTTCTGTTCCCGGCAACGGCACTTCCTGAGAAATACGGGCCGAATGTCGATCTTGTTTGCGTTTTCTCAAATAGGGAAACCGCGACGTGGTGTTCAGTCGTGGCGTCGATAACGACCGACGACACGAAAGGACACAGCCATGATCACCCGCCGCACCGCACTCATCGGCACCGCCGCAGCTGCACTTCTGGCTGCCACCCCGGTTGTCGCCGAGGAGGCTCGGACAGTCAGCTACACCGGTCCGGACAAGAGCGCCGACACGCTCGAGCATGTCAAGGCCAAGCTCCTGCGTCCGCCGTTCGTCATGGAGCATGATCAGGTTGCGACAGGCGCTCCGAAAGTGGTCGAGTTCACCATGACCATTGAGGAAAAGACGGTTGTCGTCGACGACGAAGGCACGACCTTCCAGGCCATGACCTTCGATGGATCGATGCCCGGTCCCACCATGGTGGTGCACGAGGGCGACTATGTCCAGCTGACGCTGATCAATCCCGAAGCCAACTCGATGCCGCACAACATCGATTTCCACGCCGCCACAGGCGCTCTGGGTGGCGCGCAACTGACGCTCGTCAATCCGGGCGAACAGGCGACGCTGCGCTTCAAGGCGACCCGCACCGGCACCTTTGTCTATCACTGCGCCCCTCCGGGCATGGTTCCCTGGCATGTGGTCAGCGGCATGAGCGGTGCTCTGATGGTACTGCCGCGCGACGGGCTCAAGGACGGCGACGGCAACCCGGTCCGCTATGACCGCATCTATACCATCGGCGAGTTCGACCTCTATATCCCGCGGGACGAGGACGGCAACTACAAGACCTATGAGAGCGCTGGCGATGCTTTCGCCGATACCATCGAGGTGATGCGCGGCCTGATCCCGACCCATGTCGTCTTCAACGGCGCCAAGGGATCGCTGACTGGCGACAACGCGATGAAGGCGAAGGTCGGCGAGACGGTGCTCTTCATCCACAGCACTGCCAACCGGGACACCCGTCCGCACCTGATCGGTGGCCATGGCGACTGGGTCTGGGAGAACGGCAAGTTCGCCAACCTCCCGCAGCGTGACCAGGAGACCTGGTTCGTGCGCGGCGGCAGCGCGGCAGCGGCGCTCTACACCTTCCTGCAGCCGGGCATCTACGCCTATGTCAACCACAACCTGATCGAGGCGGCCGAACTCGGAGCGACGGGGCATGTCACGGTCGAGGGCGACTGGGACGACGACCTGATGACACAGATCAGCGCACCCGGTCCGATTGTTGTCCAGTGAGGTGGTGGTTGGTCAATTGAAGGCAGGGCTGCCCCGCGGTGGGGCGGCCCAACCCTCCGCGAAAGGCGTCCTGCCATGGAACCGCGTTTCATTCGAACACTTGCCTGCCTGTTGGTATCCATCGCGCCCGTGACAGCGCTGGCCGGTGAGATCGAGCTCCCCGAGCGCGTGCGCATCGAGGGTGTGCGGGTTGAATACAGGCAGCCGGGCGAGTTCCTGAAGGGCGAGAGAGCGGTCAATGGCGCCCTCGTCACGCTGGTGGCGGATGAGCCGTTCGAGATCATGAAGCGGCAGGTAACTGCCGGAGAGTACCGGCTTTGCGTCGAGGATGGGGCGTGTGTCGCGCTCGCTTCCGACCAGGCAGCGGACCTGCCGGTCGTCGGTGTGAACTGGGACGATGCGGTCGCCTACGCTGAATGGCTGAGCCGCAGGACCGGCGATCGCTGGCGCTTGCCGAGCGATGTCGAATGGGCGCTTGCCGCCGGATCGCGCTTTTCCGACGACGCGTTCCAGGGTGTTGACGATCCCGCCAACCCCGCCCTCCGGTGGTTGCAGGAATATCAGGAAGAGGCAGCCCGGGCGCGTGCGCCCAACCCTCATCCTCGTCCGCTCGGCAGTTTTGGCGTCAATGAGAACGGTCTCTACGACCTGTCCGGAAACGTCTGGGAATGGACAAGTACCTGCTATGTGCGAACCCGCATCGACCCGCAAACCGGCGCAATGACGAGCCACGAGAACTGCGGCGCACGGATCGCGGAGGGGAGCCACCGCGCCTATATGACGGCGTTCATCCGCGACCCGAAGGCCGGGGCCTGCTCGGTCGGCATTCCGCCCTCGAACCTCGGCATCCGGCTGGTGCGCGAGGAGCCGGGCGCCTTCAGTCGCCTGCGTAGCTGGATCGGGCTTTGAGGTATCGCCTCCGCCGGCGGTGCGCCGGATCGCTTTTCAGTTTGTTCCAGCACAAAGAAGTGGCGGCGAACGTTTCCTAGTGTGGTCTCCAGCACTTTTGGAGACCGGTGCCCCCCGTTTTACCACCGGTCCCCGTCGCGGCCCTCCTTGCGGATGGCCCCGGCCGTGGAGACCCGAATGACCTATATCCCCGCAGACTTCCTGAAAACCGAAGCCGTGGCCGCCACGCTGCCGGCCGCGTCATCGACTGCGGCGGCGAGGCCGACGCGTCGCAGAAAGCCGGTTGTGCGCCCGCCCGCCCAGACGGGCGAGCCGGTGGTGCCGCAGTCGGTGTCCGGTTTCTATCGGCGCCTCAAGTGGGCGATGGTCGTCCTCTGCCTTGCGGTCTACTACAGCGTGCCGTTCCTGCGCTGGGATCGCGGGGCGGAACTTCCGGGGCAGGCGGTGTTGTTCGACCTCGCGCATGTTCGCTTCTTCCTCTTCGCTCTCGAGATCCGCCCGCAGGAGCTCTACTATCTGACGGCGGTTCTGGTCGCCGCGACGATCATGCTGGTGCTCACCAACGTGATCGCCGGACGTATCTGGTGTGGCTATTTTTGCCCGCAGACGGTTTGGACGGACCTTTACTTGCTGACGGAGCGCTGGCTCGAGGGCGACCGCCGGGAGCAACTTCGGCAGATGCATCTGCCGATGACTGTCGGCCGGGTCCTTCGCAAGAGCCTCAAGCATGTGATCTGGCTTGCCATCGGCGTCGGCACGGGTGGAGCCTTCGTGCTTTATTTTGTCGATGCGCCGACATTCATCACCCAGGCGCTTGCGGGCGAGGCCTCGGCCGCCGCCTATGGTGCCATTCTCACGTTGACGCTCACGACCTATGCACTGGCCGGCTTCGCGCGCGAGAAGATGTGCACCTACATGTGCCCTTGGCCCCGCCTGCAGGGCGCCGTCTGGGATGAGGATGCCTTCGTCGTCGCTTACCGCGACTATCGCGGTGAAGAGCGGATGTCGGTCAAGAAGGCGGCTGCCGCACGCGCTCTTGGCGAGCCGGCCGGCGATTGCGTTGACTGCATGGCTTGCGTCCAAGTCTGTCCGATGGGCATCGACATTCGCGAGGGGCCGAATCTCGCCTGCATCAACTGCGGACTGTGTGTCGATGCCTGCGACTCCACCATGTCGAAGGTCGGCCGCGAGCGCGGGCTCATCGACTATGAAGCCTGGACCAACATCGAGCGCGGCCGCTCCGGTTCGGCGCGCAAGCCCGTCCGCTTGGTCAGGCCCAAGATCGTAGCCCTCACGCTGGCGCTGGTCGCGATCCTCGCGACGGTTGTTGTTTCCGTCTCGACCCGCTCGACGATCTCGATGACGGTCGCGCACGAGCGCAATCCCATCGCCGTGGCATTGTCGGAGGGGCGCATTCGCAACGCCTATGAGATTCGCCTGTCGCGTGTCTCGCAGGGTTCGGGCGGGCTTCGTCTCGAGGTGAATGGACAGGCGCCGCTGGTGCTCGGCGTGGTCGGTGAAGGCAAGTTCGACGACGGGATCGCGGTGATCCCGCTTGAGGCGGGCCAGTCACGCCAGCTTCGCGTCACCGTCGCGGGAACTCCCGACCTCGCGGGTGACCTGACGTTTGCCCTGATTGACGAGGCGAGCGGTGACCGCGTCGAGATCGTCAACTTCTTCAAGCTGCCCTGACCTTTCAAGTCGCCCCGAGTTTGCGCTCGCACAACGTTCGCAAAGGCGCGGGGCGCTAGACAGAAAGGGAAGGGGCTTTGCGAGCCCGCCCCCGCGGGAAAGCCCCCCGGAAACCAAATTCGGAGCAGGAAGATGAACAGGATCAGGATTTTCACCCTTGTGCTCGCCACCGGTCTCGTCGCGATGATGGGCGTGGCTCAGGCTGCGGAGCACGAAGTGAAGATGCTCAACAAGGGGGCGACGGGCGTCATGGTTTTCGAACCCGACCTCCTTCAGATCGCCCCTGGGGACACCGTTCGCTTCGTGTCGACCAATCCGGGTCACAACGCCGAGACGATCAAGGGCATGATCCCGCAAGGCGCGGAGCCCTTTGCCGGCAAGATGAGCAAGGATGTGACGGTGACCTTCGACACCCCGGGGGTCTACGGCATCAAGTGCAAGCCACATTTCGCCATGGGTATGGTGGCGGCGGTCGTCGTCGGCGAGCCGGTCAATCTCGCCGAGGTAAAGGCGGTGAAGAACCCTGGCCGGGCAGGCAAGAAGTTCGAGACCCTGCTCGGCGGTCTTTGATCCTTCGGCAAGGGCCGGGCGCATGAGCCCGGTCCTTCCGCTGAAGACGGCAGTGACGGGCATTTCGCCGTGCCTGCCGTCTTGTTCCACTCCACGAAACGCTCGAGGCATCACCCAATGTCGCAGGCCCTCCCGCACGCCGACCGTGCTGCCTTCCGTTTCGCCGATGCCTATTGGCTCTCCGGCGGCTTCCGGCCGTTCTTCTTTCTCGGCGCCATCGCAATGGTCGCGAGCATACTGGTGTGGCTCCCGGTATTTTCCGGCAGTCTTGAAGTGCCAACCCGTTTCCTGCCGGTTGAATGGCATGTCCATACGCTGCTTTTCGGCGGAGTTTCGGCAATCATCGCGGGATTTGCGCTGACGGCGGTCAGCAACTGGACGGGACGGCCGTTGGTAAGCGGAGGCTTGCTGTTCGCGCTCGTTGTTCTGTGGGTGATCGGCCGCGTCGCCGTCTCGACGTCCGCTCTGCTCGGCCCCTGGCTTGCCGCGGCCCTCGACATGCTTTTCCCGCTGGCACTGGTCTTTGTGTTTGCACGCGAGGTGATCGCCGGGGGGAACTATCGCAACCTGCGCATTGTCGCTCTGGTCGCGGTCTTTGGCCTGACAAATGCCTGCTTCCATCTGGAAAGCGCGCTTGCCGGCGCCGCCGATCATTCACTCCGCGCGGCCGTGGCCGTCGTGCTGGCCATGATCATGCTTGTGGGTGGCCGGATCATTCCGGCTTTCACGCGAAACTGGCTGATGATGCGTGGCAGCGACCGGCTTCCCGCGTCCTTTTCGCGCGTTGATGGCGGTGCCATGCTTATGTCCGTCATTGCCCTGGGAAGCTGGATTGCCTGGCCGGAGGCGGGCGCAACCGGCGTACTTCTTGTCCTCGCAGGCCTTGCCAACAGCGTGCGCGTTGCTCGCTGGCGTGGCCTTGCCACCCGCAGCGAGCCGCTGCTCTTCGTGCTGCATGCGGCCTATGCCACGATTCCCGCCGGCTTCCTGCTGGTCGGAGCCGGCGTGCTCGGCGTTGCCGCGATCGACCCCTTGGCCATGGTGCATGTGTGGACAGCCGGCACGGTGGGGATGATGACGCTTGCGGTCATGACACGCGCAAGCCGGGGACACTCCGGCAGGGGACTTGTCGCCGGTCGGCTGGAGCTGGCGATCTTTGTGCTGGTTTTCGCAGGCGCGCTCGCCCGGGTGCTCGCCGGTTTCGTCCCGCAGGAGGCGATGCCTCTGTTTCACGGCGCGGCCGGCTGCTGGTCGCTCGCCTATCTGCTCTTCGCGGCAGGCTATTTCCCCATGCTTTTCCTGCGCCCGCGCCACGGCTGAACCGCAAGGCGACAGCTTCGGAAAGGGGAGGGGCGAAAGTGGGAGGGCTTAACGCTGCGCGTTTTGCACGAAAGCGGAGATGGCTTCCTTGTTGCGTTCGTCAATCAGCGTCTCCCCGTCACGCACCAGGTCGGCGAGCGTTTGAACACGGAGGGCGTCCCGCCAGGCGTCTTCCGCCGCCAGCATGCGCGATTTGATGAAGCAGTCTGTTTTGTACGCGCAGGGGTCCTTGGTCTGTTCAGGGCCACGACGTCGGATTTCACGGCAAAGGAAGGCGGGTTCACGACCGTCAATGGCTTCCACAATGTCGAGCAACGTGATGCTCGCCGGTGCGCGCGACAGCCGATAGCCGCCACGCGGACCCGGCAATGCCCTGACCACTCCGGCTGCCGTCAGGGCGCGAAGGTGCTTGAGCAGGTAGGTCTCTGAAACGCCGTGAAGTTCGGCCAGGCTCTTGCCGGGGAGAACCTTCCCGTCCGGCAGGCCGGTGAGCACCAACGCGCAGTGCAACGCAGCCTCGACCCCATCGCTCAATCGCCTCATTCAGTTTCTCCCACCTTCCGCGGTTCATGAGGGTTGCATCCGCTAATCATGGATATAATATATCCATGATTAGCGGTAAGCCGATATCTGAAGGACCTGTCATGCAACCCAGACTCAACATCGCGCAACGCGCCCCCGAACTCTACCGCGCCGTCGCGCAGTTGGATGGGGTGGTGAAGAAATCCGGCATCAGCAGTCGCTTGCTGCATCTGGTCAAGCTGCGCGCCTCGCAGATCAACGGATGCGCGTTCTGCGTCGATCTGCACGTCAAGGAAGCCCTCGCGGACGGGCTGGATCCGCAAACGCTGCATCTGGTGTCGGTCTGGCGTGAATCTCCCTTTTTCGACAACAGGGACCGCGCCGCGCTGGAATGGACCGAAAGCGTCACGTTGATTGCTCAAACGGGTGTTCCGAACGCTGCATTCGATGCAGTTCGCTCCGTTTTCTCCCAAACCGAAGTCGCGCAACTGACCATAGCCATAGGCACGATAAACATCTGGAACCGAATTGCGGTCAGTTCTCGGCTTGTGCACCCGGTTCCCGAGGAAGCGCAGCTTGAGGCGTGACAGGGGGCAAGGGATAGGTCCGGGCTGAGATGTCGTGAGAGCCAGGGCAAGGGGCTGGGGGCAAGCTTGGCTGCTGAAGACATTTGAGCCGCGATTGCACGCGCGGAGGGGGCAATGTTCTGCTCGCGCCGGGAAAACCTGCTTTTCGTAGTCTCGCTTGCAATGGCATGATTGTTGGACGCAGCTCCCCGCTGACGTTGCCCCCAAGTTTTATCCAGTTTGACGGAGACTCTGGCGGTGGGTTTGGCCGATATGGCCGGGGCTATTGACGGGGTCTGACGCGGAGCTCGCGAGCGAGCGGAGCGGCAGATCCCGTTTCGGGTTCAAGGTGTCGGCATATTCGGTCGGGGTCAGCCAACCGAGCCGGGAGTGTGGGCGGTTGAGGTTGTAGTCGTTCCTCCAGGCCTGAAGAGTTGCTCGGGCGTGCGAGAGCGACGGGAACAGCGTTTCGTTCAGCAGTTCGTCCCTCAGCCGGCCGTTGAAGCTCTCGATGAAGCCGTTTCGCATGGGCTTTCCCGGCGCAATGTAGTGCCAGTCGATCTGCATTCGATCAGCGAAGCTCAGGATGGCGTTCGAGGTGAACTCGGTCCCGTTATCGCTGACCACCATCTTCGGCTTGCCGCGCCGCGCCAGGAGCGCTTCCAGTTCGCGGGCTACGCGAAGACCCGAGAGCGATGTGTCGGCGACCAAGGCCAGACACTCGCGGGTGCAGTCATCCACGATTGTCAGGACCCGAAAGCGCCGGCTGTCGGTCAACTGGTCCGAGACGAAGTCGAGCGACCATCTCTCGTTCGGGGCCATGGGGATCAGCATCGGCCGCCTTGTGCCCATTGCCCGCTTCCCGCCACCTCGTCGACGTACCGACAGCTTCTCTTCCCGGTAGATGCGGAACAGGCGCTTTTGAATGACCACATGCCCTTCGCGGCGCAGCAGGACGTGTAGCCGTCGATAGCCGAACCGTCGCCGCTCATGGGCAATCGTCTTCATCCGCTCGCGCAGAACCACGTCGTCGGTTCTCCTGGTCTGATAGCGCATCGTCATGCGGCAACAGCCAAGGATCTTGCACGCCCGCCGCTCGCTCATTCCAAACGCGATCTGGAGATGTGCGACGGCCTCTCGCTCGACGGCGGGCGTCATCATTTCTTTGACAGAAGGTCTTTCAGCGCAGCGTTGTCGAGCATGCTGTCAGCAAGGAGCCTCTTCAGCTTCGCATTCTCATCTTCCAGCGTCTTCAGCCGCTTCGCCTCGCTGACGTCCATGCCGCCATACTTGGCTTTCCACTTGTAGATGCTGGCGTTGCTGACGCCGTGCTTGCGGCACAAATCCGCAACCGGAACACCGGCCTCGTGCTCCTTCAATATGCCTATGATCTGTTCTTCGGAAAACCGGTTGCGCTTCATCTCTGGTCCTTCTCGTCGGGCCAGAGCCTACTTCAACCTGGATTAATTCACTGGGGCAACGTCA
>NZ_JBTZBT010000006.1:0-13849 GCF_054880955.1 Stappia sp. ICDLI1TA098
TCCGCGCGGGATTTACCTAGACAAGAACTTACCAGACGATTTGCGCTTTCGGCTCAAGGCCACAAGGCGCAAATGGCGGTGGTTGCCGTTTGCCCTGATCTTGCCTGTATATGCGATTGCTTCAACTCTCGGACCTATCCTGGGCTTTCGATCTGACTATTGGATCGGTCGCCAGTATTTCCCGCCGTCCTTTTCCTGGACGCCGACGATCTTGCTCCTAGCTGTCGGAACGGTGTTTTTGATTTGGCTCTACAAGAAATTCTGGCTAGCAATCCCGATCCGGGTGACGCCGACGCACATCAACGTCAACGGCCAATCCTTCAACCGCAAGCATTATAGCGGGATGCGTGTCGGTTATGAGATCGGCGGCAATGAATCTGTACCTGTCGGCGGTCTGTTTGAGGGGGCGATCGGTGACACCAGCCTTGGCTTTGTAGGCCTACGCCTTCAATACGGACGATGGGGTGAAGACCTAGACTACATGGTCAACAAATACCACGCCAATGAATACGTCGTCTGGATGAATGAAATGATCGCGGCCGTGGGAGCACCGCCCGCAAAGGATGTTGCACCGGATCAAGGCGTCCGCGGCCAACAATTCTAGTGATATGAACTGACCGGCCCTGACCGCCGGTCGGTTCTCTCAAAGGCCCAAGCTCTTGTCCTGATCCTTGTCCTTTTTGAATTTCTTTGCGAGCTGTTGTGCTCTCTCTTCCTGCGCCGCCGCCTTGTTAAAATCTAACGGCGGATTGGGTTGCATTTTGTAACCCTGCTTGATCGCATCGGCATCAACTTCTTTATCACCGGTCTTCCGAAACAGTTCCCGATTATCTTTTTCCGGCTCTGACTGTGCTTTCTGAGCTGTCGTTTCAACCGCCTGGGACACTGATTTTTGCGGGGCTTTCCCGCCGCCAAGTCCAGGGGGCGTTAAATACTGCGCCCCCATTGATCCACTCGGCGCTTTGTCGTGCCGAACGGCGTTTTTGGGCTTGTGTTCCGGCGAGGTGTTATCTTTCTTCCCGCCCTCGTCATCGCTCATCACTGTATTCCTCCGGCTGCCTGCCCAAGAATATAGTTATACTTGCTCAATCATCCAAATCTTCGACCGCCTGATATTCCGCCCAGGTCGCCGGTGGCATCCAGTCGGGGCGGGGTAAACCCTTTTTCTCGCGCCGGACAAAGGCCGTATAGAGCGCACCAAAAAGCATATCGTGGTAACAGCCATCTTCGGGGCGATAATTTATGTCATTGTCTTTGAAAAATTGGGCGGTGTCGCACCCTTCAACCTCGGCCAGCCAATCAACATAAGCCCAAGCAATCCGCCACATTTTGAGAATACGTTTTGCGCCGATTGCATCCTCGATATAGCGCCCTTCCACTTCGTAAGGGTCTGTATCAAAGTAATCGAACCATGTTTTCATATATAAATGATATTATATATTACGACTAAAATTCAAATGTTAAAATAAAACGCCATAATTCTTCCGATTTGCAAGTTTCTGCAAATCAGGCACGCTTGATGGGTGAGTAAAAAGAAGAAACAGGCTCCGCCCTCAACACGGGCGGAAGGTGCGGAACGGATCGGCAAGCTCGTCCAGTATCTGTATGACTACAGCGGCAACCCTGCCGATATGTCGGCGGCTCTGCTCGATGCCGCCATGCGGTCTATCGACGGCGTTTCCGATCCCGAAGCCTATCATGCGCTCCTGCAGGAAACCTTGCAGGGCGCATATGACCGCCTTAAGAGGTTTGAGGGATAGCGGGGATATGGAACCAGGACAATGAGTGATCGGGAGGCGGAAAAGGCATTGCACGTTGCCTGGTCGGCCATGAACGAAGCGATGTTGCAGGCCATGACCAGCATTCATGCCGGTGAGGATCAGAGCGGGACATTGCAGGTGATTGCCGATGTCCTCAATCAGGGACTTGAGGCGATAGACAAGGCAGAGAAAGCCCTTGGCCTATCCTTCATCCCTAAAAAGCCAGAGAAGCCCTCAGGGGGGCAATCTGGATCGGAATCGGGCGAGATCCCGTTTTAGTTCTTGCCGCACTAGAATAATGCGTTTGTAACAACGATTGAGAGAATGATGTTTTTTGTTCGTATTGGATCAGTCCTGGCTTGGCTGGGATTTGTATTGGGGGTTCTTTTTCTGGGGATAGGGGTCTGGCTCGGCTTCAACCTACCGACCGATGATCCCGAGGCTATGGCGCAAGCCCAAGCATTCTATGATCGGCGCTATGGGGCAACGACTGGCGAAATGGTGAATAGGGGTATCTATCTCGTGCTAGGCTCTGTTGTTTTGGGCATTCTCTCGCATATAGCTAGAAATACATGATAAATTTTATATTATCATGATATATATTAGATGTTTACTTTATAGCACTGACCCCAACTTGCCAGTGTGTTGATGACAAGGTGGCATACCCTCCAGTTTTAGAAAGGGCTGCGACCGGCCAAGCGCCCATTCTCACATAAATATTGTTATTGTCTGCGTAAGGTACAACACCTGCGGCAACGCCATATGAGCCTTCACCTGTGGATAATACAACAATTTCATCGCCAACTGACCAACCATGTTGAGGTGTAATATTTTTCAGCCAAACCGTTATAACGGAGGGCTTACTTCCAAACGGGTGTGGAAATGTTTGTAGGCTGCTATTAGTATAAGAGACAAAGTTGCTTTTGTAGGAAACAGCATCGCTGCCGCCACCCATTTCAACCCAATCAGTATCATTGCAATAATATAGCTTATTTGCAGTGAAATCATAGCGTGTTTGGCTGGCTTGACCTGCGGGAGAACTGCAAGCTGCTTGTGCGGGTGCATTAAATACAAGAAAAATAAATGCGATATGCAATAAAAATATGAATTTCATAGCCATATTGTAAATAATAAATCGATTCTATGCAAAGATATATTCAAACCCTGAAAAGAGATCGCCTCCCATGCGGTCGGACGCTTTCATCCTCGAACCAATGGCGGACTGAAAGCGTCTATTCAGGAGATCAACAAAACCACAAATGTGGTTTTGTTGATCTGTGGCTTTTGAATTTCCCTGATCTTCGGAGCCGTCCTCGCCCCCATAAAAAGCCGACAGACGGACAGGCCGGACAAGGGCTTGAGCGAAGCGTCCCTTGTCGGGGCTGGCTGACTGGTGGCATGGGGAGCGAGAAGAGGACGGCGGGGAGGTTTAAGGGAAATCCGCCCCTGATCTTTGGTGAGTATGAGCGAACCGAGAGTGGAAATTCAAATCGCCCCGCTTTGCAGGGCGATTTACCGCTAGAGTATCCGCCGTTAGGCGGATTCCGATTTTAAGCGCAGCCCGAAGGGCAAGCCAAAAGGCGCAAAGCGCCTATGTGTTTTATATGTGTTTTGAATCGTGTTTCCGATTTTTGTCCAATCAATAGCGCATTGAAAAATAACGAAAAAATGAGTTTTTATAATCTTTTTGGTGTGTAGAGTGCCGAATCCCGGTGTGTAGAGTGCCGAATCCCGGTGTGTAGAGTGCCGAATTCAATTCGCCAACTTATCCACATTAACCCACATAACCACAAATACACATTTAATGGTGCTTTGGTGTGTGAAGTGACGAAAGCATTTGACAGGGTGTGTGAAATGACGAAACTGGTGTGTGAAATGACGAATGAGCTAGCCTTAGACGATTCACGCTCCGAGCGCTCTCCCCTGCTTCCCGATCGCCATCCGGAGCCGGATTTTTTTATCTGCGACATCTTCGACGCTGCGCCAAAGTCCGACACGGCCTCGATGGAGCATCCGCTTTTCACGCTCTCGACAAAGCCGGATTACAGCGAACGTTCGTATAAGAACGGGGATCGCTTTTTACGCCTCTCCCCCTCACCGCTTGGCCTGGCAACGGTGCATGACCGCGATATTTTGATCTACTGCATATCGCAGTGCATGGCGCGTCTGAATGCGGGCAAACAGGTGCATCGAACATTGCGCTTTAACGCCCATGACCTGCTGAAAGTGACGAATCGTCAAACAAGCAAACGAGGCTATAAGCTCTTCAAAGACGCTTTGCGTCGCCTCCAAGCCACCCAGATTGAAACCAACATCACCTCGGGTGGAAAAGAACTCTGGGAGGTGTTCAGCTTTATCGACAGTGCGAAGACGATCAAGGAAACGCGCGACGGCCGAATGCAGGCGATTGAAATCACCCTCTCCGATTGGGTGTTCAATGCCATACATGAAAAGGCCGGCGACATTCTCACGATCTCCCGCGACTATTTCCGCCTCCGCAAGCCACTAGAGCGCCGTTTGTACGAGCTGGCGCGGAAGATGTGCGGCCAGAGCACAAAATGGCATTTGCGGCTTGAGACGATCCATCACCGCACGGGGTCAAGCTCAACCCTCAAAGAGTTCCGCCGAATGCTCAGAGCGATCATCGAGGATAACCGGCAGCACCAGCATATTCCCGATTATGATTTCGAGATGACAGACGACTTGATCGTCATCCGGCCGCGCAGGGATTTCACGGAAACCTATTGCGAGCCGGAGACACCGAGTGCGATCGACAAGGTGATGCTCAAGCCATCCACGACAGAGGTCGCCCGCAAATTCGCGGGCGGGTATGACATTTATTTCCTGGAAGGTGTGTGGCGTGACTTCCTGATGCGTAAGCAAGCCGTTCCTGAAAACCCCGACGGATCTTTTATAGGTTTCGTCAAGAAATACGTCGAGAAGAACGGTCGCGCTCAATAACCACAAATGTGGGTTTGTGGTTATGGTGATTTTTCCATTTGCTCATTTGTATGAATCGCATACTCTTTCGGCATGATTATTTCATTCCTCAATCAAAAGGGCGGTGTCGGCAAAACCACCCTCTCGATCAACGTCGCGGCGTGCCTTGCCAAACAAGGCAACCGCGTTTTGCTGATCGATGCCGACAAACAGGGTTCGGCCTCGACCTGGGCGAGCCTGCGTGAGGAATCGCCGTTTCAGGTCGTAAGCCTGGCACGTGCCAACATGGCACGCGATGCTTTGAAGCTGGCGGCCGACTACACCCATACCGTGATCGACGGGCCACCTCATGCGGAAGAGATCGCACGATCCTGCATTGTCGCATCCGATTTCGTTGCTCTGCCGATCGAGCCGTCCGGCCTCTCGACCTGGGCGTCTGATCTGACCGTCAAACAGGTGCGTGAGGCGCAGGAATTCAAGCCTTCCCTTAAATGTGGGTTTGTGGTTTCCCGCAAAATTGGGAATACGGTTATCGGGCGCGACATTCGCAACATGGCCGCAAGCACCGGCATTCCGATCCTGAATGCCGATATTGAGCAACGCGTGGCCTTTGCGGAAAGCCTGACGATGGGACAAACGATCTTTGAATGGGCAGCGGGAGCGACTGCATCACGGGAGATCGAGGAATTAACGAAAGAGATAGAACGCCATGTCGAAGAAGACGTTTACGGCAGCGCCGAAGCCCAAACAGCCAACCGATGACCAAATTCTGGCTTTCGAGCGGGGCGGGGCAGGGCACGACAAGGCCACCAAGCCGCCGGAGAAGACTGTTGCCGAACCTTCGAAGCGTCTAAGCCTCGATCTGCCGGAGAGTATGCACACGCGCTTTAAAACGGCGTGCAGTGCGACCGGCCGCAAAATGGTGACGGAGCTTCACGCCTTTATCGAGCAACGGACGCAAGAGCTGGAAGCCGAAGCGGGTATAACCCGCAAATGAACAAAACAACAAATGTGGGTATTTTTGTGAAGAGCAGACTTAGGTAAACCATGGCGATGCACTCTGAAACCGACACCGTCATTAAGCGCATTTTGCCCTATCTGGCGCGGCGCGGCTATGATTCCGCCGCTGATATCGATTTCGAAACAGCGACAAAACATCCCGAAAGATACACAAAAGGGTACGTTGATCTCCTGGTGACCTGCGGGAAAAGCAAGCCTCAATTTTTGATTGAAGCCAAAAGAAGCTCTAAAAATCTAACAGCAAAAGATGCAAAGCAGGCGATCGATTATGGTCTTGCTAATGCTGTGCCGTTCGTGATTGTCACAAACGGGAAGGACATTCGCGCCTTCAATACCAAGAATGGCCAGCCCATTCGGTGGGACGGGGCTCTTAGCGAAAAAATCCCGAACAAAGACCAACTCCCTCACGTGATTAGGGCGCTGAAAGCTAATCCAAATGCTACTGATTTGCCTTTGGGCGACGGTGCGAAAAGCCTGCCGTTTCGTCCAGGTCTGCCGCTTAAGCAATTAAACGCCCTGTTTGCAAGGTGTCATAGTGCCATTCGAAAGATAGAGAAAAACGAAGAAACGGCATTTGACGACTTCTCGAGGCTGCTATTTCTGAAGCTGCTCGAAGAAAAATCAGATACGTCCGATTTCATGTTGCCATATTCATATCGCTTTCATGAGTTGGCGGTACGTCCTGAATCGGAAGCAGACCAAGTCCGCGATTCAGTTGAACAAATGATCCGCACCATCCGAGATAAGACACCGTTCGGTGAAGTAATCGGAGACCGGCTCAACTTGCGGAATGCGAAGACATTTAGATACATCGTATCGGAGCTTGCAGCTGTCAGCTTCCATGATAGCAGCCTGGATTCAAAAGGGGCAGCATTTGAGTATTTCGTCCGAGCAACCCTGAAAGGTAAGAAGCTCGGTCAGTACTTTACTCCGCGCCCTGTCGTGCAGTTAGCAAGCGTTTTGATCGGCCGGAAAAAAATATTCGGCTCTCTCCTAAGCGGTGACAATGTGAAAGTTCTCGATCCTGCCTGTGGAACAGGCGGATTTCTCGTCTTTTTTATGCAGAAAGCACTTTCATTTGCAGCCAAAGCCAAAGAAGATAAAATACTGAGCCAAAGTGCCTATGAGAAGCTTTGTACAAAAATAAAATCAACCACGTTTTACGGCTCGGATGCAAATGAAGGCGTCGCAAGCTCTGCAAAAATGAACATGATTATTGCCGGTGATGGTCACACGAACATCAGGGCAGAAGACAGCTTATCAAAGAGCTCTCAGAACTGGTCTGTAGATGCGCCGGACTGCGATATCATCATCGCTAACCCCCCATTCGGCACATCCGAAACAGCCTCTCTCTCAAGCTCTGATTGGAAGGACTACCCTCTAAAACTAGCTAAGGGACAGCAGCTCTTCCTGCAGAAGATGCTGTTGGCGACTAAGCCAAATGGGGACATTTGTACCGTTATTGATGACGGTCTTTTGAACACAGCTTCTTCTCAAAATTTGAGAAGGTGGATTTTTGAGAATGCGCGCGTCCGAGCTGTCGCCAGATTACCTGACGACACTTTCAAACCCAACAAGATCAATGTCCGCTCAAGCGTTTTGCTTTTGGAGAAACGGGAAAATCCAGACCCTGACCTCAACGAAGAATATGACGTCACCTTTATAGACCTAAAATCGCTTGGCTATTACGGCTCAGGCGAGCCAATTCGCGGCTTTAATCTATCCAGATTGCTGAAGGAAGTGGAAGAGAAAGCACTCGGAAACCGAGGCAAAGGCGAGAGAAGCGGTGAGGCCTGGGAAGCTTTCGACATCCCAGTTTCCGCTTTTAGAGCCGATAATAGCTTCCGCCTAGATTTAAAATATTGGAATCCAAAAGCTATCGAGGTAATCAACTCCATTAAGCAAAATGGGGCGGTTACTCTCAATACAATCAATATTTTGAAAACAAAGCGTGGTTCGAGCCCTAAGTCAGATTCCTATGTGGGTGATGTAGACGGATATGCTGCCGTCATCAAAGCGGGAACTTCAATCACACGATATGGCATGGTTATCCCGAGCGAGGACTTCATTGAAAAGGACGTGTTTGAAGAAATGGAAGCAGTATCGCTTCAAAAGGGTGACGTTCTAATTGCTTCAACTGGAACAGGAACGCTCGGCAAGGTCGGCGTTTACGATTTGGATATTCCTGGGGTAGCAGATGGACACGTGACCATAATCCGTCCGGATTTAACACAAGTCGATCCCTATTATCTGGCCGACTACCTACGAGCCGGCGGCGGTGCTGTGCAAATTAATCGCCTTTATACCGGCTCGACGGGCTTGATCGAACTCACCCCTGAAGATGTCGACCGCATTTATGTGGACACGTTGAATGGTAACATCGCAAAGCAAAAGAAGCTGTCGGATCAGCTGCGAAGTGCTGAAACGAACTATCAGAATGCCATTTCCGGCGCCGAGGGTGGATTGCTAGAGGCCAGAAATTTCTTCTTATCTCCGAGCTAGTCACGATGACGTGGCTGAAGCCGTTGCATATATGATCCTTTTTGCAACGCTGCTTGTGGATGAATAGAATCAAACACTTGGGCGTTGCAAAATCTTGTCGCAAAATATCCGCATGAAAATCGGATATGCTCGCGTTTCCACGATCGACCAGAATCCAGACGCACAACGCAACGCGCTGACGGCGGCGGGATGTGAAACGATCGTGACCGAAACGGCCTCCGGCGCATCGGAGAAACGGCCGCAGTTGGCAAAGCTGATGCGGTCGCTCGCGCCCGGCGACGTTCTCACTGTTTGGCGGCTCGATCGTCTTGGACGGTCGCTCCCGCATTTGATCGGAACGGTGCGGGATCTCGAAGACAAGGGCGCGCACCTGGTTAGCCTGACCGAAGGCATCGACACGACAACGGCACAAGGTCGGCTGACGTTTCACATCATGGGCGCATTGGCCGAATTTGAGCGATCCCTGATCGTCGAGCGCACGCAGGCCGGTTTACAGGCCGCACGCAAACGAGGGGTTCGGCTTGGGCGGCCTGCCCGTCTCACAGCATCACAGATCAAGCACGCGCGTACGCTGATTGATAGTGGCGAACGGGCTTCGACTGTGGCGCGATCCCTGGGCGTTGATCGCTCGACCTTGTATCGAGCGATCAAGGCTGCATCAGAAAAGGGATAGCTGACGAGATTGGCGTTCACGCTCATGCCACGCGGCCGACTGCGCGGCCGCATCGAGCCAAGCCATCACGAAGGCGACAGGGCCACCGTATTTTGCGATGTGCGTAACCGGTGGGAAATGGGATTTGTACCCGGTTTCCGTGACCGGCAAAGCTTGGCGGGTATCGCTCTCGATCTCAAGATGAGCAAACGCGATTCCGTCCATCTGGCCGCACCAGGTCGCGCAATAGCGAATTTCGAGGGGAATACCCCGCCATGTAGCGGGGTATGTTTCGTAAACGTGGCTCATGCAACGATCCTCCCCGCTGCGCGCGCCTCAACCGCGTAGGCACTGAGCGGCTTGGATGCAGTCCAATGCCGGTCACGCTCGATCGATAGGCCAAAGGGAAGGCTGACAGATTGCAGCTCCTCAAGGGAAACGCTGCCGAGCTCGGGATAGCCCAGATCGCAGAGACCGAAAGCGATATCCGGATTCTCAGGGTCAATCTCGGTCAAAAGCCACGTTCCCGCACCGCAAGGGTTGAAGAGCTTCACAACGGGCAGGAAGTCGATCTCTTGGGGTGTTCCCCGCATGGGTTCTTGTCGGCGACCATTCTCCATCAGTTGGTCGAATTGGGCTTTGGTGAGTAATTTCATTGTCTTTTCTCCTTTTGTTGTTTGCCCCTCATTGGGCACGGCGGAGAAAGACGGGCCGCATAGGTGGACGGCGCACAGATGCCAACACGGTGGCTTGCCAGTGGTGCGGGCAGGCTCTTGCGACGGATGCGCGGTCTGTCAAACGACAGGGCACACCTCGCATGAGGGAAACGACAAAAGGGGAAGAGGCAAAAGATTCCACCGACCTATTCAGTGGCGCAAAACGGACAAAGAAGCCGATAGCGAACACATCGACAAGCTCTAAACGCGGCACACTTACCCACAAATGTGGTTTTGTGGATGTACTTTAATAGCGCCTGGCAAAGCTGACATTCAACCTAATGACGGACCACGATCCCGATCACGGCTTTTGCTCCTGTCCCGCGCGATTTTCTCTGCCATTCTGATTTGCGAATCGAGACGACGTTCCGCCTGCTCGCGCTCGGTGGCGCGGCTCTGCCTCAAAGCCTCTGCCTGCAAGTCTGCCGACTTATGACGCTCACGCATTTCTAAAATGTCGGCACGGTAGTGATTTTTCACTTCGTCTTTCATGCAAGCGTAACGGCCTTCAACAGCCGCTGAATGGATGGATCGGTTGCTTCTGTGCGTTTGCACCAGTTCGACGCGCTCGGCTTTATGCCGACTTTTCAGATCTTCCATTTCCGCATTTTGCCGCTGTCGCGTCTGCCCCGTGATATCGATCACCCGCATGATCCTGGCTGTGAAGCGATTGTGACTTTTCTCAGTATCGATGCGCTCGGCTTGGTGTCTGGCAGTCAGCGTCGAACGCTTCTGTTTCCAATCATCACGAAGGGCATCCCGCATGGCCTGTTTTTCGTCACGGTAATTCTCTCGCACATCTGACAGGTCGGCTCGGATTTGTGATTTCAGCCTCCGGCTTTCCAGTGTTCGACGGCGAGCCTCCGCGATCAGACGGTTTTCCAAAACGCGATCAAGGGTGCGTTGCTCGCGTTCGAATTTGGCGGTTTCCCGCGTGCGGAAATCCGGTGAGCGCGCCGCCTTCTCAAGATTGAAATTGATGATCTCGGCGTTTCTTTCCTGACGGGTACGGCCAGCATCGATCATTGGATAATCGATGGTTCTGCCGTTACCCGTTTCAATGATCTTCGATTGTGGGCGCTCAACAAAGTTTTCGACGTGTTGCGCTTGCGGTCCAATATGAATCGTCGGCTCGCGTTCAATCCCTTGGGCTTCAAGCGTCCGCCGATCAATGCGGGCCTCATGCCCTGCCTGCTCAAGGGCTTTATTGGCATGATCTTCCCATTTGGCGCGAACCCATTCAGCAGCACTTGGCTCCATTCCGGCTTTGGCGCGATCACGCTTTGAATCGGAAAGACGCAAGACGCGCTTTCCGGTTTCAATATCGCGATCCCGTATGACCAGGTGGCAATGCGGATTGTGGGCATCCTTACCGGCGGCATGAATGGCGGCGAACCAGGGCACACGATTGCCGGTCAAATCACGGGCGAAATCCTGAACAAGCTGGATGCGCTGCTCGGGCGTGAGCTCACGGGGCAAGGCAATCCTCACCTTGTCTATCACCCGTGCATTTACGCGATCGATCTGCTCCGCCCGGTTCATCCAGGTGCGAGCCTGAGCTGGTTCTGTTGGCATCTGATGTGCCATTAGTTCAGGTTGCGCATCTGGTCTCGCGATATAACGCAAATGCGCGCCGGCTGTGCCGGCCGCGTGCGTCGATCGACCTATGCTTTTGAGGTTGAGCGAGTAGATCGCCATGCCTCGATGACCTCCGTGCGTTGGTTGCGAACTATCGTTCACATCCGCCGCGCGCCATGGTCACGGTAAGCGAGTGCGTGGCCCGAAAAAATGAGGATCAACCTGCTGTTGTTCGGGGATCAAATCGAACGCCAGACAGGCCATTTTTTCAAAGCAAAGCCGCCTTCGCCTTCCACCGATCCTTAGAGCACGGCTGAAACGCGAATGGCGTCATTGATGGAAACCACTGTTTCCATGAACGGCGCCAGCCGCAGAATGCGCGTCCAGGGGCGCTGACCCCTGGTCGTGGGTACGGGAAACGATTTTCCCGCGCGGGGTTTAACCCCGCCATTTGGAGCCTGTTTCGTAGCGCCATCATTGCTGGCGAAGAAACCGGCGACGTGTTCATGGGGTCATCGACGGATCACATGGACACCTCGGAGGCCCATGATAAATGGGCCGTAGCGCACGGGTTTTGGGACAAAACCCAAAAGTGCGCTCTACATTCAGTATCACCCTTTATGTTTAACATAAAGTTTATTATCGTGGATTGTAACCAGGGGCATGAACGCATCAAGAGATGTGGCAGGGGAACAATGATTTTTGATGATCTGCCACGCGGGCTACCAGGTTCGCACGAAGCGACTGGAACAGCGCCACGCGCTCTATGGATGCATCCTGCTATTTTGCAGGATTCCGATTTTTGGACCTACCGGACAGGCAAGATATTCCTTGGAACGTCCGGCGGCAGACGCATTGGCATCGAGGATAACCGGCATCTGCTGACAATCGCAGGTTCACGCGCAGGCAAAGGGGTGGCAGCGATTTTGCCGAACCTCCTGCTCTATCCAGGCTCGGTTCTCGTCATCGATCCGAAAGGAGAGAACGCAACTGAATCGGCCGAGAGGCGCGGCAAAGGTCGAAGGCTGGCCGACGGCGGAATGGGGCATGACGTCTTTGTCATTGATCCATTCAAAACGGCCGAGGTTGCGGATGAATATCGGGCCGGGTTTAACCCGCTCTCCGATCTTGATCCGGCCAGTGATGATTTCATCGACGAGTGCGACGCCATTGCTGACGCGCTCGTCGTTGCTGAACCGAGCAAAGAAAACGACCATTGGAATGCATCCGCCCGCCTTGTGCTGCGCGGATACATTGCCTGGGTCGCCGCATCAACGGATGTAAAAACCCGAGATCTCAACGAGGTGCGGCGGCTCTTGTTTTTGCCGTCCGGCGGGGACGGCGAAGTCGGCCCGTTTGAAATGCAACTGGCCGGAATGATACATCCGCCAGAAGATACGGAGCCCCCGATCGCGCACGGCGTCCCGCATGAGGCTGCATCCGCTCTTTCCAGCATGAGCGATCGCGAGCGGAGCGGTGTGCTTAGTCACATCCGCCAGCATATTGCATTTTTGGCGTCGCCGCCGATGGCGGCGACGCTTACCGGCGAAAGCCGCTCGCCGAATCTGACCGACTGGAAGAACGGCAAAACCTCTGTTTATCTGTGCCTTCCGGCCGCACGTCTGCACCGGCATTTCCGGTTTTTCCGCCTGTTCATCAATCGCCTGTTGGGAGCGATCGAGCAGGGCAAAAACGTCCCAGACACCCCCGCTCTTATGATCTTGGATGAAATGCACGTGCTGGGTCACATGAAAGCCCTGGAAACGGCGGCGGGCCTGGTCGCCGGATATGGGGTTCGGCTCTGGTCAATCTGGCAGGATTTGGCGCAGCTCAAGCATATCTACGGCGATCGATGGGAAACGTTCCTCGGTAACGCCTCGATCTTTCAGACGTTCGGACTCAATGACCTAACATCCCTGAAATATGTTTCCGATCGCCTCGGCACGTCATCAATGTTGTCGATTTCGCGGGGCGAGATCAGCATGGCGCAGGCGGCAGGCGGATACACCGGTGAGTCAAAAAGCATTCAATCCAGCCCGCTTCTGACGCCGGATGAGGTTGCCTATTACTTCTCCCGCCAATCGGGACACCAGCTCATCATTTACCCCGGAGCCGATCCGATATTCCTTGATCGGCTCCCCTATTTCGATCCGTCTTTTAGCAATGTGAGGCCATCCGAATGATGGAAAAACTGACCGAATTTTTCAAAACGAACACACTCCAAAAAGTCGCTGTAGTTATCGGAATCCTTGTGGTCTCAGGGTTGGCCTGGTTTACCTTTTTCTCGCTCATCGACAGCATCCGCATGAGTTGGGAAGCGCGGATGAGAATATTTTCTCTGCCAGTGTTTCTGATCGTTTTCGTCGGCATGATTGCGTTGGCGATCTATATCTCGCGGAAAATCCCCCAGCTTGGATGGTTTTGGTTTCCGAACGACGCAGCGCGCGACACTCCCGCAGCAAAGAGCGAGGTCAACTCCCCTGAGCCAAAAGCTGCGAAAGCTGATCTTTTCAGCAGAAAGATCAATCTCAACCGCAGTAGGGATGTCAAACCCCGCCTCTATCCGCGCGGGATTTACCTAGACAAGAACTTACCAGACGATTTGCGCTTTCGGCTCAAGGCCACAAGGCGCAAATGGCGGTGGTTGCCGTTTGCCCTGATCTTGCCTGTATATGCGATTG
>NZ_JBTZBT010000007.1:2500-5679 GCF_054880955.1 Stappia sp. ICDLI1TA098
GGGAGCTGGACGTGCGTTGGTCCATTGGACTTGCACGCGTCCGTTGCTTGCCGGCGATCAGTCATCCCTTCCGGTTTTTAATCGGAAGCGACTGGTTCCTTGGATGTGCGGGGTTCGACCCCGGGGCGCTGCTGACCGCGCGCTATCGCAGGACAAGATCTCGTGAATACTGGTCTTATAAATTCAATGCTTTGATCGGCCCTCGGGTTGATCTGGATGGGCATTGATAATGAGAGTGATCAAGTGTCTTAAGGGCGTTCGGTGGATGCCTTGGCGACAAGAGGCGATGAAGGACGTGATACGCTGCGATAAGCCGTGGGGAGCTGCGAATAAGCTTTGATCCGCGGATTTCCGAATGGGGAAACCCACTCCGTAAGGAGTACCCGCAAGGGGGCAAACCCGGGGAACTGAAACATCTCAGTACCCGGAGGAAAGGACATCAACAGAGACTCCGCTAGTAGTGGCGAGCGAACGCGGACCAGGCCAGTGGCTTGTGCTTAAGAACCGGAACCGTCTGGAAAGTCGGACCATAGCGGGTGATAGTCCCGTACGGGTAGAAAGAGCATGAGTCCTCGAGTAGGGCGGGACACGTGAAATCCTGTCTGAACATGGGGGGACCACCCTCCAAGCCTAAGTACTCCTTGTCGACCGATAGCGAACAAGTACCGTGAGGGAAAGGTGAAAAGCACCCCGACGAGGGGAGTGAAACAGATCCTGAAACCGGACGCTTACAAACAGTCGGAGGGCGCAAGCCTGACGGCGTACCTTTTGTATAATGGGTCAGCGACTTAATTTGACATGCAAGCTTAAGCCGGAAGGTGTAGGCGCAGCGAAAGCGAGTCTGAATAGGGCGATTTAGTATGTCGGATTAGACCCGAAACCGAGTGATCTAGCCATGACCAGGTTGAAGGTGCGGTAACACGCACTGGAGGACCGAACCCACGCCTGTTGAAAAAGTCGGGGATGAGTTGTGGTTAGGGGTGAAAGGCCAATCAAACTCGGAAATAGCTGGTTCTCCGCGAAATCTATTTAGGTAGAGCGTCGGACGAATACTCTCGGGGGTAGAGCACTGGATGGGCTATGGGGACTCACCGTCTTACTGATCCTAACCAAACTCCGAATACCGAGAAGTACTATCCGGCAGACACACAGTGGGTGCTAACGTCCATTGTGGAGAGGGAAACAACCCTGACCGCCAGTTAAGGTCCCTAAATCATGGCTAAGTGGCAAAGGATGTAGGACTCCCAAAACAACCAGGATGTTGGCTTAGAAGCAGCCATCATTTAAAGAAAGCGTAACAGCTCACTGGTCTAAACAAGGGGTCCCGCGCCGATAATGTAACGGGGCTCAAGCCATGTACCGAAACTGCGGGCTTAGCGTAAGCTAAGCGGTAGCGGAGCGTTCCGTAGGCCTGCGAAGGGAGACCCGTGAGGGCTCCTGGAGGTATCGGAAGTGCGAATGCTGACATGAGTAACGATAAAGGGGGTGAGAGACCCCCTCGCCGAAAGTCCAAGGGTTCCTGCGCAACGCTAATCGGCGCAGGGTTAGCCGGCCCCTAAGGCGAGGCCGAAAGGCGTAGTCGATGGGAATGCAGTTAATATTCTGCAGCCTGCGGGTGGTGACGGATGCCGTGTATCGTATCCCCTTACTGGATTGGGGATGCGGTGAAGGTGTCCCAGGAAATAGCCCCCGCTTATAGACCGTACCCGAAACCGACACAGGTGGACTGGTAGAGCATACCAAGGCGCTTGAGAGAACTGTGCTGAAGGAACTCGGCAAATTGCTCCCGTAAGTTCGCGAGAAGGGAGCCCCGGGCTTGGGCAACCAGGTTCGGGGGGCACAGACCAGGGGGTGGCGACTGTTTATCAAAAACACAGGGCTCTGCGAAGCCGCAAGGCGACGTATAGGGTCTGACGCCTGCCCGGTGCCGGAAGGTTAAGAGGAGGTGTGCAAGCACCGAATTGAAGCCCCGGTAAACGGCGGCCGTAACTATAACGGTCCTAAGGTAGCGAAATTCCTTGTCGGGTAAGTTCCGACCTGCACGAATGGCGTAACGACTTCCCCGCTGTCTCCAGCACAGACTCAGTGAAATTGAATTCCCCGTGAAGATGCGGGGTTCCTGCGGTCAGACGGAAAGACCCCGTGCACCTTTACTACAGCTTCACACTGGCATTCGTGTCGACATGTGTAGGATAGGTGGTAGGCGTCGAAGCAGGAGCGCCAGCTCCTGTGGAGCCAACCTTGAAATACCACCCTTGTCGTCATGGATGTCTAACCGCGACGCAACAACGTCCGGGACCGTGTGTGGCGGGTAGTTTGACTGGGGCGGTCGCCTCCCAAATGGTAACGGAGGCGCGCGATGGTGGGCTCAGACCGGTCGGAAATCGGTCGTCGAGTGCAATGGCATAAGCCCGCCTGACTGCGAGACTGACAAGTCGAGCAGAGACGAAAGTCGGTCATAGTGATCCGGTGGTCCCTCGTGGAAGGGCCATCGCTCAACGGATAAAAGGTACGCCGGGGATAACAGGCTGATGATTCCCAAGAGTCCATATCGACGGAATCGTTTGGCACCTCGATGTCGGCTCATCACATCCTGGGGCTGGAGCAGGTCCCAAGGGTTCGGCTGTTCGCCGATTAAAGTGGTACGTGAGCTGGGTTCAGAACGTCGCGAGACAGTTCGGTCCCTATCTGCCGTGGGTGTAGGAGAATTGAGAGGATCTGTCCCTAGTACGAGAGGACCGGGATGGACGTACCTCTGGTGGACCTGTTGTCGCGCCAGCGGCATAGCAGGGTAGCTATGTACGGAATGGATAACCGCTGAAGGCATCTAAGCGGGAAACCAGCCTCAAAACCAGTTCTCCCTTGAGAGCCGTGGAAGACCACCACGTTGATAGGCCGGGTGTGGACGCGCAGCAATGCGTGAAGCTTACCGGTACTAATAGCTCGATAGGCTTGATCACTCTCATTACTCAATGCCCATCCGTCGCAATATGCGAAAACATAAAGACCAGTATTCAATTCAATTGCGTTCTGCCGGCCTGGTGGCTATGGCGGGGAACCAAACACCCGATCCCATCCCGAACTCGGAAGTGAAACGCCCCAGCGCCAATGGTACTGCGTCTTAAGACGTGGGAGAGTCGGTCGCCGCCAGGCCCGCAAAACGCAATCGAATGTCTATG
>NZ_JBTZBT010000008.1:0-2992 GCF_054880955.1 Stappia sp. ICDLI1TA098
AGGGGAGTGAAATAGATTCTGAAACCATTTACTTACAAGTAGTCAGAGCACGTTAAAGTGTGATGGCGTAAGAGTATTTGGTGGATGCCTTGGGTCTGAAAGTCGATGAAGGACGCGATTACCTGCGATAAGCTTCGTGGAGTTGGAAATAAACTATGATACGGAGATTTCCGAATGGGGTAACCTAACTGAGCAAACCTCAGTTGCATTTTGATGAATCCATAGTCAAATTAGCGAGACACGTTGCGAATTGAAACATCTTAGTAGCAACAGGAAAAGAAAATAAATAATGATTTCGTCAGTAGTGGCGAGCGAAAGCGAAAGAGCCCAAACCTGTAAAAAGGGGTTGTAGGACATCTTACATTGAGTTACAAAATTTTATGATAGTAGAAGAAGTTGGAAAGCTTCAACATAGAAGGTGATATTCCTGTATACGAAATCATAAAATCTCATAGATGTATCCTGAGTAGGGCGGGGCACGTGAAACCCTGTCTGAATCTGCCGGGACCACCCGGTAAGGCTAAATACTAATCAGACACCGATAGTGAACTAGTACCGTGAGGGAAAGGTGAAAAGAACCCCGAGAGGGGAGTGAAATAGATTCTGAAACCATTTACTTACAAGTAGTCAGAGCACGTTAAAGTGTGATGGCGTACATCTTGCAGTATGGGCCGGCGAGTTATGTTAATATGCAAGGTTAAGCAGAAAAAAGCGGAGCCGTAGGGAAACCGAGTCTGAATAGGGCGACTTTAGTATATTGGCATATACCCGAAACCAGGTGATCTATCCATGAGCAGGTTGAAGCTTAGGTAAAACTAAGTGGAGGACCGAACCGTAGTACGCTAAAAAGTGCCCGGATGACTTGTGGATAGCGGTGAAATTCCAATCGAACCTGGAGATAGCTGGTTCTCTTCGAAATAGCTTTAGGGCTAGCGTATAGTATTGTTTAATGGGGGTAGAGCACTGAATGTGGAATGGCGGCATCTAGCTGTACTGACTATAATCAAACTCCGAATACCATTAAAATTAAGCTATGCAGTCGGAACGTGGGTGATAACGTCCACGCTCGCGAGGGAAACAACCCAGATCGTCAGCTAAGGTCCCAAAATTGTGTTAAGTGAGAAAGGTTGTGAGATTTCATAAACAACTAGGAAGTTGGCTTAGAAGCAGCCACCTTTTAAAGAGTGCGTAATTGCTCACTAGTCAAGAGATCTTGCGCCAATAATGTAACGGGACTCAAACACAATACCGAAGCTACGGGCACATTATGTGCGTTAGGAGAGCGTTTTAATTTCGTTGAAGTCAGACCGTGAGGACTGGTGGAGAGATTAAAAGTGAGAATGCCGGCATGAGTAACGATTCGAAGTGAGAATCTTCGACGCCTATTGGGAAAGGTTTCCTGGGCAAGGTTCGTCCACCCAGGGTTAGTCAGGGCCTAAGATGAGGCAGAAATGCATAGTCGATGGACAACAGGTTAATATTCCTGTACTTGGTAAAAGAATGATGGAGTGACGAAAAAGGATAGTTCTACCACTTACTGGATTGTGGGGTAAGCAACAAGAGAGTTATATAGGCAAATCTGTATAGCATAATCTTGAGTTGTGATGCATAGTGAAGACTTCGGTCGAGTAACGAATTGAATGATTTCATGTTTCCAAGAAAAGCTTCTAGTGTTAATTTTTTATCAACCTGTACCGAGAACGAACACACGTTCCCAAGATGAGTATTCTAAGGCGAGCGAGAAAACCAATGTTAAGGAACTCTGCAAAATAACCCCGTAAGTTCGCGAGAAGGGGCGCCTATTTTTAATAGGCCACAGAAAATAGGGGGGGCAACTGTTTATCAAAAACACAGCTCTCTGCTAAGTTGTAAAACGACGTATAGAGGGTGAAGCCTGCCCAGTGCCCGAAGGTTAAACGGAGATGTTAGCTTACGCAAAGCATTAAAGTGAAGCCCGGGTGAACGGCGGCCGTAACAATAACGGTCCTAAGGTAGCGAAATTCCTTGTCAACTAATTATTGACCTGCACGAAAGGCGCAATGATCTCCCTACTGTCTCAACATTGGACTCGGTGAAATTATGGTACCAGTGAAAACGCTGGTTACCCGCATCAAGACGAAAAGCCCCCGTGGAGCTTTACTATAACTTCGTATTGAAAATTGGTTTAGCATGTGTAGGATAGGTGGGAGACTTTGAAGCTGGGACGCTAGTTCTAGTGGAGTCAACCTTGAAATACCACCCTTGCTAAATTGATTTTCTAACCCGTTCCCCTTATCTGGGAAGGAGACAGTGCGTGGTGGGTAGTTTGACTGGGGCGGTCGCCTCCTAAAGAGTAACGGAGGCGTTCAAAGCTACACTCAATATGGTCAGAAACCATATGCAGAGCACAAAGGTAAAAGTGTGGTTGACTGCAAGACTTACAAGTCGAGCAGGTGCGAAAGCAGGACTTAGTGATCCGGCGGTACATTGTGGAATGGCCGTCGCTCAACGGATAAAAGCTACCCCGGGGATAACAGGCTAATCTTCCCCAAGAGATCACATCGACGGGAAGGTTTGGCACCTCGATGTCGGCTCATCGCATCCTGGAGCTGGAGTCGGTTCCAAGGGTTTGGCTGTTCGCCAATTAAAGCGGTACGTGAGCTGGGTTCAGAACGTCGTGAGACAGTTCGGTCTCTATCTGATGTGGGCGTTGGAATATTGATGAGAGCTGCTCTTAGTACGAGAGGACCGGAGTGGACGTACCGCTGGTGTTCCAGTTGTCTTGCCAAAGGCACAGCTGGGTAGCTAAGTACGGAAAAGATAACCGCTGAAAGCATCTAAGCGGGAAGCTTCCTCAAAGATGAGTATTCCTTATGAAATTCCTTGTAGACTACGAGGTTGATAGGTTGGAAGTGTAAGTGTAGTAATACATTCAGCTGACCAATACTAATATATTCAAAAATTTAAAATGTTAGTATTCTTAAGATATTTTAATACTAAATATTATTGCTAT
>NZ_JBTZBT010000009.1:0-1610 GCF_054880955.1 Stappia sp. ICDLI1TA098
ATCTAAAATTAAAACAAAACCAATTTATTAAACACGCAATTTTTTGAGAGTTTGATCCTAGCTCAGGATGAACGCTCGCTGTGTGCCTAATACATGCATGTTGAACGGGATGTAGCAATACATTCAGTAGCGAATGGGTGAGTAACACGTACCTAACCTACCTTTAAGACTGGGATAACTATTGGAAACAATAGCTAATACCGGATATAGTTATTTATCGCATGATGAGTAATAGAAAGGAGCTTCACAGCTTCACTTAAAAATGGGGGTGCGGAACATTAGTTAGTTGGTAGGGTAATGGCCTACCAAGACGATGATGTTTAGCCGGGCCGAGAGGCTGTACGGCCACACTGGGACTGAGATACGGCCCAGACTCCTACGGGAGGCAGCAGTAAGGAATTTTCCACAATGAGCGAAAGCTTGATGGAGCGACACAGCGTGCAGGATGAAGTTCTTCGGAATGTAAACTGCTGTTATAAGGGAAGAAAAAATAGAATAGGAAATGATTTTATCTTGACGGTACCTTATTAGAAAGCGACGGCAAACTATGTGCCAGCAGCCGCGGTAATACATAGGTCGCAAGCGTTATCCGGAATTATTGGGCGTAAAGCGTCCGTAGGTTTTTTGCTAAGTCTGGAGTTAAATGCTGAAGCTCAACTTCAGTCCGCTTTGGATACTGGCAAAATAGAATTATAAAGAGGTTAGCGGAATTCCTAGTGAAGCGGTGGAATGCGTAGATATTAGGAAGAACACCAATAGGCGAAGGCAGCTAACTGGTTATATATTGACACTAAGGGACGAAAGCGTGGGGAGCAAACAGGATTAGATACCCTGGTAGTCCACGCCGTAAACGATGATCATTAGTTGGTGGAATAATTTCACTAACGCAGCTAACGCGTTAAATGATCCGCCTGAGTAGTATGCTCGCAAGAGTGAAACTTAAAGGAATTGACGGGAACCCGCACAAGCGGTGGAGCATGTGGTTTAATTTGATGGCTACGCGTAGAACCTTACCCACTCTTGACATCTTCTGCAAAGCTATAGAGATATAGTGGAGGTTAACAGAATGACAGATGGTGCATGGTTGTCGTCAGCTCGTGTCGTGAGATGTTAGGTTAAGTCCTGCAACGAGCGCAACCCTTTTCTTTAGTTACTAATATTAAGTTAAGGACTCTAGAGATACTGCCTGGGTAACCAGGAGGAAGGTGGGGACGACGTCAAATCATCATGCCTCTTACGAGTGGGGCAACACACGTGCTACAATGGTCGGTACAAAGAGAAGCAATATGGTGACATGGAGCAAATCTCAAAAAACCGATCTCAGTTCGGATTGAAGTCTGCAACTCGACTTCATGAAGTCGGAATCGCTAGTAATCGTAGATCAGCTACGCTACGGTGAATACGTTCTCGGGTTTTGTACACACCGCCCGTCGCACCATGGGAGTTGGTAATGCCCAAAGTCGGTGAGTTAACTTCGGAGACCATTGCCTAAGGCAGGACTGATGACTGGGGTGAAGTCGTAACAAGGTATCCCTACGAGAACGTGGGGATGGAACACCTCCTTTCTACGGAGTACATTAGTCTTAATTGACTTATTACATAATCGATAT